>JADJIA010000004.1 GCA_016707285.1 Ignavibacteriales bacterium
ATTGACGGTAAAGAAATTGATCTACAAAAAGTGACAAAATAAACAGATCAAGGAACATTACTTTTTGTGAAAATGGATACCTTTGGCTGCGAGTGCTTGAAATATTATTGTGGAGATGCCGTGGGAAGTAGAGATTTGAAATTTCGAGAGTCAGGATGGGGAAATATGGTGATTCCACTCTTTTGTGCATACTGGTATCCTCAAATGTCTGTGTGATGATGATCTTCCAAGGTTGGGATGAACAAAACTTTGCAATGAATCCAAGAATTTTACAACAATTTTTTTGATTTTGATGTTTGAATCACTGCACCTGAAAGGTTTCTTATCTGAGCAACAGGTGAGTTACAAAACCGGCAGAGGTTTATTCAGATGAGATATTAAAAGAAAGTTTTGAAAAGCTTAAAACTTCCAGATAAAATAGTAAAAATTGTAACCAAAGAGACCAGAATAATTCACAGAAAACCCAAAAGGGGAAAATACTGCTATAAGGCTAAATATATTTCTGAATTTCGCCTTTGGTGCTGCGATTGATTATCTTTGGGATGCATCAGCAGTGGTGGTTGATAATAAAACGAGGAGAAAAGCATTAGTCTCGGCAGTTTACAACGAAAAATCTGAAGATTTTTATCAGGTTATAGACATTTCCCGTCAGAGCAATCAAATATTTTTCCGAGGACTTGCCGATTGTTCCATATCCATATCCCTCAATGACGGTATTTAATGGCCGGAGAATGGGTTCCCGATGATGGTAAATGACGGTTCGGAACCGATTTATGCTTCCACGGTTGGTCTTACTTCATTGAAATTGCCCATACTTACTTCCCGTTTTTTTTTTTGTAGGTACCAACGAAGTTAAATATCTTTTATAGATGAAGGATGGGCGCGAATGATGCCATACAAATTTTAAAGGGTTGGAAATATAATCCCATTGCACTTCAAATAAAAAGGTTTTGACGAGAGAGCAGGCAGCAGAGGATTTGAAGTGCCTCCAATGGTGCCTTCCAATTCAACAAGGGTAAACCTACAGAATGGCAGCTTACTAACCAAGTGGCACTGGCTTATCTATTTTTACAGGATATGATGGGTGAGGATAAGTTCAGAAGAAAGCGATGCAATATTACATAGCAGTTTGGAAGGGGAAACATCCAAATCGATTCGATTTTTAATATAGCAGAGCGATTTTATGGCGAGGATCTGAGGTTGGTACTTTAAATCCTGGTTTTTAACTGGGATTATCCTGATTTGAAACTCAAGTTCGAGGGGTACTGAATACACAGTACAAAACCCGGCAGACTGCCACTTTCCCGTAAAGATATATCTTGCAGAAGGAACATTCCAAAAAACATTTTATTATCAACCTTCAATCTGGAAAGATGGAAAAACCACTATTAAAGTGGAACTTGAAACTTTCCCGATAAGATAATGGCGTGTGTCAACTTGGCGATGAGAGCATCCCGGTTGTTAATGACTTGATAATGTTCTGAAATGATATTGGTTGGAAACCTGTTGGTTGGAGATAGTTCCACGGATTTTACGGATTCCAATAGAAATGTGAATCCCAAAAAGCCTCTGCCCCGCCAGGGGTTTCGTATGGATAGAATAAATATTCGTAACGTCCCGATTGCCAATGCAAAATGAAAAACCGTAATGAGGGGTAATTTACAGAAATAAATTTTTGCCCTAAATCTGATTTTTTCACTATATTAACCGAATTAATAAACGGTTTTTGATATTAAGTTTTGGAAGTCTAACCTGTGTCCCTCTATCTGATTTATCAATACTATGCCCACTATGAAAGAGCCGTCAAATATGGTAAATCTTTCAATGAGCAGAGTATCCGCACCCCCTTTTTCAATTTATTAAACGAATACGCCCGGAAACACAACTATGAGGTTATCCCTGAAGTAAAATGTATGGGTACAAGGGGAAGATATGTGATACCTGACGGGGTGATGAAAAACATGTTTAGTCTTGATCTGGGGCTTTGGGAGAGCAAGGATGAAAAAGACACAATTGATGCGGAAATAGATAGTAAATTCAAAAAAGGATATCCTTTTTATAACATTCTTTTTGAAGATTCGCGTAGTGCTGTTCTTATACAAAGGGAAACTGAAAAACTGCGCATTGATATAAAAGACCCTGACGCACTTAATGAGATACTCCATCAATTTGTAACTTTTAAGAACGAATACATCTATAAGTTTGAAGAGGCATTGGATAACTTCAAAACTGATATCCCCAACATAGTGGATTCACTCAGGCTGAAGATTGATGATACCCGAAAAATAAACAGGAAAGTTGTTGCGGTTAGTGAACAGTTTCTCGAGCTTTGCCGGGCTGAGATAAATCCTGCAGTTAGTTTTGATGATGTACAAGAAATGATGATCCAGCATGTGCTGACTGCTGACATCTTTAACAAGGTATTTGATGATGCTGCCTTCCATCAGCATAACAATATTGCCAAGGAACTTGAAAAGCTTGTTGGCTCACTCTTCACTTTTAGTGACCGCAAAAACCTGATGGGAAGCATCGAACACTACTATGATGTAATCAAGATCGCCGCTTCAAATATTGTGGACCATCATGAAAAACAAAAATTCCTGAAAGTTCTTTACGAAAACTTTTATAAGGTTTACAACCCGAAAGCCGCAGACAGGTTGGGCGTCGTTTACACTCCAAATGAGATAGTTAATTTCATGATCGAGAGTGTAGATTTTCTGCTTGATAAACATTTTGGAAAGACCCTTTCTGATAACAATGTGGTAATCCTTGATCCCGCAACGGGCACCGGCACCTTTATAACCTCACTTATAGACTACATGCCTCAACAAAGGCTTGTCCACAAGTATGACAACGAAATTTTTGCCAACGAGATTGCGATTCTTCCTTACTATGTCGCGAACCTGAATATCGAGTTCACTTTCAAACAGAAAATGGGTTTGTACCGCGAGTTTCAAAACCTCTGTTTTGTAGATACGCTCGATAATACTCAGGCGCTTGGATATCAGCATGAGAGCGACGACATGTTTGGACTGACATTTGAAAATTCTCAGCGTATCAAACGACAGAACGAAATGAAAATCGCAGTTGTGATCGGCAATCCCCCTTATAATGCCAATCAGATGAACGAGAATGAGAATAATAAAAACCGGACCTACCCCGAAGTGGATAAACGAATTAAGGGCACATTTATCCACCATAGCACGGCACAGAAAACAAAGGTGTATGACATGTATGCCCGTTTTTACAGATGGGCTATGGACAGACTCGATGAAAACGGAATTATTGCGTTTGTTACAAACAGAAGTTTTATCGACAGCCGCACATTCGATGGATTCAGAAAGTGTATTAACGATGAGTTCAGCGCATGTTACATAATTGACACAAAAAGTGATGTAAGAGTTAACCCAAAGATTGCCGGGACTACTCACAATGTTTTTGGCATCCAAACTGGTGTAGCTATAATGTTTCTCGTAAAGAAAAAAGAGCATGAAGGGATTTGCCGCATTCACTACCACGAGATGGATGAAACCCAACGCAAAGAGGTTAAACTTCAATGGCTGGGAGAAACAAAACTCAGGGATATCCCTTTTGAACTCATCTCCCCCGATGAAAAAAACAACTGGCTAAATCATAGTGAATCAAATTTTGAGGAGTTGATTCCGGTAGCTGATAAAATGGTGAAACTTGGAAAAAGCGACAAGGCATTATTTAAATCTTTCTCTTTAGGAGTAGTAACCAACAGAGATGATTGGGTTTATGATTTTGATAAATCAAGTTTGATAAGTAAAACAGAGTATTTTTGTGGTAAATACGAAGCTGAAAAAGAAAGATGGATTAAAAACGAATCAGATATTAGTTTAGGCGATTTTGTTGATAGAAATATTAAGTGGACCACGGAATTGGAAGATCATCTGAAGAAAGGTCACCCTCTTAAGTTCAGAGAAGAGATGATCGTACCATCTATTTACAGGCCTTTTATAAATAAATATCTGTATCTGGATAGAATCATCACACACAGACTTTATCAAAATTTATCCATCTTTGGATTGAAGAATAGATATTCAAATATTTGCATAGCTTTCTCTGGCCCGGGATCCTCAAAACCATTTCAAGTCTTAGTTCAAAATGTTATTTATAGTTTGGACCTCCTCGAAAAAACTCAATGTTTGCCACTATACTGGTATGAAAACGGTGAAAAACGAGATAACATCACAGACTGGGGACTTGCACAGTTTGTAAATTATTATAGTGACGATACCATTACAAAAGAGGGGATTTTTAACTATACCTACGCTGTATTGCATGACCCGGCTTACAGGGAGAAATACAAAATTGATTTAAAGCGCGATTTCCCCCGGTTACCGTTTTACACTGATTTTTGGCAATGGGTTGAGTGGGGCAAAAAGTTAATGGAACTACATCTAAACTTTGAAACAGTAGAACCCTTCCCGCTCACCGAGGTGACAAAAAATGAAGATGAAACGGTAAGTTCATCAGGCATACAACCAAAAAATAAGACAAGGCTTACTGCCGAAAAGGTGAACGGAACGATAGTGTTGGATGATGTTACCACTCTGACCGGTGTTCCCCCGCAAGCCTGGGAATATAAATTGGGGAACAGATCAACCCTGGAATGGATTCTCGACCAATACAAAGAAAAGAAGCCAAAGGATCCGACAATCGCTGAGAAGTTCAACAATTACAAATTTGCGGATCACAAAACGAAGGTTATTGATCTTTTGAAGCGGGTAACAACCGTAAGCGTTGAGACAATGAAGATAATTGAGGAGATGGGGAAAACAGGTATCGGGTATTAAGTATCAGGTAGTGAAATTAATAGTTATTTAATGCCTAATTGAATTATTGGATTTCTGCATTGTCCGGTGATTCATCTTCGACAGGTTTGCTTCTGGTGAAATTAAAGGCGGGTAGAATAACGGGGTTAAAACCGGCGTTCGTAGTTAAGGTGTTAATAAAACTTCTGACAAACGGGAAAGCAATTGCAGGAGAATTAACCTTTATAAAACCTGAGTTCATAAAAGCATCATCTATGTCATTATTACATTCAAAATATGCCACGGATTGAACTTCGAGATCGAACTTTGTCTTTTCGTCAACAACATTGATTGTGAAAACAACCTGATAAACGCGCTTATCTGTCGGATTAGGGCCGATTTCATACTGCAACCGCACACTTATCTCCGAAGTAACATCCTTCTGTAATTCTTCACCAGCAGTTAGAACAACTTTAGGAAAGAAAATATCTTTCAGGCGGATTGAATATTGTATCTCAGCGTTTTGCTTCATGCTGCGAGCGAAAAGCTTGGTTCATCAAAAAAGAAGCCCGTTTCAAAGTCAGATTCACATGTAAAAACAGGCGCATCTTTTCGCGTACTTCTTACCACCAAAGTATTATATCCGGCGACTTCAAAATCATTTATAAACTCGAAACGATTTTTGTCTCCGCCGGAATTCAGATCGAATTGACCATCATACTCGCTCTCGAAATTTGCGAGATACTCATCATAGGTTGGGCCCGCGATGCCGAGAGCTTTAACTTCATTCAATATGCGCTCAAACACCTCATCGGGTATGTTGGCTAACAAAGAATCAGCTAATTCGATTGATTTGTCAAGATTTGCCATTTTATTCTCTCATGGAAAAATAATTTTTGGTGACCTGAAAAATACAGGATTTTTTCTATAAAAACAAATGATGAGGCGAGGGCACAAATCAGTGTATTGTTTTTTATTGTTGTTAAAATATATAATATCCTCATTTCTTTACGATTTCGAGGAGTCAATTGCGCGAACAGCATCTACATCAAAGAAATTGGGATCAAGGTTGTGAAGTTTCTTTAAATATTCAAGGATTTCACCCAAAGAGAGGTTTTCTCCGCCAATTTTTCTCGAAAATTTATCGATTAACTCACGCAACTGAATCATATCTTTTCGCGAGCCAACCAGATCGAGAAACTTGTCATCCTCAATATTTAATACACATTCGTAAATGAAATAGTTCCCTTTGTAGTGATTCTCTCCCCAAAAGTGCGCAGCTTCAGGATTGGTATCCCAAAAATAGTAACCACCACCCAGAAATGGAATCTTATTTGCTTCTTTATTAAATTCTGAAGGAAAGGGGGCGTTTTGCAGGATGTAAGTATTACCATTCCGGTTGGCACAAGTGTGATGACCGATTGTGTTCATAAGGTTGAAATGGGAGTAGATATTTCTGAAAATTTAATTTGTTAATATTACAAAATAAGACTATATCTGTAAATATAACAATGAATTCTTTGCCGTTAATTTAGAAGAGAAGCAAAACAACAATTTCAAATTATAATCTTTAAGTCGAAGATACTAACGAATTGTCCTATTAAACCCTCCAAAGCTCCAAAAAATTATACCGTGTTAACTCCTTAAAAATGCTTATATTTAGGGTCTTAAACAATTTTTAAAAAGACAGATGTCCCAGTTTCGTGAACAAAAAAATCTGATGGAACAGTTGGCAAAGCTTCAGGCGAGTTAACTGGTCGGAACTTTCAGAATTTAAGATGTTTATTAAAAGGCAAAAGGATGATGAGGAGTTTGATACCCTCTCAATGAAGCGGTTACGCGAGCTTGTTGCCAAATATGAAGTGAAACGGGACAAAAGTGCATTCGATAACCTGTTTAAACCCAGACAGGATCAAAACAATGAAGAGAACGATAAATAGAGGAGTAAATGGACTTTAAGTTAATTAACCGTATTACTGCGGGTGTGGTTTTTTTAATTTCGTTTTTTGTATTGCTGGCTACAGTTCAGCCATCAGTTTCATTTTGGGATTGCGGAGAGTTTATAGCCGCTTCCTATTCTCTACAGGTGCCTCACCCACCGGGAGCTCCATTTTTCCTCCTTTTGGGACGATTTTTCTCGATGATTCCATTCGCCGAAAACATCGGTTTCAGGGTGAATATGGTGTCGGTTATCTCAAGTGCACTATCAATTCTCTTTTTATATTTGATTATTGTAAAAGTAATTGAAAACTACCGTGGAAAAGTTGCCAAAAAACATGTTTGGAACTGTCTCTACTGTAATTGCCGCTGCGGTTGGTGCCCTCTCCTTTTCTTTCAGTGATACTTTCTGGTTCAACGGCGCAGAAGCCGAGGTTTACGCCGCAAGTACCGTAATCTACGCAGCAATCATGTATTTTATCATGCTTTGGAACGAAAGATCGGAAGAGCCGGGAAGTGAAAAATATCTCCTGCTCATCTGTTATCTGATAGGCCTTTCAACGGGTATCCATCTTATGAGCGTTCTTGCGATGATTCCTGTTGTTATGATTGTTGTTTCAAAAAATATCTTAACAACGAAGAAGAATATGATACTTCGGTTAAATATTTTCTGATTCATGTTGGTGTTATTCTTCTTGTTGCTTCCGGTTTGTGGTTGAATGAAACTTCAATCGAACCACCAACACCTGAGATTTACAAGTCGTTCGACGGAACTTTAAAGTGATGCTGGTGCTTATTTCGGCAGTGATTATGGGTGTTTTATAAAAAACTCCTCACAAGAAATTCAATCTATTTTCATTGATCATCGGCGGGATCGCTCGGATTAACATATCCGGGTGTGGTTAAAATTCTTCCTTCGATTATGTCAACAATTGGCGGACAAACTCTCGCCGGTGAACTTGCATTTATCGCAGTATTTCTTGGAATATTTGGATGGATAGTTTATTATGGTCACAAAAACAACAAGGCAACTCTTCACCTTGTGGGGCTTGCAGCCATTTTATTTTCCTTGGATTTACGACCTATACACAGGTAATTATCAGGTCAAACGCTCAACCGCCCATGAACGAAAATGAGCCTGACACTTTCCCGAACTTGTAAAATATCTCAATCGTGAACAATATGGTGACTTCCCGACCTTCAAAAGAAGATTCTCGGGGTGAACCTCATCAGGCAGGCGTTTTTCTCAAACTACTCATCCGATCTTCATTTCCTCTATACATATCAGATGAATCACATGATGACCCGCTACCTGCTCTGGAATTATGCAGGAAGAGAATCATGGGATCAGGATGCCGGCAGCAACATCGCACCGTTTAACGGCGTTGGTGAAGTGCTTAGGAAACCATTTGGACTCGATTTTAAAGGAAATGTTCAGGATTCCCTCTTTGGAGTTCCGTTTATTTTGGGACTTATTGGAATATTCCTCCACTTCCGGCGGGATAAAAAGATGGCGATGGTATATATGGTGCTGTTTCGCTTTATGGGTTATCTCACCGCTTATTACCAGAACCAGCAGCAGCCTCAACCGAGGGAGAGGACTACTTCTATGTGGGTGCCTTCTTTGTATATTCTCTCTGGATTGGTATCTCCGTCAAGGAAATTGCACAGTTGATTTACGAAAACTGAAGGAAAATTCCCTTGCGATGGTGCTTGGTTATGCATTCCTTCTTTTGGAATATTTTTTTGTGCCCGTAAGAATGTATGCCGCAAATCTTTATACCCACGACCGTTCAAACAACTGGATTCCATGGGATTATGCTTATAACCTTTTACAGAGCTGCGCACCAAATGCGATTCTCTTTACCAATGGTGATAACGATACATTCCCGCTTTGGTATTTACAGGATGTGGAGGGAGTAAGAAGAGATGTTAGAATTGCAAATCTTAGTCTCGCCAACACTGAATGGTATATAAAACAGCTTAAAAACCTTGAACCTTACGGCTCGGCAAAGGTTGCCATGAAATTCTCTGATGAGGAGATTGAGCGACTGCGCCCGACACTCTACACGGCAAAGGAATATACAATTCAGGTTCCGCAGGAGGTTTATACCCCGCTTAGCATGGGACTTGATTCTGTAAAATATTCACCGTCACTTAAATGGGTTCCTGATCTTCCAAAAATTGAAGATGGCAGAACCTATGCCCGTGTTCAGGATTTTGTAGTTATGCAAATTATCGAAAACAACAACTGGCAGCGCCCTGTTTATTTCTCCACCACTTGTAGCGACGATACAAAGATTGGTCTGCAAAATTCCTCTATCTTGAAGGAATGGCTTTCAGACTTATGCCTTTTGAAATCCTGCAGGAAAAGATGGAGTAAATGAAAAAGTTCTTTGGAAACAGGTGATGGAAGAACCTGAAGGTTACAGCAAGGAATATAAAGCCGGCTTTAAGTTCAGAGGACTTGCCGACAGTTCGATATTCCTCGATGAAAACCATAAAAGAATGACACTGAACTATAGAAATGCATACCTCCGCCTCTCGAACTATTATATGATCGAGAAAAGATAATGCCACTGCTCTTAAAGTGTTAAATACCATGGAAAAGAAGATGCCACTGGCACGAACAGGACTCGACTATCGTTATCGTGCCGATCTTGCAAATCTTTACAGAAGGCTTGGTGACCTCGAAACTTATAAAAAGATGATGGCGGAACTTGAACCCGAAGCTCTTTCAATAATTCGCGACAATCCTCAGATTCTTTCGATGGATGTTTCTACTGTAACAATCCTTCTGGATTATTATGAAACAGTTAAAAAGCTGAGAATGCCTTGGTTCTTGTGGATCTTCTCGAGAAATATTATCCCGGCAATCCTGATGTTCAGGCGCAAAGGGGATAAGTTTAATGCAATTCTCACAGGCAAGGTTCCTGCTGACACTGCTAAAAAGATACTGCTAAAAATAGCCTTTGAAAGAAAAAGGTACCAGGAATTTTAACACTCCCGGTACTTTTTCTTTTGCTGAGTAATACCACACCATGAAAATACTGATCCTCGCACTCTCCGGAATAGGTGACGCACTGATGTTCACCCCGGCAGCCAAACTCATCCGGGATAACTTCCCCACTGCAAAAATGGATGCTCTTGTGATGTTTGGTGGTGTAAAAAACATGTATGACCGCACAGGACTTTTTGACGAGGTTATCCACTTCGATTTTATGGCTAAAGGTGCCATCGCCTCTCTTAAATTTGTAATGAAAACCCGCGGAAAATATTCTCATTCCATTAGTGTTTACCCCTCAAACCGCAAAGAATATAATGCCATTCAGTTTCTTTTGGGAGCAAAACAGCGTGGTCAGGTAAAATATCTCAGAGCCGACACATCAAATCTTGGATTCCTCAACAATGTAAGAATAACCGAAGACGACTCACTCCACAATGTGAAAGAGAATGTTGGATTAGTTAAAAAGATGTTTGGAATCACGGATACAACTCTACATCCCCTTTTATTCCCTTTAAAACAGTGAAGATGAAAAATTTGCAGATGATTTTTGCAAAAATGAGTTGTCAGAAGGTGTTCCTGTAATCGGGTTTCACCCGGGATGCGCAATATTTAAAAACCATATCAACAGAAGGTGGGAACCTGAAAATTTTGCCCAACTCGGCAGATTTTTGAAAGAAAAAACAACTTTGAATTGCTCCTTTTTGGCGGTCCTGAAGAAAAGAGTTGAGGGGAAAAGATAATTGAGATGGCAGGCGAGGGGATTTTTCACGAGCAAAAACCAGGAATCTGAGTGAATCAGCCGCTTTAATTAAAAATGTGACCTCTTTATCACAAACGATTCAAGTTTGATGCACACTTCCTCTGCGATGGGAGTGAAAGTACTTGCAATTATTGGTACCACAAATATCAACTACATCCACCCCTGGAAAACAGATTACAGAATTGTTTCACTTGGTCTCGACTGTGCCCCGTGTTTTTTCTATTCGCCAAAACCGTTGGAATGCACACGAAACGATATAAAATACAAATGTATCAAGGAGATTGAAGTGGTGAGGGTTTACAACGAGGCTATTAAATTTATTACTTCTTGATCGTTTCCAGTACTTCTTCGATGAGTGAAATAAATTCTCTTTTTGTAAATGGTTTTGATATATAGTGGGTGCAACCGATATTCAGGAATGTTTCCCTGTCGCCCGCCATCGCATAAGCTGTAACTGCCACGATAGGAATTGATTCGAATCCGGGAATTTTTCTTATTCTTTTGTAGCCTCAATGCCGTTCATTTCCCAATCCAAGATTGATATCCATAAGAATAAGATCAAAACGGATATTGATTACAGATTTCAATGGAGCCGGGCCCATCACTCGCTGTTTTTACATTTCCTTTTTTTTAGGAAATGCATCATCACATCTCTGTTCTCTTTATTGTCTTCAACCAGAAGGATTTCAGGCATATACTCTACTTTACAAATTAATCAAAAAAAAGTTAATACCGATATTAAACTTAAAAAAATTAGACTTTAAAAAAAAGAAATCTGTGGAAAAGGACCTCACCCCCGACCCCTCTCCTAAAAGTAGAGGGGAGGATTTAAATCACATCCCGACAAAAAAATCCGTGAAAATCTGTGTTAAATCCGTGATATCCGTGTTACTATACTGTCGCTTAAAACTCCGTTTAATCCAAACTCTATCAAAATTGCTGCATTATTGGATTATTGGATTACTGCATTATTTCAAAAGCACCATTTTGCGGACAAGGTTTTGGCCGTTGCCGGAAAGCCGATAAAAATAGACTCCGGAGGCGTAATTGTTGCCATCAAATGATACAAAATGTGAACCGGCACCGAGAAATCCTTCATGCAGAGTACCTGTTTCATTTCCAAGAATATCGTACACGGTTAGACGGTAGTTGCCTGCATCGGGAACCACAAAATTGATTGTTGTTACGGGGTTAAACGGATTTGGATAGTTTTGTTGCAGTTCCAATGAAACGGGAATCGCCGGTTTTTCTTCAATTGAAGTTGGTGTTCCGGTTCCTCCACCATTTGTGGTTTTCATCAACAAACCGTATGTGCCAACAAGCCAGCCGTTGTTTTGATCAAAAAGTAGGACTTTTTAAATGTGTTTGTAACTCCGGTGGGAACCTTCACCCAGTCATATCCACTGTTCGAAGTTCTGTAAAAACTGCCAAAAGAGCCTGCCGTAAAACCGTTAAGTGTATCATAAAAATAGACTGAATTGAGCCAGTTGACAGGGAGAGTGTCTATAATCTTCCATGATCCTCCCAGAAAAGTTGATTTCAGTACGATACCATACTTTCCAACAATCCATCCAATTCCCCCCGGAGGGAAATAGATATCCCGTAAATCAAACCTTGAATCAATAGATTGATCAATAATTCCGGACGGTGGCGAGAGCATCAATAGAATGGTTCCACCATCTCCAATTAAAGTAGCCGAGCGGGAGGAGAAACTGTAAATTCCTCTGTAAGTATGGAAGAGGGTTCCCCCTTTTCCCCAGGTTGCTCCTGTGGGTTCATTGTTTGAGATAAGATAGGCGCCATTTTGTCCGGCAACTTTATTTGATCTTTTTGTTCCTTCGATTGAATAGAGATCATCGGTGGTTAAGTGGCTGATATCCTGTCTCACCCAGTTTTGACCTGCGTCAAGAGTTTGGAGGATTGTTCCGTCGTCTCCCACTATCCATCCTCTTATAGTATCGAGGAAGTAGAGGTCGTTTAAGTTAGTCATTTGATCAGTAAACTGTCTTACCCAGGTATCGCCGCCATCTTCTGTTCTTAGGATAAGTCCACTGTCTCCAACGGCAGTACCAATCATGGGATCCAGAAAATCGATTGAATTTATTGTGTTTTCAGAGCCTTCTGATTGAAATTCCCAATTTGCACCCGCATCTGTAGTGTGCATTATCAAGCCATTGTTGCCAAACACCCAACCGTTGTCACCGGAAAAAGTTGAATAATTAAAACTGAATTTTGAACTGTCGGAGATTTTATTCCAGGTGGTTCCGCCATTATCGGTTTTGAAGACAACACCAGGAGCTCCTGCTGTAATTATTTGATTTCCCGGAAGGATGGAAGCGGTTTTTAACCAGCCGTAGAAGCCGGCGTTAAATTTTGTCCAGGTGATCCCACCATCAACGGTTTTAAGCGCAAGTCCTTCTCTTCCAAAAGCCCACCCGTTTAAATTGTCGGTGAAAAGAATTTTAGAAATGGTTAATGAAATGTTGCTGTTTACAAGATTCCATGAGTTACCTCCATTGGAAGTGGAGTAAATAGACCCTGATTCACCCGCGAGAAAACCTCTGTTATTATCAAAAAAGAAAAGAGATGCGATTGAAACAGTGTCGAAGAATCCTTTTGACCAGGTGATTCCATTGTCCTGTGAAGAAAGAAACAATCCTTTGTCACCCGCTGCAAATGCAGTTCCACCCGGGAGCAGTTGGATGGATTTTACATCCCGCACTGAATCAACTGTGATCAACTGAAAAGAGTTGCCACCGTCGCTTGTTCTTAATATCTTACCCGAAGAACAGCCCATTACACCGGTATTCATATCGATGAAGGATGCCGAAAGGAGATCATTGTTTGTTCCGGTGGGTATCACCTGCCAGTTGGCTCCGGCATCCGCAGTTTTAACAAAAGCACCTGCATTTCCCACTATGTAACAGTTTTGTGCGTCAAAAGCCTGACCCGCATTAAGGTTTTTCCCAACAGGGAGGGGATTTTGCCATATCCAGTTGGTTTGTGAAAATGTGGAGATAGTAAAAACGAGAAAAAAACCGGCAAAATATTTAAAGTGATTTGAGATTTTTGTATCATAGTCGAACCTAAAACTTAAACCGAAAGCCGGATTGGATGGCGATATATGCACGGGATACATATTTTGTTCTTATTCTGCTATATCGGGCATTAACATCGAGATCAAGTCCGGGAGCAAGATAAATTCTGAAGCCAACTTCGGGTGAGATCCGGGGAAATTTCTTTGGTGATTTCTTCCGGTTTTCCTAATACTCCATAATCCATCTGAAGGAAATATTCTGTAAAGAACACCCTCCCTCAACTCCAACATAAGGTGAAATTTCACTTCCTTCCACAAAAACATAACGCAAAACCGAGGGTAACGGGGATAGAGCTGAAATTAAAGTCGTATCCGGGCAGATCCTCTTTTTAGTCCACAGTAATAATATCCTGTGGTAAGTGTTGCTTCGAGACCGGGGAAGAGAACAGGTAGATTAAAACTGATGTTTCCGCCAAAGCCGGCATCCACATGGGTTTCAAGTTGTCCCGCAGGAATGGCAGCAGAACCCTGTAGTCTGATTCCGGGCTGGGCATTGCAAAAAACTGCAAGTGAGATGAGCAGCAAAAAGAATACTTTATTCAATCTTATAAATTCTTTTTATTTTTACTTGATGTATTTAATTATATTTGAAATGTAATTGGCAATAAAGCCAAGAAAATTTAAAAACCGTATCCAATTTAAGATAATCTGCACTAAATGCGAATAATATTTCCTCTACTTTTATTGGTTTTCCTCACTGTTGAGAATTGTCCGCAGGGCAGAACCTACACACTCTCGGGAGTTATCTCTGAAGCCGAGAGTGGCGAAGTGCTTATTGGCGCTTATGTTGCCGTTTACAAAGACTCCTTAAAAAAAGGCAACCCCCTCAGATCGATCACTTCCAACAAGTTTGGTTTTTATTCACTCCCTGCAATGGCGGCCGGTAAATATTATCTATATTCGGGTGCGCTGGGCTTTGAAACATTTGGCAGACATATTGAAATGACGGGAGAAGCCGCCGGTATCCGCCTGGATATTCATCTTAAAAAATCGTCAATTCTTTTAAGTGAAGTTACCGTTATGGCGGAAAAATATGAAGATTTTGCCAATACATCCGGCACGGTGGAGCTTGATCCCGAAATGATTCAGACACTTCCTTCCTTTGGAGGGGAGACCGATATTTTCCGCGCTCTTCAACTTCTGCCCGGTGTATCGAACGCAAACGAACTTTCTGCAGGAATTTATGTAAGAGGAAGTTCCGCCGATCAAACCCTTACACTTATCGACGGAGTGCAGGTTTATAATCCTTCTCATCTTGGTGGGTTTGCCAGCACATTTAACTCCGATGCAATTCAGAACATTAAACTGATAAAAAGGAGCATTTCCTGCGCAGTATGGCGGCAGACTCTCAAGTGTTCTCGATGTTACAACCCGTGAAGGTTCATCGGAAAAATTTATCGGGTCTCTAAGTCTTTCTAATATCAGCAGTCGTTTCACGATTGAGGGGCCCCTGGCGGAAAAATCAACATATATCCTCTCTGCCAGAATGATGTATCTCGACAAACTTTTAACTCTTATCCCACAGGCTGACAAGTTTCCCAGATATGGTTTTTATGATGCAAACGGAAAAATCAGCTACAATATCTCGGAAACCGACAAACTTTTTATTACCGGCTTTTTCAGCAGTGATCAGCTCTCCGAACCCCCGGCAAGCAAAGATATAGGTTTTGATATCGGGTGGAAAAATTCTACCGTGAATATGACCTGGACAAAAATCTATTCTTCTCAGATTTTTACAAGCACCTCATTGGTTTATACCTATTATGATTTTAAAACTGCAATGAAGGACAAAATCCAACTAAAAGGATGCTCTCGATTTTTTCACCTCGTCTCTTGTTAATGATTTTCAATTAAAAACCGATATTCAATTTTATCTGAATCCTTCTAATATTCTTCAGATGGGTGCCGAAGTAACCTATCATAATTTTGAAGTGCTCACGAGTGATTTTTACAATACCCAATTAAAATATTCAGTGAACCCCGGTAGAAGTTATAAAGCTCTTGAAGTTTCCCTTTTTGCTCAGGATGAAATAACTGTTTTTTCTGACCTCAAAACCAATGTGGGAATGCGCTTCTATTATTATAACGAAGGAAAACTTTACGGTTGGGAACCAAGAGTGTCATTTACTTATTATGCATTCGACAGATTGGTATTAAGAGGGTCTTTTGCAATCGCAAATCAACCGATTCATCTCCTCGCAAGGAATGATGTTTATCTCCCTACTGATGTCTGGTTTCCATCTACCGCAACAATTAAACCCGCCCGTTCGATGCAGGGCGCATTTGGTTTTGAAGCAACAAGTGCCGATAAAACCTTTTTATTTACTCTTGAAGGATACTACAAAGACCTCGAAAACCTTTATGAGTATAAAGAGGATGCCGATTTTGCTTATTCCAGCAACTACGAAAGGCAACTTACCACAGGAAGAGGCGAGGCTTATGGTGTCGAGTTGTTCTTCAATAAAAGGATTGGTAACATAACGGGCTGGTTTGGCTACACACTCTCCTGGACAAAAAGATATTTTGATGATCTGAACAGAAGTGAACCTTTTTATCCGCAGTTTGACAGGAGGCACGATGTCTCTGTTGTGTTAAGCTGGCAGCCTTCCACCACAATTTCCTTTGCCGCAACATGGAATTATTCAACAGGAAAAGCTTTCCCTCTGCCAATTATGCAATATTCATTCCTTGGGATGAACAACGCAAAAGAGAATGAAAACGAGGTTTTTTACGAATATTCAGCAAGAGATGCATTCCGTCTTCCTGCTTTTCATAAACTCGACTTGAGTGTAAACTACATCCTCAAATGGAATGACAAGGATGTTGAACTCTCACTGAATATCTATAATGTTTACAACCGGTTTAATGTTTTTTCGAAATATGTGGGATATAAAACTGATGAAGCCACCGGGATCAGAACTCCAATTCTGAAGCAGTTTACCCTCTATCCATTTTTACCATCTCTTGGGATAAAGGTTCATTTATGAGAAATATTCAGTCTTTAATTCAATTAAGGCTCTTCCCTTTCCTGCTTTTGATAGTGGCAGGATTTCTTTTCGCAGGATGTGAACAGGCCGTTGAAGAGGAAGAATTCCCTTATGAAACAAAGTTGGTTATTAGGGGTTTACTCGAAGACGGTCAGGATATTAAAGAGATATTTATTGGAAGAACTCTTCCTGTGGCTGTTCCCTTCAGAGCGGATTTTTCGAATCTGCCCGATGCCGTGGTGTCGATAAGAGTTGATTCTCTCAGATATATTCTAAAACATTCGAAAGACGGCCTTTATAATGCACCCGCAGGCGTAAAAGCAAGAGCAGGGAAAACCTATGAACTGTTGGTTTCATGGGGTGGGTATTCAGCTGGGGCAATTACAAAAATTCCCGATGTTGGATCGGTAGGTGGAGTTTTTATGGTAAATTCTGTGAACGATACAGGCAAAGCGATAAGAGTGATGAGCATCGAGGTAACTCCGAGGGCGGATGAAGCTTACGCTGCCACCTGGCTCGCATTTACACAATCGGGACAAATCTATACCGAAGATACAAAATATAACACCGTGGTAAGGAAACTGCCGGGTGCCGCCGCCAACACCTTACAAATATTATCGGCTGAGGTACCGGCATCTTATGCTTCAAAACCTCAAGATCTTGGCGCAGGAATTTATGTGTACGACACTTCTTTCTACGATTATTTCAAAACAAAAGGCTCAAGCAAACTCTCCGATGCGGTGTTTGGTCAACCCTCAACTTCTGTGAAATGGAATATTCTTGGAGATGGAATTGGCATGTTCATCGGCAGAAGCAAAACAGTGAAGGCAATCAGCTCTTCGCAGTAAAATCTTTGGTTAAATAATGAAAAAAACTGCTTTCCTTATTCTGTTAAACCTGATTATCACTTCTTCACCAAGTTTAACATATTGTTGGATATTTCCAGAGCACAGAGATATTACTCGAGCCGCAGTGGAAAAACTTTCACCGGATCAAAGGAAACTTCTCGAGAATCTATGGAAAATGGCAATAGCAGGTTCAGAAGGAAGGCTCACTCCGGAACTGATTAATAACGGGGATGTCGCTTCACGGCATTTGATCGATTTTGTCTCCTGGCCTTCCATCAGTGGTGATCACTCCATCTCTTCCCGGGATATGTTGAATATCGTTCTGAAATCAGACTGGATATTAAAAGTTAGCGAGATTGCCAATGATTTAAAAATCGAACTTTCCGAGGCTGACTCACGGGATGATGTCTTAAATGCATTGCGGGATTCCGACCTCCGATTCCAAAGGGCAGACCCCGAATATGCCTCAAGAGCAGGACATAATGATGTCCATTTCCTCTGTTCGGTAAG
The DNA here is from genome assembly GCA_016707285.1 of Ignavibacteriales bacterium. GTDB lineage: Bacteria > Bacteroidota > Ignavibacteria > Ignavibacteriales > Ignavibacteriaceae > UTCHB3. The sequence goes on from JADJIA010000004.1 coordinate 17,926, forward strand.
TGGTACCACTCAAACTCTCTCTGCGTATATCATCAACTCACTTACCGAAGGTGTTCCTCTTAATGCACTTGGTGTGTATATGCTTTATCACCAATTGGCACTTTATAAAGCTTCTTACTTCGCAACTGCTTCACTCACCATTGAAGAAAAGACTCAACTTCTGCTTTCAGCTCTGGCGGATGAGGCGTTTGCAATCCACTTCCTTGAAGATTTTACCGCAGCCGGGCACGCAGCCGGAGTTTGGGGTGACCCTTCACAGAAAAAAGGCTCTCACGACTATTACAACGAACACGGGATACAGACAACAACATGGGAGGGAGTACCGATTATCCTTGTTGGTGATGCATGGATCAGAGACGAAGACATAGAAAAAACCGCTATTCTGGTTAAAATGAGCCTGGAACAGGTGCTCAATGCTTTTACGGGTACGATAAATATAAACTCCGCTCCATTGGATAGTGTTAATCTCTTTTCACCGGCTGACTTCAACATCTCGAAAGTGGATTTTATGCCACCGCTTAAAATCGACAGCACGGTTATCGCAATGGCTATCCCGATATTGACTATTACTCCCGTTCCTGCTCTTGCCAAGGGGCTGGGTGAACTGCCACGATTCAGATCGGAGCTCGGATTTTTTATCGGGCTTAGTGCATCACTTTCGGGCACAGTTGTTTCGCGCAGTTTTGGACCAAGTCAGGATTATCCGGGAGTTATCTCCGGAGTGGACGCAACAATTAAATTTGGTGTAGGGCTCGATGGGGTTCTCAGTGAGTCGAGTGACGGACTTGCATTTCTTGGAGTGGGTTACAAGCGTGAAAGTGGTGCCACTTCGGGCATTCTCGACTTGCCCGAAACAAAAGCCTACGGAAACCTTCTCTCCTCAATTCCTGCGAGAAGTTCTATCAATATTAAGCTTAGATGTCCGTTTTTTTTGATCCCGGGTGACCTGATTTTTACCACTCCGTTCCTTTCGTGGATGGCTCCTGAGACACTTGAGAAGATGGCAGCTTTTGCTGCAAACGGAGGACTTATCCCTTGGCAGGCAGGAATTTCCACATCTATCGGCAGATTCCAGTTTATTTTCGGCAGAGAGGTGGATGTTCAGTTGTTTGGTTTAAACACCAGGGATGTTGCATTTCATGAAGGGCTTAGCCCAAATAATGAGCGCGGATTTGTATTGGCTTCCTACAAATCAACGAGAATAGAGTTCCCGATACTGGAATACCGTCCATTCAGAACATTTGCAGCTGATCAGAGTTCAAAACTCTTTATACAGTTCTATGGTGGGGTGGATATTCCCTATGATGTGGAGTTAGTTGAAAACCTTGATTTCAAATTAAAAGATCTACAGAACCTGTGGTATATCGGTTTCAGACTCGCTTTTGATTGGCGATATTACCTCTGATTCACACAGATTAAAACTCATATCTGATAAAAATACCTGTGTTCTCAGTTGTCTTAAGCTGATCTTTGCCCTTTTGAGTAAGATCAAGCCCAAGTCCCGCCTGGAATCCGTTAAACATCAATCCGAGTCTTAAACACTGAAACAGTGAAGGTTCGCCTCCCGAATAAGCAGGAAATGCTGTATTTGTTTCAATTTGTGCAAATAACCGGGTGTTCCCCGAAATCAAGGGAGTATATTTTGCATAAAGATAGAGATCAACATCGGGGTCTTTTAGAGTTTCTCCAATCAACCAGCCAAAAAACATAAAATCACTTGTTGCATGAACATATTGAAAACCTAATTTTGGGTACATTCCATCATTGGTTATTAATGAAACAGCAACAGGTCCAAATCCACCCAACACAGCAGGGCTATAGCTGATGGCTTGCATAGCCACAAAAAATGGTTTGTTGTCATCAGGGGTCATTTTGTAGTCAAGAGTTACTTTTTCACGGTTGAAAAGCACCCAGGCTGTGTTTTCTCCTTCAGAATCTCTGAAAGATTTAAAGAAAAGGACATCCAGAGTGGCTTTTTTGTCACCTGCAAAAATTTCTGCCGGGATCTGAGCTAAAACAGTTGAAGAAAGGAGAATAACTATTATCAAAATTGACTTTTTCATATCATGCCAATAATCTTGAGATTGTTAAAAGATTAAATAATTAAAGAGATAAAAATCTGCCCTAAATATACAAATAAATTAATTTATCCAACTCTTTTGGAACAAACCCCTCTCGATTAAAACAGACTGCCACGAAAATTGTGGTAGTTATCAGGTTTTTACTGATGGTTGATTAATTCGCACTTCTCAGAATCTGTTTTCTTAGGAATTTATTTTGTGATAAAATACTCTTTTTTGTATTTTTTTTCATTTAGGTATTGACTATTATTTAATTATTTATTAAGTTGCACCATCAAGAGTGATTTCCCTCTCATTCTTGAGCATAAACCTAACCTGAATAACCTGCCGAGGTAAACCGCATCAGCGGTTTTTAACCTCTCCTTTGTACAGTTATGTACTATCGAAAATAATATAGCTCAAAACTATCCGGAGTAACCATGACATCTCCAATGATCAGGATATTTATCCTTTTGATCCTTGCTGTCGGTACTTCCTTCTCTCAGAATTCAGCCGGTGAAGGACTCGGCTCTATATTGGATTCTGAAGGCTCAATTAAAAGCGGACTCAACGGTTCGTTTAATGCAAGCGGTTATGATATGCAGCTTGACCCGGAAACAGGTAAACCGTTTTTTAGACCTGTCGCCAATCCAAATTCAACAACCTCCACTATTGAGTGGGGAAAATTAACTTCAGGTGTGGGAGTAATGGGGGTGGCTAACGCAACCAATACCATTGTCAGGGCAATTCTCGTAATCGGGGCCGACATCTACATTGGAGGCCAGTTTAGGTCGATTATGAATGTCAGGTGTAACGGGATCGCAAAATGGGATGGCAGTGCCTGGAATCCAGTCGGAACGGGGGTTGAAGGATATTTATACGCGCTGGAGTATGACGGAACCAATATTTACGCCGGCGGTCAGTTTTCAAGTGCCGGAGGAGTTGCAGCACTGAATGTCGCAAAGTGGAATGGTACATCATGGTCGGCAATGGGTGATGGACTGAACCAATATGTCGAAGATCTGGAGATGTTCCAGGGAAATCTGTACGCAGGTGGTTGGTTCACCGCATCCGGTTCCACAATTATTAAAAATAGCAGTTTGGAATGGCTCAAGCTGGGGAACAGTTGGCACGAACATGGGAGGCATCTTGGATGGCAAGCATGTAAACGCTCTCGAAGCTACTGCAACCACTCTCTACGCGGGAGGCTCTTTTACCAATATTGGCGGAATAACTGCATACAGTATCGCTGCATGGAATGGGACAACATGGACAACGATGGGATCAGGTTTCCTGAACGGGACTGTAAGAACTATACTGAATGTAAACGGTACAATTTATGCAGGAGGGACTATATCTATTTCAGGTTCAACCCCATTGAACAACATAGCAAAATGGGGCGGGTCAGCCTGGTTGGATCTTTCGGGTGGGGTAAACAACACAGTCTATTCCCTCGCAACCGACGGCACAAATCTGTATGTGGGTGGCGATTTTGGCATGGCAGGTGGGATAACCACATCAAGAATAGCGAAGTGGAATGGAACGTCATGGTCGGCTTTATCAACCACCGTATATCAAACCGTTTTCGCCGTCGCTTACACCGCGTCAAAACTGTACACAGGTGGATCAAATAATGAGACTTTTGGAATTTATGAAGGATCTACTATTTCTTTTCCCAATTACAGTTTTGATATTACGAACACTAATATACTTATAAAATCACTCTGTCTGATAGGTGGTTCTTTGTATGTCGGGGGTATATTCACATCAATTGATGGAGTTTCACTCTCTAATATCGCTAAATGGGACGGAACGAACTGGCACGCGCTGGGTACAGGAGCGGATGCTGCAGTTAACGCATTGGCTACGGACGGAACATACCTCTATGCAGGTGGCTCTTTCAACTCCATCGGAGGTGTCTCGAGCAGATTGGCAAAATGGGATGGTTCATCGTGGAGTACAGTTGGGGGGCAAAGTGTAAGCAGCGGTGGAGTAAATGCCCTGCTGTGGAGAAGTGGTACGCTATATGCAGCTGGTGGTTTTATCTATGTTGGAAGCACGAATGTTCAGCGGATTGCGGCATTTGACGGAACAAACTGGTCAGGCATGGGCAGTGGATTTGATGCCTCCATATCTGCACTTGCCCACGATGGCACTACACTCTATGCGGGGGGTGGATTTACTACTTCAGGAGGTGTTACCACAAGAAGAGTCGCGAGATGGAATGGTTCCACCTGGGCTGAATTGGGAACAGGTCTTGACAACAGTTGCTATTCACTCCTTTTTATAGGAAGCGATCTATATGCCGCAGGGTATTTCGCAACTGCAGGTGGGATCCCGGCAAAAAATATTGCTAAATGGAACGGAACAGCCTGGTCTGCTTTAGGAGATGGGTTTAACTCCTATGTTTACAGCCTTGCAGAAATGAATGGTGACCTTTATGCCGGTGGTGCTTTCACTGCTTCCGGAGTGAATTCGATGAAGTACCTCGCAAAATGGAATGGCAGTTCATGGACGAATATTGGTGCTAACCTCGACGGCGCGGTATGGGCAATTTTACCCTCCTGGCACTATCAGTCATTTATCGTTGGTGGACAGTTCATCTCTTTTGACCTGACCTCGCTCTCAAAGCGGATAGCCAAATTCACCGATTCCGATAACCCCCTTCCCGTCGAACTCGTCTCTTTCTCGGGTGCACTCAGAAACAACGCCATTCAGCTCAACTGGCAAACAGCTACCGAGGTTGATAACCATGGCTTTGAAATCGAGAAAAGAACCTCAAAATCAGACTGGCTGAAGATCGGTTTTGTGGAGGGGCACGGCACGAGCAACTCTCCAAAATATTACTCTTTTACCGATAAATCAGTTCTCTCAGGTGAAAAATACCAATACCGCCTGAAACAGATCGACGGTGATGGAACATTCACTTACTCGAACATCATTGAAATAGAGGCTTCCGCAATCACCGGTTTCACCCTGGAACAGAACTACCCTAATCCGTTTTCCGCAGGATCCCTTTCGGGAAATACCGAGACCGTTATCCGTTTCGCGTTACCCGTCGCGGGGGATGTCAGGCTGGATGTTTACAACTCTGCAGGTGAGAGGATTAAAACACTGGTGGAAGGCTTCCGGGAGGCAGGAGTTTATTCCGTCAGGTATTCAGCCGAAGGACTGGCCTCCGGGATTTACTTTTACAATCTTGAAGCTGGCGGGAGCAGGTTAACGGGGAAAATGCTGTTACTGCGTTAGAAAATACCATAGATCGATGGCACAACCCCCAAAAGGCCGTGCCATCGCTCCGGAATATTTCTCTATTTTTTTACTATCTCAACTCTTCTGTTTTTGGTGCGGCCGTCTTCAGTTCGATTATCAGCAACAGGTCTTTCCTGCCCCCAACCAACTGATGTGAGGCGATCACTCTTGATTCCAAGGGTTATCAGAGCATCAACAACGGCTTTTGCGCGCTGTTCTGAAAGCTTTTTATTTCCTTCCACGGTTCCTGTATTATCGGTGTGTCCCTCAATACTAACTTTAAGATCGGGTGTTGTATTCAAAAGTTCATAGACCTGATCAATGAGGGGTTTTGATTCAGCCTGAATTGTTGCCTTTCCGGTTTCAAACAAAATGTCAAGTGCGATAAATCCATCTCTTGACAAGGCATCAAGCATCTCGTTCGCTTTAATGACCTGAACCATTTCTTCTTTTTCTATAATCACCAAACGATAGTCGTAACCGGAAGCTTCGATATAAACCCAGACTTCTCTTTTATTTTTTGAGAACATCCCGGTAACAAAACTGTAGGAATTACCATCTTCAATCACCTTGGCGATGATTTTGCCCCCGGCTTTTGTGATGGCATTTTCATAGTTCCTGAAGATTTGCAAGGGTGAAGCCTCTTTTTCTCCCTCGGTTATCTGATAAGTATAGTCGAAGAATTTTCCTTCCACCGTCTTCAACTCACGATTATCATAAGTGCTGCTTTCAACGGGGAATACAAATGAGTCAAATTCTTTTTCTTCAAGTGAACTGATGAAGTATTTAGGCATGGAATTAAATAAGGGATGATCCTTAAACTCAGGTGCAGGAGTCGCTTCCTGTTCGGTTTCATCCTGGGCAAAGGTGGCTGTAGTTATTACAAAAAAGACGGCAAAAAGCCAAAATAGTCTATAATTTTTCATGAGGTTTTCCTTCGAGGATTCATTTATGAAATGATCTTTTAGATGTTTGTAACTTAACAATTTAACCGGACAAAAAAAGTCTTTATGGTCACTTCTTTCGATATTCGAATGGAAAGGAGAAATGAAGAGACCACGGACAGTGATTAGAAGTTCAAATCCGTGGTCGTTAACCGGGTAATTTCAAGAGAAGAAGTTTTTGGGTTAGAGAAAATTTTATTTTCCGAACTGCATCGGCCCCGTCGCGTAAACAACCATCCCGTCGCGGGTCATGAAGGCGCACCTGTCTTCACCGTTCCCGAAGAAAACAAACATCAGATAGGTGTTGTTGCCCGAGTTTCTCTCGAGGTTATATACTCTTTGTCCGTTGTGGTATCCGCTGCTTTCAACCGTGAAATGGTAGTATTGTGTTGAGATAGTATTTGGTGTTACCTTTATAGAAACGGGATCGTCAAGTTCCTGCGATTTCTGCCCTTTCACAGGTGTTGAATAGGGAGAATCGATCACATGGTTATACTCCAGATAGAAGGTACCTGTTAACGCATTGTCGTTGAATTTTGGGCGGTCTTCCCATGGATCATACGCATAATAGTTGTTGCCACTACGGATAATTTCACCTTTATGGTTGATAAAAAACAGTTCTTTCCCAATGAGAACCTCTGCCTCTCCTTTAAGGAATTGCCAGGCCTTGTCGAATTTAAATGCGATCACCGTAGCTCCGGTCTTGTTGATATAGCCCCATTTCCCGTTCTTCTTTACCGCACAAACCCCCTCCAAAAAGAAACTTATTTCATCGTAGATGCAGGGGATCACTTCCTTTGCAAGATCATTGCTAAAGAAACCGTATTTGCCGTTTATCGTAACGGGTAACATCCCCTCGCTTTGGGTCTCAACAATATCATAGATATACTCTGTCAGAGTATCACCGGTGTAGGTGTCTTTGAGGGCAAATTTACCATTTGTTCCCTTGATTTTTTCAGTGTACACTTCCCGATCGAGGAACTCTTTGCCTGAGGCATCGATAAAGAATTTATAATAAAGCCACTGTATGAATCCATATCCCTCCGGAACCGTGAACTGCCACGGCACATCAGGCAGGGCGTGATAAACTTTTTTGCCAAGTGTTTTTTGCTTTTCATGGTAAAGGAAGTATTTGTTTCCCTCTTTCATAAAAGTACCGGCCGTGGTGGTCCAGGAGAAGTCGTACCTGGCCGGAATGATCTCTTTCCCGTCCAACCCGTAAATACCGTATTTGTTGTTCTTCTGTACGATCACAAAATCCCCCTTCGACTCGTCAAGATCAGTCCAACCGGCTTTTATTACTTCCTTCCCTTTTATGTCAATCACCCCTTCACCACTCCCTTTGTTATCATTGTAAACAAAGAGGTCTTTTTGAAGCCAACGGATTATCTTAAATTTTGTCTTGAGCAGAACCTTACCATCTCTCGACTTAATGGTGGAACCGTCTTTAACATCTTCAATCAGATATTTCGTCTGATATGGCAGCTGTATCGGATTAACATATTTTTTCGCCGGGGTTACTTCCTTCCCTTTCAGATCGATCAGGCAAAATGTACTGTCCTGCTTTTGCACCCAGGCATATCCATCGATGAAACTCCTTGCGTTCCTGTAAACCGGTTTGATCGCGATCTCACCTTTGGTGTTCACGAATCCAAATTGACGGTCGATGCTGAACCATGACATCCCCTCCCTGAACCCGTCAACATAGTTGAATGGGCCGGCTATTTCTTTTCCTGTTGAATCGATCAGGAAATATCTGTTTTCCCTGTAGCCAATCCCAACACCATCTTTAAATTTTCCAAGAGTTTGATATTCCTTTTCGCTTTTCCTCTCACCTTTTTTGTTAATGTAGAAACGACCGGTATTCGCCATTTTTACCATTGCGCGTCCTTCGCTGAAGTCGCCGGCTACTTCATACATGTTATTAAGGACAGGTTTACCCGTCAAGTCGATGTATTTATAACTGCCAAACTGCTTAACCACCGCAAGTCCCTCATAAAAAAACCATGCCTCATCATATTCACCATCAAAAATTCTGTTACCTGCGTAATCGCGGTAGATCCATTTTTTGTCTTTTTGTATATGAGTCGGGATTGGCCCGTCGTATGGCTTTTGGGCTTGAAGTGTTGTTAAGCTTATAACACAAAAAAGAGTAAACAGTTGAAAAATTTTGAGGGAAGGCATAACTCTCCGACGATTAATAATGTTACAGTTTTTCAACCGCAAATATATTAATAAACATATTTAACGACAATGATTGATACAACCTGTCAGACAGGGAAACATTTAATTTTAATAAAATAACAGGATGAAATTCGTAAAAAAATATTATTTGATGGATGTTTTTTGTTTAAAATAAAATGTGTATTTTACGAACACTGATGCCTCAAATCCCTTGATTTGTGAAAAATCAGATTTATTCAAGAAATTATGGTGACAAAAATGAAGAATATCAACTATTTGTATTTCTCGTTTTTACAACTCTTAAAATCGGGTGTTGCACTACATCATAGCCTTTTTGCGTCCCCCTCACCAATACCCGTGTTTGATAAATACCACTTACCCCACACCACCAATTCAAAGCAGAGCTTTTTTAATATTTAATCTTCGGGAGGAGTTATGCACAGTTATATAAAACTTTTGGTTTGTTTTTTCCTGATCACAGTATCAGCGATTCCACAGTACAATTCTCAATTTTCCGATGTACAATATAATTCTGTAAAAACAGAGCAATCATCGTCGAAAACTTCGGCAACAGTTTTTAAACCCTCATTTTATCAGCATGGCGGGTATGATCAGGCTATTAAAACCACCTTAAATTATGATGAGTCGGGTAACCTGATCGAACAAATATTTGAAGAGCTCACTCTGACTCGTTATAAAGATCGGTTTAGTTATTTTTATGACAAAAACGGAAAATTAAAAACAAAAATCATGGACAGGTGGGGAACCAACTCCTGGGTTAACAGGATGAGATGGAGTTATGAGTATCATTCGCTTGATAATAAGGTTGTGGAAACATTTGATTTATGGAAAAATGATTCCTGGGTTACAAACGAAATCCGCACTTCCATCTTCGACAGTTACGGAAATCGGCTTGTTTTCAGGATGGATGTAATGTCAAACGGTGTTATGGAGCCCTCGTACCTCATCAACAATACATACAACTCCAATTCTAAAATTCTCTCAGACGAATCTTATTACCGGTCGGAAGATACCTGGAAAAACGAGAATCGTAAAACTTACAGTTATGATTCACAAAACAGACTCGTATCTCAGACTTACGAGAAAGGATCGGGTTCCGGTTGGACAAATGTCTCCCGCCAGAGTCATGAATATAATGAAGCCGGGAATCAAGAATTAATCACCGGAAGCAAATGGGACGGTTCAAAATGGGTTAATGAAACCAAAACAGAGCGAAATTTTAATTCCGAAGGGAATGTGATTTCTGAAATACTCTCAAAATGGATTAACAACCAGTTTACCCCGGATAAGAAGACTGAATTTATCTACTCTTCACCCCTTTTATTGGATACAGTAAAGGGATACTCCATGGAAAATCAAATCTGGAAAGAAGACCGAAGAGTGGTTTATAAGTTTGATGAATTTGGGAATACAATCGCCGGTGATTCATATTACTTGACTACAGAAGGGTGGCGAGGTATCTTAGGCAGTCTGGAATTCTGGTTTAATAATCACTCTGAAAGCATGAAATTTGTAGCTGCATCAGCGGATATGCAATACATTCAGGTTAACACTACCCACAACCCGGGTGCAAATCCTGAAACATTTGTGTTGTCTCAAAACTATCCCAATCCCTTTAACCCTGAAACCATGATCAAGTTCGCACTTCCTGAATCCGGATATGTTAAGGAGCCGTTTTTGACGCACTCGGGAGGGAAGTTGTTGTTCTGGTGGAGAAAGAGGTTCCCGCCGGTGAACATCAGCTAAAATTTGACGCAAAAGGTTTGGCTTCGGGAGTTTATATTTTTAGACTTGAAGCGGGGAAATATTCTTCGGCGATTAAGATGGTGGTGAATAAATAATTTATACTATTTAAAGTAGTGAAAGCACATGAAAAAGTTGATTATTTCTTTTATTTGTTTAACATCAATCACCTTTTCACAGGTTAAATGGGAGATTCTGAGCCCGTATCCTACCTGTGCAGATATCTATGACTCATGGGTTTTTAATGATTCCACTGTTATAATAGTGGGTAAATCCGGTTTATGTTTGAGAACCACTGATGCAGGTGAAACATGGAATAAATGTAGTATCAACAGTATCTCTAATTTTAGGGATATTCACTTTGTGAACTCAAATATCGGGTATCTATTGAATGACCATGATAAATTATTCAAAACGGTTGATGGTGGGGTCACATGGTCGGAGCATGCAAACCTTTGGGACTTTTCCGGTGCTATTTATTTTAGAGATGAGAACAATGGTTATGTATCCACGCAAGATTACCTTTTTGCTACCTCAAACGGGGGTAACACCTGGCAAGGGTTATTAAATTCTACCGTTTACAAAGTTAAATTCAAAGGAAATACAGGTTATTTCTCTACCGAACTCGATGTAGTGCGACCCGGTGGAAAACTTCTAAAAACAACCAACTTTGGAAATACCTGGGAGACGATTTATTCAGTGTTAGGCAAACCGCTCCATGATTTTGATGTAAATTCTCAGGGGGTTATCGTTGGTGTGTCAGGAAGTTACATCGCACGAACTTCGAACAACGGAGTGTATTGGTCTTTTTATCAGTACCCCGGCAAGTCCTTCAATGAAGTCCATTTTCTGAATGACACAACCTTGATTATCGCGGGTTCTATTTCAATTATAAGTACTAATACGGGCGAAGACTGGACCACGATCAGTGATAACAGATATATGAGAAGTACGGGGAGCGGCGTTAACAACAGTTATATTTTTGGTTCTGAGGGTTTGATGATGAGATCTACCGATAATGGGAATTCTTGGACAGATCTGTCAAAAAGGAATAATTATCAACCCAACAGTGTTTTCTTCCTGTCACCTGAAACCGCATTCTTCACCGGCTATGAAGCGACAGACGCAATGAGACCATTCCTGAAAAAAACTACTGATGGATGCTCAACATGGGAGGATATCCCCTGGCCACATTCTTCTGTGGCTGCTGTTGATATAACTTTCATCGATGGTGGAAACACCGGAGTGGCAATAGCCCCAAAAGGTATCTTCCGTTCAACGGATGGAGGAATGAATTGGTCAGAGGTTCCGGCTGGATTAAACTCTACATCCAACTTAAAAAAAATCGTTTTTGTTGACGATCTCTACGGATTCATTCTTGATAGAAATATAAATTTATATAAAACCTCCGACGGAGGGGCTTCATGGTCAAAAATATATATCAATCTAAATGAAAATCCAAACGGCATCAAATTTCTTGACAGACTAACCGGATTCCTCGCCGGTAACAACATGGCGATCTTCAAAACCACGGATGGGGGATTGACCTGGAACAGAAAAACTCAAGGCGGAGGGTACCCCATCGTTGGACTCCACTTTTTTAACGATATGGAAGGTTATGCTTTTACTTCCGGTAGCTTAACATATCCTGTCCGCAATGTATATTATACTTCCGATCGGGGTGAAACATGGAGTGAAAAAGATTCGATGCCTGCATTTAGTTTTGTTGATTTTTTTAACAGACAAAACGGGATGGCATTAATCTCAGGCGGATACAATGACCCCTCAATAACAATTGGAGTGTCGAGAGATGGTGGAGAATGGTATAAAGAAGACCTTCCAATTCCATTGACAGGAACATTTATGAAGATGGCTGACCCTTCAACCGCTTATATCTTCGGACAGAATGGCACAATTATCAGATTTAAGGATATGTCATACACTTCGATAGAAGATGAAGAAACAGCCGGTATCATTAATACCTTCTCCCTCTCACAAAACTACCCAAACCCCTTCAATCCTGAAACAGTCATAAGGTTTGCACTTCCCGAGGCTGGATATGTAAAAGGTGTTGTTTATGACAGCCTTGGAAGAGAGGTTAGAACTCTTCTGAATGGCGAGATGAATTCGGAAATCACGAAGTTAAGTTTGATGCCAAGGGGTTAACTTCGGGGTTTATGTTTTCAGGCTTCAAGCGGGACAAAACTTAAGCAACATCAAGATGATTTACACAAAGTAGATGGAGACTAATTCAATGGAATTAAATACTCAATTAATAAAACCGGGAATATCTGCTCGATTGGTCTATTTATTCTTCTTGTGCTCTATTCTTGCGTTTGGACAGAAGTATTCCGGCGATATTAGTCAACAAAACCCCGAAAATTATCTTTCCGAAGATTTGACCAATGGAAAAAACGAACAAGACAGCAGTTTTAGGGGATTATTTCCCGTCAGACCGTCAAAATTAAGTAAAACCCGGAATGCTTCTGCAGCAACATTTTACAGACCTCTGAGTGCCACCCTGAATAATGGAACACGCAAAGATTTATTTCACCTATGATCAGAGTGGGAACTTGTTAACCGAGACAGAGGCGAATAAGGACCTTTGAATCCACATAAACTTTTAACCAGGATGCAGAAGGTGGTCTCAACATTATATCAAAAATTTTTATCAGGCAGCTGGCAAAATGTCGAGTTAAGAACTTTCACCTACAACGACAATCAGAATATGACTTAACCATTGAGTCAAAAATGGTTAAATAACACCTGGATAAACTAGACCATGAAAACCTATTCCTACAATTCTGCCGGTAATCCTCTGGTTCCGTATCTGCCTTTATGGTCAAATGGAGCGTGGGTCTTCAATATCAAAGTTAATAACATACGATAATGATCTAAATTCCATTCTGACCTCGGTTTCTGAGACTTTTACAAATGGTGTATGGCTATTTGGTGACAAAAAAATTTACACATACGATAGCTGGAACAGACCCACAGGCCTTCTGGGTCAAGTATGGGCAAGTGGAGGATGGGTAAACTCTACTCTGGATTCAAATACTTATAACGGTTCAGGTCACAGAGTGGCTGGAATCAGGCTTATTTGGAACAATAATCAGTGGACAAACTATTCATTAACCCATTATTCATATGATTCACTGGGCAGATGCTTATCAGTTCTTTTTCAATTCTGGAAAACGGACAGGTGGGTAAATCAGCGATGGTATGGCGACGATTATGACCAAAATGATAATTCAATCTGCACAATCGAAAGAGTGTGGAGAGACAGTTTGTCCATTTGGATTAATGAAAGAAAATCAACCAGAGACTTCGATGCCCATAACAATTTTTTGATGGACAAATTGGAAAGATGGAGCGACAGCGGTTGGGTGGGAATCAACCAAAGGTTCAGAACATATGATCCAAATGACAATCAAATGAGCGAAAGAAGAGAGGAAATGTTTAACGGTACATGGGCCTTAAGTTGGACAAAAGAATTTCTGCTATGACCTGCATGATAACAATACGGTCCACGCTGCTATTTAATAGGTCAGGCCAACCATGGTCCGATCGGTTCTGCAATACAACCAGTACCACAACAGCTTATTTATGATGCACAGATCATTGATGATTAAACACATATTTACCAAATCGACGACAAAAACGAAGCCGTATTTCCGTTCCGCTGGATCAAAACTACCCAAACCCCTTCAATCCTGAAACAGTCATCAGGTTTGCACTTCCCGAGGCTGGATTCGTAAAAGGAGTGGTTTATGACATCCTTGGAAGAGAAGTAACAACACTTCTAAATGGCGAGATGAATTCCGGAAATCATGAAGTTAAGTTTGATGCTGTTGGATTATCCTCGGGGGTTTATTTCTTTCGGCTGGAAGCAGGGAAATATTCTTCGGCTATAAAGATGGTTGTGAATAAGTAACCGGGCAACCAACTGGTCATTCATACTGATGATTTAATTTTTAAGAGTATCGAGTTAAATTTTAACAAAACTGAAATATTTATGAAAAATTTATACTTTTCACTATTGATGCTATCTTTATTAAATATCGATAGTCTTTCTCAATTGGATCATGCTGTGAACAAAACTTTACATCCCCGTTATCGGGGCATCCCGTCTAAAATTGAAGACACTGGTTTGGAAAGTAATATGTTAAATATGAATATCCTTGAGGATACATACCTTAATAGCCGGTCACTTAAAAAGGGGTTTAAAAGCAATCGTTACAAACCTTCATTTATACAGGCTGATGAAAGGCAAAAATATTACTTCACATATAGTACGGAGGGAGATTCCGTTACAATGGTTGTTGAAGTTTGGAAGCTAAATTCCTGGGTTAATGAATATCGATTAACCAAAACCTATAATCAAAATGGAGAAATTGAGACTGAATTAAATGAAAAATGGAGTAATGGCACTTGGGTAAATAATCAAAAATCTTCATACACCTACGATGACACTGGAAACCTGATGTTTTTTTTATATAAACTTTGGGGTAATGGAGCATGGGTGAATTCGCAGCAAAATTTCTATACCCATGATTCAACCGGCAACAGACTTTCATATGTAGCACAATCCTGGAATAATAATAATGGTGAATGGAACAATGTTTTTCGAGGGACATATTCATATGATTCTTTGGGGAACAGACTCAGCAGATTTTCAGAATCTTGGAGCAACAATGGCTGGGGAAACTATCTCCGTGAAACCTACACATATGATTCAATCGGTAGGTTGACGACCGATCTAATTGAAGGCTGGGCGGGTCTATATTGGACGAATACTTCTCGCTTCACTTATTCTTATGACTCCAATGGTGAACTTTTTACCGTTTTGGAAGAGTATTGGATGAATAATTCGTGGAGAAAACAATACCAAACTACATACTACTATGATACTGATGGGAACAGATTACAGGAGCTTATGGAAATATGGGGATTAAATAATTGGGATAATTACTCCAAGTCACAACTTTCTTATGACTCATTTGGGAATTGTGTTTTGGCTGAAGCTTTTATATGGGAGAGTGGTTCATGGGTTTCTTATGCAATGAACAATGATCTTTATTATAATCATATGAGTGATGTAATCACGATTTCCGGCAAAAGAGTTACAGCGGAATATACAGATATAACAGATATTCAAGCTGATAATCTGTATTTAACCTCTTTCTCCCTCTCACAAAACTACCCAAACCCCTTCAATCCTGAAACAGTCATAAGGTTTGCACTTCCAGAGGCTGGATATGTTGAAGGAGTGGTTTATGACATCCTTGGAAGAGAGGTTAGAACTCTTCTGAATGGCGAGATGAATTCCGGAAATCATGAAGTTAAGTTTGATGCGAAGGGGTTAACTTCGGGGGCTTATGTTTTCAGGCTTCAAGCGGGACAAAACACAAGTAACATAAAAAATGATTTTGACAAAGTAGATTGAGGCAAATTAAATGGAAACAAAAACTCATTTTTTTGAACCGGGAATATCTGCTCGGCTGGTCTATTTGTTCTTCTTGTGCTCTATTCTTGCTTTTGGGCAGAAGTATTCCGGTGATATTGGTCAACAGAACCCCGAAGATTATTTCTTTGAAGGTTTTAGTTCTGCAAATAACAAACAGGACAGCATTATCAGGGGATTATTCCCCTTCAGAGAGTCGAAATTCAGTAAGACCCGGAATACTTCCGCCGCAACATTTTACAGACCACTTAAAGCAGTACTGAATGGTGGTACAAGAAAAGATTATTTCACCTATGATCAGAGTGGGAACCTCTTAACAAGTTTAGTCGAGAATAACGGTAATTTTGAATCGCGTCAAACATTTACTTGGGATGCACAAGGTAACGGCTTAACCGAACTGTATGAATACTTTGTCTCAGGGGCTTGGAAAAATGCCGAGCTCAGGACTTTCACCTACGATGCGTACGGCAACTGGACAGAAGCATTGATCCAAATCTGGGTAAATGACGCATGGGTGAACTCAGACCGGGGAACTTATTTATATAACTCTTCAGGGCATCTTTTGGAAGTTGTTTCCTCTATCTGGACAAATGGAGCATGGGATCATAAATACAGAAAGATAATAACATACGATCAGTCAAACCTAAAACTCACCGAGACAGTTGAGACAGGTGGTAACGGATTATGGACTTTTTATGGTCGATCGGCATTTACTTACGATCAGGGTGGTAATCTTGTGGAGTACCTGACTCAAAATTGGGAAAACGGTGCCTGGCAAAATCTAAAACGTACTCTCAGAACTTTTGATTCCTCGGGAAATGACTTGACCGCAGAAGTTCAAGACTGGTTGAACAATTCCTGGGTTAATTCTTTCCGCTCTGATTATACCTATAATTCTGCGGGTAAAAGATTGAGTATGAAGAGCCAGATATGGGAATCCGGCAACTGGTTTAACAACCTCTTTTATAGTTATGAGTATAACCAGAATGGAACACAGACCCGGCATATCGAGAGATTATGGAATAGAGGATTGAACGACTGGATACTCCAACGCCAATTTGTGAATGAATTTGATGTGCAAGGCAACTGGGTTTTGCACAGCAATGAGATCTGGAGTGACAGTGCATGGTTCAGTGTGGAACAAAGAGAACGGACCTTTGACCAAAATAATAACATGCTGAGTGAGTTACGAAGGACGAGATATACCGGTGACTGGAAAATTTATTATATGAAAGATTTCTCCTATGACCCGCATGGTAATTGTATATACGGTACCGTAGTTGATAGTGTCGGCCAACCGATGGTTGATCCGCTTCAGATGTATTACAATCACGGTACCAGTGCAATATCTTACAGTGCCAAAACCCTGGAGATTGAATATCAAACTTTCACTAATATCTCAGACGAAAACGGAAGCCTTATTTCCTTTTCCCTCTCCCAAAACTACCCAAACCCCTTTAACCCGGAAACAGTTATCAAGTTTGCTCTCCCCGAAGCAGGATTTGTTAAAGGAATTGTTTACGACATCCTTGGAAGAGAGGTATCAACCCTTCTAAATGGAGAGATGAATCCCGGAAATCATGAAATTAAGTTTGATGCTGTTGGATTATCCTCCGGCGTTTACTTTTTCAGGCTTACTACCAACCGTGGCAGTAACCACCTAAAAATGCTTTTGACAAAATGAGAGGTTAAATTCAGATGTTTTCAGTTGTTCAGAGATTACAATGCAGATTTGTCATCATAACCATAACTGCTATTCTCTTACTGTTTACCGATGTTAGTTCTCAGAAGGAGTGGTATTTTAGATATCAAATCCCGTTTGTTGCAATAAAATCTTTTTCTGTTGTTGACTCAATGTGCATCTATGTGGTTGATTCTTATGGTCTTAACATTTCAACAGATGCAGGGTACACATGGAGCCGTGTTAGTATGGATTCGGAATTGGAATCCGTCAAATTCTTCACACGAAACAGAGGGTTTCTTAGAAGAGGTGATGATTTAAGGTACACAACTGACGGAGGTGTCACATCAAACCATTCGGTCTGGGCTAATGGTGTTGCAGAAGTTAGTTATATTGACTCATTAACTGTATTGGCTTCTATATCGGATTATATACCTTCGGCATATTTACGAAAAACTACGGACGGTGGTTTGAGTTGGTCGACGACTTCTATCGGACATAGTGGTTTTATGTACTTATGTGATCAAATGGATAGTCTCATTTGGACATCGGGTCAGACTTATGTACCATCTCCGGCGGGCCCTCCACCTATCGAAAACATTTTAAAGTATTCCCCTGATAACGGTAATACCTGGATCCAGCATTCAAGGGGTGGGCTTGAAAATCGTACCGCATTAGAGTTAATGAAACCGAATGCGGTTGTTATCGTCATTGGTAACAAAGATGTCAAGTCGAGCACCGATGGTGGTGCAATATTTAATTATTATCCGAAAACTCGAAAGATTTACTCACTCAAAACGGTGGGAGACACAATTTTATATTGTGGGTCTGATTCAGGATACATCGGCTGGTCAAGTGACTGCGGAGAAATATTTGAATACCAAAAAATGAATACCAACAGCGACATTAAGTTACTTGATGTTACATGGAATGGGGATCTATATGCAATATCAGTTGATAGGAAATTGTACTCCACAGTAAAACTGAAACCGGTTCCGGTTGATGTTGATGATTTATCGACCGATCTCCCTGAACACTTCTCCCTCTCACAAAATTACCCAAACCCCTTTAACCCTGAGACCGTTATCAAGTTTTCCATCCCGGAAACAGGATATGTTAAAGGAGTAGTTTATGACATCCTTGGAAGAGAGGTAACAACCCTTCTAAATGGAGATATGAATTCCGGAAATCATGAAGTTAAGTTTGAAGCCAATGGGCTTGCCTCGGTAATTTATGTTTTCAGGCTTACAACCAACAGTGTCAGCAAACACATAAAAATGATTTTAACAAAATGAGAGGAATGAATAAAATGGTAACAAAGTCTCGTTTTTCCTTTTCCGGATACATTATTCGGGGGATCGGTTTGTTTTTGTTGTTTCAAGTTCTAACATTTGCTCAACAATCGTTTGAAAACAAACTTCCTGTAATTCCTGAAATCAATGGTTTATATTTTACAGAGAATCATAACGATAATGAAATCAGTTTGAACCAGGATTTTAAATCTGATTTAAACACGGAAAATTTTCGATCGGTAAAGAGTGAAAACAGAGGTGGAGAATCAATCCTTTATTGTCCTTTAAAGGTTTCTCTTAATGGTGGTACTGGATATTACTATTACACCTATAATAATGCCGGTAGTACATTGTCTAGAATTATAGAAAGTAATGGTGTATATACATCAGCCGTGTTTAACACTTATGATTCACGCGAGAACAGGTTAACAGAACTTAAACAAAATTATGTTTCAGGGGTTTGGAAGAATGTCGAACTTATATCTTATACTTACGATGAAAACAACAACAGAACATCAATGTTAACTCAGCAATGGGTTAATGAATCATGGAGTAATATCTCTTTTAGCACTCATACCTATAACTCTTCAGGCTATCAATTGGTAAATACATACTTTAAGTGGTCAAATGAAGCATGGGTCGCAACATCAAGGAATACCATAAGTTACAATCAGTTTAACTCCCCATTGATCGAAACCTATGAAAAAAGCACAAACGGAGTATTGGTCTTTGATAATCGCAGACTTCATACATATGATGCCGGAATTAAATTAACGCAATTTCTGACCCAGAAATGGGTAAATGGTGACTGGCTGAATGTTAATCTTAATAGTAACTACTATGATGAGTCTGGTTATGTAATATCACAATTAACCCAAATCTGGTCCGGAAATTCGTGGGTTAATGTATCTCGTGCTTTATACACAAATAATTCTTTGGGGAAATATTTATTAGACACTATGCAGGTTTGGGAGTCAGGTAATTGGATTAATCACACATTCTATAGTCAGGAGTATCATCAAAATGGTTCAATGAGTGTGAAAATTCAAAAATGGTGGAACAGAACTATAAACAACTGGGACAACCAGTGGATATGGCATGATGACTATGATGCACACAATAATTTGGTGTATCGCAGCACAGGACAATGGAGCGATAGTGGTTGGGTCACTTCTGCAAGACAAATCATGAGTTATGATGAAAATGATAATTTTGTGGCGCATTTAGGTCAATCACTTGTGAACGGTGGTTGGCTTACAAATTACAACTTAGAATACTCATATGATGTCAATGGAAACTGTATCTACGCCTCTGCTTTTGACCGGGACTGGCTGCCGATCTACTACAACCTTTATTTGTGGTACAACAACAATAGTAATTTGATGTCTTTCAACGCCAAGACTGTGGAGGTTCAATATCAGACTATTACTGAAATTAAAACGGAAAACGAGATATTAATCAACTTCTCCCTCTCCCAAAACTACCCAAACCCCTTCAATCCTGAAACAGTCATAAGGTTTGCACTTCCCGAGGCTGGATATGTTAAAGGAGTGGTTTATGACATCCTTGGAAGAGAGGTTAGAACTCTTCTGAATGGCGAGATGAATTCCGGAAATCATGAAGTTAAGTTTGATGCGGAGGGGTTAACTTCGGGTATTTATGTTTTCAGGCTTCAAGCGGGACAAAACAGCAGTAATATTAAAATGATCTTGACAAAATGAGAGGAATGAGTTAAATGTTCCATGTTGTTAAGAGATTTCAGAACAAATTGATCTTGATAACTGTATCTGCTTTTATCTTTTTGTTTACAGATGTTTCGGCTCAAAAAGAGTGGTACTACAGATGCTCCACAAAGTTTGATAACGTGGTTTCCTTTTCAGTTGTCGACTCGTTATACATGTATGTTGCCGACCGAAAAGGACTTCATAAGTCCACCGATGGCGGTTACACTTGGACAAAATTGATCTCTGCAAGTTATTATTCCGCACAAGTTATATTTAGATCGAGAAATAATGGGTTACTCGTAACTTCAGGTCCAATAAAATTGACCTCGGATGGAGGTCTTACTTGGGAACCGGTTTTCGATGCCGCCGCACATGCAAACATAGTCTTTACTGATTCACTCAGAGCTGTGTCCTTCAGGACCGGTACGCAATCAAACGGTTTCCCAATCACACTTGCAAGAACATATGATGGCGGAGCAACCTGGGAATGGCGGTCTACTCACTTGTACCCCGGAGTTTTACAATGGATCGATCAGGTTGACAGTACAATCTGGGGATTCGGCTCTATCCTGACACAGGGTTATCCCGCTCCTGTTATGGGAACACTGGTGGCACACTCAACAAACGATGGCGTCACATGGATAACCGACAGTACATACGTTAATTATACCAAATGGACAGGACTTGTGGTTATGCGCCCTAACGTGGTTATAGCCTTGGCACTTGACCGTATTCTTAAAGTCAGCACAGACGGGGGAGATAATTTTGTTCATTATTATCATCCAAGGAATCTATATTCTTTAAGAAAGTCAGGCGATTCTGTTTTTTATGCCGGTTCTGACTCCGGATTTATCGCCTCTTCGCGGGACTATGGAATTACCTTTACCTATACCAAACTTAACACCAATAAAGCCATAAAATGTTTAGAGATAACGAAAAACGGCGATGGGTATGCACTTTCAGAAGATTCCATTCTTTTTTCAACTATAAAACTGAAACCGATTCCCTCGGATATAGGAGATTCACAGGAAAACACTCCATTTTCATTTACCCTCTCGCAAAACTTCCCAAACCCCTTTAACCCTGAGACCGTTATCAAGTTTTCCATAACCGAAACAGGTCCCGTTAAAGGTGTAGTTTATGATATCCTTGGAAGAGAAGTAAAAACTCTTCTAAATGGAGAGATGAATCCCGGCAATCACCAGGTAAAGTTTGATGCCGCAGGGATCGCATCAGGTGTTTATTTTTTCAGGATTGAAGCCGGGAAATATTCCTCAGCGATAAAGATGGTGATAAGTAAGTAAAGAATTTCGCAAAGAGAACCAATGAGATCAAAAACAGCAATTGTTATCGTTTTACTTTTACAGTGCATAATAGTGTCACAGACTTTGGATCACTCCGTCCGAAGAATTGCTCCGCGACCGACCTCAAGAGACATTTCTTACATCACAAAACTAAATGATGGCAGAATTGTTGCCGCTATGAACCCAACAGGGTTAATTTACAGTAGTGATGATGGACTCACATGGACAGAAGATCTCACACTTAGAACCTCAAATCCACCTTCGAATATTGTGTATCTGTCTGAAGAAACCTTTGCGGGAACATCCACAAAAGGTGAATTCTTTATTACCCACGATGGCGGACTTTCATTTACAGTGAAATCTTTGCTCTCGGGGGCATTACCAACATTTACTTTTTCGAAGATAGGTTTTGCAAATGAAGGGGTGAGTATTGCAATTTATTATGCCGAGACAGCAAAATATCTGTTAAAAACCACTGACGGATGGCAGACACAATCAAATATCGTAGCACCCCCGGAATATTTTGGCGGAGACATGTTTATCTTCATCGACTCATCAATTGTTGTCAGTTCCCGTTACTGTATCTATCGATCATCAGATCTTGGAAATTCATGGATACCGGTATACTACTCAAAACAGGGAAATTTTCTCGATCATGGGAACGGGAAGATATCCTTTTTTTCTTCATCGGATTCAGTGTTCACATCTTCTGACAGGGGTGTGTCATGGGAATACCGGGCTAATTCACCAAAAAATTTGAAAAGCAGTCAGGCAGTTCTGTTAAAGAATGGAGATGTATATGTTTCTAACATGAGATTTGATACTCTCTATCGAGCAACTGATGAATTGTCAAACTGGACCATGGTTAAAAATCTCGGGACATACCTTAAAGGTTCTCCAAGAGGATTTCTCACAATAACTGATACCCTTGCCTTTTTGGTTGGGGACTATGGATATATTTATCGTTATTCAGGAGCGGAATTAAACAGAAGTATGATATCTGAGGCTTATCTTCCCTCATCCAATGCATGGTTTGCTGACACCCTTCATGCTATCACTGCTCGTGGTAACCAGACCTCTGACGGCGGAAAAACCTGGAGGGATGGATTCGCCTGGCCTCCAATTGGAGCACCGGATAGGGGGAGTTATCTTTCACTCTCAAAAACGGGTCTGGGTGTTATCGCCTTCAACTCTTACAATTATTTTCCTCCGAATCCATCACCTGTCGATTACACTGCGATACTGATAACCACTGATCATGGCGTAACATGGGGTGTAAGAGAGGAAAATTACAGTCATTTAACCTATGATGTTACAGCAATGGGCGACTCATTGATAATATTCGCCCTCATCCGAACCCAAATGGGGTGGAATTATTACCTCGGACTTGTTTTCAAAGATCCATCCGGTTACTACTACAGAACAAACACTCTACCCGCAAAGGTAATCGATCTTGCTGCAATTAATTCAAGGAAAATGATCCTGGCTGCCACATCCGATTCACTTATGGCTTCCTATGACAGTGCGAAGACCTGGAGAACAATTTTGAAACCCGGTGGTTCGCCCGGGTTTCAAGAGGTAATTGCCAATGAGGCGGGGACAATCATAGTCAGAAGATCGGGCAATCTATATATATCGACAAACTTCGGCTCTTCGTGGTCTACAACCCTCTATAACTTCGCGGGCGCCGGTGTTTACGCTTTGAGCCCTAACGGTTTGCTCGCTTTCAGCAGCAACAATATCGTGAAATATCAACACAGGAATACGACAACCTGGAAGTCCATCAATTATGACTTCATTGAAAATGTTCAGAATTTACAGTTCGTTGATGAGTCAACACTGATGGTCCAAACGGGAAGAGCAGGTTATTATCGGATAGATATTTCCGATACAGTCACTACCTCCGTTGAGGAGAAGAGCCCAGTGCAACAACCCGGTTCCTTTACCCTCTACCAAAACTACCCAAACCCCTTCAATCCTGAAACAGTCATAAGGTTTGCACTTCCCGAAGCGGGATTCGTAAAAGGTGTGGTTTACGACATCCTTGGAAGAGAAGTAAAAACTCTTCTGAATGGCGAGATGAATTCCGGCAATCATGAAGTGAAGTTTGATGCGGAGGGATTATCCTCGGGTGTTTATTTCTTTCGACTTGAGTCGGGGAAATATTCTTCGGCGATTAAGATGGTGGTGGGGAAGTGAGTAGAGCTTCAGAACCTCAGAACCTCGGAACCTCAGTGTCGAAGTAGCGAAGAATCAGAGTATCAGAGTAGCGGAGGTTCTGAATCTCCGAAGTTCTGAAGTACTGAAGTTCTGAATCTCCGAAACTCCGGGTCTCTGAGGTTCTTTTTTGTACTCTCCCGTTTAATTGATATTTTGCAAATTCAGTTTTTATTTTTTCCCCAACAAAAGTGTAAAAGGACTATGGCTGATACATCAGATCTCAGGAATGGATTAATTATTAAATTTAAGAACGACTTGTTTACAGTTGTGGAATTTCAGCATGTAAAACCGGGTAAGGGCGGAGCGTTTGTTCGTACTTCGCTTAAAAGCCTTACAACAGGGAGAGTTTTGGATAATACCTTTCGCTCGGGCGAAGGAATTGATATTGTAAAAGTGGAAAGAAGAAAATTTCAGTTTCTTTATACCGATGGTGAATCACTTGTCTGCATGGATAATGAAACTTATGATCAGATGAATGTACCCCTCGTTGCTTTTGGTGACGGGATCAGGTTCATAAAGGAAGGTACCGAAGTTGACATGTTAATGGATGGTGAAAAAATCATCAGTGTTGAACTTCCGGTTCATGTTGCATTAAAAGTTGTTGAGACCGAACCGGGTTTCAGAGGAGATACTGCAACAAACGCACAAAAACCTGCAAAACTTGAAACAGGTGCTACGGTAATGGTTCCACTTTTCATCAACGAAGATGATTTGTTGAAGATAGACACCCGCACGGGTGACTACATGGAAAGAGTTAAATCGTAATTTTTTTTAATATTTAAACAGGATAAAAATGGATATTAATCTAATCCGTCGTCTTGTAAAATTAGTTGAAACAAGCGGAATTTCCGAACTCGAAATCGAGGAAAAGGAGTCAAGGATATATATATCAAAATATGGTCCTGCTGCTCCCGGAGCTGTGAGCTATAATGTAGCCCCCGCTCAGCAACCAATTTCTGCACCCGGTGCAGTTGCTGCAAGCTCAACTGTATCAATCCCTGATGTAAAGCAGGCAGAAACAGTCGAAAAACTTCACGAGATAAAATCTCCGATAGTTGGTACATTTTATCGTTCGCCCGCCCCTGATGCTGATTCCTATGTAAAAGTAGGCGACAGAGTTGAGCAGGGCTCAGTGCTTTGCATAGTGGAAGCGATGAAGTTGATGAATGAAATTGAATCAGATATTGCAGGAACCGTCGCCAGAATTATGGTGGATAACGGTCGTCCTGTTGAATATGGACAATTACTTTTCCTTATTAATCCCGACTAAACCGGACATCACAACTTACTGAGGTAATTATTGTTCAAAAAGATACTGATAGCCAACCGTGGTGAAATAGCACTTCGAATTATTAGAGCCTGTAAAGAGCTTGGGATAAAGACTGTGGCGGTTTATTCAGAAGCTGACAAGAACTCTCTTCATGTCACTTTTGCAGACGAAGCAGTTTGTATTGGTCCCGCAGAAAGCCGTAACAGCTACCTGAAAGTGCCCACCATTATGTCTGCTACCATGGTCACCGGTGCTGATGCAATTCATCCCGGGTATGGTTTTCTTGCCGAAAATGCAAACTTTTCAGAAATTTGTCATGAATCAGGAATTAAATTCATTGGGCCAACAGCCGAAATGATCCGCACAATGGGCGATAAGGCTATGGCAAAAAAAACAATGAGAGCTAACAATGTGCCCGTAATTCCCGGAAGTGTGGGGATTGTGGATGATGTTGATGAAGCCAAACAACTTGCTGAAGAGATCGGATTTCCCGTAATTATTAAAGCCTCTGCCGGAGGTGGTGGTAAGGGGATGAGAGTTGTGAAAGAAGCCGCTGAATTTGAACTTGCATTTGTTACCGCAAGAGCTGAAGCTGAAGCCGCTTTTGGCAACGGTGATGTTTACATAGAAAAACTTGTACTCAATCCTCGCCATGTTGAGATTCAGGTGATTGGCGATCAACACGGAAATCACTATCATTTTGGTGAAAGAGATTGTTCGGTTCAACGCCGCCATCAAAAACTTATTGAAGAGTCCCCATCCCCGGCCCTCGACCAGGAGTTGAGGGACAAAATGGGTGCCGCTGCGGTAAAAGCTGCCAAGGCAATTAATTACGAAAGTGTCGGGACCATAGAGTTCCTTTTGGACAAGGATAAAAATTTCTATTTTATGGAGATGAATACCCGGATTCAGGTTGAACACCCCGTAACGGAAATGGTTTATGAAACCGATCTGGTTAAACAACAGATACTTGCAGCAGCCGGTGAGGTGATTGATGTGCCGAATAACCGACCCAAAGGGCATGCATTTGAATTTAGAATTAATGCTGAAGATCCTGATAACAATTTCAGACCTTCACCCGGCAAAATTGAATCGTTGAATTTCCCCGGGGGATTGGGTGTCAGGATCGATTCACATATCTATCAGTCATATACCATTCCACCGTATTACGATTCAATGGTTGCAAAACTGATTGTTTGGGATAAAGACCGCACCTCGGCAATTCAAAAAGCCAAAAGAGCATTAGGAGAGTTTATTATTGAAGGAATTAAAACAACAATTCCTTTTCATCTTGATGTATTAGAAGACGAGAGGTTTATTTCCGGGGATTTTGACACATCCTTCCTCGAGAACTTTAAACCCCGAAATAAAAATTAACTTTACCGGAGAATAAAATGAGTATTCCAACAGAATTAAAATATACCAAAGAACATGAATGGATCCGCGTTGAAGGCAATATCGGAGTAATCGGCATCACAGAATATGCTCAGGGCGAGCTTGGTGATGTGGTTTTTGTTGATATTACCAAATCTGTGGGCGATTCACTCGACCTTAACGAAAATTTTGGAACAATCGAAGCCGTAAAAACCGTAAGTGAACTTTATGCTCCTTGCTCGGGTAAAATAGTTGAGATAAATTCTGAACTTGGTGATTCACCCGAATTTATCAACCAGGATCCTTATAAAAAAGGCTGGATGATAAAAGTTGAAATCGCAAATGCTTCAGAACTTGATCAACTTCTTGATGCCGCGGCTTATGGTGAATTGACCGGAGCTTAACACCCTTTAAATTGTGAACTTTTTAGGCTGCTTCATCTGATGAGGCAGCCTGTTTTTTAGCAGCATAAACCATCTTAACCAAAGTAGAATCTTATGACCGGCTCTTCAATTCTGATTATTGATTTTGGATCGCAATATACTCAGCTTATTGCACGAAAAGTAAGAGAATTGTCTGTTTTCTCCCTCATCCATCCACACACTATCGATATTGATACCATAAAAGAGATTAATCCAAAAGGAATTATTCTCTCCGGGGGTCCCATGTCGGTGAAGGATGATGGTGCTCCCGCAATTGATGAGAGAATCCTTGCGATGGATATTCCCGTTTTGGGTATTTGTTACGGACTTCAGTTGATCTCTTACACTCTTGGTGGGATAGTTGAAAAATCTGATAAAAGAGAATACGGTAAATCGTCGTTTCAGGTTCTTGAAGATAACCCCCTGTTTGAGGGAATACCTGTTGAATCCACTGTTTGGATGAGTCACGGTGATCATGTAAAAACCCTGCCGACCGGCTTCAAAAAGATTGGTTCTTCTCCCAATACCGAAAATTGTGCAATAACATCACTTGAATATCCAATTTATGGTGTGCAGTTCCATCCCGAAGTTTTTCATACCGGTTACGGCAAAGAAATTCTTTCAAATTTCCTTTTTTCGATCTGTGGTTGTAAACCTGACTGGAATCCGGGAGCTTTCATCGAGGAAAGCATCGAAAAAATCAGGAAAGAGGCAGGTGATTCAGTCGCAATTTGTGCCTTAAGTGGGGGAGTTGACTCAACTGTTGCTGCTGTTCTTGTTCACAGAGCTCTTGGCGACAACCTCGTTTGTGTCCACATCGATAATGGATTGATGCGTAAAAATGAATCAGCCAAAGTTGTGAAGCAGTTAAAAGAACGGACAGGATTAAAGATTATCCATGTTGACGCTTCCGATCTATTTCTTGACAGACTTTCGGGGGTTACTTCACCCGAAGAAAAACGGAAGATTATAGGTCATTCATTTATCGAAGTTTTTGAAAAAGAGGCTAAAAAGATCGACAATGCCGGTTTTTTGGTGCAGGGTACACTTTATCCCGATGTCATTGAGTCGGTTCCTGTTAAAGGTGCTTCGGTAACCATCAAATCCCATCATAATGTTGGTGGTCTGCCCGAAACGATGAATTTAAAACTGATTGAGCCCTTAAGAGAACTCTTTAAAGATGAAGTTCGCAAAATTGGATTTTCATTGGATATCCCGGAAGATTTTATTAAAAGGCATCCATTCCCCGGTCCCGGGCTTGCTGTAAGAGTTTTGGGAGATGTTCAGAGGGAAAGACTTGAGATATTAAGAGAAGCTGATGAGATTTACATCGGAAAAATTAAAGAATACGACCTCTACGAGAAGATTTGGCAGGCCTTCACTGTGCTTTTGCCCGTTCAAACCGTGGGTGTAATGGGTGACCAGAGAACTTACGAAAATGTGCTTGCACTTAGAGCAGTTACATCGGTTGACGGTATGACCGCAGACTGGTACCGTTTTGACCACGATTTCCTGGCTGATGTTTCAAACACAATTATTAATCATGTAAGAGGTGTGAACAGAGTTGTTTACGACATC
Source organism: Ignavibacteriales bacterium (assembly GCA_016707285.1). Taxonomy (GTDB): domain Bacteria; phylum Bacteroidota; class Ignavibacteria; order Ignavibacteriales; family Ignavibacteriaceae; genus UTCHB3. The sequence goes on from JADJIA010000004.1 coordinate 46,459, forward strand.
AGTTCAAAACCTCCGGCAACTATTGAATGGGAATGAAAAACAACAAAGAATTTGAACTGGTACACAGACTAAAAAGAGCCGATGAGTTTGAGGGTGGTGGTAAAATGCTCCACGCCATCCAGCTTTATCAAGCGATTACTCGCGATTTCCCCGACGACAACACCGCCTGGTTTAAGCTTGTTGAAATTTATGAAAAAATGGATAAAATAGAAGCTGCTCTCGGTATCGTAACTGATCTCTACGAACAAAAAACCGCTGATATTGATGTTCAACTTTATGCCGGGCATTTCTATTTTAAACATCAGAAATGGGAAGACTCGATCGAAGCACTTGCAGATGTCACTATTGAAATCGAACCAATTGCCTCTTTTATGAAAGGGCTGGCTTATTATCACACAGGATTTTACCAGGAATCGGCAGATCACCTCGTAAACTTTGTAAGCGTTGAAAAAACCTCCTCATTTATTGGTGATTCATATCTTTATATCGCCAAGTGTTATTTTGAATTAAAACAGCCTCATATCGCAATTCCGTATATGGAAAAAGCGGAAAAACTGATTCCAACCAACCCCGAAGTCTATTTTTATCAAGCCGCTTATTTCCTTTCAATTGGTATGTATGCACATGCCTCCGAGAGAATTTCCACTTCAATTGCACTTGGTGCGGATGACAAAAAAATCTTCGAAAAAGCTGTTGAGATTTATGAGAAAAATGGTGAAACGGCAAAGTTGGAAGAGATTTGTAAAAAATATATTGAAAATAATGAGCCTTCGGCAATAATCTACACATTTTACGGTAAAACTCTCTTGAACAAAAACCGATACAGCGAGGCAGAGGACTATATTACCCTGGCTTTGAAGCTTGATCCAAAAAACAAAAAAGCCAAAGATGTTCTTGATGAACTAATTGAAAGAAGAGACAATGACCTGGTTAAGAATGTCTAAACTGTTTTTAATTTCGATACTCTTTATCTCGTTCCTCCCGACAGGGGTTCTCACTGCGCAGTCGGAGAACTCTCAAAACATCGCAGTTCTTCTCCCTTTAACAGATAAAGGGAAACCTTACCTTGAGAGAAGATCATATCAGGTACTCGAAGGAATTAAATATGCAGTCCATCTTCACAATAAAAAAAGTGAAACCAAAATTGGACTTTTTATCAGAGACACACAGAGCGACAGTTCCATGATTGTCTTAATAAAAGAAGAGATGAAGAATGTTAAAAATCTGATTGGAGTGATTGGTTCAACCACTACAAAGGACTCGAGGGATATCATCGCAGTTTTTTCAGATATGAATATTCCGATAATATCACCCACCGCCACTGATGAAACAATTCCATCCCTTTCACCAATGGTAATACAGGCAAATCCAACATTTTCAACCCGGGGAAAGATAATGGCAAGTTTTGCAAAAAACTTCCACGGTCTTACCAATATGGCGGTTATCTACACAAAAGATGGCTATTCATCACTGCTGGCGCAAAGTTTTCAGGAAGAATTTGAGAAACTCGGCGGAAAAATTACTTTTTCAGCAACCTTCAACAAAGACACAAAATTTGAAACCCTGATTGAAGAGTTTGCGGAAGCTTCAGACGAGATCGAAGGGCTCTATCTACCTGTGGGAGATGTAAAACAGTGTAACCTGTTAAACGAAAGATTAAGAGACCTAACCTTCGGCCGAAATGTATATGGCAATCAGGATTGGCTGCTCAGCGATGTTTTTGGAGATCCCGCTCCCTTTTTAAGTACTATTTATGTCGATTCCGACTACTATCTGGATATGACCCAGCCCGCTTATCAGGCTCAAAACAAAGAGTTTTATGAGCTTACGGGCTATCTCTTCGATAGAAATGCGCTTTATGGATTTGATGCCACTGCGATGTTTCTGAAATATATGGAAAAGAACAACTTTGATATTCCGGCATTTACGGGCGAAGTTAATAACGGAATCGATTTTGATGGTGTTAAAGGAAAAATTGTAATCGACTCGGCAAGGTCGAATCATTCGTTGAATATTCTTCAATATACTTTTGGCAAGTTTAATCTCTTTCTTAATTTGAAATTGTAGAGTTTGTTGTATGGCAATTAAAAATCACCCTTTAGACGAGCTGCCAAGAGAAAAAGCAAGAAATAAGGGAATCGATTCACTGTCTGATTCTGAATTGCTCGCAATAATTTTAAGAACCGGCACCAAAGGGAAATCCGTTCTTGAACTTGCACGAGAAATGATCGTTAAAGCCGGTGGACTTAATGAACTTTCATCAAAAACTGATGGATTTTTCAAAAATGAGTTTGTTGGCATCGGCTCAGATAAAGCCATTACACTGTCGGCTCTATTTGAAATAGCCAAAAGAGTGCAAACCACCGATAAAGATTATCTTTCGGGGAAAATCTCTTCTCCCGACTTGATCGCCGAACATTTTATTCGTTATTTAAAGAATGAACCCGTTGAAAAATTTATGGTCGCTTTCATTTCAGCAGGCGGCAGGATAATTAAAATTGAAGAATTATTCAGTGGGTCGCTCGACTATAGCCTCGTGGATGTTCGCCAAATAGTAAAAAAAACTTTGGATCATAACGCAAAATCGATAATAATTAGTCATAACCATCCCAGTGGATCACCCGACATTAGCCCCGAAGACAGAAGGATCACAAAAAAGATAAAAGAGGCCTGTTCCCTCTTCGACATCAAGCTTTTAGACCATATATTGATCGCAGGGACAAAATATGTAAGTTTTTCCCATCTTGGCATATTAAATCTTGATTAAATGCCATATATTAATTGGTTGAAAGTAGAAAATTTTGTACTTTTACCATATTTGATTTTCGTAAAACAATTAAACAACAAAAAAACAAGGAGAGAAGCCTATGAAGCTAAGTAAAATGCTTGCCGTAGTCGGTTTATCGACATTATTCTTCGCCGGCTGCTGCAGTGTTAGCGACGAAGAGTATGCAGCGTTAGATGCTCTTCAGAACTCTGTTAATCAGAAGCATAATACTATCAGCCAGCTGAATGGTAAAAAAGCCGATATTAACAAACAGATTGCAGACAAGCAGAAAAAGCTTGAAGAATGTAATCAGCTGAAGAACGAAGTAAACAAAAACTTAAATAAAATTCAAAAGTAACAGGAGAGAAAAAAGATGAAATTCTCAATGAAAATTGCTGCATTCGCTTTCGTACTTCTCTCAGGTTCGCTTTTTGCACAGAGAGATTTAAGTTGTGATCAGTATAAAGCCAAGATGGATTCACTCAAAGCAGTTGAAATCAATCTTAGCTCTAACGTTGATCAGCTCAATAAAGATGTCGCCAATGTTCAGAAACAGCTTGATGGAATTCAAAGCTACGAAGATTGTATGGACGACCTCTATAAAATGTTGGGCGCTAACAAATCTGATGTTTCGATCTTCGCTATGAAGGTTAACGACCTCAAAGGTAAAATTGAAAGAAGAGAAGCTCCATATTCTGCAAGAGAAGCAGAATTAAAAGAACTTCAGAGCAACAAACTCTCAGCTCTTCCTGAATTTTACAACACATTGCATGTCTATTTGCCAGACTTAATGGCTAAATGGAAAAAAGACCTTGACGTAATTGTGGTTCCTGATGTAAAACAGTACACAGTTGTTAAAGGTGATTGCTTATGGTGCATCGCTTCCAAAGGTGAATACTATGGAAAAGGCGCTGCCTGGCCGGCAATTTGGAGAGCTAATCAGGATGTAATTGGAAACAACCCTGACTTGATTTACCCAAATCAGGTTTATACGATTCCTAACCTTACTGCTGATGAGATCAACACAGTTTCCAAAATGGGAAGAAACTACAAACCGGCTCCTTAGTGGCCAGTTAGTTACTAAATCCATTTTTGTGACGACTTTCTTCAAAAGCCCTTGATGCTCATGCATTAAGGGCTTTTTATATTTTATCGATAAATTTAGGACTTTATGTCAGAGTTTGAAAAGAAAATTTCTCTCGAAGGAATCGACCTTCAAAAATTAGTTGGACCAAACGACAGTAATATCAGGCTTCTTGAAGAGTTTTTCGATTCCGCAATTATTGTTAGAGGTGAACTTCTTACCTTAAAAGGGAATCAACAGGAAGTTGAGCAAGTGGAGAAAATTATCAAAGAGATGATCTATGCCATTAACACTTCCGGAAGGTTAAAAGAGCAGGATATTAAACTCCTGATTGAGCTCACCCGAAACGGAAAACCTGCCAAAGGGGATGAAGATTTTGACAAGATCATCTTATACACCAAAGATGATGTTATCAAAGCACGCACTCCCGGGCAACTTGTTTATTTAAAAACTGCTCAAACCAACGATATCTGTTTTGCAATTGGACCGGCAGGCACCGGAAAAACCTATATGGCAGTTGCTCTTGCCGTTGCTGCATTAAAAAAGAACACCGTTAAAAAGATCATTTTAACCCGTCCCGCTGTTGAAGCAGGAGAAAAACTTGGTTATCTTCCGGGTGATCTTCGGGAAAAAATTGATCCCTACCTTCGTCCACTCTACGATGCCCTCGAGGATATGCTTCCAACAGAGAGAGTGAAAGCCTACCTCGAAAAAGGGGTTATCGAAATTATTCCTCTCGCTTATATGAGAGGCAGAACGCTTAACAAAGCTTTTGTAATTCTTGATGAAGCACAAAACACCACTGATGTACAGATGAAAATGTTTCTCACCCGTCTTGGTACTGAATCAAGAGCAATTATAACAGGGGATATCACCCAGATCGACCTTCCCACAAAAACAGTGAGTGGTCTCGTAAAAGCCCAGGAAATTCTTAGCGGAATTGAAGGGGTTGGATTTTCATTTTTTGACAAGACAGATGTTGTCCGTCATCGCCTCGTCAAAGAAATAATAGATGCATACGAAAAATATTATGTCAGTTAAAGGAACCAAAAGTTTCAGTTAAAGGGAAGATTTAACTATCCTTCTTTACCCGGTGATTAAAACTTCCTTATCAAATAAAATTGGAGAAGAAACAGATGAAAGATATAATTTTAGAAAAACAACTTCAAGCAATCGAGATTCTTAAAGAAAAAGATGTTGATATGTGGTTGACCTTTGTGCGCGAAAGTGCCTCAATTCACGACCCCGTGCTCGATACAATTGCCGGAGTGAATGTAACCTGGCAATCGGCTTTTATCCTCACAAAACAGGGACACCGGAAAGCGATTCTTGGCACACTCGATATACAAAACCTTAAAGACATGGGAACATTTGAAGATATTACGGGATATGTAAAATCGATTAGAGAACCATTGCTCGAGTTTGTTAAATCTGTTGATCCGCAAAAAATAGCGGTCAATTTTTCAAAAAATATGAATCTTGCCGATGGGCTAACGATGGGACTTTATCTGGTATTGCTCGACCATTTTGCAGGTACACCTTACGGTGACAGACTTGTTTCGTCGGAAGAGATCGTTTCATCTTTAAGAGGAAGAAAATCGGAAAAAGAACTTAAAATTATGAGAGAGGCTGTCAGAATCACTCTCGAGATCTTTGACGAAACGGGTAAGTTCATAACCAAAGGAAGAACCGAGAAAGAAATTGCCGCATTTATGACCTCAAGAGCCAACGACAGAGGTTATCAGGTTGCTTGGGAAGCAGACAGTTGCCCCGCAGTTTTTACGGGCCCTGACACCGCCGGTGCACATGCAGGCCCCACCGATCGTAAGGTTGAAGGTGGTCATCTGATAAACATCGATTTTGGAATTAACTACAACGGTTACTGTTCCGATCTTCAACGCACCTGGTACATCCTCCGCGATGGTGAAACTGATGCTCCTGATGCAGTAAAACACGGATTTGATGTTCTAAAAACTTCAATAACAAAAGCTTCTGAAACCCTGAAACCGGGTATTACCGGAGTGGAAGTGGATGCTGCAGCCCGTGGTCACATCACTTCAAACGGTTATGATGAATATCCACACGGATTGGGTCATCAGGTTGGTAGAGTAGCACATGATGCAGGTCCGGGTCTTTTCCCCGCGTGGGAAAAATATGGTAATCTGCCATTCATTCCCCTCGAAAAAAACCAGGTTTTCACCATAGAGCCCCGTCTTTATGTTAAAGACCACGGAATCGTTACAATTGAGGAAGAAGTTGTACTTACCGATACCGGAATTGATTGGCTGAGCGAACGGCAAACAGATTTATACCTGTTAAGATAATTTCTGTTTAAGATGGTTCCAGGTAAGGAAGGGACGCAGATACACCTCTGCGAATCTGCGTCCGCTTCTTCCCTCTAACTATTTCCATCTCCAGCTTACGGATTTTATTTTGCAGAGGGCAATCGGGACGATTACCACTCCTGACACTAACGCTAAAAATCCGTGATAATCCGTCAACTTTTAAACATAATTGGATCGTTGTATTAAATAATATCATCCGGAGAGTAAAGAGTAATGCTTCTTACTTTGGCGAAGACTTTGTCAGCCGAGACAAGGGAAGTAATCCGCAATCGCTTTGCAACTGCAATAATCAGCGAATCATTTGTCAGTAAGCCGTATTTCCTTTGAACTGCAAGTGCTTCTATCAGGTCTTGTTTCTCTACAACTTCAATATTCATCCCCAAGTTAAGAATATCTTCAAACACTGATTCATAAAGATATAACGAATTGACAAGTCCCGGTTTTTCGCTCAACTTTCTAGCGGGATTTCCACCTGTTATCTCTCCAATACTTCGTGCTTCTTCTATCATCAATACATGCATTACCTCAGCCAGAATATGGGAAGTGATATAACAATTCAGTTCACCACCGCCGATCCTGCTTATCAATTCAACACACTGCTCCGATTTTCTTTGGATTCCATAAAGTAAGATGTTAGCATCCAGAATAATAGATTTTGAAGGGTCAAGCGAATGCAAATTCATTGTTCGTAATAGTCCTCTTCAAGATCGGCGATGATTTGTTCAGTGGATACATTAAAAGGATTTGTTGTTAGTCTTCGTGCAGCTTCTTTCCTTTGGTCTGCTCTTGTTGTCTCAATCCGGTTGTAACTTATTACAGCCTCTTGGACTACATCACTAATCGTTTTTTTCTCACGCAGAGCTCTCTCTTTGAGCTGTTGCACAACATCTGCATCGAGAATAGTCCCAATCTTTATTCTTTTGGTACTGCTTTTGTATGTTTTTTCCATTTTGGTTTTCACATCTTTTGGGAAGATTCTGGTATTCTAAAAATAACATTTGCAATATAAACAATTATTAGATTGTTGTCAAGAAAGTTTCTTGAAATCTTGAAGATTCAAGAAATTTGCTTTGCACATGACACCAGCCCAGGATGGCTAATAAAAAATAATCCGTGGAATTCCGTGTTAAATCCGTGGAATCCGTGTTACTATCCCTCTTCATCAGCGAAAATCCGTTTAATCTGCGTGTATCTGCGTCCCCAATTGCATTAAAACAGCAGCATCCAAAGAACATAATCGAGGATTAAAATTGAAGCGGCGGAGAGTACAAATGAGCGGATGGTTGAATTACCCACACCTTCGGCGCCACCCGCAGTTCGCAGTCCATTGTGGACACCAATCAGGGCAGTTACGCCACCAAAAAAGACGGTCTTAATAAGTCCGGTGAAGAGATCGTAGAGGAGAAAATGTTGTTTTACCGATTGAAAGAAAACGGCAGGAGAAACCCCAAGAAAATAATTTGAAACCACAAAAGCTCCAAAAACTGCTATAAAAGAAGCAAACAATGCCAGCAGAGGAAGCATTACTATTGATGCAAGAAATCTTGGCATTGCGAGGAACCGGATTGGACTGATTGCCATGCTCTCGAGGGCATCAATCTGTTCTGTTACCTTCATCGTTCCAAGTTCGGCTGCAATTGAAGCACCCACTCTTCCGGCGATTACTATTCCGGTTAGAACGGGTCCCAATTCAGTAATTATTGCTCTGGAGGTAGCGGCACCGAGGAACGAAAGAGGTGCAATTCCTTTTAACTGGTATGCTGCCTGCCAGGCTGCCACCGCCCCGGTGAACACAGCTATAATCAGAACCAAAGGGAGTGACCCCACCCCGATATGTTCCATCTGGAAGAGAACCTGTCGTCTGTTTTTGATCACTTTTGATAACGACAAAATGATCTTATAAAACAAAATTGATATCTCACCAAACTCGGAAACAATATCCGTTGGCTTTTTAATTAACTTACTAAGTATTATGTTCACAAAAATTTCTGTTGACTTCTAAAAGGATTGAGTGTGGCTCATTCATTTCTTTGAAAAATGTCTCAAAATTTGTAGTTTTGAAAACGGGAAATAAAAAAAGAGCACTCTTTTTTTGAGATTTAAAAGGATACAATGTTGTTTATTGCACTCAAAAATAAGCATAAACAATATAATAAAAAACAAATCGAGGCATTTATATGACCACAAACAAAAAGTTGTTGGCTTGGGTAGAAGAGATGGCGAATCTCTGTAAACCGGATAGTGTATATTGGTGTGATGGAAGTGAAGAAGAATATAACCGTTTGGCAGCCGAACTCGTTGAGAATGGCACCTTCAAACGGCTGAATGATGATTTAAGACCCAACAGCTATATCTGTATGTCTGATCCCAGCGATGTCGCAAGGGTGGAAGACAGAACCTTTATTTGTTCTGAGAAGAAAGAGGATGCAGGACCAACCAACAACTGGATGGCTCCGGCTGAAATGAAGACTAAATTACACGGACTTTTTGATGGCTCAATGAAGGGGAGAACAATGTATGTCATCCCGTTCAGTATGGGTCCACTCGGTTCAAACATCGCTCATATCGGTGTGGAACTTACCGACTCTGCATATGTTGTTTGCAATATGAGGATTATGACAAGAATGGGACAAAAAGTGCTTGACCAGCTTGGTGACGGTGAATTTGTTCCTTGCCTCCACTCAGTTGGAAAACCACTTGCCGAAGGCGAAAAAGATGTTCCCTGGCCATGCAGCCCGACAAAATATATCTGTCATTTCCCCGAAGAAAGATCTATCTGGTCATTTGGAAGCGGGTATGGTGGAAATGCTTTGCTTGGTAAAAAATGTTTTGCCCTCAGGATTGCATCCGTTATGGCACGCGATGAAGGATGGCTTGCTGAACATATGCTGATTGTGGGAATCACAAATCCCCAAGGTGAAAAGAAATATGTTGCAGCAGCTTTTCCAAGTGCCTGTGGAAAAACAAATCTTGCAATGTTAACCCCATCAATTCCCGGATGGAAAGTTGAAACCGTTGGTGATGATATTGCCTGGATGAAATTTGGTGTTGATGGCAGGCTTTATGCAGTGAATCCTGAGTATGGATTTTTTGGTGTAGCCCCCGGAACATCTGAAAAAACAAATGCAAATGCTTTGGCATCGGCAACCAAAAACTCAATTTTTACAAATGTGGCATTGACTCCCGAAGGTGATATCTGGTGGGAAGGAATGACGGATGAAAAACCGGCTCACCTTACCGACTGGAAAAATCGCCCCTGGACTCCTGAATCAACCGAACCATCTTCACATCCAAATTCAAGATTTACTGCTCCCGCCGGACAGTGTCCTGTAATCGATCCCAAATGGGAAGATCCCGCAGGTGTTCCTATCTCGGCAATTCTTTTTGGTGGAAGAAGAGCCAAAGTGGTTCCTCTTGTTTCTGAAGCATTTGACTGGAATCATGGCACTTTTCTTGGTTCAACAGTCTCCTCCGAAACCACAGCCGCAGCAGTTGGTGCCGTTGGTCAAATAAGAAGAGATCCGTTTGCAATGCTTCCGTTCTGTGGTTACAATATGGGTGATTACTTTAAACACTGGATCGAAACAGGAGAAAAAGCTGATCAGACCAAACTTCCAAAGATATTTTATGTAAACTGGTTCAGAAAAGATGAAAATGGAAAGTTCATTTGGCCCGGATATGGTGAAAACATCCGTGTTCTTGAGTGGATATTCAATCGTCTTGATGGAGCAGATATCGCAGTGGAAACCCCTAAAGGATTCCTTCCAAAACCCGGCACAATAAATACCGAAGGTTTGGACATATCACCTGAAAGAATGAATAAACTTTTTGAAGTTGATAAGGAAGAGGGGCTTGTTGAAATGGCGAGTATCCGCGAATATTATAATTCTTTTGAGGGACATGTCCCACAGGAATTGTATGATGTCCTTGATAAAGTGGAATCGATGTATAAAAAGTCGTAAACTTTTTTTGATGAACATTTTAAGCTGCCAATGGTTTCTACTGTTGGCAGCTTTTTTTTAATGCAGTAATCCAATAATTCAGTAATGTTTAATTTTTGCACTTAAATCAAAATAATTGTTTAAGTTTAATGCGACAAATAAGAATCTTTATTTTGAGGTTTTAACATGAGAGTAATAACTGCCTTTTTGCTTTTGGTTCTCTTCTTATCCTCTCAACCAAATACAATCGCACAAGACATCGGAGAGATCATTTTTTCGAAACAAATGATCGACCCCGGCAGCCCGGCAAATTTGGAAACAAAATTTGAAGCCGGAGACCACATCTACGCTTTCGCCTCCTTTCCCAAAACAATAGCCGACCTTTTAAAATCCAAAACCGTAAAAAAAGCTGAAGTTGAAATTTTTCTTTACGAACTTAAACCCCCGCTTTACGATTATCAACAGCCAAGTGAAATGCAACTTGAGTTCAGTTCGATGTGGGTTTCGGGGTCTCTCCTTGGGCACAATCGTCTGCCGGTGGATATTGTCCCGATACCTGATAAAACCACTGCTTATGGTGGTAAGGAGATTGAATATAAAAAATTTGGTGCCAATTATTATGGTCCAGTTTTATTTGCAAAGGCACTTGCAACTCTGGGACCCGGTGAACACAAAATAATTGTTAAAGTGAATATCCATTACGCAGTTGCAGCTGCGGGGTCTTTCACAATTTCAGGAAACGATTTTAGTGTTTATGAGGCAATGGCAGAAAATCTGAATGAGGGAGCCGGAAACATCGCCACTCAGTCGGCAGAATTTCCCAAAGCCGCACTGACTGATAAAGCACTTGAAGCCGAAATGATTAAAGTGTTAAAAGCTTCCAACACATATAAGGAGAGAATAAAGGGCGAGGTGATCAAGTTGGTAATTGTTGATCCGGACTGGACGATAAGACGCAACGAACTTACAGGTATAATTCTTGATCGTTATATCAGAGCAACGGTAGCAGTGAAAAATGCTGATGGAACCTGCACCGTATGGCAGTTAATAACCTTTCAACAGGATTATGTTTCAAATGTATTTCGCCAAACCAAATTCAGTGGAGTGGGAGATCCATATAAAATCCCTTGCGAAAATGTGAAGTAAACACAATTCACCCCGACGGGTTTAACTCTTTTTGTCGAGCCATTTATTTATTGTATGCATGATCTGAACATAAGTAAATGGCTTGGCTATATAGTCATCACATCCAGAGTGGAGGAAGTATTCCTTGTCTCCCGGTAACACATAAGCGGTGAAGGCAATTATGGGGATTGTTTGATATCCCGGTACTTTCCTTATTTCGTATAGAGTTGCCAGTCCATCCATTCCAACTCCCAAATTAATATCAAGGAATATCAATTCATACCGGTTTTTAAGTACTTTTTCAATTGCACTTAACCCGTCGGGTGCCGAATCCAAATCACAAGTGGCAGCAAGCATCCTTTGGGTCAGGTCAACCACGATGGATTCATCTTCGATGAGCAGGATTTTGTATTTTTTTCTTTGACCGGAACCGGTGGATTCTTTTGGGGATGTGGCAGAAATATGCTCACCATAAATTATATTATCATTGATGAGAGGGAAAAAGACCTTAAAAGTGCAACCGGAGCCATACTCACTTTCAAGAGTTATTCTACCTCCCATTTTCTCAGTAAATTTTTTAGCAATTGAAAGTCCTAATCCCGGTCCTTCAAACGAGCGACTGTAACCTTCACTCACTTGTCTGAAATCCTCAAAAACAGTATCAATTTTTTCAGGCGGAATCCCAATTCCGGTATCTTTAACTGAAATTTCCACTTCAAATTGTGGGACATTATCAATAGAAGGGAGTGAGATTTTATTCAGTTCAACGATAATTTGTCCTTCGTATGTATATTTGATGGCATTGTCAAGCAAATTGTCAATAATCTGCAAAAACAAGCTTTTATCGAGAGACACAATCAATTTTTCATCTGAGAAAACTGTTAGCAGTTCAATTTTTTTTACCCCGGCAACCACATCAAACATTCTGCACTGAAAATCAACTACCTCTTTAAGATCAAAAAGATCAAAGTTTATCGGAAGTTTTCCCCCCTCTAATCTCGATATTTCAAGAATAGCTTTTAATGTCTCAAATAATCTTCTACCAGATTTTTCCATGTTTGAGAGCATCTGAATATGATCAGGGTCGGTGAGGTCTTCCTTTAATATTTCGGAAAACCCGAGGATGCTTATGAGTGGGGTTCTAAATTCATGACTCATATTATTCAGGAAAGAGGTTTTAATTCTATTAGCCTCTTCGGCTTTTTCCTTTGCAACTGTAAGGTCGTAAATCATCTTTTTTATATCAGTTATATCTTCCTTCACAGCAACAAAATGTCTGATTTCCCCGCTTTGATTTTGGACAGGAGAAACAATCATCCTTTCCCAATAGAGTGAACCATCTTTCTTCTTGTTTAGAAGTTCTCCTCTCCAAATTTCTCCCGATTTTATGGTATCCCACAGATTTTTATAAAACTCTTTTGGTTGATGACCGGAATTTAGAAATTTTGGATTCTTTCCGATAACCTCAAGGGTCGAATATCCTGATGTTTCAGTGAATCGGGGGTTTGCATACTCAATTGCCCCCGCAATATCTGTAATAAAGACACTCACAGGGCTTTGTTCGATCACCTTCCCAAGAAGTTTGATTCTGTCTAAAGCTAATTTTTTATCGGTTACATCATGAATTATCGAATGAAGTCTTAGATTACCACCCTGAAAAATTCTTGTGCTAAAAATCTCGACATCTCTGATAATACCGTTTTTTAGTCGGTGTTTATATTCAAAAAGGATTTGTTCTGCTTTTTCTGCCCTCTCGATGTCTTCACGAACAGCTTGCCCCATTGTGTTAATGTCGTAAATCTTCAGAGTCAACATCTCTGTTTTTGTGTATCCATAATATTTTAATGCTGCTTTATTAGCGTCAACAATATAAGCGGATTTTGGATCAATAATTAGCATTATGTTGAAGTTGTTTTCAAACAGTTCCCTGAAATTGGATTCACTGACCTCAAGTGCCTCGCGGTATTTGAGCTCCTCTGTAACATCATTTATCATCACATGACGGGCATTCCTCCCCTCATATTCCACCATGTGTGAAACGATTGAAACCCGGATCGTCTCTCCGTTTTTTTTAATGTGACGCCATACACCTGCCCTGTTATATTTCTGACGGGTTGAGTCGATATGTTCATTGAGAGCCGGAACATCTTCTTTTGGGCGGATATCTGCGAGCGTCATCGAAAGGAACTCCTCTTTGGAGTAGCCATAATCGTTTATCGCTGCATTATTTACTTCAAGGAACCTTAAAGTTTCTTGATCGAATATCCACATTGGTTGTGGATTATCCTGAAACATTCGTCGATATTTTTCTTCGTTCTGCTCCAAATTTGGAACTCCCCGGCTTTTTGGAGAAATGTTGTCATCTTTCATAACTTGAGGCTTTCGCTTAAAAACATTAATAAATCGAACTAATTAAACTCTTTTCTTATTCAGTTTAGAGAGTTCATACATCGAGTGTATTCCCGTATTTACCAAGTTGTAATTCAGTCAGAACTTAAGAGAAATGTTAATTTAAAATCCAGACAGCTCCATTAAGTGCCGAGGCAAAGCTCACCCACAAAAGATATGGGATCTGAAGCAGAGCTGCCTTTTTGTTTATCGGGTAAAATGAAGTGATCATCCAAATAACAGATACCCAAATTAATAGTATCTCAAAAAATGCCACCCCAACAAGCCTGAATTCAAAAAACAGGAAACTCCAGACAAAGTTTAAAGCAAGTTGAATTGCAAATACTTTCACTGCCTTATCCCGAAGTTCATTTTTTTCTGTTTCGAGTATCAGGAATAAACCAACTCCCATCAGGATATAAAGCAGAGTCCACATTGGACCAAATATCCAGTTTGGAGGACTAAAAACCGGTTTCTCCAAATATTGATACCATTCCTTGATATTTGGGGAGGTTACAAGTCCGGCTACACTTCCCACGAGAAGCGGGATAGCGAGGCATACGAGGACTTTAAGAAATTTATTGAGGTTCATTTTTTTCTTTTCAATTTGTGGTTAAACGAGATCATATTTCTTCATTTTCCGCCAAAGGGTGGAAGTGTTTATCCCGAGTTCTTTTGCCGTCTTGATTCTGCTTCCTGAATTATTTCGCAAAATCTTTATTAAAATCTCTTTTTCTGCATCGTCAAAACTCTTCATTTCGGGCTTTTGAGATATCGTTTGACCATCACTTTTGCTCTCTCTTATTCTTGTTGGCAGATGTTCAACCTGAATTATTTCACCCGGACACAAAACAAAGCTGTGTTCAACCACATTTTCCAACTCTCTAATATTACCGGGCCAGTTATATTCCTTTAATATTTCAAACGCATTGGATGAAAACTGTTTAATCTTCTTTTTAAAGAGAGCGTTAAATTTCTCGATAAAATGAGTAGTGAGTTTTGGAAGGTCATCCATACGGTCTCTTAATGGAGGCATGTGGATATTAACAACATTTATCCGGTAATACAGATCCTCTCTAAACCTTCCTGCGGCGATTTCACTTAATAAGTCTTTGTTTGTAGCTGCTATTATTCTCGCTTTCAAGGTGAGTTGTTTGTTACTGCCAACTCTTTCAAATTCACGGGATTCAATTACTCTGAGAAGTTTTGTTTGCACTGCGAGCGAAAGATCACCTATTTCATCGAGGAAAAGAGTGCCGTCTTCGGCGATTTCAAACCTTCCCGGCTTACTTTTTATTGCACCGGTAAAAGATCCTGCTTCATGACCAAAGAGTTCACTTTCAATTAAAGATTCGACAAATGCACTACAGTTTATAGTTACAAATGGTTTTAACTTCCTGTTACTGTTCAAATGGATCGCCCTTGCCATTAATTCTTTCCCGGTGCCACTTTCGCCCGTAACAACCACTGTGGAGTCGCTTTGCGACACACTCTCGAGCAAGGATAGTGCCTGGCAGAGATTCATGTTGCTTCCAATGATATTGCTGAAATTATACTTTTCAGAGAGGTGATTCTCCAGGTTTTTAATTTCAGAGATGTCAAGAAAGGTTTCAACTGCCCCCATGTTTTTTTTGTTGTTGTCGAGCAGGGTTGCCGAATTAACTCTGATTGGAATTCGTTTGCCATCTTTTCTGACAATTTCAAGTTCGTTCCCAATTGTTCCCTTTCCTTTGCTCATTGTAAGCTCCATGTGGCAACCATTCTGACATTTTCCTGATGCAAAGATCGACCAGCATTTTTGTCCAATGGCTTCTTCCATCGAATAGCCGGTAATCCGCTGAGCTGATGCATTGAAGGAGGTAATTTCCCAATCCCCGTTGATAGTGAATGTACCTTCGATATTGCTGTTAAAGATAGCATCAAGTTTGTTCTTTTGTTCAATCAGTTCCACAGTCCGTTTCTCGAGAGTTTCCGACATTTTGATCATTTCAAAAATGTCTCTAAAAACAAAAACGACACTCAGAACTTTTTCGTCATCAACTATCGGCGTAAAAGATGCCACAACACTTTTGCATATCGACTTTTTTGTCGTCAAGTCTAATGACAAGTTGGTAAATGAGGTTTTATCATTAAACGAACTTTCCAGATGGGATAGCCCTTCAGGGCAATTTTGGAAAAGGATAGAAGCATCTTTATTTAGCACATCCCGTTGTGTAAAACCTGTGATTCTGGATGCAGCTTCATTAAATACTACCACCGAGTAGTTTTTTCCAATTACTACGATTCCGTCCGGTGTAGCGGCGGCTTCTTTGTTCTTGTTAATTATATGTTGGACTTCTTTCATGCTCATACTTTTCAGTGTTTACTTAAATATACTAAAATAATTGCAAAAATGCAATTCTGTCTGTCTTTCGTTGCTTTTATGAAATGATTCGATGCCAAAATCTTTCATATCCATTGAAATTTCATATTGGTATGTTTATTGCTAATAAAGAAGAAACCTTATTAGAGACAATTATGAAAAACTTAAATACAAAACAAGATACCGGATTTATGGAAACCTTTAAAATGAGATTAAAGGCTTTTAGCGAAAAGTTGCAAACCGGGATTTCAAAAGACCTCTGCGAAGATGGTAAAGTGATTTTTGGGCCCTTTTTATCCACCAGGCTTGGGATGTGTCTTGGGATCAACAATGTTAAGTCGAAAGCATGCACCTATAACTGTATCTACTGTAAAAGTGGAAATACATCATGTTGCTCCATTTGTTGTGATACTTGTTTAAACGCATGGAACCTTGCTTCATGTGTCAGAAGAAAAATTACAGACCTTCAAAAAGAAGGGGTAGAGATCAACTATGTTGCTTTTATGCCGGATGGTGAGGCTACACTGGATTCAAACATTGGACGAAAAATTCAACTTATAAGGGAAATGGGGATTAAAACCGCAGTATTTACCAACGCTTCGCTACTCTGGAACTACAATGTGCAACAGAACCTTCTTTCTGCTGATAATGTAATTGTAAAGATTGATACTGTAAATGCCGAGACATGGGAAAAAATTAACAGACCACATCTTCGGTTGAGTTTAAATGCAATCCTCGAATCTGTGAGGGAATTTGCCTCGCAATTCAGAGGTGAACTTTCAACTGAAACAGTAATAGTTGATGGTTATAATGATAATAGTGAAGAAATTAAAGAATTGGGTGAATATTTCGCCTCACTCAATGCCGTTGCTTCAGACTTTTCCTTTGTTGATAACTCGAAAATAGCCACGCAGAAAATCACTGATCCCATGATGCATTTGAACCTTACCGATATGATAAAGAGGAAGATCCCCGGTGCGGTTATACTCGGATGTAAGGAAGCAAACTATTATCAGGCAGCTACCGGATGATTTTTTTAGTGTTGGGAGTTCACCTGGAAATCAGATATCATTGCAATATTGCAATAAGATTGCAATGTACATTGCAACAATGCATTTTGTTGCAATTAATTAAGTCTCATTTTGGTTCTGAAGTTAGGAAAGAAACAATGGCACAATATTTGAACATTGATGTGGTCATTGAGACACAGAAAAGAAATTTCCTCTAAAATAAAGTGCTAATCGTATAATAGACAGAGGGCTGGGTGATTTGATTTTGTTGTTCAAGAGGCGACATGCTTGATTTGATTAGGATTTCGTTTTTGAATTGTTGCCTCTTTTTTTTTGTAAACAATAATAACACAGGTTTAAAATGAATAAGCGTATTGCATTGGCGATTGAAGAAGATGGAAAAGAAATTAAAATAGCAGATCACTTTGGGCATTGTTCCAGATTTCTTGTTCTTGAACTGGATGAAAATAATGAAACTGTAAAACAGGAGTCATATTTTAATCCTCTGGCAGGGCAACACAGTGGTCAGTGCCAGGTACCGGGATATGTGAGTCAATTTAATGTGGCAACCATCATAGCCGGCGGGATGGGACAAAAAGCAGTGAACAATTTCCATGGATTTGGTATTGAGGTAATTACTGCTTCGGGGCTTTTATTTGAAGAAGCTCTCGATTTCTACAAAAAGGGCGAAATATCCGGTTTTGAGGTTTGCGCACACAGCCAGGAGCATCACAATCATCATCATGACCACCATCATAATCATGATCACAACCACAATCAAAACTGATTATTAAAGGATAAAACCGGGGTGGAGTAGTAACAGATGTTTTTTGATCCACAATGTATCCCTTGCATTTTAAAGCAGGCATATAATTCTGCAAGTCTCTTTACCGATAGTAAAGAGATACAGTTGGAGATATTAAAATCTGTTTGTGCAAGAGTGGCAGAAATTAAACCCGACTCTGCTGCTCCCTGGTTCTCAACTGTGATTCAGGATCTGATTGAAGATCGACTTAAAATTTCTGATGTCTATTCAGAAATCAAAGAAAAAAATCTCAAAATAGCTCTCAGTTTCCAGCCTGTTATTGAAGAAAAAATATCTTTATCTGAGTATCCACTTATTGAATCGATTAAAGCTGCAATCGCGGGAAATGCGATCGACTACGGAGCAAATCCAGATTTTAATATTTCAAAAGAAGTTCACAAGATTGGAGAAATTAATCTTGATGAACCAACACTTCACAATTTCCTCAATTCCGTTATAAACGCAAAAATAATACTCTATATCGGAGATAACACGGAAGAAGCCGTTTTTGACATCTTCCTTATTAAGGCTTTGGGTCCCGAGAGGGTTGTCTTTGCTGTTCGATCCAGACCTGTGTTAAACGATATCACAATAAAAGAATGTAAACAGCTAAAGATAGATGAACTGTGTGAAGTAGTGGAGAGTGGCAGCCGGATTGCAGGAACCGACATCAGCCATGTAATATCAATTTCGCTTTTAATTCTGCCGATGTGGTGATTGCCAAGGGACAAGGGAATTATGAAACCCTGCTTGATGTAAGTCGCGACATCTTCTTCATGTTTAAGGTTAAGTGTCCTGCCATTGCCTAGATGTGGCAACCCGGGCGCCTAATTTATAGGCAGATTCAAAGAAAGAATTGTTCAATTTCTCGATTGGTTTAATCCTTGGTTTAATCCTTTTTCTGACAGGTTTCTAACCAACTGGGAACATTTCCCGTTAATAATTATGGACCTTCAATTCATGCCCCGCTTTTTCACCACATTGTTGTAGAAGAATTAAATATCTTGCATCCGCAATAGTTAAAAACATTTAACATCCGGAGTCAAAATTGAAATTCATCATAAAACTGTCCCTCGCTCTCTTTTTAATCTCTTTTTCGGTCTTTAGTCAGTCGCTGAAATGGTACACCCCGGCAGAAGGTTTCCCCACAGCAGAGACTGCAAACAAAATGGTTTTGCTCGATGCATACACTGAATGGTGTGGATGGTGTAAGGTTATGGACACAGCAACTTATGGTAAAACAGCCGTAATTGAAGAGCTGAACAAAGATTTTATTTGTATAAAATATAACCCTGAGACCGATGGAAATATCAGTATCGCAGGCACTTCCTACACCCCTGAAGAATTTGGAAAAGTGTTTAAGGTTTCGGGCTATCCTGCCACTGCCTTTTTTACTTCAAAAGGTGAGTTTATTCAAACTATTACGGGCTACATCGAAGAAGCGGAGTTCCTTACCAAAATGATCCCGTTTGTTAAAAGTGGTGATGCTTCAAAAATTAACTATTCTTCTCAAAAATATCTTTCAGTGCTTGATGAAGCTGCCAAATCAGGAATGAATGCTTCACTTATCATCGCATACTCAATTATCTATTTTGAAGTTGAAGGCGACCTCCCAAAAGCTTTGGCAAAAGTAAACGAGATTGGCAAGGATGATCCACTTGCATGGCTTGCCGAAGAGTTAAAAAACTTTTATGCTGCCCCTCAGGAGAACAGGCCATCTGAAAAGGCAGGTCAAAAAATCAATGAAATTATGGAAACATACCTTAAAAATTGATTTTTTCTATTATTATTTCTCAAAAATGAATATTTGTTGATAGCTATTATTAAGAATTTTTTTGTATTTTTCGTTTTTGATAGTAGTGTTCTATTTAACCCCGGATAAAGACTGTAGTTAATTCTTTATCGGGGTTGCAGGATTCAGATTGAGAGCAGCCATGATTAACAATCATAGAAGTATTTTTTTGCCTCTTACGGGCATAACATGTTCCAACTGTATTACCGGTATTGAGATGGCAGTTACCAAACTGCCCGGTGTTTTTGAAGCAAAACTGGATTTTGCCGGTGAACGGCTTAAAGTTGTCTTTGATCCTGATAGATTAGACTATAAAGATTTAATCAATTTCATCGAAAAGATTGGCTTTGGTGTGCCCACCGGGAAGCTGGAGCTGTTATTAACCGGCATCAGCGATAATTTAAACGCTCTATTACTTGAAAAAAACCTCTTGAAATTGGATGGAGTATTAATTGCCAATGCAAATCCCGGCTCTGAAATACTCCATGTTGAATATATTCCCGGAATCGCCAATGTTGCGGGGATTTCTGCAGTTATCAAAAAAGCCGGTTTTCAGATAATGGAAACTGCCGGAGGGGAAAAACCTGACGATGTCGAGTTAAATGCCCGCACCTCCGAATTGAATAATCAAAAACTTCTGCTCCTTTTGGGACTTTTCCTCACTCTCCCCCTCATTACTTTTAGTATGCTCCGCGATTTTAAGATTGTTGGTTTCGCCGGCGATGAGTTTGCAATGATGGGTGTTGCAGCTTTGGTTCAGTTTGTTGTCGGATGGAAGTTTTATGTGGGGGCATACCATTCGCTCCGTTATGGTGTGGCAAACATGGATGTGTTGATAATGATGGGTTCGTCAGTAGCCTTTTTTTCAAGTTGTTTTGTCGCTTTTGATATTATCGACAGTAAAAACGTCTATTTTGAAACAAGTGCAGCGATCATTACTTTGATAAGACTTGGAAAATACCTCGAAACCCGGATGAAATCCAGAGCATCGAGTGCACTTGGAGCATTGATTGAACTTACTCCCAAAACAGCCTCGGTTCTTAGAAACGGGATAGAATCACGGATCAATGCTGAGGATGTTGTAACAGGTGATCTGCTAATTGTAAGACCCGGTGAAAAAGTGCCTGTTGACGGGATAATTTATGAAGGGAAATCATCTTTCGATGAGTCGATCCTGACGGGTGAATCAATGCCTGTTGACAAGGGAATCGGGAATGATGTATTTGGAGCAACCATAAATCGTGAAGGGACGGTTAAAATTGAAGCTTCGAAGATAGGAAAAAACGCTACGCTTTCGCAGATAATCGAACAGGTTCGGGATGCGCAAAACACAAAAGCACCAATTCAAAAATTAACCGATGAAGTGGGAAGATATTTTGTTCCTATAGTTCTTGGATTGGCACTTTTCACCTTCATGGGGTGGATTTATGTGGCTGAAGTTGACTGGATGGGGGCAATGATCAACGCAATAGCAGTGATGGTAATTGCCTGCCCTTGTGCGATAGGACTTGCAACACCCACCGCCATATTGGTTGGGGCTTCAAAAGGGGCAGAGAACGGGATACTCTATAAAAACAGTGAAGTGCTCGAAAAAGCAGGGCACATTAATATTGTTGTTCTCGACAAAACAGGAACCATCACAAAAGGAGAACCTGAACTTAAACACATTATTCCCCTGAATGGATTTAACCGGGACGAACTGTTGCTTTTGGCATCAACAGCAGAAAATGGATCGGAACATCCAATCGGGAAATCGATAGTAAAAGCAGGCATACAAAAGTTTAAGACAGTTCCATTCCCTGAACAATTTAAGGCGTTTGGCGGTTTTGGGATTTCCGCAGCCACCAAAGAGGACAATGTCATTATCGGAAACAACAAAATGATGACAAACTCGGGAGTGGATATTGAAGATCTTGAGCCACAAATCTCCCGCCTCCAGGATGAAGGGAAGACAGTAATGATTGTGGCAGTTGCTAAAAAAACAGAACCCGATTCGTTTAAGCCTGTAGGGATAATTGCAGTTGCAGATACGATAAAGCCGGGTGCCATTGATGCAATTGATGAACTTCATCGTTTGGGGCTCGATCTTGTGATGATGACGGGAGATAATGAAAGAACGGCAAGAGCAATTGCCAAAGAGGTTGGTATCGACCGGGTGATATCAGAAGTTCCACCGGGGGTAAGGCTGATGCCATCAGAAAGATGCAGGCGTTGGAATCACTCGGTAACTATAGCAGCCCTGTGGTTGCAATGGTGGGAGATGGAATTAATGATGCGCCCGCTCTTGCAAAGGCAGATGTTGGAATTGCAATTGGCACAGGCTCGGATATTGCAATAGCGGCGGGGGGTATAACTCTGGTTAGCGGCGAACTTTCAGGAGTTGCCAAAGCGATTTCACTTTCCCGCGGAACATCGGAGACAATTGTACAAAATTTGATTTGGGCACTCTTTTATAATATTGCTCTCATCCCTGTTGCAGGATTTGGTCTGTTAAGTCCAATGTTTGCTGCAGGTGCAATGGCTTTTAGTTCAATTTTTGTAGTCACAAACAGTCTTCGACTGAGGGGATATAAAGTTAAAACTTTTATTGCTCCAAAATCGATTCCAAGGCAAACTCTCGAATTAATACCAAAACTGGCTTTCCCAACTCTTTGTCTCGCAGCGCTAATAACTCTTCCAATGTTGGCAATGTCGGAGAGTGAGATGGAGATTAAAAACACGCTGACAACAACGATGACGCCACTATTGATGATGATAATGGCGATTTCAAACGGGTTGATTGCGATATCATATGCCTCAATCCCGGTCTTTCTTATTATCTTTATCAGAAGACGGAAAGACCTTCCGTTCAGTTGGATACTTGTTCTTTTTGGGTTGTTTATTCTTGCCTGTGGAACAACTCATGTGGTTCATATCATCGGGTTGTGGTGGTCAGTTGACTGGTGGCAGGCCTCCATTGACGCTGCATGTGCCATTATTTCAGTGGGAACTGCGATCGTTGTTTGGCCAATGCTTCCCAAACTGCTCGCAATCCCGAGTCCTCAACAACTCCGTGATATCAATGCTGAATTGCAGAGAGAGAAAGACAAACTGATAGTCACCCAGTCTGAGTTACAAAAGGCTTACAATGAGATAGAACTTCGTGTGGAAGAACGGACTGAGGAACTTGTTGTCGCGAACCGTAAACTTCAAGAAGAAATTGTGGAGCGTAAACGGGTTAAAGAAATGCTTGATAAAACAAATCTTGAACTTGAAAAAAGAGTTGAGGAGCGAACCGCACAGCTTAAAACGATAAATAATGAACTTGAGGCTTTTAGTTATTCCGTTTCCCACGATTTGAGGGCACCGCTTCGCAGCATCGATGGATTCAGCCAGGCACTTATTGAAGATTATTCAGAAACTTTTGATGAACAAGGCAGAAAATATTTGGACAGATTGCGGTTTAACGCTCAAAAAATGGGTTTGTTAATCGATGATATGTTAAAACTTGCCCGGGTTACCCGAACAAAAATGAGTGTTACCAATGTTAACTTGACTGAGATGGCAGAATCGATTATTCGAGAGTTAAAAGAGAGCGATCCGGATCGTCAGGTTGAATTTGTTTCCGCTCCCGGAATCAGGGTTTTAGCTGATTCAGCTCTGATTGGAATTGCATTACAAAATCTTCTTAATAACGCTTGGAAATTTACCTCCAAAGTCGCCTCTGCTCGAATCGAATTTGGGACAACCGATGTTGATGGGAAAATGGCATGTTATATTAAAGATAACGGTGCCGGTTTTGATATGCAACAAGCTGATAAACTTTTTACTCCCTTTCAAAGATTGCATACTGTAGAAGAATTTAAGGGAACAGGAGTAGGACTGGCAACGGTTCAAAGAATAATTCACAGACATAATGGCACTGTGTGGGCTTCAAGCGAAGTTGGAGTCGGCACCACTTTCTTTTTTACACTTAACAAGTTAAAGGAATCATAGATGTTTACACCCAAAAACATCCTGCTTGTAGAAGATAACATGGATGATGAACTCCTCACCATCAGAGCGTTGAAAAAACACGATCCATCTTTTAAAATTGATGTTGCAAGAGACGGGGTTGAAGCATTGGATTATCTTTTTGAGAAAGACAGCCAAAACATCAAAGATGTTTCAATTTTACCCAAGCTGATTATTTTAGACCTTCAATTACCCAAAATGGGAGGTATCGAGGTTTTGAGACGGATAAAAACCAATCCTGCAACAGCTATGATACCCGTTGTGGTTCTCACTTCCTCAAATGAAAATGAAGATATACTAAAAAGTTACGGATTTGGGGCAAACAGTTTTATCAGAAAACCGGTCGATTATCTCAAATTTTTGGAAGTAGCAGGTAATATCGGTTTATATTGGCTTGCCGTAAATGAATCTCCAGTCGAAATACTTAAAAGCATTCAGAGGTAATATGAAAATCAGATTGCGTGTGTTAATTGTTGAGGACTCAGAAGATGACAGAGAGCTTCTTTTGCTCGAGTTGCGCAGGGGTAACTATGAACCCGATTATGTTTGTGTTGATACACCTGAGGCAATGCAAAGTGCTCTTGAGAGTGGCGGCTGGGATATAATTCTCAGCGACTACTCGATGCCAAAATTTAATGGTCTTACAGCGCTTCGAATGGCAAAGACAAAAGATTTTGAGATTCCGTTTATCATTATTTCAGGTACCATAGGTGAAGAGATTGCAGTAATGGCGATGAAATCGGGAGCCCAGGATTATATCATGAAAGGGAATCTGAGTCGTCTTATTCCTGCAATTGAGCGTGAACTGAAAGAATATGAGATCAGAAAACAACGAAGAGAGGCTCTTGCCCAACTGGAAGAGAGCCGGGCATTTTTTAGAGCTGCATTGGATAACAGCACTGCCGGGATCGTGATAGCTGTTGGACCGGAAGGCAAAATTCTTTATGTAAACCAGGCAGGATTGATGATTCGAGGGGGCAATTTTCAAAATCTGGCTGAAGGAGTGGGTGTTGATGAGTATGTTGCACGCTGGCAGATGTATGACTTCGAGGGTAATCCTTTGGAATGTGATAGAGTGCCTTTGACCCGTGCTCTCAAATATGGCGAAAAAAACTCAAGGGAGTTCATTGTAAAAAGAGACAATGGGGAAGATCGAATTGTTTTGGCAAATGCCTCTCCAATCAGAAATGAAGCAGGGAATATTGATGCTGCCATTGTGGTTTTTAGCGATATTACCGAGTTTAGAAAAACAGATTTGAAATTAAAAAGAAACGAAGTTCTTTTAAACCTGATGGGGAGAACCGCAAAAATTGGCGGTTGGGAATTTGATACCAAAACAATGCAAACTGAGTGGACTGAAGAAGTTTACCATATTCATGAAGTTGATCTCTCATTTGATCATAATGTTCAAAAGGGGATAAACTTTTATGCACCCGGATCAAAAGAGGTTCTTGAAGCTGCAGTTGTTAGATGTATTGAATCTGGTGAACCCTACGATCTTGAGCTTGAGTTTATTACTGCCAAAGGAAATCACCGGTGGGTTAATTCAATAGGCAAAGCTCATTATGAAAACGGAAAAATTACAAAAGTTTATGGCTCTTTCCAGGATATAACCGAACGCAAATTATTGGAAATTGAAAGATTGAATGCACAAAATGAGCTTTTTGTTGCAAAAGAAAAGGCTGAAACAATGAGTCGCCTGAAGTCTCACTTTCTCGCAAATATGAGCCATGAATTGAGAACTCCTCTAAACGGAATCCTTGGTTACTCCGATATTTTAAGTGAAAAACTTGATGATCCCGAGCTTTCATCCATGGCTCAAGGAATATATAATTCCGGGAAAAGATTAAGCGAGACTCTTAACTTGATTCTCGATTTTTCTGTTGCCGAGGCTGATAAAATAGAAGTGTTCCCCCAGGATATTAAATTTGTTCCTGTTGTTGAAAGTTGTATCGAACAATTTTCAGAGAATCTGGAGCGAAAAAATCTCATACTTACAACTCAATTTCCCGATGAAGATATCTATTCCTCATTGGATGAACGACTGTTTAAACGGATCGTTTACAATCTAATTGATAACGCAATTAAATTTACCCAAACGGGTGGGATTTTGGTCAAGGTTGAGAAGGAAGATATAGAGGGGACTCCCTGGGCTGTCTTACAAGTAAAAGATACCGGAATTGGCATTAAAGAAGAGAATTTCCACCTTATTTATGAAGATTTTAGACAGGTGAGCGAGGGAATTTCTCGAAATTATGAAGGAACGGGACTTGGTCTCACAATAACCAAAAAAACTGTTGAACTGATGGGTGGGATTATCTCGGTTGAGAGTAACATTGGTGAAGGTTCAACTTTTACCGTTAAATTTCCAGGGAAACAAAATCCACTTCTCGCAAAAAACAGAAAAAAATTAGACAATTCAACTCAACCTGCCGATTCAACAGAACAGAAATTTCCCGTTGCTCTGTATGTGGAAGATGACCCCATCAACAGAGATGTGATGGGAATGTTTCTTAATAAAACCTGTATTCTTGACACCGCCGGGTCCGGTGAAGTTGCATTGAAAATGATAACATCCAAAAAATACGATCTTATTCTTGTTGATATTAATCTGGGCGAGTCGATGAGTGGGATGGAAGTTGTAAAATCACTCTTGGCGATGCCTGATTACCACAATGTTCCCATCATTGCAGTAACCGCTTATTCGATGGGAAACGAAAGGTCCAATTTCCTGAATGGTGGTTGCACCCACTATCTTGCAAAACCTTTCAGGAAAAGGGAACTAATTGACCTTGTTGAGAGTATATTAATGTAGATGAAAAGTAATTGATTTAATTTATTATTTCGATTGAGTCTTATAAACCATTTTGCACTTTTTTATTGTGTGAATCGTAGTTATATTGCACTCGAAATTATTTAATCGACAAGGAATCGTTGGTTCCAACTTCCCGGTTACATCAAAATACTGATCTTCAGTTTTTCCAAAAAGCAGATTTCTCTGTTTTGTTTAATTTTATAAATAATCATTATCTTAATATTCCAGAAGGAGACAATATGTCTAAATCTATTTCACTCTTTATACTGTTTTTTGCTCTTATAGCACTTCCGGGCTTTGCTCAGGAAACATTCACCAATGCAGAGGCCAAGGTAAGTATCACACTTCCTGCCGGCTGGATGTATGAATCAGATGCAAACGGAATAATAGCTTACCCTGCCGAAGGTGGATTTGCCGTCCATTTTAATATTCTTGGTGCTGATGATCTTTCAGCTGCTCTTGATGAAGTTGATAAAATGCTTGCTGCCCAGGTTTCTGATCTTCAACTCGGCGAAGGCCAGGCCTATGAAATAAATGGAATGAGTGGAGTATTTGTGGAAGGTTCTGCAGATGGAATTCTTTTGGCTATTGGTGTTATCGACACCCCCGTTGCCGGTAAAAGCCTGATGGTTGGTGCATGGGGCGCTCCTGAAACAATTGAAAAATATGCTGCAGATGTTCAAAGCATCATACACAGTATCTCGCCCGCCAATTAGTTAAAAACCAATTTTTGTAACCGGATCTTTGGAAACAAGGATTCGGTTTTTTGTTTTTAGATCATCAGCAGAACTTCAAAAGACTTTAATCCCAATAATAATCCTTTGAACTATCCGGAATTTCCGGATAGTTGGAGTTTAGGGCTGTCAGGCATTCTTATTACCGAACCATTAGAAAATTTCTAATAGTTGCCTCCTTTTGAACTATTCGAATTTTTCGAGTAGTTGCCAAAATAAATTCAGAAAAACTTATTTCCTCTTTGTATAAATTGTCTCCCACGAAAGGATTTCTTTGCCTTCTTTAAGAGTAAACATTTTAATGGAGTGATTATTCATATCGGCGAAATTCCAGACTCCTTTAAATTTTGACTCTCCCTGAACAGCATCAATGAAACTGCCAAACATTTCGATGTTTTTGGTCTCATTGTTCATAGTGCCAGTTGAGATGGTAAATCCGGTGCCCATATTGTCAATCCATAACGCCTGAAATTCTTTTTTGATATTGTCGAATCCAAACAATTGAATTGCTTGCATTGGCATTCCCCATGCGACGCCGTCGTGTGAAATCTGCAGATATCTTCCACCAAGCAACATCTCACCTTTTGCAGTTCCTTTGTTGTTTATTGGCTCTTTTCCGGGCTCTGTCCAAATTTTCAGGACATAATCCCAGTCACCCAAAGCGTGCGTCAGATACTCGTGCGCTTCTCCCGGTGTAAGATATTCCATATAAGCTTTCATCTCAACTTCGTTTTGAGCGAATGAAAATCCCGTAAGGATTATAACAAAAAATAGGGTCATCTTTTTCATTCTATGTTCCAGTCCATAAGTTTTATGAGTTTACAAATGTGAAACCAAAAATAACAAATTTCCTAAACAAAATGTGGTTGTGAGGATTACATTTTATCTGACCGGTGGAACCGCCCTTAGGAGGATGAATGAATCTAATGAATGCAATCTTGATCTGAAATGAATTTTGTAGTTTTATTGATTTTTGGCTAAGTTTAGGGACAGTATTTTCAGATTTAATATTTTAATACCATGTTAATTGTAGCAATCGTATCCGGAATCATTGTTTTTATTTTTGCTCCTTCAATTTTAAACCACAAATGATTACTCCCATCAGAACAGTCCCCCTGAAGTAATTTCAGGCTATGATCGAAATCCTGAATCAAATGTGACTATCGAAACAGTTCCGGAATCAAAAAATCCGATGGATCATTTTAAGTAGTTGATTATTCCAACCAACAGTAATTCTTTTCTCTTTTCGATAATACATTAGCTTGAACAAATGATTCAAACTTATCCAGTCTTTCTAACTTAAAATTGGCAAGATGTTTGTGATAAGTCCAAAAATATGTATCTTGGTTCATTGAAAATTAACTGATTATTGGTTATGCATATACAATATGACGCTTTGGCGGTTGAAGAAATCTGCCTAAGGTATAAAATTACTGAGCTCTCTTTTTTTGGAAGTGTTATCAGGGATGATTTCACAGATCAAAGCGATATCGACATCCTTGTTCAATTTAATCCAGGAGAAGCCCCTTCCATCTCAGGATTTGAAGACTTACGGATGGAATTGCAACACCTTCTTGGGCGTAAAGTTGATCTGGTTACAAAAAGGTCAATCGAGAAAAGCAAAAATCAATTTCGCCGCAAAGAAATATTAGGGCATTTTAATGTCATTTATGCAGCGTGATAAAGTATGCGTGGAATGCGGAATTTTATCGTTCACGAATACAACGAAATTGATACTGAAATAATCTGGAAGACATCTCGAGAGGAGATTCCTCTCTTGGCCAGGATAATAGAACAAATCCTTTCAACAATTTGACTTTCAGTAATCTTATTTTTCTCTCGAATTATTAGAACCTGGTTCCATCCTCACCATCTTCCAAATTATTGTGGAATTTTCAGGGAGATCAATTACTCCTTCTTCCAGGCGGGGACCCACATACTGCCCAACAATCAGGATATCATCTTTTTTAAGCATCAGGGTGGTCCTGTTCATGGGAATTTTTATTCCAAGCAAATTACTGTAAAGAAGTGAAGTGGATTGATGCCCAACAATGGAAGTAAAACCGTTTTTTAACTTCTCCAACACCTCATCCTCACTCAAAGTGTTTACCTCGATTATACAATTCTCATCAACCATCGAAAGTGCAAACGCATTACCGAGATAAATCATTTATTTCTTCCATATTTTCTATTTTCAAGTTGTGTGTAAGGTGCAAGACACTGCATGAGGATACTTCTTTCTTTAGAGTTTATATACTTGTTACCTCAATATAGAGAAAGAAAAACAGAAATTTTCCATATTCCGCATTCGAGATTTAATAATTATGGCTTGCCCTACCTCACCAACACCATCTTCCTTGTTATAGCAGTTCCTCCCATAGTCAAACGATATAGATAAACCCCTGAAGAAAGTCCATACTTGGCTGCATCTATAGAGAAGGAATGGTTGCCGGCATCTCTAAATTCGTTGAAGATTGTTGCAACTTCTCTTCCCTGGATGTTATATAGTTTTACTGTTACCACTCCACTTGCCGGGAGTGCATAGTTTACAACTGTTGAGGGGTTGAACGGATTTGGGAAGTTTTGGGAGAGTGAGATTGAGGCAGGAGTTTCGTTCTGAATTTCAGGCTTAAGGTAGGTCACTCCCCCATTTGTTGTTCTTAGAATTGCGCCGGAAAATCCTGCTATCCAACCAGTTTGTGCATCTATAAAATCTAATGTAGTCAGATACCCATAATCGGGGGTTCCGTATGATATCCAGTTTTCACCCCCGTTTGTGGTTCTTAGAATTGTACCATAATTCCCCACAACCCACCCGGTTTGTGCATCGGTAAACTCAATGTCATATAAAAATCTATTCTCCGTGAAACTTTGCAGCAACCAGGTTGCGCCTCCCGTTGTTGTTTTAAAGATTCTCCCTTCGGTACCAACAACCCACCCTGTTTGGGAGTCAATAAAATAACATGAAAGCATAGTTTGGGTGTTTGCGATGGGTCTTAAAACCCAGTTGACTCCTCCATTTGTGGTCTTTAGAATAGTTCCGGCTTGACCCACAGCCCAAAGAGTGAGTGAATCGATGATAAAAACTGATTTTATATTGTAAATCGAGGTGCTATTCTGTGCTCCCCATGTATTCCCGCCATTTGTTGTTTTTAAAATTACACCATCGTCTCCGGTAACCCACCCGGTTTGGGCATCTAAAAAATCGAACAGAGTTTAACCATTTCGGAGTACCACTAATCTGGGTATCCCAATTTGCTCCTTTATTGGTTGTTTTGATTATTCGCCCTGAGCCACCAACAGCCCAGCCTGTTTGGACATCAATAAAGGAGACAGATGCCAGGTGGTCCAAAACTCCACTTTCGTAAAACTCCCAATTGTTTCCCCCGTTGGATGTTGTAAGGACAATCCCCGAACCTCCAACCGCACAACCGTTCTGTGCGTCAATGAAATCCATGGAACTCAAACTGTAGATAAAACCCCGATTCATCTTTTCCCAGGAATTACCCCCATCAGTTGATTTTATGATCCCACCGTTGCGCCCCACAGCAAAACCTGTCTGTGAATCGATAAAATTAATTGATTGTAACCAACCAACTGTATCACCGTACATTGGCAGCCAGTTTAGACCGCCATTGGTTGTCTTTAAGATTGTACCAAAAAGAGCAGTGATCCATGCATTTTGGGGATCGAAAGAATGGATTGAAGACAAAGAAGTTGTAATGTTGCTTATTTGAGGTGTCCAGGTCTCGCCGCCGTTGGTTGTTCTGAAAATTCTACCCTTTTCGCCAACAACCCACCCTGTCTGCGAGTCACTGAAATGGATTGAGTACATCCAATCAGTAGTATCTCCAATTTGTTTTACCCAGGAAATCCCACCGTTTGTAGTTTTTAAGATTGTTTTATACCCCACAACCCACCCTGTTTGTGAATCGATAAAACAAATTGATTCCAACTCATTTGTTGTTCCGCTGATTAGAGTTTGCCAGAAGCTGCCACCATTTGTGGTTTTTATAATTGTACCGTTGTGCCCCGCTGCCCATCCCTTTTGTTCATCTGTAAAATAGACCGACTGTAACGAGTTGGTTGTTCCACTGTTTTGGCTAATCCATGAGGTTCCTCCATTTGATGTTTTCAAAATAATTCCATCTTGACCCACAACCCACCCGGTTTGTGCATCAGGAAAATAAACTTCTTCGATTCTCGCCTCTGTGCCACTAACCTGAGCATCCCAATTTACCCCTCCATCTGTGGTCTTTAAAATTGTACCGAACCCTCCCACCGCCCAACCGGTTTGAGTGTCCACAAATTTAACAGACATAAGGAAGCTAATTGTAGGATATGGATTTTGCAAAACCCATTGGGCATTTAGCATGAATGATGAAGCGATGATGATGAGAATTATTCGTTTTGCCATCTTGATTCCACCTGATTTAAAGTTTTTTATTTGGTTGGCTCATGGTTAAATGAGTCAGATCAAATAAATCAATAGTCTTATTAATTATTTCTAACATGACATAAATGTTGAATTGTGACTCTTGAACTTCGATAAAAATTTTTAGAATTCCAACAGTTTTTAAGGAAAAATTCAAATTTTGTAATAACACAATAGAAATGACACCCACTCGACTCGATAGAAATGACACTCTGCCAAAATTTCATTCATTTTTGTAGGAAATGGGCAACTAAATTTTTATTTTAAATCAGGCGGAATTAAACTTTAGGAAATTGATATGAAAAAATATTTTATACTTATTGTAATTGTGTTAGCTGGTTTTATAAAAGCGCAGTGGCTCCCAGTAAATATCAGCCTTTCAGGAACTCCTCCATATACGGATGTTTACATTTATGGTGATGAGGAGATGGCCATAGTGTCAACCGGCTTAAATTTCCTTTTTAAGTCATTTGATCATGGTACAGGTGGGATGGTTGTGTTTGAACCACCCAGACCAAAAATTTCAGGCACTAGGAGGGGCCACTATGTTTGTTGGGATTTAAAGCATTATTCAAAGATCGTGGTGGCTTATGGCAGAAAATGACAACAAATACCAAACCAACGAGTCAACCGTTGATATTGAAGGGGGAAGAAACAATCTTTTTTTCATCGCACTTACCAAGAGCATTTACCGGAAATCGCCGTTCAATTGGGATTTGACACAATTATTTCCGCCCCTTGCAGGTAATGAGACAATAAAAGGTTTGGCATCGTTTAAAACTTCCGGTGAGATATTATTTGCTAATCTCGCAAAATAATAAAAAGCCTGGATGATGGTTGAATAAAATTTAAAAACAATTTCAATTCTGGAGACATTTAGTGATTCAAATGTTGTCTTAATGGGGGGGATAGATTCTCAAAGGACTCTATATTTTTCTTCAGATAAAGGTGAATCTTGGGATTCCATTGCAATGCCAATCCAATTTCTTGAACTTCACATGACAACTCCAGCCAGGGGTTTTGCAAAATCAATTACCAATGAATTATATTATACCACCGATAGTATGAAGACATGGGCCAAACATCAGTCAATTAAGATATTAAGAGGTTGCACAACATCAGGGGAGAAAGGGTTTATGCTAACATTAACTGATGATGTTTATATCACTTCCAACTCCGGTGAGAGTTGGCAACAGATTTCGAATCTGAGTTCAAATTTAATAAAGGATATCGAAATACTTGCCGACAATTCCGCTTATGCTCTCGCAATAAATGGTCAACTTTATCGATCCGCCAATTATGGCAGTACCTGGAATCTTATCAAAGATTCACTGCCACCAACTTTAACAAAGTTAACCCGCGAAACTGACACTTCTTTTTTTGTTTATTCTCCGGGCGAAAACATTTTTAGATATGGTGAATCAAGCGGCAGTCTCACAAATTTAACCCAGATTTTCCCGACTTTAATTCCACAATCCAAATCTACAATGGGACTCTATGTAATCAGGAACAATCAGAATCTTAGTTATTCAGAAGATGATGGACTCATGGACGACAAAGTTAATACCCGATACAGCAACGGTCAATTTTTTGCCACTGATTCTTTGTTTTATATTGCATCAAATGAAGGATATTATTATTGGTCACCAATCAGAAACACATGGTTGAAAAACGGGAATAATCTCGATGGTGAAAACTGTTTTATTTACCGAAACGGTAATAGAATGTGGATTTGTTCAAAAATATCAATGTATCTGTCCGAAAATGGTGGATTAACATGGACTATTATTACCGCAGGAAACACCTCAAAGGCTTTTTATCCGCATAAAAATATGTGGGTAATGCAACAAACTCCGGTAAAAATTATTCAGAGCACAGACGTAGGAAGGAGTTGGGGGTTAACTCAATCTTATCCGTCGTCCTCTGATATTGTGAGTATTAAACTTAACCCGCCAAATTTTGGCCTGATGCTTCGTGCCAATGGGTCACTGTTTCTGATGCATAATAACGGACTTCCCGTTGAAATGACCTCATTTAATGCTGAGGTGGTGTCAAAAGGAGTATTGCTAAAATGGGAAACAGCTACCGAGACGAATAATTATGGATTTTTTGTGCAAAGGAAAAGCAACGGGATCTGGAGTGATCTCGCTTTTGTCTCCGGGATGGGAACAACTCTAAACCCTTCATCTTATTCCTTCCTTGACGAGGTAAAACCTGATAAGGGAGACAGCAATTATTACAGATTAAAACAGGTTGATCTTTCGGGAGAATTTTCATACAGTAAGGAAGTGGCGATTGGATTTTCACCCTACACACTTGAACTTGACCAAAACTATCCAAATCCTTTTTCAACCGGAACGGAAAATGGCACCAGCGAAACGGTAATAAGGTTCAGGTTACCCGAAGATGGCGAAACAAAACTCACAGTTTATGATACCCAAGGCAGAGTTGTTGAAGAACTTCACAACGGTTCACTTCCTGCAGGAGAACATTCATTTACTTTCCCTTCGAAGATAAGTTCACCCGCAAGTGGCGTCTATTTCTACGAACTAAGATTTAATGGGAAAATAAAACGAGGGAAGATGTTGCTTTTGAGGTGAGATTGCTAGAAAAAGGCTGATCTTTAATGTTATCACTGGAGGCTTGTCGGGTAAGTTGGTTCAGAAAAAATTGTATATTTAAGAAGTTTCTTTTTGACTAATTTGAGAATTACCAATTAGAATTGATTTGTCACTAACAATTATAAATATCTTTCCCATGCGAAAATATAAAATTTATCTTGATACATCTGTTATCAATTTTCTATTTGCGGACGATGCTCCGGAAAAAAAGGAGGTTACAGTTGATTTCTTCAGTGGGGTTGTAAGTCAGAATATTTACGAAATTTTTATTTCACCCATTGTGGTGGATGAGATTAACAAAACTCGCGATGAAATTAAACGACAAAAACTTCTCGATGTTATTCGCGAATTCAATATACCACTCATTGACATAAATTCTCAACGGGAAGAAATAGAAAAACTCGCCGGTCTATATATTAATAGTAAGATTATTCCGGTGAATAAATTAGAAGATGCATTACATGTGGCAATCGCAACTGTTTTTGAATTTGAAATACTATTAAGTTGGAATTATAAGCACCTTGCAAATGTTAACAAAGAGAGGATGATTCTTCTAATTAATGTGAGTGAGGGATATTCTAAACCATTTAGATTGATTACACCAATGGAGGTTTCTTATGGATAGTCACAAATATAGTAAAACGATGAATGAAACTTTGGAATTAAAAGCTATTTGTTATGCTGAAGTTGAACATTTGAGCTTGGAAGAAGCTTTAAAGAAACGAATTGAGATTCACTTATCTCGGCGAAGTCTTTATGAAGAGTGTCGCTGGTAAGAATAGAGGAAATAAACGCACAAAAAAAATCCTACCTAAATAGCATCTGTCTGAGCTGTCATTCGCAAACCATTTAAAATAAAAAAGCCTCAAAACGAGCCGTTTTGAGGCTTAACATTAGTGAGCGCGGATGGGCTCGAACCATCGACCCTCTGCTTAAAAGGCAGATGCTCTACCCCTGAGCTACGCGCCCAATCAGCTAATTTTGAGGGGTATTAAAGATAAATTCAAAATTAGCTTACAAATATAACCACTACGAAAATAAATTCAAAATGTTTTTTGATTCTACTTATTTTGGCCCGGGACTTTTGTCTTGCGGGTGGGGGTTAGGCGTTTTTGTCCGGATGCCGTGTCGCTTGTTGTCGGTGTCCGGCTCTGTTCGCGGGGGCTGGACGGAGTTGGAGGGGGCGGGGGCACCTTTTTTGCGTCCAGGTCGTTTTCCCGTGAGTCGCTCCCCCCGCCCCAGGCGGTTCTCGCTCGGCCTCCACCCCCTGGGCTGGGGCCGTTTGGGGCGGTTTCGTGAGCGGGGTGGTGGTTGGGTGTCGGGTGCGCTCTCTTGTGTACGGGTCTTCTCCCGCGCTTTGCTGCGCCCGTTTGTTTGGTTTGCCTCGGTTGGAGGGCACCCGTGTAGGTCCTGGGTCGCAGCGGCGTTCCAAAATGCAGCGCCAGATGAGTTCCCTGGAGCCGTCGTACCGACCGTCGCATCCCCAATCGGCGGAATGGGGCGTAAAACGCGAACAGTATGGTGCAGTAAGCTTTTTC
The DNA here is from genome assembly GCA_016707285.1 of Ignavibacteriales bacterium. Classification (GTDB taxonomy): domain Bacteria; phylum Bacteroidota; class Ignavibacteria; order Ignavibacteriales; family Ignavibacteriaceae; genus UTCHB3. Next base: position 82,214 of record JADJIA010000004.1, read on the forward strand.
ATTTAATTCTCCTTTTTACCCATGGCGGAAGACCGCATCAATGGGTATATTTAGCCGTGCCTGCGCAAATCACGGTACTGAACAATAGTGCTATGTCTGGGAGATTAAAACACACGGGATCGTAATGGGGGAGAGAGAGCGGGTCTTTTAAGATTAAAAAGATCTGTCCGGTCTTCCTCACCGGTCGAGGTGAAAGGTATTAGAAGAAAGGATTAAATAGGTGTAAACCGCCTGCAAAATTGGGCAAATAACGGTTCAACCTGTTTTGGTACCCTGTTTTGGGTGGTTTTAGATTATGAAAAGCAAATTCATGACTAAATGGTCAAACATTTTTTCGAAAAATAAAAAAATGCCAACAAATATTCAAACAAATCTGTCACAATTATTCGATTTTTTATATATTTTTTGCGAAAAATATTTAAAATAAAGGAGATAGTTGTTATTAAAGAATTATATTTAATCCGGTTCAGAAATAAACAGAGTCGGAGGGCAGACACTCCCACAATCGCCGGTTTTTACAGAAGGATTTGTAAGTGCCGATGAACGAATCCTTTGTAATAAATTAAAAATAGTTTGTCAGATAAGACACCGGAGTTTAAAATTTAAAATGACTTTTTAATAGTCCTAAAATTCCTTAATTTTAAAGTCTGTTTTTGACAATTTTATTGTTATTGACAATACCAATGTAAATATCAAAACCCGTAAATAAATTCCCGTCTTCTCAATTAAACGCAGGAGAAGTTATGATCGGAAAAATACTCCAACCGGAGATCAGTGAATTGATCCGGAAACGGAATCTTTCACCAATCAAAGAACTCATCGACGAATGGACTCCTGCGGATCTGGCAGATTTAATTGCCTGCCTTCCTGATACCGATCGTGCTGTTTTTTTTAGAGTACTCCCCAAAGACCTTGAGATCGAAACTTTTGAATACCTTGAGCTTGATGATCAATATGATCTTCTGAAAGCTATGGGAAACGAAGAGGTATCGAACATCTTAAACGAAATGTCTCCTGATGATCGTACTGCTCTCTTCGAAGAATTGCCTGCAAACATAACCAAACAGCTCCTTTCGCTCCTCTCGTCAGAGGAGAGAGTGGTTGCAAAAAAACTTCTTGGATACCCTGAAAATTCGATTGGAAGGCTTATGACTCCCGATTATATTGCAGTGGAAGAAGACTGGTCGATTAAAGAGGTTTTGGATTACATCAGAGAAAATGGCGAAGACTCTGAGACCCTCAGTACGATTTATGTGGTTAACGAAAAAGGTCAGCTCGTAGATGATGTGCGGATCAGAGAGTTCCTGCTGAATCCTCTCCATAAAAAGGTTTACGACCTTATGGACAACAATTTTGTTAATCTAAGTGCCTTTGACGATCAGGAAAAAGCGGTTGAAGTCTTCAAAAAATACGATAAACTCTCCCTTCCTGTGGTTGATTCATCCGGTGTTTTAATCGGTATTGTTACCGTGGATGATGTGTTGGATGTTGCGGAAGAGGAGGCTACCGAGGATATCCAGAAATTGGGTGCCGTTTCCGCTTTGGAGGATTCTTATGTGGACACCACGATCACTCAGATGATCAAAAAAAGAGTGGGTTGGCTTGCAGTTCTTTTTATTAGTGGAAGTTTAACTGCATCCGCAATCGGGATTTTTGAAGCTGAACTGCAAAAAGCACTTGTCCTTTCCCTTTTTATTCCACTTGTAATTGCTTCGGGTGGAAATTCAGGTTCACAAGCCGCAACACTTGTAACCAGAGCACTCTCGCTTGGGGAGATAACAATCGGTGACTGGTGGAGTGTGATGAAAAAAGAATTTTTAACCGGGCTTTTTCTGGGTTTGATCCTCGCTTTTATCGGCTTCTTCCGGATTGCAATTCTTGAAATGCTTAATATAAGTCATCTTGACTATTGGGTTCTCATCTCCCTTAGCGTTTCCACTGCTCTGGTTGGTGTGGTACTTTGGGGAACATTCGTGGGGTCAATGTTGCCTCTTCTTCTAAAAAGGCTTGGGTTTGATCCCGCCACTTCCTCAGCTCCATTTGTTTCCACTTTGGTGGATGTTACAGGTATTATTATATACTTCACATGTGCGGCAGTCTTCCTCCGGGGAACTCTACTCTAATTTCCCCCTTTCACTTCTTATTACTTCACTGATGTTGGAAGTGTAGTTTTAAATCAGACTAAAATTTCCAATTATTAGAAAAGTTTTCTTCATAATTAGAAAACATCCAAAAGTGTTCAAAAAATTAACAGTTAATTGAGATAGAAAAGGAACAGTGTTGAGTAATTCATCATTGGCATAAAAATTGCATTAAGAACTCAGCACTTTAATTTATAGAGGCATAAATGCTTAAAAATTTACTTTTCATCTTGGCAGCTGTTTCAATGACGGCTTCTGTGTTTGCACAGGTTCCAAGAGCTAAAATCGTATCCGAGCCAATGTCAGAAGCAAGACTTACAACATTAGGCTTGAGCACCAATTCCGTTTCTTCGGGATCCAAAGTTGCCGCTAACGGTACTTATTTCTATTTCTCACCAAGAAATATTGCAAATACATTACCTGTTACCGCATTCACATTTACCCTTACCAGTAAACCTGCCGGTTCTACCGCCGCTCTCGAAAATCTTCTTCCAACCATGGTTGGTTTGAAGACCGATCTGGTTGGTAACTATGTGGTTCAACTTTCTGTTACAACTACAGGTGGTACACATGATACCACTATGACATTTGTTTCAGGAAATTTTGTTGGTGTTGGTGGATTCGACGGCGTTGCCGGATCATTCCCAAAATGTATGACCTGCCACACCTCAAACCCAACTTTCAGCGGTATTTTCAACAGATGGAAAGACTCGAAACACGGTCTCGCTCTTAAAAAAGAGATGACAGGAACAAACACACATTTTGGACCAACATGTTTAAAATGCCACACCACCGGAACTGACCATAACCTCGCAGCTGTAAACGGCGGATTTGATGATCTCGCTGCAGCAAACGGTTATGTCTATTCAGGTCCTCCAAACCCGTTAAAATGGGATACTTTGAAGGCAGTTGGTGCAGGCGTTCTTGTTAATACTGCTACAGTAGGTTGCGAAATGTGCCACGGTGCCGGTAGCCAGCATGCTGCTGCTCCAAGTTCTGCAAACATCGCTATCAACTACGAAGCCGGTGCTTGTATGAGATGTCATGATTCACCACCTTACTACAGAACATTCAATCAGTTTGCTCAGACAAAACACTCAGTTGCAATATGGTCAAGTTCATTTGCACAGGCTGCTTCTTCACAGAACAACAATTTGCAAAACTGTATTCGTTGCCATGATGCAAAAGGATATATCAACTACTCTTACGGCAGAACAACCAATACTACCGGTTGGACTGAAGCAAACCAGACGGATCTCGGATGCTCGATGTGCCACGATCCTCACGGAACAACAAATCCCGCCAGCTTAAGATTTACACCATCAGTTGGTGATACTCTTGGTAACGGTTTCAACTACACAGCAGTTGTTAATGGCGAAGGCAAACTTTGTATGAATTGCCACAAAGCCCGTAGAGACAATGTAACTTATGTTCCTGCAGGTACTATCAGCTCACATTGGGGACCTCACCATTCAACACAATCTGACAACCTTTTAGGCCAGAACGCTGCTGAATTTGGTACCGGTTATGCTTCTTCTGTTGCACACAAATCACTTCAAGGCGCATGCGTTGATTGCCACATGGCAGCTGACACCACTGCAGCCAACAAGGATAAAGTTGGTAGCCACACATGGAGAATGCACAATCCTGATAACGGATATGATAACACCACTGCTTGTAAATCATGCCACGGAAACATCAATTCGTTTGACGAAATTCTTGCTTCTGCAGATCATGATGGTGACGGAACAGTTGAACCATTCCAGTCAGAATTTGATGGATTGGTAACATTGCTCAGAATCTGGCTTCCACCAGTTGGGCTCGATTCAATTTCATATACCATGATCAACACAAACAACCTCCTGAATGAAAGAAAAGCCTATTGGAACTATATGCTTATTGCATATGATGGATCAAGAGGTATTCACAATCCTAAATACGCTATTGCAGTTCTCACAAAATCAATCCTTGCAATTGGCGGACAGGTTCCTGTAGAATTAACAGAATTCAACGCTTCAGTAGTTAACAATAATGTTACCCTCGTTTGGGCAACAGGATCAGAAACCAACAATAAAGGCTTCTCTATTGAGAGAAAGACCAAAGATGGCAACTGGTCAACCATTGGATTTGTAAACGGTAAAGGAAACTCAACCGAAGCTACAAGTTACAACTACACTGATAAAGAAGCTTCCAAACTGAATATGAAAAAAGTAACTTACAGATTAAAACAAGTTGACCTCGATGGAAGTACACAGTACACCAAAGAAGTTGAAGTTGAAATCTCGTTACCTAATTCACTCAGCTTGAGCCAGAATTATCCTAACCCATTCAACCCGTCAACAAAGATATCCTTCGAACTTCCTGAAAACGGATTTGTTACTCTGAAGGTTTACAATGTTTCCGGTGTTGAGGTTGCTACCCTCGTAGGTCGTCAGATGGAAACCGGAAGACACGATGTATCGTTTGATGCAACACAGCTCTCTTCAGGTGTTTACTTCTACCGCTTGCAGTTTGGCACCCAGATTATCACCCGTAAAATGGTGGTAATGAAATAGCTATTAAGTATTAAGTATCAGGTATTATTTTTGATCTGATACGAACTTAGAATCTTTTAAGCTGCTCTCTAACAAGGGGGCAGCTTTTTTTTTAATCCAATAATGCAGTAATCCAAAAATGCAATAATATTTTCTTTGCGGCCTCTGTGTCCTTTGCGGTTAACGATGTAAACAGTTAAATTTAAAGATTAAAAAATGGAAGTTACAGATGACAAAACCAAGAAATCCTATCTCATGGGATGAATGTTTTATGCAGATGGCATATTTGATGGCAATGAGATCAAAAGACCCCAACACACAGGCCGGTGCTGTTATAGTGGATCAAAACAAGGTGATTGTGGGGCTGGGATATAATGGATTTCCAAGAGGGATTGATGAGGGGCAGCTTCCCTGGTCAAGAACCGGGGGCTTCACCGAATCGAAGTATGCTTTTGTGGTTCATGCTGAAGAAAATGCCATTTATAATGCAAACAAAGCAGTTCATGGATGTGTATTATATTGCACACTTTTCCCATGTAATGAGTGTACCAAAACCATTATTCAAAACGGTATATCACAGGTAATCTATGCCTCTGATAAGTATCATAACGATCCAATCTGGATTGCTTCACGCAAACTTCTTGATCTTGCGGGAGTGAAATACAGGCAATATACCCCTGAAAATGAGCTTAGTCTCGATCCAAAAGAAGAGGAGAAGGTTTAACCGGTATTTTTAATTCCGGCAGCTATTCCATTTACAGTTGAGCGAAGAAGGGTGGTTAACGGTTCATTTTCTGATTGGTCATTTCCACGGCGCCACTCCTCAATAAATCGCAGTTGAATAAAACTTACAGGATCGATATATGGATTTCGCAGTTGCAAACTTCTTTGCAGATCTTTATTGGTACCCAAAAGATATTTTTCACCTGAAAGAAGTAGAATCGCACTCACTGAACGGTCATATTCATCTTTAATCATTCTGAAAATTTCTTCACCCATCGGAGTTTGTACAAGTTTCGAATATTCTCTCCCAATCATCATATCAGTTTTAAACAAAACCATTTCGATGTTGTCAGTTAAAACGCGGAAAAAATTCCAGTCACGGTAAAGTCTTACAAGTTCACCCTCTGAAATTTCCTCATTCAGAATTACTTCTTCGATGGCACTGCCATAACCATACCATCCCGAGATTGTATTTCGGTTTTGGGTCCAGGCGAAAACCCATGGGATCGCTCTAAGTGCAGTTAAGTCACGGGAGTTAGTTCTTGAGCCGGGTCGTGAACCAATTTCAAGCTGCTCAATTACATCTATGGGTGTTGCCGATCTGAAATATTCAAAAAATCCGGGGTGTTCAACGAGGTTTCGATATTTTTTGTATGCAGCTTCAGAAATTTTCTCAAATAGTGAAATATTTGTTGAACGGGATAATTCATTTGATTTGTCCGATGGTTTTTCTGCTGTTTTTAACAGAATAGCGGATGCTGTAATCTCAAGACTTTTTAGAGCGGTTTGCGGGATGAGATATTTAGCTGAAACCATCTCCCCCTGTTCAGTAATCTTAATTTTTCCTGATATCGTGCCAAAAGGTTTTGCCATAATTGAATCGAAAACGGGACCACCACCACGGGAGATGCTTCCACCCCTGCCGTGAAATATTACAGGTTCAATTTTATAATCGGAACAAAGTTGGTTGATTACAATTTGTGCCTTAAAGAGTTCAAAATTAGATGTAACAATTCCGCCGTCTTTGTTGCTGTCGGAGTAGCCAATCATCACTTTTTGCACTTTATTTCTGTGGCGCAAGTGTTGCCTGTAGAGCCTGGAATCAAAAAGTTCTTTTAGTACCGGTTCAATATTTCGAAGGTCGTTTATAGTCTCAAACAGAGGAAGAATGTCGATGTCAGAGGCAACTATTTTGCGTTCTTCTATCCTTATCAATCCCGCTTCTTTTGATAACAGCAGCAGAGATAATAAATCGCTTACTTTGGAGCAATTGCTAATTATGTAATCTTTTCCGGCATTTTGAGATATATTATTATTCGCCCATCCTATAAGAGATATCTCATCCAGAACCTGCTTTGTTCTTTCCGAGAGGATGGAAAATGAATTTACCAGAGGCCTGGGCGAAAGTATTTCCTCTTTCAGAACTTTATTTTTTTGATCTTCACTCATTGCCCTGAAGTCAGGTGAAGTAGCTGTAAGGAAAAGGATTTCTTCGGTGGCTTCTCTGATATAAGATGAGTTTTGCCTGATATCGAGTCTGATAAAATAGAATCCAAAAGTTTTCACTTTATATATCAGTGGCTGAATAAGGTTATCTGCAATCAGTCCACCTTTATTTTCTGTGAGGCTTTTTGCAATAATTTCGAGATCATCGAGGAATTCTTCTTCACTCTGATAACCGGAATCAAGTGATTGTGTAGTTCTTCCCAATTTTTCATAGATCAGTAGCAACTTTTTGCGATAGAGCTCCGAAGCATCTCTGTAAGAAGGGAAATCCCCGGTTTTAAGTGTTCGAATATCGTTATTAATCGAAGAATTAAGGGTTTTTGAGACGGAAACCAAATTTACCGAGTTGCTGAGCGCAGTGTATAATCTATCGAGATCAATCTTGTAAAGCTCAATTATTTCCTGACGATGTTGAAGCATTGTTTCTCTGCTTACATCAATGGAAACAAACGGATGTCCATCCCGGTCGCCACCGATCCAGGAACCAAAAGAAATGAAAGGGTCTTTGTTTTTAATCGAGTAGCCTGTAGATCTTAACACAAAATTAAAGTGATGATAAAATTCTTCGATACGGTCATAAATTACATCTTTCAGGAAAAAAAGCCCTCTTTGAACCTCATCAGAAACGGAAATCTTGTGAGTTCTTACATCATTTGTTTGCCAAAGCAGAGTGATTTCAGTTTTAAGACGGGATGCAATATCGCCGGATCGAAAACCGGCGTCATGTTTTATCAGCAGAAGATTGGAAATGTTTAAGATTTTCCTGAGTACTGTCTGCCTGGAAGCTTCAGTTGGATGAGCAGTAAAAACGGGGGTGATCTCTATTTTTTTCAGGAGAGATGAAAGATCGTGGTTGTTTAATCCTTGTGATTTGAGCTTTTGCAGAGTATCATCAAGTGTTCCTGCCTCAAAATTTTGGTTTCCCTCATTTTTCCCTCTCTCTTTTCGAAGGGTATAAGTCTCATCCGCGGCATTTACAAGAATAAAATAGATCGAGAATGCGCGAACCACCTTAATCGCTTCTTCGAGAGTGAGTGATGAGATAATTTTTTTGATTTTAACGAGAGTTGCCTCGTCAAATGAAGTTCTGATTAATTTGGTGAGAGAGCGGAGTTCTTCAACATATTTGAATATCTTATTCCCTTCTTGTTCGATGATTACTTCACCGAGAAGATTACCAAGTTCTCTTATAGTTGCGCTTAGAGATGTATCTTTTGAATAATTCTCAATTTCTGACAGGGGTGGCTTAAACATTTAATTTCTACAATTTAAAAAATAGCATGAAGTTACATCGAATGATATCAGCATAAAATACCGTTACCCCGGTTTTGTAACAATAATGGTAATTGCAACGGTGAGAATGGAAAATCCGGTACCGATCAGCAAAGAAATAAAAGAATAACGGAGGAATTTCATCTTTTTGTTGATCAAAATCATACTTGAGTCATAAATTTCTCTGAATTGCACCTGGTAGGTTTTTTGAGGGTCACTCAAAGTATTTGCCATCAGTTTTTCGAAGGTTGCATAATCATACTTAATAAAAGCACTGGCGAAACTGGAATCGAGAGTTGCATCCTCGGTAAGTTCGGTTTTATCTGATTTTCCCAAAATCAATTTTGGCATTATACTCAACGACGCAAAAATCACTGTGGAAAAAGCTTGAAGAAGCATCACAAACGCAGCATACCCAAGCAGGGGATGGTCTAACTGAGTAACAGTGATATTCAATGTAAACGCGGATATAACTATAAGAATGTGAGCTTTGGAATCTGCAGCTTGAGTGAGTCTGAGCAGATTTTGCCTCGTTTGGGCAAGTAACGAATCGATTTGAGCACGCGGCTCCGGGATCTCGTGTTGTGACATAAAACAGCCGGTTCCAATAAGTTAAATATTAAAAAACCAAAAATAAAGATAGTTAATATTTAAACAAACGGATATTTTTCATAAACCGCAAAGATATATAAAAACCACAGAGCACACAGAGGAGGTGATTGAGACAAACCGCAAAGGCCGCAAAGATCGCAAAGGAAGGAATTACATAAATCAATCCGCGATAATCCGCCTAATCCGTTTCATCCGCGTCCTATTAAAAAATCCCATCCGTGAAAATCTGTGTTAAATCCGTGAAATCTGTGTTACTATCTTTCTATAAACGATTGCAACTCTTTGGCGGAGGAAAAGAGATTATTGCCGTTCATTTGGGTTACGATATCGATAGAATAACAATCCCATATCACAGAAGCAACATCCACCCCCGCTTCACGAGCGGCTTTTATATCGGAGATAGAATCACCAATCATAAGTGCTTTTTCAGGGGCGATATTAAAATAATCAAGTATTTTGAAGATACCTTCACCCGAGGGTTTCTTTTTGGTAACATCATCACCCGAAATAAGGAATTCAACCTTGTCGAATATGCCCAGTTCTCCAAGAGTTATCTCAGCTGATCTCCTGCCTTTGCCGGTGAAAGCTGCAATTCTGCCACCATTATTGATGATGAAGTTGAGCAACGCATCAATTCCTTCATGCAGCGAGGCGATATTATGGTTGTCTTTGTAGTAAATAAAATAATCCGTGATGGCTTTTTCAGCATTTTCACCAAACAGTTCAACTATTATTTCCTCTTCGGTAGGACCAAAAAGGGAAATAATCTCTTCCGGAGTAAGTGTCTTGCCAAGATATTTTTCATTTATATGGTTAAATGAATCAAATATCAACTGATTTGTTGAAGTAAGTGTGCCGTCAATGTCAAAGATATAAAGGGAATATTTAAGAGGCATCAAACTATTTATTTATCGTAAAAAGAAGAATTCTGCCATCCATATTGGAGGCAATAAAAGTGTCACCCACTTTTTCAATCGTTAGAGGTCTTGCCTGCCCGAGATAAAAAAGGTCTGTGAACTTATCTTTTTGAAATTTCACTATCTTACCGTTTTTCCGTCCAAAAAGCACATTATTATCAAATTCTCTGATTTGAACCGGGTTTGTATCAAGCCCCCACTTCAGTTTCCAGGATTTGATTTTTTTCCCGTTTGCAGCATTTACTGTGTGGAAGTCGTCATCAATAGATTTAATAAAGACGGTTTTTCCGTCCTGGCTAAGTCCAAGTGACTCCCATGCATTAAAATCTTTGTTTGACCATTGGGTTTTACCAAGGAGCACATCAATACATGAGACACTTTTATCGGGGGAGACAACCCAAACATAGTCCCCGTTGGTTACTGGAATGCAACTTGCAGTTGAATAGTAAAAGTTGACATTTTCAGACCATTTCCAGTTTAGTTTTCCTGTTCTAAGATCGATACAGTAGGTCATTCCATCCCATGCAGAAAAGACAACTCTGTTGTCAAGAACTATTGGCAGCGATTCAATTCTTCCTTTGGCGTCTTCATTTTTCCACATCGGTGTAAGATCAGTGGCTTCATAGGCATACATTGTTCCGTTTGAAGTGCCGATAAGGAGTGCGTCTGTTTGCCTGTCTCTAAAAATCACAGGAAAAGAAACGAGCTGCGAAGTAATTGCTTCGCTGATTCCGAGTGATTGCAACACATCGCCGGTTTCCAGATCAATTTGATAGATGTCGCCCCCCACATTTCCGGCAAAAACATTTTTACCGATAATTACCGGCCTCGAAACAACATTCGCATTCAGATCTACCCACCACAGCAGTTCACCTTGCAAATCATAATTGTAGATAACACCTTCAAGAGTTGCAGCAATAAAGCCTGTTTTATAAGGAACAGGGGACGACACCATTGTCTTTTTAAGATCGATGGTGATTCCTTTTTTTGCAACTTTATAGTCGATGAAATCGGAAGAATCGGTTGGAACGGGATTAATCCCGGGCACTTTAGGTGAGTTATACCATGTAAACACAGTGTCGGTTAATGATGAATCGGATCTGAAAGATGCCACTGAAGAGATTTTCAGATTATTTTGGGTCAATTCAACAACATTAAAACCATAAAGTTTGGTTTTTGATGTTGATCCCACTCCCATAAATCCGGGCAGGAAATCGAAGTCAAGTTCCTTGTTTACATGACCATGCCCAACCATGATGGCTTTAAGATTTCTTTTGCGCAGCAGATTGGTAACTTTATACCAGTTATCAACATCGTGGTTAAGAGGGTGATGTGCAAAAAAGAAAACCTCTTTATTAAGGGGGATTTTTTCGAGATTCTCTTCGAGCCATTTAATATCTTCGGGGGTGATGTGGCCACCGCCACCTCTGAGAACAATTCCGGTGTTAAGACCGAGGAAGACATAATTAAGTGTGTCGAACCTGAATTTGTTATCGTCAAATATCTGTGAAAATTCCATTCCACCCATTTCAGTCCATTTAACATCATGGTTGCCGGGAATAACAAAAACCTTCTTGTTTATCTTTTTGAAAAGATTTGAAGCTTTTTCAAGTTGATCCCATTTACCAAGTTCAGAGATATCTCCGGTTACGACAACAAATCCGACATCATCAAGACTGTTAATCTGTTCAATCTGTTTCAGGATTACTGAATCAGATTTGTCATAGCCAACGTGGACATCGGTCAACCAGACAAAATTAAGATTTTGGCCGTTGATCCAAATTAAAGGTAAAAACAGAAAAAGGGATAAAAATTTAAGTCTATTCATATTTCACACACTAATAAATTATAACTTTTCAATCAGATCCTTGATGGTTGCCGCAAGTCCTTCAAGCGGTATTTCCAATCGCTCTCCGGTTTTTCTTATTTTAACTTCCACTTTGCTTTCGGCAAGTTTTTTCTCACCAACTATCAACTGGATTGGCATTCCAAGAAGGTCAGCATCTTTAAACTTGAATCCTGCCTGAGCATCAATTCTGTCGTCAAACAGAACTTCTACACCGGCTGATAACAATTCATTATAAATTTTTTCTGATGCTTCAGCAACGGGTTCCTTTTTCATATTCAACCCAAGCAGATGAACATGGAAAGGAGCGATTGACTTATTCCATATTATACCGGATTCATCGTGACTTTGTTCGATTGAGCAGGCAATAACCCTTTCAACTCCAATACCATAACTTCCCATGACAATCGGTTTTTCGTCGCCTTCTTCTGTGAGGTATGTTGCACCCATGGCAGAAGAATATTTTGTACCGAGTTTAAAAATATGACCAAGTTCGATCGCTGTGAAAACACCAAGGGGTTCGCCACATTTTGGACATCCTTCACCGGAGACGGCAGTTCTTAGGTCGGCATATTCAATGGAAGGAACATCACGAACAAAATCGATTCCACCGATGTGATAATCGTTTTTGTTGGCGCCACTAAAAAGATTATTACATTCCTTAATTCTAAGATCAGCGATAATTCTGCCATTAAATCCTATTGGTCCAATTGATCCGGCATCAGCTCCTGTTATGGCTTTTAGTTCTTCGGGATGTGCAGGTCTAACTCCGCTTCCCAGTGCTTTTTCAAGTTTGGTTTCATTAACATCGTCATTACCCGACATTAAAATTAAAACCGCTTTGTCATCAACGATATAAACGCGTGACTTTGCGGTTTGTCTTTCATTGATATTTAAGAAACCGCAAAGTTCATCAATCGATTTGATGTTTGGAGTACTAATTTCATAAACAGCTTTCGATTCGGTTTCTCTCTGAACAGGTTGAATAACTGAAGAGGCAACTTCAACATTGGCTGCATATCCACAAGCTTCACAATGAGCAACAGTATCTTCGCCGGCTGCGGAGCCAACCATAAATTCTTCACTTCCACTTCCACCCATTGCACCGCTCGAGGCACCAACAACAAAAAATTTAAGGCCCACGCGGGTAAAAATCTTTCTGTAAGCCTGATCGTGCAAATTGTAGGAGACATCCAATCCGGCGGTATCGATATCAAGGGAGTAGGAGTCTTTCATCAAAAACTGTCTGCCTCTGATGATTCCACTTCTTGGTCTTGCTTCATTTCTGAATTTTGTTTGTATCTGATACCATGTCTGCGGCATGTCTTTATACGATTTTACCACCTTACGGGCGTGAAAAGTGATAATTTCTTCGTGGGTAGGTGCCAAAACATAATCGCGGTTTTTGAGGTGAAACATTGTGTCACCAAAAGCCTGAACTCTGCCTGTCTCTTCCCAGATCTCTTTAGGATTTAGAGCAGGGAGGTGGAACTCCTGTCCGCCTATGGCATCCATTTCCTGGCGAATAATTTCACAAACTTTTTTAACCACTCTGTAACCAAGTGGCAGAAATGAATAAATTCCGGCAGCAAGTGCTCTAACATATCCACCTCTTAACATTAAGACATGGCTTGGTACAACTGCATCGTTTGGCACTTCTTTAAGTGTGGGTATAAATGATTTGCTCTGTCGCATTTTCTCTTAAGATTTTATGAAAAACTGAATTACAAAGATACAAAACAGGTATCAGGTATTAGCAATCAGGTATTATTTTGGGATAGAGGGGGAGATTGGGATCAATATCAAAAAGTTTGAATAGACCAACGGAGTCGATAGCGAAGAACAAACAGGGATGGGTGGGAATTAATCAAAATTCCTGTAGGAAATCCTTGTAATTTAGAATCCCGATTCCGTCTGCTCCGGCTTTGGTTAAACCTCTATAAACCAATTTACCTATTTCTTCCGGGCTTTTTGTCCTTTCAATCGAGTTGATAAACTTTGTCTGAAAGGTCTCACTCGTTTTTATTTCGATCCATTCCTGACTCTGATTTTTATCCACTATCAGATCGATTTCCACTCCGGCTGCGGTTCTATAGTAGTAGAGATTAAAAAACAGTTTTTTGTGTTCAATAATCTTTTTCACTTCAGAAACAATATAATTTTCGAACAAAGGACCTGTCAATAGACTGTTTTCAAACTGTCCCTCTGTGTCTATTCCTGTAAGAAAGGAGACAAGTCCTGTGTCGTAAAAATAGAGTTTGGGGGATTTAACTATTCTTTTACCAAGATTATCAAAGAATGGGGGAAGAAAAAAGATGATGTACGAAGCCTCAAGAACAGAAAGCCAGTGTTTTACAGTGTTCACAACAACACCAAGTTCACTTGCCAGTTCTGAAAAATTTATCATCTGCGAGCATCTTGCGGCAAGGAGTTTAATGAGTCTGAAAAAATCCCTGATATTGCCGATGTCGCTGATTGATCTCAGGTCTTTCTCGAGATAAGTGTTTATGTAGGCCTGATACCATTCATTTCTAAAGTTATAATCTCTTTTAACCAGTTCAGGATATCCACCTTTAAATATTGACTCCTCGTGAAGATTCAAGGGAATCTCACTAAACTGCATGGGCAACAGCGTGAGAAGTCCAATTCTTCCGGCGAGCGATTCAGTTATCTTCTTCATCAAGGTGAACTGTGATGATCCTGAGAGGATAAATTTCCCGTATTTTTCACGATCATTATCAACAGCTATTTTCACATAAGTAAAAATCTCAGGTGCTTTTTGTGCCTCATCAAATATAACCTTATCACCGTTAATTCTCATAAACCGTTCCGGATCATCCCTGAATTCAGCTACAGTAGTTGGGCTGTCGAATGTGACATATTTATATTCGTCTTTGAGGAGTTCTTTCAGCAGGGTGGATTTACCCGATTGGCGTGGTCCAGTTAGACCCACAACCGGGAATGCTGAAAGATATTTGAGCAGAGTCAACTCTGCTGTTCGAGGAATGTAATTGGTCATAATCAATAAATACCATGTATATTTGCAGTCTGACTGCAAATATACACAACAATAACAAGGTATTCCAACTTATAATGGAATATTGCCCCTCTTAAAGCAAAATTTCCTCAAATCCCTGATTAATAATTTCCTTAAATTCTTCTGAAGTGCGGTGCCAATCGATAACATCTACACGGAATGACAGGTCACTTTCCTGAAAAGCTTCTTTGATCAAGCCGAGTTCAGATAGTGAGAGTTTTCTATTGTCATCAATTGCAAGGTCGAGATCAGAGGTGTCTCTTGTATTGCCCATTACTCGACTTCCAAAAGCAATAACTTTTGCTGTTGGTACAAAGTGTCGCAGTATTGACTTCACAAGATCAAGTTGTTCGGGAGTGACATCAATCATTTTTAAGGGTCAATCTCTCCAGAAGCTTTTTAGCAAAAGGTAAAAAACGAACCGCAGTTTCATAAGCGTTGTTTGCAACCTCTGCATCGTAGGAATGGGAGGTAATATTTCGTGTGGAGTGGAAATTCATCCACTCTTCAACATTTTCAATTAATCTGTTTTCGAAAGCTATACGATATAATTCACGCCTTGTAACTCCATCTACAATTTCTTGTCCCTCATTCACTTCCAGCCATCTTTTAATAAATTTCCAACTCAATTCATAACATATCTCAAAATTTTGAATCACACCTGACTGGAGTGTTTCTTGCTGGGCAAGTGATAGAGAATGAAAATCTTTGGAGTATTCTGTAACACTTAATGATTGTTCAAGCGCTGCAATAGATTTCTTTAAAGATGACAGGTCAAGGTTCATAATAGCTAAACTTGTTAAACGAATAATTGATTTCCTTGAATACAGAATATTCCAGGGTTTGATTCTTAAAATACACAAAAATCAGCCTTCAAAAAAATTTAGCGGGTTGAATTATGATGTCTGTTACCACAAAAAAACTGCCTTCAGAAATAAATTCCCGAAGGCAGTTCACAATTAAAGAAGCACTTTAATTAAATTTTAGTCTTCTGCTTTAGCTTTCATTGCATCCCAGATTACATAACCACAAAGCAGGACAAACATGAAGAGTCCAACAAACATGGCGCCGTTGGTTTCAACCCAATGAGTAGCCATCAGATCCACATTAAAATATTTCATTACTGCACTTATTACACCCATCAATGCACCACCGGCAATGAATCCTGAAGCAATCAAGGTTCCACGCTCTCTACGGGCAGTATTTAGATTTTCATCTTTACTGCGGGTTGAAACGATGTGCGCAAGGATACCACCGATGAGGATCGGGGTGTTGAGTTCAAGTGGGATATACATTCCAAGAGCAAAAGCCAGTGCAGGAACCTTGATCATGGTAAGGATCAAAGCCATTGCAGCTCCGGCAATATAAAGCATCCAGGGGGCATCTTTACCGGACATGAGAGGTTCGATTACTGCTGCCATTGCGTTTGCCTGTGGGGCTTGAAGGGCGCCTTCGCCTTTGAAGCCGTAAGCTTCGTTTAGAACCATGATGATAAGTCCAACCACTGCTGCTGAGGCAGCTGTTCCAACAAACTTCCAGGTCTGTTGTTTGTAAGGTGAACTTCCGAGCCAATAACCTATTTTGAGATCGGTAATAAATGCACCTGCACACGACAGAGCGGTACAAACGGCACCACCAATCAACAATGCAGTTACCATTCCTTCTTTTCCCTTGATTCCAAACGAAATAAGGATAATAGAAGAAAGAATGAGGGTCATGAGGGTCATTCCCGAAACAGGGTTTGTTCCAACAATTGCGATAGCATTTGCGGCAACGGTTGTGAAGAGGAAGGAGATGATCATCACGATCAAGAGACCAAGAAGAGCATGTCCCCAGTTGCCTGTTACGCCAAAGTTGAAGAATAAAAGAAGTCCAAGTCCTACTGCCAAAATACCAACTACAATAACTGACATTGGAAGGTCTTTTTCAGTTCTTAAAGCTCCTGAAGCAGCAGCTCTTCCGCCACCAATTTCTTTTGCAGCAAGTTTAAATGCACCTGCAATGATGCCGGAGGAACGGACGATACCGATAATCCCGGCCATCGCAATTCCACCGATACCGATATGACGAACATAGTTTCTGAAAATCTGTTCGGCAGACATATCCTTAATTAATACCGTAACATTTGCTCCAAAAGGAGTAGCAAGTGATTGCCCAATATAGAAGACAACCGGTATAAGAAGATACCACGAAACAAATGAACCTGCGGCTATAATTGCGGCATATTTTAATCCAACAATAAAACCGAGCCCTGTAACCGCGGCACCGATATTGATGTTAAATACAAGTTTGTATTTGTCATAAAGCATATCGCCGATGGGGAGAACTTTTGTTGAGAAAGTTTCACTCCACCATCCAAAAGTGGCAATAATAAAATCATAAGCTCCACCAACAAGACCCGATGAAACGAGAACAAGAGCCTGCGAACCACCTTTTTCACCGGCAACAAGCACTTCAGTGGTAGCAGTTGCTTCGGGGAAGGGGAATTTCCCGTGCATGTCGGCAACAAAATATTTACGGAATGGAATCAAAAACAGAATTCCGAGGAAACCACCGAGCAGTGATGAAAGGAATACCTGAAGGAAAGTTGCTTCAAGATCAAGGATATAAAGCGCTGGAATTGTGAAAATTGCGCCGGCAACCACAGCACCTGAAGTTGCGCCTACCGACTGAATGATCACATTCTCGCCGAGTGAATTTTTTCTTTTAAGAAGGGTTGACAAGCCGACTGCTATGATCGCAATTGGAATTGCTGCTTCAAAAACCTGTCCAATTTTTAATCCGAGATACGCTGCCGCAGCCGAAAAAAGGACTGCCATAAGAAGGCCCAAAGAGATGGTGTAAACATTAACTTCGGGTACAATACTGAGAGGCGACATGATGGGTTCAAATTTTTCGCCGGGTTTCAGCTCTGAATAAGCATTTTTTGGAAGTCCTTTAACTTCCCCGGATGAATGTCCGCTCATTTAATCTCCGTAATTGGTATTTAGAATAGTTATCGAGTAACAAAATTTGTAATAAAACAAATCTCTTCAAACAAAATTACTGCATTATTGCATTATTGGATTACTGCATTCCACAAAATTACTGCATTATTCGGTTAATTCAATATTGCATTCCACAAAATTACTGCATTATTGCATTATTGGATTACTGCATTAAAAAAAAAGACCGGCCGCTTCAATTAAATGAAACAGCCGGTGGTAAGAAACAAATAAATTGTTATAACTGTAATAAATTACAATTTTACCGAGCTGATCACTTTCATATAGTTGGCTCTCTCATACTGAGAAGGATCACCAACATTCATGTAACTCATCGAACCCCGCATGTCGTCAACTGAATTGTATTCGTTGGCTTCCATCCAGAACTTCATTTTTGATATTACATCTGCTATATGATTAGGACCAAATTTTAAGATGCTTGACATCATCTGAGTAACTTTTGCACCAACCATGAGCATCTTTATGACATCTTTTTCGCTGTAGATACCGCTTGTTGCTGCGAGATCACAATCGAGTCTGCCATAAAGAATTCCAATCCAACGGAGAGGAAGTCTCATAGCCATTGGGGTACTCAAAAGAACATTTGGCACTACTTCGAGGTTATCGAGATCGATATCAGGCTGATAGAATCTGTTAAAAAGCACAAGACCATCGGCGCCTGCTTTATCAAGCTGATCAGCCATCCAGGCTGTTGAGCTAAAAAACGGGCTGAGTTTAATGGCAACAGGTATTTTTACATTTTTCTTCACTTCTTTTACGATATCGATGTAAAGCTGTTCTATTTCTCTGCCGTCGGTGTTAAAATCGGTGGCAAGTTTATAGATGTTCAGTTCAAGAGCATCTGCACCGGCTTCTTCCATATTGTGAGCATATTTAACCCAGCCACCCAATGATTTGCCATTAAGACTGGCAATTATCGGGATGTCAGTGGCTTCTTTTGCTTTACGGATCAGCTCGAGATACTCTTCAGGACCGGCTTTATACTCGATATGCTCGGGGAAGTATGAAGTGGCTTCTGCATAACTTTCGTTGTGAGCAGTTGTATAATAGTGGTTGGCAAGCGATTCTTTTTCAATTTGTTCTTCAAACAAAGAGTAGAGAACCACTGCTGCGGCACCCGCATCTTCAAGCGCTTTTATGGATGATACCTCCTGAGAGATAGGACCCGCTGAAGGCACTACGGGATTCTTTAATTTCATACCGAGATATGTTGTTGTTAAATCCATTTTTTATTCCTTAAATAGGTTATTCTTTTCGTTAAAACCGTTATTGATTAATGTTAGGTGTAGAGTTCGCCATGTTTTCATACATTTTGAACTTTTTGGTCACATCGTCCTGGGCTTCGAGCATTAATTTTGCCGCAGCTTCAGGGTGGGATTTTGTTAACATTTTGTATCTGGTTTCAAGATAAGCATAATCTTTGAATGGTATCTTAAGACCTTTTGAATCGAGGCTGAAAGGATTTTTACCTTCAGCTACGAGGTCAGGGTTAAATCTGAACAACTGCCAGTGACCCGAATCAACTGCTGCTTTTTGGTTTCTTGTGGCAATACCCATGTCGATACCATGAGCAATACAGTGGCTATAAGCAATTATGAGTGAAGGACCATCATAGGCTTCAGCTTCAACAATGGCTTTTACTGTGTGAGCGTCGTTGGCACCCATGGCAATTTTAGCAACATAAACATTTCCATAACTCATAGCCATAAGCGCGAGGTCTTTTTTAGCTGCCGGTTTACCACCTGCTGCAAATTTTGCTACTGCAGCTCTTGGTGTTGATTTTGACATCTGACCACCGGTGTTTGAGTAAACTTCAGTGTCCAAAACAAGAATATTTACATTTTTACCTGAAGCGAGCACATGGTCAAGTCCACCGTAACCGATGTCGTATGCCCAACCATCACCACCCATGATCCATACCGATTTCTTAACAAGATAATCAACAAGGCTCAAGAGGTTGATGGCGTCAAATTTTACATCTTCATCTTTGGTGGTTTTTTCGATTTCCGTCAGTTTAACTTTAAGTTCTTCAACTCTTAGTCTCTGATCTCTGATGTCGGCTTCACTTTTTTGTTCGGCGTTAAGGATGTCGAATGCAAGTCTGTCGCCAATTTTGTCACCAAGTTTAACTATGAGGATTCTCGCTTGTTCGTTGAACTGATCGATGGAAAGTTTGAATCCAAATCCAAATTCAGCGTTATCTTCGAAAAGTGAGTTTGACCATGCCGGTCCGCGACCCTCTTTGTTTTTTGACCATGGTGTTGTAGGAAGGTTACCGCCATAAATTGAAGAACAGCCTGTTGCGTTTGCAATAACCGCTCTGTCGCCATAAAGCTGGCTGACAAGTTTAACATATGGAGTTTCGCCACAACCCGAGCAGGCACCTGAGAACTCAAACAGAGGCTCGAGGAACTGTGAATCTTTCACAGTATTAATCTTTAAGTCGGTTCTATCCCATTCAGGAAGATCGAGGAAGAAATCCCAATTAACTCTTTCAGTTTCTCTTAAAGGAACCTGGGGCATCATATTGATTGCTTTGAATCTTACTTCTCTCTTGTTTTTGGCAGGACAGAATTCAACACAAAGTCCACAACCTGTACAATCTTCAACAGCCACCTGAATTGTGTACATCAAACCTTCGCCGTGTTCTTTAGCTTTAAATGGCATCGATTTAAATGTTTCAGGGGCGGTATCCAAAGCAGATTTATCGTAAATTTTAGCTCTTATTGCTGCGTGTGGGCAGATCAGAGCACATTTGTTACACTGAATACAAACATCGGCATCCCAAACAGGAACTTCGAGAGCGATATTTCTTTTCTCATATTTTGTTGTACCTGTTGGGAAAGTTCCATCAATTGGCATCAGACTAACCGGAAGATCATCACCAAAACCGGCGATAATTTTTCCTGTAACATTCTTTATAAATTCAGGTGAATTGGCAGGAACCGCATCACGAATATTGAATGTGGAGGTTATTGTATCAGGAACGGCAACTTCAAAAAGATTTTCGATTGTTCTGTCAACCGCATCAAAGTTCATCTGAACGATCTTTTCGCCTTTTGAACCGTAGGTCTTTTTGATGGCATATTTGATCATCTCAATTGCTTTTTCTCTTGGCAATATTTTAGAGATAGCGAAAAAGCATGTCTGCATTACAGAGTTGATTCTTCCACCCATACCGGTTTCGTTTGCAACTTTGTAAGCATCGATGATATAGAATTTCATCTTTTTGTTGATGAGGGTTTTTTGAACATTCTCCGGAAGTGTATTCCACACCTCTTCTTTTGATGCAGCGGTATTCAAAAGAAATGAAGCACCTTCAACCGCATCGCGGAGCATGTCGGTGGTCTCAAGAAAAACTGTCTGATGGCAGGCAACAAAGTTTGCTCTGTTAATCAGGTAGCTTGATTTTATCTCTTTAGGTCCAAACCTTAAGTGAGATGTGGTCATTGAGCCCGATTTTTTTGAATCGTAAACGAAATAGCCCTGAGCAAAAAAGTCAGTTCCCTCGCCAATGATCTTAATTGAGTTTTTGTTTGCGCCAACAGTACCGTCAGCACCAAGACCATAGAATTTTCCTTTAAAAGTATCAGGATTTTCGACTGAGAATGAAGGATCAAATTCGAGACTTGTGTGTGTTACATCTTCATTGATACCAATTGTGAAATGGTTTTTTGGTTTATCTTTTTTGAGTTCATCATAAACTGCTTTAATCATTGCAGGGGTAAACTCTTTTGAAGAAAGACCGTATCTTCCACCAACAATTTTTGGATAAGCAAAAGGAAGGTTTCCTTCGTTGAATGTCTCAGATATAGCTGTAACTATATCCATATAGAGAGGTTCTCCCGACGCTCCCGGCTCTTTGGTTCTGTCTAACACACCAATCACTTTTACGGTGGTTGGGAGTTCAGAAATAAAGTGTTTTATAGAGAAAGGTCTATAAAGTCTTACTTTAAGCACACCAACTTTTTCACCATTTGCTGTGAGGTGTTCCACTGTTTCTTCAACAGCTTCGGCTCCTGAACCCATAACAACAATTACTCTTTCAGCATCAGGGGCGCCGTAATATTCAAATATTTTATATTTTCTTCCTGTCAGTTCACCAAATTTGTCCATTTGTTTCTGAACGATGTCAGGGCAAACATTATAAAACGGGTTAACTGTTTCTCTTCCCTGGAAATAAACATCAGGATTCTGAGCTGTTCCGCGGATCACAGGAGTTTCAGGGTTTAAGCCTCTTTTTCTGTGTTCAAAAACCAGTCTCTGGTCGATCATTTTTTTCATGTCGTCCGGGGTGAGTTGTTCTATTTTAGCAACTTCGTGTGAGGTTCTGAAACCATCAAAGAAATGGATGAAAGGAACTCTTGCTTCAAGAGTGGCTGCCTGAGCTATCAGAGCAAAATCCATAACTTCCTGAACTGAATTTGAGGAGAGCAGTGCCCAACCTGTAGAACGGGTAGCCATAACATCGCTATGGTCACCAAAAATTGATAAAGCAGCAGCTGCAATAGAACGGGCCGAAACATGAAAGACTGTAGAAGTAAGTTCACCTGCTATTTTGAACATGTTTGGAATCATTAAGAGCAAGCCCTGTGAGGCTGTAAAAGTGGTTGTGAGCGAACCTGTTTGAAGTGCTCCGTGAACACTTCCTGATGCGCCGCCTTCACTTTGAAGTTCTGATACGGAGGGAGTAATTCCCCAGATATTCTTTTTTCCTTCCGCTGCCCATTGGTCGCACCACTCTGCCATATTTGACGAAGGGGTGATCGGGTAGATGGCTATCACTTCATTAGTGTGATACGCCACATAACCGGCCGCCTCATTACCGTCAATTGTAACTTTTTTTCTTTCCATTTTCTTACCATCAGTTATTATTCGTGAATAAAAATCACTACTTTGATGCAAATATTATGCCATATTGATTAATGCCAATTCACCCCCTTTTTAAGCACAAATTTTCAATAATGACAAAATAGAATTGTCAATAGTGGGGATATTCTTAATATTTAGAAGCTTATATCAGACTCTGTTTTACTCAGAATTTGTAACAGTTTCATCAGTAAAAGATTTGATGAGGCAGAATAAGATGATTTGAGATCAGGGGGATAAAGAATATGATTTTGATTTGTTATTTTCCATCGTTAATTTTGTCATTTATTAATAAAATTGTCAATTAAAATGAAATTGAAGATCAAAGACCGACCACGATATATCATTCCCCTTTCTGTAGCCGACCGGATCGCTGAGGGAGTTACAGCCGGTGTTTTATTGACAATCACTGTTATTTTCCTCTTTCGATATCCTTCGGTGGAAGACCAGGTTGCGATGCACTACGACCTTGCAGGAAATATTGACAGAATGGGGGACAAAAGCGGGATATTTTTTTTCTTTGGGATTTTGATACTCTTGTATGCGGGGATGACATTTGCACAAAAATTTCCGCACGCCTTTAACTACCTCACAGAAATCACAGAGGAGAATGCAAAACGCCAATACACAACCGCGGTCAGAATGATCAGGTGGCTTAAGCTGATGATGGTGGTACTGTTTTCATTCATCATCCTAAAAACAATTTTTCCTGATGACATCGGTAATGGAGTCTTTTTTGCGGTGATCATCACTTTCATAATCGCAACCTTCATCCAGATGATTGGTTATTTTATCAAATCCGGGAAATAAAAAAAGCCCCGGCATTTCTACCGGAGGCTTAAAACATTACAACCCCAAAGATTTTACTTCATCAGAATCATTTTCTTTGAGACTACATTATTACCGGAAGAAATGCGGTAGATGTAAATTCCGCTTGGAAGATTCGTTGCATCAAATTTAACCGAGTATTTACCTGCATCAAGCTCGCCGGAGGTAAGAACACTTACCAGCTCACCAAGTACATTGTAAATTGAGAGGTTAACAAATTCCCTTTCAGGAAGAGAAAATTCGATAACCGTTTCAGGGTTAAATGGATTTGGATAGTTGTTTGCCAGGTTGAATTCACCGGGAATTGAATTTACACCAATCTCTTTTGTCGAGGTTGGGGCATCATTTCTGAGAATTCCACCATCAGTAGCGGCTGCAAACAATTTTCCGGTTGTTTGATTGTAGCTAAGAGCACTGATCCTTACTCCGGTAAGTCCAACATAATTCCATGCTGTCGCCGGAGAAAGAGCAGGAGTTATATGAGCAAAATAGATTCCATTGTTCCATGAACTTACAAAGACATTATCGTTTGCATCAACAGAGATGGAATATATGTGGGTTGCATTTATTCCCGAGGTCTGTGGTACCCACGAATTACCTCCATCTGCTGACATATAAAGTCCATTCCCATAAGTTCCTGCAATGAGTATTCCTGTGGAAGTTGTGCCGAGTGCCCAAACATGCGGGTAGTTCATACCGGTGGTTGTCCAGTTGATTCCACCATCATTGGTTTTGTAAACTCCACCGCCAAATGTTCCGGCGAAGATGTTACCATTATTGTCTTTAGTGAGAGCCTGAACAGCTTTGATAACCATTCCGTTGCTTACATCTGTCCAGTTTAAGCCGTTATCGACAGATTTGTAAACACCCTGACCCCAAAGGCCGGCATAGATAGCATTACCATCAATAAGTAACGCTCTAACATCAAAAATTGGAAGGGCTGTAGCAGTCCATGTTGCACCATTATCGACCGATTTGAATACACCTCTTTCAGTAGCTGCATATATATCTCCGTTCGAGGATTGTACAAGGTCCCAGACAAATGCAACATTCATTCCGTCGTTAATTACTGTGAATGAAACGCCTTGATCATTTGATCTTAATATCTTTCCACCCCAGGTGCCTGCAAGCATTGATCCGTCTAAAGCCTGAAGGAAAGTCCAGATAAAATAATCCTGCCCGGTTGTTCCAACAAACTGCCAGGTTCCAACATTGATGCTTCCCCCGCCACCTGTGTGTGTACCGCGAACATGGACAGCGGCAAAAGCATAATCATCTTCATCGTCACCGCCATTCCCGGGTTCTGAGTCAATATCAACCTGATCGCAGCGAATAATCTCGGCAACATTGGTTAATGTGGTGTCAAGAGGGATGTTTCCAATAAAATTGGCAAGATTATACTGTCCACCACCGGAAAGGGTTTTGCAAATCATCTGTCCATGCTGCACACCACTTATAAAATTGACATGAGCAAGAGGAGCAAGAATGGAGCCTGTAACATCTATTTGCTGGATAATGATCGAAGTTGCATTATGGAAATTAAACATACAATTGGTAATTGTGGTGCCGGAAACAACGAGGTTGCCACCCCAATCGATATTGTCACCATCAACATTTACAACAACCGCTGATCCATTGGGGACATTAATATAAACTTCCTGAGTCAAAGTCATCTGAGCAGCAGTTACATTAAAAACATTAAGGAATGGATCACTACCATTTAAGGTGAGTGTAACGCCCGACATATTGGTGGTTCCGTTTGTTGTATAACCGGCCAATTGTGTTGAGAGGGCAGTGAGGTGGGTTGTTGCAGAAGCAAAATCAACCGGGCTGTCCTGCCTTAATGTTCCATCCACTATCCCAACCATTTGTGAAACTGTGCCTGTGTTGCCATAAACGATATTTCCACCCACAACATTTCCAGATGTGAAGGTCAGATGTCTTCCAACTACAAGAACATCAACTGTGCCACCCGAAGCCGGCAAAAGATCACCACAACTGAAATTGGAGAAGAAACCATCTCTTCCTACTGCAACCTTTCCCTGAACATCAGCAGTTGGCTGATTCATATCTTCAAAAATGAAAACATTGTATCCTTCCGCTTCGCCGAGGTCAAAAATGGAAGGAGCAGCAACATCAACTTTCACAGTTAAACTCAGCGTTGCTGATGCACCACTTCCCAGAGTTCCAACTGTCCATTCACTTGTTAAAGTATCAAAGGAGCCCTGAGTTGATGTTATACTCTGATAGGTCACACCGCCGGGCAGGAAATCTTTTACGACAATTCCTGTTGCCTGCGCCGGACCGGCATTTGAAGCTGTGATTGTAAAAGTAACATTTTCACCATTCAGGGGGTCAGAATTGTTTACTGTTTTGGTAAGTGACAGGTCAACAAGTGGAGCCCATTCAAAAGTCAGATCAGTGCTTTTAAGTGCTGTTGCCGGAGTGGCGAGCACAAGTTTTTGATATTGATCCGGTTGAATCGAATGTACATACCGTGTGCCCTGCGGGATAGTAATTTGAGCAGACGCTGTAACTACAGCATTTAATGCCCCGTTTGGGTTAAGAGTAACCAAAGCTGAAGTACCTGTTGCATCGGTTGTAATGGTGGTTTGGCTGAGTGTTCCTGCTGTGGTGGCAAGTGTAACTTGTCTGTTTGCAACCGGACGAGCTTGTTCATCAAATACCCTCACTCTAAATTCTGCGCTTGTGCCGGCAGGGTATTGATTAGCCCCCGGAAGAATTATCAAGGTTTTAACAGGTACAAATCCATTAGCATTGGCATTCGCATCAGCTATAATGGCAAGAACTCTCGTTTTTATATCAGATGTTTGAATGGTATTCGCATTTACACCATCAGCAAAATGCCAGATGGCAAGCTGAATTGCAGCAGCTTCCTTCTGAACCGTGTTCATTGCTCCCGGGTAGGGATACGGTTTGTATGGGTAATAGTTCATCAATATGTAAGTTATCTGTGAGGGAGTAATCCCCGAGTCGATATATTGATGTGGTTGATTTGTCGTGTAAAAAGCAATATTATGCCTTATATCGATACAATAAAAATTTGAGGCTTGAGCGTTAATTTCGCCCCTGAAGGTTCCCGCCCAAGTGTTGATCGTCTTTGTGGGATTGTAGGGGTCGGTAAATTTAATTCCATTTGTACCGATTTGAGTCCCAAATACTTTTGCTACACTACTTGTGATACCTTCGGATGAAATAAAATATTCAGGGGGCAGTTTAGTGTGACTGTCTTGACTTGCCACACCGAGTGTATCCATTGCGTAGGTAACACCTGAAAACAAAAACAGTGTTATTATGCAAAAACTTAAACTAAATTTTTTATAAATCTGCATTATTGCCTCTTTTAGATTAAAACCATTTATTAGAATTATGCAAAAATCGTGCCTGCCATGAAACATTTCATAGCAGGCTTTTTTCTCACATTGTCGATTCTCCTATAGTCTCATAATGAGATACAGTCTCAAAATTGACCATGAAAGATTACTCTTCAAGTGTGCTCTTGTCGCCTTCCGGGAGACCCAAAGCTCTCGCTTTTAGCAGTCGTCTCATAATTTTTCCGGATCTGGTTTTTGGTAATGAGTCCATAAAATTAACTTTTTCCGGCTTGGCGATCGGTCCAATCTCGTGACCCACATGTTTTTTTAGTTCTTCAACAAGTGAATCCGAGGCTGCATATCCCGCTCTAAGCACCACATAACAGTGAATAACATGACCTTTCACGTCGTGGGGAAGTCCAATAGCAGCAGCTTCTGCCACTGCCGAATGTGAAACGAGTGCCGATTCGATCTCAGCGGTTCCCAAACGATAGCCACTCACTTTTATAACATCATCCAATCTTCCGATTACCCAGATATAACCATCTTTGTCTTTTCTCGCCGAATCTCCGGCTTCATACATTGTGGTATATTTGCTCCAATATTGTTGTTTATACCGTTCGGGATCATGAAGAATACCCCTCATAATTGCGGGCCATGGTTTTTTGATAACAAGAATACCCTCTTCACCGGTTGGTGCACTTTTTCCATCGAGATCGAGTACATCCACATCAATTCCAAAAAACGGTCTCGTTGCGCTTCCCGGCTTAAGTGGAGTTACAGGAAGGGGAGTTATCATAAATCCTCCTGTTTCAGTCTGCCACCAGGTATCCATTACAGGGCAGTTTGATTTGCCGATCACTTCATAATACCATTTCCATGCTTCAGGATTAATTGGTTCGCCAACACTTCCCAAAATACGAAGTGATGAGAGGTCGTGTCTGTTTGGCCAGGCGTTTCCAAATCTCATCAGCCCTCTGATAGCTGTTGGTGCAGTGTAAAGGATTGTAATTCCATACTTCTCAATCATCTTCCACCATCTGTTGGGATAGGGGAAGTTTGGAGCACCTTCATACATAAAACTTGTGGAACCGTTAAGGAGGGGTGCGTAAACTATATAACTGTGTCCTGTAATCCAACCGGGGTCGGCAGCACACCAATATCTGTCTTCATCGTTGATATCAAACACATACTTAAATGTTGTTGCAGTGTAAACCATATAACCACCATGAGTGTGGATTACGCCTTTTGGTCTGCCTGTAGTACCTGAAGTGTAGAGGATAAAAAGCATTGTTTCTGCATCAACCTGTTCAGTTTCACATGGTTGATTAACAACCGGAACACTGAGGAGATCGTGATACCAGTAATCACGACCCGGTTCCATATAAATTTCATGTCCCGTTCTGCGAACAACCACACAATGTTCGATTGTACCCTGACGGGCGAGGGCTTCATCTGCGATCTGTTTGAGGTTCACTATTTTCCCGCGCATATACCCACCATCAGCGGTGATCAACACTTTGCTTTGAGCGTCTTCAATTCTCTCGGCAAGTGCCTCCACGCTGAAACCTCCATAAACCACCGAGTGTGCTGCACCAATTTTTGCACAAGCCAGCATTGCGAACATAAGTTCAGGAACACGGGGCATATAGATGGTTACTATATCTCCCTTTTGAACTCCCATGCTTTTTAGGACATTGGCAAATTTTATTACCTCACGATTAAGTGAAAAATAGGAATATGTTCTTACATCATCTCCCGATTCACTTTCCCAGATCAGGGCAAGTTTGTTTTTTCTGAAGGTTTTTAGATGTCTGTCGATCGCATTTGTAACGATGTTGGTTTTACCGCCGGTAAACCACTTGAAGAAAGGTGGAGTAGATTCATCGTAAACCTTGTCCCATTTTTGAGACCATTCAAATTCTTCGGCGATATCTCCCCAGAATTTTTCAGGATCTTCGATTGATCTTTTGTACATCGAATCGTAATCTTTGCAATGTGCATTATCAATTACTGATTGAGAAGGAAAATAAACTTCACCTTCGGATTGTTTAATGCCTGCTTCATCACTCATTTTATGAGGCTCCTCTATCTAAAATTTAACTGGTACTTGTTATTTACGCGGTTGGGAGAAAACTATATATCAATTTCTCAAGTTAAGAATGTTATGATTTTCTGGCAAACTATTTTTAAATAAAAAATGCCCGCCACCTCGAAAGGCAAACGGGCAAGGTTAGGTTAGTGAGGGATCACTGTAAAAAAAACGGAAGATCATTCCTCACAACCGGCTTACATCCTCGATGCGTAAGCAAGAACCTTCAGAAAGACTTGAGATACAATTACTGCCACTCCCAGCCACATCGCTGCACGATAGATCTTTTCTCTCTTCTTCCCTTTGAAGTAGAGACGGTCATAATCGGCATCCCTTGTATAGTCGCCCTTCTTGATGTCCCACCTGTACCATGTTGTTTCCTGTTGCATGTCGCTCCTCTTTTGTGATTTATTAATTAAACTCAAAATGTTACTTTGTTACGATCTTCTCAGCCACAAACCTTATCAGGTGAAGCGGCGATGAGACTACCAATAACAAAGCAATCGGAGTATATAAAGCTATGAGAACAACCAATCTGAAAAGACCGATTTTTTCATACCCGATATCAACTGTTTGCCTGTTCCTGAGCATATAACACTCCTATTCGATAAATTATTAAAAGTATAGTTATCTACATTATATTTAAATACTATGACAACGGCACATAGCTTATCGAAGCCGGTGAACCGAAAGACGGAGATGCAACACTAAATTAAGTTAGAGTGCGCAAAACCGTGCATAGAAATTGGATTTCAGAAATTGAATTTAAAAGAAGATAAGTTCTTGTAGATAAGTTAAGCTTAAGGGGAAATTATAAAAGGGGATGGGGTTTTCACCATATAAATTTAAAAACCAATAACCGGTAGTGTACCTTTTCCCTCACCACACCTATTGATTCACTGCCCACATCCCGCCTTTATAATAAAAATGTTGATCTAAAAGAGAAAACCTCCAATTTGTGTGAAAAATTATGGTCGCTAAACCTCACCTTAACCTGTTTCAAATTTACAAAGAATTTGTTTTAAAGTCAAGGGAAATCCAAATAAATACAAAAATAAATTGATTTTATTTTAATATTTTGGTGAATCCTTCACTATTAGACTATATATTATATTAACAATGGGTTTAAAATGGACAAAAAACACCCTTGAGGGGGTTAGAGAAATAAAAAAGAAGATTCGGATGTTGGGGAAATTCCCGCTCGATTAAATAGAGGAAGCCGCTTTCAGGATGAAATAGAAGATGACAGTAAGGAGTATGCCGGCTGAGATTACCAGGGCACTTTTTTTCGTTCTCTCAACCTTACGGTTGTGGAGGTATAATTTGTCATATTCGGAATCACGCTGGTAGTCGCCATGTTTGACATCCCAGTTGTTCAACTCTTTCTTCACAAAACCTCTCATTTAAAAATTATTTTTTTCATACTCGAAATATAACTGAATTAAAGAACTAATGATGCAATGCCATCTTAAAAACAGGGGCAATCATTTTTATCACAACTAAGAGCTGTGATATTCGACACATACGATTAAACAGTCTGCAACTATTAATTTCGCTCTGTATAAGAACAATTTATGATATCTTAACACAATATTATTATTAATTTGTGAGAAAATATGTAAATTTAGCATCGTTTTTAATAGAATTTATGGAGAAATGAAAGAAGAATACGAAGTAGTAAAAGGAATCAGATTTCCAAAATATTCCCTCAAGGTTGTAAAATACTCAAAAGGGGATTATGGTGTGGTTGAATCATTTTATTTTATGAAATTTTGTTACAAAAAGTTAGAAGAGAGATTCAAAGCACTTGCAGACGCAAAACTCAAATATGAAGATCTGCACGCCTCGCGTAAATTTGATCACATGACCGGTAAATAACCCTTAAACGGGTAACGGAATGAAAAACAAACTCGACAAAAGAATCTTAATTGCCGGCAAACTTTCGGAGTTAACAATTCCGGCGCAGTTAAACTACCTGCCTGTGGTTGTAAACCTCTCAAAACAGATAGCCGAATGGTTTGGATTCCCGGAAGAAAAGCACCGCGAAGTTGAGTTGATCGTTGAAGAATCTTTTGTTAGTGTTGTGGAAAATTCATTTGAACTTGATGAACTTGGAGTTGTAAAGTTCAAAATTTCTTATCTTCCCGGCAAACTGATCTTCACATTTGAAGATAAGGGATTACCGGTGGATGTTGAAAAACTTGAACTGGAAGAGCGCTCGGCTTTAGGAATTCTACTGATAAAACATCTGGCAGATGAATTTAAGTTTGTAAACCTTGGAAAAGAAGGGAAAAGACTTGAAGTTGTAAAAAATCTGCCTGATGAAGAGATACAACACCTTGTATCTGATTTTGCACCTGTTGAACCGGAGCCCGCACCCAAAGATGAAGAACTTAAATTTGGCATGCTTAAATCACAGGATGCTTTGGAGCTTGCCAGATTAGCCTACCGCGCCTACGGTTACACCTACGCCAGCGTTGCGTATCTCCCTGAAAAACTTAAAGAAATTCTTGAATACGGATACCTCGAGGCTGTAACAGTAAGAAATTCAAAAGATGAATTTATTGCAAATCTTGGTTTGTTTTACGAAAAACCGGGTGCCAGAGTAGCTGATTCAGGAATGGCGATTGTTGATCCCCGCTATAGAGGGCATAATCTCTTTAAACGAATGAAAATGCAAGCCATTGAGCACGGGAAATCGATTGGGCTTTACGGACTTTATAGTGAGAGTGTCACAATTCACCCCTACACACAAAAAGGGAACATCACACTCGGGGCAAAAGAAACAGGTCTGTTAATAGCTTTCACAGGTGAAAGAGTCACTTTTAAAAAAATAAACGATGAAGGGCTTTCGCAGCGACAAGCTGTGATGCTCTATTATCTTAAAATTAACGAAGAACCCAAAAGAACCGTTTACATACCTGCTGTTTATGAAGATATAATGACAAGGATTTATTCAGATCTAAAACTCAACAGAACAGTTCACACTACAAAAAGTTTTAAAAACATTGTTGAGATGTCGGGAGAAACAGCTCTTGAATTGAGCTTTAAACCCGACCTGAATTCTGCTGTTATCACTATTGAAAAATATGGTGAAGATATTGTGCCAATCCTCAGGCTGAGGATAAAAGAACTCTGCATGAAAAAAATTGATACAATTTATCTGGAACTTCCTCTCTCAGAACCGGCAACCATGTACCTTGTTTCACAATTCAGAGAACTTGGATTTTTCTTCGGAGGTTTAATACCCGAATTCAGGGATGGTGATATTCTGAAAATGCAGTATTTAAACAATATTTATATCGATACTTCAAAGATTATGATAGCTTCAGAAAATGGCAGGAGTATCCTCGATTTTATTGTTGCTGACAGAGAATCACTTGCTTAATCTTCAATCTTGTTATCATACCAAATTATCGACATTTTTTTGAACTGTGAATACCGTAATTTAAATCCACAATAATTATCATTCCCTTTTTTATTTCATCAGGCATAAAATGACCCTCAGAGCCGCAGTTATATTTGTTATATTGTTAATATCCACCTTGTTTCCTCAAGAAAAAAGAGGTTACGAATATTGTGCTGAAAAGAAGCAAAATATGCTTCCTGCATCACTTCAAAAACTTCAAAACATTGAAGCTATCGCACATACTTTTGATGTTCTGGATTACAAACTGAATCTCGATATATACAACTGTTTTATTTCGCCATATCCAAAATCTTTTACGGGAAGTGTCGTCGTAAAATTTAAGGTGGATTCAACGCTAAATCAAATAGTTTTGGATGCAGTAAATACCTCAATTGTGGTCGATTCACTTGGTTTTGCCGGTGCCTCATTTACCCATGCATCGAATAAATTAAATATTACACTTGATTCCACTTATTCACCCGGTGATACAGTGGAGGTGAAGATTTATTATCGACACAACAATGTATCTGATAATGCTTTTTATGCAAGTGGTGGCACTGTATTCACCGACAACGAACCCGAGGGAGCAAGAAAGTGGTTCCCCTGCTGGGATAAACCATCCGACAAGGCAACTGTTGACCTTACAGCACGAGTGCCGGTGAATGTAAAACTCGGTTCAAACGGATTGTTAAAAGATTCCACTAATACCGGTTCAGAAATCTATTATCGCTGGGTAAGCAGAGACCCCGTTACTACTTATTTAACTGTTATTTCAGCCAGAGTAAACTATCAGTTATTCATCCTGAACTGGATAGATCCAGTTTCAGGGGACACTCTACCGATCAGACTCTATGCAAATCCGGGTGAAACAGTTTCACAAACAATCAGGGATGCAATAATCAACCAGACAACAGGTTTTAGCGAAAAATATGGACCATATCCATTTGAAAAAAACGGATATGCGACGCTGAACAACCAATTCACCTGGGGTGGAATGGAAAATCAGACGCTTACCTCTCTTTGTCCAAACTGCTGGAGTCAAAATCTACTCGCTCACGAATTTGCACATCAGTGGTTTGGTGATATGATCAGTCCATCAACATGGGCAGACATCTTCCTGAATGAAGGTTTTGCAACTTTTTCTGAATCAGTCTGGGAAGAGGTAAAACCGGGTGGAAGTTATTCGGCTTATAAATCGATGATCAACAGCGATGCCAATTATTACAAACAACAAAATCCCGGATGGCCAATCTATAATCCATCATGGGCAATTGTAACTCCGGGCACCAATGAACTTTTTAACACCGCAATAACCTATGCAAAAGGGTCGTGTGTGCTTGCAATGGCGCGTTATGTCCTTGGTTCCGAACTCTTTTTTAGTACCGTCAGATCATATGCAACAGATTCAACCTTTAGATATAAAAACGCTTCAATCCCTGAATTTATCGTAAAAATGAGTGAAGCTTCAGGTCAGGATCTTACATGGTTTTTTGAACAGTGGCTGTATGAACCAAATCACCCAAGCTACTCAAACACTTATTGGATTTCCCAACCGGGTTCGAGGGATTGGACTCTAAATTTTAAGGCAAGACAAACTCAGTCCGGCTCTGTTTATTACAAAATGCCAATTGAGCTCAAGATTTCATTCACTTCCGGTGCTGACACCACAATCAGAGTGTTTAACGATCAGAACAATCAAATCTTTACATTTAACTTTGACAGATCACCAACTTCCCTTGTTTTTGATCCAAACGATGAGATAGTTCTTAAAACCGCCAACACAGTGATGTCAACAGAAGACGAGCAACTTTCACCTTTAGAATATACATTGTACAGTAACTATCCAAATCCATTTAATCCTTCAACTACAATTAAGTTTGCTGTTCCCGAGGGAAGTGATGTTAAACTTTCAGTTTTTAATACAAATGGTGAGGAAGTTGGAGTAATCGCAAGCGGATATTTTGAGTCCGGGATACACAAGGTTGAATTCAATGCAAACAACCTGCCAAGTGGTATCTATTTTGCAGTGTTAAATGCCGGCGGGAAAATGTTAAGACAGAAGATGATTTTGATTAAGTAGAGGATCAGAACTTGAGAAACTCAGAGTGACTTGAGAAACTCGGAAGATTTTGAGTACGACCTCAGTTCTGGTCACTGAATCTCTAAAGTCTCCAGAGTTCTGAATCTCGAGTTTCTCTTTAGCACCAGAATAGTTATATCATCCCTCATAGGGACATTATAGGTAAAGTTGTTGATCGATCGAAGGATTGATTTAATAATTTCATCAGGTGATTTTTCTGCGTTTTTGATCAGATTTTTTTCAATTCTGGCGATCCCAAATTCTCTGTTAAATTCATCAACAGCTTCGTTTACTCCATCGGAATAGATAAAGAGTATATCGTTGACCTTCAGGTCGATTTCAATCTCTTCGAGAGTTTTATCGAAAATGCCCTTATCTCGCATACCGATTCCTATGCCTGTCGGTTTCAATTGTTTTACTTCTTTCGATTCGGCACAAAAATGGAGCAGAGGAGTGTGGCCCGCTCTGATTGCTTTTATTTTTTCCCCCTCTTCAACTTCCAAAACTGCAGCTGTAAAAAACAATCCCGGTTTAAAAATGGAATTAAGAACTTTGTTCAGTTCTTTTAAAACATCTTTAGCTGAAAGTTGATTTTTTGTCAAATAAGTTAATACAGAGTGAACTCTCACCATATACAAAGCAGCAAGCATTCCTTTGCCTGAAATGTCGCCAAGGAGATAAAAATGTTTTTTTTGTGAGGAATTGAGCGGGAAAAAGTTGAGGAAATCGCCTCCGACCACTTTTGCAGGTTTTGAATAAGCAGCAACTTGCAGCCCCTCATACACAGGAGATTCAGTCATTATCAACTCCTCCTGGATGTTTTTAGCGATATCCAGTTCATTAGTAGCTGAAACCTTCTCTGCCACTTCAAATGCGAGTAATAATACCACCGTTAAAAATGATAACACTCCCCAAAACCACATATTCATCATCGAAGCATATAAAAAGATTGCAAATGCAATTGAAAACGCGATCCTTCTTACCGGGGACAGTTTACTGAGAAACGTATAGATAAGATCCTTTAGCAGGGCAAATTTGCGTTGCCCTTTTGTCATTTTCTTATAATCGTTTCTTTTTGCGCTATCAAGGTAAAACTGATACACCTCGGGAGCTTCGGAACGAAACAGTCGGGAGACATCACCATCTTTCAGGTCACTTGTGTATAACTTATAAAGATTTGAGAAAAAACCTGCCAATAAAAATATTCCTTATTGAAGTTTTTAATTTACATTCAAGCGGCGAATTGTGGCTATAATATTATATAACCACCCGTTTAATATGTATAAGTGGTTTAATTCTACCTCTTCAGCAAAATGACACCCCATTTAGCCGGAATCTCAAGCAGGTTATATGAGGCGCTGAACTTTAACTCACCACCATTTAGCAGGTCGTTATACTTCCCGTCGCGTAAAACTGTGGTTGTGCGTTTAACATCTGAATTATTTATGAATACAAGTACTTCCTCTCCCTCAAATTTCCTTTCGAAACCAAATATTTCATGTTCATCATCAACTTTTATTGTTTTATAACTGCCTCTTCTTAGTGATGGGTGTGAGTTACGGATGTTAATCAACTTTTTATAATGTCCAAGCAGGTCGTTGTTCACTTTTACTTCCTCAGGAGAAGAACGCTTTGAACCATCGGGATTATAAATTTCAGGTTGATATTTTAGATCATCCCATACCATTGGTTTTCTGCAGTCAGGATCATTTGCTCCCCACATTCCCACTTCATCGCCATAATAGATCATTGGAGCACCCACATATGTCATTTGCAGTATGGCAAAAAGTTTTTGTTTTTTCAAGGCTTGTTCTGTCGGTTTAGCCGTGTTATATTTGTCGTTACTTCCTCTTGAAATATTGAACCATTTACCCCAATTACCATATCGTCCGAGGTCGGCATTCATTGCATGGGATCCAATTCTGTTGGCATCGTGACTTCCAAAGAGATTTTGTTGAACATATTCAACTCCACCGGGGAAAGCCGAGCGGAGTTCTGCAAGCTTTTCATCAAATTCAGATGCGGATATCCTTGTCTTTTCTGCGAGGATAAAATCGGCACAGGCAAATCCAAAATTGTAATTCATCACCGCATCAAACTCATCCCCCTGAAGATATGGTTCGATTACATCTATCGGATCGATCACCTCGGCGGTGAGGTATGCCTCGTTGTTTATCGATTTCACATGAGAACGCCAGTCTTTCCAGAATGGATGTTTTATGCAAAAGGCAACATCAAGCCTCCAGCCGTCGATACCATCAGCGGGATTGCCATCGCCATTGGGGTCCATCCATCTCTTGGTAATGTCAAAGATATATTTTTTAGGTTCTGCAACAATTCCGTTTTCATCTTCTTTAATTTCAGGCAGTTCTTTAACACCAAACCATCCTTCATATTCAAATTTTGTCCCTTTTTCTTTGTCCTCAAACGATTTAATGGAAAACCAGTTTTTAAATCGGGACTTTTCCTGATTTTCAACAACATCCCTGAATGGAATTGATGAGATTCCCATGTGGTTAAACACCCCGTCGAAAATAACTCGTATGCCAAGTTTATGAGCTTTTTGGATTAATTCAAGCACTAATTTATCAGCATTTGTCCACTTCCAGGTAGTGGGATCATCAAATGATTCCGTGGAGATCAGTTCTCTGTCTGCTTCGGGATTATTTCCAAAATTGGGATCCACATGATGAAAAGAGATACCATCATATTTGTGTAATGATGGAGCCTGAAAAACGGGATTTAAATAAATTGCATTTATCCCCAAATCCTTTATGTATCCCAGTTTATCTATCACCCCCTGAAGGTCTCCACCATACCGTCTGCGTTGTAAGTTGAACCAGATATCTTTGCCGTTCCCTTTTTCATATGGTTGTAGTTCATACCAGTCGCTTTCCCAGGGATGGATTTGCCAGGGAGAAGTGATATCGTGGGGATACGCACCTTTAAGATTTTCAATTTTAGGGTCATTATCACGATTCCCGTTGCGGAATCTTTCCGGGAATACCTGATACCATACGGCATCTTTTGCCCAGTCGGGCACAAATTCAGTTTTTGCCATAGATGAATCTCCACCTCCGGCAAAAATGTTGCCGAGAAGTAAAACTGTTGAAGCTATAATGGAAATAAAAGAGGTTTTCATAGTCGAATTTCTTTGAATTTTTATTCCCAAATATAGGAATTTATGTTCCCATTTAATAGTTTGGATAATTAAATCCGTTTTTCTGAATAGTCTTGTATTAAAATTAAGTTAAAAAATAAAAAATGCTCAAAAAAATTGATTTTAGATTTTGTTTTTAGCTCGATTATGAATAACTTTAATCACAATTTTTTAGTAGTTCGAATTCCGCAAATTAAACCGGGCGGGTTCCGACTATAACATAACAAAGGAGAGCTCATATGAGATCTTTACGACTTCTTTTCCTATTCGTTTTTTTGTTTTCTGTAGCGAACGCACAGTGGGTTGAACAAACCTCGGGCGTTACAGGTGCACTCTATTCTGTTTCGGCAGTTGATGATAATGTCTGCTGGATTGGTGGAGCAGCCGGTGTGGTTTTGCGCACAGTAAATGGCGGAACCAACTGGGCAAATGTTGGTGGCGCAGGTGTTGGGTCTGCTGATGTTTATGCAGTTTATGCACTCGATGCAAACACATGCTGGGTAACAACATCCCCTGCTTCCGGAACATACATCTACAAAACTACCGATGGTGGAACAAGTTGGACACAACAACTCTTCCAGTCAGGCGGTTTTGGCGATGGTATCTGGTTCAAAGATGCAAACAATGGCTTTTTCTATGGTGATCCTGTAGCCAGCAGATGGACACTTTTCAGAACTTCCAATGGTGGAACCACATGGGATTCAACCGGAATGTATCTCGCTTCCGGTGGATTCGCCGGTTGGAATAATGGACTTTTTGTAATGGGCGACAAAATCTGGTTTGGTACTAATGGAACCAGAGTATGGCACTCACCGGATTTTGGTAATACATGGCAATCACAAGCTACCACCGGTCAGGTAAACTCTTACACTATTTGGTTCAACAACGCAAATGTTGGAGTAACCGGCGGAACAAACTTTATGGCAACCACTAATGGTGGTACCAACTGGGCAGCTCTAACCGTTCCCGGAACCGGCAATATCTCCGGTGTTACCGGCGAAGCCACCAACTGGTATGTAACCCGTCAGGCTACCGGACTTTATCAGTCAACTGATAACGGTGCAACCTGGACAACAGCTTACACAGCAACTGCAGGTAATTTCTACCACATTAATAAAGCCCGTACCGGAACCGCTATCTGGGCATGCAGAAGTAATGGCGCAATTTCAAAAGGATGGGGAGTTCCTGTTCCTGTTGAATTTACATCATTTGCAGCCACATCAGATAATGGTGCAGTTAATCTTTCATGGGCAACTGCAACTGAAACCAACAATAAAGGTTTTGAAGTTCAGAGAAGATTGGAAAACTCAGAATATTCAACCATTGCCTTTATAGATGGTAAAGGAACCACAACCGGTTCAAATAATTATGCTTACACAGATTCAAAAATCGAATCAGGTAAATATTTTTATCGCTTAAGACAAATCGATTTTGATGGTACATTCGCTTATTCAAGTGAAGTTGAAGTTGATGTTGCTACCATAACATCCTTTGCATTAGATCAGAACTTCCCAAATCCATTTAACCCTTCAACCTCAATCTCTTACAGATTACCTGAAGCTTCAGATGTAGTTGTTAAGATTTATGATGTTATGGGTAACGAAGTTGCTACTCTCGTTAATGGAAGACAAGATGCAGGAGCACATCAGGTGGTTTTTGATGCTGCAAAACTTTCCAGCGGATCTTATATCTATTCGATCAAAGCCGGAAACTTTTCTGCTACCAAAAAAATGATCCTGATGAAATAATGCAGTAATGCAATAATCCAAAAATGCAGTAATATTTTTGACCAAGAGGCTGTTCATGAAAATGAGCAGCCTCTTTTTTATTATTGGTATATTTACAAGCTCAATAATAAATTTTATGACAATGAAACTCTACACCACACTTATCTTTTTTGCAATTTTTGCAACAGGATTATTTGCCCAGTCAAATAAATGGACGACACTCGAGGAACTTACTCTTACTCTACCCGAACATGAAGCTCTGGCTCTCTTTGAAGGGGAGTGGGATGTTCAAATTGAATTCTTTTTTGATAAAGATGACGGCAAAGCATTAAAAGGTGCCGGTGACTCAAAAAATCAAGTGGTTCTCGGTGGAAGATTTATCGAATCCCGCTCTCAAAACATCGCTTTTGGGATGTCAATCACCTCAATTGCATATCTTGGATATGATGTAAGACTGCAAAAATATACCCTCTATTCAATGGACGAGTTGGGAAATTTTGCAATAAATGCCTATGGAGATTTTAAGAAAAGTGAGAGCAAGTTTATCTTTGAGGGGAACACAATGGATTATGTAACCCGTGAAGACCAGATGTTCAGGATCATTTACGATTTTGAGGGTGCAGACCTGATAAAATATGAGGTCGATTTTCTACTTCCCGATGGGTCTTATAAACCTTATATCAATGCTGAATTCAGGAGGAAACAATGAATTGGTGGGTGGTAAAGTCGGAACCTGATGTTTTTTCAATTGATGATCTTGAAAATTCACCCAATAAAACTACATTTTGGGATGGAGTGCGCAACTATCAGGCACGGAATTTCCTCCGCGACTCGATGAAAATTGGAGATAAAGTTCTCTTTTATCACAGCAGCACCGACCCGATGGGCGTGGCAGGCTGGTGTGAAGTGGTTAGGGAGGGATATCCCGATTCATCTGCTTTTGATCCACAATCCCACTATTTTGATGCTTCATCCACTCCTGACAATCCTGTCTGGATTATGGTGGATATCAAATTGGTTGAAAAATTCTCTCGACTTGTTACACTTCAAGAGATAAAAGAGAATCCAAATTTAAAGGATATGACCTTAATTAAAAGAGGGAACAGATTATCGGTATTTCCTGTAAAAGAAGAAGAGTTTAATGAGGTTTTGAGGCTTGCCGGGCAACAGCCATAAGGAGTTTGGCTCCCTTAATTTCTGTTCGTTTCCCTGATCCAGGGTGATACGAATCGATACTGCAATCTTCAATTTCACTATCTTTACAATAACATTTACTATTTTTTGGCAAATCTTAAAGAGAAATTAACATCCGGATGAATCTGGAAACTGACTTAATAATTTTTACATCAACAGCCCTGCTCTCACTTTTGATGCTCACTGCCATTTACCTGGCTTTTAGAGCTTACAGGAAAAGCAAAGGGATGTCTGAGAATCTGCATGAGCGGGATTTTCAGTTGCCAATAGATAAACAAAAACTCTATTTTTACGGCTCATTTTTTAATCCTGATTCACCTCTCCCCTCGCGGAAAAGATTTATTCCCCTTTACATTTCGGTAATTTTACTCTATTTACTTACAGTGATATGCTTCTACACAGGTCTGCTGCTCTTTGCATGGTTGTTTAATTTCCTGATATTTGCAGTGGTTCTGTTTGTGGGAGTAAAATTTATCAAAGTTTTAATTGACGACAAAACAGCTTCAAAGATTATATAAAACAGAGGTACCATGGAACATTTCACCATAGTCAGCAACAATCTTATCCTTAGAGACCTTACATATCTTCGTGATAAACACACTCCACAAAGAGATTTTCGACATGCACTCGACAGAATAGCCTATTCTATTTGTATTTCACTCAGTTCTAATATTATTATGAAAGATGTTGAAGTCGAAACTCCACTTGAAGTTACAAGCGGGAAAAAGATTGCAAGTGAAATTGTGCTTGTGCCGATATTAAGAGCCGGATTAAGTATGGGAAATGCTTTTCTTCAGCTTCTTCCGCAGGCGAAAATGGGACATATAGGACTTAAAAGAAACGAAGAAACCCTCGAACCAATAGAATATTATTATAAAACCCCACAGGATTTGGAGACTGCCCAGGTGATTATCCTTGATCCGATGCTTGCAACCGGCGGAAGTGTTTCTGCTGCCGTTACATTTTTGAA
The DNA here is from genome assembly GCA_016707285.1 of Ignavibacteriales bacterium. GTDB lineage: Bacteria > Bacteroidota > Ignavibacteria > Ignavibacteriales > Ignavibacteriaceae > UTCHB3. Next base: position 123,471 of record JADJIA010000004.1, read on the forward strand.
AAGGGGTGGAGCAAAAAACATCATTATAGCGTCAATTATCTCCGCACCCGAGGGTGTCAGCAGAGTATTAAACGACCATCCGGATGTTTATATCTATACAGCAGCTCACGATCGTGGTCTGAATGAGAAGGGATACATTGTCCCCGGTCTCGGAGACGCCGGCGATCGCGTTTTTGGAACATTATAAATTTTTGGACTGAAGAGAGGGATAGTTCCACGGATTTCACGGATTTAACACGGATGGCCACGGATTTAGAGCGTAAGTGACAGGAGTGGTAATCGTCCCGATTGCCGTCTGCAATACGACAAACCGTAAGAGTCGGATTTGAAGAGGACGCAGATACACGCAGATTAAACGGAGTTTCGCGGATTGATTTTTAATCCCTTCTTTGCGTTCTCTGCGCCCTTTGCGGTTTAACTCGACCGTTTCCTATTTAAAACAAAGATACACATCCCGAAAACTCAGGATGTGTATCCATAATAAATATTGCAGGGATTTTATGATTAATTAAGTACCGGAGTAATTCATTACTCAAGTACTCAAGTACTCAAGTCACTCGAGTTCTCAAGTACTCTCTACCTAAAGAGATTTTTCTCCTGTTTTACAGTTAAAGCTTCACCAACTTCATAGAGGGCTCTTTCGAGGTCTTTGATGATGTCTTTGTGGTTTTCGATACCAACTGATAAACGAACAAGACCTTCTGTTATTCCGGCTTCTTTACGGGCATCGGGTCCCATAGAAAAGTGGGTCATGCTTGCGGGATGCTGAATAAGGGACTCAACTCCACCAAGGCTCACAGCCAACTGACAAAGTTTAACAGAATTCATCATTATTTCACCTGCGTCATATCCACCCTTTAATTCAAAAGTGATCATTCCGCCGTGACCTTTGTGCTGTTTAAGACCTGTGAAATACTGAGGATGTGATCTTAATCCGGGGTATTTAATCCACTCAACCATTTCATGTTTTTCGAGAAATTCAGCCACTTTTTGGGCGTTTTCGGAATGTTTTTCCATTCTTATGGCAAGAGTTTTAATTCCTCTGTGCACCAGGAATGAGTTAAACGGGTCGATTACTCCACCGGTCTGATTTAACACTTTTTTCATGAGAGTATAATCTGACATTTCTTTTGCCACAACAATACCTGCTACAACATCAGCATGTCCGTTTAAGAACTTTGTCATCGAATGAATTATGACATCAACACCAAACTCAAAAGGTCTCTGAAGTGCAGGTGACATGAATGTGTTGTCAACACAAACCTTTGCACCAAATTCTTTTGCAATTTTTACTATTTCTGCCAGATCAGCAATTGCAAGTGTTGGATTGCCCGGGGTCTCAACATAAACTAACCTGGTATTCTCTTTCATTGCAGCTTTTACATCTTCAGGATTGGAGGTATCCACAAAAGATATTTCAACTCCAAACCTTGCATAAACTGTTCTGAGCAGAGTGTTTGTAGGTCCATAAACTGCTTGTGAGCAAACAACATGTGAACCGGCGCCAAGAAATGTAGCAAACACTGTATTAATAGCTGCCATGCCACTTGCACAACCCATTGCTTTTACTCCACCCTCGAGGGCGGCAACAGAATCTTCCATTGCTTCAATGGTCGGATTGCTCATTCTTGTATAAATGTGACCCTTCCCCTCGCCGGAAAACAATGCAGCACCGTGTTGTGCTGATTTAAACTTAAAAGTAGAAGTCTGATATATCGGCGGAACTACCGCACCAAATTCATCTGCATCAATGCCTGCATGCACACACATCGACTCAAAATTAAGATTTTCGTGATCTTTCATATGTATCTTCCAAATTTTTCAAAAAGTCAATCTACTAATATAGTACTTCGGAACCTCGGAACCTCAGTCGGAACTTCAGAACCTCAGAACTCCAGAACCCCAGTGCTATTGAGAACCCGGAACTTCTGAAATACCGAATTTCTGAAGTACCGAGGTTCCGAATCTCTGCAGTTCTCAATAGTATATCGCATGCACCTCAATCTCTTCTGCGGAGGGGTCATTTTCTTTGATGAATTTGATAAAATCGTTGTTGTAATATTCCTGATGGTTGTCTTCAAAGTCCTTTTTTAATGCCTCAATCTCTTCGTAGCTGAGATTGGTTTTAAAGTAGCTTTTTACGCCTTCGTCATCATAGATTTTGAAGTAATTTCTTTGGTTGTTCATTTTGGTTGCTCCTGAGTTAGATTAGTATCTCATGTGAATGCAGAATATCGGAGAAAAGCTCATCTTTTATTGATTCGGCATTTCTCTTAGCGTGCGAAAGTGAATTAATAATAAATCTGTTAGCGATGAATCGTTTGCGTGAATCTTTTTCAGCCTCATCAAGCAACAGATAGCCTACATAAAGATAACTGTAAAGTTCAACAAGGTCTTTTGCTGCAACATCCTGGAAAACAGGGTCTTTTTTGTCAAGGACATACTTAACACATTCATTAAAGATTATCCTGATATCTTTGAGGAAGTTTTGCAGTCTTGTTAATCCCGAATCGTATGATTTAGCTTCTTTTTTTGCGATAAAATCGACAAGTACATCAGAAAAAACGCCGGAGGCAGCAGCCACAATTTGTAATTGAGATGTTCCTTCGTAAATGTTGGTGATTCTTGCGTCGCGAGCCAACCGTTCAACTTTAAATTCACGCATGTAACCCGTGCCACCATGAATCTGGAGAGCATCATAAGTAATCTTGTTTGATGCTTCTGTAACGATATATTTTGCCATGGGGGTTAAAAGATTCGCAAGTCTTGTTACATTTTTTAGTCTGGCATTTGTTTCTGCAAAAGGTTTACCCTCTTTTTTCAGGTTTTCAATCACCTCTTCAAGTTTCTCTTTAAGATCAACCATGATCGCAGTGGAATAAAGCAATGACCGGTTGCTTTCAAGCGTGACTCTCATATCCATCAGGATATTGGCGACCACGGGGAGATTGATGATCGGTTTGCCAAACTGTTCCCGTTCTTTTGCATATTTTAAGGCTTCTTCATAAGCAGCTTGTGATATCCCAAGTGCTTGCGCAGAAACTCCAGCCCGAGCCCGAAACATAAGATCAAGCACATATTTTATTAGTCCCATTCTTCTGGTACCAACAAGTTTGCAGGGGGTATCATTAAACTGAAGTTCACATGTTGGTGAGCCGTGAATACCAAGTTTGTGCTCAATTCTACGAACTTTAACTGTTTCGTCACCATAACAAACAAAAAGACTGAGTCCTCTGCCATCTTTTGAACCCGATTCACTTCTTGCGAGCACAAGCAGAACTTCGCCATTCCCGTTCGTGATGAATCTTTTAACACCTCTTAAAAACCATTCTCCTTTTTCGTTTTGATATGCAGAGAGTTTTACTGCCTGCAAGTCACTTCCGGCATCAGGTTCTGTAAGAGCCATGGCTCCGGTAAACTCACCTGTGGAAAATTTTGGGAGAAATTCTTCAGCAAGCTCTTCACCACCAAATTTTCTTATTGTGTCGGCAATATCCTGAAGTCCAAAAAGATTCATGAGCGATGCATCAGCGCGGGAAACCATTTCAACCGCCACCATATAGATGAAAAACGGGAAATTAAGACCTCCATATTTTCTCGGAAGAATCATTCCCATCAAGTCGGCTTGAGCAAGCTGCTGTAAATTCTTTTTGGTGCCTTCTGCATAAGAAACTTTTCCATCAACAAAAACTGCTCCGAGTTCATCAACTCCGGCAGCTCTTGGTTCAATAAAATTGGCAGAAAGATCACCCACCACTTCGAGAACGGCACGGTAGTTTTCCATTGCATCTTCAAAAGAGACAGGAGCAAAGTTATAGTGAAGAGACTCAGTGTAGTTTTCCTCGAACAAGGAAATTACTTCCCTTACCTGTTCAGAGTCAAAGTTTTTGAAATGAAACTGAATATCGCTGTTATCTGTAAAATAATTTGGCATTTGTTTTTCCTATTTCAACTTGCTCTTGTAAACTTCAATGAATTTTGGGATAATGGTTGTGGCATCGCCAACAATTCCGTAGTGACTTACCCCAAAAATTGGTGCATCAGGGTCGCTGTTTATTGCGATAATCTTTTTTGCCTCCTGCATCCCGGCACGATGTTGAATGGCACCCGAAATACCGATAGCAATGTAAAGTTTTGGTCTTACTGTAACTCCCGTTTGTCCAACCTGTCTCTCCGAGATAATGAATCCGGCATCAACCGCAGCGCGACTTCCGGCCACTTCACCACCGAGAGTGTGGGCAAGTTCTTCAACGAGCTTAAAGTTTTCTTTTGTGCCAAGCCCGTAACCACCCGAAACAATAACGGGTGCAGCTTTTAAGTTCACTTTATTTTCTTCATAATGCTGTTCAACCACTTCAACAAGATCATCCTCATCTGCTTTTATGAATGGAATTGTCTCGATTACCACCGGGTTTGGATTATCAATTTTGTGTGATTCCATCACCCCTTCTCTCACTGTTGCCATCTGGGTCTCAGTGTCGGGGGTTATGATTGTGGCGATGATATTTCCTCCAAATGCAGGTCTGATCTGAAGAAGCAACTCTTTATATTCCTGATTCAGATATTTAACATCAGAGATTTGAAGATCTGTGCAATCAGCAGTTAATCCACTTTTGGTGAAAGACGCAACTCTTGGGGCAATGTCCCTGCCGATCACTGTGGCACCAAAAAGGACAATCCGGGGTCTTCTTTCAACAATTAATGCATTCAATATTCTTGCATATGGGAGTGTCCGGAAATATTTTAGTTCCGGAGCCTCCACAAGAATTGACTCTGAAACGCCGTAACTAAAGGATTCTTCTGCAATATGTCTTACCTTTTCGCCGATGACGATCGATTTAAGAGTTGAGCCGGTGGTAGCTGCCAACTTGTATCCTTTTGACAAAAGTTCGAGACTCACATCGGCAGGTTTACCGTTGCGAACTTCGATGAATACCCAAATTTCATTCTTTTTTTTCATTGTCCTATCCGAATATGTGGTCAGCTAAAAGTTGATCGATCAGTTTTTCAAGTCCCTCACGGGTCGGTTCCACCATAATATGATTTCCACCCCCAAGAATTACTGAGTCAACTTTATGAACTTTAGTAGGTGAACCTTTTATTCCGCATCTATCGGCGTCAAGTTTTAGTTCATCCATTGTAAGTGTAGGGATAAACAGATTTTTTTCTTCATATTCATGACGGAGAGTGTCAGTATAAAGAAGGCTGTTTCCTTCGGTCAGCTTTTCGAGATCCATTAGTGATTTGGCACCTTTGTAAGCCATTACTCGTTTTGCGCTGAATGGTCTTGGTTCGGCAGCATCTTTAAGTACAGTAAGCAGAAACGGGAATTTGGCTTTTACTATCTCATAACCGCCATCAATTTTTCTTCTGATTTTGGCGTGAGTATCGGTCATTTCGAGAATTTCTTCCACATAAGTAACCTGAGGCAGATTTAATTTCTCGGCAGTTTGTGGGCCAACTTGTGCAGTATCTCCATCAATTGCCTGTCTTCCTGCAAAAACAAGGTCATATTCTCCCGTTTTTTTGATCGCTTCACTTAAAACATAGGATGTTGCGAGAGTATCAGCACCGGCAAATTTTCTATCACTGATCAGATACACTGAATCGGCACCCATATAGAGGCACTCACGAAGAATATCCGAGGCTCTTTGGGGACCCATTGTAATTGCCGTTACAGTTCCGCCAAATTTGTCTTTAACTTGAAGAGCGAATTCAAGAGCAACTCTGTCTTCATTATTAAAAATTGCAGGCAGTTTTGAACGGTTAACGGTTCCGTCCTCTTTCATCACACTTCCCGATATATTTGCAGTATCGGGAACCTGTTTTACCATTACGATGGATCTAAACACTTATGGCTCCAAAATTATAAAAACTTTCATTATTAAAATAAGAGATTCAGGATATTTTCACAACAGGTTTTTTTTTAGGTTGTTGCATGAATCATCGTAAATATGCCATTCATCAGGAGAAGACCTGCTTTTATTCTCATACAATTCTTGTGTGTTGAAAGAACCAAATTTTATCTAATTTCTTCAACTTTGAGAGGTATAATGCACAAAAGTTTATAAAATTGTGCATTATGATGATTTTATATCACAATTTTTGATAAATTCAGTTTATTAAAGACATTTTTATTTCATTGAATTGGAGTTTACTCATATTGAATTTGCAAATTTTGTGCTAAACAGTTTTAAAATGAGCTAAATGGATGTAGAAACAGTAATGGAAAAAACACAACCAAACAATCAGTTAAAAGCCATTATCGTAGATGATGAATTTCACGGTAGAGAGAACCTCAAGAAGATTATTGAGCTCTATTGCCCCGAGGTTACCGTTCTGGAATCTGCCGAATCGACTGTTCAAGCGGCAAAGTTTGTGAGAGATTTAAAACCCGATGTGGTTTTCCTCGATATCAATATGCCTGTGCTCGATGGATTCGACTTCCTGAGTGAGTTCGAAGATCGTGATTTTATGGCTGTGCTGGTTAGTGCTTACTCAGAATATGGGATAAAGGCGGTAAAAGCCGGTGCTGTTGACTATCTGCTTAAACCGGTAAATATAAAAGAACTTAAACTTACCGTAAAAAAACTCATCTCCCTCAAGAAAAAGCAGATTGCAGAAAGTCCTTATTTTGAAAACGACAAACTTGTTCTCCCCGATGCCCATGGTTTTAATATCATAGGTCTCGATGAGATAATAAGAATTGAAGCGGAAGGGAGCTATTCGAAAATTTTTCTTATAGATGGGAAAAGCAGAATAGTCACAAAAACTCTTAAGGATTTTGAGGATTCGCTGCCGGAAACATCATTCTTTCGGGTGCATAAATCACACATCGTAAATCTGCAATATGTTAAAGAATTCTCCGGAATCGATGGCGGAACAGTAAAAATGACAGATGGAAGCAAAGTTGAAGTATCCCGAAGAAAAGTGACCGATTTTGTTAAAAAAATAAAATCAGGGTTCAGATCCGTTTGATAAAGATATTTACCACTTCCATACTCACAGTTCTGCTATTCTCATTTATCTGCATTGCACAGACCCCCCCTGCATATCACTACACTTCCGCTGACGGTCTCGCTTCATCATCTGTGTTCAGCATGCTGCAAGATAGAGATGGATACATGTGGTTTGGTACACTTCAGGGTGTAAGCCGATTTGATGGGAAACATTTTAAAACTTATAACAGTAAAGACGGGCTAAATTCAAATTCCATCGTATCAATTGCTTCGGGAAGTGAAGGTGAGATTTACGCAGCCACTTATGAAAACGGGATTAATATCATAAAAAACGGAAAGATTGAAAACTGGCTAAAATATCCGTCGGGGAAACAGTTTCCAATCACTTACCTCCACTTTCTGGAGAATAAACCGGGGAAGGGAAAGCTCTTTTCTTATAAAAATTCAGGCCCCTATTTTGAAATAACGAAGGGGAAAGACGGTAAAGGAGAAGCGAAATCTCTTAACCTGAAAACGGTATATATTAACAGGTTTGGTTTCCTTTCCGATGGTACAATTTTGATTGCAGCCAGAGACGGTCTCTTTTTTGAAAAAGATGGAAATTTCTCCAGGAGAATTGTGACGGGTTTACCCCGGGAAGAGATGACATCTATCTTCGTAAATCGTGACGGCAGTTATTATGTCGGCGCAAGAGGGAAAATATACAAAATAGTAAATGACACGGTAAGCGAAACGCATACGATTGATGTGGGTACAAGATCGCAGGATGTGATTGAAATATTTTGTGACAGCAGGAATAATTTGTGGTTTTCACTTATGAATAATGGTTTTCATCTGCTGCGGCATAATGATTCCAGAACTGTTAATATGGGGAAAAAATTTAATCTGGAGAGCACTCATGTTAATGGCTTCCTGGAAGACAGAGAAGGAAACATTTGGGTAAGTGCATTTGGGAAAGGTGTTTTTTGTCTTAATAATTTGTATGCCACAGGGTTTGACGAGTCGGATGGCTTAAGCAGTGAAAATGTAAATTTCATTCTTAAAGATAACTCATCGAGGCTGTATGTCGCGACATTCGATGGTTTAAATGCTCTTGAAGATGACTCATTTAAACGGGTTGGTATCTTCTCAACACTTTCTATAAATGAGTACATCTATAATATTAAATCGTATGATGGTGAAATTTTTGTCTGTGGTGTTTTTGGCATCAAGTGGATAAAAAGGATAAATTATCAGGGGCAAAATGTCCATTTGATAACTCGTACAGCATTTTGTAAAACTTCAAAAGGATTGTCGTTGTTTGGATATGGGAATAACATCATCTTTGTGAGAAAAGGCTTTACAGAAACTATGGAGGACTCAGTCTATTTTACTCTATTTGGTGACACACTCAGTGTAAACCGGATAAACGAAATAGTTGAAGACACTTTTGGAAATGTATGGATCGCAACAGGAGTGGGTCTTTGCATGGTAAAGGATATTTCCATAAAAGGGAACAGGGCTACTGCCACAAAAAGATATTTCAAAGATATCCCAGTTCTGAATTGCAGAATAAATTCAATATGGCTCGAGAGGGATAAAAAAGTCTGGTTTGCAACCGAACGGGGAGTTGCAAATTATGATCTGGTGACGGGGGAAATGACGGCTTATTCAAATCTGGCGGGTATGGATTTGGCAGGCTCCAATTCAGTTGTCACAGACAACAAGGGGCGTATCTGGATCGGGACGATGAGAGGTCTTTTCCTTTATGATCATAAAGAAATTATAGTTTTTAACCGAAACAAAGGATTAAAATCAAACGAGGTGGTTGCTCTTTTTTATGATTCGAACAAGAACTCTCTTTTCACAGGAACAAACGGGGGTGTATCAGCAATCGATCTGAACATTATGGATGACTACCCAAATCCAACTTATAATGCAGTTATAACCGAAATAAAATCGGCGAATAAAGTTTTGACAGGCGTGAATGATTTTGAATTGGAGCGGGATTATGGCGATTTGTTTATCAGATTTTCAGCGTTAAATTTTGCGTCTCCGGGTTCGGTTCGCTACCGTTACAAACTTGGTGGCGATTGGGTGGAAACAGAAAATGACTTTATCAATCTTCTTTCACTCTCGCCGGGGAAATATAAACTCGAAGTTCAGGCAAGAGACATGAACGGGAGTTGGGGAAAATCCGCTGAAATTAAATTTTCCGTATTGCCGGGATTTTTTGAATCAACTTTGTTCAAGGTTTTAGTCATTCTCTTTTTTGTGTTTACGGGACCGTTGATTCTCCGCTGGAGGCTTGCTGTTCAAAAAAAGAAAAACATTTCGGAATTGGAACTAACCGAAAGAATAAATGAACTAAAACATCAGGCTCTTTCTGCGATGATGAATCCTCATTTTGTCTTCAATTCACTTAATTCCGTTCAGTATCTGATAAACAGCAACAAAAATGAAGAGGCAAATGACTACATCGCAATGATGGCGAAACTTATGAGGATGAACCTCGAAACCGCCGGGAGTGGGTTCATTCTGCTTGCTGAAGAGATAAACAGGCTAACATTGTATCTCAATCTTGAAAAACTAAGGCTGGGCGAAAAGTTTAATTGGCAAATTAATACCTTTAATGGTGTTGATCCCGCCCGGGTAATGATTCCAAATATGATAATTCAACCTTTTGTCGAAAATTCCATCTGGCACGGTATTATTGAGTCGGGGAAAAACGGGATGTTGAACATTTCATTCCAATTTGAGGAGATGACTTTGGAATCGGTTGAAGAGAAAGCCCTGGTTATTAAAGTGACTGATAACGGGATAGGGATTAAACAGGCAAAAATTAACAAAAAAGTGGATCATATCTCAAAAGGGATCGAGATAGTTGAAGAACGATTGCGTCTTCTGAGTTCAAAGATGGAAATCCCACAGCCGATTTTGTTTGAAGACCTTGGAAGCCGTGGGCCCGAATCTCAAGGCACTGAAATAGTTATTTCTCTTCCTTCTTCTCTATATAAAGAGTTGGATAAACTAACAAATGATCCCAAAATCTTTACCGTTAAATTGAAAATAACCCCCTTTTATTAAATCAAACCAACCATTGGCTACTCCTCTGTTTTAATTGTGATTGTTCATTTGCAATTTGCACCAAAACAAGGAGCATTTTATGAATTTATTTACGAAATTAATCAACTTCTTCTCCCGTTCTGACGGGAAAAAAAGTGGATCAAGATCATCATCACCTGTCGTAATTATCAAACGGGAGAGGGAAGACAACAATTCACCTAAGAGAAAGACAATGCCGAGAGAAAAATACAAACTTAACCCCGAAATTAGTATTGATTCCTCTCCTCTGTGTTCTTTTTATGACATCAGGATACTCACAAGCCGCCAATAGTGATGGTTCGTCAACCTGTGCCACCTGGAGTTTGATGAACAATGGCACAGCAACTTCTGTCAGTCCGAATTTGGTTGCTCCTCCACAAAATCTAAGTGGTGGTTCCTCTGCCCCTTTAATGACGGTTTTTTACGCCGTATGTTTCAACCGGTCAACGCCTCTGGGTGGGAAATACCGGTTGGGTAGCGGGAACCCGCGATCCAAACAGGTATATCGAATTTAATCTCTCTGCCACCACCGGAAATCAACTTACTGTGAATACAGTAAGTTTTAATTACGGTGATAATACGGGGACTACAAATTTTAATATTCTACAGTCACAGGTGTTTTTCTCGATAGATAACTGGTCAACCAGCACCCAGTTGGGGGGAACACTAAATTATCAAAATACAACAATGCAGAGTTTTAATGCAAACATTGTTGGCGGGGTTACTGTGCCCATGGGTTACCAGTTTTCGGTAAGGATATATCCTTATTCTCCCGTTGGCAGCAGCCCGATGAATCCCTCGTTTGCGATTCACAACAATGTGCAAATATGTGGAGAATCCAATCCTTATGTTCCACCAACATCCACTTGTGTCACATGGAATTTGATTAGTTCACAAGCAGTCTCGTCGATATCAGGTAGCATAACTGCCACTCCCGAAGTTTTGGGATTAGGCACTTCCGCCCCTTTTATGTCAGTTTTTCTTCCTTATGTGGCAAATGGACAAAGACTTTGGGTTGGAAATGCAGGATGGCCGGCGAGCAATCGTGATCACAATCGGTATATCGAATTTACTGTCTCCCCAACACCCGGAAATAATTTGACGGTTAATACTGTCTCGTTTCTTTATGGGGATAACCCTGCCTCAACAAATTTTAATATTCTTCAGGGAGAAGTATATTACACCGTGAACAACTGGTCGAATACTTTTCAACTTGGTACAACTTTTACTTACTTAAATACCGGTATGACTGGGGTTAACCTGACGATTCCCGGCGGAGTTGTTGTTCCAAATGGACAGACTTTTAAAATGAGGATTTACCCCTGGTCTGCAGTCGGCAGCAATCCGATGAACCCATCTTTTGCAACCCATAAAAATGTAACGATTTGTGGTACAACAGATACTGTTCCCCCCCCAACAGGTTCAATTTGTGGTACCAAATTTAACGATCTGAATGGTAATGGATTAATGGATCTGAATGAACCGGGTCTTCCGGGATGGCAGATTGGTCTTGGAATCGCAACCGTTCCTTATGCTGTTACAGATGTAAACGGAGATTATTGTTTCACGGGGCTCCCGGCTGGAAACTACACAGTGTCAGAGGTTCAACAGCCCGGATGGGTTCAAACATATCCCGCAGCCCCCGGAACTCATTCTGTGACACTAACCAGCGGTCAGCACCTCGAAAATGTAAATTTTGGGAACATGAGAGGAACGCTTAAACTGTGATTCACTTTCGGCAACCGCTGTAAGAACCAGTCCGGATGATTGTAATTTGACTTTGAGTCTTAATCAGCCAGCCAATCTGCCGGGCATCGCTTCGGTTCAGGTGGTATGTCTGCTTCCTAACCAGTTTACAACGGGAACAGGATTGGGCACCAATTACCAGAACTGGTTCTCTTCCGGAAACAATATCTTTACACCTCCTACAGGATTAGTCCCCGGTGGTGACCTGAACAATTTCTTTAATATGTCACTTCTTTATGTGACCACCCCTCAGTTGGTTGTGGTAAATTGGATTGATACATTGGGGAATATCGCTTGTTCAGATACGGTTGAACTCGATTGTCAGATATCATGTACAACAATAATTGAAGATACTGTTACCTGCAACGACGGCAATCCGATTCTTAAATTCAGATTCAGAAATGATGCTGATTTTAATATGTCAAACATTCAATACACTGTGGTTTCTCCTTCAGGAGTAACGGTTAATCCATCAAATGTCACTTTGACCACGCCCGTTCTCCCGGGTCAAATATCAGGACTTCAAAGTGTTCTGATTTCCGGTGCATCAGTTGGTGATACAGTTCAACTCTCCATGAAATTCACAAGTTCTGATGGGTGCTGTTGGTGTTATGGAACAATTACGGTTGTGATACCAGATTGTTACACTTTCTGTGATTCTCTCGGAGTTGTTGCCACCGGAAATCCAAAAAACTGTTCATATGACATCTCTTTGTTCAACAACAGTTCCATGGTCTTTTCAAGTGTGCAGTTCGAGTTGATCTCAGGCGGGGTTTTCAGCAACTTCACTGCATCATCAACAGGTTGGGGCTTCACAAATGTATGGCCCAACAACAGCATCACTCTTGTTAAAATGCCGATTTCAACCGGAATTGGAACCGGGACATACAATAGTATCCTCAATATGAGTATTTCACAATACACAAATTCAATCCAAACAGTTGTTGTTAGATGGATCAAAAACGGTGTTGTGATGTGTACCGATACACTCCGGTTCACATGTATTCCAACTGTTCCACCTGAAGATGACTGTTCACAATTGATAAATCAAACTCTCACTTGCCGGGCTGATGGCTCATTCATGTTCAAGTTCCGTGTACAAAACAACTCGAGTATCATCTCCACCGGATATGGAATTAACCCAACTACCCCGGGAGTTACCTTCTCGAAAACGCTGGTAAACAATATATCCATATTGCCGGGTCAGGTTTCACCGTTCGACAGTTTGATTGTTACAGGAATTGCTCCAAACACATCTCTCTGCTTCCAATCGGCGATATTCACAACTGTAGTGCCGGGCGACACGGTTTATAACTTCTGCTGCCACAGCGATACATTGTGTATTACAACTCCGGATTGTGGTGCGTCTGACATCAAAGACACTGAAATTCCAAAAGAATTTGAACTGTTGCAGAATTATCCTAATCCGTTTAATCCTTCAACAACAATCAGTTACACTTTGCCACGGGCAGGATCTGTAAAACTGAGTGTTTATGATCCTCTTGGAAGGGAAGTTGCAGTTCTTGTTGATGAGTATAAAAATGTAGGCAGATATACAGTGGTATTTGATGCAACCATGCTCAATTCAGGAATTTATTTCTACAGGATCGTATCGGGAGAGTATAACCAAACCCGAAAGCTTATTCTGCTTAAGTAATCGATTTATTTAAAAACAGTTTAATCGAAAAGATGAAAAGAAGAAGTTCCGTGAGGGGCTTCTTCTTTTTCATTTTAAAGGGGGGATTAGGGATTTGGGGAATGTAACATTAACCTATTTATACAACAAATCCCGTAGTTCACCAATTTTGTCCGTTTTTTCCCAGGTGAAATCGACATCGGTTCTGCCAAAATGCCCGTAGGAAGCGGTTTTTGAATAGACGGGTCTTTTTAGTTGAAGTGTGTCGATTATTCCTTTTGGACTGAAATCGAACACTTTTTTCACAGCCCGGGAGATTTTGTCGTCATCATATTTACCCGTTCCATGTGTGTCAACCATTATCGAAATTGGCTCGGTAACCCCAATCGCATACGACACCTGAATGGTGCATCTGTCAGCCAAACCGGCAGCTACAACATTTTTGGCAGCGTAACGAGTGATGTAGGCAGCCGAACGATCCACCTTTGTGTAATCTTTCCCGGAGAATGCGCCACCACCATGAGGAGCTGCGCCACCATAGGTATCCACTATTATTTTACGACCGGTTAATCCAACATCTGTTATCGGGCCTCCATCAGTAAAATCTCCCGTGGGATTTACATGAAGTGTGTAATCCTGTTTTAGAAGATTTTGAGGAATTATATCACCATTCTCGATGACATGTTTTTTGATAAACTCCTTGATTTGTTGCTGATTGATTGATTTTAAGTGTTGAGTTGAAACAACAATGGTATCAATATAAGCAGGTTTGTCATCAACATATTTCACAGTAACTTGTGATTTTGCATCCGGAAGAAGCCACTCAACTACATTCTCATGTCTTAGCCGTGCAAGTTCTTTTAATATTCTGTGAGACAGTGCCAAAGTAACAGGCAAATATTCCTCTGTCTCATTGGTTGCATATCCAAACATCATACCCTGGTCGCCGGCACCAACTTTGTCATTCCCGCGGTCAACACCCTGAGAAATCTCGGAAGCCTGCTTGTTTATGTTGATAAGGACAGTGCAGGATTCGGGGTCAATCCCGGGGAAATCTTTTGAGTAACCGATTTTCTTCAGAGTTGTTCTCACAATCTCCTCGTAATTTGGTTTGTGTTTGGAAGATATCTCACCTGCCAAAACCACCAGATTTTTGCCGACAAGCGTTTCGCAAGCGACACGGGAATCGGGGTCATGTGTCAGGCATGCATCCAGAACAGCATCAGAAATTTGGTCTGCCACTTTATCGGGATGACCTTCGGAAACAGATTCAGATGTGAAAAAATATTCTTTGGACATAATTATTCCTTTTGATTTTTTTGGAAAAATTCAATTATTGATTTGAAATTATTATGCGAAAAAGTGGAGAGGGGGTATTCGGGGTACTTTTTAGCAACTTATTTAAGGTCGTTTGCAATACGCACAAATCACGACCAAACCTGTAATAAACCCTTTAGTAAACAATTACCTCAGTAATATCTAAAAACCAAAAAACCCGCTCAAGGCGGGTTGGGCCTTTAGCTCTTATTTAGTGTCGTAGCAAGTAACTTGATAAAAACGACAATCAGATACACAAATCTAAACAATTGGAATTCAATCACCAAAACTTTGCGAATCTATTGTTATAAGCGGTTACTTCCCGGGATTAAAGGAGGTTAAAGTTACATAATTGAATTAATACATCAGGTGTTTTTTCTCGTTGTTTTTCCAGCCTGCCTGGCTTTCGTAATCCACAAAATAAATCTTCAAGTCTGCCTGGCTTTCGTAATCCACAAAATAAATCTTCACATCCGCTTGACTTTCATATTTTACGAAGTACCATTTCCCGTCATTTTTTCCCGCCTGGCTTTCATACTTCACTTTATACACCTTCAGATCAGCCTGGCTTTCATAGTCAACAACATAAACCTTCACATCCGCCTGACTTGAATAGTTAACAGAATAGATTTTCTGTGCCTCAACTTTCCCCACAAAAAGCAGGGCAATTATAAAAATAAATAAGTGTTTCATATCTTTTCCAATTTAAATATTGAAATGCAAGTGAATTTCATCCAAGTCTATCTACTAATAAACAACCAGGAAATACTTTAGTTAAAGTTTATAATTCTTCAAAAGCATACTCACTCTTACCAACAAACACTATTGCATAGGTCTTACAGATAATCCCCTCGGCTTCAAGTTCGGTTTTGTATTTTCTCACCTGTTCGACTGCTTTGGATTTCTCAACCTCAAGGTTCCCTTTGTTGCTTTTTTTTAGGTATTTGAGCTCCAGGAGAAAATTATCTTTTCCGGGATTAAGCTGGGTGGGAATTAACAAAAGGTCGGCATATCCTTCGTTATTTTCTCGTTCACTCTTTACAAAATAAGCATTGTTTCCCATCAGAAGAGTCATAAAGATCATTTTGATGTTCTTTTCGCTGAACTTCTGCAAGTCACGATTCGAAAGATTTTTTAAGATAGAATGGACATACTCAACCAGCATATCTATCTTCCCCTCGGTGAACATCTGCATTATCGATCTGTCGATTTTTGTGTTATCGTACCGAAGTTCTTTCTCCATGGTAAACTTATACCTGAAAAACTCCCAGTACATCTGCTTCATTACATAATTTGGAATGACATAGTTATACATACTTACAACAGCACTTTCGATGGTAAGTAAACCGTTGTAGAAAAGCAATGATACAGCTTCAGTTTTTGTATATGGAAGTTCGAAGTTGTATTGTATTGTCAATCTTTCAGTTATTCTGTCCGTATTCAATACTTCTGAGATAATATTGTCAGAGTCATCATGAGATAATGGTGCGATTATATTTGCTATTTTTTTATAATCCGAAGTTACATTGATATCTGCCATTTCTCGGGGGTATGTGAAATTGCTGCCAAATGACGAAAGAAATGAGATAACCATTTGGGGATTGTATAATCTATCGGATACATCCGGTGAAAATTTACTCCCATTGTACCACGAACGCATATCTGAGATAACTACATCGAGATCAAATTTACCTTCTTTGTAAATTGTGTTTTGCAACATTCCCCGCAATTCAGACTCTGTAAAACCTGCCATATTATGGAACTCAGGTTCAAGTGTTATATTTTTTGCAACATTAAACCCACTTGTCATACTGTCGAGAGTTACAGGAGTTACACCTGTGGCAAAAAAACGGTCAATTATTCCTTCACCCATATATATCTTGATTGTTTCATAGAATTTTCGAACCCAACCGTTCCTTGAAACAATTTCCCTAAAGTGGTCGGTATTAAAAGCGAATAACTCATTAGTGAAATGGTCATATTCATCAATAAGCAAATATATTTTACCATCCGGGACAGTTTGTAAGAACATTGAGAAGAACTTTTTAAACATCTCAACATTTCCTTTTACTTGAAGAACAGAGTTAACAGTTTCTTCTGAAAATATCGGGTATGCCGAAGTAAAATCCTGAATGCCTCTCTCAACCTCAGCATCAAACTTCTGGATGATTTCGTTTTCAATTTGAGTATTTATAGCACTAAAATTGAATTTAAGGATGTAGTAACTATTCCTCAGTGGGGTTATATTCTCTGGTTGACCAATGAAATATTCACCAAACAAATCTCCGAATCTGTCCTTGTGTTGGATACCGTAGTAGAATTCCAGCATTGAGAGATGAAGCGATTTCCCAAATCTGCGGGGGCGAAGGAAAAATATGTATTTATCACTAATCGATTCAAGTGTCTGTATATATGATGTTTTATCAACATAATACGCGTTTTCTTCAATAAGACTTGCATAATTCGATGATTTTGATGGTATTCGCTTTTTCATTTTTCGGCTCATAAATTTCTCTGAATCAGGAAAGAAATATAATGATTATTAAGAGATTCCCCGGGAACTCATAGACTTGAGAAACGCAGAACTTCGAAACCTCGGAACTTCGGTGAATGGGCAAAAAAAACCTTCACGAAAATCTTCCAAAGGGATGCATTCAGCATGTCTAATCTGCTTCCACTAAACCATCTCTTCCCTTTTCATCTCAAACTTCTTAACCATATCTTCTTCAACTTTTACACCGATCCCGGAGCCTTCGGGAATTGAGATATACCCATCCTGATCCAGGGTTACGGGTGGAGTTACGATATCCTCCTTAAAATACAACTTTGTTTCCGAAGTGTCGCCGGGGATTGTAAATGCGGGAGCAGTCTGAAGATGGATGTTAAACGCCCGACCTATTCCGGTTTCATCCATTCCACCTGACCAGACGGGGATACCATTTTTATGGCAATATTCCGCAATTCTCACTGCTTCTGCCATTCCGCCCACTCTGCCTTCTTTGATGTTTACAATTCTGCATGAACCAAGTTCCACAGCCGTGATTGCATCCTCCAGAGAATGTATCGACTCATCGAGGCAAAGAGGAGTTTCGATCGATTTTTGAAGTTTTGAATGGAAATAGATATCGCTGTATGAAAGGGGCTGCTCGATCATGGTCAGTCCATATTTATCAAGTTTCGCAAGGTGTTTTGCATCTTCAATTGCATAATCACCGTTGGCATCCACCATCAATTGAAGTGTCGGGTAACTGTTCCGCACAGCTTCCACCCACTCGATATCCTTCCCCTTTTTTATCTTCATTTTTACGCGGTGATATTTTTTGTCGATGGCATCCTGAACGGCTGTGAGAAGTTCATCAATACTTCCTTTGATACCGATGCTTATCCCGGACATTATTTTTTTAGGTTCAAATCCAAACATTTTGTAAAGTGGCACACCCTCTATTTTTGCGATAAGATCGAGTAAGGCATTCTCCACTGCTGCTTTTGCCATCATATTACCGCGAATATGTTTCATCTCTTTTTCAAACTCCGGGAAGTCCATTCCCGGTTTCAGAACGGGAAGAATGAACTCTTTAATGATGTGATGACATGAAACGGTGGTTTCGGGGCTGTAAAACGGATCAGGATCGGCAACACACTCACCCCACCCCGACAACTCACCTGCCGAAATCTTAATCAAAAGCGCTTCCTTGCAAGTCCATGTATATGAACTGATCGAAAATGGAGTAACAAACGGAAGATTTACCGTAATCGCTTCAATTTTAGTTATTTGGGGAATTATCATTGTTGGGAGCATGGAGGGGGAATTGTCGGGAATTGGTTGAGTTGACATCTGGGTACTTTCGATTTTCCGGATTACTTGGTTTTTAATGATATTGATACATTTAGCATTTTCGTTTGGAAATGCAAAGTTCTACATTCAACATAACAAAATTATCAAAAAGTCAGATCAGGATCATTAATTATTTTAAACCTTATGCGCAGGAATTGAATGACCTCTGAGAAGTCATTCAGTCAGCATAACATTTGATACTTTACCTTTATATATGGTAACGGTTAGGCCCTGATCGATATAATAGAGCTCTAAGGAATCACCAATCTTATCTTCCTGGTAAGGTTCACCGAGGATTTTTTTAACATCAGAAATACTGTCAGAGACTTTGAAAGTTTTTCCGTTTACATCGATTTTTACATTAGGATCCTTGGAACTTATCAGGGTAACTTTTCCCTTTTTATCGAAATAGATATTTATTGCCGGTTTCACATATTTCCATTGAAGTCCCAATACCTCATTCGATTTGGATTCAGGTTTACCGAGGATAGTGGTAACACCGTTCAGAGACATTCCAAGTTTCACATTGTGTATGTCAATATCATTGGGCGTAACAAGTGCCTGAGCAAAAATATTCGCAGAGAAGAGAGCTACAAAAATAAATAATGGAATTGTAGTCGAAAAAAAGTTTGATTTGTTTTTCATGTATCTTATTCCTTTAAGTAAATGGTTGTTTTTTAAAGTAGTTACACTTTTGAAAATGTTTTTTGTTCCATTGGGAGAGGGGAGCAATATAATATTAGAAGGTTTAAATAAATCGTAATGTCACCGACAAGTCAAAAGTAAACTTTTAGTATGATTCCAAATTGGTAAACTTTTTCACACTATAAGCTCTTAAGTTTTGTTCCTAATCAAACACAAATTAATATAATAATTTCCTCCATTTGGAAGAACAATTTATAATCGATCCTTCCGATGGTAGGCATATCCAATTTACTGTGCTTAAGAAGAAATTCTTGAAACTTATCTTTTTGGTACACATGGTAACAAACCAAATCACCGTCATCTTGTACAATGATAAAACCACCAACGGCTTTGTATCTCCCATTCCAAACATCTGCAGCTGTCATTCCGAGAGACATGTCTGTCAGTAATGTTTTTATTTTGTGTTCATAAATTGGGTGAAGATTAGATAAATCATAATTTATTGGATTGTCTTGTTTCAGTCTTTCTACGAGACAAACCATATCTGCTTTTTCTTCACCCGAATAGTAATAGATCAACATTTTAGCAAGAATATTTGGCATCGATGAATCTACCATCTTTAGGTTTTGCGTAAATACAGGATTTTCAATTTCGACAAATTCGATGTCACAATTATTATCTTTTAAAACTTTGAATCGCTGTCTATTTCTGGGTCTTTTTACAATACTGTTAACAGTCTCTGGATCAAATGAAGAATTTGTTTTAATCTGAAAAAGGAAATTCGAGGATTGATTGGAGTTGAAGAGAGATGATAACTTACCTAATGATGATTTTATACTGAATCCCAATATAGGAGTTTGTTTTGTAGTTGTATCGAAAATTTTAACCACAATATCCTTTTTCTCTCGTCGAGGTGCTTTTATCTTCGCTATACGTAGTTCCACAAGAAATTTCTAATCCACTCAATATCAAAAGTCTTTTGCCCCTAATTATTGATTGACAAAGTTCGTCTGGCAACCGATAAAAAGTGTTCAAATGAAAATTCAGCAATAATTTCATTTGTTATCGAATTAACGAGTTTAATATTTCCATCTCTCACATACTCGAATGATTCCCTTTTCCCTCCGTAATATAGAAATTATCGGATAAAAGATATCAGGAATTTGTTTGAACTCTAAGTCTGCAATAGGAAGTTTCCCTTCTCCCAACAACTTAAAAAACACATAGATTTCACTCCATTCACCTTTATTATATTTTGACATCGATTTCCTCAATTAATTTTATTATTTTTTATACCGAATTTGTAGATTCAACTTTATCAGTAATTTATTATTCTCTCTATAAACCATACCGAATCGATTTCTGCTTGAAGAAGGAGTATCGATCTTAGTGTTCTTGAGAAGAAAGTCTTGAAAATCATTCCGATTATAAATGTGATAGCAAACTAATTCGCCATCGTCTTTTACTATTATAAAGCCACCTGTTGCTTCTGAACGACCGTCCCAAACCGTGGCAGGCATAAGACCCAATGCGAACTCCGTTAGTGCTGATTTAAGTTTGTGTTCATAAAAAGGATGACCGTGAGAGATCCACACCTAATGGATTTTGCTCGTGTAAAGTTGCGAGTGCAGATTTAGATCTGGTCTTGCTAAATCGCAGAAAAATTCAGTAAAATCATAGCAAATAGTTCGGGAAGGCGGGAATCAACCATTTTTAAGATTGCTGAAACCGGACTGTCGAGCTCTCTGAATTTAATTACACAACCATTCTCAATCAGGGTTTGGATTCTTCTTTTAATTTTTGGGAAATCAGTTATGCTGTTTACCGATTCCGGATTGTAATTATCCGGTGTAGTTACAGAGTAAACAAAATTAGTAGATTTGGCTTGAATTAAATAAGGTGGATGCTGATCCAAGTTGGATTTTATACTAAAACCTAAGATAGGGGATAAATTAGTGTTCCTGTCTAAACTTTAACTGTTATATCTGACTTGTAACGACTATTCGATGTGATCGATACAATTTTTAAAGTTTCCAACCACTCGGATAACCAGGGAATAGAAAAATTGCCTTCACCTTCCCTGATAGAAGCTAATAAGCTTCTGGCTATATCAAAAAATTCAGCGATCGAGAATACTACAATTGGTTCGGAGCGTCCTTCAATCACGACCCTTATGTTCGAATCTCTATGATATTCGAGTGTTTCTCCTCCCTCTTTTCTTATTATCGAAAGAATAGGATAAAAAAGTTCGGGGATTTGTTGCAGATCGCTATTTGCTGCATGCAATTTACCTTCTGATAGAAGTTTGAAGAAAACATAAAGTTCACTCCACTCACCTTTGTTGTACTCGGCCATTTATTCTACCGTTTTTAATTTTGAAATAATCTGTTCAGCAGTTGCCTGAATTGCCGGTACTGCCACAGAATTCCCAAATTGTTTGTAAGCATGTACATCAGCAACCGGAATAATAAAATTATCCGGAAAGCCTTGAAGCCTTGCCCATTCCCGTGGGGTCATTTTACGAATATTTTCTCGATTGATCTCACCCTTGATATGTGTTTCAGGGGTAAAATCAAGTAATCTGTCATCATAGACTAAGTTGCGCTCTTTTCCCATACCACCGACAACAATTGCATTGGCGATGGAATCATCAGGAATTATTTCATATCCGAAACCATTCCCTTTATCTTCATGCCGCTGCTTATGTCTTTTCAGTGATTCGAGATATACATCTGATAGATAATATCTGGCCCTGACAGGTTCTGATTCTTTTATATCAGAGATCGTTGTTAATAGCCCAAAAGGTTTAGGGTAATTGAATTCATTCACACCAAGATCACCTCTGAAACCAACAATAAAAATTCGCTCTCTATTTTGAGGAACTCCAAAATCTTTCGCATTCATTATCTGAGGTTCAGGCACGAAATATCCTAAGTCTTCTCTGAGGGTATTTAGAATTGTTGTTAAAGTTCTCCCTTTATCATGATTCCTCAGTCCTTTTACATTTTCAAGAAAGACTGCTTTTGGTCTCTTTTCTGCTATTATTCTTGCAGCATCGAAGAAAAGTGTACCTCGAGTATCTTCAAAGCCCTCCTCTTTACCTGCAATCGAGAAAGCCTGACAAGGAAACCCCCCTGTCAGAATATCATGATCAGGGACTTTGGAAGCTTCGATTTTGGTGATATCACCCGCAGGAATTTCTCCAAAATTCTCCTTATATGTTAACTGTGCATAATCGTCCCACTCAGAACTAAAGACACATTTGCCACCCAGATTTTGGAATGCAAGTCTAAAACCGCCAATTCCCGCGAATAAGTCAATAAAGGTAAAAGATGGGTTCTCAGGTGGCGGGAAAGGGACCTTGGTTATCTCATCAAACATCGTTGTTTCATACGCATGGAGCGGTTCACTAACTCCGATTTCTTCACCTTTTAACTTCTTAGTTTTTGCCATTTCTTGTTGAATTCTTTCTATGCATTTTTCTACATTCTTGAGGTCAGATTCCCAGAACCTTAATACTGTTAATCCCTTTAACTCAAGAACCTTGTTTACTTCTGAATCTCTTTGAATATTTGCTTCAATTTTGGCATGCCAAAAAAGCTTGTTGCTTTTGATCTCGTTTTTTTAACTTCCCAATCCTTCCCATGCCAATATTCGCCGTCAACGAATATCACTATACCGTGATCTTGAAGGTAAAAATCAGGTTTCCCAATGATCTCGGCATACTGTTCTTTGTAATCGATTGATAATTCATCCAACTTCACCTTAAGCAATGACTCGAGCTTGGTACCTGAACTTTTTACAGCTCTCATGTTTTGCTTCGTTGTTCTTTTGGTGTGTCTATCCATTTTTCACATATCTGCAGAATCTACGGATTCAAATCCCGTACGCGCTACCATTCATGCATAGTAATCTTGCTGATAGATCGGATTTCATTTTTCTCGTTCTGTTAAAAGTTCGTCAAATCCAATACCAAGACTGTTGGAAATCTTCTCAAGGATGACCAGGGTTGAATTTCTTTCAGCCCGTTCAATCATCCCAATGTAATTTTTGTGGATTCCTGTTCTGAATGCGAGCTCTTCTTGTGATATTTTCATTTTTTTGCGAAAAAAGCGGACATTTTCTGCAAAAACATTTAAAATTTTATGTTCCGATATCATGTATGGGGTTTCCGTTGGTTAGTATTATCTATACTATAGTATACAAAGCTAACTTTATGTGATAAGGTTTGCCACCCACGGTAGTGGGGAATTTAAGGGGGGAATGAAATTATTGGAGTTTAAGTATTAGGTGCTGGGGGACTTTAAATGGCTTCTACACCATCTCCCCCAGCCTCTCAATATCTTCGGGGTTAAAGGGGATTGCATATCCTTCGTCGAGGAGTTTTTTGTTACCTTCGGACATGGGGGAGAGTTTGTCCTGGGGGTGGTTGAGGACGAGGAGTTTTCTGCCCTGGGATTGGGCGAATTTTGCGGTGTACATGGTGCCACTTTTGAGGTCGGATTCGATTACAATGGTAACAATGGAAGAACCGCTTTGCAGACGATTACGGTTTTTAAAATGAGCCGGGTGAAGTTTTGTTCGAGGAGGATATTCGGAGATAATACATCCTGAGGAGAGGATCATTTCGGCAGCGAGTCCGGAATTTGAGGGGGGATAAATGGTATGCAGTCCGTTCGCGAGGAATGCAACTGTTCTGCCGCGACCGCTAAGACAACCCTGATGAGCTGCTGTATCGCACCCAAGAGCGAGTCCACTTACGATGGTAAATCCTGCCCTTGCCAACACTTCTCCGGCAGTAAAGGCCATTTCCATTCCAAATTCTGTTGGGGTTCGTGTGCCCACTATTGCGATGCAAGGCTGAATAGTCAGGGAAGAAATATCGCCCATATACCAAAGTCTGGCAGGAGGATTATCAATCTCTGCAAGAAGTGGAGGAAATTCGGAGTCATTTGAGGAGATAACTCCTGAGTTGGCCTCACTGAGATCGGGGATGTATTCGTATTCGGGCATCCGGTCCTGAAATTTGAAAAAGATGTATCCTAAAATACGAAAATGCAATTGCTAAGGATAAGAGGACTGCATGCCGAAGGTCCCGAAGGGATGCCTTTGGCACATCCCTTTGGGAGATTTTCGCGGATGAATTTTTAAGTGAGGCTCATCGTGATCATCTTTTTCCATCGTGAAAACGTGTTCAAAGATTTGGGAGGATTTCTAAACTTAATCTTCCCCTCTCATTTTAGGAGAGGGGCCGGGGGAGGTCCTAAATGCAATTTCTCCTTTGCGCCCTTGGCGGTTAATCTTAAAATCCCCCCTCAATCCCTCACCCAATTTTACCATGAACTTATTGTGATTTATAAGTAAATTTAAAGTCGCAGTTTTATTTATTTAACACAGATTAATATGAAGAAGCATGTAGAGAAAGTCAGGAATATTGTTGTAAAAGGTGCACGGGAACACAACCTGAAAAACATCGATCTTGAGATTCCGGCAGGGAAACTTGTGGTGTTCACAGGTGTCAGCGGTTCGGGAAAATCTTCCCTTGTATTTGATACAATTTATGCCGAAGGGCAACGCCGATATGTGGAATCACTCTCGTCGTATGCACGGCAATTCCTTGAACGGATCAATAAACCTGATGTGGATTTGATAACGGGCATTAGTCCCGCTGTCTCGATTGAACAAAAGACCATCTCAAAAAATACCCGCTCCACGGTGGGAACCACCACTGAAGTTTATGACTATCTTCGCCTTCTTTTTGCCAGAATTGGCAGAACTGAATGTTTTATTTGTGGCAAAGAAGTTAAAAAAGCCTCCACAGGAACTGTGTGCGATTTCCTCGAATCACAGGATGAGGGAGGAAAGTGGTATCTTGGATTTCCACTTCGAAATCATGAAGGCAGAAGTATCTCCGAAGAGATTGACCTGATTAAAAAAAGAGGTTTTTTCAGAGTATTTTATAACGGCGAGATGCATGAATTGGGTGATGAACCTCAGTTACCCGAAGAGAAAAAAGATATTACCATTATTGCCGAACGGTTTAAGATCAAAAAAGGTGAGATGAGGGAGCGACTCTCGGACTCACTCGAAATGTGTTTTAAAGAAGGGGAACAAAGAATTCGTGTGATAGAACAGCTTGAAAAGTCGAAAGCTGAGCCGGCATCAACGAGTAAAAAATCAAAATCATCAACTGCCGATATTCCATCCACAAACATTTACGATTTTAATCAGTTTTATGAGTGTTGTGGAGTCCGATACGAGGAACCCGAGCCACGGTTTTTTTCTTTTAACAATCCTTTTGGTGCATGTCCCGTTTGTCAGGGATTCTCAAAAATGTATGGCATTGATATGAGTCTGGTGGTTCCAAACGATAACATGTCGATTGTAAATGGTGCAATTGCAGCTTGGAAAAGCCCAAAATACAGCCATTACACAAGAGAATTGATAGCTTCTGCCAAAAAAACGGGCATACCCGTCAATGAACCCTTTCGCTACCTCAGTGAAGATCATGTAAATATGATAATTAATGAGACAACGGAGTTTACGGGTCTTCAGAAGTTTTTTGACTCCCTCGAAGATGAAAATTATAAGATGCAGACCAGGATATTTCTTGCACGATACAGGGGATATACAAGTTGCACTGCATGCAAAGGGACAAGACTTAGAAGAGAAGCTTTGCAGGTGAAAATTGCCGGAAAATCGATCCACGATGTTGTGGTAATGCCTTTGGAAAAATCACTTGAATTTTTTAGTAATGTTAAATTAACCGATTATGAAAATCAGATAGCCGAACGAATTCTCAAAGAGATTATCAAACGACTTACATTTTTGTTTGATGTGGGTCTCGGATATTTAACGATGGACAGAATTAGCTCCACCCTTTCTGGAGGTGAAGCGCAAAGAATAAATCTGGCTACGGCACTCGGTTCGGCATTAGTGGGGACACTTTATGTTCTTGATGAACCATCGATTGGACTGCATCCCCGTGACAATTCGAGGCTAATTAAAATCCTGAAAAACCTCAGGGACATCGGAAATTCGGTATTGGTTGTTGAACATGACCCTGAAATGATGGCAAGTGCCGATGTAATTGTGGATATGGGACCAAAAGCCGGGCATCAGGGGGGCGAAATAACCGCTCAGGGGACATATAAAGAGATTTTGGAAAATCCAAAATCATTGACAGGAGCTTACCTCTCGGGTGCAAAGAGTATCCCATTACCCGTTATGCGAAATACCGATAAGTCCCGTTCAATTATCGTTAAGGGTGCGAGAGAAAACAATTTAAAAAATATAGATGTTGAAATTCCACTTGGAAAATTTGTGGTAGTAACCGGTGTCAGCGGTTCGGGGAAAAGTACACTTGTCCACGATGTGATTTACGGAAACATCGCCAAAAATCTTGGTGGAGCTGTTTCAAATCCAGGGAAGTGTGATTCGATTACAGGTGAAGTATATTTGGATTCGATTGAGATTGTTGATCAATCTCCAATCGGGAAATCGCCCCGCTCAAATCCGGCAAGTTATGTAAAGGCATTTGAACATATCAGAGAAGCATTTTCTTCAACACATCAGGCAAAACAAAAAGGATTTTCACCCGGTTACTTTTCATTTAATATCCCCGGTGGCAGGTGTGAATCGTGTCAGGGTGAGGGATATATCAGGGTGGAAATGCAATTCCTGGCGGATATTTTCCTTGAATGTGAAGAATGTAAAGGCACCCGTTATAAAAAGGAAGTGCGGGATATTACTCTGAGGGGGAAAAATCTTGTGGAAGTGTTAAACATGACCGTGGAAGAAGCTGTTCAACATTTTGACGGCTACCCAAAAATTACTAAGATTTTACAAGTGCTTTCTGATGTTGGATTGGATTATATGAAACTTGGTCAACCGGGGAATACACTTTCAGGTGGTGAAGCGCAAAGAATCAAACTTGCTTTACATCTTGCACAAAGAAAAGAGCACAAAAAAACACTTTTTATCTTTGATGAACCAACAACAGGACTACACTTCGATGATATCGCAAAACTTCTAAAATGTTTTGATATTCTGATAAAAAATGGCAATTCAGTGCTACTTATTGAACACAATCTTGATGTTATTAAATGTGCCGATCATGTAATTGATCTTGGTCCCGAAGCAGGTGAAAAAGGGGGTTACATTGTGTGCACAGGTACTCCTGAAGAGATTGTCGAAAATCCCGATTCATGGACAGGGAAGTACCTAAAACCGTTTTTCTCAGATGTTGGCTGGGAAATAGTTACAGGCTTAAAACCTTCATAGTGACCATGGTGTCCCTTCGTGAATATCTTTTTTCATCGTGATCATCGTGTTCAGAGAAGAAAACCCATAACACGCAACTCTTTAAGGAGCTGGTCGTAGGTAAAAAATTGAATAGCTTTCCAGCCGCAGTTTCTGGCTCCTTCGGCATACTCAAAAATATCATCAATAAAAAGATGTTCTTCGGGTTTTAAACCTGAATATTTTTCAACTGCTTGATAAATCTCCGGTGCGGGTTTTACATGGCCCACTTCATCCGAATAGAACAGCTTTTCGAAGTGGCGAAAGAACTTAAAGTTCTCATATCCGTATTTTCTGTGGACGGGGTTTGTATTCGAAAGCAGGAAAAGTCTGTAATTTTGTTTTAACCTGCTCAACAGTTCTGCGACATCATAATTGATCGAAAAAATCTCTGAATAGATAAAACAGAATTCGTCGATACTCAACAAATCTTCAACCTCACCGGCTTTCATCAACATTGGAATAAACTCTTCTGTGGTGAGTTTACCTGCTTCAAAAGCTCTAAAATAATGATAGTTTTCCCGGACAAACTCCATCACCTTTTCACCTGAACCGGGTTTTATCAAATTGAGTCTGTTTAATGCAAAATCGTAATTAAAGGGGATGAGAACCATACCAAGATCGAAGACAACAGCTTTTATTTCGTTCATTTTATCCAATTGAAAGATTATCAAAATGCAAAGATATCTATAATTTTGGGTAAATTTACAGATTGTAATTGAAAAATATCCACTATCAGACAGAATATGAAAAAATACTCAACTCTCGCAAAAGAACTTCTTGACAGACAAATTAAAAACTGGGACTGGTGTATAAACGGTTACGGAAGTCTCGCAACGGTAATCACCCACGAATTTAAGTATGACGGATTTTCTTTGAAAGTTCAGTTCAATCCCGGAAGGATGACCTCAACCTCTGCCAAGGTTGATCCTAAAAGTATTAAGGAGAGGAAATGTTTTCTTTGTGAAGCGAGTCTGCCGGCAGCACAAGAGAGACTTGAGTATAAAAACGGTTATCGAATTTTGGTGAATCCTTTCCCCATTTTCCCAGAACATTTTACAATCCCAAAAATTGAACATCTTCCGCAGCAGATAACGGGAAATTTTGGCGAAATGTTAAAACTTGCCAATGATCTGGATGGCGAATTTACAGTATTTTATAATGGTCCCAAGTGTGGAGCCTCCGCCCCGGATCATTTCCATTTTCAGGCAGGAACGCGGAAATTTATGACTGTTGAAAATGATTTTGTCACCCTTAAGAGAAGATATGCAGTAAATTCCCGCTTGACGGATGGGGTTGAAGTCACGATGGTCGATGATGGGATTAGAAAGATGGTGTTTTTGGAGGGGACAAATGAAATGGCGATTGAAAAGGAATTTTATTCGATTTTTAATCGATATTCCGAACTTAAACATCTTGATGAAGAACCTTTGATGAACATTCTTGCATGGACAGAAGGAGAAGAGTTTAGAGTGGTTGTGTTTTTAAGGGAGAAACATCGTCCCGCCCGTTATTTTGCCGAAGGCACAGAGAGAATACTGTTATCTCCGGCATCTGTTGACATCGGAGGTGTTGGTGTTATCCCCGTTGAAGATGATTTTAACAGAATCACTCAGGAAATCTTAACTGAACTGATGACAGAAGTTTTTGTAACCCGCGAGCTGTTGCTGAAGCTATAAAGTGTACTGAACTTGAGGGGATAGTTCCACGGATTCCACGGATTTGACACAGATTTTCACGGATGGGTTTTTAAAAGGGACGTCGATACACGCAGATTAAACGGAGTTACGCAGAGGAGGGGGAATAGTTCCACGGATGCCACGGATTTGACACAGATTTCCACGGATGGGGTTTTAAAAGGGACTGCACGCAGATCCTTCTGGAAGGGAATATTATATTCGGATTAGCAGTTTCACGCAGATTTTGGGGGTCCCGATACCTAAATCAACACTAATACCCTAAACTAATAATTAATACTTAATACCTGTTCTAATACCTGATAATTAATAATTAATATTTGCTCTTATACCATTCATAGGTAAGCTTAATTCCTTCTTCAAGGGAGGTTTTGTGTTTCCAACCGAGGTTATTGATACGCGAAACATCCATGATTTTACGGGGTGTGCCATCGGGTTTGGAGGTGTCGTATTCAATTTTTCCCTTAAATCCAGTGATTTGTGCAATTAAGGTTGCAAGTTCTGAGATCATAAGGTCTTCGCCCGTTCCAACATTCAGATGGGTTATTCCGTTTTCATAAAGATCTTTTGCATCGATGTTTTCAAGTGAAAATCTGATTGCATCGGCAAGATCATCCACAAACATAAATTCTCGTTTTGGTGTACCTGTTCCCCAGAGCAAAACAGTATCACTTCCTTCTTTCACTGCGGTGTCAAATTTTCTCATTAGAGCAGGAAGAACATGGGAAGTGTTGAGATCAAAGTTGTCGAAATAACCATAAAGGTTAGTCGGCATCATTGAAAAGAAGTTTGAGCCATATTGTTTGTAATAACTTTCGCACAATTTAATGCCGGTGATTTTTGCAATGGCATAAGGTTCATTTGTATATTCGAGGTAACCCGACAGGAGTGACTCTTCTTTTAATGGCTGAGGCGCAAGCTTGGGATAAATACAGGAACTTCCAAGGAATACCACTTTGGAAAGACCATTTTCATAAGCGGCATGGATCAGGTTTGCTTCGATCATAAGGTTGTTGTAAAGAAATTCAGCTCTGTAGGTATTATTTGCGAGAATTCCGCCCACTTTTGCAGCAGCAATAATCATCATATCAGGTTTTCGTGTTGCCATATATGATTCAACACTCTCCTGCCGCATAAGATCAACATCACTTTTATCCGCAAGAAGCAGATTGGTATATCCGTTTGATTGGAGGCTTCTGGTGATCGCTGAACCAACCATCCCTTTATAACCTGCTATAAATACTTTTTTAGATTTGAAGTTTTCTGACAACATTTACTCGAAATTTCCTTGTTTTGATGCACAAATATAAGGAATTATAGGGATTGAATGGTGATGGACAGAAGGTTGGGAGGAATTGGGGTTTTAATACTTAATCGAAAAAACTTCTCCATCGTGTGCCATGAATACTGTGTCGCCGGGTTCGGGGCGAACAATCGAAGTGCCGGTGAAAGAACCAAAGGCTTGAAGCACCGCCATATTCTTCGAAAAATGGGTACATGCGAGGCGGAGCGAATCGTGCCCCGTTCCTCTTAATCGGACAGCAGGATGGAGATGTCCACAAATTACAAAAAAGCCTTTTTGCGATTCAGGATGATGACGGAGGAGGAATTTGTTCCTGATGATAAGTTCATCAACAACCTTAATTTGTGGAATTTCAGAGATTCCATCCGAGCTTTTATCATGATTTCCTGTGATTAGAATAAATTCCTTATCGGGTCGCTCCTCTATCCAGTTTTTGAGTTGTTCGGTGATCAGTCGGGTTTTCCCTGTTCTGTGGTGGATGAGATCACCCAGGAAAATTATCTTTTTTGCATTGGTTAATTCAACTGCATCTGATAGTCTTTTCAGATCATCTGTGGTTGAACCTTCGGGAATGGCGATTCCTGCTGCCCGAAATGTTGCTGTTTTACCAAAATGGATATCTGAAAGAAGGAGGGTAAACTCCTCTACCCAGAAAAAGGCTTTTTGAGGAAGAGCGATAAAGGTTGAGTCTTTAATCTTGATTTGCGGGAGATCATTAATCATAGATGTAATTTAAGAAAAATCCTCTTTTTCAGCTGCATTTTCAAGATTTGCAATCAGTTTGGCAATCCTGTCGGACAATTTTTCGCTCGTCAGCTTTTCCCTCATTCTGTTTACCATTAAAGGGAAAGCCATTGGGGTTATAAAGGGGACATCAATTATCGATTTCCTGCTCTCTCTCATTCTTTTCATGGCATCCATAAGGCGGCTGACCTCTAATTGTGTTTCCAGAACTTCCATTTCTGCTTGTTTTATCAGTAGATTGCCGGGGTCATATTTGCTTAATACCTCAAATAACAGAGCGCCCGATGCTTGAAGTTGTTTCGGTTTTTTACTGCTACGGGGGTAACCCTGGAAAACGAGTCCGGCAATTCGAGCAATATCTCTGAATTTTCTTTGAGCCATCTCCGTTGAGTTGGTAACTTCCAGAACATCCTCAACGATATTTTCTTTTGCAAAAAGCCATTCAAGTTGTTCATTATCAAGTTCATATTCATGAGTGGAAAGGATTTCAAATCCGTAGTCATTGGTAGAGATCGAAAAAGTAGCCGATTGGATTTGAGAGAGTCGGTATGCCAAAAGTGCAGAAAGTCCCTCATGCACCAACTTTCCTTCAAATGGATATATAAAAAGGTGAAAACCTTCGGTGGTTTTCTTTTTTTCGATTAAAAGTTCATCCTCCATTGGAATGACCGACCATTTTTGTTGTAAATCCAACAGAGGTGAAATCGCAGACATTTCAATCCCCGGGTTGCCTGCTGTTTGAAACTCTCTAAGTTTGATCCTTACTTCGTCGGCGAGTTCTGTTGACAGGGGCATTCTTCCCCCACCCCATTGTGGGACGGGTCCATTCTTTTTATCAGATTTTTTAACATAAAGCACCATATCAACAAGTTTGTGATATTCTAACACCCTTCCCGAGAAGATGAATGAGTCGCCGGGCTTTAGGCGGGAGACAAAATTTTCTTCAAGGGTGCCAAGACTTCCAC
Organism: Ignavibacteriales bacterium; assembly: GCA_016707285.1. Lineage (GTDB taxonomy): Bacteria > Bacteroidota > Ignavibacteria > Ignavibacteriales > Ignavibacteriaceae > UTCHB3. The sequence goes on from JADJIA010000004.1 coordinate 155,703, forward strand.
CATTCATAAATTTTACAATCACTTCAGTTTCGGAGGTGATTGTTCCGATTGACATCCTGTGTCTTCGGCGGAGTGTCTCATTTTCCACTACATAAAAACCCTCTTCATTTCTGATTTTGGAATATTCCGGATAGGCTTTAAGGGCTTTTCCCCCTTTTATCACAAATTCCATTGTCCATTCCCACTCTTGTTCAGAAAGGTTGCGGAAAGAATGGGTGGTTTTTACCTCCTCAAAGAGGTCATCGCTCCTGAATCCCTCACCTGTTGCCACAGTTACGATATGTTGTGCGAGCACATCAAGCGGTTTTTCGATCGGGGTTCTTGGCTCAATTTTTCCTTTTTCGATGCCCGAACGGGCGGCTGAAAATTCGACGAGTTCAAAAGAATTTGTTGGGACACAATAAAGCCTGCTTTTTGCTCCCGGCTGGTGTCCCGACCTTCCTGCTCTCTGCATCAATCGTGCGATGCCTTTTGGACTCCCGATTTGGATGACGGTATCAACAGGTGAAAAATCAACTCCAAGATCAAGGCTTGAAGTACAGACCACACATTTCATTTTCCCCTTCGAGAGAAGCTGTTCCACTGCGGTTCTGCTTTCTTTGTCCATTGACCCGTGATGCAGACCAAGGATTCCCGCCCACTCAATTTTTTCATCCAAAATTTTATGATACCAAATCTCTGCCTGATATCGGGTGTTTGTGAACAGCAGTGTCGAATTTGAGCTTTCGATTATATCAATCACGGGCTTAAGCATCGTAATTCCGAGATGCCCCGCCCATGGAAACCGTTCGATTATTTCAGGGAGCAGTGTAACTATTTCAATGTTTTTCCCCTTCCCCGAGCCGATCATTACAGCTTCTTCAGACCACCGACCAAGCAAAACTTCAAGAGCTTTTTTTGTATTGCCAAGCGTCGCTGAAACTCCCCAAAGGCGGATATCTTCAGTCACTGTTCTGATTCTTGCCAAGCCAAGTTCTGTTAAAACACCCCTTTTTGACCCAATAAGTTCGTGCCATTCATCAACTACAACAACTTTAAGGGATCTGAACCTCCCCTCAAATCCGGGGTATGAGATCATTAATGAAAGTGATTCAGGGGTGGTTATAAAGATTGTGGGAAGTTTTTCTGCCTGCCGTTTTCGTGTGGATTGAGAAGAATCACCCGTTCTTAATTCAACTGAAAACCAGGGACAAAGTTCATCAACAGCAGTTTTTATTGAACGGAGTGTATCATTGGCAAGTGCCCGAAGTGGAGTAATCCATAACATTTTTATTGGAGGCGAAGTGTCGGGAGCTTTTCTCCTTGTAGGCTTTTTTAATGCTTGAGGATCAAGTGCTGCCTGAAATTTTTTCAGATTTTTGCGATAGTCGGGTGAGTTGATTTCTTCAATCAGAAGCCCAAGAAGTGCTGCGTATGTTTTACCTGTACCTGTTGAGGTGTGGATAAGTCCACTTTTCCCATCACAAAAAGAAGTCCAGACATCTTCTTGAAAACTGAACGGTTTCCATCCTTGGGATTTAAACCATTTTTTGACCTGTTTGTGTCCGGGAGTATTGTCTATGACGACCTCGAAGTAATGTTAAACCGCAAAGGACGCGAAGAACGCAAAGGGGGGGCAGATAGCTTTTTTTTCAAGGTCTTAAAAATTGCAATTGTTGTTATGCAATTATACAATAAAATTCACGGATGAAGCGGTATTGCGGAGTATTTATTATCCGGCAAATCCATTTCATCCGTGTGAAATGTTAATTTAGTTTCATTTACGAATCAATTACTTCATTAAAACCAGCTTTTTAGTGGCTGTAAAGTTATTTGAAGTCAATTTGTAAGATATACACTCCGAAGAAAGCCTAAGTTTTGTTGCATCCACTGTGATATAATGGTAGCCTGCTGCCAGATCGCCACTGTGAAGTTCGGCGATTACCTCACCCTGAAGGTCGTAAAGATTAAGGCTGACATATCCTGCCTCGGGGATGGCAAATCGAACAATTGTACTTGGATTAAACGGATTTGGGAAGTTTTGGTCAAGTCCATATTCAATCGGAATTTGAAGGTTCTCTTTCACATCGGTTACTATCAAAATCTGCGATTGAGCAGCATTGATCAATTCGGTACCTTCGTTTAGTCTTAATTTTGAAAGGGTAACTGTACTTGAGTTACCATTAAGACTGCCTAGATACGACAGGCGAAGTTTCATAACGGGCTGATTGGGTGACAAATTAGTCTCCTGAAGAGCGGCAATTGCGAAATTAACTTCTCCATCAACGGGGTTAATCTCCCTCATGGCACCTGAAAATTGAGAGTTAAATTGTAATCCCTCAAATTGAAAAGCTGAAACATCATAAGAGATTTTACCCTCAAGAGTGTAAATATTATCAGTCTCATTCAAGTAAACAGGCACTTCAATTACCTGTCCCGGCTGATAGTTAACATCAACCATTTGTGGTGTTCCCATCGCATCAGGGAAATTTCCCCAGGGAAGAGATGGAATCAACCCGGCAACATATTGTGCAATTGTGGAGGCATCTGCCGCAGTGATCGTGGTGTTGTTTGTAACTTCGGCATTACCCAATTGTTCAGGATCAAGCGTAATGGCACCAACAAGATAGCGGAGTACCATCGAGGCATCAAACGCCTGCACTACCCCGTTAAGATCAACATCTCCCGGGAATCTTGTTTTGATCATCACCTTCCCTTTATTAGTGATCACGGGATAATTGTTTGTGTTAAAATATGCCGAATCGAACCGAATAAACACTGAATCTCTTTTTGTTGGATCGGGAGGTGTGGCTTTAAATTGCAGATAACAGAGTATTCCGTTTGTGCTGAATGGTTCTGATCCGTATGATATAAATCGCAGGTTCTCAGCTGTTTGATTTGTATAAAAGCTCCAATTATGGGCTGCCATTAAAGTGCCTGCTTCAGGTTTTACGCCGATAAACTGAAGTTTGGGTGAAAAGTTATTCAGGTATATCTGAGCAGAAAATCCATGATAACCTGCCGGGACCTTTGAAACTCGAAGTGGGATTTTAACTGTGTCACCGGCAAACACTGCTACACTATCGAGAGTTAGTTCAATCGGCGGGTAGCGGGTCCATGCCTGTTTAGCTCCATAACCGACAACACTGATGTTTTCGAGGTCATTGGTAAACATACCAAGGGCAGTGCCTGTTCCTACATCAAAAATTGTTTCACTATCCCAGGATAGACCTCCATTGGAAGTTTTGTAGATGATACCACTGTTTAAGACCACCACTCCTTTAAGATTGTCATAAAAAAACATGTCACCGGGATAAGCGTAACCGGGGAGATTTGGTGTTAAATTAAGCCAGGATACCCCGCCATTTGTGGATTTTAGCAGACCAAACTCACCGGCAGCGTACAACACCTGGGCAGAGGGGGCCGACACATGATAAATACCTCCTACATAGGGAACAGTGATCGGGAAATAGCCTAAACCGCCATTTGTGGTTATCAAAACCTGACTTTCTGTAGCCGAAGGTGCTGTTGATCCCAATATTCCGATTAAATCTGTTGCGACGGCAATTGAAGTTATACCGTAGTTATTGAGGTTAAAATTGGTTTTTACCCAGGTCTGACCGGCATCAGTTGTTTTGAAGACTGTGCTTCCAAATCCAACAATATATCCAATCTCAGGGCTGACAAAAAGCACATCCTGCAGATTTTCAGAGGTGTTTAGCTGTCTTTGAGTCCAAACCTGGGAACTGAAGTCCCATCGTAAAACCATTCCGTTTTCTCCTACCATCCAGACGTCAATTCCATGCATGTCGATAGCATTTAGCCAATCGGATGGTGAACCGGTGCGAAACAGTGTCCAGGGTTGTAGATAGGAATTTTTCATAAATACGGCACCACCCTCACCAACAGCCATACCAACATCGGTTTGGAAGTCAACATCGTTTAACCTGTAGGGGGGATTCAACGTTTGTCCTTGCCAGATTTGAGGAAGTATTGCGAAAGAAATGAATGCAAAAAGGAGTAAAAACTTTTTCATTATAATCTCGATAAATAATTATTAAATACAGTGATTAAAATGAGTATTTATTTTTGAAATTCATAATGAAATTTTCATTTTACGGGAGTGGTGTGATATCAGGTACATTTTCTCAGACGATAGAAGCGAGTAATCAAACACGATTAATGCCTGATATGGGTTTATGTTCATTCGGCAAAGGGTGGCTCCGGATAGGTGGTTTTAGGATTTTAGCCGATAGTCGCTTAAACAATCGCTAAAGTTTCTATTATTTTAAAAGGGTATTAAAATTAATGTTGCAACATAATATGTTATAACATATATTGTTGCAGTTAATTTTTTATTTTAGGAAAAAACAATGGAAAAGAATCTTTTTACAGGCATTAAAATCGGAAATATTGACCTTAAAAACAGAATCGTGATGGCTCCCATGACAAGAAGTCGTGCACCGGAGACATTTGCTACCGAATTGACTGCGAAGTATTATGCGCAGAGAGCATCAGCAGGATTAATCATCACGGAAGGTACCCAGATATCCGAACAAGGAATTGGTTATCCCTGGACACCGGGAATAAACACCCCGGAACATGCAAAGGCATGGAAGATTGTAACAGATGCAGTTCATGCAGAGGGTGGAAAGATATTTGCACAGATCTGGCATGTTGGAAGGCAGTCACATTCTGTCTTTCACAATGGGGAACTTCCGGTGGCTCCTTCAGCCGTTGGATTCCCGGGAAAACAATTTACACACAAGGGGATGCTTGATCTTGAAACTCCAAGAGCGCTTGAACTCGAAGAAATTCCGGGTGTAGTGAATGACTATGCAAAAGCAGCTCTTTTGGCTATGGAAGCAGGGTTTGATGGAGTTGAGATTCATGGAGCAAACGGATATCTTGTTGATCAGTTTATCAACTCAAACAGCAACAGAAGAGATGATAAATATGGCGGAAGCGTTGAAAACAGAGGAAGATTTGCACTTGAAGTGGTGGAAGCTGTTGTGAAGGCAATCGGATCAGATAGAGTTGGAATTCGCCTTTCGCCCGCGGGATTTAACGGTGGAATGTTGGATTTAAATCCTGCTGAATCGTATGGTTATGTGATTAAAAATCTCAGTAAGTTTAATCTTGCTTATCTGCATCTATTGGAAGGTCCAACACCAAACGAAGACCAACAGCAATATCATATCTTCAAAAATGGAGTTGCAAAAGTTTTTAGACCGATGTATGATGGAAATATTATAATCAATGCAGGTTACACAAAGGAAAAAGCGAATGCCGTGATTGCTTCAGGTGATGCAGACATGGTCTCATTTGGTGTCCCTTTTATAGCAAATCCCGATCTGCCGGAGAGATTTAGAGTGGACGCTCCTCTTAATCAACTCCTTGGACATGAAACCTTTTACGGTGGTGGCGAAAGAGGATATACCGATTATCCAACTCTTGAAGAAGTTGCCGCAACTGTATGAAAATAGCATCCAATTTAATGGCTACTCGAATAAAAAGACGGGTAGCCTTTTGATTGGGATTAAAAAATTTCCGAAAAATCTTGGAAGTGTGCGATAAAATCAATAATATGAATCTTTGAAAACAAAAATTGTCAGAGATCAGATTATGAAGCTTAAATTAAACAGTCCGATTGTATTTTTTGACCTGGAAACAACAGGAATTGATGTTGAAAAAGAGAAAATTGTTGAGATTTCACTTCTAAAGCTGTTCCCTGACGGGAAAGAAGAAATTTTGACTCTTTTGGTAAACCCGGAGAGGGCGATTCCAAAAGAAGCGAGTAAAATTCACGGTATCAGTGACTTGATGGTGGCTAATCAGATGACATTTAAAGAACTTGCTCCATCACTGTTAAAAATATTTGATGGGTGTGATCTCTCGGGGTATAATATAATTAACTACGACCTCCCTCTTATCAGGATGGAATTTAAGAGAATCGGAATCGAATTTCCGGCTTCGGGAATACTTACCATCGACCCGTATCAAATCTATACAAAAAAAGAGCCAAGAGCCCCCGGCAATCCGGGTGAGCCAAGAAATCTGGCAACTGCTTATCGATTTTATTGCAATAAATCGATCTCTAATGCCCACACAGCCGAAGCCGACATCACTGCCACAAAGGAAGTTTTTATTGCCCAGACTGAAAAATATTCAGATATTGGTCCCACTCTTGAAGATATCATAAAATTCACCGGAAGTGGGTCTGTTCGTAAAGCTGATATCGCAGGAAAACTTGTTTACAACGACAAAAACGAGGTTGTTTACAATTTTGGCAAACATCAGGGTAAACGGGTGAAAGATGAAAAAAGTTATGCCGAGTGGATGCTTAAAAGCGACTTCCCCGATGAGACCAAGCGAGTGTTGAGAGAAATCTTAAAAAAGTAAACCATACTTTAGCCTGTCGGAACCCTTTAAATGTAAAAGTGCCGGAGAAAAATCTTCGGCACTTTTTTATTTTCTAACAAAAAGGTTAAATCAAACCCTTTTTCACCATCAATTCAGCACAAAGTATTGCACCACCTGCAGCACCTCTTACAGTGTTATGGGATAAGACCGTAAACTTGTAATCAAAAATATTACATTCGCGAAGTCTTCCCACCGAGGTTGCCATTCCTTTATCGATGTTACGGTGTAAACGGGGTTGAGGATATCTGTCTTCAGTAAAATAGTGGATTGGTTTAATTGGAGCGAACGGAAGCATCAACGCTTGAGGCTCAGTTGAAAATTCCTTCCATACTTTTAAAATATCTTCTTTAGTGGCTTTACTTTTTAACTTTGCCTGAATGGATTCGGTGTGTCCGTCAAGAACAGGTACCCTGTTTGTGGATGCACTGATTTTGATATCTGTGAGATCGATCCCGGAACCGTTAAATTTACCCAGTATTTTAAGTGGTTCGGTCTCCAACTTTTCTTCTTCACCACTGATAAACGGGATAACATTGTCGGTGGAATCGAGTCCCGAAACACCGGGATAACCCGCCCCCGAAAGAGCCTGCATAGTCACCACATTTACGGATTCCAGTCCAAAATTATCAAAAAGTGGTTTTAATGCCATCACCATACCAATCGTTGAACAATTTGGATTTGTTACTATTGCTCCGCTGTATTTTTGAATTGACAGCAGTTGAAGGTGATCGCCATTAACTTCTGGGATTAGTAGTGGTACATCAGGATCAAATCTGTGATTCCTTGAATTTGATACAACGATATAGCCTGCTTTTGCAAAATTTTCTTCAATTTCTCCTGCAACAGAAGAGTCAAGTCCTGAGAATACGATTCTGCTTTCAAACGGAGGTTCGCAGTTTTTCACTATCAGATCCCCAATCCCTTCGGGAATTGGTGAAGTCATAAACCAGTTAACTGCATCCTTATATTTCTTCCCCGCAGAGCGGTCGGAAGCTCCAAGTTCACACAATTCAAAATAAGGATGATCTTCAAGAAGTTGAATAAATTTTTGTCCCACACTTCCCGTGGCACCAAGAACAGCTACTTTAATTTTGGGCATACAATTCCAATTCTTGTTAAAAAGAAGATAATATTCGACTAAAAGCGGAAGGCAAAGATAGGAAATTACAGTTGATATCGAAAGGGGAAATGAAGAATGGTCAAAAATATCAGAAAACCATAAGGTTCTGAAAAAATATTAGTAAGTTTGTGAAAAACTAAAAAATTTATTATTACAGGTCTTGTAAGACAGAAAGAACACCAAAGTATTCTTTAATTAAATTATTGGATGGAGGAACACAAATGAATTTCGTAGAATTTGAACAAAAAGATATGCCGAACTTAAAAAGCGAGTTAGGGATGGAATTTTTTCCCAACGGGCATCGGGTTGCAGGAGTTTATCGCGGTAAAGGTTCGAACTTATAAATTGATCCGAAATATTCGGATGAGAATTTAGAACCTGGTATCAGGGAAGATGCTATAAATTATTTGTCAAAGATGGACTCGGAAAGACCAGGAAGAAGCGGGAAAAGAAAATATGTAGTTAACAATAGTTTATGCCATTCAAATACTGCTTATTTGAATTTTTGGTTTGCTTTTAACAGACATCCCGAGAAACTTAAGCAACTTTTAATTTCTCTAGGCTACCCCGTTGATGAGATGCTTAATCTAAGGAAAGATACACAGGCCACTTCACAAAGTAAACCAATTTATGTTGGATTTGAATGGGGGGGTGAGAAAGATTATTTACGAACTCACTTTTTACTTCTTTGGTACTCCCCAAGCACACAGTACCATTTGCGATTTTTACTTTCGATTTAAAAGAACAGATGGTAAAATCCAAACCGTAATTGGAGAGTGGAAATACACTGAAGGCCTTCAATTCAGTGGAAGAATATTGAAACCCAGACTGAAGGAAAAAATCAAAGAATTTAAGCGTTTTATTTCCCACCTGAATCTACCCAAAAAACATAAACCGTGATGAATTGGCGTTTGATCCATTTAGACAATTGATGAGATTGCAGATTCTTGCTTCCGAAATGGAAAAAAGTCAAAAGAACAAAAAATCTGATATCGTTTCATTACTCATGGTAACCCCAAAGGAAAATAATAGCATAAACAATGATATCATTCCTCAGGGTTTAGGGTCTCTTGGGAAATCAATATTCGAAATATGGGAGAAAATAGCTCAGAAAGATCGTTTTAAAGGCGTCCACCGTGAAGATTTGTTTAATTTGACAATCGAAAACGAGTGTTATCCAAATCAAGAGTGGTTAAACTACCTTGTTCAACGATACAATATGGTTCCTTATAAAACACTTCCGTTCATAAAGGAAGTGAAGGATATTGAAATAAAAGAAGTGAAAGATATGATAGAAAAGACTGAGACTGTTTTACCCCAGCGGTATGCTGTTGTCGATAATCCCATTGAAATTGAATTGTTACAAACTGAATTGAGGGATAAATTTCTAGAAAATTCAAATGAAGTTGATCAAGTTGGTAAGTTACCAGTTGATCAATGGTCGGTGTGCCAACTTGATGTCTCTGATGACAACAAAGTTTGGTATTTGTACAATTTGCATACTGATATGCCCGGAACCCGTGAAGATAGATATTGGAATATTTTTGGTTCAGGTGAATATACACATTGGAAATATGCAGAATTGGAATTGAACATACCGGTGGCTGGAATAGATCGAAGAATGCAAGGAGCCTTTGTAAAAGATGATGCAGGAAAAAGATACCTTGTCCATAGAGGTGGCTTATTTAGGATGACAAGAAAATTTTTCATTGAAAGATTCAATGGTAATAAAATCGTCGCCGGAGAAGGGAAAAAACTTCAAGAATTTGCTCTAATTGCATGCTTGGATGATGATGGAGAAAAATTCATTCAGGATGTTGTAAAGTTTTTAAATGAAGTAAAAAGAATCAAAACCGAATTTAATAATAAAGGATGATTATTGATACTTTCGATGAAGACTTCAATTGAATAAATAATACACCGTCTCACAAAGAGAATTTAATATGCTTAGACAGCCTGTCTCAATTAAATTGAGCAGGCTGATTTTATTACAATGTAGCCCCCACCTCAAAAACTCTTCCTTGTTTCTTGCCGCTATAGATTATCAGGTATGCCTTAAGGGAGTCGATAGAAGATATTTTTTCGGTTTTGATGTATTCGGAAAGTTGTTTTAGTCCTGTTTCTTTCACCTTTTCAAATTTATCTTCGGTTTCATCTTTTATAAACTTAAATTCAAAAAGGTACTGATATTTCAGATTGTATTCGGAATTTCGAAGGACTAACAGATCAGTGTATTTCCTGTCTGATTCAAACTCTGAATATAATATGTATTCCGGACTCATGGAAAGTACAGATACAAAGAGGAGCTTTAAATCGATCTCTTTGTAGTTTATCAAATCGCGGTTTGATAACTTTTTGAATATGTTGTTCACACATTCGATCAATAAATCGATTTTTCCTTCTTCTCCCATCTGTGCCACGAGATCGGTTACAACAGGATTCGAGTATTCGAAGTCTAATTTTTGAGACAACTTGCTCCTGAAAAAAGCCCAATACAACTGTTTTATTACATAATTGGGGACGATGTAAGTGTAGGTGTTTGCACGAACAGATTCAATCGTGAGCAATCCATTATAAAAGAGAAGAGAAACCAAATCCACTTTAGAAATATTTAATTCAAAATTGAACTGAAGAGTGAGTCCTTCCCTGATACTTTCATTTTCAAGCACTTCATCGATAATTTCCGAGGATATTTTCCCGGGGAGCAAATCCATTATTTTAGATATTTTAGCGTAGTCAGAGGCAACGGTAATATCAGCCATTGGATTTGGATATTTGCCCGTCCGCTTCAAGCTGTCCAAAAAATAACACATCATTTGTGGGTTATACAATTTTTGAGCACCATCATCTGAAAATCGACTGCCATTATACCATGCTCGAATATCTAAAATTATTTGATCTATGTTCAGGCTCTCAGGCTCTTCAAATGTACCGTTGATCATCTCCAGAACCTCAGCTTCAGTAAACCCCATCATTTCGTGCAGTTCGCTCTGAAATGTAAGATTCCTGGTTATGTTAAAACCACTTGTCATGGCATCAAGAGTTACAGGAGTTACACCCGTAGCAAAGAAACGACTGACATATCCGGCACCAACATAGATTTTTATTGTCTCATAAAATTTTCTTACCCAACCGTTTCTTGTGACAATATCTTTAAAAAATTCAAGATCAAAAGAGAAAAGCTCATTTGTAAAGTGGTCGTATTCATCGATCAAAATAAATATCCTGCCCTTAAAATTGTCTTCGCTCAATAATCGGAAAAAGCTTTCTAAAGAAGAATGTCCGGAGGTGGAGTCAATTTTATCTTTTGCCAATTTATCAGAATTTAAACCGTAACGATCGAGGAAAGAGCTAATTCCGGCAAAAACCCGGGCAGTAAAATCTTTTTGGAGAGTATCTTTGTTCTGAGTGTAAATTCCACTAAAATCAAATCTTAAAATGTAATAAGAGTTTGCGGTTGTTGTGGTATTCTTGGGATCTCCGATGAAATAGCTACCAAACAATTCCTGAAATGAATTTTTATGTTCGATACCATAATAATAGTGAAGTGTTGATAAAAACAGAGATTTTCCGAATCTTCTGGGACGAAGAAAAACCGCAAACTTCCTCTGAGATTCCTCAAAATAAGGAATATATCGGGATTTGTCGATATAATAATTGTTGTTTCTGATGATTTCGGAGAAATCTGAATCAGTTGCGGGTATCTGTTTTCTCAATTGCTTCATTACCCCCCAAAGACGACATCTTTGTATGTGTGGAAGCCGGATTGTTTTGTGAGGAGAAATTTACAAGCCTGGAGGATGCCTTCGGCGAGGAATCTTCTGTCAGTTGCTGAATGGGTTAATGATAACACTTCGCCACTTCCTGCGAAAAAGACGGTGTGATCACCGGGGATATGACCCAGCCGCTGGGAGGTAATCGGTACTTCCTTTTTTAAGGCATCTTTTATCATTAGTGCAGTGCCCGAAGGTTGGTCTTTTTTGTGCCGGTGATGCATCTCTGAGATAGCAGTATCCCATTCGGGAAGGTCTGAAGAGAGTATTTCGGCACATTTAAGCAGAACCTGAATGCCTTTGGAATAACTAAAACTTTGAACGACCGGGATTTTATCTCCGAGTTTTTTCAGGAGATTAATCTGTTCCGAAGAGAGTCCGGTGGTTCCGGAGACCAAAGGGCAATTAAATTTTTCGACATAATATAAAACGGTATCAAAAACCTGGGGTTGCGAAAAATCGAGCAATATTTCCGGAATTCCATCCTGTCTCATACCATCAAGATCAAGAGTGAAGACAGCAGTGTGCCCCTGTTCGGAGAAATATTTGATGATCTCCTGACCCATTTTACCTGATGCGCCAATCAAACCATAATTCATGATGTTCCTTTCAAAAAATTTGTAACACTAATTTGAAATTATGCAATTTTTGGGAAAATAATTGAAAATTTTGTTCCTTTTCCTTCGGAGGATGAAATTGCGATGTCGCCACCCAATTTATGCACAAATTCGTAAACCAGAGAAAGCCCGATGCCCGAACCTCCTCACCCTCAGTTCCTTTTGTGCGGTTGATGTTTTTATTTTCAAGAATTTTTCGAGGATAAGGGGGTTCATGCCAATTCCATTATCTTCAACTTCGAGATGAACGGAATCGTGGTTTTCAAACCATTTTAAAGAAACATTGCCTTCTCTGTTTGTAAATTTTAAGGAGTTGCCAAGAAGATTCCGTAAAATTGAATAGATCAGATTCTGATCTGTATTCATCGTTAATTCTTTTGGCACATCCATAGTCATCGTAATCATTTTCATTTTTGCAGAATGTTTTAACAAGTCGATGGCTTTTTGTGATATGGTCGAAAGATTTATAACCTCAAATTTTGGTTGAATGATTTTAAGATTTGATTGCGACCATTCAAGCAGGTTCTCCAAAAGTTGATAATTATTTAGTGTCACATGTTTGATATTGTTAATGAAGTTTAGTTTTTCTTGATCAGTAAGTGTATCAAAATCGTCGAGAAGCATTTCTGAGTATCCGAGAACAACAAAAAATGGATTTTTGAGATCGTGGGCAATAACTCTAAAAAGTTTATCTTTAAACTGGTTGATCTCTCTCAATTCGTGGTTCAATTTCCGTTTTTGACGGTAGGCATAAAAAACGAAAATAAAAAGCCCGGCAACCACAAGGATAATAAGGTAGAGATAGGTTGTTTCCTGTTCCTTGTTTGCGAGTTGAATCTGGGCAAGTTCTGCTTCCCGTTCGGTTTGCTCATTTTTGTAAACAGCTTCAATTTGTGCACTTTTTTCGAGACCCTCGAGGGCTCTGATTGAGTCTTTCATCTGCGATGCAAGTTGGCTATAGTTAAATGCATTTTTGAAATCGCTTTGCAAACCGTAAAACTCTGATGCGGCATTATATACAGTAAAAGAGAAGTAGAACGACTTAATGGTTTTTGCAAGAGCAACAGCTTTGTCGAGGTAGTTTTACCCGATGGGAAGTTGTTTAATCTTGCCTGGATAAAGTGCTATCTGGCAATAGTCTGAAATAATCGCCACATTTTGATTGATTTTACTGTTAATCTCAAGTGATTTTAGCCGATAATTCAAAGCTTCATTAAAATCGCCTCTTGCGAAAAAGATCGTTGATAAACCTCCGTAGGCGAACGCCATTCCAATTTCTTCGTTTCGCTTTTTATGTTCGTCGAGGGTGTAGAGATAAATTGAATACGCCTTTTCATAGTCTGCGAGTTCAAAATATACTTCAGCAATCCGCACTTGAGCAGTAAGTTCCCCCGGTTTGTCACCAATTCTTTCTCTTATATCGATAACTCTTTGCAGGTATTCGATAGCCCGTTTATAATTTTTCTGGTTGCTGTAGAGCACCCCGAGGTTAAGGGCACAAAAAGCCATCCCGGCAGAGTCTTTTAACTCTTCAAATATTTTAAGACCTTTAAAGGTTTGTTCAATTGCAAGAGAGCCGTTACCCATAAGCCAGGTGGAGACTTCCGAGATTATTGTAGGCATGGGCGAGTTGAGTTTTGTCGTCATACTTTTTTGCAGCTTCAAGTCCTCTTGAAAAGAATGACAGGGCTTCTTTATAGTCACCAAGATTTCGGTAAATCACGCCAAGATAATTTAAAGCGAGAGGTTTTTTTGTAAAAAATTCGTTTTGTTCTATGGTCCGGAGAGCCAGTTTCCCCGCTTTTATGGAGAGCTGGGGGTGATCTCCTCTGTTCTTCCAGGTAAATTCGAGGTAAAGGTCAATTTTGTCAGAGTCATGGAGCGTTACAATTTTTTTCTCCAGATATTTCCAAACATCCTGTGCGATGAGGGAGGACGAGAATAGGAGAAGAAAGAATATTTTTATAGTGAGGGTTTTCATTTGAATACCCGTTACGGATTTTCTTCGGTTTGTTGATTAAGGATGACACGAAATGCCCTTGCTCCGAGAGCAATGATATCGTCGCCGGGCAGGATGGGGAGTGTGCAATCCAAATCTCTCACCTTTTGAAGTGCCAAGCCAAAACATGAAGGAGGGGTATTTTTTACTAAAAAGCCAAAGTCCTCACCTGTGAACCTGCTTCCACAGTCGATAAACTTAAAGTCTTTTTCGAGCGCAGGTTTTAAATCATCATACAGTTTATCGTTTACGGTAACTTCCACATAAGGGTTATTGTCGTGAACAACTTCACATTTACTTTAGTCTCATTTTCAACTTCGATACCGATTCTAAAAAGTTCGTCGAGGAACCATTTAAAGTCTTCAATTTTTAAAGCTCTCAAAGAGCCATCAAATCTGGCTGTTGGGGGAACGATATTTCTTGCGATTCCGGAAGTGATTTTTCCATAACCAAAAAGGATTTTTTTACCTGAAGAATTAACCGTCGCCTTGGCTTTTGGAGGAATAACATCAACCCGTCAAATGCGTTTATTCCATTCTCCGGAAATGCAACATGCGACTGCTTCCCGGTGAAATTGATGCCAATTGCATTCGAAGCTGCAAAGAGAGTGCCTTTGGTGGATGCTATTACACCAGCGTCAAAATCGTCGTTTACATGTAAGGCAAAAGCTTTTGTGATTTTGAATTTATCAAGAAGACCCGTTTTTATAAGGATATCGGCTCCGCCACCCCTTCTTCAGCCGGCTGGAAACAAAAAATCAGGTTCTGTTTAACTTTATCGTTAACCACTTCTTTCAGGAATTGATAGAGGATTGCAGTGTGGACATCATGTCCGCAAGCGTGCATTTTTCCATTTGCAGAGGCAAACGGAATCCCGGTTTCTCAACAACTGGAAGTGCATCAATGTCGGCTCTAAAAGGAGGTAGTCGCCTGAATTCACAGTATATTCTATCACAAGCCCGGTCGGGGTTGGAGTGTGAATAACAACTCCCGGAATTTTTTCAATATTTTGCTTTAATAGCCGGGTTGTTTCGAATTCCTCGAACATAAGTTCAGGATTTGCGTGAAGTTTGTGTCTCAATTCAATTGGTGACATCATTGTGATTTCCTGATTTTGAGCCTGTGCAAGGGCAAAGAGGAGAAAGGGAAGAAATAGTTTGTACATGTTTTATTTTCTAAATATTTCAATCTCCAATTTAATGAGAATTAACGAATTAAACTTGAATCGTTTATATCATTTTTTCTCAAAAGTAAGAGAAGCGGAATTGATACAATAACGAAGGCCGGTCGGTTTTGGTCATCGTTGAACACATGTCCCAAATGAGCACCACATTTATTGCAAGTTACTTCTGTGCGCACCATTCCATGGGAATAGTCAGAAGATTCGGCAATTGCACTTGAATCACCAGGGGCGTAAAAAACTTGGTCAGCCGCAGTGAGCGTCAAATTTTGTTATCGATTCAAACAAAACTTCACCACATCCCGCACATTTG
Organism: Ignavibacteriales bacterium; assembly: GCA_016707285.1. GTDB lineage: Bacteria > Bacteroidota > Ignavibacteria > Ignavibacteriales > Ignavibacteriaceae > UTCHB3. Next base: position 171,106 of record JADJIA010000004.1, read on the forward strand.
TAGGTACCGGTTTCTTTGTGATCCCAAAATTTTCCGGTATAAGGACGTTCCGTTCCTTTTTCACGCATAATGTAATATTGTTCATCGGTGAGGATTTTTTCCATTCAGCTTCAGTTTTAACTGTTTTATCTTTCATCTGGTCTTGGATTTGTTGTTTTTTGTTGAATCATTTAATGCCATAAGATGCGACTTTACGATTTTCTGCTCTGTATGTTTGTTAACAGCTATCACAGCTGCAAAGCAACAAACAGGATCGGTGAACCGATAAAAGCGAGATGTTTAAACATTTAGGTCTCAATTAAGCTGGTGAAAGCACCGGATATGGATTTAATGGTTCCGGAATTATGTTTCCTAAATTTACCACATATTTTATTCATTTAATATGTAAAAATATTGGATATTCTGAAATATTTTTTTAGCCTAATAAATTTAAGTAATTAAGGTTAAAGTGCTAAAATTTTTTACATATTAAGGTAATGATCAATCAAAAGTCTTGTAAAGAGACAAACAACCTTAATTATTAAGGTAAATTGCTGTTTTTATCTTGTGTAAAATGATTTAAGTTTACATACTAAATAAAGAAAATTGAGATCAAAATGAATACTAATTTATTAAATCACTGTAAACCTTCATTGAAGAGAAGGGAATACAGGTTATCGACCTTAAAAGTATCGATCTTACCGGCAGACTCCATCATATTTCACTTCCAGTAAGGAAGGGATATTGGAAAAATTAATGTCTGAGGGAGTTGGTTTCGACGCTTCAAGTTACGGATTCTCAAAAGTTGAAAACAGCGACATGGTTCAGATTCCAGATCCGTCAACTGCTGTTATCGACCTTTTCAGGGATGCCCCAACACTCAGTTTTTATTCCACAGTTCACCTTACTGATGAAAAAAGATCTCCATTCCCACAGGATGGAAGATATATGGCGAAAAAAGTGGAAAAATTACTTCAGGAATATACCGATGCGGACAAATCGATGGGGCCCTGAGTTTTGAATTTTTATATCTTCTCCAAAGTTAAATATGACACAAGAACCGCCTCATCATATTATGAACTTGAACACGCTGAAGAATTCCACAAAAATGCATATCACGCTGCAAATCCATTTGATGTTTATGATGATTTCAGAGACGAAGCTTGTCGCCTGTTAAATCAGGTGGGTGTTGATGTAAAATATCACCACCATGAAGTAGGTGAGAGAGGCCAGCAGGAGATTGAAACATATTTTTCCGATCTGCTCACCACAGCGGATAATATCGTAACATCAAAATATGTTTTGATGAATTATGCACGGAGAGAGAACCTGTTCATAACATTTATGCCAAAACCGATGTATCAGCAGGCAGGTAATGGAATGCATGTTCATCTTTATCTCACAAAAATGGGAAAAATGCATTTTATGAAAAGGGAATATGCCAATCTGAATGATCAGGCAAGATATTTTATGGGTGGTATCCTGAAACATGGCGCAGCTCTCTCTGCATTCACGAACCCTTCAACAAACTCATAAAAGACTTGTGCCCGGATTTGAAGCACCGTAGTTCTCACTTATGGACAGGGTAACAGGGCATCTGCAATCAGGATTCCAAAATATATCAACAATCCCGATGAGACGAGGTTTGAATACAGACCTCCTGATGCTACTGCAAACCCATACCTCTGTTTAAGTGCAATACTTCTCGCCGGCATTGATGGCGTGGTTAATAAAATTGACCCTGAAACCGAAGGTTTTGGGCCCATCAGAAAAACTTGACACGAGTGATAAAAACCGCGATAAATTGAGTTTCCTTCCAAGAAACCTCGATGAAGCTCTTGATGCTCTTGAACTGGATAATGAATTTCTAAAACGCGGTGGAGTTTTCACTGATCAACCGATTAAACAATGGATGAAAATTAAACACGAAGAAATTTCAAGATTGGCACCATGCCTCATCCGTTCGAATTCAAGATGTATTTTAATTTGTAATATTTTTATCCGCCGGATTAACTGCGGAGATCAATACAGGCAGGACTCAGG
>JADJIA010000005.1 GCA_016707285.1 Ignavibacteriales bacterium
AAAGCCCCAAAACAAACTGTTTTGAGGCTTTTTTGTGGGCGTTCAGGGATTCGAACCCCGGACCCTCTGCTTGTAAGGCAGATGCTCTGAACCGACTGAGCTAAACGCCCTTTCCAAAAATTTTAGACTACAAATTTAGTGATTTCCCCGAAATTATACAAGTGTTTTTGTGAAAATATTAAAAAAACTTGAGCGAGCGACGGGATTCGAACCCGCGACATTCAGCTTGGGAAGCTGACACTCTACCGACTGAGTTACGCTCGCTTATAATTCCAAACTTACGAAAAAAAATGGAAATTATAAAGGAAAAGTTTTATTCTAATGTCATTTTATTTGATAATGCATATTTGATAAGAGCGGAAAATCCGGTGACACCGAGTTTTTTACAGATGTTTCCTCTGTGGTTTTCCACTGTTTTGCTGCTGATGAAAAGTTCGTTGGCGATTTCTTTACTTGATTTGCCTTCACCGATTAGTCGCAATATCTTTTTTTCGGAGGGTGTTAGTATTTGATAACTTCCGGAGATCAAGTCACTACTGTTGTCCCTGATGACTTCTGATACAGTGTTGCTTAGGTATATTCCACCATCATAAACGATGTTTATTGAGTCGATGATGTCATCTATGGCATTTTCTTTTAGTACATAACCTCTTACGCCCAGTTTTAACACTCTTTTGATAAGAGATTCCTCCTTAAACATTGTAAGGACGATGATTTTGGTTCGTTTGTTACCATTCTGGAGTAACTCAGCGATGCGCAATCCACCCGGTTCAGGCATCTGAATGTCGAGAATTGCGATATCAGGTTCAAATTTTCGAATTAATTCAAGGGCATCGTTCCCGTCTGAAGCCTGTCCGAGAACTTCTATATTCTCCTCTTGTCTTAAAATGGAAACAAGCCCCTGAATGAGAAGGGGATGATCGTCAGCGAGAATCAGTCTGATTTTACTCATTATTATCCCCAAAAGGGATATAAATCTTGATATTTGTGCCTTTACCGGGTTCGGTGGAAATTTTTAGTTTACCGTTGAGGAGGTCAACTCTGTTAACGATGTTAGCCAACCCAAATCCTCGTTGAACTGCGGGATTGGTTGCATCAAAGCCTGTGCCATCATCATCGATCTCGAGGAGGTAAAACTTTTTTCTCCTTGAAAGTGTGATTGAGGCATTATTTGCTTCTGAATGTTTTAAAATATTATTGAGTGCCTCCTGCACAATTCTGTAAATTGTCAGTTCTTTTTCGACGGGGAAGATGTTCTCAACGGCTTCAATATCGAGAATAAACTGGATATTGGTTGTTTTGGATGCTCTGGTAATTAATTCATTTAATGTTTCAGAGAGTCCAAGCCGCTCGAGATGCACGGGTATCAGACTGTAAGCAATATCTCTTGTATGAGCAAGGAGGGAATCGATGGAGTGGTCAATTTCGGAAATAAAGTCACCCGCAAACAGTTCAATATTTTTATCACGAAGCCCAAGTTTCACTTTATTTTTTATAAAAAGCAGATCCTGCCCAAAACTGTCGTGAAGCTCACCGGCAATTCTTTTCCTCTCCTGTTCTTGCGACATAATTAATAACTCGGTAAATGATCTTTGAGTTGCGGCTGCAACTCTTATTTCTTCCTCCTCTTTGAGGTAGGTGATATCTTGAACAGTTCCTGCGATATGAATCAGATCGCCATTTTCATCGGTAAGAGCTGAATATTTTGATCGAATCCATTTAATTGTGGAATTACAGATTATTCTGTATTCTCTGTCGTGGTATTCCCGTTTATTTCTGCCTTGATGCAGATAGGTTCCAACTATTTCCCGGTCATCAGGATGCACAACAGCGAGAATAGAACTGCGAAAATTTTTATCCAATTCATCTTTTGGAATTCCAAAGATTAGAGGCATCTGATCTGAGAAGGAGAATTTATCCTCATCTCTGTTCCATTGCCAGTTGGCAAGTTTGGCAATCTCTTGTGCATTCCGCAAGTTGAGTTCTTTTTGGGAGAGTTCAGAATGAAGCAGTTCCAGTTCGGTTTTTTGAGCAGAAAGGGTATCGTTTCTTAAGTTAAGTTCTTTAACCACAGCATTAATTTTCTTTCTACTTGTAATTACAGTTACAAGGATAAAAGTTGTTGACAAAGCGAGCAGAAACAGGAGAAAAGTGATTATTCTTTCATTATGCAATGTATCAGAAAGTTCAGTTCTCTCGGTTTCAAGATTTTTTATTCTTGATTCGCTAAGTTCGATTTGAAATTTAGCTTTATACTCTGAAAAGAGGGAATTGTATTTTTCATTGTAGATACTGCCCATCACCAACAATTGAAGGAATTGATAGCGGGTTGCGGTTTTCCAGTCACCTGTTGAACGATAATATTCTGCAAGGTTATTGAGGGTATTTCTGAGGAGGATTTTTAATCGTTCGTCTAAAGCAATTTTAAGAGCTCTTCTGAATAAATCGTAGGCTTTTGCGAATTTTTTTTCGTGCAGATCTTTGTAGCCGATGTTGTTTAAATAGAGTGCTGTTAACCACGGGTTATTAATTTTTTCGGCAATTTTGAGGGCTTCCTCAGTTTTCCCATTGGCATTGAGGTATCTCGACAAATTTTCATTCGCTTCAATATCCTTTGGCTTTTTACTTATTACAATTTTTTGGAGCTCGAGAGCCTGCCGATAAAGTTCTTTAGTTTCTGCAGGGGAAGTGTTAAGTGCAGCTTTAAAGTAAAGTGCCATTGCTCTGATTTCGATGTCTTTACTTTGACTGAGGAGGGTATAACCCGAGTTGATATATTCCACCGGGATATCGTTTATATCGGCAAAATAGTAACATCTGCCAATTTTCATTTTCAGCAGGGCTGTTTGAATTGAATCATTTATGCCAACTGAGACTGTGGAAGCTTCCGAGTAGAACTTAAGCGCCATTGAATTGATTCCGGCTTGAATATATATATCACCCAGAGCGGATAACATCTTCATTGAGGTCAGAGAATCTCCATCGCTCCTTGCTTTTTCGAGTCTGTTTGTAAATTCCTTTTCCCGTTTTAGATTATTACTTCCGAGGAGGGTAAACTGGCTTTCGAGAATCCTTCTGATCTCGGCAGTTTTTGTATAGGGATCGTATATATCCAGACTGTCAACCCCGGATTGAGCGTTCACATTCAAACCGGGCGGAAAGAGCAAAATAAAAAAGAAAATTGAGGGGAGAATTGTTTTCATTATGCTGTATTAAATGACTTTATTTAAGTGCACAAAATAGTCAATTAGTTTAATAATTCGCTCGTGAAATTTGATATTTTTCGGTTTAACGGGACACAAAAAGAGGAGATTAAAAAAAACGGATCACTCTACAAGTAAAGTGATCCGTCTGCGATTAAATTCAGGGGACTATTTGGTAACCGGTTTCACATTCTGGAAAATCCAAAGAATTTCTTTTTCATATTTTTTAACCGATTCAGGGGCACCCCAGGCACCAACCATTAAGCTGGTGTTTTCAACGGGGGTATCAAGAACACCAAGCGCCAGGAGAACGCCATCGGCGGTTCCTTCAACAAACTTACCTTTCATTCCGTTAACATCATACTCTGTAGCTTCGCCAAGTTTCAGATCTTTTACATCAGCTTCGAGCATTTTATCAACTTCTGTGAGTGCGGCATCAAGTTCATCAACTTTTAATGTGTTAAAATGGACTACAAATCCGCCTTCTTTTGGGTAAGCGGTGATGCTGCCGTCACCGGTTTCGTACATCCAGCCTTCAGGGAGAGCAACACTAACCTGGGCAGCCTCATTGGTAAAAGTTTCACCTGCAACCCCGGGTTCGCTGGCTGAGGGGGCGGTGGAATCAGTTTTTGGTGTATCTGCGGTTTTAGGAGCATCTTTTTTGCCACAGCCTGCGATAAACAGGGCTATAAACAATATGGCGACTAATGAAAAATATTTTGACATTTTGTATTCCAATATTATTAAATAAGATTAAATTAACTAATTAGCAGGTGAAATGCTGCTGATAATTGACATAATATCAGCGTGATACTTTTCGACGATGTCGGGAGCTCCCCATGCACCAACCATAAGGCTGGAATTAGCAACAGGAGTATCAATAACACCAACTGCCATAAGGAGTCCATCAGCGGTTCCTTCGACAAAAATTCCACTCATGCCATTTACATCATAGTCTTGAGCCTGACCGAGTTCAACACTTTGCATCTGTTCGTTGAGCATTTTGTCAACTTCATCAAGTGCTGCATCAAGTGCATCTGCGTGAATAACCTGAAAATAGACAAAAAAGCCGCCTTCAGAAGGATAAGCACTGATTCCGTTATCGGATGTTTCATACATCCAGCCGGCGGGAAGCGTAACACTTATTTTTGCAGCTTCGTGGGTAAAGGTTTCCTGAGCAAAGTTTGGCATTGCAAATAAAACTGCCAGTACCAGAAATGAGATGATCTTTTTAGACATACTGTCTCCTTTTGTTTGGATTTACTAAAAGTTTATAAAAAAACGGGTTCAAAAAAAAGATTAAAAACTATTAAACAGGGCGATTAGATATCGGTTAAATATTTGATTTTCTATATCAAATTTAGTTTAACCCCGGCTTGTTTGAAATAGGGGATTCCCCTTATTTTGTTGAGTGGGGGAAGGATGGAATAAAGGGTACAAAAAAAAATCGCACAGAGGGTAAAATCTGTGCGATTCCAAAATTTGTAATAATGGGGGTGATGGATTACTTGTTTACTTGTTCAAGAACCTTCCAGGTGAATGATTCACCATCATAAACAACTTCAACCGTGTAGGTGAATTCACCGTTTGGTTCTTTTGTTTTAAGGAGACCATTATATTCGTTTCCGGCTTTGTGGACCAGGGTGAATTCTTGTACCGTGATCTGCCTCTCCTTAAATTCAGCACTATTGGTCATATCTTTTTTTACTTCCTCTGCGAGTTGTTCAGTAGATAAACTACAAGCGGTAAAAAGAACAGCAGCAAAAATCAGAAGAAGTGATCTTGTAAGAGTCTTATTTATCATGGTGTCTCCGGATAAATTTGTGATAATTGAATTTCATAACTTTTTTATCAGTTGAAGGTAACCTTCAAAGATTGAATTACAACTGACAAATATAATTCAATTTAAGATAAATCCAAGCGAGAACCCGATAAATAATCACAATCCCTAAAATCCGGTTCTAATCAAACAGATAGAGGTGCCGAATCAAAAGGGATTGTGATTTCCATTCAACAATTTAAGAACTATTTTTTACCGATGAACCTTGTACCATTTTCATTCAGGTTCTTTGAATACTTTTCCGGATTCTTGGCAAATTTTGCATCACAGCCCGCACAGCAGAATCCATAGGCTTTTCCTTCATATGTTACAGTACCAACTTTTGGGTTGATTTTGTTCCCCATAACCGGACAAACCTTGTTCCAGGGTTCTGCTTCTTCAACTGATTCATTTGCCATACTTGAATCTTTAACCTGTGTCAATGATTCTTTTTCATGGTGAGAGGAAGTGTCAGGTTTTTCCTGAGCAAAGAGGCTAACACCTGAGAAAGTGACCAACATTGTGACAATAAAAAGATACTTTTTCATATTTTTCTCCAAAATTGGAATTAATTAATTATAAAACACTAAGACGGATACCGGCATAAAATTTTCTACCTGAAACAGGACCCCAGATTTGGGAAGCGTCAAAGTAAGTGCCAAATGGATCGTCTGCGGCAATAATTGGATTTTCCTGCATAAAGCCTGTCAAGTTTTCCACGCCCACATAAAAATCAAAAGAACCAAAGTTTTTTGATATCTGTGCATTGATATTCAGATAAGGATCAAATGACTCTGATCGTTGATATTGAATCGGATTTGCTGCTGTGGAAGGGATTCTTCCGGGTCCATTAATAAGGAAAGAGGCATCAACTGTTAATCCAGCATCTTTGATCAACCATGCAACAGTAGATAAAATTTTATATCTGCTTTGAAGCGGGGCTGTGGAGAGAACTCCATCGTAAGTCGATTTTACATCTGTGTATCTGTAGGCTAAAGTGACATTAAAGTCGGATAGCAATTCGTAAGCTGCTTCAATCTGGTAACTGTTGGAATAGGATGTCCCGTTCAAGTCATAAAACTTCACTTTTCTTGGATCGGAATCGATATCCACAACCGTCTGTTTTATGAAGTCGGTTCTGTAGTAGTCGGCAGTAACGCTTAACTCCCGTCCGTCAATCATAAAATATCTTGTAAGGTTGAGACCATAGTTCCAGGCCTCTTCAAATTTTGGTTGATCTATCACTTCAAAACTTCTGGAACTTGCAAAGTAGTTCAGGTTATCTGAAAAAAGATTAACCGAGCGATAGCCTTTTCCTGCGGATGCTCTTAAGGTTGTATTTTCATCAGCCATAAACTTAAAATGAATTCTGGGGGTGACAAATGTGCCATAGAGATTATGAAAGTCAACTCTTACTCCCGGAACTATCGAAATCAGGTTTGAAGGAGAAAAATTGTATTCCATAAATACACCCGGCACCGATTCATTTCTGAGTAGTGCAAGGTTATTTAACTCTTCTTTATACTCATCAAAAGCAAATGAAATTCCGGTTGTAATCTTATGAATCTCATCAACCGTTCCGGTCTCCAAAATCAATTTTCCAAAGAAGGAGGTTTGTCTCGCATCATATTTACTTAACCCAATTTGTGAATTTTGGGTGTGTCTGTGCCCGTTCAAAATGAGACCCAAACTTGTGTAGGGCTCGGCATTAAAAACAAATCCATTTTTCAAAAAGAGATCAAGATGATCGGAGTTAATGTCGAGGGAATATTTTCTTCCGGAGGCAAGCGGAGCCATTTGTCCACCGTTTCGTTTTTCAGACATCAGTTGAAACCCAAATTCGGCTTCATATCCAATATCACTGTGATATTTCCAACGGTTCATCACATTATATTGAGTTGTTTTTGGATCATCAGCGAACGAATCTCCGTTGTCATCAAATGACTTTGGGGTGGTATTCATATGAGCGAGAACCATCGTGCTTAAATGTTCCGAGAATTCAAACGCTGCATTTGCATTAAGATCGGTTTTCAAATGTGAACTTTGGAAAGCGTTAAAATAGTATCTTTCGGCATCGGTCGGCTTTTTTGTAGCCGATATTTATTTGTCCGGTAATCGACTCGTAACCATTGATTACGGATGCTGAACCTTTGGATATACTGATCTGAGATATCCATGGGCCGGGGACAAAACCAAGTCCAAATGAACTTCCTATCCCATTCATCGACGGGATATTTTCGAAAAGCATTTGTGTGTATGTTCCGGCAAGTCCAAGAAGTTGAATTTGTCTCGCCCCTGTAACGGCATCCTGGAACTGAACATCCACTGAAGCATTTGTGGTAAAACTTTCACCAAGATTACAGCAGGCGGCTTTAAGAAGTTCTTTATTTGAAATAACCTCGATCATCTGCGGTTCTCCCTCATCAATAAATTTTGATGATCGCTCGGCAGATATGAGTACTTCTTGAAATTCCCGGTTCAGTGATAACACAATAACGATTGAATCGAGGGAATTTGAGACTTCAATTGTATCAGGTTTATATCCGATATAACTGACGATCAGTTGGGATCGTTCTTTACCTGTTTTTTTAAGGCTAAAGAACCCGTTTTCATCGGTTGTTGCACCAATTTGTGTCCCTTTCCAAAAAACATTGGCAGAAAGGAGCGGGTGTTGATGTATTTCACCATCATGCGTGTCCATTTCATATACATAACCGTTAAGATTTTGAGCCGAAATTGCACTGCTGATGCATAAAAACATCATGAAGATAAGTATGGATTTCATTGTTAAACTCTTTTTTTTATCCGAATTGAAAATAGTTGGTAAGCAGATACAGTTATCCCGGTTGTGGAAATAAAAGGAATCTGCAATAAAACGGAAAATTAAAAGAGGGGGTTTGCTATCTTAAGCTGGTGGATTGATTTAAGGAGGTGTTTACCGTAAAGAGGTTCCGGAGAAAAACCGGAATCATTAAGGAAATAGTTTTCGTTTTTTTCAGGTGTCTTTGAGGTAGAGACAACTGTAACAACACTAACATTTTGTTGAACTTTGTCCACAGATTTGATCGAGAATTCATCATCAATTTTGATCTGAGCGAGTTGGTCAGAACAGCAACTGATATTGTTCCCTTGTGAAAAGGAGGTTTCGTCACTATTTGAGGCTGAATTCTCTGTGTCGCAACAAGATTCTGTTTCTTCCGCCTTTTTCTCGTCTTTACAATCGCTGCACGAGACCAACGATTTAGTGCCTGTGATGTTGCACATATGCAATATCACCGGGAGACCGGCGGTAGAAAGTGTAAAAACAAAAATTAGACTTAGCGTCAGAAATTTCTTATTCATAGTGCCAAATATACATTCTGTTTTATTATTACACAAGTCTAATGAAAATCTCTGAAAAATATTCATATATGATATGGTGATGCAGGAAAATAAAGTAATAAACTGAAAAAGGCTTCAAACTGCAATAATTTTGTTAAATTAAGTTTCGGAGTTAAACAATTTAATCAACTTTATTTGAAGAAAAACCAATCCAAAAAGGAGTAAAAAAATGTTTGTTGAACAATTTTACAGTGAATTTGAAATAGAATTTAAGGGTACACGCAGAGTTCTTGAAAACCTGGATTTTTCAAAATTCGATTATAAACCACACCCAAAGTCCTTTTCATTCAGACATTTGGCGCTACATGTTGCAAATATGCCAAACTGGGGATTTCTTACATTAAATTCCAATGAATACAGGATGAATCCGGAAGAGGCAAGTCTTGACAGAGACAATCCACAGAGCAAAGAAGAGCTACTTGAATCATTCGATAAAAATGTAAATCAATTTATGGAGAAATTAAAGGGAACCACTGAAGAGCAGATGTTGGAGGTGTGGACTTTATATTTCCAGGATAAGGCATTGTTTGGACAACCAAGGCATATCGTTCTCAGATCCTCTGTGATGAATCACATGATCCATCACAGAGCACAACTCACAGTGTATTTGCGAATGAATGACCTGAAAGTGCCGGGGCTTTATGGTCCCAGTGCCGACGATCAGAAGTTTTAATCTGCATCGCTTTACCTAAACTTATTTCAGGAGATTTATCTTTTTTACCGAATTCCCGATCGGGCTATTTAAAGTAAGAAGGTAAACTCCTGAAGGAAGTTCCGAAGCCTCAAATTCCATTTTGTGATTCCCCTCCGGTTTAAATCCACTATCAAGAACTTTAACCAATTCACCCAAAGTGTTATAAACAGATAGAGTTATATCGGTTGCTTCAGGAAGGGCATAAGATATGGTTGTTGACGGGTTAAATGGATTTGGGTAATTGTCGAAGAGCATCACAGTTGTGGGAAGTAGGCCAAACTCAACCGTCTCCACTCTTGAATAGGAGACAGAACCGTCTAAATCTATTTGTTTGAGTCTCACTGATACAGCGCCGTTTTTGTTTAATTCCATAAAATGTGAATAATGAGTGAGATCAGTTGAGGTTCCTTTTCCATTGACAAATGCTTCAGTAGTGAAAACCACGCCATCATAACTTTTTTCAATTTCAAACCCAAAGTTATTCAGTTCGGTGGCTGTTGACCATGAAACCAAAATGCCATTTTTCTGTTGGAGAGCTTCGAATGATGCAAGTTCAACCGGCAGTATATTGGTAAACTTGCTGCTGCCTGTGTTAACCACTTCTTTTGTATTATCCTCCTGAACAACAGCTATCGAATAAAGATTGGTATCGTTCCAAGCCGGCTCAAATTTATACCGGTAAACAAATTCATAATTACCCGCTGTGGTCGGGAAAATCTCACCGACGGAGCCCGGAACTGATTTTCTAAAGACATGCGGAAAAAATCTTTCACCGTTTGATCCGGGGGCAGTAGCATAATTTATCGGGTGTTCAACTGCATAAACCCTTAATTTCCATGATCCGGCCGGCAAATCAGAAAGGAGGGCAGCTTTAACTCTAACTTCAACAGTATCCACTGAAATTCGTGTGTGAGTCACTTCCAAACCGAGTGGAGACATAACTGCCATTCGGGTGTTATAAGCCCCAATTAAGTTAGTGGAATTAAAGGGCCAAACATCCACAATTACTCCATCAACATTCAACCAGGGAGTAGCATTAACATTACCCTTCATGAATTGAATTCTGTCGCGGTTCTGCTGAATGTTATGTTGATACATTGGATCAGAAACTCCGGGCCACCAGGCATGGTAGGTAATGGCAATTAATGAATCTGACATCTGCTCGATAAAAGCATTTAGAACAGGATTACTTGAAGCACATGGCCCGCAGGAGGCATTTGTGACTTCTTCAAAAAGAGGATATCTCTTAAATCCTGAAGTTAATTCATCAGAATTTTTTCTTCCACTTTGGGCATTTATACCCAATACAAAAACAATAAACAACAGACCGACAGTAAAAATTTTTTTCATGGTAATTTGTTTTTCTTATGTAAGAAACATTTAATTAAATTTGAAACAAAATTACTCAAAAATATAGAATTGGCTGTAAAAAAATGAACAGAAACGAACACTTAATAGATCCTCACTATAAACACAGAACAACACTTTTTGAGAAAAGCATTGCACCTGAAGGAGCGATTGTTTTTCTTGGCGACAGTATCACCGAAATGTGTGAGTGGCAGGAGTTTTTCCCCGGTGAAACGATTTTAAACAGGGGGATTTCAGGAGACAGTACATTTGGGGTGATTGACCGGCTCGAAGGTATCATAAATCTGCAACCAAAAAAGATTTTTATTACAATTGGCGTAAATGATCTTCAAAGGCAATATCCCAAAGAAACAGTAATTAATAATATTAAAAAGACAGCCAATATTTTACTTGCGGAGACAAAAAGCAAAATATACCTTCAGTCAATTTTACCTGTGATCGAAAAAAAACTTCAAACCGGAATTAAAAACAGCACAATAGATTTGGTAAACGATGAGTTACGCAAGTTTTCCGAAGAGGAAAATATTGAGTTTATTGATAATAACAAACTTATGAAAGACAGTTCAGGCAATCTGAATCAGGACTTGAGCAGTGATGGACTTCATTTGAATGGTGAGGCATACCGGCTTTGGATTGAAAATATCAGATCAAAAGTAAATGATTAGATATCTCTGTTTTGCTTTGAAAAAGGGGAGCGGTATAAGTATATTAGAAGTTTAAATTATTTATTTTTATGGAATTAAGTTGGTTAAGTACATATTTATAACCGGTGGCGTTGTTTCGTCAATCGGGAAAGGAATTACGGCTGCATCTTTAGGCTTGCTGCTTCAACAGCGAGGCTACCGGGTGACTATTCAAAAATTTGATCCTTACATTAATGTTGATCCGGGAACGATGAATCCTTTTCAACATGGTGAAGTATATGTAACCGAAGATGGTGCCGAAACTGATCTTGATCTGGGTCATTATGAGCGGTTTCTTGGATTAAATATGAAGCGTGCCAATAACACAACCACGGGTCAGATTTACTACGATGTAATAACCCGGGAGCGGCAAGGTGAATATCTCGGAGCTACCGTTCAAGTTATTCCGCATATCACTGATGAGATTAAAAGAAGGATGTGCAAACTCGGGGAATCGGGTGATTATGATATTATAATCACTGAAATAGGAGGAACAATTGGCGACATCGAAAGTTTGCCTTTTATTGAGGCGGTAAGGCAATTGCTCCATGAATTTGGTAAAAAGAATGCGCTTACTATTCATGTAACATATGTCCCGTATATCCGTGCCGCAGATGAAGTTAAAACAAAACCAACTCAACATTCCGTAAAAGCGCTTTTGGAACTTGGGATACAACCTGATATTCTTGTATGCAGATCCGAGCGGATTCTCTCTCTTGAAATTCGGTCAAAAATAGCATCATTTTGTAATGTTGACAGTAAATCGGTTTTCTCTGCTCACGATTGTGATACCATTTACGAAATTCCTCTCGTATTACATCAAGAAAAAATGGATTTGGTGGTCCTGAAAAAAATGCGACTACAGGATACAAAAATTGAACTTGGAACATGGAAAAAATTTGTTTCAAAGATCAAAAATCCTGCTCATACAATCGAAATTGCAATCAGCGGAAAGTATATCGATTATCACGATGCTTACAAAAGTATTATCGAATCGTTTGTACATGCAGGTGCTGAAAATGATGTAAAAGTGAAAATTCGTTGGGTGAATGCAGAGGATTGTGAATCGGGTAATCTTGATGAAATATTTGAAGGAGTAAGCGGGATCCTTGTTCCCGGAGGTTTTGGTACACGAGGAATTGAAGGGAAGATAAAGTCGATCAACTACGCCCGTATCAACAATATTCCATTTTTTGGAATTTGTCTTGGGATGCAGTGTGCAGTTATTGAATTTGCCCGAAATGAATGTAATATGCCAAGAGCCAACAGTTCCGAGATAAAAAAAGGAGCTTTTTCGGTTATCGATCTGATGCCGACGCAAAAAGGAATAAAAAACATGGGTGGAACGATGAGACTTGGTTCCTACAATTGTGTGATTGAACCGGGGACAAAAGCTGCCGAAGCCTATGGTGTTGAAGAGATTAAAGAACGACACCGACACAGATATGAACTGAACAATCAGTTTCGTGACAAACTGAAGAACAAAGGTATGGTTGTCAGTGGAGTATCTCCTGACGGATTTCTTGTTGAAATGATCGAATTAAGAGATCATCCCTGGTTTGTTGCCTGTCAATTCCACCCCGAATTAAAGAGCAGAGCCACAAACGCACATCCACTGTTCAGGGAGTTTGTAAAAGCTTCAAAGATTTATTCATTTACCAAATAGATCGTTTTACCGGATTGAATATAGCAGTTTTTGTTTCAGGGAGGGGTTCAAATCTTAGAGCCATCATCGAATCTAAAATACTGGCAGGTCTGGTTGAAGTTGTATTGGTTATCAGTGACAAAAGTGACTGTGGTGCCTTCAAAATTGCAGAACAATTTAATACAGGAACCGCAGTTGTTGGTAAAAAAGGGATTTCTTTTTCGGAACTGACAAAAATTCTAGACGAAAAAAAAACAGGGTTGATAGTTCTGGCGGGTTTTCTTAAACTTATACCAGCTGAATTTGTAAACCATTTTGAAAATCGGATTATTAATATTCATCCGGCACTGTTACCTTCATACGGTGGAAAAGGGATGTATGGTCATCATGTTCACGAAGCTGTTTTTAAATCGGGCGACAAAATCTCAGGACCGACAGTACATTTTGTGAACAGTGAGTATGACAGAGGTGCAATAATTTCACAGAAGTTTGTTGACATATCAAAAGCAAAATCAGCGGAAGAAATTGCTTCACTGGTGTTACAAGCGGAGCATATATTATTACCCGAAGTTGTTGGGCTTTTTGCCCAAAACAGAATAAAAATTGAAAATGGAAAAGTTAAGATTGTCAGTTTGGAAGAGCGACGATCATGAAAATGGAAAACAAATTGAAAAAATATGCACTGATTTCACTCACTGACAAAAGTGGTGTAAAAGAACTTGCCACCGCATTGATAAATTGTGGTTATTCACTTGTCTCAACCGGAAATACCGCAAAAGTGATTCAAGATTCCGGGATGGAATGTCTTGAGATAAGTAGCCTTACAGGATTTCCTGAGATACTTGGTGGGAGAGTTAAAACGCTAAATCCAAAAGTTTTTGGCGGAATCCTGGCGAGACGGGATAACACCAGGGATATCGAAGAACTTCTCGAACATGGTATTGATCTCATAGATGTGGTGGCAGTTAATCTTTACGATTTTTCCGGTGCTTCACAAAAGGAAGATGCGACAGTTGCAGATTTAGTGGAGAAAATTGACATTGGGGGAGTTTCTCTTATTCGGGGTGCTGCAAAAAATCATAAATTTGTATCGATTCTTACATCGCCAATTCAATATCCCGAATTTATCGAAAGATTAAGCAATAACAACCTTGATGAAGAATATCGACAATATCTTGCTGTTGAAGGATTTAAAGTAACCGCCGCCTACGATTCGATGATATCACAGGTGCTTGAAGAAAAAATAACCGGGGAAAACACAATACTCTCGATATTTGAACCGGAGAGAAGAGTACTTAGATATGGTGAAAATCCTCATCAAAAGGGGTATTTCTTTGGAGATTTTAGTGAATATTTTGAGCAGTTGATTGGGAAAGAGTTATCTTATAACAACATTCTTGACCTTTCTGCTGCAACCGAACTTGTTTGGGAGCTTGAGGAATTCGGCTGTGCGATTATAAAACACAGCAATCCGTGTGGAGTGGCGGTAAAAAAGAGTATATTTGAATCGTTTAATGCTGCTCTTTCCTCTGATCCCGTTTCCGCTTTTGGTGGAATTGTAGTTTTTAACGGTCAGGTTGATGAAATTACCGCACTTAAATTAAATGAGATTTTTCTTGAACTGGTGGTTGCTCCTTCTTTCACAGAAGAGGCGATTGAGATACTAAGCAAAAAGAAACAGCGAAGAGTTTTGTTGCAGAAAAAGAGGGCAAACAACCCTTTTATCATCAGAAATGCAGCCGGAGGGTATCTTGTACAAGAAAATGACAGCTATTCCGGGGAGATTGAATCGGCAATCAATGTTTCGAAGGTGCCCGTTCAACCTGAGAGATTAGACCTTTGCAAGTTTGCCTGGACTGTCTGTAAAAATGTAAAATCGAATGCGATAGTGCTGGTAAAAGATGGTCAAACAATCGGAATTGGAGCCGGACAGGTATCGCGTGTAGATTCCGTAAAAATTGCCATTACAAAAGCCAAAGAATTTGGCTTTGATATTTCAGGTGCTATTGCAGCATCTGACGCTTTTTTTCCGTTTGAAGACGGAATAAATTTATTGGCTGAGGCGGGAGTAACCGAGATTGTGCAACCCGGTGGATCTGTAAGAGACACCGAAGGGATTGAAGCCGCCGACAGACACAATATTTCAATGATTTTTACAAAAATCAGACACTTTAAACACTGAGGAATTGTTAATGGGATTGTTCGATTTTTTAGCAAATGACATAGCGATCGATTTAGGTACTGCAAACACTCTTATTCATGTTAAGGGTAAGGGGATCATTTTAAATGAGCCTTCAATCGTTGCGTTTGACCGAAACACGAGAAAAATTATTGCTCTGGGAAACAAAGCAAAAGAGATGATGGGAAGAGAACATCGCGATATTAAAGTTACCAGACCGATGAGAGATGGTGTAATTGCTGACTTTGAAATAGCAGAGGGGATGATAAGAGCGTTTATCAAAAAAGTGAACTCAGGAATTGTTTCCGCCAGAAAAGTGGTTATTGCTGTTCCAAGTGGAGTTACTGAAGTTGAAAAGAGAGCTGTCCGAGACAGTGCCGAGCATGCCGGAGCGAAAGAAGTTCATTTAATCTCTGAACCGATGTCAGCTGCAATTGGAATTGGCATTGATGTTTCCCGGCCTGAAGGTAACATGGTAATTGATATTGGTGGTGGAACCACAGAGATTGCTGTTATCGCATTATCCGGCATAGTGGTTGAGGAATCAATCAAAGTTGCCGGTGACGAAATGAATGAGGCAATTGTAAGTTTTTTCAGAAGAAACTACAACATCCTGATTGGTGAAAGAACCGCAGAAGCCATTAAATGTCAGGTTGGCTCTGCAATGGCACTCCCTGAAGAGCTTACAATCGAAGTAAAAGGAAGGGATTTGGTAGGCGGGGTCCCCAAAAAAGTTGAGGTTTCATCTGTAGAGATCAGAGATGCACTCGAAGGTCCTGTTGTTGCCATATTGGAAGCTGTAAGAAGATTACTCGAGAGAACAGGTGCTGAACACTCTGCAGATATTCACAGCTCCGGGATCATGCTTTCGGGGGGTGGTGCGCTGTTGAAGGGACTTGACAAAAGAATCAGACTTGAAACAAATCTCCCTGTGCATATTGCAGAGGAACCGTTAACGGCAGTTGTGAGAGGTGCCGGCAGAGTGATAGACAATCTTAACGGCTATTCTTCAGTATTGATAAGGCATCGCCGCTATTAGGATGAATCAATTTTTTATTGCGCTCCTCCGGTCATTCAAAGCATATCTGATTTTGATTGCTTTGGTTATCGCCTCCTTTATGTTAATGTCGATTAGTGAACATGAATCCACACAGAGGTTGCGCTCACTTGCACTTTCAACATTTTCACAGGTCTCAGGAATCTTTGGTTATGTAAATTTTATTTCAGACATGAGATCTGAAAACGAAAAACTCCGCAGAAGAAATGCTGAGTTGATGCTCGAGAATAACCAGTTAAGAGAATTTGGACTTGAAAACCGTGAACTTCGAGATATGCTTGCTTTTGAAGATACCTCCTCCTACGATCTTATTGCAGCCGAAGTTATCGCCAAATCTTTTTTGGCAGATCAAATAAACTTCACAATAAATCGTGGTGCAGCAGATTCAGTTAAGCCCGGTATGCCGGTCATTTCACAGACCGGATTAGTCGGGATTGTTTACACCACCTCCGATAAATATTCCATCGTAAGAACCTATAAGAATGTAAATCTTAAACTCATCGTAAAATTATTAAATTCGGGAACACCGGGAATCCTTAAATGGAACGGTACCGAACTCGTGATGCAGGGGATACCCAAAACACTTCAAATTCAAAAAGGTGAGAGAATAGTAACTTCAGAAGTCAGTTCTTTAATTGGAATAAATATCCCTGTTGGTGAAGTTGCGCGAATTCTAAATCCTGA
Source organism: Ignavibacteriales bacterium (assembly GCA_016707285.1). GTDB lineage: Bacteria > Bacteroidota > Ignavibacteria > Ignavibacteriales > Ignavibacteriaceae > UTCHB3. Next base: position 16,714 of record JADJIA010000005.1, read on the forward strand.
AAGTGGATTGTTTAACGATTTGCTTCTCACTCCATTGGCTGACCTTAACAGCACTGATAACATCTTTGTTATGAGAATGATTCAGAGTAAAAAAGTTGACAATTACGAACTTAATTACCTGAACACTAAATGAATAATAACAAATATCTAAAGTACCTGTTGCCGGTGGCTTACCTGATCCCACTTCTGTTTGTTCAGGTGGTTTTTGTCCCTTTTATCTCCATCGAAACCATTATACCTGATCTGATACTTATTCTTGTTGTTCACACTGCTGTGAAACACGGTCAGATCCCGGGAACTCTTTTTGGATTTGGTGCCGGATTAATATTTGATCTGGTAACAGGGAATATGCTGGCAAGTTCTGCGCTTGCAAAAACACTTGCCGGTTTTACGGCAGGTTATTTCAGTACCAACAGGATTGATATAAATCTTGGCTCATACAGATTCATCTTTATAATCGTTCTCGCTGCATTCATAAATTCCTCCACATTCGCTTTGGTAACAAATTTCGACCTTAATAATAATTTCCTGAAACTTATTTTTGAACAGGGAATTACTCCCGCTTTATACACCGGATTCGTCAGTGCAATCTGGGTATTTACAATCCCCAAAAAACAAGGTGACTGGTTAAAATGACACAACTTTCTTCAGTTAGAAAGAGTGTGCTCGCAGGAATTATACTGGGTCTTTTTTTGATTTACGGTTTAAAATTATTTTCGATGCAAATAGTTTTCAACCGCAAATTTGAAGATAAATCCACCGACAACAGTATAAAAGCCATCGAGCAGATGCCTCTTCGAGGAGTATTTTACGATCGTAATCTTAAGCTTCTGGTTCAAAATGTCCCTTCATATACAGTAAGAATAACACCTTCTGAGTATGATACGCTAACAAATCCGATGCTTGAGGCTCTTCTTCAGCTTCCCAAGGACACTATCTCCCATATTATGCAAAAGCATAAAAAATATGGGAAATATCAACCTGTGAAAATTAAAAAAGGTGCTTCATTTGAAGAGATTGGATGGCTGGAGGAAAATTCTGAGCGATTCCCGGGTGTGGATTATATAATTGAAATCAAACGGGGTTACACAAACACCTTTTCAGCAGCTCATGTGCTTGGCTACCTGAAAGAAACCAATGAAAACGATTTAAAAAAGGATAGTTTCTATACTCTTGGTGACAATCTCGGGATGAACGGGATAGAGAAAAGTTACGAAAAGGAATTGCGCGGTGAAAAGGGTTTTAACTACATCCTCGTGAATGCCACTCGTAGAAAAATTGGACGCTATAAAGACGGTACTGTGGATTTAGCCTCAATTAAGGGGAAAGATCTGGTATTATCTCTCGACTCAGGCGCTCAGGCAACTGCAGAACAGGTTATGCACGGCAGGAGCGGGGCAATAATTGCGATTGAACCATCCTCAGGTGAGATACTTGCTTTTACAAGCGCACCCGATTATGATCTTTCCAAGTTTTCCGATATTACACCAAAAGAGTATATGAGGGATTTGATTTCAAATCCTCTAAAACCACAATTTAATCGTGCTACTCAGTCAACCCACTCACCCGGATCAACTTTTAAGGTACTTGTTGCTTTATGTGGACTGGAGGTTGGTGCGATTAATGAGAACAGCACTATTTATTGTCCCGGGTCTTATACTTACGGAAACCGGACATTCAAATGTCACGGTTCTCATGGTGCAACAACTGTTTACAGAGCACTTGAAGGGTCTTGCAACGTCTTTTTCTACAAGTTGATCTTCGAGATAGGTGTTGACCGATTAAATGAGTTTGCAAAAAAGTTTAAGATAGGCACAAAAACAGGTATTGATCTTCTTGAAGAATCAAAGGGGTTGATTCCATCTTCTGCCTATTATGAAAAAGTTTACGGAAACAATTGGCCCCGTGGTATTCTGGTTAGCGTGGGTATCGGTCAGGGAGAAGTAAGCATGTCTCCGCTTCAACTCGCATTTATGACTGCGCTTGTTGCGAATAATGGCAAATCGTTTACGCCACACCTTGTGAAGGGGTATCTGGATGAAAAAAGGAAGTTTGTGCCGTATAAATTTGATGAGGTAATTACCGGAGTTTCCGATCGTAATATTCGAATAATTAAAAAGGGAATGTGGCTCGTGGTGAATGGTGGTGGAGGTACCGCCAAAAACATCAGAAGCAGTGAAGTTGTGATAGCGGGTAAAACAGGAACCGTTCAAAATGTTCATGGCAGAAACCACTCACTTTTTGTTGGATTCGCTCCGTATGACAATCCAAAAATTGCGATTGCAGTGTTATTTGAAAATGCTGGATATGGTTCTGAAGTGGCTGCACCGGTTGCGGAAGAGGTAATCCTGGCGTATCTTCGTTCGACAGGCGATATAAAGCCAAAACCAAAGGAGGATAAACCCAAAAAGGATAAAAAGACTAATGACACTTTGGATTTAATGACCGCCATCGAGGAGAACAGATAGTTTGAAATTAGGTGGTAAACTATCAAGTAAGTTTGATTTTATTCTGTTTGGTGCAGTATTGATCCTGTTGGTATTTGGGTTGCTTGCCATATACAGTTCAACTCAAAATGTGACACAGGTTCGAAACAATTTTGAGAAACAAATTTTTGCTCTCGGATTGTCTCTTGTGCTGTTTTTTATAATTTATGGACTCCCGACAACCCTTATCAGGACAATGGTTCCGTGGGGTTATGGAGTCAGCATTACACTGCTGATAGCTGTATTGATTTTTGGAAAAACCATTGGTGGCGCAAAAGCCTGGATCGACCTTGGACCGTTAAATTTGCAGCCGGCAGAGTTCTCCAAAATTGCAACCCTTCTCGCCCTTGCGTCTTATCTTGAACTAAAAGGACAGGATCTTGATGATATTAAAGTTATAGGGAAATATCTGTTAATCGGTTTATTTCCTGTGGCTTTAATTATGCTTGAGCCTGATTTGGGGAGTTCACTTGTCTATTTTGGAATGCTCCTTACTCTGCTTTTTTGGAGAGGGATCAGTTCATTTGGTTTGTTTGTTGTGCTCGCTCCACCACTTGTTATGATTAGTTCTCTATTTGGAATCTGGTATATTCTGGGTGCATTTGTTATAGTGGCTGCATTCCTCATTGTTTTTAAAAGAAATATTTTCATTACAAGTTCGCTTTTAGCGATCAACTTTGCTTCAGCCTTTTTTGTCAAATACTTTTTTAACATTCTCAGCCCCCACCAGAAAAAAAGAATACTCTCTTTTATCGACCCAAACTCTGATCCGTTAGGTGCAGGTTACAACGCAATACAGGCTCAGATAGCCATCGGTTCCGGTGGAATGTGGGGGAAAGGATTTATGTCGGGGAGTCAGACACAATTACAATTTATTCCCGAACTGTGGTCTGATTTTATTTTTTGCGTTATTGGAGAAGAGTTTGGATTTTTTGGGTCGATCATCGTAATAAGCCTGTTTTTGGTTGTTTTTTTAAGAATACTAAAAATTGCCGGGGAAACCAAAAATGAATTCCTTAGTCTCGTAACAGTGGGGATACTCTCCATTTTTGTTATCCACTTTGCGATAAATATCGGAATGGTTGTTGGCATAGTTCCGGTAATTGGAATTCCTCTCCCATTTGTAAGTTATGGTGGTTCCTCACTTCTTTCAAATTTTATAATGCTTGGTGTAGTTTTTAACATAGCCCGAAGTAAACAGGTAATTAATTAAAATGACTTCATTTGAGAAAGTGGTTTATCAAACCGATAATAAAAAACATGTTTGTGTGGGACTCGACACCGACCCGACTCGCATCCCTTTGATACTTCAAAAGGGAAACGATCCCGTTTTTACTTTTAATAAAGCGATTGTTGACGCAACTTTTGATGGAGCAGCAGCTTACAAGTTAAATTTTGCATTTTACGAAAGTAATGGAATTGAAGGGATTTCGACACTCAGAAGGACTGTTGATTATATCAGAAGCATGGATGAAAAAATAATTATTATTGGTGATGCAAAGCGGGGAGACATCGGAAATACTTCAAAAATGTATGCTGATGCAATCTTTAATGAGTTTGGATTCGATTGTTCAACACTTGCTCCATACATGGGGAAAGATTCGCTTGATCCATTTTTTGAGTTTCAAGACAAACTAAATTTTGTTCTGGTGTTAACATCCAACAAAGGGAGTGAAGATTTTGAGAAATTAATCATGAGATCGGGGAAACCACTTTACAGGGAAGTTCTTTCCAGAATAAAGGAATGGTATCCGGCCTCATCTCTTGGCACAGTTTTTGGTGCTACTAATATTGAAAATCTAAAAGAGGATCTACCCGATCTTTCAGGCACTACGGTGCTTGTTCCGGGTGTCGGTGCCCAAGGTGGGAGTGCTGAGCAGGTTGCAAAACTTTTTTATACATACGGGCATAAACGATTTCTTATTAATTCGAGCAGAAATATCATATTCGCATCAAATGGTATTGATTTTTCTGAAAAAGCTGCCTTTGAACTGATAAAACTGAATGCTGAAATCGGTCAGGCTATTGTGTGAGTGTAAATTTGCATTAGTCTGCCAACTCTTGGATTTTCTTTATAGACTTAATATTGCGAACCACAAAATTCTCTTTTGTGGGAATTTATTCTTACAAATTGCAAGATAATACTACCAAAGATTATCATAAGAACCGGAGTGTGAATGAAAACTGCTGCGTTACCAGAAAAACTTCTGTATGAAATATGGAAGAATCAGGAATTTAAATCCGATATCTATACCTTCGATGAGGAGAAGATCGTTGTCCTCGACAGGGGTGTGGAATCAACCGAACTTGGCGGACCGGATTTTAAGAATGCCCGCGTGCAAATCGGCAGTTTAACTTATGTTGGTGATATTGAAATTGACAATTTCCATACTGACTGGAAAAATCACGGTCACTCAAAAAATCCCAAATTTAATAAAGTTATTCTTCACATTATTCTGGATGATGGTGACTCGAGACATTTTGTTACCACTAAAGATGGCAGAAAAGTTCATTCCTTAAGTGTCATCGAATTCATTGACGACACACTTAGTGAATCTTTAAGAAAACAAATTGCCCACTATCGTCTTTCCTCAATAAATAAAATTTCCTGCAAACAACTCACACTCCTTGTTACCGAAGAAGAAAAACTTGAATTTCTAAAAAAACTTGGAATCGAAAGATTTAAAAGGAAATGTGAAAAAGTTGCTTACCGGTTGAAAGAAATTTTATTTCTTGAAGAGATGAAGGTTAGTGAACCTGAACATGGCTATGATATCCCTCTTGAATATCTTGAACGAAAATTGACTTATAAGGAATTAAACAACAAGCGGGTATGGGAACAGCTTTTTTACGAAGGGATTTTTGAAGCTCTTGGTTACTCACAGAACAAAGACATAATGTTGAGAATAGCCCGGGCGGTAGAACCAAAATTGCTTAAAACTCTTGGAACGGATGACGAATTCTTTCGTAATGCCGAATCGCTCTTTTTCCATGTATCCGGCCTTCTGCCGAATCATCCAAACAGCAAGTCAGACGATACCTCAAGTTATATCAGATCATTACATGAAACCTGGAACACACTTGTAGATAAATATGACGGAAAAATGTTTGAGGAGGACGACTGGTCGTTTTATAGAATGCGCCCACAAAATTATCCTCCAGTCAGGCTCGCAGGGGGTGTCAGATTGTTAAATGAAATCCTTAATCATAATCTGATCGGAAATTTGCACAGAAAATTTGTTGAAATCCACAAAATTGACACATTAAAAGTTTGCATGCGCAGTCTGTTTATCACAAAAGGAGCGGGTTATTGGAGCAGGCACTATATGTTTGATGTGGAGGCTAAACCACACATCAAATTTTATGTTGGCAAAAACAGAGCTGATGAAATAGTCTTAAATGTGATTCTGCCGATACTTTATCTTTATTATGAGATGTTTGGAAAGAAAAAATTTGCTTCCAAAACATTAAGGTTATATAGTGAAGTGGATATGGATTTGGATAATTCTCTTGTGAATGAAGTATCAACCGCATTAAATCTTGATATACACAAACATGGTCCGCTCATCTATCAGGGAATGCTTGAACTTTTCCGCAATAAATGTTCAAAAGACAAGTGCAATGATTGTATGATTGGTGAGAAAGTTTTCTCGGAGTAAATCTTTTTAGTTGCTGCTGCCGGTTAATTTGTTGATCTGATCTCTGATCTTGGCAGCCTGTTCGTAGTCCTCACTCTCAAGAAGTTCTCTAAGACGGTCTTGCAGAGCGGCAAGTTTTGTTTCTCTGAGAGTTGATTTTTCGGAGGCGCCGTCAATTTCATCTGCTTTAGTATTCTCTTTTGCGGGGTAAAAACCTGCTTCTTCCAGAACTTTTTCAGCCACAAAGATAGGTACATTACACCTGAGTGCCAGATTTATGGCGTCAGAAGGTCTTGCATCCACCTCATTTGTAAATCCTGAAACATCCAAAACTATATTTGCGTAATAAGTATTTTGAGAAAGTTCGTGAATGACAACCTCGACGACATTAGCGCCGAGGTTATCAATTACAGATTTTAGAAGGTCGTAAGTGTTTGGGCGTTCAAGTGCATGTTTTTCAATTACATACGCCATCGACTGAGCTTCAAAATGCCCGATAATTATCGGCAGTTTTCTTTCTCCATCAACTTCTTTAAGAAGGAGGACAAAAGCTCCGCTACCTGCAGGACTGGTTGAGAGTCCCAACACTTCACATTCTATTTTATTCAATTTGAAGTTACTTTCTTTATTTCATCCTTAAGAACAGGAAGAATTTCAAAAACATCACCCACAATTCCATAATCAGCGATAGTAAAAATTGGAGCATCCTTGTCTTTGTTTATTGCAACAATATACTTTGAAGACGCCATTCCTGCAAGATGCTGGATGGCACCGGAGATACCACAGGCCACATAAAGACTGGGAGTTACTGTTTTTCCTGTCTGTCCCACCTGTTCGCCGTGAGGTCTCCAACCTGCATCAACCACAGCCCTGGAAGCGCCAACTGCAGCCCCAAGAGCGGAAGCCAACTCTTCAACAAGGTGAAAGTTTCCAGACTCTTTAAGTCCTCTTCCACCCGAGACAATGATATCAGCTTCGGCAACATCAAGTTTACCTGCCGATCTTTTAATTTCGGTAACAGAAGTGGATAAATCAGGTGAGTCGATACTTACATTTTCAACATTGGCTGATGTCGAATTCTCGACAAGAGGAAAGACATTAGGCCTGAGTGTAAAAACTTTTACTGCAGAATTCACTTTCACTTTTTGGAGCGCTTTGCCCGCAAAAACAGGTCTGATTGCGACCAATTCACCAGCTTGAACCTCAAGCGAAATACAATCCGACGCAATTCCGGCTCCAAGAAGAGGCGCCACTCGTGGAGCAAGATCTTTTCCCATGGCTGTATTCGAAAAGAGAAGAACTTCAACTCCGTTCTCTTTTGCAAATTCAACTATTGCTTTGGCATAGCCGGAAGGGGAATAATTTGAGAAAGCAGAATTTGATAATTTTACAATTCTGCCAATTCCATATTGTGCAATTTTTTCAGATTCCTCGACGGATGCAGCAGGGACTGCGGCAATTGTTTCATAACCGAGCTTTTGACCCAGTTCTGCGGCTTTTGAGACGGTTTCAAGACTTGATTTTTTGATTTTACCATCTCTTTGTTCGATAACTGCTAAGATTAATTTTGACATTCCTAAACTCCTTAAATTACTTTTGCTTCTTCTCTTAAAAGGCGAACAAGTTCAGGAACCGCAGATGAGTCGGTACCAAGAATTCGTCCGGGTGCTTTGGGTGCAGGGAGAGACATCTCCAGAACTTCAACTAAAGGAGAGGGAGCAGTTACTGCTTTTTCTTCCAGTTTTTTTCGTTTTGCATCCATAATACCTTTTAAGTTTGGATATCGGGGATCATTTAATCCTTTTTGAGCAGTTATAACAATTGGGAGGGAAGAATTTACGACTTCTCTTCCGCCTTCAATTTCTCTTTCAGCGGTAACTGAATTGTTATCAATTGTGAGTGAAACACAAACTGTTATACAATTAATTCCTGCTTTAGAGGCAGTAAGCTGGCCAACCATTGAAGTGTCAAAATCCACTGACTGTTTGCCCATAAATACAATGTCATATCCACCATCTTTGATTTCATTGGCGAGAAGAGTTGCCACCCCGTCGGAGTCGAGGGCTCCATCAGATTTTAATAACAAACCTGAATCGATACCCATGGCTAAGGCTTTCCGCATAATCTCTTTATTCGAGTCATCACCGACGCTGATCACCACAGTTTCACCACCAAATTTTTCTTTGGTTTTAACTGCTTCTTCAATGGCGAATTCATCGTAGGGATTGACTATAAAAGATACGCCGGTTTTATCGATCTCTTTACCTCCGGCTGAAATCTTTATTTTGGTAGCTGTATCGGGTACATTGCTGACGCAAACAGCTATTTTCATTTGACCTCCGTTATGTATGAATTTGTTTAAGAATAGCTTACAAAAATAATAAAGATGACGGTTTTTTCCTTAAATTTGTATTCCCATTTTAAATTTATTTGGCAGCCAGAGACCCCGCAATAATTACCATGAATCCGATATACGCTAATATGAACGAAGATCAACCTTTAAATTCACCTTCTGCTCCGGAACCTGAGGTTCTTGAAGATATTGAATCAGGCTCTTCTGTAAAATATTCCGCCCGGGTCATTTTATATAATGATGATTTCCATTCATTTGATGAAGTAATAGAACAACTGATAAAAGCGTTAAATTGTTCCTTTTCTAAAGCGAATTATTTAGCCCTTAAAGCACATAGTGAAGGAAAAGCCGTTGTTTTTAAGGGTCCCTACCATAAATGTATCAGAGTTTCATCAATTCTCGAAGAAATAGCATTGAGGACAGAAATTGTTTTTTAAAAGTATTACACTAAAAGGGGTTTTAATTACCCTCCTACTGCTGGTATCAGCAAGTGGACAAAACAACCGTTTCAATGAGGAAATGGAATCACTTCTGCAAGATAGCTTTTTTATCTCGTGCAATTCGGGCATTAAAGTTTATAATCTGACAAAAAAAGCGGAATTATTCTCTCGAGATAAACATAAATTGATGAATCCTGCATCAAATATGAAGGTAATTACCACAATTGCAGGACTTGTATATCTCGGTCCGGAATACACTTTCAATACAGGGATCGGTTACCGTGGTAAAATAGAAAATGGAGAGTTAATAGGGGATATCATCATTCGAGGGGGTTGTGATCCTGACTTTAAGCTCGACAGTCTTTTTAAAATTGTTGAAGTTATTAAAAATGCAGGAATAAAGAAAATTACGGGAGGCGTTTTGGTGGATGTATCCCGTAAGGACTCACTTTTTTGGGGTGAAGGCTGGATGTGGGATGATGATGGAGCGGTTACTTCTCCATTTATGTCAGCTTTAAATATTAACGGGAATTATGTAACAGTCACTGTCTCTCCTGATGCAAACGGTGGGGAACCGATAGTAACAACATCACCGGTTACAAAGTTTTTTAACATACAAAATGATGCAACAACCGGAGCCGGCTCCACCAATCTTAAAGTGTGGCGCGATTATCTTGGCAGAACAAACACCATATTTGTAAAGGGAAACATTAACAGGACAACCCAGGCTCAAGTCTATTATTTTAATGTTTGGAGGCCCGAATTATATATGGCTGAATTAGTTAAGGAGAAACTTGCTTCCGCCGGGATTCAAACTAAAGGAGCAAACGGAGTAATTGATCCCGGATATGAATATCAGAAGATTTACGAATTCAAACACGCCTACAAGAACCTGATCACCCCATTGAACAAAAGGAGTGATAATCTTTATGCTGAGATGATGCTTTTGGCACTGGGTGGAAAATCCCGTGAAAAAAATATCTCGTTTGCAGACGGGAAAAAGTATATTGACAGTGTTATCGCCTGGGCGGGAAAAAATCCCGGGGGTTTCAGAATTGCAGATGGATCCGGGGTATCCCGTTATTCTACTGTGAGTACCGATTTGCTTGTTGCCCTCATTTCAAAACTTTATTATGACGGTGGTGACTTGTTTAACATTTTTTATAATTCACTTCCAATTGCCGGTGTTGATGGCACTCTGGCAAACAGAATGAAAAACACGGTATGTTATAACAATGTAAGAGCAAAAACAGGATCACTTTCAGGTGTAAGTACATTAACGGGATATGTCAAAGGTAAAAGTGGTGACATGCTCGCTTTTTCAATATTGATGCAAAATTTTACCGGGAGTGCCGCAAAAGCGAGAGCTTTTCAGGATAAAATTTGCGAACTTATAACTTTATATAATTAGATGAAAAAGTCGATGAAATATTTATTTCTTATAATTACTGTTACCTCACTTGTTTTCATTTCCGGGTGCGGGAAAAAGGAGGAACCTGCGGTGGTAAAAGAAACAGCTCCTGCATTTGAGATCATAAAAGGAAATAAGGTTCCACAATTCGACAGTCTTGAGGCTTTTGAACTTGTAAAGAAACAGGTGGCTTTTGGTCCCAGAGTTTCGGGAACACCGGCATGGGCTTCAACAAAAGAATTTTTATCAAACAGACTTGTTCAATCGGGTGCAGTTGTAAAACATCAGGATTTTGAAGCAAAGGTTCCAACGGGGGAGACCCTTAAATTCACAAATATTATCGGTAGTTTTAATCCTGAGGCAGAAAAAAGGATTTTACTTTGTGCACACTGGGACAGCAGACCACATGCTGATCAGGAAGCCGACAAGAGCCTGCACAATAAACCAATCCCCGGTGCAAATGATGGAGCAAGCGGAACCGCAGTATTACTCGCTATGGCAGATGTTATTGGAAAAAACAAACTTGACTACGGGGTTGATATAGTATTATTTGATGCGGAAGACTATGGCAAATCAGGAAGTCTTGAAGGTTATTGCATCGGCTCAAAATATTTTGCAGCAAATAATCCACTCACACATAAACCACTTTTTGGGATACTTCTCGATCTTGTGGGGGATAAAGAAGCGATTTATATGAGGGAAGAGGGATCGGTCAGATTTGCGAGTGATGTGGTTGATCTTGTTTGGAAATTTGCTCAAAGTGAAGGGAACAGCAGGTTCAAGGATTTTGTGTCACATCCTGTTTATGATGATCACATTCCTCTAAACGAAGTGGGAATCAGAACAATAAATATTATTGATGCCGGATTGATTGGTGCAGACTCAAAAGACCCAAGGAGAAATTATTGGCATACTTTAAAGGATAATATGGACAATATTAGTGCTTCAACTCTTTATGATCTTGGCAGAGTGCTTACCGGGTTTCTTTATTCACTTAAAATAAATTAGAGGACTATGTATTATAATTTTCGCGGGATAGATGTACATTACGAACATCAGCGGACGGGGAGCAAATATACACTTGTATTAATCCATGGATTAGGAGGTTATTCAGGTGATTGGTCGAGACTGACAGAAGCATTTTCTGATGAACAAAGTTTTTTAATTCCCGATCTTCCGGGGTGTGGCAAAAGCAGTTTTGTGGATGACCCATGGTTTTTTTCTTTCGAGGGGTTAAGTGAGCTTCTGTTGGAGCTTATAGAAGAGATTAAGGTAAATAACCCGGTTCTTTGTGGTTATTCTGCAGGTGGCAGGCTCGTTTTTTACATGGCTGCGAATGAAATGTTAAAAAATAAAGGGTTCATCTCAATCAGTTCAACACCCGGACTTCCAACTGATGAATTGAGGGCAGAAAGAGCTGCTGAAGATATCGAACATGCTGCTAAAATAATGGAATTTGGAATAGATGCCTGGGTTGACAACTGGTTGAACCTTGAACTGTTTGATGGATTAAAAACGCTTCCTGAGACCTTCTATAAGCAGTATGATACTCGAAAAAGGTTAAATTCAGCCAAAATCTTAAAAAATTATTTATTAAATTCCGGGTTGGGAGTTATGCCGTTTTTGCAAGACAAACTGCGCTCTGTGAAACAGTCGGGACTTTTAATAACAGGCGGAAATGATAAAAAATATGAAGGAATAGCGCAGAGAGTATGCGGATTGAACAAAAGATTTGAACATATTGTTATTCCTGAAAGCTGGCACACTGTTTACATGGAAAAACCTGTTGAAACAGCAAAAGCCATCAAAGCATTTTTAACAAAAATTGAATGAATTAAATAGTAGAAAAATCATGATTGAATGGAAACAAGCCGGAGATTTCTCTGATATAATTTATGAAAAGGCAGAAGGAATTGCCAGGATAACCATAAACCGTCCGGAGGTTAGAAATGCCTTCAGGCCGGAGACTGTAACACAGATGTTTAATGCCTTTGTGGATGCAAGAGAAGATCAGGAGATTGGTGTTATACTCCTCACAGGCAAAGGACCCGCTGCTGATGGGAAATATGCCTTTTGTTCAGGAGGAGATCAGAGAATAAGGGGAGATCAGGGATATGTTGGTGGTGACGGAGTTCCCAGATTAAATGTTCTTGATTTACAGAAGATGATCAGAAGTATTTCAAAGCCCGTTATCGCTCTTGTTGCCGGTTATGCAATTGGAGGTGGTCATGTTTTGCATGTGGTTTGTGACCTCACAATCGCCGCAGACAACGCAGTTTTTGGACAGACCGGTCCAAAAGTTGGCAGTTTTGACGGTGGATTTGGTGCATCTTATCTTGCTCGACTTGTTGGGCAAAAAAGAGCGAGAGAAATTTGGTATCTCTGCAGGCAATACAACGCTCATGAGGCATTTGAGATGGGATTGGTGAACAAGGTTGTTCCTGTTGAAGAACTTGAAGCTGAGGGGATTCAGTGGGCGCGTGAGATTCTTCAACACAGTTCACTCTCAATAAGGCTGTTAAAGTCGGCTTTTAACGCCGAGCTTGACGGGCAGCAGGGTATTCAGGAATTGGCAGGAAATGCCACACTTCTCTATTACATGACTGAGGAGGCACAGGAAGGAAAAAAAGCTTATTTAGAAAAGAGAAAGCCTGATTTTAACAAATTTCCAAAACTTCCGTAGCTATAATGAATAAAACTCTGATTTGGATTCTGGCAGCGAGGCCAAAAACTCTACTGGCTGCTTTTGTTCCCGTGATTGTTGGCACTTCTCTCGCAGTTGCCGAGGGGAGTTACAATCTTTTTGTTTCATCCGTTGCATTAATATGTTCGATTTTGATTCAAATTGGGACAAATTTCACAAATGATCTTTATGATCATTTAAAGGGAGCGGATACCAAAGAGAGAGTTGGTCCTAAACGGGCTTTAAATGAAGGCTGGGTAACTGTAGCTCAGATGAAAGTTGCAATATATCTAAGTTTTCTCCTGTCGTTTTTGATGGGGTTATATCTCGTTTATTATGCAGGTCCGTTTATCTTATTGATAGGGATTCTTTCCATAATATCAGGATTTATGTACACGGCAGGTCCATTCCCGCTTGCATATAACGGACTTGGAGACCTTTTTGTTTTTTTGTTTTTTGGATTCGTGGGAACTGTTGGTACCTACTTTATAAATACCGGGTATATCTCAAGCCAGGCACTCATTTCCGCGATTCCTGTCGGAGCTCTTGTTACTAACATTTTAGTTGTAAACAATTATCGCGATATCGAGCAGGACAAAATGGCCGGTAAACAAACACTTGCTGTGTTACTTGGTAAAAATTTCGCATTTGTTGAATATTGCACTCTTCTTGCTTCATCTTTTGCCGTTCCGCTGATTATGTATATTTATTACGATCTGACCTACTGGATCTTTTTACCTTATCTTACTCTTCCGTTCGCATATAAATTGATAATTATGTTATTAAACTACAAAGGGACGGAACTGAACCCTGCTCTGGAATTGTCTGCGAAATTATCTGCTCTTTTTGGACTTTTGTTCTCTTTGGGGCTCTGCCTTTAACTAACTTGAATTTTAAGCAGTCCGGAACTCAACTTTTTCCTTCTCATATTTAAATCGGATAATAATGGCAACCACTGATTTCAGATTAAAAATTATTGAGTTGATGCAGGAATTGAAAATCCATGCACCGGAGTCGATGGTTGACAGATTAAGTGATTCCGGAATAAAAAAGATTGTCACCGGGAATTTGGAAAAACCGGATGGCTATCTTTTGGTGGATAAATCTGTATTCCAAAACCTTCCGCTCCTCACCTTTGATGAATCAAATGACAACAAAATTGTTCTTTTACGGAATTCCAATGATCTGGAATTCATCTTTAATCTTTATCAGATTTACAAAGGAGGTTTCCTCCCGATTTTAATTTCTCCTCTGACCACAGATTCAGAAATAGCTGATTTCATCAAAAGGTTTAGTCCGTGTGGTGTATTGGATGGGGGGATCTTTAAAAAGACCGGTGAATCAAATTTGTTCCCAAAGCTGAATGAGGGTGATGCGGCTGTGATTCTAACCTCGGGAAGTTCAGGAAAACCAAAAGCAGTGGTGCATACATTTTTATCACTCTTTAACGCAGCAACGAGAGCCAACTGTTCAATGGGTGTCGATGGGCAGGATAGATGGCTTTTGAGTCTTCCGCTGCACCACATCTCCGGTTTTTCAATTTTATACAGGAGTATTGTTGGATCAATTCCTCTGATTCTTGCGGAGTCGCTTAATCCAGCGGATAAAGAGTTTGGTAATGCTTTAAGAATTGCTCCTACACTTGTTTCATTTGTTCCGTCGCAATTAAGGGATTTTATAACATCATGGAAAAGAGAAGCAACAAATTTTAGACATATACTCGTAGGCGGCAGTGCCGTAGATCCATCACTTATTAAATCAAGTATTGATGCAGATTTTAAGCTGTCAAAAGTATATGGATCATCAGAAACAGCTGCATTTATTGCAGTTACCGGGTATAACTCTCTGAAAGAAGATATTAATTCAGCATCCCGACCCCTGGATGGAGTTACCGTTTCGGTGGAGGATGGTGAGTTGATAGTTGAAACAGACCAGTTATTTAACCGTTATCTTGATGATGATGCACTGACATCTAACAAACTTGTGGATGGGAAATTCCACACCGGAGATGTAGTAGAAATTGATTCCAAGGGACTTTTTAAAATCACGGGTAGAAAAAACAGATTCATTATCTCGGGAGGATTAAATGTTGATCCTCAAGAAGTGGAGAGAATAATTCTTACTTTTCCGGGAATAATTGAAGTTTTTGTGTTTTCTGTTGTAAATGAGAAATGGGGAGAGGCTGTCTCGGCACTTCTAAAAACAGACGGAGAGATCGATTTTCAGGATTTTCATTCTTATCTTAAGTCACATCTGATGGTCTATAAAATCCCCAAATATTACAGGATTGTTGATGAGATTCCATTAACAGCTATTGGAAAACATGATCTTGAGGGTTCACGCCAACTTCTGTTTGAGCGTTAGTCAATCAATTTTATTAAAGCTGTATCCAAATCTTCAGGTCTATTACACTTCGCAAAATTTTCCTTCAAGACACACAAATGCACAGTTTTTACAGTGGCAGCTATCTCGCCGTTGTTTTTCAAAATTGTGTAAAACAAAGAGAATGAGCTCTCCTTCTTTTCCAATAGTGAGATGTTAACTGTAATTTCTTCACCTGCAAACAACGGTTTTTTGAAATCAGAAGAGGCATTAAGTATCGGTATTACAACTTCATTTTGGCCAAAATAGCTTCCGAGTCCATTCGCAAAAAGGAACTTTTCATATGCATTATGAGCTTTTTCGAACGCTCGCGAAAAAAACATTATACCTGCGGGATCGCAGTCACCAAATGAGATATATTCTTTAGCTGAGAACATTATACCGCCAAATCACAGTTTTTTGACATAAATTTCGTAATTTTGTACATTAAATAAAAAATACAGAGACCAAAAATATGAAAATAATCAGATTAATAACGATAGGTTTACTTTTGTCAAGCAGTTTACTTTTCTCACAGAGCAAGGGCTTTGGTGCAGGAATTATAGTTGGTGAACCTACAGGGATTTCGCTTAAATATTTTATGGGGCAGAGTAATGCAATTGATGCAGGTATCGCCTGGTCATTCAACAAAGATGGTGCCTTGCACATCCATGCGGATTATTTATATCACGATTACAATTTTTTTAATGTGAGAACAGGTAAACTTCCGGTTTATATCGGAATAGGCGGTAGAGCAAAATTATCGAGCAATGCAAGGATTGGTGTCAGAATTCCTGTTGGAATGGCGTATGAGTTCCAAAATGCTCCATTTGATGTTTTTATTGAGGTAGTTCCACTACTTGATCTCGCACCTGATACCGAATTTGGTTTTAATGGTGCAATTGGATTCAGATATTACTTCGAATAGCTGAATGAAAAACTTTGCAGGTGAAGAACTTTATTGGTGTCGTCTCAAAAATGAAGACGGCACCTTTTTTTTGTCTGACGATGATGTAATACATATAACCAGGGTGATGCGTCACCAAAATGGTGATTTCATTTATGTTACCGATGGGGATGGGAAAATTCACAAAGTTTTGATTTGTGATGTCAACCGTGATAAAATCGTTGTTGAGAAAATCGAAGAATATAAAATTCCAAACCGGTTAAAGAATTTTATTATCGGTATTCCCAGACTAAAAGGCAATGACAAGATAGAGTTTCTTCTTGAGAAGTTGACTGAAATTGGTTTTTCGCGATTTCTCTTTTTTGAATCTGATTATTGTGTTGGCAAGGGGTTCAAAACTGAAAGGTATGAAAAGGTAATCAGAGCAGCTTCGAAACAATCATTCACACCCTTCTCACCCGAGTTAATTATTACCAAAAACTTTAAAGATATATTTAACAGGGGAGCTGATGTTATCGGATTTGATCTGGAAGCCGAAGTCCGGTTCACCTCATATATCCCAAATATGGAGGCTGAACAGATACTTGTTTGTGGCCCTGAGGGAGGACTAAGCAAAAGGGAGCTCAGTTTATTTAAAAATGAAAATCTCTACAGATTAACAAAAAACCGTCTCAAGAGTGAGACGGCTATTTTGTATTCTTCAATTCTTATCAGCTCACAAATCTAAAAATAATCAACAATCCTTCTTACAAGACGATTAAATTTGTTCTCAACCAATGTTGCAGCAATAGTTACATCCTCATGGCTGAGTTTATGGGGCGAGAGTCCGGCTGCATAGTTGGTGATACATGAGATGCAACTCACCTTAACGCCGTTTGCAGATGCCCAGTAAGCTTCGGCAACTGTTGACATTCCAACCGCACTTGCCCCAAACTTATCCACCATTCTGATTTCCGCAGGGGTTTCGTATGTTGGTCCTTTATTATACCAGTAAACACCCTCTTTTAAATGCACTTTCTCTTCAAGAGCCGACCAAATAATTATGTCATTAAAATCCGGGTCCGGAGTTTTCAGGAAGATGTTTCTTTCATCGGGTGTGGCAACGCGCATCACTTCATCAATTTCATTTTTGATATTAATACCGATGAAGGATGTGCATAACATCAAGTCGCCCGGTTCAAACGAAAGATTTACCCCACCGGCCGCATTTGTTAGCAGAAGATAGGGGATACCAAGACTTTTTGTTATGATTGAGGGGATAATGGTCTCGTAGAGTTTATATCCCTCATAAAAATGGAATCTGCCTTGAAAAACAAGACATTTTTTTCCGTTAATCTCGCCAATTATTAATTTCCCTGAGTGCCCTTCGACAGTCGATCTGGGATAATTGGGAAGAGTGTCGCCATCATAAGTCTTTATGATATTGATGGTTTCCGGAAATTTTCCAAGTCCGGAACCGAGTACAATAGCAAGTTTGATATCATCTTTGATATCCTTTCTAAGAATATCAATCAGGTCTTTATAATAAAAATCGAAGTCAAACATTTTAAAAGAACATTCCTGCAAAAGTAGCTGAAAGTAAAGTTGAAAGTGTTCCGCCGATAACAGCCTTTATACCAAGTTGGGCAAGGTCTGCTTTTCTACTTGGGGCAAGAGCTCCAATTCCACCAACCTGAATTGCGATTGATGAAAAATTTGCAAATCCGCAAAGAGCATAGGAGGACATAAAAATCACTTTAGGATTAATAATTTCTTTTAATTCGATCATTTTTGCAAGATCGAGATAAGCCACAAATTCGTTTAATACAGTTTTTGTTCCAAGCAGACTTCCAAAATTAAGGGCATCCTCAAACGGAATTCCAATCGCAAAAGCCACTGGTTGCAGGATAAACCCGATCAGCAACTGGAAATTGAGTGGCTTGCCATACTGTTCCATTAACACAGCATTTAGTCCGGTGATTTCACCTGCCCAGGTAAAAATACCATTCATGACTGCAATCAAACAGATAAAAGCAATAAGCATACCACCAACATTCAAAGCAAGATGTAAACCATCAATTGCTCCATTAGATGCAGCTTCTATCACATTTGAACCATTTTTTTCCACACTCATTTTCACTGAACCCCTGGTTGCGGGAACTTCACTTTCAGGAAAGATGATTTTAGAGATGAGCAACGCGGCGGGCGCAGCCAATACCGAGGCACTTAAAAGTTGTGTTGCAAACAATTGCTGTCCCACCTCAATTGAAACTCCTTTTGCAGCAGCATAAGACTGTCCAAGCATCTGGATATAAGCAGCCATAACTCCACCGGCAATTGTTGCCATTCCACCTGTCATTACGGTCAACATTTCACTTTTTGTCATCTTCTCGAGGTACGGTTTAATAATGAGAGGAGCTTCTGTTTGTCCTACAAATATATTAGCGGTGCAAGAGAGCGATTCTGCTCCACTGGTTCCCATTATTTTTGCCATTACCCAAGCCATGGCTTGCACAACTTTCTGCATGATACCGAGGTAATAGAGTATTGACATCAAGGCTGCGAAGAAAATTATTGTAGGGAGCACTTGAAAAGCGAAGAAAAAGCCGAGACTGCCTTCTTTCCCGGGGCTGATTGCGAGATTTCCAAAAACAAATGATGCACCCTGTTCCGAGTATTGAAGCAGCACAACAAAAAAGGAACCGACCCAGGAAAAAAGGTCTTTTACCCATCCAAAAGGACTAAAAAACTGTGACATGGCCTCACCTTTAATAAGGAAAAAAGCCAAAACCAATTGAATTGAGAGCCCGCCAATCACCAATTTCCAATTTACATTTCGTTTGTTATTTGAGAGCAGGAATGCGATCCCCAATAAAACACCAACACCGATAATTCCACGAAGAACAGAGACAATATCCATATGTATTACCTAAATAATAAAATTATTTCCAATTAAATTTCATAAAACGAGATGTAAAATAATTAATAATTAAGAAAATTTCGTAGAAAATTTGGTAGAATACTATCTGAAATGGATTAAAATGGTAATTATATTTTTTTTGCAGGGATAACACGAGAATGAGATCAAACAGAATTTTAACAAAAAAGGTGAAACTGACTTCAGGGAAGAAGGGGAGTAGTAATATAGAGGATTGTGCATAGAGGTTGGGAAGATGCCAAAAAACGAGAATCCATTTTGATTGTTTGGAATAAAATTTTGAAGCGGCTGTGTGCCGTGCCTTTTGACGAAAATACTCTCTAAACGAACTGCTTGTATGTGAGAAGACGGCTGACTGCGGATCGGTTGAAAGGTTAACAGTGTAACCTTTATCCAAAAAGTTTTTGAGCAACAAGTCATCATCTCCTCCGAGCGAACCGGCTGTCGGGCGATATCCCCCCTCTGCGTGGAAAATCTCCTTTCTGAACCCCATATTTCGTGCAGTGGCAGAGACTGGATGACCCCACCCAAAAGTTGAAGTAATCAAAATAAAGGAACGCATGTTCTCAAAACATGAGATAGAGTTAACAAAACCACTTTTTTTAATTAAAGGGGCATTTGCGATTAAAAACTGTGTGTCAGCAGTAAAACATTTGTCAAGCTGATCCAGCCAATCAGGTTGTGTCACACAGTCAGCATCAGTTATTATGATTCTGTCATGTCTCGCTATCCTGATTCCCGCTTCAAGAGCTGCCCTTTTTCCTCTTGGTGAATTCGGAGGAAGAGAAACAAGTTTAAGGTTGGGGATTCGTTCAGTAAAAGATTTTACTATAGTTGCTGTGTTATCGGTTGAGTGATCGTCACAAATGATTATTTCAAAATTTGAAGATGGGAATTTGATAAGTAATAATGAATCGAGCAAACTTGATATATTATTTGCTTCGTTTCTTGCAGCCACCACGATTGAAAAGTAACGGGGTGTTCCATCATTATCTTCTTTTTTTAGATTTTTCGGAACCCGAATTAATCCAATTATAAGAAAGAGGTAAGCAAAAAGAAATCCGATAAAAACGGCTGAGTAGAATTCTGTCAAGTAAATCTTAAAATAGTTGAAAGGAAAAATAAGAAGAGGAGGGAGATAAAAAAAAGGCTGCCCTGTTCGGGCAGCCAAAAAATGATAAATTATTTAAAATTCAGGTGAAATCCAGCATACATCCAGTAAGAATTATCTTTACCTTTTTTCTCTTTGAAGATATCGCCCGGAAGGAAGGTGGCAGCTCCAAAATTGAAATTCAGGTATTCATTGTATTTTGCCATGAAACCGAGATCAATCTCTGTTCCAAATGCATTACTTTCGGTGCCTGATACAAGCTTGTATGCGGTAACGGAGTTAAAGAGGTGCCCTGTTACTTTTGCCGCCAGCCATGGAGCAAGCGCCATTTTGTAGTAAGCATACATATCAGTGATACCAAGATTATAAGTAGAAGCCGGAATTGCTTTGAAATAGTCCATATCACCGAAATATGCATGTTTTGTTGCATAGGTGTTATCAAAAACTTCATATTTATTGTCTGTAGCGTCTTTATCACCCGAGTAATAAGAGAAACCTGCACCAAGTGCTGCTTTTGAAGGGATCTTGAAATCAAACTCAAGGTTGATTGCAGCCATTATTGCAGAAATATCAAGATTTCTGCCCATGGTGATATTTCCTGTTTGATAAGCAAAATCGATGTCGTGAACAATTGGTCCAAAATAACCGGATGCATTAAAGCCAAGTGTTAAACGGGCAAGATTTTCAACAGGCACTTTTCTGTCAAACATTAAATAGGGGTTAAATTTGAAGTTTTCCATGAATTTGAATTCGGAGAAAATTCCAAAGAGATTCTGATCAAGGCTATCACCGGTCATTTGTCTGTCAGCCAGTCTAAAAGCGAAGGCACTTAACCAATAACCTTTACCATAATATTTAACAGTGGCACCATCAAAAGTGATAGGCGTGTTACCCCAGTCAGAATATCCCATTAATCTGTTGTTGTTATACTTCGCCTGCTGTCTTCCGAGGATGAATTCCCAGGAATTTTTTTAATCTTGAGATATCCTTCGTTCAGGTCAAGATTTGCGGAATTTGACTGAAGCGAAGCTTCTGACCCAAAAACTCTTGCGTCGATTATTCTGAACACAAACTCAAGATCATCATTATTCGAAATTATGGCACTGAGACGGGCACGGTTGTTTATGTAGTTGTGTATTCCTGTATTTGCGTTAAAATCGAGATCATCAATCTCAAGTCTTGTTCTAAGCTCACCTTCAAATTTTACATTTAATTGTGCAAAAGTTGATAATGATGCAAGTGTAAAAACAACAAAGAGTGTAAACAGTTTTTTCATTTTTCTTCCTGTTATTAAAAGAGTAAAAAATCTGATTCAAAACTAACTAATTTGAACCAAAAAGAAAAGAATAAATTATGTGAGAGAAGCCCACCCTTTCCCGGATTCGTTGAAACGGGCTTTAATTTTATTGATCAGTTCATCCGGGAGTTTCCCTTTTGCTGCAAGTTTGAGATTTGCTTTAAGGTGTTCTATACTTGTGGAGCCGATGAGAATGGAATCGACGCCGTAAGTATAGGTGCTAAATCTTATCATTGCCTCCTCAAGCGGCATACCATAATCGATATTCATTTCATAGATTCGTCTTTTATATTCTGCAACGACGGGGTCAGCCAAATTGGCATTTTCATGCCAGGCAAAATTTGCGATTGGGCGTTTTGCAATTACACCCATATATCCCTGTTTAGCTTGATGGAGGATTGTATGAACGGTTTTTTGATCACAGATATTTATGGAGGATTGTAACGAAGCAAAGGTACCACTGTGAACAGCAAATTCAAGAGCTTCATTGTCTCCGGAGTATGCCGGCACTTTAATTTTGCCTTCTTGGGTCATCCTGGTAAGAGCTTCGATCACTTCACCTTTTTCCAAAATGTCTTTATTACATGAATGCAGATGAACAATATCTATATAATCTGTCTGAAGAATACGAAGGGCTTTTTCCACTCCATCTGTAATACATTTAAATGTCCAGTCATCAACACCTTCAACATCATATCCCACTTTTGTTGAAAGGATAAATTCAGTTCTTCTGTGTTTGAGGAATTTTCCAATTCTATGCTCGGCTTCGCCATAACTTCTTGCAGTATCAATCAGATTTATTCCCATGTCCAGGACGGAATTGAGTAACTTTTCAACTTTTTTATCAGTTAATTCACTACCGCCAATTTTTCCGGTGCCAAACCCTACTGCTGAAACTTTAAGTCCGGTGAAACCAAAATCTCGTAATTCAATAGACATCAAAGATCTCCAAAAATAAAATGAAACAAGCACAAAGGTAAGAAAAAAAAATGAAGGGGAAACTTTAAGTATAAAAGTTGGGATTTTAAAATAAAAAACGGGCTTTTTTGGAGCCCGTCGGGATCTTTTGCACTATTAAAAACTATTAAATGGTGTTAAACTTGAAACTAAAATCTGTTAGAATTTTATGTTAAAACTTACATTAAACTCGATACAAAAATAGCGATGCCATTTATCAAGTAATAACAAATTTCAGTCAAAGTTTAACAGATTTCGGACATGAGAAGCAGAGCACCAATCCTGTTACTTCAAATGTGACGGGGACAACACAGAAAGATGAGAGTAAATTAGCCTTATTGCTGATTTTCCGGTTCATTCCTCATTGAAGGTGATTCGCCAAATTCTTCTTTGTAACATTTTGCAAAATAGGAGAGATTGTTAAATCCGGAGGCATAAGCTGCTTCGCTGACAGACATTCTTTGTGAAATAATCATCTGTTTGGCTTTAATCAGTCTGAACGAGCGAATGAAATTGTTTGGTGATTTTCCTGCTACAGCTCTGATTTTTCTTTGTAACTGGCGTGGACTCATTCCGATAATGTCACTCAAATTTTCAACACTAAAATCTTCCCTGTGAAAATTATCGGTAAGCAGTGAATTTAGTTTGAGCAGGAAGCGGTCAGTTACATTCTCAAGTGCCAGTTTATTATTCAAGCCTGACTCAAGACTTTTTCTTAGTTTTTCGCGATTCTCTATCAGCGCACTCACCCTGACCCTAAGTTCTTTCATGGAGACGGGTTTTATCAGAATTTCGTCAGCGCCTGATTCAATCGCTTTAATTCGATTCGCTTCAAATGTATCTGCCGTAAGCAAAATTACGGGGATATGAGAAGTTTTATCGTCATTTTTGATTATTTTTGTAAGTTCAATGCCATTTACACCAGGCATATGGATGTCTGAGAGGATGAGATCGGGGATATAGGAAACAGCCTTGCGCAATCCTTCAAAGCCGTTAGAGGCTTCAATAATATTAAACTCTTTTTCAAAAGTTTTTTTGAGAAATCTCCCGACTTCATGGTTATCCTCAATAATTAAAATAATCTCGGCATCAGCAGGATTTTGTGTTGGATCGGATTCAAATTCCTTAGGTAATCCAAAACTTTCAGCAATTACAAAAGTGCTCCAAAGGTTAAATTCATCAAGAAATTCATCTTCTTGAAGCTGGTTGCTCACAATCGGGAGTTCCACCTTATATAAATAATGTTCACCATCTGCTACTACTGCGGAGGAATAGCCGTAGGTTTCAGAAATTGTATCGATTATTATTGAGTCGATGATATTACCCGGCTGAGAAAGCAGCAGATGATATTGATTAATATTTATATCATTGGGGCTTATGTCGAAAATTGGTGTGAACAGAATTTTGATATCGAGATTGTCTTTTGACAGTTCGCTGACAAGCAGGGTTACTGAGGTTGATGGTTTTGAAGAACGGATCAGAATCGACAGTATATGTCCAAAAAGTCTGTCCAACATTAACGGGGAGCAAATTGCTACAAATCTGTCAACTTCAGATAAGAAGACCAGTTCAATGTTTTTTTGTGCTGCAAGTGATTTAAGGTTTTCAACAATTATGTTAAGAATTTTTATGAGATCAACATTTTTATTTACAAAATCAGGTGTGTTCATCTCTGCCAGATTATCCATCTGTTGAGCAAGAAGTTGCAGGTTGTTGAGTGAGTTTTTTACATCATGAATCGATTCATCGATGTATTGAACAGAATTACCTTCTGAAATGATATCCAGATTTCCGAGTGCTACAGTAATATTACTCCGCAGGTTTGATGATATTGCAGAAAAAAGATTGTATCTTAATTTTTTTCTGTATGAATCTGACAGATAAGATGGAGATCGTTGGTCGGACATCTAAAGGTAATCTCGTAAAAATTTAATAGTACAACACTAAATATAAACAAACATGACTTTTTAATTGGAATAAGATGGAAATAATTGAAGACAAAATTTTTATTCTTTCATTGATGGTGATCATTTCGATTTTCATCACCAAGTTGACTAAAAATTATGGCATCCCGACTCTCTTGTTGTTCATTGCGCTTGGTATGCTTGCCGGCTCGGATGGACCGGGTGGATTGGAGTTCAGTAACGCATCTCTGGCACAAGCGATTGGCACAGTGACATTAGTGTTCATTTTGTTTTCAGGTGGTCTCGATACAAGTTTTAGTTCTGTAAGAAGGGGAATCAAGTCTTCTGTTTCTCTCGCTACATTCGGGGTTATACTAACGGCAGCGCTTGCAGGTGGATTTCTTTATTTTTTGCAGGGTTTTCTCTACTTTATGCGTTCCTTATAGGGGCGGTGATTTCCTCAACCGATGCAGCTGCAGTGTTATCCGTGCTCAGAGCGAAGGACTTAAATCTGTCGGGTGACATTCAACCGGTTTTGGAAGTGGAGAGTGGAAGTAATGATCCGATGGCGATACTTCTTACAACGATGATGATCTCGATAATCACCACCCCTGAAAAGCCTTTTTATGACTACATACTGTTCTTTATTCTGCAGTTTGGGGTGGGTGCTCTTGCCGGGTATGCCGGAGGCAGAGGTGTTGCACTTATAATGAATAAATTAGATTTTATTACACCCGGATTTTATCCGGTATTTGCATTAGCCGGTGCCTTATTAATTTACAGCGGGACGGTTCTTATAGCCGGAAGTGGATTTCTTGCAATCTATATAGCGGGAATTGTTGCCAATAACCATGAATTTCAATATAAAACAAGTGTCATAAGATTTTTTGATGGTCTTGCCTGGCTGAGTCAGATATGTATGTTTCTCGCTCTGGGATTATTAATTAATCCCAAGGAGTTGTTGAGTGTTGCCTTTACAGGGATACTCCTTGCTGTATTTTTGATGTTTTTTGCCAGACCGGTGGCGGTATTTATCAGTCTGTTAAAGAGTAACTTTAATTTGCGCGAAAAATTATTTATCATTTGGGGAGGATTGCGCGGCGCAGTGCCGATTATTCTTGCAACCTTTGCACTCACAGCCGATATACCAAATGCTCAGGAGATTTTTAATCTTGTCTTTTTTGTCGTCTGTTTCTCTGCACTTGGCCAGGGTTGGTCTCTACAATTTATTGCGAAATTTCTAAAAGTTACACAACTTAAGCCGTTAAACAAAAAAGTATTACTTGACATAGAAACAGGAAAGGGCGATGATAAAACCCTCAGTGATTTTTTTATTGCTCCAGGTGCCCCGGCTTCAGGAACAAAGATTGTAGAACTGGGGCTTCCCAAAGATGTATTAATTGTATTGATTGAAAGAAAAGGGAAGTATGTGATACCATCAGGCGCAACAATTCTTGAAGAGGATGATCTCGTTATTCTGCTTGCAGACAAATCGAAGCTCGCAGATGTTGCAAAATTTTTCCAGGCTAATTGAATAATATCCGTTTAAACTATTTTTATAACGCTTCTGTTTCTATAGTATCGATATATTTTTTTTACATACCTTAGTATCCAAAGAAGGAATGCAGCGTAGAGGGTGATGCCGACAATCCTTACGAGGAATGAAAATGCGGCATTTTTTACAGGTTTATAAGTGGGGAGGATTCCTTCAGTTCTGATCACGGGATTTAGAAACATCGAAGTTTTGGGATTATAAACTTCAATTCTCACATAGGCTTTTAGTTTTGTTAACGAAAACAATAGTGAGTCACTGTTTGCCAGGCTCGAAAGTCGTTCACCATTATTGCCAATAACCACAATTGAATCAGAGATAGTTGAAAGTTTTAACCTTAGGGTATCGTTTACGATTTTTAAATATCTCAGTTCATTGTCAACCACTCCGCGATCCCCCTTCACTGCTATAGTATTCCCTTTCCGAAGTGCATCGAGAAAAAGATCACTAAGATTTGAGGTTGCCCTCACCATGGTCCAAAATCTTCCCGTTTCGTCCGTTTTTGTTTGGTCATGCGAATCATCATTTCCATAACCAAATGCGGGGTATCCGGCTGAAAGGGCAACATCCCAATGTTTCAGTGATGTTCTGTAGTGATTTAATATCTCTATGTGAGTATAGTTGGAAAGGTATTTAAAATCATCCGGGTCGTAGGAATTAAGAAATTCAGGATGGTTGATGGCAAGAAGTCTTGTCGTAGGACGAAGTCTTTCAATTATATCTTGTTTATGGTGAAGAGACTGGAAAAGGGGATAATCGAAGTTTACTACCTCTTTAGCACCCAGAGGATGTTGATGCCTCTTTAAAATATTTAATCCATGTTCATAAATCGGGATAAATGATTCCGAACTTGTTCTTGCCGATTTCGAAATAAGATGGTAGTTCGAAATGCCAATAAAATCGTAGCCAAGCGAGAGATAAACAGAATCAAGTTGATTTGGGGACAGTGTGCCATTTGTCAGCCCTCCCCACGCTTTTGAATGTGCATGAAAATTGGATTTAAACCATTCACCCGAAGTATCTGCGTACGGATTATACCACTCATTTCCCGTAAAAGGTTTAATGTCGGGGAATTTATAGATATTGGTAAAAACATAGGGGAAGATTGCCAATGAAGCAACCGCCAAAACAACGGCAAGAATAACATACAGGGGTAATAATAGTAATTTTTTCAGGTTCATTCAAAAAATTTGGTACAGCAGCAGGGCTTGGAAAATGTTATATTTGTAGATAGCAATTTATGAAATTATACGATCATTTTACCGACAATTAAACACAGAAAGGATGAATTTTAATGGAGACAAAATCACAAGAAAAATTTACCTTCCAAGCCGAGATAACACAACTTCTCGATATATTGGTTCACTCACTGTATAGCAGTAGAGAGATATTTTTAAGAGAGTTAATTTCCAATGCATCTGATGCTCTCGATAAACTAAGAATTATCTCACTTAGAGGTGAGGAATATCATCAAAAAGATATTCCATTTGAGATAAAAATTTCATTTGATAAAGAGAGCAAGTTATTGATGATTACCGATACCGGTATCGGAATGACAAAAGATGAATTGGTAAAAAATATCGGAACTATTGCAAAATCGGGAAGTTCTGAATTCATCAAAGCTCTAAAAGAGGGAGACTCTGACGCTAAAGAGATTATTGGCAGGTTTGGTGTTGGATTTTATTCCGTTTTTATGGTGGCAAACGAAGTTAAAATAAAAACCAGATCTTACCTGAAGGATGAACAGGGCTACATCTGGAGATCAACCGGAAGTGGTGATTTTACAATCACTGAATCAGAAGATTCCATCAACAGAGGAACCACAATAGAAATTTACCTCAAAGATGATGCCCTCGAATATGCCACTAAAGAGACACTTGAAGGGATAATCAAAAAACATTCCGGTTTCATTTCTTATCCAATTTATCTTGCAGCTGAAAAAATAAACACAATAACAGCACTTTGGAAAGAACCCAAAAATTCTATAACTCCGGAACAATATTCTGAATTTTACAAATTTGTATCTCACGATTTTGAGGATCCCGAGTGTCATATACATATCTCCGTTGAAGGTATGGTTCAGTTTAATGCACTTTTGTTCATCCCGAAAAAGAATTTTGATTTTTTTGGAATGAACAGAGATAATTATGGCCTCGATCTTTATGTGAGAAAAGTATTGATTCAACATCAAAGCAAAGACCTTCTGCCTGAATTCCTCAGCTTTGTAAAAGGTGTTGTTGATTCTGAAGATTTGCCGTTGAATGTTTCCAGAGAGACACTTCAGGAAAATGCAGTTTTTGGCAAGATTGCGAAACAAGTTACTCAAAAAGTACTTGATGATTTGATTCAGAGAGCCAAGGATGATCCGGAGCAATATAAAAGGATTTACAAAGAGCATGGTAAACAGATTAAACTTGGTTTTAATGACCATGATAATCGCTCCAAATATCTTGAACTGCTGAGATTTGATTCACTCAACAACACTGATCCTGAAAAGCTTATCTCATTTGAGGATTATAAAAATAATCTGAAAGCAGAACAGAAAGAGATTTATTTTGCTTTGGGAACAATGAGAGAATCCCTCGCTGCAGACCCCGCAATTGAAATCTTTAAGAAAAAAGGGATAGATGTTATCTTCCTTTATGATCCTGTTGATGAATATGCTCTTAGCATGGTTGCGAAATATGGCGAACTTGATCTCGTTTCAGTTGAAAAAGCCGATATCAGTAAACTTGACTCATTTATTGATGTTGAGGAGAACACAAACAAGTTACCTGAGCTATCCACTGAAGATGAAAAAATTCTGGATGAACTCGCTAAAAAGGTAAAGGAGGTTCTCGGTGAAAAGATTAAAGATGTTAAAATCTCTAAAAGATTAAGCGATCATGCTGTATGGCTTTCAGGTGAAAATGAAATGTTTTCTGCATCATTCAGAAGAATGATGAAGGGAAGCAACCCGATGTTCGACAGCTTTGGAGCCTCCAAAGTGATGGAAATCAATAAAGACAGTGCGGTGATAAGAAACCTTCTGACTATCTACAAAGGAGATAAAGATTCTCCAATTGTGTCGAGAGTGGTGAATGTTCTTTATCTTTCTGCAGAACTTGGTTCAGGAGATCTTAAGGATCCATTTATTCTTGTGAAGGAGATGAATTCCATACTCGAGACATTCACGGGTAACTACACAATTATAAAGTAAATATTTATTGAAAAAATAAGGAGGATTTCCTCCTTATTTTTTTATAATTTTGAACCGTTAAATAATTGAAAATGTTTATTCAATAAAAGCAATAACAATTAACCCGGAAAACATATGGCAGCAAATATTTTTGATACAATGGCACACAAGATCGAGTTTTGGCGTTCCGATATGTCAACCTTTCTTAAAGAGAGTGGAGACACCAAGGTTTCTGATGTATCCATCTCGCAAGTTATGGGAGGAATGAGGGGGGTAACGTCACTCTGGTGCGATACTTCAGTAGTTCCCAAGGAGCAGGGATTAATCATAAGAGGAAAACCCGTTAAAGATTTAACGGGGTTAAATGCTGTTCAGGTTTTTTATCTACTTTTAACCGGTGACATACCCACAGATGAAGAATATCATGAGTTTTCGGTTTGTCTAAAAATCAGAAAATTTGTCCCTTATTATGTCTGGGAAATTTTGAAAGCTATGCCAAAGGATTCTCATCCCATGACTATGCTCTCAACTGCAGTTCTTGCGATGCAGAAAGAGTCAGCATTTGCCCATCATTATGAAGATGGAATAAACAAAAGCGAATATTGGAGATACACTCTTGAGGACGCGCTAAATATCATAGCTAAATTACCTGCAATAGCTGCTGCCATCTACAGGTTAAGGTATGAAAAAGGTGAATTGATTCAGCCTGATCCTGATATGAGATTAACAGAAGATTTTGTTCATATGCTTGGACTTGATGCATCCGGAGAAGACTTCCTTAAATTGATGAAATTGTTTCTCGTTGCTCACTCCGATCATGAAGGTGGTAATGTGAGCTCGTTCACTTCAGCAATTGTAAATTCAGCTCTTTCTGATCTGTATTATTCAATTTCTGCAGGGTTTAATGGATTAGCCGGACCTCTCCACGGTCTTGCAAACCAGGAAGCTTTAAAATGGATTCTTGATGTAATGAAAAGATATAATGGCACACCATCAAAAGCCCAGATTGAAGAACTCGTTAACGAGACACTTGCCGCCGGTCAGGTAATTCCCGGATATGGACATGCCGTGTTAAGAGTGGTTGATCCAAGATTTGAAGCGTTTTACGAATTTGGTAAACTTCATTGTCCGGAAGATCCCGTATTCAAAACTGTAGTGCATACTTTTGAAGTGGTACCTGAGATACTTAAAGCAATACCAAAAATACAAAACCCATGGCCCAATGTGGATGCCGTAACAGGTTCTCTCCTTCATCACTATGGATTGCGCGAATTCTCGTATTACACCGTAATATTTGCACTTTCGAGATCTATCGGTCTGGCTTCACAGGCGGTAATGAACAGAGCATTGGGAACACCAATCGTCAGACCAAAATCTGTAACAACCTCATGGTTGAAGAGTCAGGTAATCAAATAACTGATTATTCTCTGTTGCTTAAATGAAAGTTAATTAAGATAAACCCCGGTTAAAGCCGGGGTTTCTTATTTAATTTAAAGAGATTAAGGTTTTTATCAATCTTTTTAATGAAATTCTCTATTTTAAAGATGGAAGTTGCGAATTGAGCATCATTTTAAACTGTGAGTGAACAATTAAAATTGAGTTGTAGATGAATAAGTTTCTTTTTCTTATAGTTATATTAGCCTTCAATATTTATGGGCAGCCGGGTAAAACTGAATTCCCATACATCTCATTTTTTGACGGGTATGTCAACTACAAGATTCCTCCACATAATTGGGGTACCCCACTCAACCCGGATTCCCTCGCTATACGGGCGAAAGAACTCAGTTCCCTAATGGATTCACTCGGAATTACCCACTCGGTTTCATGGGCAGACTCAATCAGCACCATCCCCGGTGACTTCAATCGTAAGCGTAAAATTCTTGATATGCATCTGGAATGGTGTAAGGATACACCGGAGATACTCGGAGTAGAAACCGGAAAATACTTAAAAGCCCAGGGACAGGATAAAAATCGTTATCCTTTTCAAATTGGTGGGAATAGTGCTTTTAGTCTCTCACCGATTAATAATTTTGGATTCGGAAATGAAAGCAGTTCAAGTGTATGGTTTATGAATTTGCACCCCGACCTGATCCCTGCCTGGGTTGGTACCGATGTAACCGGTCGTGATACAATATTACTGCTGTATTCAGGCGAACTCAATGTAAGGAAGGCTGCCCCTTCTTTGACAAATGAAGCAACTCAACCCTATATGGTTTATGGGAAGGTGAACAGGATACACTTCACAAATACCGGCGAACGACACTATATCTCAATTCGTGCGATGATTGAACCCAACTCTCTACCTGACTCGACGGAGGTGTTCAGGGTACGTCTCAAAGTTGTTCCGGCCTCAGGATATATTGCATCAAAAGATTTTTATGACACACAAAAGGTTGATACTTCCTCTGTCACCAACAATGGTAAAATAAAAAATCCACTTGTTAAAACAATCGAAATGATTGTTAGAAAAGGGGATCTGTCTTCTACAAATATGGAGTGGATAACATTAACCGATCCAACTTTTCATTTTAGAGAGTATGGTGCCGTTAGTGTTGACAAGATCATTGAAGTGGGTATTTTGTATGGAAATAAGGTTACTACATACATCGATGCAATTACATTTCACGATTCTCTTTATGAAGCCTTTTTTAATGACCCGGAACTTCGCAACAAGATAAAATCGCAGTTGAATGCAAAAAAGGCAGCAGTTGGTGGGAACCCGTTATTTGAATCGTTTTATTTTGACGAACCTTTTACTCTGACGGCAGCTGTCAGGAAAGCTTACACAAACTTTGTTCGAGAGAAGATGCCGTCAGGAAAAAACTTTGATTTGTCAGGTGCAGCGGGTAACTACTGGAGGTGGCATTTCCGTTTTGATCGTTTCTATGCAAAAAATGATGTAACCGGTTTTTACAGGAACTCACTAATCATTAACCACTATCCTTTTAGTCTGGGACTAAAAAGAGGATATGAGCAGGGTGGTCAGGCAGATATTCAATTTGCATTAAATAATCTGATTGAGTATAAGGGGGAGAGAATTCTACCCTATAGTGGGAATGAGGATCCGGATCAATTTATGGGTCTTGTAACAGCAATTGATGCAGCACAAAATTTTAGTCCCGAATTGGAAGAAGACATTCCACTGATTCAAACCGTACAAGTCTCTGCAATAAGAGGTTTTGTACCGGGAATCCACACTTACACAAAGAGTCCATTTGGATTGCGTGTCCCGTCACCTCAGGAAATTGCCGTGCAAGCTAACCTTGGAATCTCATTTGGAGCCAAAGGATTTATGTTCTACATGATTCCAACGAGAATTGATCAATGGGGAATGGCAACCTATGGAGTATTTGACGATAAATACAATCCCTATGATGAATCCTCCGATAAAGTTGCCAAATCAAGAGCTGACAATCCACAGATACCAAATTCAAGATATCTGGCATTGAAAGACTACATCAAATCCCTGAAGCCGATAGAAAAATGGATTTTGCGTTGTACCTGGGTTGGGGCTTATTCAAGCGACACACAAACTTATAGAAGGAATTCAAGACAAAACTGGATTAAATCTGTTAAAACAAAAGTGAACAACACGGATGAGAATTTTGAAAATTTGTCATATACTGAAACAGGTATGTTCCGGTTGACCAAGTTTAACAATCCAACTGTCATCGAACCCGATACCCTGTTTTTGTATATCACAAATAAATTAGTGGATGTATCGGCTCATGATTCAACTGCGAGTACACGAAATGTAAGAGTTTATCTTAATAATTCTGGATTAACTTTTAATAATTTTTCAGTGATCGATATGAACGAAGTGAGTCAACCAATAATTGCATCTTTATCTAAAGGAATGCCTGATTCAAACTGCTATTTTGATACAAAAATCACCGGTGGTGGTGGAAAACTGATAATGATAACTGCAAAAATCCAAACAGGGGAAAAAAAAAGAGAGGGGGGGGGAAAAAAAAAAGGGGGGGGAAGGGGGGAAGGGAAAAAACCTATGAGGAGGACAAAAATGAGACGATAAAAAACCAAGCAAAATAAACGAGATTAAGGAGGGGTCAATACAGATGAACTTCAGATCCGTTTTTTTCAATTCATTCATTAAGTTTATGATAAATTAATTCTTGATAAATAATTATCTTACATGATTATTTTGAAAAAATTTGCAGAATAAAGGATACAAATTATGAGCATTCTTGTTGACAAGAAAACTCGCCTTGTTGTTCAAGGCATAACGGGCAGTGAAGGATCATTTCATACCAGACAGATGGTAGAATATAAAACAAAGGTAGTTGCAGGTGTAACACCCGGCAAAGGCGGAACTGAATTTGAGGGAATCCCCGTATTCAATACCGTTCAGGATGCTGTGAATGCAACAAAAGCCAATACTTCAGTAATTTTTGTGCCTGCTTCATTTGCTGCAGATGCAATTCTTGAAGCAGCGGACGCCGGGATTAAAGTTGTTATCTGTATTACAGAAGGAATTCCTGTTGCAGATATGGCTCCGGTTTATAATTACATCAGAGAAAAAGGCGTTGTATTAATTGGACCAAATTGCCCCGGAGTTATATCACCCGGAAAAGGCAAAATTGGTATCATGCCCGGATTTATTCACAAAGCAGGTAATGTTGGGGTGGTTTCCCGCTCGGGAACTCTTACCTATGAGGCAGTGAAACAATTATCAGATCTTGGTATCGGACAATCAACCTGCGTTGGTATTGGCGGAGATCCAATCATCGGTTCACGCTTTATCGATATTGTAAAGTTGTTTAACGAAGACCCTGAAACAGAGGGTATAGTTATGATTGGTGAGATTGGCGGCTCAGCAGAAGAAGAAGCTGCTGAATACATCAAAAAGAATGTGAAAAAACCTGTTGTGGGCTTTATTGCCGGCCAGACAGCACCTCCGGGTAGAAGAATGGGACATGCAGGAGCAATAATTTCCGGGGGCAAAGGCACTGCCGGAGAAAAAATGGAAGCATTAAAAAAAGCAGGTATCAAAGTGGTAAATTCACCGGCCGATATTGGTATCACGATGAAAAAAGCACTTGATGCAAAAGCAAAAAAACATTAATAACAGAAAATAAACTCAGGAGAATGAATTGAGCAATTTAACTTTTGCAATAATTAAACCGGATGCTGTAAAAAATAATTATGTCGGACAGATCATCACTATGATTACCGAAGCCGGGTTTAAAGTAAAAGCTATGAAGATGACAAGAATGAGTCAGGACTCAGCAAAAGGTTTTTATGAAGTTCATAAAGAAAGACCATTTTATGGTGAATTGGTCGATTTTATGTGCTCAGGACCTTGTGTACCATTAATGCTTGAAAAAGAGAATGCTGTTGCCGATTTCAGAAAACTTATTGGTGCCACAGATCCCGCACAGGCTGATGAAGGTACTATCAGAAAAAGATATGCCGGAAGTAAAGCAGAGAATGCTGTTCACGGTTCTGACAGTGATGAAAACGCACTGATAGAGATCGCACATTTCTTTTCCCGCGATGAACGACTGAACAACTACACAAATTAATGTCGATTTCACGCTGGAAGAAAATTAAAAGCCGGGAGTATCACAAAAATCCATTTTGGACTTATAAAATTGATGATTTCATAATTCCATCAACCGGATTTAAAGGAGTTTATTACTATGTGCATACTACCGGCTCTTCAATGATAATTCCGGTGACTGAAAACAACACACTTCTTCTCGTTAAACAGTACCGCTACCTGAATAAAAAGTTTTCTCTCGAGTTTCCCTGTGGTGGAGTTAAAGAAGGTGCAACGCCTGAAGATACAGCACTCCTGGAATTGAGAGAAGAGACAGGTTATTCCGCTGAATCGCTTGAGAATGTTGGGAAATTTTGTCCGTTCAACGGTGTAACAGACGAATATTGCCATGTTTATCTGGCTCAAAAATTGGTGAAGTCACCAAAAAGGGCGGATGATACTGAGGAGATTTCTCTTCATGAATTAACCCTCGATGATTTTGAGCAAATGGTGGATAAAGGAGTGATTTTTGACGGAATGACTCTTGCTGCCTGGTCGATTGGAAAGAAAAAACTTTTCAGAACACTTGGGATTGTGTAAAAATGATTAAAATTGTGATATTTTTATTGCTGTTAGTGCCCTTGGCTGCAGGATGTCAGACTGTACAGGAGAAAACTTTCCCAACGAAAAAAAACGATTTTGTAAATGGAATAGATAACTTCCTCCAAAAAGAGTGGAACAGCGTTGCAGAAAAAAGATTGGGAATTGTTGCAAACCATACAGCAGTGACTTCCGATGGAAAACACCTTGTTGATGAGATTATCTTTGATAAAAAAGGGAAAATTACTGCTGTGTTTGGTCCTGAACATGGTTTCAGGGGAGTGGCTGCAGCCGGTCTTAAAATTGACAATACAACAGATGAAAAAACAGGTATTCCTGTCTTTTCACTTTATGGGAAAACAAGAAAACCGACACCGGAAATGCTTGAGGGAATTGATCTGATGATCTTTTCCATTCGTGATGCGGGGGTAAGATTTTATACTTACATATCAACTCTTTATCATGTGATGGAAGCTTGTGGAGAGGCAGGTATCCCTGTGTGGGTGCTTGATCAACCAAATATCATTGGCGGACTTTATGTCGATGGACCAGTGGTGGAAGATTCTCTGTTTTCATTTGTAGGGATTACCCGATTACCAATTGCACACGGAATGACGATAGGGGAGATCGGCAAATATTTTCAGGTCGATATTAAAGAGCGCAAAGGTATTAATTGCAATCTTAATGTCGTGGAAATGTCAGGTTATTACAGGGAGAGTGAATTTGAGGAGACGGGAGTAGAGTGGCTTGATCCATCACCAAATCTTAGATCGGTAACTGCAACAAAAGTGTATCCGGGCACCTGTTTATTGGAAAATACAAATGTTTCAGAGGGCAGGGGGAGTGATGATCCATTTTTGATATTTGGTGCACCATTTATAAACAATGATAAGTTGTTGGAGTTTATAAAACAGTTTCCCGGTATTAAAAGTGTTGAAAAAATTGAATACACTCCTGTTGAAAGTGAAGCTGCTGTTAAGCCAAAATTTATGGGTGAAAAGTGTTTTGGAGTTAGAATCAGGGAAACATCAAAGGAATTTGAAGCAGTAAAATTTGGATTTTATCTGTTGGATCACTTAAATAGAGAGTATCCCGATAAATTTGAGATTAAAGAGAGAGGCTTCAGGATTAAGTCCGGCAGGGGTGATATCCAAAATTTGTTAACCACCAAAGGGTGGGAAGCCGTCGTTGCCAGCTGGCAGGAAGAGTTACGACAATTTAAAGAGCTTAGAAGTAAATATTTATTATACACTAACTTAAGGTAACAAGATGTTATTTAAGAAAATTATATTATCCTTTTTCACAATTACTTTCCTCGTGCTGGTATCCGGTTGTGGATCCGATGGCAGCAAGCCATTGGTTTCGGGTGAAGTTGTAACCAGTATAGATACAAATCTGCCTAAACTCGAAGGTGTTACAGCCGCCGAAGGCGAGACAGAGTTTGGTTATAAATTGGAAAAAGGCTCAAAGTTTACATACAAGATCGCCTTTATCAATAATATTGATCAATCAATGAAAGCTGATACTTCAATCAGCCAAAAAGTTGAACAAAAAAATGTTATTGTAATCGATTTTGAAGTGAAAGATGTTGATAAAGACACAATTGCCGAAGTTGAAGTTACAACAACAAGCATCTACATCTATTCTGATGTGAATGGTGAAAAGAAAGAGTATAAAACAGGTGACAAACTTGACTCGGCTAAAAAGCTTGATTTTGGATTTTATGAAGCCCTGATAAACAACCCTTTTATGGCAAGAATTGACAAAAAAGGGGTTATTAAAGAGGTTTATAAAGTTGATAAGATTGTAACCAAGGCACTTCCTGAAAACATGGGTAAGGATACATTAAACCCACAGCAGCTTGAAGCAGCAACCAAAGATATTTCTGAAAACCTGAAGGGTATGATTATGCAGGTATTCAGAGCTTTTTCACCCGGATCACTTAAAGCCAACGAAACTTACAGAGACAAAAAAGCTCCTGTAAATGATCCTAACGGAATGTATCAGTTGAATGCAACTCAGCTTTACACCCTCAAAGAAAAAGGCAAATTTGAAGGTAAAGATGTTTCTGTGATTGAAGCAGGATATGAAGCAAGTTATCAATATAATCCTGATCTTGAAAAACAAGGATATAAAATTGATAAAAGTGAAATTACCGGTGGTGGAAAAGTATTCTACAACAACAGTGATCGCCTTTTGATGAAATCGAACACAAGATTAACTGAAGAGATTCAGTTTAGTGGAAAAGTACCTTCCCAAACAGGTGCCATGGTTGATTTCCTCAGCAAAAAGAAATCAGTTATCATAAATATCGTTGAGAGATTAAAGTAATATTTAGAATCTTATAATCAGAGGCTGCTCAATAAAAATCGGGCAGCCTCTTTTTAGTTTAAACCTTCTCTACCACAATTCTCATGCCCTCAACTTTTATAACCCTGATTTTTGAATCTTTTTCGATGTAGTCTCCTGCGGTAACAACATCGTGGCGGTTGCCATCAATAATTGCGGTGCCTGCAGGTCTTAAAACCGTCATGGAAGTTCCCTCCAATCCAACAAGAGCT
The DNA here is from genome assembly GCA_016707285.1 of Ignavibacteriales bacterium. GTDB lineage: Bacteria > Bacteroidota > Ignavibacteria > Ignavibacteriales > Ignavibacteriaceae > UTCHB3. Next base: position 54,570 of record JADJIA010000005.1, read on the forward strand.
GTATAATCAGGTGCAGTTGTGAACCCTGTTTTTGATCCCGATTCAACATCCAGGACAAATGATTTAAAAGTTCGTGTGTTTGGCAGGAATTTATAAGCTGCAAAACCCATGAGGAAAAATCCAAACAGAGAAACGCCCAATTGAATTATGGCATTTTGGAGCAATGAATATTCGAAGTAACCTTCAGTATTGAAAAGGGAGAAGAAAATTGATGCTATCATCAAAATAATACCCACTACACCGGCTACTCCAAACCCGGGTATAAGGAATATTTCGACCAAAATCGCCCCCAGTCCCAGAATAAAAAGAAGAATTTCGAACCAGGTTGCAAGATCAAGAATCAGAGATGAACCAAAAAAGAGAGCGAGAAAAGTAATTCCCAAAATCCCCGGCACTCCAAAACCCGGAGTTTTTATTTCAGTGTAGATTCCTGCCAGCCCAAGCATGATTAACAATGAAGAGATGATTGGATGATTGAGAAATTTTACAAATTCTTCCGCCCAATTGCTTTTTATTACAATGATTGTCGGGTCCTTAAAACCAAAAGCAGCCAAAGCCTCGTTTACACTGTTTACCACTGTGTCAGCAATTTTATATTGTAAAGCTTCTTTATCATCAAGAGATAGAAGTTGGGTTGAATCAACAAGTCCCGGAATAATTATTCTTTCATCAACCATTGCTTCAGCAATTTTGGGATCACGACCATTTTTTTGTGCGGTTGATCTCATTTCAGCACGCATGTATGACTGATATTTTTCGGAACCTTTTTTTCCCTCCTGATCAACAACAGTGGCAGCTCCAATGGTACTCCCCGGTGCCATGGCAATTTTTTTACATGCTAAAGTTATTAAAGCACCGGCGGAAACAGCTCTCTTATTTACAAAAGCTATGGTAGGAATTTTTGCATCAAGCAAAATATCCTTTAATTGTGTGGCAGCATCCACTCTTCCGCCAAAAGTATTTATTTCCACCAGAAGTGCATCAGCTTTGTCTTTTTCCGCCTGATCGAGGGCTCTTTTTAAGTATTGTACGAGGGGTAACGATATTTCATCATCAAAAATCACCTTGTAAACCCGTGATTGCGCCGGTGAGTTGGAACTAATAGTGATGAACAATGTTAAACAAATGAGGATAATTGTGTTTTTCATAAGTCTTGTCTAGATTAATTATCTTTATTAACCACTAATATAACGGGTTTTCTCGGATTTATTTATTAAATTTGTAATCAGAGGAGCCCTCATTTTTCGAAGGTCAGAATTTTAATAAAATGGAGAAAATCATGATCAAAAAATTCGCTGGATTTCGTTCAGTATTTTTACTCACCATTGCTGTAGTTGCACTTTATGGTTTCACATTCATTCCGGAAGGAATTGAAGTGGGCCCATTCAGCACAAAAAAAGTTGATATCCTATCCGACATCCAAAAAGATGAATTATCGCAAAGGAATAATGAATACAACTATTTTATGCAATTGGCAGATGCATACGGCATACTTGTAATGAGCGATGTTCTATCCGAAACAAATTACGGCAAAAGTTTTGAGGCTGAAGCATACCAGGCAAAAGTTCCCATCTCAGGTAACACCGCCCAGTTAAAAGCTTTCGCCAATGCACTGAAAAATGCCAAAAGTGGAATGGTTAGAATTGCATATTTTGGTGATTCTGCGATTGAGGGGGATAATATATGTGCCGATTTTAGAGAAGCACTTCAGGAAAAATTTGGCGGAACCGGTGTTGGTTTTGTTTCAATAACCACTCAGGATAAAGCCTACAGAGGGACAACCAAACTTGACTTCTCATCCAATTGGGATTCGCAGTTGGTTACAGGCGGGAACCCCAAGAGAGGTGCCGGTATCTCCGGTGGAGTTTTTGTGCCTAAAAGTGGCAGCTGGGTAAAATATGAAACCACCTGGAAATATAAAACGGTAAGAACATTCGACAAAGTTAGAGTTTTTTACACCGAAGGTTCGGGTTCATTTGATTATGAATTTGACAAAGGTGGTGAACTTTCCGCTCCATTCAAAACCGGAAAAGGCGTAAATGTAACAGACATTACCTATAAAGGTTCAAAATCATTCAAATTGACAGCTACAAAAGACAATCAGGCTGCTTTGTATGGTGTAAGTCTTGAATCCGGTAATGGCGTTTATGTTGACAATTTTCCTCTTAGAGGGGATGATGGTTCAGCATTAAAAAGAGTTCCAAAAGGCAATCTGAGCGATTTTCATAAACTTTTGGGTTATGATCTCGTTGTCTTAAGTTTTGGTTTAAATTCAGTTGACAAGGTTAAAGATACCAAAGCATATGAAAGAGAATTCGCTGCAACAGTGAATCATATCAAAAGTGCCATGCCGGGAGTGCCCATCATAATTGTTGGAGTTGGCGACAAAGGTAAAAAAGTTGGTTCCAAGTTCGAAACCAATTCAATGGTTCCAAAACTTATTGAAGTCCAAAAAAATGTTGCAAAAAGTACAGGTGTTGCTTTTTGGAACCTGTTTGATGCAATGGGCGGAAATGGTTCCATGGAAAAATGGTCAAAAGATAAACTTGCAACGGCAGATATGACACACCTTAGTGCAGAAGGATACAAAAAAGTTGCACGGATGTTCTTTGATGCATTGATGGACTATTACAGTAAAAATTAACGCGGAAAAAATAATTGAAACATTTTAATAATGTTTGGGAACGCTGGGAGGATAACTCCCGGCGTTTTCCCAATAAAGACGCTATTGTCCACTGGAAAGCCGGTGAGGAACCATTTAGATGGTCTTTTCAAAGTTTGTTGGATACAGCAAACAAATTTTCTGTTTTATTAAAGGAGAAGGGGATTAAACGGGATGAAGTCTGTGCGATAATTATTCGGCACAATCCTTTGTTTTTCCCTCTTTATCTTGGAGTTGCAGGATTGGGAGCCATTCCCGCAGTTCTTGCATATCCCAACCCCCGCCTTCACCCCGATAAATTTAAGTCAGGCGTTGAAGGAATGTCGCAGAGATCAGGGCTTGATTGGATATTCACCGAAAGTGATCTTGAACCTGTAATTGCTCCTCTTGTAAGTCATGAGGGATCAACAATTAAGGGACTTCACTTCCCATTGGAATGGGACAGAGATTTTAGCCTCACAAGCAATATGATTGAAGAACTTCAATCGATCAGATCTTCCACAAGTGAACGCGATCCGTTCCTTCTGCAACATTCATCAGGTACAACCGGTCTCCAAAAACCCGTACTCCTCTCACAAAGAGCAGTGCTCGATCATGTTGACAACTATGCCGAATCGATAAAACTTACTGAAGATGACAAAATTGTAAGTTGGTTGCCTCTTTATCATGATATGGGCTTAATAGCTGCGTTTCATCTACCTCTGGCATTTGGTATCACTTCGATCCAGGTTGATCCATTTGAATGGGTTTTGGCACCTTCACTTCTTTTTGAAGCTTTGGCAGCAGAAAAAGGGTCGGTTACCTGGTTACCAAACTTTGCATACAGTTTTATGGCTGACAGAATCGAAGATGATGAGATGGAGAATGTTTCTCTCGAGACGCTTCGTTTGGTGATTAACTGTAGTGAACCTGTCAGAAATGAAAGCCACAAGAAATTTACAACCGCATTTGAGAGATATGGATTTAATCCACTTGCCCTCTCAGCTTCTTATGCAATGGCAGAAACAACTTTTGCAGCAACCCAAACAACCCCCGGGCAACCCATTGTAACAATCGAAGTTGACAGGGAAAGCCTTGCTCAAGGTCAGGTTGTTCCACCAATTCCGGGAAAAACCAGTCGGATTTGTGTCTCCTCCGGGCGGGCAATAGATGGTTGTAATGTAAAAATTGTTGATGAAAGTGGTAATACTGTTGAGGAAAATGGAGTAGGCGAGATAATAATCTATTCAGTGTCAATGTTTGACGGCTACAGAAATTATCCTGAGAAAACAGTTGAAGTGTTAAAAGATGGCTGGTATTTCAGCGGTGACTATGGATTTAAAAAAGATGGTGAACTTTTTGTAATTGGTAGAAAAAAAGACATTATTATCGTCGCAGGGAAGAATATCTATCCTGAAGATGTTGAAGATGCCATCGGTACAGTAAAAGATTTAATCCCCGGAAGAGTAATCTCTTTTGGTGAGGAAAATAATGAGCTCGGTACCGAGGAAATAAGTGTTGTGGCAGAGACATCAATCACCGATGATGTTGAAAAGAGAAAACTTATTCAGCGTGTAAAAGAGAAAGGCAACTCTGTTGACCTTACCATCTCGAATGTTTATCTGGTACCTCCCCGTTGGCTCATAAAGAGTTCGGCAGGAAAACCGAGCAGAAAGGCAAACAAAGAGAGAATCGCTGAAATGAAAGAATTAAACAAACATTGAAAGTAGAATAAAATGATTTCGGAAAGACTTAAAAATACAATCCTGAAACAGCTTGAACTTGAAGATTATGAGATTCTTGAAGAGACAAAAGCAAACACGATACCCGGGTGGGATTCACTCAGTCATGCCAATGTTATTCTGACGATCGAGAAAGAATACAACATCAGGTTGAAGCATATTGAAGTTCTCAAATGTAAAAATCTTGGTGATTTACAGAGGCTTGTGGATTCAAAACTTTCATAACAGGTAATTAATTGAACTTTAATATCGACTTTTCCAAACTCCTTGGACTGTTTGCCTACAATCCGGATAGTCCTCTTCAGTTTGGTACGCTCACTTTTTTGTTCATCCTTGCAGGTGGACTGTTAATCTACCATATTCTCTATCCCAATCAGAAATTAAGGGCATGGTTTCTCCTGCTCTTTTCTCTGTTTATATACTACAAGATAGGTGGATTATTCCTTATCCTTCTACTTGGAGTTGGCGTTGTGAACTATGGTTTTGGATATCTGCTATTTAAGACATCTGATATTGATAAACGACGCTATCTGCTATGGTTGATGGTAGTTATCAACATCGGGTTGCTTGGTTACTTTAAATACACCAATTTTGTTCTCGAATCGATTTCAGGATTTAGCGGGGGAGAATTCACTCCTCTTGACATCATCCTTCCAATCGGTATCTCATTCTACATTTTTAAGGTGCTAAGTTATTTATTTGACATCTATTACGAGAAGTTTGAAGAGTTGCCTGCATTGGATGATTTTATGCTTTATGTTACCTTCTTTGGTAATGTTCAGGCAGGTCCAATTGACAGAGCTGACGAATTTATACCGCAGTCAAAAGTAAACCTGCTCACTTCGGAAGAAGGGAGACCGGTAATCGGACTCGCAGTATTTTACCTTATATCGGGTGTAATTAAAAAATTGATCATTTCAGATTACATTTCTCTGAATTTTATCAATCGTGTATTCGAAGACCCTTTAAGGTTCACAGGTACCGAGAATCTTCTGGCGATCTATGGGTATTCCATTCAGATTTACTTCGATTTTTCAGGTTACTCTGATATGGCTGTGGGGATTGCACTCCTCTTTGGATACAAAATAATTGACAACTTTAATTCGCCTTACAAAGCTACCAGTGTTGCCGATTTTTGGCGGAAGTGGCATATATCACTTTCTCGCTGGCTGCTCGATTATCTTTTTAGCCCGTTACAGATGGGGTTGAGAGGATTAAAAGAGTATGGAAATGCGATTGCGCTCATAGTTACATTCACACTTTGTGGACTGTGGCACGGGGCAACCTGGGGTTTTATAATCTGGGGTGCAATTCACGGCGTTATTATGGGTGTTTCAGTTCTAAGCAGAAAACTTCGTAAAAAGGGATTGTCTGCCGTTGGTTTGAAGGAAAGTAAGGGGCTCAATTTTGTAAGGGGATTCATCACTTTTAATATCATTACTTTAACCTGGATATTCTTCAGAGTTGATACACTTGAAAAAATTCCCATGATTTATACTCAAGTAACAGAAAACCTTCATCCCGGAGTGTTTTCGCAATTTTACGGTGGTTTTCCTGGAGTTACAATTCTGGCGTTTCTGGGAGTAATGATTATATTTTTCCCTGAAAAAATGAAAAACAGAATTAAAGAAAGCCTGATGAAATCACCTGTGTGGGCATTGGGAATTCTGCTTGGTTTGTTTTTATATCTGGCATCCCAGATCATGATGGCTGAGATGGCACCACCAATTTATTTTGATTTTTAGGAATTATTAGAAAAATATGTTTAGAAATATTGCATTAACAATTTTGTTATTAACATTCGGTTTTAAGATGTCAGCACAAGTAATTGGTCTCTCCCAAATGGATGGAGCCTACATGGCAGTGAAAAGTAAATATGCTCCCGATAAAAGGACGGCAATTCTCGATCTTAAATTTGATGTTCCTTCTCCCGATATACTTGTAATAACAGGCGAAACCACTGTTCCCGAAGCAATGGATGAACTGAAAACGATGTTATATAACTATACAATCAAAGATCAGGTCGTTCGGCTTCCTTTAAAATCATTAAACGGTTTGGAGCATGCGGTTATCACTCTTTCTGTGGGTAACATAAGACAAAAACCGGACCATTCAGCGGAATTAGTAACACAATCGTTACTTGGTACCACGGTGAAGGTTTTAAAAGATGCCGAGGATGACTGGTTCCTGATACAAACTCCGGATAATTATATCGGCTGGATCGATGGGGCAGGGATTGAACTTATGACCACCGATCAGTTTAACAAATGGATGGCGGCTGACAAGATAATATATGCGGATGTTTATGGTTTGGTCTATTCATCGGCAAAATTGGATGAAGGCACAATATCTGATATAACAGCCGGTGGAATTTTGTTGCTTCGTGATGCAGGAAAAAAAACATTTACCGTTGAATTTCCTGATGGAAGAAAAGGGTATATTCCTGCTAAATCTGCAAAGCCTCTAAAGAAATGGGTAAAAAACTTAAAACCTGATCCAAATGAAATTATCAAAACTGCCAAAAAGTTTATGGGTGTGCCTTATCTTTGGGGAGGGACATCACCAAAAGGGATGGATTGCAGCGGATTTACAAAAACAGTCTATTTTTTGAATGGTGTTCAGTTGGCAAGAGATGCCTCACAACAGGTTTTGTATGGGGAAGAGGTTGACATTTCAGGTGGTTACGACAAATTGAAAAGAGGGGATCTCGTGTTTTTTGGACCCGAACCACCGGCAGGCAAAGACCAAAGAATTACACATGTGGGGATATATATTGGCAATAAAGAGTTTATTCACGCTGCCGGTATGGTAAAAATCAACAGTTTTGATCCCAAAAGCCCAATATTTAGTGAATATCGGACTTCAATGTTAGTGAAGGCAAGAAGGATTTTAACCAGCCTCGACACACCGGGAATTATAAAACTCAATCAGAAAATATTTTTCAAATGAGGAATTGATGGATTCGCGCAGAAATTTTCTTAAAAAAGCCTCACTCCTTGCCGGAGCTGCTGTTGTTTCGGGTAATGCCGGTTCAATTTCAAAATTTGCGGTAAATAGAATGAATACTGAAAAATTAAAATTAAGTTTCAGACCTTATACTCTCGAACTTAAACATGTTTTTACATTAGCAAACAGTTCAAGAACAACCACACCTGTGATGCTCACTGAAATACAATATGGTGATCTGGTTGGTTACGGTGAAGCATCAATGCCACCCTATTTAGGGGAGAGTCACGAAACTGCCTCAACTTTTCTTGCAAAAGTGGACTTGAGTCAATTTAATGATCCCTTTAAATTGGAAGAAATCATTGACTATATCGACACAATTGATGCAGGTAATTATGCCGCAAAGGCTTCTGTCGATATTGCTCTCCATGATCTCGTCGGGAAACTTATCGGTCAGCCGTGGTATAAAATATGGGGATATGACAGCGAAAAAACACCTTTTACAAGTTTTACGATAGGGATTGATACTCCTGATGTGGTTAAAACAAAAGTGAAAGAAGCAGCTGAATATAAAATTTTAAAAGTGAAACTTGGAAGAGACACAGACAAGGAAATGATTGAGACTATACGGTCTGTAACCGATGTTCCTATATGTGTAGATGTTAATCAAGGCTGGAAAGACAAACATTTTGCCCTCGACATGATCCACTGGTTAAAGGAAAAGGGGATTGTGTTTATTGAGCAGCCAATGGACAAAACAAAACTTGACGACAATGCCTGGCTTACTCAAAACAGCCCGTTACCAACAATTGGTGATGAAGCCGTTCAAGGTCTAAAGGATGTGATAAAAGCTCATGGTATCTATTCCGGTATTAATATCAAATTGATGAAGTGTGGCGGGATGCGAAACGCCAACAAGATGATAGCACTTGCTGACAGTCTTGGATTAAAGGTAATGGTTGGTTGTATGACAGAGACATCTTGTGCTATTTCGGCAGCTGCTCATTTAACTCCTAAAGCACTTTGGGCAGATCTTGATGGTGCTCTTTTGATCAGTAACGATCTCTACAATGGTACCAAAATTGTTGATGGTAAAGTTTCCATTTCCCGGCTCCCCGGAATTGGGATAGAAAAAATTTAAAAACGGAGAAAAATAAATTATGACGCGATATTCAATTATTAAATTGGTTCTGATCGTACTTATTATGACTACAACAGATATTTCAGCAGGCGGTGTTTTTCCATATAAAGTTCACCGGGTAAATCTAAATAATGGTTTTAAGGCATTGTTAATTCCGATGCCGGGAAGTGGACTTGTTTCATATTATACCGTTGTGAGAACAGGAAGCCGTGACGAGTGGGAACCCGGTAAGAGTGGATTTGCTCACTTTTTTGAACACATGATGTTCAGGGGCACAAACAAATATCCCCTTTATGATTCAGTAACTACCACAATTGGTGCTGATGCAAATGCATACACCGATGATGATCTTACCGTTTATCATCTGAATTTTGCTGCCGAAGATCTTGATAAAGTAATGGACCTGGAATCAGACAGATTTAGAAACCTTAACTATCCCAAAGATCAATTTATGACCGAATCGGGAGCGGTTTATGGTGAATATCGAAAAAGTGTTACAAATCCGTTTTCTGTTTTATTCGAAAAATTTCAGGATATGGCGTTTGACAAACACACTTACAAGCACACTACCATTGGTTTTGAAGCTGATATAAAAGATATGCCAAATCAATATGAATACAGTCTTTCGTTCTACAATCGTTATTACCGTCCTGAAAATTGTGTGTTGGTAATAGCAGGTGATTTTGATCCCGAAAAAGTAAGTAAAATGGTTGAAGATTATTATTCACCATGGAAACCGGGGTATGTTTCTCCTAAAATAGAACCTGAGCCAAAACAGACTGCTCCACGAGAAGCAAAAATTAAATATGACGGCAAAACCCTTCCTTTAGTGGCAATTGGTTATAAATACGATGCTTTTAATGTTTACAATAAAGATTTTATGGCGATGTTACCCTTTGCAGACCTTGCATTTGGTGAAACAAGTGAATTATATAAAAAATTAGTATTGGATGAGCAGAAGGTTCAGTTTGTCTCCGCCGGAGCTCAGACAAAACGCGATCCTTTCCCTTTCATGATCTATTCAAGAGTGAAAGCTGAAAGCGATATGGATTATGTAATTTCCGAAATAGAAAAAACCATTGAACATTTCAAAAACAATCTTGTGTCAAAAGAACAATTGGACAATTTGAAGAAGAGAATGAAATATCAATTTCTGATGGGGCTCGACAGTCCTGAATCTGTAGCTTCTGTGTTACCAATGTTTATTACTCTAACGGGTGATATTGAGGTGCTTGATGAATATTTTATCCAAATGATGGATATAACCCCTGAAGATATTCAGAGAGCGGTTAAAAAATATTTTGTTAAAGAGAGCAGAAACCAAGTAATTTTGACAGGAAACTAAGATGTTTACAAGAAATATTAAATTTTTAAGCCTTTTATTGACAATAGTAATTATGAGCAACCTTTCTGCAATCGACAAAGACAGATTATTCCTTCTGAAAACTGAAGAACCGGTAATTGTATTTAAGGTTTGGTTTAATGCCGGATCAAAAGATGACCCAAAAGGTAAAGAGGGTCTTGCCGCCTTGACAGCAGCTCTTCTAAACGAAGGGGGAACCAAAAATTTCACTTACTCGCAGATTCTTGAAAAACTTTATCCACTTGCAGCCGGTTATTATGCTTCGGTTTCAAAAGAAAATTGTGTTTACAGTGGATCAGTTCATAGTGATAATCTGAATGAATATCTTCCCCTTTTTATCGGGCAGTTACACGATCCCGGCTTTAGAGAAGAAGATTTTAACAGAGTAAAAGAAGAGGCAATAAGTTATCTCTCAACCTCACTTCGTTATTCGAGTGATGAAGAACTTGGAAAAGCTGTTTTATATAACGAGATATATAAAAATACACCTTACGGACATTTATCAACCGGCACTATCAGCAGTCTTAAGAGTATTACGCTTGACGATGTAAAACAATTTTACAAAAAATATTTTAATAAAAGTAATTTTGCTCTCGCAATCGGTGGGGGATTCGACGAAAATCTTGTAAGCAAGGTTTGGGACGAACTTGAGAAACTGCCTGAAGGAGACTTGAACAAGGGAATGGATATTCTTCCTGCTGCAATTAACGGGCTGAATGTTGTGATTGTTGAGAAAAAAACAAACGCAACAGCGATCTCAATGGGTTATCCCATCGATATCTTAAGGAATAACCCAGAGTGGTATCCCTTGGCACTCGCAAACTCATGGCTTGGTGAGCACAGAAATTCAAGCTCACATCTTTATCAGGTAATTAGAGAAGCAAGAGGACTTAACTATGGCGATTACAGCTATATCGAATATTATCCAAATGGAGGCAGACTCTCTAAACCACCCGTGAATGTGCCATTAAAAAAACATCTGTTCGAGATTTGGATCAGACCGGTTCCCAACGAAACAAAACATTTTGCATTAAGAGCCGCTCTTCGTGAGCTTCACTTGCTTGTTGATGAAGGTATCTCCAACGATGGTTTTTCGATGACCCGTGATTTTCTCAAAAAATATGTACTTCACTATGCCCCGAACACAGAGATGAGACTCGGTTATGCAATTGATGACAGGTATTATGGTGTGGAAGCTCCCGGACATCTGCAAAAATTTAGAGAGAGTATGACATCCGTTACCCGGGATCAAGTGAATAGTGCCATAAAAAAATACTTTTCACCCGAGAATATGGTAATCGTGTTTATCACAGAGAATGCAGAAGCTCTTAAATCAGCTTTAGTGAATAATACACCATCACCAATTCAATACCAGACTCCCAAACCCGAGAGTGTTTTGGAGGAGGACAAATTGATCTCTTCATTTAAACTCAACATAAAACCAGAGAATGTTAAGATCATAAAAGTTGAGGAGTTATTCAATTAGCACTTTGAATTGCAAAAATATTTGAACATATTATATGTTAATCATTTTAAATTGAGTGAAAATGTTTAAACAGACAGTATTTGTCGCCGGACTTGCATTACTTTTTTCGTCTTGTTTTTTCTCTTCGTCCAACAAGGCAGAGGACAACATCAAGTTGATCCCTGTTGTTACCGATGAACGAGGGGAAGAAATTGCCGAATCATTTATACGCGTTAATCAGGTCGGCTTCAAGCGAAATGAGTTAAAAACTGCTGTCGTTTTAAGTAAAACTGATTTTGGAAACAAAAAATACAACATAAAGGATATCAAAACCGGAAAAGTTGTTTTTACCGATAACATTCCTCCAAGTATTGGGGGGTGGGGTGGTTACAATTTTTGTCATGTGATCGACTTCACCGGTTTAACTTCCGATGGAACCTTTGTCGTTGAAAGTGGTGAAGCCCGGTCTAATAATTTTAGAGTCGGAGAAAATCTCTACTCAAAAGTTGTTGATTCGTTATTACTATTTTTTAAGGTACAGAGGTGTGGCCCCACAAATCCGCATTTACATCAGGTGTGTCATCTGTTTGATTCGCCAAATGTTGTCGGTGATCCGGCAGCCGGAAAAGTGGATGTTACGGGTGGCTGGCATGACGCAGGAGATTTCACCAAGTTTTTGAACACAACGGCATTTTCGACCTATATGTTGTTGTTTGCTTATGAATTTAACCCTAAAAAAGTGGAATTTGACAAAAATGGAGATGGAGCACCGGATATTCTTGAAGAAGCAAGAGTGGGGCTTGATCTACTTTTGAGAATGAATTATAAGCCCGGAAAACTTGTGATTCAAGTTCAAGACAGGCGAGACCAAACTGTTGGGTGGAGAATGCCTGAAAATGATACACTCCGTTTTGACAGACCTGCTTTTGCCGGGATGGGTAAAAATTTGATAGGAATCTACACAGCCGCACTTGCGATGGGTTCAAGAATCTGGAAAAATCGTTTTTCTGACACAGAATTCTCGACTAAACTTTTGAATGCAGCCAATAACATTTTTGCACTCAGGAAAACCGCCCCTGATCTTGATCAAAATCCAATTGGACTTTATCAGGATTCCAAATATGAAGGTAAACTTGCCTTGGGCTCTCTTGAGATGTATCTTGCTACAAATAATGGGCAGTATCTCTCTGAAGCAATAAGTCTTGCAAAAAAAGCTGATTCTGATTATTGGTGGAGTTGGGGCAATATTAATTCACTCGCTCACTACAGAATTGCCAAGTATTCAAACGAGATGAAACAGTATCTTGAGAATAACCTTGCCGCCTTTAATGATTCGAGAAAGAAAAACATATTTGGTGAGGGGACAGCATTCACCTGGGGTACAACTAATACTTTTCTTGGTATTGCACTGCAGGCAATTCTTTTCCGGGATTTAACAAAGAGTAACATTTATGATTCTGTAGCTGTTTTTCAGAGAGATTATATTCTCGGAAAAAATCCATGGGGAATTTCCTTTATCTATAATATAGGAAGCAGATTTACAAAACATTTTCATTCACAGGTGGGCTATTTTAACGGTGGATACCTGCCGGGTGCTGTTGCCGCAGGGCCCGCTCCGGCTGAAATGTTAAAAGGTTACAATATTCAGCGGACAAATTTTTCGTATGATAAATTTAATTCCCCTGAAGTAAAGTATTACGATGATCGTAATGATTATGTTACGAATGAACCAACTATTGTCTCAAATGCGACAGCATTGTTCGTTTTTGCACACTTTTACAAATAAATGTCTCAAAATGGGACAGCTGAATATAATGTCTCATAATGAAACAGTATTAAGGAAAAGTAGATAATATTTATTGAAAAAAGAGCATTAATAGTGTGATTTCACACTTTATATGCTTGGCATGATTATTGCACATTATTCCTACACACAATTAGTAAAGAAGATATGGCAAACGGAAAAATCAATCTAATCAATACCGGAATCAGCATTGTTGACGAGTCTTGGGGTGGTTTTTACAGAGGTGGCACCTATGTATTGATCGGGCCCAGAAAGTCCGGTAGAACCACAATCGGGTTGCAGTATGCGATGGCTGGTATTCAGCAAAAAGAAGTATGTTTATACTTCACGAGCATGCGTCCAAAAGATCTGATGATCCTCGCAGCATCTGTCGATTTTGATTTACAGACACATATGGACAACGGCGAGTTAATCGTCGTAAAAGTTACACCTCCTCTTGATGTATATGAGTCAGGTAATCCTGATAATTATCTCGTTGAATATCTTAATGACATCGTTAATGTTGTTGAACAGTATCAACCGGCAAGACTTGTATTTGATGAACTTACCTATTTTGTAGGTTTTGAGAACATTGGACTGCTTCAGCAGGCATTTTTGCGTACGATCGAGAGTATTGAGGATAAAAATGTAACCAGTCTTTATGTTTTAGGTGAGCCAGCAACACCTTTCGCCCAGAATATTGTTGACAACATTGTGCAATACACAACTGCTATTATCTATCTTCAGAAAGTGGAAGGCGGCAGAGTCCAGGGAGGTAAAGCAACAATTACCCCAAACATTGGGCATACCGAAGGGCAGTTTACAACCGATTTTACATTTGAGCCCTATAAAGGTGTTGTTTTTGCAATAGATAAAAAACCTCAAACTGAGATTTTAGATCCCGGTCAGTCAAACTCATTCCCTATGGGGATGCCGTCATCGACATCTTACCCGGCAGTTCAGCCACCAATGGCAAGTCAAAACAATTTTCAGCAGGTAGCCGGCTCTCCGCCACCAAGATATAAACCTCTTTCAGAGATTGAAGTTGTAAATGCTCCGATGGCACACACAAATCAATACAGTAAAGAAGAGTTTAATTTGATTTTGAATAATCAGGTGGCACTTTATAAGAGTACCGGTCAAGCCTTTACATTAATTGTCTTTAAATTAGACCCTCAAGCTGAGGCAGCCGGAATTATTTCAACAAATCAGTTGAATAATGCCATTAGACTTTCCCTTACACTTAAAGAAAAGGTATGTATAGATGGTTTTACAACGATTGTATTATTGGGAAAATCTGACGAACGGGCTTTGAGTGTGCTCACTTCAAAAATTAGATCGAACCTGCAAAGTAACGATCCTACCTATTTACCAAGAGTTTTAAGTGTTGTTTATGCATTTACTTATGTATCAAATGCCACCACTGAGAACGCTGATGGTATCTTAAGAGAAGTTTTGTAGGATATTCGATGATCAGAGTTAAAGTTTCAGTAATAACGGGACTATTCTTTTTTACATTGTTTTTTAGCAATTACGCTCAAAATTCAGGCGACAAGTACAAAAATGACGCCATAAAGATGATGAGCGGTGGTAAATATGGTGAAGCAATTGATTTGCTAAACAAATATGTAGGAGTTTTTCCGGCGCGTCCAGACGGATATAATCTTCGCGGCAAATGTTACGAGAAGAGAAATCAGCTTGTAAATGCGCAAAATGATTACAGAATTGCTGCCAAACTTGAACCCGGAAACAGAGAATATCAAAACGATTTAAATAGAGTTAACAACCTGTTAAATAATGATCTTAATGCAAAGATCAAGGGTTATCAGCGTGAAATAGCCATTAATCCCAAAAATCCAAAAAATTACCTCGCCATCGCAAACTGTTACAGGTTAATGTTTAACTGGACAGAGAGTGAAATTTGGTATGACAAATATCTTGAACTTGAAGAACCATCTGCTGATGAAGTCATTAGATACACTGAAGTGTTAAGTTATTTGAAAAAATATGCAAAATGTGAACCAATTTTAGACAGATTTGTAAAAAAATACCCAAATGATCACAGACTATGGAGCCGTCACGGCTATATTAAAATGTGGCTTGGGAAGAGTGAGGAAGCAAAAACCTCATTTGAAACAGCTTTAAAACTTCGCCCTTATTTTAAAGAGGCTCAGGATGGTCTCGATCAGGTACTCGGTAAATATTTTACCAATCTTTACAAAGACACCACAGCCACATGGGAGGCAAAAAACCAAAAAGCACCACCTCCGGCTCCTGAATTTGCGATTGATAAATATTACAGGATTCTCAGAAACAATCCTAAAGATGACAAAACCCGCTTTCTGCTTATAGATGAACTGATAAAGTATAGCAGGTGGGAAGAGGCATACCAACAATTGATTATCCTCGAAGAAAAGTATAAAGATGATCCAAAATGGATTGCGCTGAATGACAAAGTTCTTCAGATAAGAGAGCAGAATTATACCAAGAGGATAAACGAGCTGCAAAAACTGCTTGAAAAAAATCCAAATGATGTAAAATCATTAACAGAAATTGTTCAACTTCTTAATAATCTTAAGAGGACAGAAGAAGCATTTACCTTATTAAAAGCTTATTTTGATGCAAATCCTAACTCAGAAGATTGTAAACTAAGGAAAATCTATGCAAGAATAGCATCAGATTTTCAAGACAATTACACAGCCATCGAGCAGCTTGATTTTTGTCTCGCCAAAGATCCTTCCGATCTGGAGTTAAAACTTCAGAGAGGGATTATTTCGGTATGGCTTGGTCAGGATGAAGATCTGGCATATCAATATTTAAGTGATGTTGTTGCGGCAAAACCCAAAGAGGTTACCGCCTTAATCGGTCTCGCATCTTTAGAGATGAAGAAGAATAATTTTGATCAGGCGAGTGCCTTAATTGATTCCGTAAGGGCAATTGATCCAAACCATCCGGAACTTGAAACACTGCTCTCAAACCTTGAGACTTCGAAGTTAAGAGCCGCAGAAGAAGCTTTGTTCCAGAGTCTTGAGGTGGGTCGCGAAAAAATTAGAGCCGGAGACTGTCAGGGAGCCCTTGAGGTTTATGATGATTTTCTAATCAAACATGAGGGCAACAGAACAATTCTCAAAGAATATGCTGATATTAACTCTTGTCTAAAAAACTATGACAAAGCTCTTGCCATTTATGATTCTCTAATTAATCAGGAATATGATTATTTAATTGATCTTGAGAGAGCAAAAGTTTATTTCTCAAAAGGCGATTATCAAAAATCCATTTCGGAATTTGAGAGACTGGTTAAAGAAGACAATGCTGATTTTGCTGCTAAACTTTTCCTTGGTGATGCTTATGCCCAGGTTGAGGATTATGATAAAGCAAGAGATATGTATGATAGTCTTCTTGTGAATAATACAGACACCACACAAATTGCACTGATCAATCAAAGAATCGGCTGGTTGCCACTTGGTGGGGTGGAAGCCCTTCTGGGAGGATTTCCTGCTTATATCCTCTTAAATCCATTCATTTCCTATTTTGGTGATAACACCGATTTTGGTTATTTGACCTATGGTATCAGTTCTGATTTGGGAGTAACCTCCTTCCTCTCTCTGGGACTTCAGGGAAGCATCGGCAAGCTATCATCGCCATATACAACGGTCGATCTGAACACCTGGAAAGGGTCGTTGTATATCAGGCCCTTAAGTCCGTTTTTAATAGGATTAAGTTATGGTGAACAGGCATTCCTTTCACCCAAAAAGACTTATCCCCTTTATGAGGCATTTATAAGAGCCAATGAAGAGAAACATTTTCATGCGCAAGTTACTTACCTTCAACAGGAAGCTGCAACAATGTTATATTCTGCACTCCTTGTTTATCCATTTGGATCATTAAGTGACAGGTTGCGGGTTGAGATAATAAAAGCAGAGGGTTGGTATATTACGAGTGGGAAATACAGGGTTTCCGGTGCCTATACATATCTTATGATTTCGGATGGCAACAGAGGAGCCAACACTGAAGTGCGAATAGGAAGATATTTTTATCCGGAATTGCTTGCAGGTTATGAATTATATTCAACTATTTACGCAAGAAAATCGATATTTTATTATTCTCCACAGAGTTTTCTTTCTCACAGTATTTTTGCTGACTGGAATTTTTACAAAGATGAACAATTTGATATTTCAGCCGGTGGAAGATTTGGTTTTATACCTGAGAGCGCTTATTGGTTAAGAGAGGGATATGTTCAGGCAGTCTATTCACCTCTCGAAAATCTCAGGATTAATGCCAGAGGGCAATTGGGAAGTACTGCGAGAGAGACGATAGGCTACAGCTCGAGATCATACAGTATTTCAGTATTCTGGATGTTATAGCTGTCTCATTGTGAGAATTCCAACAATTTAATTTTTTAAAACCTTTATAATCAATCACTAATCGGACTTTTTTTATCAGGCATGATTTTTGCTAATAAGAAAGTATCACAAAAAAGAATATAAATGTCACAGAACAAGATCAGATCAACCAAGATAACCGTAAAAAACACAGAAGCAACCGAAACGGCTCATGTTAACCGGTTAAATCAGATTCTCCGGAGATTAGTCATCTCGGGACTCTCTTCGGTTGCGTTGATCTTCACAATTATTTTCACCATGCCAATGACCATATTGTCTTATTCAGCACTTTTTGAATATTCGACAATGATCTCTCTTCTACTTTTCCTTCTGATCCTGCTCATTCGCTATTTTGGACTTTTGGGGATGGCATATCTTTGGCTGAATAATTACACTTTTTCGAAGCGGCCCGATTTTCAACCTTTTGTCTCGGTGATTGTTCCGGTTTATAACGAAGGTATCCTGCTCAAAGATGCAATAGTATCTCTTCTTGAGTTGGATTATTCAAATTATGAGATAATTGTAGTGAATGATGGATCAACTGATAATACCTACGATGTTGCTAAAACAATGGTTGGTTATCAGCAGGGTGTGTATGGGAAAGTAAAAGTTTCTCTGATCAGCAAACCCAATGGGGGAAAAGCCCGTGCTTTGAATGCCGGAATCAGTTACTCCAAAGCTGAAATAGTTTTGTGTATGGATGGTGACAGTCAGTTATCACCCGAGACAATTAAAAATGCAGCGAGGCACTTCATCGATCCAAGGATCGGAGCTGTTGCAGGAAATGTTAAGGTATTAAACAGAAAAAGGTTTTACGCCGATTTGCAGGCTCTCGAGTATATTGAAGGTTTGAATATGGCACGAGCTGCACAAAGTTTTCTGAAATTAGTTAATATCATTCCGGGACCAATTGGTCTTTTCCGTAAAAAAGCCATTGAAGAAGTGGGCTACTACTCAAGCGACACATTTGCTGAAGATGCAGATCTCACTCTAAAGATTTTATCAAAGGGCTGGAAGGTTTATTATGAACCGACAGCAATTGCATGGACCGAAGCCCCTGTAAAGCTTCAACAACTTCTAAAACAGAGATATCGTTGGACTCGTGGAATCCTCCAGGCGATACGAAAACATAAAAATTTGTTATACAACCCAACAATTAATTTTGGTGATACATTCATTCTCTGGACCATGTTCTATGAAGCGCTTATCTGGCCTATCATGAACATAGTGGCAAATTTCTTCTTTATCGTAGTGTCACTTTTTTATGGCTATACAAGTCTCATATTTTTCTGGTGGGTTTTTCTGGCTTTACTTGATGCAGTAACTGCACTATATTGTGTGGCTGTAGAGGATGAAGAATTCCGTCTTGTGCCATATACGCTTGTTTATAGAATGTTTTTTGTTTTCGCAATTGATATTTGTAAGATGATGTCAACAATTGAAGAGTTCCTCGGTTTGGATATGAACTGGGGCAAATTGGAACGCATCGGAACCGGAAAGTAGTAAAAAGGATTTATTATGGAATTAGTACCTATATTAGCAACAATCATTTTGGTTGCAACAATCAGCACTTTTTTTCTCTCAATTGGAGCATATATATTGTTCAAGGTGAGAGAGGCAAGAGGAGTGAGACAAAAAAGTGTTCCTCCTGCAACAATACAAGCAGAACTTGTAACTCCTGAACTTGCTTCAGAACATACAGCTTCATCGACGAGAGAATCACGCAGAACAGCTCCGGCATTTGAGACTACTCATGCCCCGGCTTATCGTACTGCTCAATCCACCTCCACTAACTTTCAGGCTCCTGCCAGACCTGCAACCAATCTTACCGCTGAGAATGTACCAAATGTACAACCTTTCTCACCGAGGAGAGATGCACCGATTTCGGCAGTAACCACCAATGCAAAGAAATTTGTGAAAGTTACCTCTGAAGGGGCATCTGAACAACAACAACAGCCGCAACAAGCTCGTCAGGGCGGGAATTTGAAGTGGCGCTAAAGAAGAGGAACTTCTTTTTTTCCTTCAGTCTGATTGCGATCATTGGAGGAGTGATGATGGTACTTTCAATATTTATATATAATTATATATTGCAAGGAGTCTTCGGAGCTTATGCTTTTTCCTCCAATTCCTTCTCTTTTGAATCGTTTGCGAAGATTTTTTCGCAAGATCAGATAAAAATTGCCATTCTCTACTCCAGACAGACAGAGAATTACCTTCCCAAAGGATCCACCTGGGTTAAGGATAATGTTGCTGCCTGGGAGAGATATGCAGCGGGCAACAAATACCCGATTACTGTCATCACTGAAGATGATCTCGAAAAAGGGATTCTTACAACTGAAGATTTCCAGATTTTGATTCTGCCGAGTGTAAAGGCATTAAGCGACAGGGAAGTTTTAACGATCAAAGACTATCTCGATCGTGGTGGCAATATTTTGGCTACCGGTGCAACAGGTACTTTTTCCTCGGATGGTAAATGGCGTGGATGGGAATTCTTCAAGGAAGTTTACGGAACTGTATTTACAAAAGAGATTTCAAAATTTCCTTCGCCAAGATTATTAACTCTTAAGGGTGCTTCTCCAATTACTTCAGATATCCCGACAGGGTTTCGTTTAAAGATTGCCACCTGGGATAACATGGTTGCAACAAAAGTTTTGGATCCACGAACTCAACAACTTAGCTTTTGGTACGACTTTAAACTTGATTCAGGTCTGGTGAAAGAAGAAGTATTAAATACATCGGGACTATGTTTTGGCACTTATGGCAAGGGAAGATTTGTTTGGTATGGTTTCGACATTATTACCGTTGTTGGACAAAGAGAAGAATTTGTTGTTCTTGACAAACTAATCAGGAATTCACTTTATTGGTTATCAAAGAAGCCGAGCGCATATATTGTTGACTGGCCCGGAAATAAAAAAGCCGCGGCAATCGTAGTGGCTTCAGTTGGAGAAGAACCAGAAAATATTAAAAATTTGCTCCCCTTGTTATCATCATCGGGAATAAAAGCGACATTTCTTGTTGATGGGGCATCTGCTTCTTCATCTTCAAATTTGATCAAGAGTCTTTCAGGATATGGTGATGTTGCCGGCGTTGTTGATATCGGTTTCATGAATTCGGTTAATGATACCGTTAATAAACTTGACAAACTTGAAATCCAATCAGCTGATTTCAGCGGTGCCATAAAAACATTTAAGACATCCACCGGGACAAAGGTGCAGGGTATAAAGCCACTTTATGGATTGTTTGATGACAATTCTCTCATGGCGGCTGCCTCCTCCGGCGTTAAATACATTATAACTGATTCTTTAACTGACAGATCAGTACCAAAATATGTGGTTAAAGGGGAAGAAGCCATTATCACTGTTACAAAAACTGTGAGGGATGATAAGGAGATTGTCGGAAAATATGGTCTGAAGGATCATGACTTTCAATTATATACCTATCTCGAAGATGTTGACAGACTCCTTTTTGAGGGGGGACTTTATGTTCTTAAACTTCACACAAATTATCAGCTAAAACCTGAAAATATTGCTGTTGTTAAAGATATCTTTAAGTATTTTAAGGAGAAGGATATCTGGGTAACCAGCATGCCGGTTTTATATAACTGGTGGACAAATAAAAACAAGGTTGAGTTGAGAGTTGAAGCAAGGGGATCAACAAGAATGGTAATTGCGGTATCAAATGTTGGTACCACTAACTTAAAAGAAGTTTTGATTCCGGTGGATTTTACATCCATGCCGGGGACTTACAAGATATCATCTGAGATAATTAATACCCCGTTACCTGAAACAGAGATCAATAGAGAATTAAAAAAATTGACTCTTAGGGTAAAAGATTTAAAATCATCAGAGTCAAGAATTTATTATATCGATTACAAGAATTAAGAATTTGGTTTAGAGATGCTCAAAAAAATATATGTACCGGTAATGTTATTATTTGGTAGTTTTTTCCTTACCTCTTGTGTAGAACCTTTGGGAGGAAGTGATTCAATTCCACCTCAGGTTGCTTTGTATAAACCGACATCAAACGACACAATTATTCTCGGACCTCAGGAGATTATTTATGACGCCTCTGATGATCAGGGGATTGCAAAGGTTGAGTTATATATTGACGGGCTTCTTTCAGGCAGTTTTCCTGCTGAAAATGGTAACAGACCTGCAATCAAATTAAATTTGGATTCCGCAACTTTTGTTAACAAAACTTTCAGCTACTACATTAAAGTTTATGATCTTGGCGGTAATTCCAGCAGTAGTGAGACAAAAACCAAAATCGCTGTTGTTACATCTAAATCTCCTCCCGAGGCACCTTATGGACTTGAAATAATCGAACCTGAAGGAGCCAATGATATAATTCTTTCCTGGAAAGACAGCTCAAAATTGGTGGATGGATACGAAATATGGCTGAGCGAAGTGAACACTGATAACGCATCCTTTTTCCTTTATACAACTGTGTCAGCTTCCACAAAACTTATGCCCATTCCAAAACCGCCTGTGATTAATTATTACAAGATCAGAGCGTATAATAAAATTGGCAAGTCGAATTTTAGTGTAATTATAAATTCTGAGGGGGGCTCAGGCAGTGGTATTCTGGGACCGCAAGGTTTAACCGCTACAGCGTGGGGACAAAGGGAAGTGGAACTTAACTGGATAAACCGGGCAACAAATGGAGTCTATTTGTCCGTTCAGCGAAAAGCAGCCAGTTCGGCGGTTTGGTCTTCGATTGCCACTTTATCAGCGAGCAGGACTTCATACACTGATAACTCAGGAACCCTCTTCGGAGGAGCGACCTATTATTACAGAGTAAAAGTGATAGCTCAAACTGATTCAGGGGCTTCAAGGGAGGTTTCTGTGGTTACATGGCCATTTGATCTTACTCCTGCATCCAACCTGATAGGAGTTTTTGCTGATACACCGGCTGTATCAAAGAAAATGATTAAATTATCGTGGAAAGATAATTCAAATCAGGAAGAAGGAAATCTGGTTGAGCGAAAAGAAGGTTCTGGTGGCACTTACCAGACCATTGCGATACTGAGTTCTGACATTACAGCGTTTGATGATACTTTAGTCACCAAAGGTAAAACTTATTTTTATAGAATCAAGCTTTCAAAACAAGGTTACATTTCACGAGCTTCCAATGAAGTATCTGTGACAGTTACTGAACCTGCAAAAGCCATAATGCGGTACGAACGAAAAAGAAAGTAGATGCAGTAGATGTTGACTGCCGAAGAATTAAAATCATTATTTGAAACTTTCTCAAAGACCATCACAAATCCATTTGTGGTGCTTGATGAGAGAGGGAAACTTGTGGCTTTTAATTCTGAAGCAGAACAGTTGTTTAATATTAAAGAATCCAGCGATTCGTTTGCCGATCTGTTTCTGATTTCGGAAGGGATTAAATTAAAACATTTAATCTCCGGCGCCGGTTCAAATGATTTTTCTGACCCTCTAAGTTTTTACCTCCGGAATGGTAAAGAGATAACGGTTAATTGCCTTGTCCAGGATTCAAAGATTGGGGGATTCACTTTAAAGTTACTCCACTTTAAGAATACTTCCGGAGCCAAAATCAGTCAGCTTAAGGTGAGTATCACTAAAAAGGAAATTATTGAGATGGCTCTCTCCCCGGAGCTTGAATCTTTCCTTCAGGAGATAGAGTCTTCTTATCCTTTCACCTACCTTGCCAAATCAAAAATTCAGACTAAAGCAGATTCTTTTTCCGAAATGGTTTGGTTAAAAGATAGCGATGGGAAATATGTGATTGTTAACGACAAGTATGCAGGTCACATGAGCCTGAAAACCGGACAAATGGAAGGCAGACCCGAGAAGAATTTTATACCCCATTATATCTACGAATTTTATTCCTCACTCGAAAAATATCTTCGCGACAGCCTTACAGTTGCCACCCTGGTAACTGACAAGGTAAAGGGAATTCAGGTTGAACAATTGTATGAGATTATCGAGATTCCACTACTTGATCTCGAGAATAATCTTGCTGCAGTGATCGGGATCGCCCGACCAACGAATTCCAATGGCGCAGTTCCAATTAGACCTGAATCGCAGAATAATCTTATATTTACGGATACAAATAATTTTAGTTTAACTCTCGAATCCATTTTAAAAACAAAAAATAAAATGTACGAATTTATAGTAAGCAAAAACCCGGATGCCGTTTTTATTTACGATCTTGAATCTTTTAAGTTTCTTGATGTAAATGCAATGGCTCTTAACTTGTATGGTTACTCCCGTCAGGAGTTCCTACAGATGGACCTCACCGATCTTTATCTCCCTGATGAGATACAGACCATCGCAGATTCTGCGAAACATGAGGAGGGGAAATTTCTTGGTCCATTCAACCACAGGAAAAAAGACGGAAATCTTATTCAAGTTGAGATTTGTAGAATATCATTTAACTACGAGGGTTCAGAGGCTCACTTTAATATCATCAGAGATATAACAAGCCTTCTTGAAAAAGAAGAGCAACTCCAGATGATGCGTACTGTTTTTGAGTATTCACAAGACATTTTGATAGTTACAGATAACACCGGTTTCATTAGTTATGTAAACCCTGTTGTTGAAAAATATTTGGGATATAAAAGAACTGAGTTATTGAACAACAGTATTGTTCAATTGGCAAACGAGAGTTCACGAAACGATTTTATTAAAAAAAGTGTAACACCCAATAACTTTATCGCCCGCATCAAAAACAGTTCGGGAGTTGAAATTGAGACAGAATTTACATCGGTTTCATTTGCCGGAGTTGACGGTGCCATCTCGCAGATTGCATATATTGGAAAATTGATTGCTCAAGAGAGTGAACCAAAAGTTACGGTTGTCGAAAAAGAAGTTGAAAAAATCGTATATGTTGAAAAACCCGTTGAAAAAGTTGTATATATTGAGAAAAAATCGCACGGAAATCACGAAATAAAAGCCGGCGGGATAGATCCCGGCCAACTCTCATTTATCTTTCATGAAATTCTCACTCCGATTAATGTTATTGTCGGGTTTATCGCTGAGCTCAAAGATACGATAGAAGTTCCCACCGATGATCAGGCTGAAGCAATCAGTATAATTGATGAGAATCGTAAAAAACTTCTTTACACCATGGATTCAATATCTGAATATGCTCAGATAGAACAGCACTTTGGGGAGATTAAAAAAGAGAATTTTAGTCTCGATTTACTTCTTGATAAAGTTTTTAAAGAGATTAAAGAGGGAAATAACCCCTGGAAAAAAGTGCTTGTTGCGGATAGAATCTCCACCGGGGTCGAGATCAATTCAGATGAAGAAAAGGTTGTTAATCTGATTTGCCTGATAATCAAGATTCTCTCTCATGTTTCAGAGGAGAATGAACTTTATATCAGTGGTTATCAACTTGATGAAACACATTTTATAGTAACCTTCCGTGATCACAGTTTAATGATTCAACAGAAACTGCTTTATCTGATCCAGGGTCTGTTTTCTGATTCGGATGTATCAAAACTCAGGGCATTTGGCGTTTCAAGATTTACCATCTTTTCTGCTCAGCGATTGTTTAAATTATTGGATGCAAGGTTTGAAATAATTCAGAAAATGGGAACTCCATTTGATATCGGGCTGATTTTATCACTTGATGCACAGTTTCAGCAAGAGGTGCAACCTACAGAAGAAGAGAAGGAAAAAGTATTTAAGCCGGCATTAACAGCTGAAAAAATATCAATTTCTGATAGTGAATTTGACCACCTGGATTTACAGCAGCCTCGAACCACAAGGGAGTTTGGGAAAGAACGGTTACATGACGATCGACTTTCGAGCATTCCTCCGGAGAGAGTTCCAAAAGTGGAAGACACCGGTGATTACCGTGATTTTGATTTCGACAGTGAATTAGACTTCCTTACAAAGCGAAGGAAGAAGGAGCAGGAGAGAAAAGAACTTTCGAAACCAAAGAGTTCATTTGATGAATCGTTATCTCAGCGTGATATTTATACAGAAACCCCGAGAAGAAGAGATACTCAGGAGATAACAGGTTCTTATAGCATCCCGGCTAAAACTCAGAGTGAAATTCCTGAAAATCGTTTTGAAAAAGATACTCCGCAGAGATATGATAGAGAAAAAACAGATATTCAACCGCCACAGGTTAAGCGAAACGAGGAATATCCACCGCGACCGGTGAAAAGCGAACCTCCTACACCAATACATGAAGAAAAACGCTGGGAACAGAGGCAGGTGCCCACTACACCACAGCCTGAACCGGAAAAGGTATCAGCCAGGGAACAAACATCCGAATTCAGGGATGCCACAGGTTCAATTAATCTCTCCGGAATGAGTTGCCTTTATATCGAAGATCAGTTGGATTCCCAGATATTATTTAAAGTGCAGATGAAAGACATGAAATCGATAAAATTTGCACAAAGTTTTGAAGATGCCATTCCACTTCTCGAAAGTGAAAAGTTCGATTTTATTGTATTAGACATCAATTTGCAAGGTGAGTACAACGGTTTGGATGCCCTCAAAATCATCCGTACGATGGATAGACTTGAGGAAATACCGATTCTGGCAGTTACTGCATATGTTCTTCCGGGTGATAAAGAGAAATTTATTGCGACAGGATTCACAGATTTTGTTTCGAAACCGATTTTCAGAAACAAGATGGTAGAAGTTTTAAGTAAAATATTTTAACTCCCTTTTATGCTGAATAATAAAAGAATTATCGTGGTGTTACCCGCCTATAATGCGGCCAAGACCCTTGAACAGACCTACAAAGAGATTCCTTTCGATATTGTGGACGATGTGGTGCTGGTGGATGACGCGAGCAAAGATGATACCGCTGAAGTGGGAAGACGGCTTGGGATCACACATGTAATTAAACATGATAAAAACAAAGGTTACGGCGGCAATCAAAAAAGTTGCTATAAAAAAGCGCTTGAATTGGGAGCTGATATCGTAATCATGTTACACCCCGACTATCAATATACGCCAAAACTTATTCCTTCCATTTCATGGATCATTGCAAATGATCTTTACCCTGTTGTTCTGGCATCAAGAATTCTTGGAAAAGGAGCATTGAAGGGGGGAATGCCACTTTATAAATATATAGCAAATCGAATTTTAACTCTGGTGCAGAACTGGCTTGTGGGTCAAAAACTTTCAGAATACCACACGGGATATCGGGCATTTTCTGCCACAGTTCTTCGTGATTTAAATCTGGAAGCCAATTCCGATGATTTTGTGTTCGACAATCAGATGTTGTCTCAAATCATCTACAAGGGTTATGAGATTGGTGAGGTTACCTGCCCCACAAAATATTTTGAAGAAGCGTCCTCAATTAATTTCAAAAGAAGTTCAATTTACGGAATTGGAGTACTTGTTACTTCTCTGAAACACCGCCTCCAAAAACTGGGATTCGCTAAATTCGACATCTATAAATAGCTTCTCCTATTTTCTTCTCCTCATAAAAATAAAGCCGTTTTTCTCAAACATCACCTCAAGATTTGGGATTTTTGTCCATTTTTCCCGTTCGTTTATTTTGGTAACAAGGTAAGCCGGTTTTGAAATATCACCATTGATCAGAAAATCTTCGATATCTTTGTGTTTGATTCCAATACCGGAAGCACTGTTAATTTTTTTCTTATCGCTGTAGTAGATGTCGGCATAACTTCTGAACCCAACCGACTTTACATATACATCTTTCCCTCTTAACGATTTGTAAAATTCAACCGGTGCACCCTGCACATAGTTTTCGATTTGTGGCAAGATAAGGGGTAACATTAAGGAGAGGGTGAGGGCCGTTCCCCCGTATAATAATACAAATGCTTTTGCGAATTGTTTTTTATTTAACAGATAGACACCATAAAGCGAAACAAAAATAAGTAAAGCACCAATCAGTGGTTCAAATCCAAACCAGACAGAATCAGCCAGCAAATTTGCTCTCACAAATTCATCTTGCACATAGGGGATGATATCTTCTTTAAAAATACCAATCAAGCTGAGTGCCGATAAAAGTAATCCGATAAAAACACCAATAATGGCTGTGGAATACTTAATAAACCCGATCCTCTCTACTTTTCCATTTATCAATTTATATGCAGTGAAAGCCGCAAGGAATGTTAGCGGATAGTAGGTCATAGAAGAATAATGTACAATTTTTGTCTTCACAATCGAGAAAATTATCAACACGACAAACATCAAAATCATCATTATTAATCGAAAATCTTCATGTCCAGGTTCATCAGTTTTATCTTTTTTGAAACTGTGAAAAATGAATAATGAAGCAGGAAAACAGCCAATAAGGACAACAAGAAAGTGGTAATAAAAGGGTCCGCTAAAGCCTGCATCGCCGGTGGTAAGAAGCCTGACTTGATATTTGAAGAATGCCTCAAGAAATACCGGTCCGTTTGTCAAATATTCTATTCCAAACCAGATACCGGCTGTAAGGATTGAGACAATCCCAAAGATCAACATTTGAACAATTTTCACACCTGCTGTTCGATAGCGAAAGATTAAAAATGATATAAGTTAAACCCGGGAGCAAAAGACCCACGGGTCCTTTCACGAGTATTGCAAGTCCGGCAAAAACTCCTGCATGAATGAAGAAATAATTGGTTTTGTCTGAGACTTCAAACGATCTGTAGATATACCAGACTGAGATAAACATAAAGAGGTTAAAAAGTGGATCGAGAATGCCGGATCTGAAATAAAAATAGGGGAGAATTGAGCCTGCATATGCCATCACCCATAATAAGCCAAAAGATTTATCAAACAGCTTTCTGCCAAAAGAATATAAAATAAGCAAGGCGACTATCCCAAAGATAGCATTGGGAAATCTGGCTGCAAACTCATTGACACCAAATATTTTCATAGAGAGAACCTGGAACCAAAAAAAGAGGGGTGGTTTCTCATAAAACGGTTCATAATCGATATGAACCCTGAGATAATCACCGGTTTCGATCATCTCTCGTGAAGCCTCTGCAAAGTTGATTTCATCCCAATCGAAGAGGTGGACATCCCCAAGAAAAGGTAAAAAGAGGATAGCAGCAATCACTGTTATAAGAAATTTAATTTTCAGGTCTGAAGTGGTTGAGATTATTTTGAGCATAGTCTGTAAAAATATTTAGTAGTAACTTAAATTTAAGGAAAATTAGTAAACTTTATACACACTGAACTTTGTTACAGTTGTAGTAAATAATCCTTAATCAAAAAAATAATAGAGGCAGAAATGATCAATGGTTTTGCGGCTTATAAAGCCAAAGATGAGTTGAAACCGTTTTCTTATGAAAACAGTTCGTTGAAGGCAGATGAAGTAAAGATTAAAGTGACTCATTGCGGGATATGCCACAGTGATCTTCACCTTATCGACAACGACTGGATGATGAGCAGTTATCCGTTTATTCCGGGGCATGAAGTAGCCGGAACAGTAGTTGAAAAGGGAAGTGGAGTCAACGATCTGGCAATTGGTGACAGGGTTGGACTGGGTTGGCAGGCCGGAAGTTGTCATTCATGTGAAGACTGTAACTCTGGAGATGAAAATCTCTGTTCAGGCAGTCATGCAACATGTGTTGGCAGAAACGGCGGCTACGCAGATTTTGTGATCTCACAGGCAGCTTTTGCAATCAAGATTCCGGATGCACTTGAATCAGAGTATGCAGGTCCATTGATGTGCGGTGGAGTTACGGTATTTTCTCCTTTAAGAAGATTTGGAGTTAAAAAAGGTTCGAAAGTTGCAGTGATAGGTATTGGTGGGTTGGGTCACATGGCTCTCCAGTTTGCAAACAAGATGGGAGCTGAAGTAACCGCTATTTCAACAAGTGACAGTAAAAGAGCTGAAGCTGAATCATTCGGTGCCCATCATTTTATTAATTCACGCGAAGATGCATCTTTTGCAAATCACATGAATAAATTTGATCTAATATTAACAACTGTATTTGCAGATATGGATTGGCAAGCACTCGTAAATACACTTCGTTCAAACGGGAAACTTTGTTTCATCGGTGCTCCTCCACAGCCTGCGGTAGTAAATGCCTTTTCTTTATTAATGAAACAGAGAAGTGTTACCGGTTCTGTGATCGGAAGTCCTGCGATGATCAAGGATATGCTTGAGTTTTCAGCCACTCACGGTGTAAGACCTGTAATCGAAAAAATGCCGTTAAAAGATGTAAATCTTGCATTGCAGAAAGTTGCGAATAACACAGTCAGATACAGAATGGTACTGGAAATTTAGCATATTTTTGTAACCCCCTATCGTCATTCAAAAAAAGGCTGCCCGTTTTCACGAGCAGCCTTTTTAATTTTAGTATTGATCAATACCAGGCAAATAATACCTGATACTTAATACCTGATAATTATTTAACGAGTATCATCTTTTTGATTGAGGTAAATTTGTCTGCAGAGAGTCTGTAAACATAAGTACCTGATGACATACCATATTTTGCAGCATCAACATTTACAAAGTGATATCCTGCATTCATTTGACCTGAAATAACTGTTGCTACTTTTTGTCCTGAGATATCAAAGATATCAAGGGTTACATTGGCAGGAACAGGAATCGAGAATTCGATTTTTGTTGAAGGGTTAAACGGGTTAGGATAGTTTTGGCTCATGTCGAAAGCAGTTGGAATACCAACTTCAACTTCAATTGCTGTGAAGGTTTCAGATGTACCATCATAATCAACTTGTTTTAGTCTGTAGGAATATTTGCCTGTGGCTACATTTCTATCAGAGAATGAGTATGATTTGGTGGTGGTTGAAGTTCCGGCAGCTTTAATACTTGCAGCTTCCATCCATTCACTGTCAGAAAGTTTTCTTTCGATAATGAAGTGTGAAGCGTTGGTTTCTGTTGCTGTTGACCATTCGATATTAACATTGTTTTTAACTGCGGTAACCGAGTATGAAGCGAGTTCAACTGGAACCATAGTAGTTATTGTTGCCTGGTTTGAATAAGGCGAGAAGAGAGTAGTGTTGAATGCTCTCACTCTGTAAGTGTATATTGTAAGAGGAGCAACAGTAGAATCTCTTGTTACGGTTGCACCGGCAATAAGAGTTTGAATCACTGTGTATGGATTAATACTGGTTGAGTCGCCATTTTTTCTTTCAACATAATATCCTGTTTCAGCAGTGGTATTGTCTGTCCACGAAAGTTGAACATAAGAGGGATTATTGCTGATAGCCATGAGAGCGGTTGGGGCATTAAGTTCAGTTGTGAACTCTTCAGCTCCAATATCAGGAGTTGTAAGGTCTCTTACATTACCATAAGCATCAGTTGTAATACCGGCTATTGGAAGAGCACCACCATTTGCAAGTGTGGTTACTTCCTTGTTCATCCGAATATTAATTGGAGTTGCGTAACTCATAAATGGTACCATCTCAGTAACCGCAAAAGTATCTCTGGGAGTTACATAAGCTTTGTAGTCGGCAAGTGTCACAAAGTCAGTTGCAGCATTGTAAGCTATAACATCAAGAACCTGCGCTGTATCTGCATAGAGAAGATTGTTGTTTGTTGTTGCCGCCAGTTTCAGGAAGTTTGTGCCTGAAGAAGCAAAAAGAACAGAATTTCTGCCTGTGCCTGATTGAGTCATATTAACAAAAATATTGTTTCTGAGATCAAGTACACCTGTTCCGAAGTTACCCCAGAAAAGGTTGGTGGAATGAGTTGCAGCCAATGTGGGAGCAGTATTTCCATCAAGAAGAATCGTGTTGTAATAGACTTCATAGGTTACAGCACCGGCAGTTGCCTGAAGGTTCATACCGTGAAGTGAAGGACCGGTTGCAGTGCCTGTAGCAGTTGAGCGTGGTGCTCTCAGATCGTAAATATTACAATTCTGAATTCTGGTAACATTAGCACCTGTCGCAAAACCATTATTCAACTGGATACCAAATGCTCTACCTGTGGTACTTCCGTTACTATAGATATCTTTAACAACACAATTGTCAATGAGAAGTGTTGAATTCAAGCCTAACGCCTGAATATCAATACCAACAGCAAGACTGGTAGTAGGTGTTGTTCCATCACTCCAGATTCCTTCGATCGATACATTTCTTACAACAACATTTCCTGAAATATGGTCATTAGCTGAGTTAGCCGGATTTAATCTGATACCATAAACACCATTTGTGACCATTATCGAGGCTTTAATGTTGCTGATTTTTACATTCTCAATCAGAGGATTATTTTCAGCATTCATTTCTATTGTTCTGATGTCGGCCGCAGAACCTGAGTTAACATTAACATTTTTGAACTCGCAGAATCCACCATTTACACCGATGATTCTATTACCTCTGTCAGGATTGGTTACACCATGGAAACCATACATCTGAACAGCGGCTCTCCAGAAGTCTTCAATGACACAATTTTGAATTGTGTTGTAACTGTTGGCTCCAAGAGTGTCTGTTGGGTTGGTTCCTTGTGTTCCAAGCCGCACGCCAATAGCTCCGGCGTTTGGTTGGCCGTTCATTGCATTCAGGTCGATCATCAAGTTTTTAACGGTATTGTATTTAGCACCCGTGAAGGAAGCAACTCCGGCAACCGGGTAAACCGCATTGCGCATTAGCACACCCATGTTGAATTTGGTTCTGGTTGTAATGTTATCAAGGTTTTCCATAAGGTGAAGACCATCGATGGTAACAAACTGGGAACCTTCAAGTCTGATAAAAGCATCACCTGAAGCAGCACCCGGAGCAGTGGTTGAGTAACTGCCATTACGAGGCGAAAGAACAACAGTTCCACCGGAGACCAGTGTTATGGTGTTTGTTGAAGATGTACCTGCAACATTTATAAGGTGAAAAATATCGTCATAAACATTTGAGTTGACAGTCATAGTAACAGGTCCTGAGACTCCATTACGATTTAAAGCCATTGCAGCGTCACTGAGTGTTGCAAAATTTGCGCCACCGCCACCAACAGTGTAAGATCCAGAGAGGGGAGCAGGTGTTGTAGGAGTAAATCTCAATACAGTACCCGAGTCGGGGGCTACACCGATTCCGTTAAATTCTTCTCCCATCGATTGATGAAATGCTCTGTTACCGGCAACGCCGGCGACATTGATTGAGAGGAATTGTCCTGTTGCCTGGTTGGCTATAAGGATAGGGGCTGAATTGGAAAGTCCAATTGAAGCTGTAGGAGCGGTCACAGGTGCAACAAAACCACCATAGATAAATTCAATGACATTGGTTGTTTCATACAACTTAACGATGAAGTTTGCATTTGGCTCAGCAGTGCTCCATGGTATGAACATCGTTTTCCACTCTATGGTCAGTACCCGATTTGGTGAACTTCCCGTTACCTCGTAGGTAATTAAAGAAGAATCAACCGCTTTGAGATCGTCCCACAAAGGAGCGACTACACTTCTTGTGAGTCCATTAAGTGCGTTGGTTCCTGTCGCACTTGCGAGAGTACTACCAAAACGAAGGAATCCATTTGTAGTTACCTGGAATGTATCTCTTGCGATACCGTCATAGGTAAAGGGGAAGCCGATGAGTACGGGGGCTGTATAGCCATCGTCTCTGGAGCCTGTCCATGTAAATTGTTGACCACTGGCATTACCTGAATAAGTGGCGGTTGCCGTGGTTAGATTGTATTGCATCTGAGCAAATGACAAACTTGAAGCCATTGCCAGAAACAATAAAATTGTAACAAGTCTTTTCATAACTCGTTCCTTTATATAGTTGATTATGATGAGTAATTAATAATCTTTTGGGGATAAAACAAATCTATTCCGTAACATGCAAATTAAACAATAATTTGGTTGTACCCAATGATTTAAAATAAAAAAGCTGCCCCATTTCTGAGGCAGCTTAATTTTCTTTTGGGTATTAGGTATCAGGTATTATTTTAATACTTCATACTTACTTCATCAGAATCATCTTCTTTGTAGAAGTGAACTTTCCGGCAGACAATTTATAGATATAAATACCTGACGAAAGTTTCAGTTTCTGAGCATCGATATCAGCGGTATGGTATCCGGCAGTCATATATCCTGAAAGGATAGTGGCTACTTTTTGACCCGAAATATCAAACACATCGAGAGTAACATTAGTTGGTGTTGGCAACGAGAAGTTAACTCTTGTGCTTGGGTTAAACGGGTTAGGATAGTTTTGGCTGAGATCAAATACTGCAGGCACACCAACTTCAACTTCAATTGCATTGAAAGTTGTTGAGCTGCCATCGAAATCGATCTGTTTTAGTCTATAGGAATATTTACCTGTTGCAACATTTCTATCGATGAAAGAATAAGATCTTGACGAGGTGCTTGTGCCGGCGGCTTTTACTGAGCCAGCTGACTGCCATGTACCGTTAGAAGATTTTCTTTCAATGATAAAATCAGCCGAGTTTGTTTCGGTTGAAGTTACCCAGTCGATATTAACATTGTTAACATTGGCTGTAGCATTAAATGATGCAAGTTCAACAGGAACAGCATTAAGCAGTTTATACGCACCAAATCCATTATTGGAAGAGAGAGTAAATACTGTAAGCGTACCATCGGTATTGTTCATGTAAGCAACATCACCTGTACCATTGGCATTTGCATTGACACCAAGTGTAGGTGTTTTTCCGTAGAATGTTGCAAAATTAGGATCGCCGTCAGGGATGGTAGCCATGAATCCATTTTCATTACCTGCACCGTAGGCGAAAGTAAGAATGTATTCATTTACTGTTCTGTTAATACTGCCCAAATACTGAACAGAATTTGAACCTGTAGCAATAACAGTTCCCGGGATGGTGTCAATTACAATACCTGTGGCAGAATATTTCATAACATTCTTGCCTGCGGCGTTATAATAGAAAGAACCATCAGGTAGTGGAGCAACAGAAGCTGAACCACCAAATGCATTGTTGCTAAGAGTAATGATCTCAGGAACAGGGTTGAAAGCACCACCACTCATTGAGAATTTATAGACTTTTGCATTGGCTGCATCGGCTGCCCAAATAATTGCTGTATTGTTGTAGAAGTTACCTGTAACTCTAAACTTGTCACCAAGTCTTGTGTTTGGGGTAACAGGAGGAACAACATAAGTCATAGCAAGAACAGGTGTTGATGTGAGGTTATCCCACATGTAAACTTTCCAGTCCTGAGCAGTAACGGTTGAACCAACAACATTGGAAGCAAGAATTTTACCATCGTATGTAACTTCGACATCGTTGATTACGATAAGACCACCAGAGATAATTGGATCCATTGTGAGTGAACCTGCATCATCACCGGTAGTGGCATCAACAACTCTAACCATGTTTCCGGCACTTCTTGAAACAACAAACAGTCTGTCAACCATATTGTTGCTACCGTCATTAACTTTACCATAAGCAAAGCCTCTTTCGGTATTTGAGCCAAACCATGATGGGAGTGATCCCTGTGCTGCTGATTTCTGCCACAGTGTGCTATACACCGGTGCAGGAGGAGCTGTGTAAGGAATTCCGATTGGTCTCATTACCCATGCGTAAGGTACGCTGCTGAGAACTAATGGGAACCATGTAGCTCCACCATCCTGTGAACCAAAACTTCTGCCTGGAACAGGAATCACACCTGCATGGGCAGCCATTGGGTACTGAATAGCAGCAACAAAACTGATGCTTACCCAGAAGTCACTTCCGGCAGCAAAAGTTGGAGCATCATCGCCAAGTGGCAATGTCACGAGCTGAGGAGTGGTTCCGGGGTTGATGTAATTTTCACCGGCAAAGCTCTTTGTATAAAGAACTGCACCAGGAGCTAAAGTATCAGTGCCTGCTGCCCAAACTTTAACCACGATAGAATCAGTAGCTCCTTCATTTCTGTAGATAGCATCAATATTTGCAAGTCTCATGCCTTGAGCCGCGGTAAATCTTGCACCTGCAGTCATTGGAAGGTTGTTTGTTCCAAATCCAACTGATGTTAAAGCGTTGTTTTCATAGTCATCATTTTTCACAACAATCGCTGAATCAGGATATACTCTTACTTTGTGATTAACTAATGAATCGTTTGAAGAAACCGAATCACCAACAGAAGTTACATATGTGAATGCTGAGAAAGTTCCTCTTGCAGTCGCATTGAATGTAAAGAAAAGGTCTTCAGTTCCACCGATTGTACCGATACCGGGTCTGTTGATTGGAGTGGCACCAACACTGTTGAACGATGCATTTACGGTAAATGCAGGTCCTGTGCTGCCAAGTCTCTTAACAGTGGTCATCAGGTGAACAGGTAGTAATCCAACAAGATCGGTAGTGAGCAGGTTGGAATTGATAATAGTACTGTTGTTAACATTTGAAGAAGGAACACCACTTCCCTTAAAGTCCATTCTCATTTCAGGATTGGATTTTGAGAGTTTAAGTTGTGTAGTTTTTTCAGATGGAAGATTCATCACTTGAGTGAATCCAACAGCTGCATAGTCAACTTCTTTTGGAAGTGAGAATGTGATATCATCGAGATCGAGATGCCATTGATCAGCAACTGAATATGCCTGGAAGCCGAAATAATATACACCGGCTGCAGGAGCAGTGAAGAAAACAGAATTATTTTCATACACAGAATTTGTGATATCAGAATGATCAGCAAGAGATGTTGTCAAACTGTCAGGTAACTGTCCGCCGGTACCAACCCAAAGTTTCAATTTTTCAGGATAACCTGCTTGAGCTTTGTACCAGTAAGAAACTTCAATTACCTGTCCGGCATTCAATTGAACTCCGGGAGCAATTAACCAGTCATCACCGGGGAGTGTACCGCTATAAGAATAACGGGCGTGTCCTGTTCCGGTTCTTGGTTGTGAAGTTGACTTGTTCCAGGTTGTTCCACCATTTCTGTCAACTCTTGCCCATGCGGTTGGTGGGAAAGCAGCATCCTCAAATCCCTGGAAGTAGGGGAATGAAGAGATGACAAACGGATTAACCGTAAGGACACCAGAAATACTTGTTGTACCATCCCAGAAACCGGTTGTTCCACCGTATCTGTAAGGGCCACCAAGATATTCATATCTATAGGCATAATAATAAGTACCAACTGCAAGATTTTTGCCAAACGAAGCCATGAACTCGTCATTGTTGCCTGTCTGAACATTAAATGTTGCTTCTGTCCAGCTTGTCCATGTTGAAGGGTCTGTGTTTGTAGCACTTACGCCAACCCATGCTTTCAAGCCAAATGCCTGTCCGGTTGAATCCGTGACACCACCTTTGTATGCCTGACCATAAGCGGTAAGAGAGTCACCCTGGGTGATGGTAGCAGTAAGTGGCCATTGGAGGTTACCCCAATCGATGGCTACCTGAGCAGGGGTTCCCATGAACCAGTCGTCGAAATCAGAATAGAAGTCACCGGCTAAAAAATTACCGTCAACTTTTACCTGAATAGTCTGACCTGCATAAGCGGAGAGGTTCCAAATTTTTTCAACATAATTTGTATCGGTAACATGGTTATGAGCACCGATTGAATCGACAACAGTAAAGCTGCCGCCGTAATTTGTTGAAACAGAGACATAAATCTTAAAGGAAGTTCCAGGTGTTCCGGATGCTGTTCCTGTACCATATCCTGAATAGTTAACAGCTCTGTATTTGAATTTTAATACAGAGGTTGCAGTTGAGGCAAAGAGAGGTGAGGTGAAAAATCCGGTCGGGGTTGATGACCAGAGGTTTCTCGTAAGTCTCTTTGACCAACCGATACCACCACTGGCATTCACTGTATAGTTTCCTGTCCAGTTTGCCGGAATAGTACCTGTTGAAGTATCAAAATTTTGAACTACTTCGTTTAAGATAAATGGAGTAACTGCAGTACCTGTGAGTTTGTAATAAAAATCACTTGCAGTAGCATCATTTGTTACAAATCTTATCGAATCACTGTAAGCACCGGGTGTAGTTGGTGTCCAGGTAAGCAAAAGATTAAATGATTGTCCATTTGGTACATTTAATGAGGTAGTGTTAGCTGTAATACCAGCAGGAAGAGTAAGGGTTCCGGTTAAAGCAGCACCACCGTTGTTGCTCACTACAACTGTTTTCTGCATGTTTCCACCAATATATGTGGAACCAAAGGCAGTTGAGGTTGGGTTAAGAGCCATCACAGGAACCATTGGAAGGGCTTCGATGAGGATATCGTCAAGACCAAATCCATAAGCAGCACCTAGTCCATTTGTTCTGTCTCTCCATCTCATTCTGAAGCTATTTCCTGCATAGGCACTCAGGTCAAAAATTGCTTCTTCGTAAGCTGTCATGGAACTCGCTCTGGAAAGAAAACCAAGAGTTGACCAGGAAACACCATTATCCGTCGAAACTTCAAAGTATGTGGTGTCCTGACCAACAACGGCTGTAATATCATCATCTTTCCACCAGAATTTAACTCTGTGATTTGCAGGCAGTTGAATTTTAGGTGAAGTAAGATATCCAAAAGTGATACCTGTTTGAGCAGCAGGTGTGGTATTCCACAAGAATCTTGCTGCAAAATTGGTTTTAGATTCTGTACCTCTGTCAACAAAGTTTCCTGACCATCCACCATCAGTAATCAAGCCATTCGCAAAATCGACGGTGTATGGGAAAGAGCTGACAGTAGTTACATCGGGAAGTCCGTTGAAATAATATTTATATTTTGCAAGTCCGTTATTGCTTGCAAAAACATAAGCATCATAAGTACCATCACCGTTCGAAACGATGTCAACATCTCCGGTACCATTGGCATTTGTTGTTGTTCCAAGGCTTGGTGTATAATCGAGTACCAGATGTTGAGTATTATACTGATTTGTAACATCAATAAGTCTTAACCCGTTTTGAGTTGGTGTTCCTGTGTATTGATAAATCAGGATATACTTTTTCCCGCCCTGTGTAAAATATGTAAGAGCGTTTGATCCGGTTGGAAGGACATTAGTGTTAACTGAATCGATCACAGAACCATCAGCGTTAAATCTTCTCAACTGTGTTCCGTTAGCTTTCCAGGCGAACTCAGAAAGACCGGTTGTGAGAGGATAAACTGCAGGGGTTGCGCCGGGGGCTGTTGTCGAAACACCGGTCAAAACTATTGAGTCTTGCACGAATGTTGCGCCAAAATCAGCTGTAGTCCATCTGTAAACTACGTTATAAGGCACACCGGAGCTGAGGGCATTGGTGGCTGCGGGTGCATAAATGGTTAATGAGTTATTGGCAGCCGAACCAACCACTGTGAACTTGTCACCAAGCCGTTGTGGTGAACCTGTAAAGTTGATAACTTCAACAGGGGCGGCAGCGTCATTAGCCCACCTGTAAATCTTAAATGCCGAAGTTAAGGCATTTGTCGTTACATTAGCGGCGTAAATAGCGCCGTCGTCGGCAACTTCAACATCGCTAAGTGCAAATGTTCCACCGGTAACTCCGGTTACATTTAAAGCTCCTGTCGAATCGCCCGTATTGGCATCAACAGTATAAACATTAGCGACATACTTTCTGGAGACAACATACAATTTGTTGTTCCCAAAAGCTGAGCCTCTCTCCGTGTCTGTTCCCAGCCAAAGAGGTTTGTTTGTTAGTTTGGCACTTTTTTCCCAAACTGATGTCCGATATTGCGCTTGTGTCTGTGTTGATCCTAACAGAAGGAATAACACCAACATAATGGCACTAACGGAGAAAGTAAGTTTATTTCGCATAAACCACCTTTTTTATGATGAATGAATGATTTTCACATTTTGAGTATATATCAATTAAGATAACCCGTATGTATTAATGATTTGTTAGTGAGTAACTGACTCAGTATTGTTATTCTGAATCGTCCGTAAATTAAAGATTTTTTGCGAGTCTAACAAAGTAAAAATCAGTGAACTTTTATAAGTTCAATTATATTTTATGCCAGTTTTAGCTCTTTTGAGACCACCTCAAAAACTTTTTCAACCAGGGTGTCATAATTGTCGCCCTCGGGATAAACCGGAGGATGAAACTTAACTTTAATTTTTTTCCAGGGCTTTGGAAACTTTGAACCGCGGGGTAACGCATTAATTGCGCCATCAATTGAAACAGGGACAACCGGGACATTTTTTTCGTGCGCCAAAATTGCAAATGCTTTCTTAAATTCGCCGAGTTCGCCTGTTCTTGACCTTGTACCTTCAGGGAAAATGATAATATTTTTCCCTTTTTCGAGTAAAACAGCAAGTTTTTGAAGTGACTCTTTCAAATCCTTGTTTATATCCATCACGACGATGTTGTTTCTGTTCGCCAAAGCTTTAATAAATTTTCCTTTTACATGTTTTTCTTTGGCATAAAAATAGGTGTTTTTGAAAATTGAATTTTTGATAAAAGCTGAAACAAACAGCCCGTCAAAAAAGCTTTGATGATTTGGAGCGAGAATAAATGGCCCGTTGGGCAGATTCTCAATTCCTTCGCCGGTGATTCTAAAATAGAGTTTAAAGAGAAGTTTGGAAGAATTCTTAAACAGATTTTGTGTAAACCAGCTTTTTGGGAGATCAAGCCTGACTTCTTCCTTAAAAATTTCAGCCCACTTCACAATTTCTATGTTTAGTTTGGACTTGTGTTCCTTCATAAAGTGTGCGAGCTTTTCCACAGTCGGGTGGGTGATATGCATATCTTCTTTCAGTTTCAAGCCAAATGTCGATTCAAGAAAGACCTGGAAATTTACCTTGTCGAGACTGTCCATCCCAAGATCCATCTCAAAGTGATCATCAGCGAAAACTTCCACTTTTTTCAAGTTGTGCAGATAGTCTTTGATAACAATATACTCTTCAAAATCGGGTTGTGGTTTTTTATCTATGCTTTTATCTTTTCGATTTTCTTCAACAAGGTTTGCAAGTTGAAATCTTTTGATTTTCCCGAGTCGGGTTTTGGGTAGTTCTTCTTTAACCAGAACAAATTTGCCAATTTTTTTAGAAGGGTGGGCGGTTTTATTATATTTGTCAATCACTTCCCACTTAAAAGTTTCTTCAAAATTGTGAATGTCTTTTTCAGCAAGTTTTTTGAATTCAGGCAGGATGGCAACAGCTATGCTGTCATTTTCAGCGTAGGCTGCCACTTCAGCGATATAGTCTGAGGTTTCTTTAAGTTTACCTTCGATCTCCTCGGGAGAGATGTTTTTACCGTTCGAAAGGATGATAATTTCTTTTGCGCGTCCCGTTATATGAATGTAACCTTCATCGTCCAGGTGTCCAAGATCACCTGTTCGCAGCCATCCATCCTGTAGAACTTCGGCGGTCTCTTCGGGCTTGTTATAATATCCTTTCATAACATTTCTGCCTTTAACGAAAATTTCACCGTCTCTTGTCTCGAGGAGTACACCGGGCAGAAGTTCACCTGCCGAGCCAATTTTCCATCTTCCGGGTCTGGTAAAAGTGATCATCGGGGCACATTCAGTCATTCCGTATCCTTCGAGCATCTCAAAACCAAGAGTCTTATAATCGTTTGCAACATCTTCATTTAACTTCGCTCCACCACACACCATAAACTGAACATTTCCGCCAAATTTGGCGTGTACGGCACCAAAAACCTTTCTGGAAAAGCTTTTAGAATTGACACTTTTTGCGACTTTGAAGAGCATTGAGGCAACGGTATTTTTGTGTATTTTATCCATCACCCCTTTTCTGATTGCCTCATAAAGTCGAGGAACACCAATCATTATGGCAACTTTGTTATTCTGCAGCGTTGCAATAATATCTTCAGAAACCATTGATGGTGAAAAAGCCATTGTTCCACCGGCAAAGAGGGGAGCAACAAAAGAACCGATTAACGGGAGAATATGATGCATCGGAAGCAGAACGAGAGTGGTTCTCTCGGGAGTGTAAATTTTAACATAATCGCAGAC
Source organism: Ignavibacteriales bacterium (assembly GCA_016707285.1). GTDB lineage: Bacteria > Bacteroidota > Ignavibacteria > Ignavibacteriales > Ignavibacteriaceae > UTCHB3. The sequence continues at coordinate 95,716 of JADJIA010000005.1, forward strand.
ACCCTCGAGGTTTTTAAGGATATTTTCAAACGAGAGCATTACTCCTTTTGGATTGCCTGTGGTTCCTGATGTGTAGGTTATTACCGCAGTTTTTTCCATATCGGTTTGTTCGAAATCGAGTGCCTCAAATTTTTCGAAATCTTCAGAAATCTCTTCGAAAATAATCACTTTAATGGGATACAGAAGTTCAGACTCAATTTTGTCGAATATTTCCACATACTCTTGAGGGATAAAAATTACTTCGGGCCGGCTGTCATTTAAGATGTAGGCAACTTCACCCGGCAGCGACATAAAATCTATGGGTACAGCGGTTGCTCTGTTCAACCAGATAGAGAAAAAAGCGAAAATCCACTCCGGGCGATTCGGGGAGAAAACTGCAACTTTATCAGGTTTTATGTCTGCATAGAGGGATGCATACATAGCCGATTGTTTAAAGAACTCGGTATAGGAAATTTTTTTATCTTTCCAGATTGCTGCAATTTGATTTCGTACAGTAAATTTCAAGTTAGTCTCCAGTTAAAAAAATTATAAGTAGCAAGATAAGGAAAATATTTAAGTAATGATTAAATAAAGTTGAAAGATTTTCTTTGTGGTGGTTGAACCGTTTGTTATATTTGCAGACTGACAAAAATTCATTTTTTTCTATAAACCAAAAGGACCGCAAATGTTTGCAGTTGTTGATATTGCAGGACAGCAGTTTAAAGTTTTAGAGTCGGAGAAACATTATGTTCCCCGCCTAAACGCTGAGCCTGACAGTGAAGTAGTATTTGATAATGTATTACTTTACTCAGATGATGCCGGTGTAAAAGTTGGCAAGCCATATGTGGATGGCTTAAAAGTTACCGCAAAAGTGTTAAGCCATCTTAAAGATGAAAAAGTTCTCGTGTACAAGAAAAAGCGTCGTAAAAATTACGAAAAGATGAACGGACACAGACAGCATCTGACCAGAATAGAAATAATTAAAATAGGATAAGGAGTTAACAATGGCACATAAAAAAGGACAAGGATCAACCAGAAATGGTAGAGACAGTAATGCCCAAAGACTTGGTGTAAAAGCTTTTGGCGGACAATTTGTTGAAGCCGGCTCCATTATCGTTCGCCAGAGAGGAACTAAATTCCATCCGGGGCTTAATGTTGGTAAAGGCAAAGATGATACTTTGTTTGCATTAACAGACGGTACCGTGGAATTCAGAACCCGCGCTAACGACCGTCAGTTTATTTCAATTGTTCCTCCAACCGAATAGATAAGAGGACTCGATGAAGAAGATCACCGTAGTAGGTGCCGGAAATGTCGGTGCCACTGCAGCTCAAAGAATAGCTGAAAAGCATCTTGCTGAAAATGTAGTATTACTCGATGTTATCGAAGGTATTCCACAAGGAAAAGCCCTTGATATGTGGGAGAGTGGACCTGTTGAAGATTTTGACAGTGCCGTAATTGGAACGAATGATTATAGTGACACCGCCGGTTCAGATATCGTGGTGATCACTGCAGGACTGGCGCGTAAACCGGGGATGACCCGCGACGATCTATTGATGAAAAATGCAGAGATTGTCCGCTCAGTTACTGAACAAGTGGTTCCCGTCTCGCCGGATGCCGTAATTGTTGTGGTTTCGAACCCACTCGATGTTATGACCTGGGTTTCAATGAAAACCAGCGGTTTCCCAAAAAATCGTGTTGTTGGAATGGCAGGAGTTCTTGATTCCGCCCGATTCCGACTTTTTATTGCAAAAGAACTTAATGTTTCTGTAATGGATGTTCAAGCTCTTGTTCTCGGCGGTCATGGTGATTCAATGGTTCCATTGATCAGATATTCAACGGTTTCCGGAATCCCAATCAGCGAACTGATGTCTGCTGAAAGGATAGAGCAACTTGTTGACAGAGCTCGCAACGGTGGTATCGAAATCGTCAATTATCTTAAAACAGGCAGCGCATATTACGCACCTTCATCCTCCGCTGTTGAAATGGTGGATGCAATAGTTAAAAACAGACAAAGAATTCTTCCTTGTGCTGCTTATCTTGAAGGTGAATATGGTCTGAATGGAATGTATGTTGGTGTTCCCGTTAAATTGGGCAGAAACGGCATTGAGAAGGTAATTGAACTAAAACTAACCGATAAGGAACTCGCAGAGCTTCACAGATCGGCTATGGATGTAAAAACGAATATTGACAAACTGGGGATGTAAAACCCGGTTGACGATTAAAGTTAAATAATATTAGAACCCCTTGTCAGAAATGATGAGGGGTTTTTTATTTTAAAGGTCGAACTCTAAAACAGTCTCGGTTCCGAGAGGGGATGGATTAAAACTTAACGACTTTGAGTAGATGCGCATGAGGAATAATCCTCTTCCTGAATCTTTAAGGAGGTTCTCAGGTTTTGTGGGATCGGGAATTGAAACAGGATTAAATCCCGTGCCTTGATCCTTGATTGCAACGGTAAAAAGTTCATTATCGGCAGTGATGGTAATTGAAACGGATTTTTCCGGATCTTTTTTATTGGCATGGAATATGGCATTGGTGGTGGCTTCTGAAACAGAGAGCATGATACCATAAAGTTTATCTTCTTCGATCGCCAATTCTGCGGCGATACCAAGAATAAACTCCTCAACCGTGTAGAGGCTGTCCGGAATACTTTGTACTTGAATGAAAAACTGTTTTTGGTCCACTAACTTCAAAATTTTTATTGCAAAATAAGAAAAAATTAGATCACTTTAATTGAAATTAATCAAAGAAACCACTTGACTGCAAGATTTAATGTGGTAAGATACCTTCTTTCGTTCCCTTTTGAATCAATTCGTTCATACCACCCTCGTAAAGTAAACATAAACGCATCGTAAAATAGTGCACTTATCTCTGTAAGCGGAGCGATACCTTTATAATAGTTTTCCTCTTTTTTCAGACCGTTAATTATAACATCCGAGAAGTAGGAATAATATCGAAGCCCGACTTTAAAGGAAAACCTTCCTGCTGATGTGCTTAAAGCAGGGAGCAGAAGAAGTTCGGTAATTTCACGACTTGGCTTAATTTTATAGTCGTTCCACTTTAAATCACCTTGCTCACTTAATTTATAAAAACCACTAAATTCAAAATTAAGTTCTTTAGTAAGAACCACAACCGCGGAATCGACGAGAGAAATCTGACGGAAACTAAAACTTTTAAATCCGGGATTTAAATCTTCAAAATCATACACCATATAGTTCGCTAATATCTCAAAAGTTCCATAGTTCTTAAATTGACGACCTGAATAAGCGTATCCGGTGTTTAATCTAAAGATTCTGTTGGTGTTGTTATTTGAACTTCTCGCAGCAAGTATGTAAACAAGCTTTCCATATGAAAAATCGAATCCTGCAAAAAGAGAGAGATTTGAACTAAGTTGTCTGGTATATCTCAGTCTCAATTGGGAGAGAAGTTCATCCCTTTCATCTATATTTTCACTTGAAGGGGTGTCATATCTTAGCTTAAAGTGAGAAACACTAAAATCCACTCTGTCGTAATCACTAATCAGAAAAATACTGCTTAGTGAAAGGAAGACCTGAGAAGCGACATTATTTTTTATCCCTTCATTCTTTTGGCGTTGTTCAAAATAATCAGGGTTCGAGTTTTCAGGATTAAGCAGAAGAAATTTTTCATTTCTTTCGGCAAAACTGGAAATAAATTTTATATCCATCGATTCCGAGGTGTAGTTGATTCCGGCAGCCAGATCAAATTTTAATTCTTCAATTTGAGAGTCAAAGGAAGTGGGGAAGAGATCGTTGGGAAGTTTATACTGAGTTGATCTTGTCACCACCCTGTCAGAAAAATTCACTTTAAAGTTAATCGAGGTGTTTTTAAGGACATTACTGTAGTTAAACTCATCTGAAAACAAAAACATTCTGTCATTTCTTCTTTGAAGGTTTTTTTCAATTCCGTAGATATCTTGTAACAGTGAATCTGAATCAAAGAAAAAATCCCGACCCGACTCGTGGTAGTTTACAAACAGTCTGTTCTGGATTCCCGGGTCTATGAAATTTTCGATGGTGGCAGTAAACTCTCTTAGAGTGTTTTTTCTGGGACTGATATCCTCATTCCTAAAAATGAAATTTGAACCAATCAAAAAGTCAGAGAATAGAGTTCTGTCGATTCCTCCCTGGATTCCATAGATTGCACCATTGTTCGAAATACCCGATTGAACATCCTCTGTGTAACCCCCAAAGGGGAGGAGATTTACAAGGTCTTCAATTAAAGTCCGGTTAAAGAGGATCCCAAAATTGGATGCGGCAGTGTTAATGTCAGTTGTTCTGGAATCACTGTAGATTTTACTGCTAACCAAAGCCCCGGGGTTAAAATAGTTATTGATTCTGTAGTCTCCCGAGAGTCTTAATACATTTTCATCCCTGGTTGTGTTTGCCCCTGAATACTTGATAAGTGAAGCATGAAGTTTTTCAGTCAGATTAAAATTAAATCGTCCAATTGCCAGGGAATAATCAACATTTGTTAAGAGTGAATAGATGCTAAGTTCTTTGTTGAATACTGTGGTGATGGAATTTTGTTTCACAACCGGTAACAGATAGGTTTGTGAAGAATCACCATCATACTGTGAATACAGCGGGATGGAGGTGATTAAAACTAAAATTATTGACTGTAAAAACTTTCTCAATCGAACCGTGTGACTTGAAATGAAGAAAGGTCCGACCAAAAAACGGGGGAATTGCCACCCGGCAGGTAAACAGCTACCCGCCAAAAATATTTTTTATTCAGTGATATCGAAGGAATGTAATTTGGGATGAACAGTTCACCGGGAACCGTTGAACGATAACGCACCGACCTCCAGACCTCATTTACAACAGGTGAGTCATAAACCACTATCTCATATTCCAGGTCGAAGGGAAGTGATTCCACTGAATAAACATCAAAAAAAGGAATTACCGCACCGTTTTGTGGGAATAGCTTTTCCACTGTGGGGAATAAAAAGGCAATATAATCATCTGAAAATTTACTGAATCTTCCTCCATGATCTGCAGTCCGGAACTTGTAATAATATTTAACAGAGTGTGACAGTGCAAGGGAATCTGTATCGTGCAAATCATCCAAAAACAACACAAAATCATTCTGATTTGGTGTAAATCCGGGTGAGGTGGAACGGTAAACTTCAAGTCCCTTAAAATCGGGATTGTCATCTTTACTCCATTCAAATGAAACGAGCAGTTTGCCTTCGTAATTCACGGGTGTTACATTTATGTAGGATGGGAGTACAGGATCAAAATTGTTCCCCGGCCTGGCGACAACAGGGTAAGATTTCCTGCTCTCTTTTCCGTTTCTTCCCACCGCCGAGACTGCATAATAATAAACTGAATCGTAGAACAGATTTTCATCTCTATAAAAAGTGGAAAAAAGCTTTTTGTAAAAAGTGAGATTTACAGAATCGTTTACTCCTCGATAGAGATTATAATAAGAATATTCAGGGTCGATATTTTCCCACCACCTCACAATTACCACTCCATCGGAAGCAGTTGTAATTCTGATATTTTCGGGCACAGCAGGAGGAAGCCCTGAGTCGTAGGGAACCAGGGGAATATTCTGCTCACAACCGATAAGCAAAATCAAAGAGAAAAGAGAAAGGGATAAAAGTTTTCTCAAATTATCTGTTTTTGTTTTGAAATTACTCTATTTAATCGAAAAAAGCTCTCCTCTTTTTGGTATCTTAACCGATTTAAAGTGATTTAAAAGCAGACGGTTTTTAAATTTCTCCTGCTGATCCGGTTCACCATGAACAAGAAAAATATCTTTCATTTTTTCACGATTGAATTTGTTTACATAATAAATCAACTCGTCAGAATCTGCATGGGCTGACAGGGAGTTGAATACAACCACTTCGGCTTTTAGTTGGTATGGATCACCAAAGATGTTTATTTCAGGATTTCGTTCAATAATTCGTTTACCAAGAGTATGTTCGGCACAATAACCCGTCATCATAATGATGTTTTTAGGATTTTGAATGTTGTTTGCAAGGTGGTGAAGTATTCTACCTGACTCTGCCATTCCTGAAGCTGAAATGATCATCATTGGGCCTTCACGGTCATTCAGTCGTTTTGATTCTTCAACATCGGTAATATAAGTCAATTTGTTAAATCCCAGAGGGTCTTCATTCCGAAGAATGTGTGCTGATGTTTCAAGATCATAACATTCGGTGTGCCTTCTGAAAACAGCTGTCGCATTAAATGAAAGGGGTGAATCTACATATACAGGGATAAGGGGGACAACACCCTTTTCAAAAATTGTATGCAAAAGATATACAAGCTCCTGAGTTCTGCCAAGGCTGAAAGCCGGAACGATTATTTTTCCTTTTCTTTCAATTGCACGATTTATTACCTCAACAACTTTAGCTTCCGACATGTCAAAATCTTCATGGAACCTGCCACCATAGGTGCTTTCGCAAATAAAATAATCAACATCCGGGATAATTTCAGGGTCTCTAAGAATTGGCATGTTTGGTCTGCCGAGATCGCCGGAAAATCCCAACTCAATCGTTTTCCCATCATCTTCGATCTTCATGTAAGTCACAGCACTTCCGAGGATATGCCCTGCATCGTAGAATGAAGCGGTAACACCGGGTAACACCTCAAATTCGTGGTGGTAGTTTACCCCCTGCATCAAGTTGAGGGTTTCATCCACATCCTGTTGCGTATAAAGAGGTTCAAAAAGATTTTTTCCTTGTTTGGCTCTTTTTTTATTTACAAACTCGGTATCTTTTTGTTGGATGTGGGCAGAATCAGCGAGCATTATCTCACACAGATCTTTTGTTGCATGTGTGCAAAAAATTGTACCTCTAAAACCCCGTTTTACGAGATTTGGCAGATTTCCTGCATGGTCGATATGAGCATGTGAGAGTATAACCGCATCAATATCTTTTGGGTTGTAAAAATCGAAAGTACGGTTTAATTCAAAGGCTTCTTTCCTTTTACCCTGGAACATTCCACAATCCAATAAAATAGTGCCTGAACCGGTTGTCAGCAGGTGATTTGAGCCCGTTACTGTCTCAGCTGCTCCGATAAATTGAATATTCATAAATCTCCTGTTTGTAAAGTTCCCAAACTTACAAAAAAGTTGCCTCAAAAGAAAATGGAACTTCAGAACCTCGGAACTTCAGAACTTCAGAACCTCGGAACTTAATATCTCTGAATCTCCGAATTACTGAAACTCTGCATCTCTGAATCTCCGAATTACTGAAACTCTGCATCTCTGAATCTCTGAGGTTCTGATTCTCAGAAATAAAAATTGACTATAATCAAAAACTTTAATAAATTTAAAGTTTGAGTTTTAAGAAATAATTTCCGGATGCAGAATGCTTGAAAATTATATTCCCGTTCTTGTAGTGATGGGATTTGCAGTTATCTTCTCGGTGGCTGTTGTGGCTTCTTCTTCGCTGTTTGGACCACAACGACCAACTGTAGTTAAGAGTTCTCCCTACGAGAGTGGAATGAAGCCAATCGGGTCAACTGAAGAGAGGATTTCGGTCAAATATTATGTTGTTGCCATGCTCTTTATAATATTTGATCTTGAAGTAATCTTTGTATATCCATGGGCGGTGGAATTTATTGATTTATTTAAAGAATTTGGAATTTCAGCTTTCATTTCAATGTTTGTGTTTTTAGTTGTATTTGAGTTAGGGTTCCTGTATGCATATAAAAAAGGAGGATTCAGATGGGATTAGAAGCTAAACTCATGAGTGACGGATTCCTTACCACCACAATTGATGCACTCGTTGGGTGGGCAAGGGAAAGTTCTGTATGGCCCATGCCGATGGGAATTTCGTGTTGTGGAATTGAGATGATGGCAGTTGCGGGTCCAAAATACGATATTGCACGATTTGGATCAGAAGTAATGAGATTTACACCAAGACAGTGTGATGTGATGCTTGTTGCCGGAACTGTTACATATAAAATGTCTCATGTTGTAAAGAAAATTTATGATCAGATGCCCGACCCCAAATGGGTGATCGCTATGGGTGTCTGTACTTCAACCGGTGGAATGTACCGTTCATATTCTGTTGTTCAGGGTATCGATCATTTTCTCCCTGTTGATATATATCTTGCCGGATGTCCACCAAGACCTGATAACCTGCTTAACGCATTGATGTTGATTCAGGATAAAATAAAAAACACAAAAGCAAGAGAATTTCAAAACATACCTCTTTTGGAGCCTGTGAAAGTAAATGGAAATTAAAGATAAAATAGTTCCTCTTCTTCAAGAGCAGTTTCCCGAAACCAATTTTGAAGTGACTGATTTCAGAGGAGATCTTAAAATTAAATTTGATGCATCGCTCATCGTTCCTGTTGGTAACTTTTTGAAGCAGCACGATGAACTCAAATTTAATATGTGTGAAGATGTAACCGCTGTCGATTGGGCGACAAAAAAGAAAAGATTTACGATCATCTATCACATCTACTCGCTCGAAAACAAATTTCGCCTTCGTTTGGCATGTGATGTTGAAGAGAATCATCCACACATAGAATCAGTTGTACCTGTCTGGAAATCAGCCAATTGGTATGAAAGAGAGACTTATGACATGTACGGGATAAAATTTGACAATCATCCCGATCTGAGAAGGATGTATATGCCCGAAGAATATGAATATTATCCTCTACGCAAGGAATATCCTCTGATGGGGATACCGGGCGACTTAACCCTACCGAAGAAATAGAGAGATTATGGAAAAATTAACTAAAGATGATGTGCATCCAAGTATTGTAAAAGCACTTCTCGACCAGGAAACCAATATTACATTCGAAGATGCTCTCGAAAATGAGATGATCCTGAATATGGGTCCTCAACATCCTGCAACTCATGGTGTGTTAAGAGTGCTGTTGAGACTTGACGGTGAAACTATAGTAGCTGCTGTTCCTGATCTCGGGTATCTTCACCGCGGTTATGAAAAAATGGCTGAAAACATGTCTTTTTATGAGTTTATTCCTCATACTGACAGACTTGACTATATCTCACCACCGGCAAATAATACTGCATTCTGTTTGGCAGTCGAAAAATTATATGGTATCGAAGCTCCCCTGAGAGCTCAATATATCAGAATGATTATGACGGAGCTTGCGCGAATAACTTCACATCTGGTTGCTGTTGGATCACTCGCGATGGATGTTGGTGCCTTAACTGTGTTCCTCTGGTGCCTCCGTGAGAGAGAAAAAGTTTTGAACTCTTATGATATCATCTGCGGAGCGAGATTTACAACCAGCTACACCAGAATTGGCGGGGTTGCTGCCGATATGCCGGATGAGGCGATTGTTATTATCAAAGATTTTATTGCTCAGTTTGAAGAAAAACTTGACGAGGCTGAACGGCTCCTGAACACTAACAGAATATTTGTTGAACGACTTGAAGGAGTTGGAGTAATTTCCGGTGAAGAAGCAATAAATATGGGACTTACCGGTCCAAACCTGAGAGGTTCGGGAATTGATCACGATCTTAGAAGAGCCAATCCTTACATGCTTTATGACCAGATGGATTTTAAAGTCCCTGTTTATAACGAAGGCGATAGCCTTGCCCGTTATTTTGTAAGAGCGGATGAACTTCGTGAGAGTTGCAAGATTATCCTTCAGTGCCTCGATAAGATGCCTAAAGGGGAGATAATGTTAAATTCTCCTAAAAAAGTTCTTCCACGAAAAACTGAAATCTATACTAAGATGGAAGAATTGATTCATGACTTTATGATCGTCAATTTTGGGGTGAAACCACCTGTTGGTGATATCTATTCCGCAGTTGAAAATCCTAAAGGTGAACTTGGTTTCTACATCGTAAGCAAAGGTGAAGGACATCCGTGGAAAATGAAAATCAGGTCGCCTTCATTCTGTAATTTACAGTCACTTGGTGGTTTGATCAAGGGACACATGATCTCTGATGTGGTTGCAATAATCGGCAGTCTTGACCCCGTAATGGGCGAAGCCGATAAATAGGAAGAGGAAATTAATGGAATTCAAATTTACAGTAGAAAATCACGAAAAAGTAGTTAAACTCTTCGATAATTATCCGACAAAAAAGGCGGCTGTTATGCCTGTGTTATATATTGCACAAGAACAAAACGGCTACATCTCCGGAGAAGTTATTAAAGAAGTATCAACAATTCTTGAAATTTCTGAAGAAGATGTGATGGGAGTAGTTACTTTCTACACGATGTATCACCAACACATGCCGGGAAAATACCACCTTCAAGTGTGTACCAATGTTTCCTGCATGTTAAGGGGTGCATATGATATCTGGGAAGCTGTTAAGACTAAAACAGGTCTTAAAAATGGTGAAACCTCCGCTGACGGACTTTTTTCACTCGAAGAGGTTGAGTGTATGGGATCATGCGGCACTGCCCCTATGATTGCAGTGAATGAAGATTTCCACGATAATCTCACCAAGGAAACGGCTCTCGAATTAATTGACTCCCTAAAATAAAAGTGATGACGATGGAAAAAATTGTTTTACCTGAAATAGAAAATTTACATAAAATAGATGTCTATCGCGCCAACGGTGGATATGAAGCTATTAAAAAAGCACTTGCTACAACTCCTGATGAAATAATTGATACAGTTAAAAAATCGGGTTTAAGAGGAAGAGGGGGCGCAGCCTTCTCTTGCGGGCTTAAATGGTCGTTTATGCCTAAAACCACCGATAAACCAAAATATCTTTGTGTTAATGGTGATGAATCGGAACCGGGCTCTTTTAAGGACCGACAGATTTTTGAATATAATCCTCACCAGTGTATCGAAGGAATCTTGATAGCATCTTATGCGATTGGAGCAAATTCAGCTTATGTATATATTCGCGGTGAATATCATAAATGGATAAAACTGTTCCAAAAAGCACTCGATGATGCTTATGATGCAGGTCTCGTTGGCGAGAAAATGAAAACCACATTTGGTACCAAATTTCATGTGAATATTTATGTCCACAAAGGTGCAGGTGCATATATTTGTGGTGAAGAGTCTTCTTTGATGAATTCCATCGAAGGAAAAAGAGGCTACCCAAGAGTTAAACCACCATTTCCGGCACAGAATGGCCTTTGGGGTAATCCCACCACCATTAATAATGTTGAGACATTAACCAATGTTCCTGCAATTATCAACAAGGGCTGGGAATGGTTTTCAAAAATTGGCGCAGAAAAACACCCCGGAACAATTTTGTACGGTGTCAGTGGACATGTAAATAAACCCGGCGTTTATGAACTTCCTTCAGGAACACTCCTCACAGATATAATTTACAATTATGCGGGCGGAGTACCGGGGAATAAAAAAATTAAATGTGTTATCCCCGGTGGATCTTCGATGCCGCCTCTTCGTGGTGATCAGCTTGAAGGCATCGCAATGGATGCTGATTCTCTGAAAGCTGCAGGCAGCTCCATTGGAACCGCCGGAATCATGGTTATGGATGAGGATACCGATTTGGTGAGAGTGCTCGCCCGTATCTCCAAATTTTATTATCATGAAAGCTGTGGCCAGTGTACACCTTGCCGTGAAGGTACCGGTTGGATGTTAAAAATCCTTAACAGAATGGCTGCAGGACAGGGACAGAAGGACGACATAGAGCTTTTGCTTAGCGTTGCAAACAACATTGATGGAAATACAATTTGTGCACTTGGTGAAGCTGCTGCATGGCCTGTTAAATTTATGGTAAGCCGCTTCCGCGAAGAATTTGAATCAAGAATGAATAATTCTCTCGATCATCCTTCGCTTAACAAGGTTCATTCAATGAGGCACTCAAAGATTACAGTGGAGTGATGGGTAGAACTACGGAGATTCGGAACCTCAGAGCTTCGGTAATGAAACTCTGAAGTTCTGAAACTTTCAGGTACTCAAGTATCTTTAGTCTCCCAATCACTGAAACTCTGAAGCTCTGAAGCTCCGAGGTTCTGAAGTTCTCACTTTACAAGGTATCTCTTAATCTTCTGAGTAGTAGTTTTCTCGAATTCTTTTTCGCGCACATAATACTTCTGGATTTGTTTGTAGGGTGCGAGGTGTTTGTTTGCCTCTTTTACGATTCCTGCAGCGATCTCTTCGAGAAGAGGTTCTTCAATTTTCACATGATGTTTTTCGGAATATTCGATCAATGTTTCGGCATTCAGAACAAGTTGAACCGCTATTATCTCTTTATGTTTTGCATCTTCTTCTCCATAAACAAAACACTCAAGAACGAGGGGATTTCTATTAAGAATATCTTCAACTTCCTCAGGGAAGACATTTTTCCCGTTGCTTGCAATGATAACATTTTTCTTTCTTCCTCTGATGTGAAGAAATCCATCCGAATCTATATACCCCAAATCTCCTGATTTAAAGTACCCTTCGGGATCAAATGCCTCGGCAGTTAGTTTTTCATTTTTGTAATAACCTATCATCACATTGTCACCCTTAATATATATTTCGCCGACACCGTCAGAATCGGGTTCAACAATTTTCAGAGTTACTCCTGGAAGTGGCAAACCGGCAGAATCATCTTTGTATGCCATGAGTCTGTTTAACGCAGTAATAGGTGCAGTTTCTGTTAGTCCGTATCCCTGGAGGAAAGTAAATCCAAATTCACGCAATCCTTTTGCGACTTCAGGGTCGGGGGCAGCGCCTCCGGCGATGAATATTCTTACATGACCTCCAAATTTGTGGTGCATCTCCTTAAACACTTTTTGTTTAATCTCTTTCATTCCCAATTTTTCAAGAAATCCGGTGATCTTCACAAGTGGAGGGACGACTTTCGATTTAACCTTATCTTCTTTAATGGTTTTGGAGATTCTTTTAAACATTTTATCGAATAAAAGAGGAACGCCGAGCAGAATTGTGGCTTTAACAACCTGCAAATCATCCACAATTGTTTTTAAGGATCTGGCAAAATGAACCGATCCACCTTTATAGAGGGGACAAAGCATACCACAAGTACATTCATAAGTATGATGCATCGGTAAAACAGAAAGGAATCTGTCATCCGGGGTAATTTCGATCATGCTCGTCATCGACATAAGGTTTATAGCCAGATTTTTTTGGCTTAACATCACACCTTTTGCTCTTCCGAGAGAACCGGATGTAAAGATTATTTCAGCCATCTGGTCAGGATTAATTCGTGGGAGGGAATCAATTCCTGCCGGGGGAGTGGACTCGATAAGAGCTGACATGGAAATCCTGTCATCCTCGTTCGCATTAATGTCCATACTGATTTTAACTTTTAATTTACTGATTGCAGCGGCTTCTTCATCCATCAAATTGTTGTAATTTTTGGAGAATACTATAACTTCAGATTCGCTTTCATAAAGGATATTGAGAATCTCATTTTGGGTAAGATTTTTATCGATTGGAACAATCACATAATCGAAAGTCATCGCTGTGAGATAAGTAAGAGCCCATTGAACTCTGTTTTCACCAATTACAGCAATATGAGTTCTTTCTTTTATTCCCAACTTTCGGAGACCCGCTCCAAAACGCAACACATTATCGAGTAATTTTTCAAAAGTGAGTTTTTTAATCGGAGTATCGTTAAGGTCTTCCAGTGCTATTTTCCCGGCATGGTCTCTCCCAATCATCAGTACCATATCCTGGATACTGGAGATTTTGGGGACATCAAAAAGTTTGTGTTTTAAGTCCATAATATTTCCTCAAAAATCTAAGTTTGTCAACAATAAACTTAGTTAATATTTTAATAAGTATTATATAAAACGAAAAAAATGTACCCGTTTTCTTTGCAATATTATTTGTAAGCGTTATATTAAACAGTATTTTTTATCTGATTTGTAAACCCTAACAAACCGAAGAGCAAAATGACGGTAATCTTTTCTAAAAAATGTGAACTTGGAATTCAAGCAGTACTTTATCTCTCAACACTTGAACCGGATCAAAAAGTGAATGCAAGCCAGGTAGCTGAAAAATTAAAAGTTCCCAAGGAGTTTGTGTCGAAGGTGATGCAGATACTTACTGATTCAAAAATTGTTTCATCTAAAAAAGGAAAAAACGGGGGATTTTATCTTGGAAAAAATCCATCCGAGATAAAATTAATTGATATTGTAACAGTTTTAGATGGAATGGAAGTTTTTAATTCGTGTGTTCTGGGTTTCCCGGGGTGTTCGGTTTCCACTCCGTGCCCGATGCATAACGAATGGGGGAGAATACGGACAATCGCCTATAACATGTTAAGCACTGAAACCCTCGAAACAATGAAGGAGAAGTCAATTAATAAAATCGAGTCGATAGCAAAAGGGGATTACTAATCCTCTTTAAAGAGGTCGATAATTGCTTTCCCAAGTAGTTTACCAATAAGTTTTTGACCTTCACTTGTGAAATGAATATAATCTCTACTCCCAAGATCTGCTTTTACCCAATCAATCATTGAAGAATCGCCTCCCATCACCGCCTTCAGGTCCCAGTAGGCCAGGTCATGCTTTTTAGCAAGTTTGGTGATTCCTTCTTTCATAACACCTGTCATTTTGTTGTTTCCGTATTTTCCGCCGTTATAACCGAAAAAGTCGGGGGGTGAAATCAAAATAAAAGAAGCTTTTGGGGCATTTTTTTTCAATTTAAGAATTAATTTATCATATTCAACATTAATATACTGAAGATTAAAGTTGGGTCCCGTGCAGTCATTTGTGCCAAGATTTATGATTAAAATATCGGGATCAAACGCTTCGATGAAGGGATAGATGTAGTTCATCTGAACATTGTAACTTAAAAGTGATGCTCCGATAACTCCAAACCATGTGGTAACCACGCCACCACTTTTTGTTGTCGTAATCACTCCCTTCGAGTGAATCGGTGGAACATTTTTCCCTGATGAAATGTAAAAACCGGGTAACTCATCTGAAAATTTTAACTGAATTGTATGGTTCTGATTTATTTGTGATGAGTTGATTGTTACATCGTCTCCCGACAAATCTTTGATGGATAACTTGTCGATGGTAGTTTTTGACAAAAGTGTAAACCCGTTGATTTCTTCTCCCGAAGAAGATATCTTTACGCCCGTATGTCCAATTGACGATGGGAAAGATTTGTTTAAAGTGAGAAAGGTTTTACCACCATCCCCAAATTTTTCTGCCAGTTCGGCATTAAGGGATTTGGCAATTTCTCCTGATGAGACATGTGAATCACCGATGACAAATATCCTTAATTGTGAACCTGATGAGTCACTTTTAAATTTTTGATTAAATATTTTTTCTATTGAAGAAGGATTTTCAATTTTATTACTGTCCGGTACGAGAAAGGGATAACGCTCAAAATCTGACTGGGCATGGTAACATGTTGAAAATATTAGAGTTATAAATAAGATATAAAGTGGTTTTACATTCATAATGAGGTTTGGTGATAGATTATTATACCTGTGAATCACTGATTATTAGTTAAATTTGAAGTTTTAATATCTCTAAATAATGAACAAATACACACTTCAGATCTTATTCAGTATCATATTGGTGAACGGACTTCTACTGAGTCTCTCACTTCTGGGACCTGATTTTACAATTAAATCTCCCATCGACGGGGAAGAGTTTGTTATCAGTTTTCCTGATGTAAGGGAGAGTTTATTTAAGTCAGCCCAACAAAATAATGAAAATGCTGAGAATTTTTTAAGTAAATATGATGACTCAGAAGAGATTGAACCGGAGACTTCAACAAAAGATAACGGTAATGAGGGGCTTGATGATTTTTTAACCAACCCTGAGACAGATGGTGAAAGAGCTCTCGATATCTTTTTTAAGGCGCTTAAAAATGAGAGCGAAAGCAGAGTTGTAAGGGTTGCACACTATGGAGATTCCCAGATTGAGGGTGACAGGATAACTTCTTATTTACGGGAATTTTTTCAAAAGGAATTTGGTGGCGAGGGGGTTGGATATGTGCCCGTTGATGACATTACAGATAATGTAAATTATTTCAGGTCCACTTCAGGCAATTGGGAAAGATACAATGTGTTTAATCACGGTTATTCTTCCGGCAAATATGCACTTTCCGGGCTCGTATTTAAATACGGGAATGGTAAAAAAGAGAAAAAAGAAGACAAGGGAAAAGATAACGGAAACGATGAGCAGACTACACCTGAAGAGGATGTGAAAGATGGAGAATCACCAATTGAGGAAAAGATTGAACCGGAGGAAACCATCCCCCCGGATACCTCTGGAGGGTCACTTTTTTCGTCGAAAAATTCATTTTACCTTGCAGACAGTTATAATTTTTTAAGTTCTGCAAAAAAACAAAAACCTAAAAAGAAAAAAACGGCTTCTTTAAGGGGGAGTGTTACCTTAAATTTTGGCAAGGCAGTAAAATTCAGTAAAATAGGCGTTTTTTACGGTAAAACGGGTTCGAATGCTCAGGTGAAAATAAGCGACCTGAAAAGCGGGGATGAAATTTCGACAGTTGGTCTTGAGGGAGGTAGTCCGTTTGGCTTGAAATATGTTAAATATCGTGGTAATGGAAGCACCATCCGCTTTGATATAAGGACAGGAATTAATCCGGAAATTTATGGATTCTTTTTTGACGGCAATAATGGTGTCCAAATTGATAATTTAGCGATCAGAGGTCATTCGGGTGACGGACTGTTAAAGATCGATAAAAATTATTTACAAGCACAATATGATGATTTAAATGTAAAACTGATTATTTTGCAGTTCGGAATGAATGTAATGCCGACTATTCATAAAGAGTCTGATCTTGAAAGAGTGAAAAAATATTATTCAAATCTCTTTTCGGGAATGAAAAGCAGGGCAAAAAATGCTTCAATACTTGTGATAGGCCCCGGGGATATGGGTGTAATAAGGCGCGGAAGCAATGTTTCTCACCCTTTTATAGGGAGAGTTGTTGAAATTATGAAACAGTGTGCCATTGAGAATGGATGTGCATTTTGGGATACCTACCATTTGATGGGGGGAGAAAACTCAATTGCTGCCTGGGCACAAAAAGGATATGCTGCAAGAGATGGTCATTTTATTAACCGTGGGCAAAAAATTATCGCCGCTGAGTTATTTAAGGGCATCAATGGAGCTTATAAAGAATATTTGGACAGAATTAAAATCAATTAACCGTTAACCAACAGAACGGATGGCACCATGAAGAAAAGTTTACCAGGTCTGTGTAATACGATAAATAAAAGAAAAAATCTTTTATTTATCGCATTGTACAGCAGCTTAGGGACTCTGCTCGCAGGAACAAGCCCCGCCAATTTACCGGAAGGGATTCTTTTCCCGCCGGATTCTATTGCGGTGATACAAAATGACTCATCCCCGGGTGTGTCACAAACTCCAACTTCCGCAACCGAAGGATTGACCCGCCTGGGCACATTCCCTTTCCTTAGAACCAGCCAGAATTTTATTGAATGGCAGGATGAAAAAGCCGCTGAAGTGTTCTTTTCAAAACTTGCAAACGCGAGCAACAAAAAGCTCAGGATTCTCCACATCGGCGACTCTCACCTGCAGGCTGATATCTACACAGGTTATATTCGGGAAGAGCTGCAAAAAATGTATGGAATGGGTGGAAGAGGGATCGTTTTCCCTTATTCTGCGGCAAAAACTCACTCAGCCTACGACTATTTCACCTACTCAAAAGGGAAGTGGCTTTTCTCAAAAAACACTGAAACTTCACCTCTTCTTCAGATTGGTCTCGCGGGTTATTCAATTTCAACCACTGATCCAAACGCCAATTTTAAACTGGTATTTTCAAAAACCACACTTAAATCACCCAAAAACACCATAAAAATCTACACCGAAAAAGGGGTGTCGATGTTTGATGTTGTGCTTAAGGTAAATGGAGTTGCAGAACCGATAATTTTGACCTCGCAGGATGATCAAAACAGAACAGTTCTCCAAGCCACTGTGGATTCCGACCTCGAAAGCATAGAAGTTTCATTCAAAAAGTCAAATGATCAGCAGACTGCATTTATCTGTTATGGTATCATGCTTGAATCAACAAATGAAAATGGAGTGCTCTACGCAAGCACCGGCGTTAATGGAGCCGGACTTGGAAGTATCCTAAGGCAGTCAAAGTTTGAAGATGAAATAAAGGACTTTAACCCCGATCTCTTCATTCTCGATCTTGGGATAAACGATTTTTTTGCGGGAGGTTATGATGAAGCCTCGATGAAGCAAAATCTTGTTGCAATAGTGAATAAAGTAAAAAATGCTGTTCCGGGTGCTACCATAATGTTGTTTAACATTCAGGACGCCTTTAACAAACGAAATAATGTAAGTGCCTGTTTAAATTTTGCTCAGTTGGTAAAAGATGTAGCATTCGAGAATGGATGTCTGTTTTATGATATCTATAATGTGAGCGGTGGAAAAAATTCGATGTTGAGTTGGCGGGCAAATTATCTCGCAAATGTTGATCAGATTCACCTCACTTCAAAAGGTTATAACCTAAAAGGAGAGCTCCTCCTAACGGCCTTGCAGAACTCGATGAAGAGATTTAACGAGGGAGAAAAAACTCTTGTTGTTAATAATAAAATACTGGAAGGGGCAATTCCGGGTGAACTCGCCATTTATGTTGATAACAATGAGAGCCAGAGTGTTTCCGCTTCAAATACCACCGTAATTACCGGAGGAAATACTACTTCAGCTCTTAAAGATGCCAACGGCGAATTTAAGATGCACAAAGTTTTGGGGGGCGAATCGATCCGCTCAATCGCAAAACTGTATAATGTGGAAATAAGTGATATCCGTGAGTGGAACAATTTTTTTGGAGCATTATCTGTCAATCAGGAACTTAAAGTTTATACCAAAAGAGTTAAAACGCCGGTTACTGCCTATACAAAAACCACTGCCACACAACCAACAACAACCAACAAACCGGTAACTAAAAGTTATTCCTCGCGAAATACCTATTATGGAAATAATTACGGTTATAAAACAACTGCAAAGAAAACAACCACTCCCGTAATTTCCAGCTACAGTGTCAGAAATGGTGACACCTGGTATGCAATTTCAAAAAGGACAGGAATTCCTGTAAACCAGTTAAAAGCTGCAAATGGAACAAAAGGTGATATTATCAGACCGGGACAAAAAATAAAAGTCCCTCAGAAAAACGCCTATGTCGCCCCCAAGACCACAACAAAATACGGGAATAAATATGCCAGCAACAAATCAAATAAAAATGTAACAGCAAAAACAGGTAAAACGACCAACAAAAATAACAAGACTACCACCGGATCAAGTTATAGTGTAAAAAGTGGTGATACATGGTCAGGGTTGTCACAAAAGACCGGAATTCCTGTTAACCAGCTAAAAGCCGCAAATGGAGTAAAAGGTGACATTATTCGCCCCGGACAAAAGATAAAAATTCCGGCCAAGAAGAAATAAAGGGGGAACCGGTCTAACTTTTGGAAGCAATTGAACTATTAAAATACAACCAGGGTAACCCCTTGTTGTTTAATTCAGTACTGTTCTTTTTTCTATTTACAGTACTTTATATTCTATTTACCGCATTCGCAAAAAATATTAAAGCGCGTAATGCCATACTTCTGATTTTTAGTCTCTATTTCTACTATAAAATCTCCGGTGAATATATTGGACTGCTTATAGCCGTTGGGTTCATCGATTTTTTTGTTGGGAAGTATCTGGTCAAAGAGACTTCTTTAACCAAAAGAAGAATCCTGTTGGCAATCTCTGTAATGGCAAATGTTGGAATACTGATTTATTTTAAATATACCTTTTTTATTGTAAATCAGTTTGGGCTTCAATCTTCTCAGTTTTTTTCTTATTTCACACGAGAAATCCTCACTCCGGTAGGAATATCATACTACATCTTCAAATCTCTCGGGTATATTTTATCGATTTATCGGGAGGAATTGGAAGAAGCAGAGACTAACATTGTTAACTATCTCTTGTATGTTTCATTTTTCCCCACGATTGTCGCCGGGCCAATCACCAAAGCAGCGAATCTGTTACCACAATTCAGATCTGCTA
This sequence comes from Ignavibacteriales bacterium, assembly GCA_016707285.1. Lineage (GTDB taxonomy): Bacteria > Bacteroidota > Ignavibacteria > Ignavibacteriales > Ignavibacteriaceae > UTCHB3. Next base: position 115,596 of record JADJIA010000005.1, read on the forward strand.
CAAATATTACCCGCGAAAATGTCAGTAAGGGGCTTTTCCTGCTCATTACAGGAATTCTCAAAAAGGTATTAATAGCCGATTTTATAGCTTTAAATTTTGTTGACAGAGTATTTGAGAATCCCGATCTTTTTACTTCTTTTGAGTGTCTGATTGCAGGATATGGTGCCTTTCTTCAGTTATATTTTGATTTTTCGGGATACACAGATATTGTTAGAGGAATGGCTTACCTGCTCGGATTTGAGCTTGAGGAAAATTTTAGAAAACCATTCCTTGCAAACTCTGTCAGCGAATTTTGGCGAAGATGGCATATTACCCTCTACACTTTCCTTAGTGAAAATATTTTCAATCCTCTTAGTTTTTCGCTTCGAAGAATTGGAATCATCGGTATCTATTTCTCCATTCTTGTTACCTTCCTTATTTCGGGAATTTGGCACGGAGCCAATCTGACATTTGTTGTTTGGGGGCTTATTCACGGGCTTTGTATAGTATTTGATACCATGTTCAGAAACACTCGAAAAAAGCTTGTTGCCAAAGTAAATGAAAGATATTTTAAATGGTTTGAAATTCTGGTTACTTTTCATGTAATCGCATTTTCTTTCATCATCTTTAAGGCTCCATCCCTTGAAAGCGCAGAGACCTTTATCTACAAACTTTTTTCCGGGATTAAGATTGTGCACATCGAAAAATGGATGGAATATTACATGATACCATTTCTCGTGATGGTAATTGGACTTTTGCTTGCATTCCTCCCCGAGAGATTCTACAAATCACTTTATGTAAAATTTGCAGCCATTCACTGGAGTCTAAAAGCTTCTGCGTTTGCATTGGTTATTATATTTGTTTACCAGGTTCTTGGAACCTCAACTTTACCTTTCGTTTATATAGAGTTCTAAAATGAAAAAACTTTTTACCCTGTTCTTCCTGATTTCTGTCACTTTGTCAGCTCAACTAAATATCGAAAACCTGACAGGTAAGGCATTCGCCAACAATTATGGCTATTATATGCTCGAAAAAGTTTGTGACCTTGCAGGAGGAAGACTGATGGGGACTCCTCAAAATGAACTTGGATTTGAAATTCTGAAAAAGCAGTTGAGTGACAACGGTCTTTCTTCTTATTACGAGGAGTTTACCTCTCCAATCTGGTACAGGGGTGACGATAAGGTTTTATTAACAGTTCCTTATAAAAAAGAGTTGAGGGCAACAGCACTTGCTTATTCTTCTCCTGCAAAAATTGAGCAGGGGAAAGTGGTTTATGTATTTTCAGGTTATGAAGTGGACTATAGTGGAATTGATGCCAAGGGCAAGATAGTTGTAATCAGCCAAACCAGACCTAAAGGTCGTGAAGAATTGTTAAGGGGTGAAGCTATTAAAATTGCTCATAAAATGGGGGCAGTTGCCGCACTCTTTATTAACGAAGCCAAAGGAGGCAAGGTTCTTTGTGGTGTTGGGAACTTCAAAGGGACTCCACTTCCAATCCCCGCATTTTCGCTGACAAATGAAGAGGGAAACAAATTAAAAAGACTTCTTGAAAATGGTGATCAAGTATTAATGGATATCAATTCCAACTCTTATGTGAAAACCGGCGTCTCAAAAAATCTTGTTTATAAATTTGAAGGAATTAAAAAAGAGAAGATTGTTATCGGTGCCCATTTCGACAGTTGGGACCTGGGTGATGGTGCAATCGACAACGGACATGGAAGTGCTGTCATTTTTGAAGCAGCTCTTTTGTTAAATAAATTGGGCTGCAAACCGGAGCGAACAATTGAATTTGTGTGGTTTAATGGTGAAGAAACCGGATTATGGGGATCAAAAAAATATGTGGAAAAACATAAAAATGATTCAATTTATGCCATGTTTAACCTCGATATGCCGGGAAAGGTGAATGGTTACAATGTGATGGGGTTTGATCATCTCATACCTGCAATTAAAGAAATTACTTCAAAAAGTGGCTCTTATGACCTGTCGAGTATTATGAGCACTGCCTGGACAAACAGTGACCATATGTTTTTTATGTTCGAAGGAATTCCTGTACTCACTCCCACAGGAGGAATGACAAAAGAGATGACCGAGCATTATCACGATTTTGGTGACACATTTGACAAGGTTGACAAAGATTATATCTCTCATGGTGCCATCGCGGTGGCATTTTTGGCGAACGGGCTGTCTCATTCAGACACAGCCTACAAAAGAGCATCACAAGCAGAAGTAATAAAACTTTTAAAGGACCACAATCTGGAATCCCGGTTGAAAAAACAAGAGGAATATCCGTTTTAGGTCTCTGATTAATATGACTTGATAAAGTCATTTAAATTGTGTAAATTTGGGCTGCCACACTCTCAAGTTTTTTGAGGGAGTGGCAATTTTTTTTAGTTCACATACAAATTGGGAGTAATATGCAAGACATTGTATATTTATCACAAGACAGACTCATTGAGCTCGAGAAAGAGCTTGTTGAAATGAAATCCAGCGGAAGAAAAGAAATAGCCGGAAAAATCGCTGAAGCACGCGCTCATGGAGATCTATCTGAAAATGCCGAGTATGATGCAGCAAAAGAAGCCCAGGGGCTTTTTGAGTTGAGGATACACAAATTGGAGTCATTACTCGCTAAAACAAAAGTTATTGATCCAGCTTCGATGCCGAAGGATAAAGTTCATATCCTTGCAAAAGTCAGAATTAAAAACCTGAAGACCATGAAAGAGATTGTTTATCAAATAGTTTCTAATGAGGAAGCAAATCTTGAACAAGGAAGGATTTCGATCTCTTCACCTGTTGGTCAAGGCTTATTAAATAAGTCGGTTGGAGAAATTGCAGTAGTGAACGCTCCCGCAGGTATCATCAAATTCGAAGTTCTGGAAATCAGTTAACTTGCAATGGAATCCCTCGACGATTATTTTCTCACCCGAACACTAAAACTTGCTCTTAAGGGGAACGGGATGGTAAGTCCCAATCCAATGGTTGGAGCCGTTTTAGTTAAAGAAGGAAAGATTATCAGCGAGGGATTTCACTATAAATATGGTGGGGCGCATGCAGAAGTTGTCGCCATAAACAATTCGAGTGAAGATGTGTCGGGAACTGATTTGTATGTAAGTCTTGAACCCTGTTCACATTTTGGGAAAACTCCGCCATGTTCCGATCTGATAATCGACAAAAAAATTAAAAGGGTTGTAATTGGAGCCATTGACCCAAACCCTGTCGTAGCCGGAAACGGGGTTAAAAAACTTCTTGATGCTGGTGTTTCAGTTGAAGTCTCCCGTAATAAAAAATACACTGAATTTTATAAAAAATTTGCCACATACATTACTACGGATTTCCCCTGGATCACAATAAAATCAGCAATTACTCTTGATGGAAATGTTGCTGAGACTTCGGGTTATTCAAAATGGATTACCTCAGAAAAATCCCGCAAAGTTGTTCAACAACTTAGAAAATATCACGATGCCATCCTTACCACCTCCAAAACAGTGAGATCAGATAATCCACGGCTTACACTTCACAAAGAGAATGATTTATCCCCAAAGAGATTTATGCTGTCATCAAAACTCTTTTTTGATGACAAACTCAGCTTTTTCCAAAATACTGATGGAAAATCGATTATCATTACTTCTGATGACAATACAGAAAATTACGACACTACAAAAAAACTAAAACAAGCAGGGATTCCGGTAATGTCGATTCCAAAAATGGATGGTACTAACCTGCCTGACCCTGCTGAAGCTTTTAAAATAATCAGAACTGCCGGGATCACCTCTGTTATGGTTGAAGCAGGTGCAGAATTCACATCGATTTTGCTAAACAAACAGCTTTTTAATGAATTTGTTCTTTTTATTGCTCCCAAATTAATCGGAAGGGGAATTAACTTGTTTTCGGGAATTGAGCAGTATGGACTTGATAAATCCTTATTGTTGAATCTTCGGCAGGTGAAAAAAACAGACACAGATGCAATTTTATTTTTTGAAAGGATGGTAAACTGATGTTCACAGGCCTTGTTGAAGAAATTGGCACCATCACTGCGGTGCACCCGAGAGGTAATGAGATTTCAATAGATGTCGCATGCAGCGTTATTAATTCAGGAATCAAAGAGGGGGATAGCATTAACATCGACGGTGTCTGTCAAACGGTTGTATCAATCGATAAGGGAAGTCTGCGATTTGATTCGGTTGCCGAAACTTTAAAAAAAACCACATTTAATGGTTTCAAAAGAGGTTACCGTGTTAATCTGGAGAGGGCACTTAGAGCTGACTCGAGACTTGGAGGGCATTTTGTACTTGGACATGTTGACACAACCGGTAAAGTTTCAGGCGTGGTTCAATTGAGTGGCAGTTATGAATTAAAGATTAATTTTGATCCCAAATATGACAAATATGTAATCCCCGTCGGTTCCATTTGCATTAATGGAGTCAGTCTTACAGTTGCAGAAAAGGGAAGGGGATGGTTGAAAGTGGCTATTATACCCCACACCTGGGCAAACACCACTCTCGAAGAATTGAAGACAAATTCAGAAGTTAATCTTGAATTTGATGTGCTTGGGAAGTATATCCTTAACTATATTGAAGGCACCGGCTACAACGGTATCTCAATGGATAAACTTAAAGACTTCGGGTTTGCCTGACAATATTTTCCTCAAATTTAAACAATTTTGTAGATCAGAAGAACTGATTGAAAGGAATGACAAGGTAGTTGTTGCTTTTAGTGGTGGCGCAGATTCTGTATTCCTTCTTATCCTGGTTCAAAAACTGCAAACTCAATTATCGCTTGAACTTACGGCAGTCCATATAAACCATAATCTACGGGGAGAAGAGTCGGAAAACGACGAAAAGTTTTGCCGAGAATTTTGTATCGGACATGGGATTCCATTTTTTTCAGAATCTGTTGATGTAAAAAAACTTTCGATTGAAAAAAAGATATCCATCGAGATGGCAGCCAGAGAGGCCAGGTATCTTGTCCTCGAAAAGATTAGAGAGAAGCTTGGATATACCAAAATAGCAACTGCCCATAACATGGACGACAATGCGGAAACTGTTATCTTAAACCTGATCAAGGGTAAGGGTGTTGAGGCAGTTTCCGGTATCCCGGTGGTACGGGGGAACATTATCAGACCGGTGATTACCTTTTCAAAATCTGAAATACTTGGTTACCTCAAAGAACAGAAGATATTTTATCGAATTGACAATTCAAATTTTGATAACAAATTTCAGCGTAACTTTATACGCAACAAGGTTTCGCCACTTCTGGAAGAAATTAATCCCGAATTTAGCATGTCAATATTACGCTTTTCTCAGATGCTCAGAGAACTTACGATTTCTGCAAATGAACCTTCTGTTGATCCGGTTGTGATAAAAGACGGATCAATCGAAATTAATGTTGATCTTGCGAAAAAATTAAACGATTTTCTCCTCTTCAAGGTACTCTCTATTAGAATAATTGAACTTTTTAGTTTAAATTTAAAGTTCGAGATTTTTTATAATATAAAAGATCTCCTGGTTAATCAGACAGGGAGAAGAATTGATATGGGGGAAGGGGTTACCTGTTTCAGATCACGGAGTGAATTAATAATCTCAAGGGCAGAGAGAATCAATTTACCAGAAATGAAACTAACTGTAAACTCCAAAACAGTGTTTGGTAAATATGAAATTAGTTGTGAAAAAGTTGATGAGATTAACTGGTTGATTAATGACAACAAACTTGTGGAATATATCGATGGCGACGAGTCAGGTCATATTTTTAGCGTAAGAGCCGCCAATAAAGGTGAATGGTTTTTCCCTGTGAATGGAAAAGGCAAGAGAAAACTTTCCGATTATTTTAATGATTTAAAAATGGAACCAAACCTTAAATGGGAGCATCCCATACTTTTCGCCGATAACAATGTTGTTTGGGTTTGTGGTTACAGACTTGACAACAGATATAAGATCAGCGACAAAACAAAAACAATATTTAAATTAGAGATTAAAGAAAATGAACAACATCACTGTTAATGGCGAAACTTTTGAGATATTTCTCTCTGAAGAGGTTATTCAAAAGAGGATAGCAGAGCTTGGCGCACAAATTTCCGAGGATTATAAAGGAAAGGTGCCAATTTTTATCGGTATCCTTAACGGTGCTTTTATGTTTCTCGCCGATCTTCTCAAAAATTTCTGCGGTGAATGTGAAGTTGACTTCCTGAAGCTTTCAAGTTACCATGAAGCCAAAGTCTCATCCGGGAAGGTTGATTTACTTAAAGATATCAATGCCGATTTGAACCAAAGGGATATTATCATTGTTGAAGATATTATAGATTCCGGGCTCTCAGCCGAATTTATCATGGCGCATTTGGAAAAACATTCTCCGGCTTCAGTGAGGATTGCATCTTTGCTTCTCAAGCCTAAAAGTGTGAAATACAATATCAGCGTTGATTATGTTGGATTTAAGATACCAAACAGTTTTGTTATAGGATACGGACTCGATCTCGTGCAGAAATATCGCAATCTGAGAGCGGTATATTCACTTGTCGAGGAAGAAAGTAAATAAGGATAAACGATAAAAATGGATCAAAAAAACGGTAATAAAGGGAATAACAGACCCGAGGACAATTTCGACTGGACCAAGATAATGAAGGTTGTCTTCACCTGGGGTATTGTAATCATAGCCGCTGTTATTGCCATGCAACTTTTTAGAGGCGAACAAGCCACATACACTGAAATCCCTTATTATGAATATGAAAAACTTCTTGAAGACAGTCTCATATCTTCTGCTGTTGTAAATATGACTGACTCAAAAGTTCATACACTTCAAGGTGAACTTAGAGAAAAACGAAATGTTACGATTGAAGGTAAAAAAGTTGAGACTGACAAGATTGCCGTAAACATATCAGAACCTGATATGGAGAACGAAAAGAAGAAATGGGATGCGAAAGGAATCGATCTCACCTATAATCAGCAATCGAACAACTTCATGACCCTGTTAATCAGTATGGTTCCCTGGATACTCATAATCGCACTGTGGTTTTTCTTTATGAGAAAAATGCAAGGTGGTGGTACAGGTGGTCAAAGAGGTATTTTTAATTTTGGTAAAAGCAAAGCCAAATTGATAAACCAGACCAATAACAGAGTGACATTCAAAAATGTTGCCGGTGCTGATGAAGCCAAAGTTGAACTTCAGGAAGTAATTGAATTTCTTAAAGAACCAAGCAAATTCCAAAAACTTGGTGGTAAAATTCCGAGAGGAGTTCTTCTTTTGGGACCTCCGGGAACAGGGAAAACACTTCTTGCCAGAGCTGTTGCCGGCGAAGCAGGAGTACCATTTTTCTCAATTTCAGGTGCTGATTTTGTTGAAATGTTTGTTGGTGTTGGAGCCAGCAGAGTAAGAGACCTGTTTGAGCAGGGTAAAAAAAGTGCACCCTGTATCATATTTATTGATGAGATCGATGCTGTCGGAAGACATCGTGGTGCTGGTCTCGGTGGCGGACATGATGAACGGGAACAAACTCTTAATCAGTTACTCGTTGAAATGGACGGTTTCGAGCAGAACAGTGGCGTAATTATTATCGCAGCCACAAACAGACCGGATGTACTTGATCCCGCACTGCTTCGTCCGGGCAGATTTGACAGACAGATTGTTGTTGACAGACCTGATGTGCAGGGCAGAGAAGGCATTCTTAGAGTGCACACAAAAAATACTCCACTTGCTCCTGATGTTGATCTTAAAACCCTTGCCAAGGGTACACCGGGGCTCGCGGGCGCAGAGCTTGCCAATCTGGTGAACGAGGCTTCACTGCTTGCGGCAAGAAAAGACAAAACCCAGGTTGACATGGATGACTTTGAAGAAGCCAAAGACAAGGTTATGATGGGTATGGAGCGTAAGAGTATGATAATCTCTGATGCTGAAAAGAAAACCACATCTTACCATGAAATTGGTCATGTGCTTGTTGCAAAAATGATACCAGAAGCTGATCCTGTTCACAAAGTTACCATTATTCCGAGAGGAAGAGCACTTGGTGTTACCAGTTACCTTCCTGTGGATGAAAAACACACTTATTCCAAATCATACCTCGAAGCGGTGATAACCTATGCACTTGGTGGTAGAGCTGCCGAGAAATTGATCTTCAATCACTATACAACCGGTGCCGGGAATGATATCGAAAGAGCTACTAATCTTGCTCGAAAAATGGTGTGTGAATGGGGGATGAGTGAAAAACTTGGTCCTTTAAATTATGGAACCAAACACGAAGAGATATTCCTGGGTAAAGAGATTCAACAGCACAGGGATTATAGCGAAAAAACTGCCATTGAGATCGACGAAGAAGTTAAATATATAATAAACTCATGTATGGTGAGAGCGATCAAAATTCTCGAAGACAACATGGAAATGCTCCACAAACTCTCCGCTGAGCTTTTGGAAAGAGAAATACTTGACTCAGAGGAGATCAACAAAATTATGCGTGGTGAAGAGCTTCCACCTGTTCCTAAAAACGGGGGCAAGGATGAAATGCCGGAACATGTAAAAGAATTGTTGAAAAAAAGAGAACCTGTCTCCAACTCTTCGAATGAACAATAGGCAATATTCACAGATAGACTACAAATTTGAGATTTATCGTAAGATGATCCATATTTGTAGTCTATCTATTCCAATAATCTACTACTTTATCCCCAAATCTGTGGGACTTCTTATCCTTGCCGGTGTATTAGTGGTCTCTCTAATCGTTGATATTGGCAGATTTGTAAGTCCGGCATTTGGAAAGCTAATTTACCGGTTCCTGGGTTCAATATTCAGAGAACACGAACTTGACTCTTCAAAAAAACAGCTTTCAGGTGCCACCTGGCTACTCGGGGCTGCTATCCTCTGTATCATAATATTCCCCAAAGGAATTGCTATGATCTCCCTCTTTTTCCTTATTATCGGAGATACTGTAGCTGCACTGATTGGGCGTAAATGGGGAAAAACTCCATTTTTAAAAAAGAGTCTCGAAGGTACAGGAGCTTTTTTTGTAAGTACGATCTTCATTGCTCTTCTCACACCAAAGTTTACTGACACCGGTCTTGAAACCGGATTAATCATCTTCACCGGGTTTGTAGCAGCCATAGCTGAAAATTATGCATCAGGCTGGCTTGATGATAACATTGCTATTCCACTCTCGTCAGGGACTGTGCTTTGGCTTCTCTATCTGTGGTTCTTTCCAAATCTCGATTTGGTTTTCAAGAATGTTCCGCAGTAGTAAATTCCCGTTTATTCTTCTCCTTCTTTTTTCCCCTCTACTTACCACATGTACAGAAAACAAATCTGATTCGATAGGTTCCGCAACCGAGCTTGATGTAATTCTCGATCCTGCAATAACCTCGGTTACAACTGATCAGGTAGAATCATCGATCCTTCAATTCAGAATTCAGGGGGTCAAAGAACCTTTTTTTGAACGGGTTTCGATCCAGGGGTCGGTTTCAGGGAAAATTCCTCGAAGCAAAAATCTTTTGTTAATTCTGGAATCAGGATCAATACTTTTTAACTCCACATTCTTTAGTTTATTTGACCCTCAATTTCTTCAAACTTTTACTTCCTCAAGTAACTCCGTTACACTTGTAAAAAACGACCTGTTTTACAGTGGACAAAAAGTTTTCATAATTTTGACAAGCCAAAACACACCTGACACAAAAAAATATCTTAATACACTTTCTCAACTTACCCAAAAGATTGTGGAGTCATCATTGAGGTCGATTAGCGAGGAGCCGGTAGAGAATTATAATGAGGAACTGTCACAAACTGTGTTTGACAGTTTGGGCATTTCGGTTCAAATACCTTCGGGATTTGAATTAACTCCATCAAGGCAATCCAGCCACGCTTTTTGGATGAGAAGGGGAGTTGGTACAAAAACAGAAGAATGGATTGTTATTACCCCAACAGACAATCCGGCATTACCAACGGATAAAGAGATCGAATTTAAGCCAATCCGTAACGATTTGTTATCGCAATTGATACAATTTTCTGATGGTTCCATAATGAAAACAAATTCTGCTAAAATGATTGACAGATCAGGACTACGATTCAGGGGGGAGTGGGTTACGGAGCCATACCCGATGGCAGGAATTTACTCAACAAAAATATTTAATAGCAAAAACAAAATGTATTATGTTGAGGCGGGGATTTACTCACCGGGCAGACCCAGGTTATTGAATCTGCTCCGGCTCGAAAAATCATTAAATTTTAATAGATAATACGATGATTCTTAATCGATAATTAAGAATTCATTTTTCCTTTTCTGAATATCTTCAACAGCTCTGCAAATACCAAAACTGATGACGAGGTTATTGCTGCAGTGATAATCTCACCCTGTGTTATAGGTGATAAATGGAACGCCACTCTCAGAGGTTCAATTGCAAATATTATTGCGATAATTCCCAATGATGCAATAATGCTCATAATTAGTGTTAGATTGCTAAAAAACGGGATTCCAAAAACTGATCTTGTGAGGGATCTGCAGTTAAATCCGTTAAAAAATCGTGCAGCCAGCAGGGTAATAAAGAAGACAGTTGAAGCTTCTCTCTCGATAGCTTCAGGAGTTGCTCCTGCAATATGTCCATACTCCATTGAATAAACATAAGCTGCGGTTGTGATAATTGATATCCACAAACTTAAAATACCGGTGGTTATCAGGGAAGGTCTGTTTAATATACCTTCTTTTGTGTTTCTCGGTTTCCTGTCCATGATACCCGGCTCAGGAGGCTCAACACCCAGTGCAATTGCCACAAGCCCATCCATGATAAAGTTTATAAAAAGTATCTGAACAGCATTGATCGGAAGCGAGTCGTATCCGAGGAAGAATACAAAAAGTATTCCAAACACAGTTCCCATGTTACCACTCAAGAGGTAAACCAGATATTTCCTGATATTTTCGAAGATACTTCTTCCTTCTTCAATAGCAGCTACAATAGATGAAAAATTATCATCAGTCAGGATCATATCGGCAGCTTCTTTACTCACATCGGTTCCTGTGATACCCATAGCAACGCCAATATTTGCCTTTTTAAGCGATGGAGCATCATTCACACCATCTCCGGTCATTGCAACGATATTCCCTTTTTTCATAAGCACATCCACAATTTTTAATTTGTGGGCGGGGGAGATTCGAGCATAAACATCGGTGTTTTCCACGCTGTCAAAAAATTCTTCATCACTAAGTTTATCCAGCTCCTGACCTGAAAGGGCACCACCATGTTTAAGGATACCAAGTTCCTTCGCAACAGCAACTGCAGTATCTTTATGGTCGCCTGTGATCATAATAGGTCTTATTCCGGCGGTGTCGCATATCTTAATTGCATCTTTCACTTCTTCCCGTGGGGGATCAAACATGCCAACCAGACCGTAGAATATAAGATCTTTCTCAATAATTTTCATGAGGTCAATACGGATATTTTCTTTCTCATTTGCTTCAGAGGCAATTATTTTGAAAGAATCGATATCCATCTGCATTCTCTTTCCACAAATAGTGAGAACTCTTAAAGCGTCTGAAGCGAAGGCAGCATAATATTTGTTAATTTCTTTTACATCCTCATCAGTAATCTCTCTGATACCGGACGAAGTGTAAATAAATTTACAAGCATCGAGCAACATCTCAAGTGCACCCTTTGAAGAAACTATCAGTTCGTTACCCATTTTGTTGACTGTTGTCATCTTTTTGGTATCGGATGAGAAAGGAATTTCATAAAGTCGGGGATTCTCTTTTTTTAACCCGGCATTGTTTATTCCCGCTTTTTCAGAAACCACCACGATAGCTCCCTCTGTTGGATCACCAAGAATGGTCCATTCACCATCTTCTTTTACGAGTTTTGTATCGTTGCAGAGGCTACCACTTATTAACAGTTGTTTCAACTGATCAGGCATATCTTTGATTTCAGTTTCACCGGAAAAGATTTTTCCTTCAGGAGTGTATCCGTTTCCGGTTACCGAATAGACGGTGTCTCCGGCATACATTTTCTTTATCGTCATGGCATCTTGTGTAAGTGTGCCTGTTTTATCGGAGCAGATGATATTGGTTGCGCCAAGTGTCTCCACTGCGGGAAGTTTTCTTACGAGAGCTTTTCTTTTCACCATTCTTCTCACTCCGAGGGCAAGGGAGATGGTAACTACAGCAGGCAGAGCTTCAGGTATCACTGCAACTGCCAGAGCAACACCCCAAATAAATATGTCCATAACTCTCTCGGTGGTCAGTTCTCCGGCGGAGAATATTTGAACCAACTGGAAAATTGACATAATAATTGCGAGCGAAATTGCAAAAATTCCAAGTTTTTTCCCGAGCTGATCGAGGTTTACCTGAATTGGAGTTCTCTCATCTTCGGTGTTTTGCAACATGGTGGCTATTTTACCAAATTCAGTTTCCATTCCGGTGGAAACAACTACGGCGGTTCCTCTGCCGAATGATATTGCAGTTCCGGCAAAAATAATATTATGGCGATCGCCGAGAGGGGTATTTTCACCTTCCACAACTTCGGTGTTTTTTTCAACCGGTACAGATTCTCCGGTAAGAGCGGCTTCTTCAACTTTAAGGTTTGCTGACTTTAAGATTCTTGCATCCGCAGGAACTTTAGCACCCATCGCAATTTTTATTATATCACCCGGCACTAATTCCCGCGAAGGAATTTCCTGTTCTTTTCCATCCCTTAATACAATTGCGAGGGGAGCTGCCATCTTTTTTAGTGATGCCAATGCCTTGCCGGCTCTAAACTCCTGGATGAAACCAAGAATCCCGGCAAAGAGAACGATGGTCATAATTGATATCGCTTCAGGAAGTTTCCCCAATACCAGAGAAACCATCGCTGCAGCAAAAAGTATAACAATTAATAAACTTTTAAATTGAGAAAGAAAAAGTATAAACGGGGATATGCCTGCTTTTTCTTCTATTTCGTTATAACCATATTTGGCGCGACGCTCAGTCACTTCTGAGTCTGTTAACCCGGTTTGACTGGTGTTTAATTTTCTAAGAGTTTCGTCAATTTTGAAGGCATGCCATTGATTATTCATAGTTTTGATTGCCTGATTATTATAAATGGGAAAATTCGAATCTTCAATATAAATTCATTTTATTTAATAACGGTTATAACACCAATGTAAGCGTAAAATTTATCACATATCTCTCTTTTTGCACAGAATTTAAGCTAAAAAAATCGGATATTTTAAGATGAAAATTCTAAAATTAATTCTCAAATTGCAAGTATCCATATTGTTGCTTTTGCTTTTAACGGTTTCGGGCTGCAAGAGTGATTTTGAATTGAATGAAAATCTTAAGGGATTTTCGTTTACCCTCTCGGATCAGGATGGCAAAACCGTAAAATTTCCTGCAGATCAAAAAGATAAGATAATTGTTGTCGGTTTTATTTTCACACACTGTCCTGATATATGTCCATTAACAGTAAATAATATGCAATTGGTTCAAAATGCTCTTAAAACAGACGGAATGGATGATGTGGAGTTTATTGCCATCTCATTTGACCCTGAACGGGATACAGTTGCACTTTTGAAAAAATTTGCCGCCTTGCGGGAAATTGACGAGAGGAATTTTAAATTCTTGACAGGAACGAGAAAAGAGATCGATTCGTTGATGAGTGTTATGCGAATTGTTGCAGTAACTGGTGACACAACCATGATTGATGGTTCACCATCTTATTTTTACACTCACACAGACAGAATCTCCATAATCGATCGAAGAGGTTTCCTCAGGAAAGAATATCCGGGAAGCAAAGCAAACATAGAAGAAATTGTTAATGACATTAAAAAGTTGAGATAAACATGTTAAATCTTATAATTGGATTCCTTTTATTAACGACTGTAGCCCCGAAAGTGGAAGTCTTAAACAATTGGATGAGGCCCTCTTCAAAAGACATGAACACCGCTGTATATGCAAAAATCAAGAACAACTCCGACAAAGCCGATACCCTTTATTCAGTTTCGAGCACTCTTGCAAAAGTTACTGAAATACACGAAACATATGATAAAGGCGGTAGTATGGGTATGAGGAAAGTGGATTTTATTGTAATTCCTGCCAAAAAGACTTTTGAGTTAAAACCCGGCAGCCACCATATAATGCTCATAAAACTTAATCAGGACATCCAAAAAGGGAAAAAATACACAGTCACATATAAATTTAGAAGAGCGGGTGAAATCAAAGTTGAGGCAATTGCTTCAGAAAAGGCAGTCGAAAATTCATCCAAAATGCACAACAAAAAATAACATCGGGGGGATATAGCTCAGTTGGTAGAGCGTTTCGTTCGCAATGAAAAGGCCCGGGGTTCGAATCCCCGTATCTCCACATAAGTCAATAGTATTAAATAAATTATCGGGTTGTTTGCCTGTTAATTTGACAAAACAACCCGACTAAAACATTGATTTTTATTTGATACTTATCCTTTGTCCATAAATACCGTTCTCATCTTTTCTTGAGTCAGCCCAAATTGCAATAACTGATCCATCTGTGCCCCTTGACATGGAGAGGTCACTTTTTTGTGAATTTACTGATGAAACCATAAAAGTTGCATCTTTTTTCTTCATCTTGCCATTTCCGGGTATAACCATTGCTTTAACAGTACCATTCAAACCCGTCGTATTCTCTTCAATATATCCGATTACAACTTCTTTTGCGAGTGAAAGCATTTTATAACCATTAACCTTTATTGAAGAAACAGGGATCAGTTCCAATCCTTCATCACCCCACATTCTTTTCCCTTTTGAATTAAATTTTTGAGAATATAAGCCACTTTCCCCCTGACCCGAAGTTGTCATTCGCCAGGTCACCACCACTTCATTTGATTCAGACAGTACAGAAGCCACCGGATTAAACTTATTTAAATTGTTCTGTATGGCAACTTCGGATCCATTTTTAGGAAACGCAATGTCACCTTTAGAATTGATTCTTTGAACCCAGGCACTCTGAATATTCGTGGAATTCCGGTCATCATGCCATGCCAAGAGGGCTCCATCTTTTCCATCGCTCTCAAAAAACGGTGGAGTGTATATCATTACATTTCCGATATCCTGAATCCATTTTCCACCTGAACCCCAGGTTATTTCACCTTTGGTATTAAATTTTTGTGCAGCAATTTTCACTTTTTGAGCAGGAAATTTTCCCGTTGTCACTGTATGCAATAGAATCACAGTGCCTTTATCAGACGGTACCAATTTTGGGTGAATGAACCCTTCACCGTTGGTAGAACCATATTGAATTGGTGTTTTTCCCCACATATTTGTACCTTCAACTGATATCTTTTGTAATCCAATTTTGTCGGGCTCTCCGGATATTATCCATGCAATCACATAATTGCCATCCTTTGTGACGGCAATGGATGGGTTTACTGCGGTGCCTTTACCATCAGATACCATAATACCATCATTACCCCAGAGAAATTTTCCCTTCGGAGAAATTTTATAAGCCACTACATTTTGTGAACCCGCTCTTACATCAGTAAATGCAACAATTGCATTATTCGTTTTGTCACATTCAAGAGCATAGTCAGCCAGAAATGAATTTTGAGGTTTGTCAGAAACAAGTATGCCGTTGTTTCCCCATTCTCGAACTCCTTTGGCGCTCATTTTTTGCATATATAAATAATATGAACCACCTCTGGTGTCGAACCAGGAAACATAACTTGATCCATCTTTGCATTTCACGGCTTTTGGCATGATTTGTGAACCGGTGGTATCAGCAACAATAGTATTTTGTGCCGGATCATTATTCCATTGTGCAAATGAAAACGAAGAAAACATAATTACTAAAATTGTGATCGAAAGGATATTTCGCATTTTTACTCCGGGGGATTAATATATTCAGAAGGATTTAAAATGTATTAAAAAAGACATAATTATTCGACGAAAATAGTTAATTTTCAGAAAAGAGGAATAATTACGAATGGGTATGTTTAGCTACCCGATAGACAGGACAAGCAAAATTTACCTTGCACCATTGTTTTTTACTTTTCCGTTCAAGTCCAGGATGTTCTCTTCGACATTTGAGAGTCTTTGCTGGAATGCCCGGTACTCTTTCATTAAGAGTGCAAATTCTCTTCTCATCTTCTTAATTTCGTGTGTCACAGAACTCCCTGTGATAAGCCACTCTATATCACACCCCAAGCTCCTAAGTCTGTCTTGCATCAGATTTCCGGGGATACATTTTCCCGTTGTGTATTGTGACAGTGTGCTTGGAGACACTCCCATGGCTTCCGCCAGTGATTTTATGCTCCCGTACTTCGTGTGAGCAAAATATCTTAACCGACCCGCTGTTGTATCTTTACCATTAATTTCCGACATACTCCGCCTCTTTTTTTTGTTTTCACCGCTAAATTGTTACTTATATCTGCTGTCGCGCTTTTTATTACTATTATAATCAAAATTTACAAAAAATATTTTTAATATCAATGTGATATATTACGGATAAGGAAAAATTATTTTCCGGATTAAAGTGGTTGGGGCTCACAACTATCCTCTCACCGACCAACTATCTAATCGAAGAAAACAAAACCGGAATTTTTACCGGATTACAATCATTAATGATGAATTGTTATGAAATATATTCTTTTTGCACTGTTGTTAGTTAATTCACTGAATGCCCAAAACTGGGAAAAAATAGAAGGCATTTTCAACCCGACAGGATTGGAAATGAAACACTTCACCGCGCCGTTTTTTGTTGATTATGACAATGATGGTGATATGGACCTCAACCTCTGCTATCTCTCAAGCAGATCAAAATTTTACAAAAATGTATCAACTTCCGGCACACCTTTTTATGAGGAAGATACCGTTTATCTTGCTCAGATTCCGGTTCTTGATCCTTTAAACTATTATTCGTACGCCGTTTTTGCAGATCTGGATTCAAATGGCACACTCGATATGGTAACGGGTGGATTCAGAGGATTTACTTGTTTTTTTAATAAAGGAACAATTGGCGAACCTGCATGGGAAAAAGTTGACTCTATATTTACAGAAGTGAACACATTGATCGGTTCTGATCCAAAGCCTGAATTGGGAGATCTCGATGGGGATGGCGACCTTGATCTGCTTGCAGGGATAGGGGAGTCACTTCTTGGCGGCCCTGACGCAGGGACGACCCGCGGATTTCGTAACATTGGAACCAGAACAGTTCCTGTTTTTGAATATTATACTCCTTTTGTAAATGGAATCTCTGATGCAGGGCTTAATTCTTACCCGGCCCTGGTTGATATTAACAATGACGGCGATCTTGACATGGTTCTTGGACGAGATCTTGCATCGATGTTATTTTATAGAAATGATGGTACCCCACAAGCACCAATCTGGAATGGAGTAGGTAACTTTATTCAGGTTGAGGGTTCTCACTATTGGAAAAATCCCGACATGACCGACATCGACGGTGATGGCGACTTTGACCTCGTATATGGAACTGACGATGGAAATTTACTTTACTACCAAAACAATGGAACAGTAACCAACGCCACTTTTGCGTATAATCCTGCTCTGTTTCCTGTAGTTAAAGTTTCAGGTCACTCAACCACTTCACTCGCTGATGTTGATGGAGATGGGGATATGGACATGTTGACCGGAACTTCCCTTGGGCAAATCAGATTAGTTCAAAATAATGGAACTTCCACTGCACCGGCGTTTGCACTCACCGCAGGAAACTATGGAAATTTGTCAACATCCTCTTACTCTGTTCCAAGATTTGCTGATTTTGATAAAGATGGCGATTTGGATGTGATTACGGGTGCCACAGATGGAAAAGTTTATCTATATCTTAAGAATGGTTCCACATTTACATCTGTTGACTGGTTCCCTTCAGTCGATATTGGGTGGTCAAGCATTCCTGCGCCTGTTGACATCGATGGAGATGGTGATATGGACCTTCTCGTGGGTGCCGAAACTGCCGCAAATGTAGTTTTTATGGAAAATACCGGGAACAACACATTTGTGCAAAACATGAGTCTTTTTGCAGGTGTAAGCTTTGGTTCATACAACCGTCCATCTTTTGGAGATGCTGATAACGATGGCGACTTTGACCTTCTGATCGGAAGCCTCTGGGGTGACCTAAAATATTATGAGAACACCGGAACAGCAACTGCACCTGTTTGGACAAACAACAGTACACTTGTCGCAGGGATTGAAATGGATCAAAACTCGACTCCATATCTTGCAGACATCGACGGAGATACTCGTCCCGACCTCATAATAGGGGATTCAGACGGTAATTTCCATTACTTCAAGAACCTCTTTGCACCGGTTGGAGTTCAGGATGTTAACCCTGTTCCATCAACTTTCACAATCTCAAATGTCTATCCAAATCCATTTAACCCAATGACCAAGGTTGAACTGTCATTTGCACAAGCCGGAGAATACAAACTAAGAATAACGAGTGTTACCGGTGAATTGATTGGTGAAAAAACCTTGTCGGTTACACAAGCGGGTAGAATAGATTACAATATCGACTTTTCTGAATACACAATACCGTCAGGAATTTATCTCTTTACAGTGGATGGTAACAGTGTAAGAGGAGTTGTAAAGCTGGTCTATTTGAAGTAGAACTCAAGAACTTCAGAGTTTCAGAACTTCAGAGATTCGGTGATTCCGATGTACTGAAGTTCTGAAGTTCTGAGATTCCGGGGTTCTGCTACTCTTCTCTCATTCTACGGAAGGCGAAGAAAAATTGTTTAAAGTAGTTTGAGGGGAAAAAGTTTGACAATCCGTAATATTTTGGTTTTTCACCTTCGGGGAAAAATGCTGAACCAAACATATAGTCCCAAAAGGCGAACTTTGTCGCATAATTTGTATTGTATGCCTCCTCATGTTTGTCAGAGTGATGCCAACGGTGCATTTCGGGTCCATTAATTATATAGTGTAGTTTTCCTGTGTGCACATCCAAATTTGCATGAATCCACATACCCCACACTGCTGAAACACATCCCTTAATTATCGCAGCCTCTGCCGGAGCACCGAGCAAAATGAATGGGGCAAACTCAATTGTTTGATTAATCAAAATCTCCAAAGCGTGCGATCTTGAACCGGAAAGCCAATCCACTTCTTTGGTTGAATGGTGTGCTTCGTGTAGTCTCCACAAAAATTTATTGTTGTGCATCCATCTGTGGAACCAGTAAATGTAAAAATCGTGGAAAATCAACGATCCCAACACAATAGCCCATACCGGAACATCAGCAAGAAGTTGATACCGTTGGATGCCGGTTTGAGCATCAATAAACCTGATTATTTCAGCTACAACAAGGCCGAGGAGATAAGATTGCACAATGGTGTACATTAAAAGATCGTTAAAGAATCCTTCCCGGAGAAGTCTCTGTCCTTTTGTATAGGGGAATTTTTTCTCAAGAATGATCAGAAGAACAGCTGAGACAACGATGATAATGCCGGTTACAATGGTCGTTGAATCCAGATTGGAAAAAAAGTTTAAAATGCTCTCCAAAGTTGGCACCTCCTAATTTACTCTTCTCAATTTTTTACGGGATGACAGTTCACTATCGTATAATTTCTTTATCCCGTCACCAAGAGACAACTCAATATCTCTGATATTATCAATAAGTTTCGTAAAACCGCTCACTTCAACCGATGCAGCCTGGTCAGTACCCCACATGGCTCTGTCAAGGGTGATGTGTCTCTCAATAAAAGCTGCACCCAAAGCAACAGCCGCATAGGATGGGGCAAGCCCCGTCTCGTGTCCTGAATAACCAATTGGCATTTCCGGAAAGATCGCCCGCAAGGTAGTGATCATTTTAAGATTTAATTCACCCGGGTTGCAGGGATAAGCAGAAGTGGCATGCGCCAATGTTAGATTGTCAGTACCAAAAACTTCGACTGCTTCAAGAATCTCATCCATTGTTGACATACCGGTAGAAAGGATACATGGTTTTCCAAGCGAGGCGTGTTTCCGTAACAAATCATGATCGGTGAGAGAAGCAGAAGCGATTTTGTAAATTACAGGCTCAAAATACTCGATAAAATCGACGGCATCCTCATCCCAGCACGACGAGAACCAGACAATTCCCTTGCTTTTGCAATATTCAACAATCTCAGTAAAATTTTCTCTTGAAAATTCCATTCTGTGACGATAATCGATGTAGGTCATCCTTCCCCAAGGCGTATCGCGTTCAATTCCCCACTGATCGCGTGGAACGCAAATCTCCGGAGTCCGTTTCTGAAACTTCACAGCATCACAACCTGCGGAAACTGCGCCATCAATCAGGCTTTTGGCAATTTTCACTGAACCATTATGATTTATTCCGATCTCTGCAATAACAAAACAAGGCTGTCCGTCTCCGATAAAACGGTCGCCCACTTTCATTAATCGTTCATTTTTCAAACAAAACCTCACTATATTCTCAAAAAATTCGTCTTAATCTCCCAAAGGGATGCCTTCAACAATCTCATTTTGCCAACAACAATCGGGAGGATTCCCACCGCTGACTCTTACTCAGGACTATGCGCAAATCCGTTTAACCTGCGTGTATCCTCGTGCCCTCCGCAGTTTTATCATTTTTCATTTCGTAGATAGATAATTAGCTCGGCAAAATCCCTGAACGCTCCATAACCTGCCGGAACATCACACACATAATCAACCAAAGTCTTGATATAAGGCATTGCATCAGAGGGACAGGCAGTAAAACCTGCTACACCAATTACATCCACATCATTATAGTCATCCCCGATGAAAGCAATATCATCTGCAGAAAAACCATAGTCATCAAAAAATTCGAGGATTGTAGCTTTTTTGTCTTTGATTCCAGGGAAATAGCGGGTAATTTTTAACTTTTCAGCCCTCTTCATGACGGCAGCAGAATTTTCTCCTGTCATTATTCCTGTATCCACATTACATTGTGTACGGAGCCGCTCCACACCCATTCCATCACGAATCGAAAATCTTTTCATAAGTTCACCATCCACTGAATAGTAAACTCCGGTATCGGTGAGTACACCATCAACATCTGTTATCACCAATTTAAGTGCTTTTGCCTTCGTACGGGCAACTTCCACCGGAATCTTCAGTCCCTTTAAATTTACCATATCGTAAAACCTCCATCAACAACTAAATTTGAACCTGTCATATAGGAAGAAGCATCTGATGCTAAAAAAACAACAGCGCCCATATAATCGGATGGAACAGCCATCCTTTTTAGAGGAGTTCTCTTCGCATATTCATTAACAAAAAAATCATCCTGCCCGTTTTCAACTCCCCCCGGGGAGAGAGTATTAACCCGCACTCCCTTTTCACCCCAATAAGCTGCCAGGAATCTTGAAAAAGAAATAACAGCTCCTTTGGTTACAGGGTATGCAGGAGACTTAAAAAACTTTTGTTCACCGTTTTCATCGATATACAGATCTTGATTTGGAGCGACAATGCCATATGTTGAGGCAACATTTATAATGCTTCCTTTCCCATGATCCGCCATCACTTTACCTATAATTTGTGAACAGAGAAACATCCCGGTGACATTAACATCCAAAGACTTCTGCCATAAACCAAGGGGATAGTTTTCAAACATCGACTGTTCCAAAGCGGCGGCCGGGTCTTCAAACTTATCATTGATCGCAGCATTATTTACCAAAACATCAATAGATCCAAAGCGACTTAAAGCAAAGTCCCTTACTTTTTTAACATCATCAACATTTGTAATATCTGCACCCACACCTGCTGCTCTTACACCGAGCTCCAATGCAAATGTCTGACAACCCGTTTCATCAAAATCTGTGACAATCAAATTTGCACCTGCATCATACAATGCTCTACAATGAAACTTGCCTATAAGTCCCAAAGAGCCGGTTACAATTGCGGTTTTGCCTGAGAGAGAAAAGATATTCTCCATAATCAATGTTTCGGTTTCATGTTAAAATTAGATGTTTTTCTGAAAACAGGGGAGACCGGTTCACCTCTTAGAAGTTCTCTCACATTACCGGTTTCCACAGCATTTTTCAGAATCGGTAACACTTCGGCGTATGAAGCCAAAATATGATCGATATCATCTTCAGTCAAGCTGAAACTTACATTATGGAAGCCTCCCCAGAGAACACCTCTTTTTATCATTTCCTGCTGAACCAGTGATTTCATCTCTAAAGGGTTTCCTGCAGATGCATCAAAAGTCATAATTGTCCGGCAGTCGAAACCGGAACAGGATGTATAAGTCATCCCAAGCGATGAGGCTATTTTATTATAACCCTCACGAAGTCTTTTCCCTTTTTCAGCAATAACTCGTTGAACATCATTTTTCCGCATATACTCAATAGTTGCCTTTGCTGCTGCAAGTGAAAGTGCTTCCCCACCAAAAGTAGTGAAAAAGAAAACATCCTTGTCAAGAAGCGCCATAATATCGGCTCTGCCCGTTAAAATTGCGAGGGGCATACCATTTGCCACAGCTTTCGAGAATAGTGCCATATCGGCTCTTACACCAAAATATTCCTGTGCTCCTCCAAGTGAGACGCGAAAACCCGTCCACATCTCATCAAAAACCAATAGAATACCTTTTTCATCACATAATTTTCTCAACTCCTGGAGGAAATTATTGGCAGGTGCCTGAAAGACAAATGGTTCAAGAATGATACAAGCAACATCGTCATCAATGGAATCTTTAACCGATTCGATATCGTTATAGTTGAAAGTGAAAGTGAGATCCTCAATTACGGTGGGGATACCGTTGTTTCTATCGGTCACAGCGATATACCAGTCGTGCCAGCCATGATATCCACAGCAAAGAATTTTATTCTTTTTTGTAAATGCGCGTGCAAGTCGAACTGCAGCACTAACCACATCAGCTCCGGTTTTACTGTATCTGACAGATTCAGTGTTTGGAACTACTTCTTTAATCAACTCAGCAACTTCGACCTCAAGTGGGTGCATCATCGAAAAAGTAATCCCATCTTCAAGTTGCGCTCTGATTGCATCATCAATTTCAGGAATCGCGTAACCAATAGAGAGAGGACCAATCCCCATATTTAAATCGATAAATTCATTTCCGTCAACATCCCAAACATGTGCGTTTTTCCCTTTTTTCAGGTATTTGGGAGCAACACCATTTACATATTGTGCCGGTCCCTTTGCAAGGGTTTGAGTGACTGAGGGAATCAGCCCCAATGCTCTGTGATATAACAAGTCTGATTCTGCTATATCCGGATAATTTTCATTAAATGCAATTTTATTTTTCATTTTCAACTTTCGCTGTTTTCAATTCTTTGGATTTTAAATAACTTTGGTTTGATTTGCAGTAACAGTTTTCAGCTCTTTAAGGTGATTTCTGTACCAGTTAACACCTGCATACTTGTTGTTAATTGCGGCAATTTCAGGGTTTCTTTCAAGCAGAGAAAGAATATCATACATTGAAAAATGTTTCAAGGGCGAATAAAGTTCATCATAAATTTTTTTGATAAACAGATAATCCTCTTCATAATCAATCGTCCAACGATGTGTCATTGAATAGTCGAGCCCCGTTTCCCAAACGACATTTCCAATTCGATTTACATCAGGATTTTCCCAAATCCATGGAGTTGTGTGCTCTCGCTCCATTGTCACTTTTGCCATCTCGTTTGCTTTTCTCAAGACATCTATAGTCATGATTTCAACATCATTTCCATCAGGATAGGTTGCCGGATGCAGGTTGCTTACATAGTCGAATTTATCAATATTTTTGAAAAAATAGCTAACAACTCTGTTTATTACATCAGGATCAATGAGTGGGACATCTGACGGGATTTTTAAAACATATTCGGCTGTTACTTCTTCGGCTGCCTGAAGATGCCGTTCGAGTAGATCATTAAGACTGCCTCTGAAACAACGGATGCCTTCTTTTTTACAAAAAGAATCGATAGGGTCATCAGAGGATTCGGTGGAAGTGGCGACTATTACACTTCCCTTCAGAATGGACGAATTAACTCTTTCGATCATTCTATGCAATAAAGGTTTTCCTGCGAGTGACATCATAACTTTGAAGGGAAGTCTTGAAGAAGACATCCGTGCCTGAACAATGGTTGCAATTTTATCAGATGGAATTATCAAATGTTACCCGGTAATTACTGTTTGCGAAAATGTTTTACTGTATGAATCCTTTAAAATTGACGGAATCGGGTTATCGATGATTTTAAGATTTTTTTTCCCTCTTAATTTAATTTCATTTACATCAAACTTCAGAAGTGAGTGCCCCAACTCAGCAATTATTTTAGCAGATGATCCATCATTTTGAATCGGGGAAAGTTGTTTTAATTCATCGAGTTTAAAATAAGAATGTACCTCTTTCCCGAGGGCAATCCCGGTATAAACACACGAGGAATATTGTGTTACAAGTACATCCGCATTTGCTATCATCTCGTTGATATCGCCTGATGTGAGAACGATTGCCTCGGGAACAAGTTTTTTAATTTCTTTTGTAGCCCTGTCAAATTTTTCATTAGGGTGAAGTTTAAAGATCAATTGTCTGCCGGCGGCAATTTTTATGGCACTTTTAATAAAACCTTTACGATCTTCGATCTTAAAAGTTTCTCTCGCATCCGATGTGGCAACAAGAACAAATCCTCGATGGGGGAAATTATTACCGGCATATTTGTTGAGGTCGTCAAAATTAGGAATTCCTGTTACAACTATTTTATTTTCCTTAATTCCATTATTCACAAACATTTTTTTGTAGCCTTCTGAAGCAACACAAAAGATGTCATAAAAGTCGGAGAGCCCGGTTGCTGCGGTGCTTGCGGCATACCTTGGGAAGTTCAGGTATTTAACCAACCAGTACATAATGCTTTTGGGATCGGTCATTCCCTCTTGCACAAGGACAACCCGGGTTTTTTTTATGTTTTTTGGGAAAATAAGATCCTGACAGGTAAAAACGAGATCATATTCTCTTTGCAAACCCCTGTAATCAACTTTCAGGTTGTTCTCCTCAAAATATTTCATCGTGTTAGCAAAAAACCTGCCCCCAAGAATCGAAAAATTGAGAAATCCGATTTTGACAAGGAAATGGATATAACCATGCCCGTAGTAGGGAGTGAAATAGATATTATCATCCGGAAAATACTTTGATATTTTGTGCATCATTGTTGTCTGATTCATTGAACCACCAATGAACAAAATATTTTTACTCATTTATTGCTTTCGCATTGGTGTTAAAATTAATTTCAACTTAAATTAGAAAAACCAATTTCAAAATTACTCATAAATGAATTGTAAATCAATTACCGAAGTAAATCATAACCAAAAATTAACATACAAAATAAAGACAGAAAATTGATTAAACCAACCAGACTGCTGCAAAATGATCTTATAGCCCTGATTACACCGGCTTCCACTCCGGGTAATCTTTTAAGAGTTGAAAAAGGGAGGAAATTCCTTGAAGACAGAGGCTATCAAACGGTGTTAACACCAAATGCCATGAAACAAAGAGGCTACCTTGCGGGGAGTGATGAAGAGAGGATTTATGATATTCACTGGGCTTTTGAAAATCCGGATGTTAAGGCAATTATCTCATTAAGAGGGGGCTATGGAGCGGGACGGCTATTACCGGGAATTAACTATCAGCTTATTAAAGCGAACCCAAAAATCTTCTGCGGTTACAGCGATTTGACAACTCTGCAAATGGCGTTTTTTGCGAAAGCAGGACTTATCACATTTTCCGGTCCGATGGTAGCAGTGGATTTTGGAGGAAAATTATCAGATTACACAATCGACAATTTTTTCTCAACGATTGCAGATGGCTGGTTTGGTGAAGTAACCCAAATTAAAGATTCTGATTTTGGTGGAAATGGTAAAGGCAGAGCCGAGGGGATAGTAGCCGGAGGAAACCTTGCTGTATTCTGTTCGATGATGGGGAGTGAATACCTTCCGGATCCCGATGGAAAAATTTTCTTTTTTGAGGATGTTTCAGAGCCTCCTTACCGGATTGACAGATTTCTAAATCAGTTGAGGTTAAACGGTTATTTTGAAAAAGCTGCCGGGTTTATATTTGGCAAGTTTACAGAGGGAGACCCGGGTGATGGACCTACCCTGACACAATCCGAGGTATTTAAAGATTATATTTCAATGATTGAGAAGCCGGTAATAACAAATTTCCCGTTCGGGCATGTGGATGATCTTGTTACTATTCCATTGGGAATCAGAGTGAAGATTGACTCTGATAATAACAAGGTTAAATTTCTTGAAGAAGCGGTTATTTAAAATTTAAATCGTTGTTTTTTTGTAATACCATCTCTGATAACGATTTTTTGAAATCGATCATTTTTTGAAGTAGTGATGAATCGGCAACAGAGAGAATCTGGACAGCGAGAAGACCGGCGTTTTTTGCCTGATCAATAGCGACGGTTGCCACCGGTACCCCTCCGGGCATCTGAACGATTGAAAGCAGAGAATCCATGCCATCGAGGGATTTAAGTTTTACCGGTACACCAATCACAGGGAGAGGTGTGGAAGCAGCTGTCATACCCGGAAGATGGGCTGCGCCGCCTGCCCCTGCTATTATCACCTTGATACCCCTTAAATGGGCGTTTTTGGCATAATCTAAAAGCAAATCAGGTGTCCTGTGTGCCGAAACAATTTTTATCTCATACCCAACACCAAACTCTTCAAGCACTTTGGTGGCTTCTTTCATAACCGGGAGGTCAGAATCGCTCCCCATGATAATTCCTACCACAACTTCATTTCCACTCATCATAAATTCTTTCCAATATTTAATGTTTTTTCTAATTTTTCAAGTGTCGAGATAACTTGATTCACATTTTTGCCATTCATGGTAAGGTGCCCCATTTTTCTTCCTTTTCGTGACTCGGATTTTCCATAAAAATGGAGATGCACATCGGGCTCAGTAAGGACTTCATGATAGTTCATAATCTTGCCTTCTCCGGGATTTTTGCCAAGTGTATTAATCATTACAGAACAATTATCCACCAAAGAAGTATCTCCAAACGGGAGATCAAGTATCGCCCGGATGTGGTTCTCAAATTGTGAAGTTACGCATCCTTCAATCGTATAGTGCCCTGAGTTGTGAGGTCTGGGAGCTATTTCATTAATAAAGAGCTCATTATTGGCTGTAAGGAACATTTCCACGCCAAAAATCCCCTTACCTCCTACTGATTTCACGGCTTCAACTGCGATCGTTTCGACCATGCGTCGGGTTTCAGGGGAGATTTCCGCAGGAGCGATCACCAATTTACAGATGTGGTTCTCCTGAATTGTCTCAACCACGGGATAAACCGCAGTTCCCGTTGAATTAATCGCAACCATCACCGCCAGTTCTTTTATGAACTCAATTTTTTGTTCAGCCATGATATTATCATGTCGAGAAGTCAGTTTTTTCACTCCTTCATTAAAATCATCGGAATTTTTAACAAAATGGTTCCCGTAACCATCGTAACCCATTTTTCTTGATTTGAGTAAAAACTCACTTCCGAGATTATCGGAAAGAGATTGATATGAACCGGAGTCCGTCACCGGCAGAAAATCAGGAACAGGCAGTCCTTTTGATCTAAATGTCTGTTTCTGAATCAGTTTATCCTGAATTAAAGAGATAGTGTGCGGTGAGGGAAATACTTTTTTCCCAAACGACTGGAGCAGTTCTAATCGTGATGGATTTATGAATTCATTTTCCAGAGTGATTATGTCGCATACTCCGGCGAATTCATTGAGTTTTTGATCATCGTTTATTGATCCCGGAAAATCAAGTTTTGTTAACATTCCGGCGGGGGAGTTTGCTGTTGCCTCAAAAACTGCAACCTTAAATCCAAGTTTGTAAGCTGCAAGTGCCGACATTCGAGCAAGTTGGCCACCACCCAGAAATCCAATCGTTTGAATCAACAGTTTATCTCCAATTCACTTTCATAACAGTTCCATTTTCAATTCTAAAAATTATTGCACCTTCGAGATCGGTCCTGAAAATTTTGCAATTTTGATTTTCAAGTCGTTCGATTACCAACGGATGAGGGTGATTATACCAATTTGCCACCCCCGCACTGATCAGGGAGTAATCCGGTTGGGCATTCATAAGAAACTCATTTGAAGTACTAAAACGACTGCCGTGGTGCCCAACTTTCAAGAAATCACATTTCAAATTTATATTTTTTCTGATTAACTCTAATTCACCATCTTTTTCAAGGTCGCCTGTAAAGAGGATTTTTTGATTTTCAAGTGTAACCATAAGAACCGCACTTCTTTTGTTAGAGCCCGATTTCTCCGGAATTGCCTCAAAATCTGTAAGTAGCTCTATTGTAATATTTTCTTTTGAGAAAATTGGACCTTTTTTGATTATTTCAAAATTTTCGTGATTTTTAAGCAGGTTAAAAAGAGTAAGATCGTCAACATCGGTTGTGTCGGGTGGTGGAAGATAAAGTTTTCCTAAAATGCCTTCCCGGATAAGTGAAATCATTCCGCCGGCGTGATCGTTATCGTAGTGCGAGACAAAGGCAGCATCTATTTTATCGATTCCAAGTTTTTTTAGAACAGGGATAACAGTCATTTTCCCTGCATCAAAACTCTTTTCAAGGTCACCAGCATCAATCAGGATTGTCATATTCTCCGGAGTCCGCAGCAGGTAACAATCTCCCTGTCCCACATCAATTGCCATAATGTAAGAATATCCCGCTTTAAGAGGCGGAGAAGCTGAAATCAGATGGGAGGAAGTGAATACCATTATCGCGGAAATCAGAGCTGCTGAACGCCATATCATCTTGTTGTTCCTTAAAAAGATAATAATCAACAAAACAATCAACAGATAAAACACAGCTGCATCATAAAATGTGAATGATCCATACTCAATTATTCCAAAATGTAATTCATCGAGTGAAAAAATAAAGGAGTTTAAGAGATGGTTTGCAAAATCTGAACCGGCTGCAAAGATTGATGCAACTTTTGTGGAGAGAGGAGAAATTATTAATGTAACCAATCCATTAACAAGCAGGCCTGATGAAGTTGGAATTGCCACCAGATTTGCAGGAAGTGAAAGGAGAGAAATTTTTCCAAAATATATGATCAAAAAAGGGAGCATACCAAATTGAACAAGAAGAGTTATCAGAATCAATTCAAACGATTGCTTCAAAATCCATGAATCAGAAATCCGGGTAACAATCTCTTTAAAAGCTCCGTTGTTCAGGCCTGCAATTTTTGCGTTTAAGTTAAAGATTATTCCTGAAACGATGTCTTCAGCCACAAAGAGACTTCCAACCGCAACTACGGAGAGTTGGAAACTAACCGAAAACAGGTCTTGAGGATTAAACACCAAAATAATAAGTGCTGTAATCGCAAGGGTATTCCATCTGTTATTTAATCTTCCTGAATAAAAAAGGAGAGAATGTACTGTGAACATCAATACAGCCCTGACAACAGTCGTCTGAAACTGCGTAATAACAAGGAATAAAAAAAGCACTAAAAGTCTTAAAACAAGTTCAAATAAACGATTTTTATGCCTGAATTTTTGTAATAACAATAGGGTAAGAAGGTAAATAATTGCGACATTAAAGCCTGAAACAGCGAGAATGTGGGCGATGCCGGTGTTTACATACCCGGTAATTACATCTTCATCAATTTCAGTTCTGTCGGCGATTATCAACCCCCTCAGGATTGCAGCGGTTTTCGGAGAATGAAGCTCATCAATCTTCTCTCCCATTGCCTTTCTCAGCAGGTAAATATTCCCTGATAAAAAAGAATATTCACCTGTGATTTCAAGAGTTGAATCTCTATCAATATAAATGAGACCTGAAATTTTTTGCCGATAAAGGTAGTCCTGATAATCAAATCCGCCGGGATTTCGTTCTTTTGGTGGAACGCTAAAATTACCGGTAAGGTTTATGGTTCTGCCGGGGATAAGCTCCTTTCTGAAAATTCTCAGAAGAGAGTCGCCGGGTTCCCGCAGTTTAAAAATGAGTTTAACATCTCCCAAACACTCTTTTTTAATTTTTATTCTGTTACTTCTGCGTGTAATGGAATCTTTATAAGTTGAATCGTATGATGCTGTAATTACACTTCCTGTAAATTCCACCTTTTCTGAATTTATTTCATTGATTCTATCCACGCTTGCAGATAATTTCATGTGGCTTATCTTTTTTTGATAAAAGGGTTCAACTCTAAAATCGCTAGTTGAGAATGTGTAAAGAATTGAACCGGTGCAATAGCCCAATAAAAGTGAAAGTAGAGGAATAATGCGTAATAATCCTCTTCTTTTCAAGAAAAAAATTAATAAAAATGTTAAGGACGAAACAGAAAGGAGGTAAAATATGGGGATCGGGCTGGTATCCTGAACAAGAATCCCGAGCGAGAAGGCGATAACAAACGGGATCGCCGGATAATATTTTAAATCATCAAGTGAGAGACTTTTCATTCTTCTTTAGCAGTTCCAGAATGACGGGCATAATTTTGGATAAATTATCCACCTTTGACTTTATCAGTCCGGCATATTTGCCGTAAGCGATAAATAGTGAGGGATTTTTCGTATGGGTTTTAACCGAAATGTCTTCAAAATTTCCATGATCCGAGCAAACCATCAGAGTATCATTTTCAAAATCAAAATTTTTCATGATATAAAACAAAAAGCGATCGAGAATTTCGCAAATTTCTTCAATCTTACCGTCGTATCGCCTGTGTCCTGCATAGTCTGTCAAATAATATTCGAAAACTGAAAGATCATTTTTTCGCATGATTCTTAAAAATCGCTTGCCTGCTTCTTCGGGTGATATTTCAGGCACTTTTGAGCCTAATTTTCCTCTCCACCTATAGTTTGTAATTTCAGGTGTAAGTGCTTGTTTATCATACACTTCACGCGATTTATTAAAAGGAATGGCTGAAGAGAGCATACAATGGGCGGTTACATTAAGTCTTTTTGGTTTTTTTCTGAGATGATTAAAAAATGGTCTGGGGTATGCGTTTATAAATTTAAATGCATATCCTTTTTTGGTAGTATCCATAAAGAGATTCGATTTATAGATGTTTTCAACCACTGAAAGCGGGGCGTAAGGACCAAAGTGACCGCCGAAAGCTTTTATCGCGTCAAAACCACCAAAAATAGAGAGTTGTCCCGTTCCGCTTTGTGGGTACCCGGGAAATCCATGTGCTGCATCAACAGGAAAAAGTTCACCATGTTCGCAAAGCAAGGGGACATTTCCCAGCCAGGGAGTTGTCTCAAAAATTTCATTGAATATTTTAAAAGGATACGAAAAAAAAGGGTTTTTGGTTGGATCATTTTCCCCGATTCCAACTCCATCGATAAAAAAGAGTGCGATCGAACCTTTGCACTTTTTAGTCGGGGTCATTATTTTGACTCCACGATGAGAGTAACAGGACCGTCATTTATGATTTTCACCGACATCATGGCGGCAAAAATACCTGTTTTGATTTTTTGTGTCCCTAGGTTTTCTTTCATTCTCTCAACAAAAGCCTCATAAAGTACATTTGCGGTTTCAGGTTTGGCAGCAAGTGTGAAAGCGGGACGATTTCCCCTGGCAGTTTCTCCATAAAGGGTAAATTGTGAGATAATTAAAACTTCACCCGCCGTTTCTTTAATCGAGATATTCATCTTCCCGTTTTCATCTTCAAAAATCCGAAGATTTGCGCATTTATCTGCCACAAAAGTTACATCCTGAATTGTGTCACCCTCCTTAACCCCGAGTAAAATTACCATTCCTGCTTTTGTTTCGGCAGAATAAACGGGATCAGTTATATATACTCCGGCTTCGGTAACTCTTTGGACGAGTGCTCTCATTATTCCTTTATTCCTCTGATAAATCTTTTAATTTTGTTGTAATCACGGTACACTTCGATATTCGAATATCCCGCTGAAGCCATCATATCTGATAATGTTTCATCCTGACCGAGAGCCATTTCAAGATAAACTTTCCCTTTTTGATTGAGATACATCAGAGAGTTTGAAATTATTTCTGAATGAAATTTGTATCCATCGGCAAAATCGGTAACAGCTATAGAAGGTTCGTACTTAAGCACTTCCTCCTGAACTTTAAGATAATCGGAGTTTGAAACATAGGGAGGGTTCGAAATGATTAGATCGAACAACTCACGGGTTTTACCATTTCCATAGTTGAAAAAATCGATGACATCAGAATGGATAAAACTGATGTTTGCAACTGAATTAAGCGAAGCATTTTTTTTCGCTGTTTCGATTGATGCTCCACTCACATCTATCGTGGTAACTTCCGAACCGGGAATCATTTTAGCGAGTGAAATAGCGATATTACCGCTGCCGGTGCCGATATCAAGGATTTTCAGTGCTGAACGATCTTTATTTTCCTGAACAATTATATCCACGAATAACTCAGTTTCCTGTCTTGGTATCAAAACTGAAGAATTAACTTCCAGGGTTAATCCAAAAAATTCTACATTTCCAACGATATACTGGAGTGGCTCAAATTTGATTCTTCGTCTGATACACTCCCGGTAGGATTCAAGTTCGGGTTCCTTTAGCGGTCTGTCGAACATCATGTAGAGATCAAGTCTTTTGCATGTCAAAACATGAGCCATCAAAAGGTCGGCATTTAGACGCGGTGATTCAATTCCTTTATCATCTAAAAATTTTGTGGATTTGTCCAGGATTTCCAGTACTGTCGGCATGATAAATTTTTCAAAAATTGGATAACTAAAATAGAATTAATAGATTTGCAGGGAAGAAATATATGAACAAGAGATAGAAAATTTGCCATGCTCCTCCGGAAATCTCAAATAAAGAAAATATTGTTGATTAAATTCAGGGGTATTGGTGATGTTATTCTCAGTACTGTTGTGCTTAAAAACATAAAATCGCAGTATCCTGAAGCTGTTATAGATTTTCTGACTGAAAAGCCTTCAGCTCAATTGTTAAAAGAAATTCCACTTATAAATGAAGTATTGGTTTATAATTTTTCAAACAGATTTGAAATTGCGTCGAAAATTCTGGAAATAAGGCGACGAAAATATGATTTGGTGATTGATCTTTATTCAAATCCAAAATCAGCACAAATCACATTTGGAAGTGGAGCAAAATTCCGGGCGGGATTTCCATACAGGGGGAGGAGATACGCCTACAATCTTTATGGTCCGGCTGAGAGAGGAAAACATCATGCAGGAGAACTGCATCTTTTATTTCTTGAAAAGATCGGAATTGAAGTAAAACACCGTGATCAGTATCTTGTAGTCTCAAAAGAAGCAACGGAAAAAGCCGCAAGATTTTTTGATTCACAGAGTGTCAATTTAAAATATTGTGCTCTTGTTCCGGGGGGAGGCTGGGAATCAAAAAGGTGTGATCCGGTAAAATTTGCAGAGATCGGGACAAAAATATATGAAAAATATCGATTAACTTCTTTAATTCTCTGGGGAAAGGGAGACTTTGATGAAGCTGAAGAAATTAAAAATATGATGGGCGATATTGCTGTTTTATCCCCTGAGACATCTTTTATGGAGATGGGAGGAATGGCAACAGGCTGTGTATTTGCTGTTGCGAATGACAGCGGCCCCATGCATTTTATTTCTGCTTTATCCGTTCCCACTCTTGCTCTTCACGGTCCGACTGACCCTGCCCTTCAAGGACCTTATGGAAAAAAACATCAAACAGTCAGGTTGGATGAACTTGATTGTATTTGCTGTAACTTACTAAAATGTAACCGTAAACATGAGTGTTTTCTTGATCTTCCTGTAGAAAGAGTAATGTCAAAAATAGATTTGCTATTGACTCAAAATGGAATAAACATTTAGTCGATGAAAAAGATTGAAATTTTCTTCAAACGGTTATTTCTGCGTTGGATACTGTTCTCCGGGAGGAGAAAAAAAAGCGATGCTCGAGTTAAGTTGAGCAAGGGTGATAAGGTATTATGTATCAGACTTAACAGGATTGGTGATGCGTTGGTTGTTACTCCTTTTCTGCATCATTTGAAGTTGACGACCGGGTGTGAGATCACTGTTCTTGCAGACAGGCATAATCATTTTGTTTTTCGCAATAATCCCGATATTGACAATGTTATTATTTACGAAAAAGGGGCTGAGGGGACCGGAAAACTGCTAAAAAAGATTAATAACTCGGGCTATAAAGCTGTCTTTGATTTGCATGATGATGTTTCGGTAACCGTAAGTTATATCCTTAAAAAGTTAAAAGTGCATTATGTAGCGGGATTGCGGAGAGCCAATGCTCAACTTTTTACTCATGTTATCGATAAACCTGATTCGACAAAAATTCATGTTATCGACCGCTGTTTAAGACTAATCGAACTTGTTGACGGTGATCATAAGGTGGATGGTTTATTAACCACTCCATCAATCAGATACTTTCCATCAAAAGAAGATATCGAAAATGTTAACCGTTATTTTGCCGACAAATTCACCGGTTCGGAGTTTGTTGTCGGAATCAATATCTCCGCCGGAAGTATGGCTCGCTATTGGGGAACCGAAAATTTCAAAAAACTTGTAGAATATCTCAAAGAAAAAAAAATAGAATATCTGTTGTTGTGCTCAACCAGAGATATTAAATTAAGTTTGGAAATTGATCCTTATTCGGAGAGGACTTATTATACCCCCGGGTTTGGTGAATTTTGTGCGATGGTGGGGAAGATCAATTTGCTGTTTAGCCCTGACACTGCAACTGTTCACCTGGCATCAATTTATAATATTCCGGTATTTGGATTATATGTAAAATATGCAACAGAAGACATAATCTGGTATCCATATAATACCCGATATGAAGCAATAGTAACCTCATCACCAACACTAAAAGATGTAAAGTTTTTGAAGGTGATGGAGAAATTTGATCCATTTTTAAACGATGAATTAAAAAGACATGAACATTCCTGACTGCAAACATTTTAACGGATACAAACCATGTTTCCCCGGGCACAATTGCCTTGAACAAGGATGTAAAGAAGATTCGCCCATGGGAGTTAAGATTCTCATAATAAATCTTGATGCCATGGGGGATGTGCTGATGACCACAGCCCAATTGCCTTTACTGAAGAAAAAATATCCTGTCTCATCAATCTACTGGGTCACAGAAAAAATATCTTCACCTCTGCTTGAAAACAATCCATTGCTTGAACAGGTTTTTATCTACAATTTTGAATCCCTTAATATTCTGAGAAATATTCACTTCGATATTGCAGTTAATTTAGACAAATCACATAAAGCTTGTGCCATGCTAAATTCGATGCATGCAGCGGAAAAAAAAGGATTTGGTCTCGACCATGATGGTAAGATCATACCTGTAAATAGCGGTGCATATTACAATTATATGCTCGGTCTGGATGATAATCTTAAATTTAAAGTCAACCGTAAAACGAAGCAGGAGTATGTTGCTGAAACTCTCGATCTGGATTATGAACGATTGGGTTATGTCTTTTCTCTCACTGATGAAGAGAAAAAGAGGGCTTCATTATTAAGGAAGCGGTATGGATTTCATAAAAAAGAGTTGATTGTTGGATTTAACACCGGTTGTTCAACTCTTTTTCCAAATAAAAAGATGAGAGTGGATCAACATATTCACATAATCGACAGGATATTGAAGGAAACAGATTTAAAGGTTATTTTGCTCGGCGGTCCTGAGGATGCAGAAAGAAATAATGAAATAGCGAATGCGTTTCCGTTGGAGATAATCAGCACACCCACGAATGAGGGAGTGAGAATGGGTGCTGTTTACGAATCACTTGCTGATATTATAGTTACCGGTGATTCTTTTGGTATGCACCTTGGTATCGCATTGGAAAAATATATAGTTTCATGGTTTGGTTTAAGTTGTTGGACAGAAATTGATCTTTACGACAATGGAGTGATGTTCTATCCTGAAAATCTTGAATGCGCACCCTGCTGGAAAAAAACATGTCCATTTAATTTGGAATGTATTGATCAGATAAATCTCGATGGAATGTTTAATGCAGTGGTGAGAGCTGCGGTCGAGATTACATTAAATCGTGTTTGAAACGGGATAACAGGTGACCTTAATAAGATGAAATTAATAATCAACTCACTTTCAAAAATAAACTTTGGGCTGTTCATCACCGAAAAACGGAGCGATGGATTTCATAATATTGAAACAATTTTTTATCCATTACGGCTAAGTGATGAGATTATTATCCGTGAATGTGACCATTTGCTTATTGAATGCAGTGTAGCTGAACTTAATTCTGATCCCGTAAATAACCTTATTTACAAAGCTGTGAAATTGCTCGAACAGAAAACGGGAAAACCACTTAACTGCAGGATCACCTTAAATAAAAACATCCCATTGGGGGCTGGATTGGGGGGAGGGTCATCCAACGCAGCTTCTGTTTTATTGGGGTTGAATGATCTTTTTAATTTGGGATATTCCAAAGTTGAATTGAGTGAATTTGGTTTACAACTTGGTTCGGATGTCCCATTTTTTATCCACCCGTATCCTTCATTTGCTTCAGGAAGAGGGGAGAAATTAAGCGAGATTGATCTAAAATTGGAGGGTTTCATTGTTGTGGTGAACCCGGGAATTCATGTCTCCACCGCCGAGGCATACAAAAATTGTAAACCCTCTAAACCGGGTTTTAATCTGCTCGAACTGAATGGTCGTATCATAAACAATTACAATGAGTTAAGAGGAGTTATCGTAAATTCTTTTGAGACTACGGTTTTCGAAACTCACCCGCAAATTAGTGAACTGAAAGAATCGATGTTAAGGGGAGGAGCGTCATTTTCATTGATGAGCGGGAGTGGATCCACAGTATTTGGCATATTTGAAACAGAGGAATCGGCGGAAGTTTTTATTAATTCACTTCCGCCTGAATACCTTGTTTATACTGAGGAGTTGTAGTCGGTAATTTTACTCGACTTCGGCAATCTTCTCCATAAACTGGGAACGCATATAATAATTGGCAACGCCTTCAGCATCGGGTGAAAAGCTCAGTTTTCCTTTGATGCTTTCGAGTTTATCGATGTTGTGCCTTTTCATCCATTCTTCAATATTATTCAAAATTTCGCCAATTACTGTTGGGCTTTTTTGATAAATAACCGATGCTAATTGTACTGCAGAGGCTCCTGCCAACAAAAATTTAATTACTTCCTCATAACCTTTAACACCCGTTGAGGCACACAATCCACATTTCACCTGCCGTGCAAGAATAGCGATCCATCTAAGTGGTACAAAAAACTCATGTTTTTCACTAAATTCAAATGAAGTTTTGAATTTAAATGTTTCGATGTCAATATCCAGATCTGTAAACCTGTTAAACAGCACAATTCCATTTATCCCGTTTTGTTCAAGTCCTGACACAAAGTGGGGGATTGAGCTGAAATTCTGACCAAGTTTAATAGAAACCGGGATTTTAACTGAATTTTTTACACCTTTAACAATGTCAAGATAGATTTTTTCAATGTTTGGAGAGGCAAAATTTTTAGATGAAGCGTAATTAAAAACATTAAGTTCAATAGCATCAGCGCCCGATGCTTCGAGCTGTTCGGCAAAGTTGAACCACCAGTCAGCACTCGTGCAGTTGATACTTGCAATTATCGGAATATCAAATTTTGCTTTAGCTTTTGAAACAAGTTCACAATAGTCTTTTAAGCCAAAATATTTATCATGTTCGTATCCAAAATATTCATAAATCTCAGGGTGATAATTTTCTTCAGGATTCATTTTTGGTGATTTAGGAAGGGATTCCTCAAAAAAACTTTTAAGAACAACTGCTCCAACTCCATTATCATAGAGTTTTTGTAGATTATCCAAAGTTTTGGTCTGGCCCGATGATGCCGCGATGACAGGATTTTTAAGCTGAAGATTCATGTATTTATAGCTTAGATCCAACATATTCTTACCTGTTTTTATTTATTGGGAAAAATTTCGTAAACCGGTCTTCCGGTGGTTTTTAATGTATCCCATGAGATTGAGGTGGTAAATTTCTCCTCTCTTTCATGGCAATTTTCAAGTGTACAAAACTTGCACAATTTTTTTTGACAATAATCGAAATGGATCATAACTTCTGACTCACTAAATTTATCTTTAATGTGGGCCTTTATCCTCGTCTCCTCGTCATGAGCCTCTTTAATGGTCTGATAAAAGGGAAGAATCAGATGAAAATCGATGGCGACAAAACTGCCCGATTTTCTGCACCTTAGTTCATGAATATCGATCCAATCATTCTTTTTGATGGAAACTAATTCATTTGATACCTTGTCAACAGTTTTGCTGTCTGCCTCGTGCATTAACCCTCCAAATGCTTCTCTCATGAGAGCGTAACCGGTGTAGATAATATTCATACCCACAAAAATTGCAAAGAGTGGATCAATAATTTCCATGTCTGTAAAGAAAACTATCGTAACTCCAATCAGCACTCCCAAACTCGTATAGGAATCGGTGAGAACATGTTTACCATCAGCAATCAGAGTAAGCGAATTTGTTTTTTTACCTGTTCCAATCAGAAAGAGACCAAGGAACAAATTAATCAACCCTGCGAATGCAATGATTCCCATACCAAGATCAAGTTGTTTTATACCCGGAGGATAAATTATATCCATAATGGCATAATATATTATTCCGAGTGCAGCTATCAGAATAAGCAGCCCCTCAACCCCGGCTGAGAAGTATTCCATGTTTCCATGTCCGTAGGGATGCTCCTTATCCGGTGGTTTTGAGGAATAATAGATGCTGAACAGCGCCATGGAAGTTGCAGCGATATGTACAATTGATTCTAAAGCATCTGAAAAGATGGCAGCCGAATTTGTGAGAAAATAAGCCGTAAATTTCATAAGGAGCATCGAAATGCCCACTAAAAGGGAAATAATTCCTGCTCTAAGTCTTATAGAGTACATATTCTCGTTTTCTTGATTGTTAAATTATTCAACACATTTCTTTGTGTTAAGCAAAATAAATTGATAGAAAAAATAAAAATTCCTTGAAAGTACTTGTTTAACTTATCAAAAATGCTTAATATTAGCATGAAAATTATTTAGATATTTTGAGAGTTTTTAGAACAATTGGCTCACATAAATACCTCATATTTAAATTAATAACAAACTCATCATCAACAAAAGGAACAAATCATGAAAAAATTCTTCGCGATTTTCATGTTAACCGTTTTTGTAATCGGTTATGCACAGGCTCAAGACAGAGCTACAAATCTTAAGACATGGCAGAAATCAGAAGCTCCAGAGTTTACAAGAGGTCCATGGATCGAAAGCTCAAACAGCATCACTGAAGGCTTCGAAGGTTTAACTTTCCCACCAGCAGGCTGGGCAAAATTGACACCAGACGGAGGAACAGGCTGGGATAGACTTGCAATTGGAACCACACCTCTTCCAGGATGGACTGGCGGAACCAACATTAATCGTCCCGGTGGATCAGGAACAGGAACCGCATTTTTTACATATACACTTGGCGGTGCTACAGCTAATGATTCATGGTTGATTGCTCCACAGCTTCTTAATGTACAAAACGGCGATTCTGTTAAATTCTGGATGAGAAAATTCGGTAGTTATCTCGATAAACTTGAGGTTAAGATTTCGACTACCACCAATACCTCAACCGCAGCTTTCACTATTACTGCGGCTAATCTTAATTTTACCGCTGCTGATTCAGGCTGGGTAAGTTACGGATGGAATGTTGGCAGTCTCGTTCCTGCAGGTTCAAACATCTATGTAGCTTTAAGAGCAGTTGTTGCAGATAACTTCAATGACGGCGCAGCATTTATTGTTGATGATTTCCAGGCCGGCAACGGAATCGTTCCTGTTGAATTCGCTACATTCAGCGCAACTTCAGTTGGCGCAGATGTTCAGTTAAACTGGTCAACCGCTTCAGAAACCAACAACAAAGGATTCTTTGTTGAGAGAAAATCAACTTCAGGCGAATTTGCTTCTGTTGGATTTATTGATGGTTCAGGAACCACAACCCTCGTTAAAGAATACAGCTTTATCGACAAAGGTGTTGGCGTTGGAACATATACCTACAGACTCAAACAAGTAGATTTTGATGGTACTTCAGATTATTCAAAAGCAGTTGAAGTTGATGTAACAGCTCCAAATACTTTTGCATTAAATCAGAACTTCCCAAATCCATTTAACCCTTCAACCAAGATCAGCTTTAGCCTTGCTACTGATGCTAAAGTTACACTTTCAGTGTATAATGTTCTTGGACAAGAAGTTGCTACACTCGTAAACGGCACAATGTCAGCCGGTGTACACAGTGTTGATTTTGATGCTTCATCATTGGTTTCAGGTCTTTACATTGCCAAGATCACAGCTACCGGTGCTGCTCAGAACTTCACATCCAACATTAAGATGATGCTTAACAAATAAGCAAACCCTTATTGATTTTAGCCGGATGGTTCTGAAAAGGACTATCCGGCTTTTCTTTTATACGGTAACCACTCCGAATAACCCGAATTCACACTTATGAACGAGAAAATTTAATGAAAAAACTAATTCTTGTTGTCATGGTTTTATTCACCTTTGAAGGAAATAGTCAAATGTCTCAAACATTGTTTAAAAACGGGGTGATATTTACTTCCGATTCCAAAAACAGCTTTGTTGAATGTGTTGTTACAGAAGGAAATAAAATAATTTATACCGGGGAAGTTGTCGGTGCAACAAAATTTCTGTCGCACAACTATGAAACAATTGACTTAAAAGGTGCCCTGATGTTACCCGGGCTAACCGACAATCATGTGCACTTTGTTTCGGGTGGTTTTTACCTCGGTGGACTTGATCTTCGTCCCGCTAAATCCACCAAAGAATTTAAACAGCTCCTCGCAGACTACATCAACAACAAAAAACCGGGGGAATGGATAACCGGTGGAGATTGGGATCATGAAGCCTGGGAGATTAAAGATTTGCCAACAAAAGAGATGATCGATGAGATATCACCCGGCAATCCGGTATTGATTCACAGATTTGATGGACATCTTGCTCTTGCAAACTCAGTGGCACTTAAGATGGCAGGTGTTACAGCTTCCACTCCCGAACCTGCCGGTGGGGACATAGTGACAGATAAAATTACGGGGGAACCAACCGGAATATTGAAGGACAATGCAATTGATCTTGTATCAAAATTGATTCCTGTTTCATCAAAACGGGAATACACAGAAGCCGTGGAACTTGCATTAAAAGAAGCTGCCAGACTTGGTGTAACGATGGTGCACGACATTACGTATTCAAATGATCTGAGTACCTATCAAAAATTTGAGAAAGAAGGGAAACTTACATGTCGAATCTACTGTCGTCTTCCAATCTCGGAAGTCAGGAATCATTCCGTTCTGGGAATCGAAAGTGGATTTGGAAGCGATTTTCTAAAGATAGGGTCGCTAAAAGCTTTTTCTGATGGTTCACTTGGCTCTTCTACAGCCTGGTTTTTTGAACCGTATGAACAGGATAAGTCAACAAGTGGTCTTCCAATGGAAATTGTTAGCAACGACAGCTTAAGACAATGGGCAATTGAAGCCGACAGGGCTGGGCTTCAACTTTCGATCCATGCGATTGGGGACAAAGCAAACAATTATATTCTTAATTTATTTGAGGAAGTGGTTAAAGTTAATCCACCGAGAGATAGAAGATTCAGGATAGAACACGCACAGCATGTAATAAAAGAAGATGTTAAAAGATTTAAAGAATTAAATGTTATAGCCTCAGTACAACCTTATCATTTAATTGATGATGGAGTTTGGGCTCATAAACGGATTGGTCATGACAGGCTCCCAACCTCTTATCGTTTCAGGGATATGATTTCGGAGGGTGTAAATGTGTGTTTTGGTTCAGATTGGACTGTTGCACCCCTTAATCCCTTGGCGAAGAACTCTTGATGGAAAAAATCCTGACGGATGGATTCCTGATCAGAAGGTATCGGTTACTGAAGCAGTGAGAGGTTATACGATAAATAATGCTTATGCAGCATTTATGGAAGACAGGCTTGGGTCGATTGAGGTTGGTAAATATGCTGATTTTACGATTCTCGAAAAGAATATCTTTACGATTGATCCTGAAGAAATAAAAGATGCCGGGGTGTTATATACTATTGTGGATGGTAAAATAGTTTATAAAAAATAGTTTATTTATTTTGAAGCACTGCTGATTGAAAAGAACCATTCTCAATCAGCAGTGTTTTTTTGTAATTACTGAGTGTATTCAAAAACGAGGCTAATCCACTCGTTTTTACCTGCTTTGTCGATTAATTTGTATCCAATCGACTCGTAAACCGGCAGAATTATCTCTTCATCATTAATCAACAGTCCTGAAAGTATCAGGGTGCCGCCGGGTTTTTGTCTCGCTTCAAGATCTGCGGCAATCGCCATTAAAACATCTCTTTGAATATTTGCCACTATCAGGTCAAAATCTTTTTCGGGGATGTCTTTTGTTTCGCAAATCCTTATCTCAACCACATCCTGAACATTATTAAGCTTAACATTCTCAATTCCATTTTCGAGGCACCAGTCATCATTGTCAAAAGCGATCGCTCTTTTTGATCCCAGCTTAATGGCACCAATTGCAAGAATTGCGGTACCTGCTCCTGCATCAAGAACAAAATCTCTGTTATTACCATATTTTTCCAGCAAGCCAAGAATTAACTGGGTGGTTTCATGTTCACCCGTCCCAAAAGACATTTTTGGATCGATTTCGATAACAATTTCACCTTCCGAAGGCTCATAATCAACAAATGTTGGCTTAATTGCAAATTTTGTGCCTGCTTTCAGAACTTTAAGACCCTTCTGCCATTCTTCATTCCAGTTGATTTGCTCTTCCTTTGCGACACTTAAGTCAAATTTTTCTATAACACCTGAATCCACAAGAAGATTTAATTCGACTTTGATGGATTCAATTTTTTGATCACTCAACTCTGAAAAGAATAAACGGGTGGTATTATTTTCAAAATTTATTCCATCCGGTTCATACATCCAGAAGACGGCGGCAGATTCATCGGAGAGTGGGGGATCGGTAACTATATCTATTTGGAAAAAATATTTCATTTCGGTAAATTTAATTTGTTAGTTAGGTAAATAATATTCAAATTTCAGTATAGTAAATTGATTTTTTGCACACAAAATAAACTTTATAAATATTGTAGAAACGAAGAAAATATGGAGCCAGATCTACAGCATAAACATGAAAATCGTTACTTTCTGCTTGCTAAAATACTACTTTTATTTGTACTGCTGACAGGCATTTCTGAAATTCAGGCACAAAGGGGTAAACTCTCGGGTGTAATCACTGATGCGCAGACAGGGGAGAAGCTCCCCGGGGTGGCAGTCAGAATTGATGGAACAAACCTGGGTGGTATCTCAGATATTGATGGGAATTATTTTATTCTCAACATTCCGGCCGGGAAGTACACTGTTACGAGTAGTTTTGTCGGGTATGCAAAGTATATTGTTTCAAATGTTGAGATAAATATTGACCGAACCACTGAGCTTGATGTAAAATTAAAACAATCAACCTTTGAAATGGATGAGGTTGTTGTAATTGCAGAAAAACCGAAAGTGATTAAAGATCAAACCTCTTCCTCATCAACAATTGATGAAGAACAGATATCAGCTGCACCAATTGAAGGATTGCGCGGAATACTTGACCTCACCGCAGGATTTCAGAAAAATGAAAAAGGAACTTACTCGGTAAGAGGTTCTGGCTCTTATGAGGTGAACTATCAGATCAACGGAGTAGAGCAGATCAATTCGGCAACCACATCCCCGGGCTCGTTTGGTGTTGAAAAATCAA
Organism: Ignavibacteriales bacterium; assembly: GCA_016707285.1. Taxonomy (GTDB): domain Bacteria; phylum Bacteroidota; class Ignavibacteria; order Ignavibacteriales; family Ignavibacteriaceae; genus UTCHB3. Next base: position 159,157 of record JADJIA010000005.1, read on the forward strand.
ACAATTCGTGGAAATATGATGTAAATCCGATTGGTGTGCAACAGATGCAACTTATATCGGGCGGGTTTTCAGCCGAATATGGTAACGCTCAAGCGGGTGTTGTGAAAGTTGTTCTGAAAGAGGGAAGTCCACGGCTTTCAGGTGAAGTAAGGGTTGAATACCGGCCACCGGGACAATATCACTTTGGAAAATATATTTATGACGAATCCACATACGAATGGCAAAAATGGGGTCAGCTCAATAATTGGATGGCATATAAAGATTCTTCATTTTTTCTCCAGGATCTGGGTATAACATCCCCCTCAAGATACAAATGGTTATATGACAAAGTGCAAAATGGCACAGCCACTGCTGATGAAATAAATACCTGGAACAATGTTCTCAGTCAGGAAATCAACTGGGCATACAACACCTGGATCTATAACCACAAACCGGGCGATGACAATCCTTTGGGTGTTTATGACTACAGAGAGAGAGCATATACCAGAGTGATGTTTGGATTTGGCGGACCGCTGGGAAAAGACCCAAATAAATTAAAATTCTTCCTCTCCGGAGAATATAAAAAGAATCCAACCCGTCTTCCGACCTCGGAGAAAGATCAGGTATATCAAAATTATATTCTCAATATGACATACCAGCCATTTACTTCACACAAGTTGAAACTTATGCTGGGATATCAGAACTATCAGGGTGGTATCTGGTCGGGATCTGAAGATATCAGGTGGGCAGGTCTGGCTTTTTCACCTCCATCCAATTCTTACAAATATTATGTGTTGATTGATCCCGTAAGAACAGAACAGACTGTAACACAAAGTCTTAACTACATTTACACTCTGGATGCCACTTCCTATTTTGAGGCAACTTTAACTCATATGAGTGAAAAATATGAACTTCCCTACGAATATTTGACCAGTTATTCTCAGGAGAGAGACAGACTTGACAGTCTTGGTGACCGTCAGGGAAACCTCCTGAAAGCCGGTTCCTGGTGGGAAACCCAATATTTCAGGGCTCCTGATGCATTTAGTACTCTCTATTATCAGGATACCAGAACGGAATATTATGCTGCAAGTCTTGATTTTACCAGCCAGATAAATACCGGGAATTTAATTAAAACAGGTTTACGGTTATACTATTGGGATCTTTTCAACAATGGTGTAAATTCCAGGTTTAAGGCAAACGCCCTGGTTGCAACAACAGGTGTGGCTGAGTATTACACGGCAAAGCCTTACAATATCGCTTTTTATATTCAGGATAAGATGGAATATGAAGGGATGATTGCAAACATAGGAGTAAGAGCTGAGGCCTACAATTTTGGCGCTGATGTACCTGTTGATCCGTTTAACATAGTATATGTCGGAACCGAAGGGCCTGAATCCGGCAACCTTAATACGGAAAAATCAAAAACATATTTTATGCTCCTTCCCAGGATAGGCTTGTCTTTCCCAATAGGAGAGAATACCGCCTTCAGACTTCAATATGGTCATTTTACTTCAATGCCAACCTTTAGTCAGGCTCTTTCGAACAGAGGAAATAAAGGAATTGTAGGGCACGGTAACGCTAATCTTGAACCTAAAAAGACCATTCAATATGAGTTTGGACTTCAACAGGTGATAGATGAAGACAACAGAATTGATGTGGCTCTTTATTACAACGACCGTGTTACTCAAATTGGACTTCTGCGTTATGCAGCTTATACCGGAACTGTATTAAACAGTCCATCTGCATACACTTCAGACAATACACCACTCTTTAATTATACAACATTCTCGAACAATGCATTTGGGGCGACTTTAGGGTTTGAAATCTCTCTTGAGAAAATCAACGCTAAAAACTGGATGTATCGATTCACATACAGCATCTCGCAGACTACCGAAGGTAATTATGGACCTCAGGTGATATATCCAACAGCGTCTGCTGCGGCAGAATCCCGGGATTATACGGGTGAATTTCTTTCAGGAAATGACAGAACACACAATTTCCGTGCTTTGTTACAGTATAATTGGGGAACAGGTGAAGGACCGGAGCTTTTTGGGATAAATATTCTGGAAAATTCAAGTCTTAGTTTCACATATTCGGTTCAATCAGGAATTCCGTTTACTTACAGAACATCATTTGATCTAAAGGATGTTGTGAACAACAGAAGATATCCTCTTGAATCGATGTTTGATCTTAATTTTATGAAGCATGTTGTTCTTGAAGGTGGTTACAGGATTGTTGTCGGCCTTAGAGTAATGAATCTGTTTGAAAATAAATGGCTCACTCCTGTATCCAACAATGATTTGATCGACTGGGTTGATTATGGAACAACAATTGACCAACCCGGAACTGATCCAACCAGAATAAGTTACATTTCATCATTTTACAAAGCTTACAGAAATGTTCCAAGACAAGTTTACTTCACAGTTGGTTTTGGATTCTAAATAAAGGTATTACGATTAAGATGAATAGATTAAAAAATAAAATATTTCTGTTTTTTACAGTTTTGAGTTTTGTTGTGGCAGCTCAAGTTGAGGCACCACTCCTGATTCTTAACAGAGGTGCATTATGGCACAGTTTGATGCCTTCCAAATCGGGTCCGGCTTATAACAACTGGTCACCCACCGGTCCAACTCTCGATTGGCCCGGTTTTGACGCATCATGGATTGGAGAAAATATTGGCGGAACTGCAAGCCACATGGCAACAGGTGGTTTCTGGATCGGTGCAAAAAACAACCGTGACTCGGTTATCAGTGTTGAGGATTGGGCAATCTATGGTTCATCGGTTTCCACTGAAAACGCCGCAAAATATACGCTAAAGACCCACAGGAAACTCTTTCCTAACGGCGAGAATTATTATTTACAATCCAATCCACTTGTTGGTGAAGAAGTAATTGAGTCAGTTTGGGAGTATAATCCAAACTTTTTCACACCAAATCAGGAAGATGAACTTCAATTACCATTGAGGGTTATTAGAAGAGCTCATCAGTGGAGTGGTTCAAAGAGGGATGAAAACTATATTCTTTATGAATATTATTTTATCAATATCTCCGACGAGATTAAGGCTGCCCACCCCACAAAAACTGTATCTGATACTTTGTATGGAGTTCAACTCCTGCTGAATTATGCTATGCAGGCTAATTCAAGGTCGTGGCGGGTACTTTTCCCTCAAGAAACCAATGGCGCAAGGAACACCAAGGTGGTTTATGACAGACCCAACAAGATGTTTCAGGCTGAAAATGCAAACTATGGTTTTACTAATTCACTCGGAAGAGTCGTAAACGGTATTCCTCAAGGAGAATGGCTTGCACCAGGATATGCCGGAGTTAAGCTGATTTATGCATCACCGGATTCAACCGGGATCGCCACACGGGTTGACGAATCAAAAGTAGGTTGGACTCAGGGTGAGGCTTCACAGGATCTAAGTGGACCTTTCACCGGAGTTTCAGGATTTAATGAAGTCAAATATCAGGTATTAAAGTTTCCAACAAATGCTTTTAGATTTGTTCAGTTCCCGAGAAACCTCACTGATACAAGTTTTATCAACAATGCGAGAAAATGGGCATTGATGTCTTTGGGTCCCTGGACTCTCAAACCACAAGATACAATCAAAATAGTTCTTGCTGAACTTGTAGCCGGAATGGACTACGGTTTGGCACTTGATAAATCGATTTCACCAAGTTTGATATTCAACCAAAGTTATACTCAGAATTTCATTCCTGCGATGAGAAGAGCGCAACTTACATATGAGAACAGGTTTAATCATCCCGATCCACCCGCAGCACCAAAATTTAATATTAATTTTTATGCCGGTGAAGAGCGAAAAGTTGCGAATGTTCTTACTTTTGAGAATTCTGTGGAGTTGCTTCCCGATCCCGATGATGGTTTGTTTGACCTTGCCGGTTACAAGATTTATCGTTCCGATTATCTTCCCATGGGGCCATGGGAATTGATAGCTGATCTAAAAAAAGGTGACCCGGCATATCTTTCAGGAACCAAATATACTTATGTTGATTCAACTGTTCAAATCGGGACAGGTTATTATTATTCAATAACCGCTTACGATACCGGTAAAGCATCATGGGCAATTAATCCTGCCCAAAGATTTCCTGAGACAGGCAATACTGTAAGGGTTCCTGCAATGGAGTCATCAATATTTGCCAACAGAACGGTTACTCCCTTCCTTGCCACATTGCCGGCACCTAAAAATTCAAATCAGGTGCTTGTGGTTCCCAATCCTTTCATTATTGGTGAAGGCTCAAGTCAGCCGGGGGGCACAGATCAAATTCAGTTTGTAAATGTGCCAAATCCTTGTACGATAAGGATATACACTGTTAGAGGAGACCTTGTAAAGACTATCCCTGTCAGTGATTCTCGAGGTGGTATAGTTACCTGGAATCAGGTAACCGACTTTGGTCAGTATGTAGAAAGTGGAGTTTATATTTTCCATGTTGATTCTCAATATGGAAACAGTACCGGTAAATTTGCAATTATACGGTGAGAGAGCAAATGAAATTTAGAACAGTAATTACACTTATCCTGCTCGGCACAGTATTATCATTCCCGCAGGATTTCAAAAAAACGGCAACCTCGGGGTTTGTTTTTCTACAAATTCCAGTTACAGCGAGGAGTACGGCACTTGGTGAATCCTCTGTTGCCCTCTCCGATATGGGATCATCCTCAGTTTTTACAAATCCGGCAGGTCTCGGATTTAACGAAAGTGATCATTCTTTTTCAGCTTCTTATTCTCCCTGGCTTGCTGACATCAAACACTACGCAGCCTCATATTCAATAAAATCAGATATGGGGATTTGGGCAGTTTCAGCGTTGGCGGTTGATTACGGAACAATGCCAAAAACAAAAAAGATTACCGGACAGAAGGTTTATGAAGTACTTGGCGACTTTTCCGCAAATGCGATTGCACTCGGGCTGAGTTATTCGAGGGCACTGACCGATAAATTTTCTTTTGGAGTAACAGTTAAATATGTCAGAGAGGGGATTGATGGTTATTCTGCTTCCAATGTTCTTTTTGATGGCGGAATTCTCTACTACACAGGATTAAAATCGTTGCGAATCGGGGCTTCAATCCAGAATTTTGGTGTTGAAACCAAATATATCAACGATCCTTTTAAGATGCCATCAGTCTTAAAACTCGGTCTGGCAGCAGAACTTCTTGGCGATATGAAATCTGATTACCGCGTGACTGGAATTGTGGAGGCACTACACCCCAACGATGGTGATGAAAGAATGAATGCAGGGCTTGAAGTTGCATGGAAAAACATGTTATTTCTTAGAGGCGGTTACAAATTCTTTTATGATGAGGAAACTTACAGTTTTGGTGTGGGTGTGAATCCTTCAACAAAAATACCGGTTTCAGTCGATTTTTCATTTGCGGATTATGCCCGACTTGGTAACATTCTCCGATTCACTCTTAACTTAAGTTATTAGGAGATGAAATGAAAAATTTTATAAAAATCGCAATACCGGTAATTTCAATTTTCATGCTTTTATCCTTTCCTTTGAAATCTCAAATTTCATCTATTGACATTTCAGGTTCGTTTTCTTCTGCAGGCTCACTGAAATATGCAGTAACCAAGGCATCCGGTTTTGGCGGAGGAATCGATGTAAGTATAAAAGTATTCAAGGATTTTTACCTGACGGTTAATGCCGGATATCAATCATACTCAATAGACCAGGATTCCGCACTCACTCAATGGAAGTGGAATTTTTGGGACAACAGATATTACGGTAGTATTCGAGCTGATCTAACCGATACGGCAAAATATTCACTTGTAATCACCCCCAATCAAGGCATCAACAGTGTTCCTGTTTCGTTAAAAATAGGCTATGAAGCGAAAATAGGCGATTTATCTGTGAGACCTTATGTCGGAGCAGGAATCCTCTTCTTCAGCAGATGGTTTTATGTTGAAGAAAACTGGACAAAAAAACTCTCGAAACTTGATAACACATTTAATTACAGCTACAGAAACTTTGCCCCTTCAAAACAAGGGAATCCAATAATGCTTCTGGGCGGGGTATCCCTCACTTATCCGTTGATCGATTTCGTCAGTGTAAAAGGTGAATTCGACTACACACATTTTGTTGAAACAGAGGGGATGGGTTACTCAGAACTGCCATTTTCAAACAGTCTCAACTTCAAATTAGGTTTATCATTCAGTTATTGATCATTTTATGAAAAAATTAGTTACAGTTTTTGTTATTCTTTCAATTTCACTCCTCGCTCAAGGTAAGTTCTCGGCAGGCGCCGGCTTCTCATATCTTATGCCAACGGGAGAGTTAGCAAACAGATTTAATCCCGGATTTGGAACCTCTGTATTTTTTAGCAAAGATGTCTCCGAGGTTTGGACCTGGACCGGAAAGCTCGAGTATATGGTCTTCGACAAAATTAATGAAGATAAAATGCAGACAAAACGGGAAATTTTGATCGGAACTGAAAATAAAACATTTGTTTATCCGATTAAAAATCTCAAAATGGACCTTAAAGCCTTTGGGGCATCGATTCAAGCTGATTATACTTTCTTTAAAAACAGTTTTTTAGAGAGTAAATTCAACATTGGATTTGGAATTTATAAATGGAATTTTAGTCGTGGGAGTTACAAAGACTCACTTTTTGCTCCCGATACAGCCGGCGTTAATAAATTGCAGGAGTTGTTGGTAGTGCCTGCTCTCGATCAAGAGGATTGGAGCGGAGCTTTTAATGTCGGTGCTGGGATTGATGTTCAGATTTATGATCCTGTCTGGTTTGGGATTTCAGTAAATTATAAAAACATCCTCGGTGAGTTATGGTCAACATTAAAACTCGACTTTGAAAATGTTGCTTCAATGCAGATGATTGAACTTAAGGCGACCCTTAGAGCGAGATTTTAATGAACTATTTCGTCTATCCGGCGATATTATTTGTCACTTTGGTTCTTTTCACCGGGTGTTCAACATATAATTCGCAGGATCAAAAACAACTTGAACCGACCTCCACGGGAGGAGCGGGAAGTCCGCCTTCAGTTGAAAAGACAGGTATTTCCGCAGTGCGAGGAGTGTGGCTGACAAATGTTGACAGTGATGTTCTGAAATCAAGGGAGAACATTAAAGAAGCAATAAATCTTTGTTCAGAACTTGGAATCAATACTATTTTTACTGTTGTCTGGAACAAAGGTTTTACTCTCTATCCAAGCAAAGTGATGAAGGATGAGTTTGGAATTGAGATAGATACCGCAATTTCAGGTAGAGATCCGCTTAAGGAAGTAATCGAAGAAGCTCACAAAAAGAAGATCAAGGTAATAGCGTGGTTTGAATTTGGATTTGCGTCTTCCTTCAAAATTGGCGGGGGTCATCTTCTTACAGCAAAACCTGATTGGGCTTCCAAAGATTTTTCAGGTAACCTCACCACCAAAAATGGTTTTGAGTGGATGAATGCTTTTAACCCCGAAGTTCAAAATTTTATTCTCGCTCTCATCAGTGAAGTCGTGCGAAACTATGATGTTGACGGGATTCAGGGAGACGACAGGCTACCGGCTCTGCCTTCCAACGGAGGATATGATGAATATACCGTTGAACAGTACAAAAAAGAACATAGCGGCAACAATCCGCCTGAAGACTATAAAAACCATGAATGGGTTAAATGGAGGGCTGATAAACTAACTGAGTTTTGTGGCAAAATTCATCAAACGGTTAAAGCGATTGATCCAAATTGTATTGTTTCGATGTCACCGAGTATCTACCCCTGGAGCAAAGAGGAATATTTGCAGGATTGGCCCGAATGGGTAAAAAGGGGATATGTTGATTTATTATGTCCCCAACTTTACAGATACACAATTGAAGAATATAAGAAAGTTCTCTCCGAATCATATACAAAACATCTCCCTAAGGGGTATAAACATATTTTTTACCCGGGAGTACTTATTAAAGTTGGTGGTTATTTCCCAAAATCCGACTTCCTCCTTCAGATGATTGAAGCAAACAGGGAACTTGGTATTGAAGGCGAAGTGTTCTTCTTTTATGAGGGGATCAAGAAGTATCCCGATTTGTTCAAGAATACAATTTACCGTGAAAGAGCGGATTTTCCCCATTTATTAAAGTAGCTTCATGACTAAAAGATTTTTGTTATTATTGATGTTGAGCGCAACTCTGTCCTTCTCTCAATCATTGAAAGAGATGAGAGCAGTGTGGATCACGAATGTTGATAGTGATGTCTTGTTTGATGATACAAAAATTGCTTCTGCGATGGATTACCTCGCCTCAGTTGGTGTAAATGTTGTGTTTCCTGTTGTATGGAACAAAGGATATACTCTCTATCCAAGCAGGATCATGGATTCACTTTTTCAAAAACCAATCATCCCTCAGTTTGCAGGAAGAGACCCGCTAAAAAAAATTATCATTGAAGCTCATAGAAACGGGATTGAAGTGATTCCATGGTTTGAGTTTGGGTTTTCAAGCAGTTACTCTGAAAACGGGGGGCATCTTATTGCCGCGAGACCGCATTGGGCTGGTAAAAACGGTTCCGGTGCACTCTTAGTCAAAAATGGATTTGATTGGATGGCGGGTACCAACCCCGAAGTTCAGGACTTTTTGATCTCACTCACTACTGAAGTGCTCGATAACTATGAAGTTGATGGAGTTCAGGGTGACGACAGACTTCCCGCGATGCCGATTGAAGGTGGATACGACAGCGTAACTGTTTCCATCTACAAATCTGAAAACGGGGGACAAAATCCACCGGCCAACTTTTATGATCAGGGATGGAAAAAGTGGCGGGCTGACAAACTTACAAGTTTTCTGAGCAGATGGCGTGATAGCGTAAAAACCAGAAGTGAAAATTATATCCTCTCTGTAGCACCAAGTGTTTATCCATGGGGTCTCGATAATTATCTCCAGGATTCAAAAACATGGGTGGACTCTTCTCTCATAGATAATTTTATTCCTCAGCTCTACCGTACTGATATAATATCCTACCGGTTTGAACTTGGTTCTGCGCTCAACTATATAGCACCTGAAAAAAGGGATATCTTTTTTGCCGGCGTACTCGCTAAATCGGGTAGTTATGTGATTTCCCAACAACTTTTAAAGGAATCGATCGCTGAAAACAGAGCAAAAGGGGTAAAGGGCGAAAGTCTCTTCTTCTACGAAGCTTTAAAAGCGAACGGTGGCGCCATAGGAGACACCTTAAAGCGATTATATAGTGAACCGGCTACATTACCTTACAGAGGCGACAATCGCTGGCGTCCGGTGTCATCTGTGATTAATGAAGACAGCTCGACCAACACAATCAGAAATGGATTTTGGGAACAGGTAAATGTGTTGGGTTTTAATCCAAAGCTTTATTGGAGTAAAGATACTGCGGATGTATCGTTCGAGTGGCAATTTGATGTGAAAGTACCGGCCTGGTATAGTGTTTATGCATATTTGGTTCCTAACTTTCTCTTCAGCGAGTTTGCAAATTATACTATTTACACCGGAGGCGATTCAATTTCGACGGTTGTCAGTCAGAGAGACAATAACAATAAATCGTGGACAAAACTTGGGGATGCCTATGTTACTCCAGGTAAAAAAACAGTGTTAAAACTGGATAACAGACTTTTGGAATCTGGAAAATATATCATAGCAGACGCTACCATGTTAATTCTAAACAGGAAACTTTCGCCGGATGTAGTGATAACATCTGTGGAAGACCCGGTTTACGGAGATGTACAAGCTGCGCCCGATGAATATGAACTTGCTCAAAATTTCCCAAATCCATTTAATCCTGAAACTAAAATCAGATTTTCACTCCCTGAATCGGGATTTGTTACACTTAAAATTTATGATGTTACAGGACGATTGATTTCCACACTGCTTAATGAGCAGATTAACGCGGGAAATCATGAAGTTGTGTTTAACTCAAGTGAATCAAACCTGCCAAGTGGAATTTACATCTACCGACTTACAGCAGATAAGTTTAGTGCGTCGGGGAAAATGGTGTTGTTGAAATAGAACTTCAGAACCTCAGAACTTCAGAACCTCAGAACTTCAGAACCTCAGAACTTGAGAAATTTAAACCGATAGTCCCGATTCATTGGGAAATTTATTCACAGGATCTGCAAAAATAAAGACTAAAAAGAGGCTAATTTACAAGTTTTGGGAGAGAGCCGTGGAACTGGACGATTAGCCAGCGGGAGCCTTTTTTCTCGAGGATGCCTGTGTAACGAATGTTATTATTTTCGAAGACTCCTTCGGGTGTTTGGTATTCCTGATCTGCAATGACAGCAAACCATGCCGTGGTTTTTGAAGCTGACATTCTTATTTCTTTACATTTTATGGAAAAATGAGCTCCTTGAATCTTTTTTGCAGAAGCAACAAAATGTTGTTTTACCTCATCCCACCCAAAAAACTCTGCTTTATCATAAAGTCCAAAAACCACTAATTCAGGTGATTTGAACCACAAGGTGTCGTGGGATAAAGTGTCTCTGTCGGCGAATGCTTTAAATACCTTTTCTATTGTGTTAAATACCAGCAAATCGTTATCTACCGGTTTGTTTTCTTTTATACAACCGGAAAAAAGGGAAAGAATTATTGAGAGTCCAAAAAAAATCGTTTTCATACCAAGCTTCTTTTTTTTAATATGCAATATAGAATTTTTAAATACATGAAGAGAGAATAAAATGACAGTTGAACAAATTGGTGAGTGGTTAAATGAAAATCAAGATGAACGCGGTATCAAAGTTTGGGGGAGATTAAAGTATTCGGATATATCAACTTATGGAATTGGTTTGACCAAATTGAGAAAATTTGCAAAGGGGATTAAGAAGGACGCAAATCTTGCGAGAGAGCTTTGGGAGAAACCAAACTATGATATGAAAATTATTTCAATTCTTGTTGATGAACCTAAAAAACTTACCCGCGAACGGCTTGAAGAGCAGATAAAAGATCTCGATTTCTGGATGTTGAGTTATGCCTATACAGGGTCATTTTTAGCCTTGTCTCTGATTAAAAGTGAAGTTGCTTATGAATGGCTGAATTCCGAAGAAGAGATAAAACGAAGAATTGCTTTTGCTTTAATAGTTGGTGTTCTCACTGCTGAAAAACCATTTAATGAGGAATTTGCGTCAAGTTTAATTGATCGTATTGAGGCGGAAATTCATACAGAAGAGAATTTTGTCAAAGATCAGATGAATTATGCTTTATTTGGTTTGGGGAAGATGTCGAAGTCGCTTCATACAAAAGCACTTGCAGCAGCCAGGAGGATTGGTAAAGTGGATGTTGACTATGGTGATAATTCGTGTGAAGCACCTGACTGTGTAAAACATCTTACATCACCAAGGGTATTGGAAAGTTTCTCTTAAAAAAGATCAGCCAATTCCATAATAGTTCTCGCGGATTTGAAGTTCTCTTTCGAGGGTGGTTGCGATTACACAGTTTTCCGGTAACACAAATTCAGGGTCTTTATTAATTATTGATTGCGCTTCATCTTTTGCTTTGAACATAATCGTTGAATCATTTGCTATATCACAATATTTGAAATCGGGGATTCCGCTCTGTTTTTTGCCAAAAATATCACCGGGTCCCCGCATCTTCAAATCAATCTCGGATAATTTGAAGCCGTCATTACTTTCTTCCATTGCTTTTAAGCGGGTGATCGATTTTAATCTTTCAAGAAGTTGCTGAGGCATAAATTCGACTTTTTGCTTAAACCGGGATGCAGATGCCATAATTTCATCTTTTGTCACCAGGATACAATACGATTGTTCGGCACCCCTTCCTGTTCTTCCCCGTAATTGATGAAGTTGTGAGAGTCCAAATCTGTGTGCATCGTGAACTAACATAACAGACGCATTTGGAATATCCACACCAACTTCCACCACTGTTGTTGAAACGAGTACATCAAATTCGCCTGCGGCAAATGCATTCATTATCTCTTCTTTTTCTTTCCATTTCATTCTGCCATGAATGAGCGCAACTTTAAGATGCGGAAGATAATTGGTTGAAATTTCCTTGAATCCCTCCTCAGCGGCTTTGAGATCAAGTTTTTCAGATTCTTCAACCAGGGGGAAAACAATAAATGCCTGTCTCCCGTTTTTTACTTCATTTTCGATGAATTGATAGATACCTGAGAGAGCTGATTCACCTCTGAGTGCAGTTTTAACCGGAATTCTGTTTGCGGGAAGTTCATCAATAATTGAAACATCCAACTCGCCAAAAACGGTGAGCGAAAGAGTTCTTGGTATTGGTGTTGCGGTCATTACAAGGACATCAGGATTCCCGGATTTTTTAATTAATCGTGCCCGCTGTTCAACACCAAAACGATGTTGCTCATCTATGACGATAAATCCCAGTGATTTAAATTCGACTTGATCTTCAAACAGGGCATGGGTTCCGACCAAAATATTTATTTCGCCCGACTGAAGAGCGTCAAGAATGTATTTTCGTTCTTTGGTTTTTGTGCTGCCGGTTAAAAGTACGATATTTAACGGATGTGTTGAATTAAATTTTGCTGCTGATTCGAGCATCTTTTTAATTGATTTAAAATGCTGGTATGCCAATACTTCTGTCGGCACCATCAAAGCACACTGGTATCCTGAGTCAATTGCAATTAACATCGCTATAAGTGAAACAACCGTTTTACCGCTTCCCACATCACCTTGCAACAGCCTCATCATCGGAGAGGGGGAGAACATATCAAGTTTTATCTCGTGTAAAACTTTTAGTTGTGCTTTGGTTAAAGAAAAGGGGAGCGAGTTTATGAAATCCTTAACAAAAGAAGTATTAACACCAAATTGAATTCCACCACCTGAGTGTTTATATCTCTCCCGTTTTGAGAGCGCAAATAGTTGGAAATAGAAAAATTCTTCAAATTTGAGCCGAATAATTGATTTATTTACCATCTCCATTGAATCAGGTTGGTGCATCTGTCTGATGGTCTCTTTTAGTTCCGGCAGGTCATTTTTTATCCGGATATCTGAGGGGAGGGTCTCTTCTACAAAGTTGAGATATGAAGAAAGCGCTTTATCAATAATTCTCCTTATCCCTGTTTCACCGAGATTCGCTTCTTTAAAAAACTGATTCACAGAATAAACCGGGATGATTTTCCCTGTATTAAAGAAGTTTTCACTCTCTTCGGTTGTCAGTTTATCAAACCCGGGGTGTATCAACTGGAAATCTCCCCGTTTTGAGAGGGATGGTTTGCCTGAAAGTGCAACCACCTGCCCGGCAGCAAAGGTTCTCGCAAAATATTCACTCCCCTGGAACCAGAGACAATCGAGTTCTCCGGTTTTGTCACTCACTCTGACAGCAAGAATTTTCTTTTTTCCATAGTTCATCACTTTCGATTCTTGAACCTTGCCAATCAAGGTAAGTTCACCGGCATAACCATTTTTCACATGAGTATAAGCTTTTTCGATTGAAAGAATTGTGGTTCTGTCGATATGTCTGAACGGGAAGTAGAATAGAAGGTCTCGAACAGTTACGAGACCTGATGATTTAAACGCTTTTGCTCTTGCCGGGCCTACCAGAGGAAGCACACTCAGAGGGGAGGCAAGCCTGTCCATATTTGGTTATTTGCTTTCTTTGCCTGTTTTCAATCGCTGTGAAATCCGATTGTATTCAGATTCGATAAGTTCAGGGGAATATTTGCGTTCCAATCTTCTGATAGTGAAGTGAGCAGAGGCGATATCCTGATAAAAATCTGTGAAAAGATAATTTATTGTAGCACCACCGGCAGCTCCAATAACAGGGGTGGCCTGTCCCACAAATTTGATAACCACATTTTGGCTGAATCGTTCTGCAATTTTGCCGAGGAATTTAGCCAGAAGTCCTGTTGCCATATCTCCGGCGAGAAGAGATTCAAGTCTTCCTGCAATCATTGCTATTTCACGGGACAATAAAATTCTAATTGCATAATATGATGAATTCATCGCATCATCAGCCTTGTTTTTTGAACCAAATGCAAACACCTGAACACAATTAAGTCTGGTTTCGAGTGAAGACATGTCTTCACCATTCATTTTCGCAATTTCAGCAATTGATCTTAGCATTACAGTGGTTGTAAGTGGAAGTTCTATTGCCAGAGCAGTGAATCCAAAAAGACCGGCACCACCACCAAGCATACTTGCAACAAGTTTATGGATTTTTTTTGAATCTTTTTGAGTGTTCGATTCCACATACTCAAGACTTTTTACTGCAAGATCGGTTCCTTTTAACAAAGCGTCATTTGTAATATCGGTTACTTTATTGCGGCTTCCCTCGGGAAGTTTATCAATCAACTTTTCTATCGGTGAACCGATAAAATTTGAAACTTTGATGAAAAAAGAGGGATTCTCAATAATTTTAACGCATTTTTCAAGTTCAAGATAGTCATTATACTCAATATTTGCAGAAAAGAGTTCGGGTTCGTTGCTCATTTGGTTTCTCCAAGGAATCTTGTTAATAATCTCACGCCAAAGCCGGTCATCCATGTTTTGGTATAATTTGTTGAGTTATTTGCGATTGCAGGAGCGGCGATATCGAGATGAGCCCAAGGAATATCCTCTTTCACAAAGTTTTCGAGGAATTTAGCCGCAGAAATAGCACCGCCATATCTTCCTCCGCTGTTTTTAACATCAGCCACATCACTTTTGTTGAGTTTATGGTAATTGTCCCACATCGGAAAACGCCAGACTCTTTCAAAAGTTTCAAGTCCGTTTGCATAAAGTTGTTGCGCAAGTTCATCATTTTTTGTAAAAAGTCCGGCTGCAGCATCACCAAGAGCCACAGCACAAGCACCTGTCAAAGTAGCCAAATCGATAATAATATCGGGGCTTTGTTCTGATGCATACCATAAAGCATCTGCAAGGATCATCCTTCCTTCAGCGTCAGTATTGTCGATTTCCACACTCTTTTTAGAATAAGTAACTATAATATCTCCGGGGCGGAAAGCAGAACCACTAAGCATGTTTTCCGCTAATGGGATTACCGCCGTCACATTTACTGGGAGTTCAAGTCCGGCAACATTCAACATTGCACCTGCAACTGCAGCTGCACCCGACATATCGGCTTTCATCCAACCCATGTTTTGAGCCGGTTTAATCGAGATTCCTCCGGAATCAAAAGTAACACCTTTACCAACTAATGCAACTGTTTTATTTGCATCGGGATGGCGGTATTTGATAAGAGCCAGGCGTGGTGGAACAACACTTCCTTGACCCACTGCCAATATTCCACCCATTGCAAGTTCTGTCAGTTTTCTCTCATCAAAAATTTCAACTGTGCAGAATTTGAGTGAACCAAAAACTTCTCCAATTTTTTTTGCAAAAGTTACGGGATTAATAACTGATGCCGGTTCATTTGCAAGGTCTCTTGCAAGTAGAACTCCTTCCATAACGATGGAGGCAGCTTTTGTTGTTCTCTCCCTTTCATCAAGAGTGCCACCGATTAAATTGATCCTTAATTCTCCTTCTTCACGCTCTGAAAGATAGCGGTCAAATTTGTAGCAACCCAGCCAGATCCCTTCGATGAGTGACTGGTAGAGGTAATCAGCTGAATAAAAGAGTTCATCATGTTCAATGTGGCATGGAAGAATAATATTCACAACCTTAACCGAACCGGGAAGTGACATAAAAAAAGAAGCCGTTAAGTCCCGAAACATATCCGGTGAACGATCTTTCTTTTTTAATTTAAGAATTACAAAATTGGATTCATCGTTGTTACAATTAAGTTTTGAACCCTTGGCAAGAAAAGATTCGCGACTAAATTGTGTGAGTTTAATGGAATGTTGAGAACAAAATTGGTCGAGATTCTTCTCGATATTCTCATCTTCGTTAATGTATGAAAGGGTAAGATTCCCGGGTAATATTTCAATTACATCGGGGAAAGAAAAAACCGGATTAAACATTCTGACTGACCTCTGAAGTGTTTGCTAAAATATAATTGATAATTTCATCTTTTTTCTCATCAAGAGTAAACTCTCTGATTCGGATTCCTGATGCATTTCTGTGTCCACCACCTCCAAAATGAGCTGCCATGTCCCTCGCACTGATTGTTCCCTTGGATCGGAGAGAAACTTTAAATCCTTCTTTTAAACCAATAAAAATTGCAGAGATTTTCACGTTTTTAATGGTCATGCAAAGATTGATGAATCCTTCAGTATCGGGTTCGGTTGCTTTGGATTCATAAAAATCGTCCTGGGTTAAAGTCATAACCGCAAATCTTTGGTCATCACCATAAAGCTCAAGCGAATTAAGGGCTCTTCCCAGAAGTGCAAATTTGCTAAGTTTGTCCTGACCAAATATCATATCGTTCACTTCTATTGGAACCACCCCAAGTTCAAGCAGATGGGCAGCAATCCTGTGAAGGTCAGGTGTTGTCCTGTCATACTTAAAACTTCCCGTGTCGGTCGAAATTCCGGCATAGATGGGGACTGCTATCTCATAGTCCATTTCAACAATGCCTGTTTTCATTATAAAATCATAAACAATATGACTGGTTGCGGCAAATGAAGGATCATCAAAAATTGGATCAAAGATTGACTCTGGTTCAAGATGATGATCAATACACATCTTGACACCTTCTCTTTGATAAAAGAGCGGGGACATTTTCACTGTTCGATCGCATCGGTTAAAGTCGAGCGCAACTACCACATCACACTTCAAGAAATAATCTGAATGGAGTTCTGAATCAAATTTTTCTACAACATTTTCCGGATCGAGGAATTCCAGAAAATCAGGTGTTTCACTGAAATTGACGATTTTTACTTCCTTGGCCATTCTTTTAAGTACAATATAGAGAGCCATCTCGGAGCCTATCGCATCAGCGTCAGGATTCACATGAGTGGTCAGGAGAAATGTTTTATTCTTATTTATGGTATCTAACAGGGCAGTGTAACGGGTCATTTACTTCTTTATTATTTTTCCAATAGTATAAAATGCAATTTAACTAAATATTGTCTCTGTTTTTGATGTATTCAAGAGTTTCATCTATTGAACCAAACAGTTTGTTTTCATCAATCAGGTCAACAATTCCGCTTCGGGTCAATTCAAAAAGAGGTTGTTTGTGGATTCCGGAGACCATCAACTCGGTGCCTTCTTTTTTTAATTCATTGATAAGGTCTTCGAGAGCTTTGATCCCGGAGCCATCAATTACCAGCAGATTACTAACTTCAAGAACAAGAATCCTTGGCTTTTTGTTCATTGTTCTGATTGTATCACGAAACTGATCAACTGCCCCGAAGAACAGAGTGCCATAAATCTCAAAGATTTCAACGCCATCCGGAACGGGTATTTTTGTTTGCCGCATCTTGTCAACCCCTTCATCAGGGAGATGAAAACTTTGTGTGATAATCTGAGTTTGGGTAACATCCGACATTTTTTTGATGAATGTTAATGCAGCAAGAACCAATCCAACCTCAATCGCCACAGTAAGGTCGATGAAAAGTGTGAGGAGGAAAGTATTCAAAAGAACAATTTTGTCAGAGGTGGTTCCTTTTAGAGTTTTGTGGAACGCATGATATTCACTCATGTTATAAGCAACATGAATTAGAATGGCAGCGAGTACAGGGAGAGGAATAAGTGATGCCAGATCGGCAAAGAGCAACATGATAACAAGAATTACCAATCCATGAATAATCGCAGAAACAGGAGTTTTCCCGCCATTTTTGATGTTGGCAGCAGTCCTTGCTATAGCACCAGTAACGGGTATCCCCATAAAAATCGGTGAAACAATATTTCCAACACCCTGCGAAATCAGTTCCATATTTGGTCTGTGTCGTGACCCCATCATACCATCGGCAACCACTGCCGACAACAAAGATTCAATCGATGCCAACATGGCAATTGTGAATGCCGGAGAAAACATCTTAGTGAAGATATCCCAGGAAATTTCAGGAATTTGAGGGGATGGAAGTGTGTTTGGAACAACTCCAAATTTCGAGCCAATGGTGTCAACCGGCAGTTTAAAGTAGTAAACCACCAGTGTGGCAATTATAATTGTTATTAGAGAACCGGGAATTTTGAAGTTGAACCGTTGCCAGACAAATATAAATATCAGAGATACCGCTCCAATGGCAAAAGCCGACAGATTAATATTTTGTATATTTTCGGCATAAACCAACCATTTATCGACAAAATCGGCAGGAACGTTGGTTATGCTTAAACCCAGAAAATCATTTATCTGGCTTGAGAAGATTATTATGGCGATCCCTGTAGTGAACCCGACGGTAAGCGAATAAGGGATAAATCTCAGTAGAACTCCAAATCGCAACAGCCCCATGATAACCATGAGGATACCGGCAAGAAGGGTTGCCACTGCCAAACCATTGTAGCCGTAAGTTTGGACTATTCCATAAATAATTACAATAAATGCCCCTGTGGGACCGGAAACCTGAACCCGTGACCCGCTCAAAACTGCTACCAAAAAACCTGCGACAATAGCAGAATAGAGCCCTTGCTCAGGTTTAACTCCTGACGCAATTGCAAAAGCTATAGCTAATGGAAGGGCAATTATTCCAACAATTAAACCTCCGGAGAGGTCAGAAAAAAAGGTTTGTTTGGTGTAGCCGTCCTTAAGGAGGGAGAATAATTTAGGTACAAGGTCGGAAGGATATTTGAAGTTAAATTTCATCGATTGTCTTAAAATAAATATTTTACACCCTAAAGATACAAAAAAAGAGAATTTTTATGCGGTGTGCGCTTCGTTAACGATTGGGATGCATAAAAATTTCAATCTGAAAAATCTTTCAGTTGGACGATTTAAATGACTGGGTCAAACGCTGAACAATAACCCTACACCTGATTCTGAAGCTCAAATGATTCAGTATTTATGGTTCTGGTGGTGATGAAATTGCCTTCATCGGTAAACTCAAGCAGATTGTATTTTGCAAAGGTTGCATGTCCGTTTTTAATCGATCCCCCTGAATTGCTAAACACAATATTACCAATTTCATAAATTTTTTGATCATGGAAATGACCATGGAGGATGTGGGAAACTCCCCATTTTTCAAGAGTTGCAAGTAACTTTTTCTTTTTCCTCAACTTCATGGTATTGTTTTCAATTTTTGTAAGAATTTGCCCTGCGAATGTATCTTTTTGTCGTTTTATTTTGTAAAAGTGATGGTGAATTGCCAACAGAAGTGGACTGCCTTTCGACACAAAATTATCGAGTAATTGCTCTGCTTTAAGTTTTTGCTCCTTTTTAATAAATCCATTGGAGGCTGTGAAGTTTCGCGTGCTGAATTCTTCAATTGAATTTAAAGCCAGTATAAAAAATGCGCCAACCTGTTTGATATATGGATAGACATCATTTTCAGAAATTCTATGAGTATCAACCATCAATTCTTCAAAAAATGAGTGGAATCGTTTGAGGTTAAAATCATAATCTGTTCCTTTACATCTGTCAGGATATAAAAGGGCATCTTCTATACTGAGTGCTGTTCCATAAATGTCATGGTTTCCGACAATTATGGTCGTTAATGCCGAATCGAGATATTTAAATTTAATCAACAATTCTCTGAGAAAATCAAAATCCTCCAATCTTCCATCTTCTGAAATATCTCCTGAAATTACAAGATGGTCCGGTTCGAGTGAAGTTACTTCTTTGAGTAGATTCTCAACTTTTTTGTAGTTGGTGTGTTTGCCTTCAAAGTTTAAATGCAGGTCGGAAATATGTGCGATTGTCATGCGTCTAAATTATTTGTGGTTAGAAATTTGAGTAGTTTTTATTCTGTATTGATATTGGGGTTTAATCAAGCGACCTTATCCACGGGTCTTCTAAGGATATATCTTTCTTTTTTCTCCTGTTTCATTTTCGACAAGTCAACAAGAATCAACCCGTCAATGCAATTTGCGAAGTCGGGATCAACCCCAAAGTCAAGAAACATCACGCCGCCGTCATGACACAGATTTGTATAGTGTTTTAGGAGTGGAGGAATGGAAACATTAAACTGTCTGAGAGCATGTTTAAGTTTTTTCAGATCATCACTTTTATCAAGGGAGCAAAATAATTCCTCACACTGAAGTCGGATTTTCTCAGACATGATAAACCGGTTTTTTGAGATGGCTAATTGTTCGATTGAACCATACCACTTGTGAAAATAAAAAACCAACATTGCCTGGGCTTCAAGAGGGTAGGCACCACTAATGCTTACGCCACCAAAAAGATATTTCAGGTGTGGTTTGGTTGAAATGTATGAGCCGAGTCCCTGCCATAACAGATCCAGGGCATTGGAATTCCAATATTTGGTTTGAACAAAACTTCTGCCAAGTTCGATTGAGTCGGGCAGCATATTGATAAATTCATCGTTGTAATTAAATAGTGTAGAAGTATAAAGTCCGTATTTTCCTTTGAGTCTCATCAGGTGATTGCATAAACCTACCCTGTATGAACCAACTATTTCGGATTCCTTGTTATCCCACACGATCAAATGGTCATAAATTTTGTCAAATTTATCCATGTCCCTTCGAGTTCCTGTTCCTTCACCAACTTTTCTGAATGTTATTTCGCGAAGCCTGGCTATCTCTTGAATAACAATGGAATTATCTTCGGGTTCAATGAGATAGATCTGTTTTCCGTCGTGTGCCTCACCAATAAATTGCGATTGAATTATTTTTTTTCTAATGATTTTAACGGGCATTGGTTGAACAATTGATCTTGAGGTTGTAAAAATTCCCTTTCTATCTTTTCCGACCCTGTCCACATGTTTTTTTAATAATTTAATTTGAAGACTGTTTTTTTTGATGCTTCCAAAAATGGAAGATGGGGGAATCGGCTCACCGATTTTTATTGTGATATTTTTATGTTTTTTCCTGAACATTTCTCCGGGCAGGAGAAAGAGGGAGAATTTTTTCCAAACCGAGGATACGAGATAAAAACCCAAACTGTTTTTTGCGTGGATGAACACAGGTTGAATAATAGCGTCGTATTTTTTTGCAAAAAGTAAAACACCTTTGTTCCAGGGTTTGTCTTGCACACCTTTCGTTGATAATCTGGAAACTTCACCTGCAGGGAAAATGATCACCGCCTCTTCACGGGCGAGTGACTGCGAAATTTTCTCGAGGTTACTTTTCTGAACTTTGTTTTCAAAGATATTAACGGGGAGAAACAATTCATTAAGGGCTTCAATCTCCATAAGTACATCATTTACGACTATTTTAACATCCGGTCTTACTTCAGAGACTAATTTAAGCAGCACCATACCGTCCAATCCGCCGAGCGGGTGATTAGCGACTATAATAACTTTCCCCTCACTTGGTATTCTGTCTCTCTCCTTTTTTGTGATCATGTAAGAGAAGTCAAGCTGTTCAAAAACTTCATCTATGAATGCGATTCCGGAGAGGTCATTACACTTCTCGAGGATAGTATTAATCTCATTGATCTTTAGAAGCTTTGCGAGGAGGAGATAAAAAACTTTCTGGAGGAATTCAGGAAAATAAGAGAGAAAACCGGGATTTCGCTGGAGGATGATCTTTTTTAGATCAATTTGCTGCATATTTAACTTTGCATCATTTGTAAAATTAATATGTAAAATTAATCTTTGGACTTTACGCCATTGTTAAGGCATTATTACGGAATGGTTAAATTATTAAACAAAAAAAAGGCTGCTGCAAAAAAGCAACAGCCTTAAAAAAGAATAAACTATAGATCGTGTTGTCAAACTACTATTCTACAGTCCAAACATTGCCCTGACCGATGAGTTGATCAAAAGAAGTAACTTTTTTGGTCTCCTGGACATGGTTAATCTGATCAACCACCAGTTCTTCATAGGTCGGCTTCTCGTGTCTTCTGAAGCAACCTATCGGTACGGGAAGATCAGGATTTTCGATGAACTCAGCAAGGATGAATGCTCTAACAGGTGAAGAATCCTCTTCTTTATGAACCCAGACATCGTTGATAGAATGAACACCATCATTAAGGTCAACCACAACAGGAATGTCACCATCAAGTTTTATTCCTTTATCGCGGTTTTTCCCAAAAATCATAGGCTGACCGTCTTCGAGTACAAGTACATGATCAGCTTTTGTTTCTTTATCAGTTAAGTGTGCATAAGCTCCATCATTAAAGATGTTACAATTCTGATACACCTCAATGAGAGTGGTACCATGATGAGAAGCAGCCTTTTGCATCATTTCCTGCATATGTTTTGGTTCACGATCGATTGTTCTGGCATAAAAACTGATGCCGGCTCCGAGAGCAACCATTGCGGGTTTAAATGGATAATCAACACTGCCAAAAGGGGTGGATTTGGTTTTTTTACCCTGCTCTGAAGTAGGGGAGTATTGACCTTTTGTTAAACCGTAAATACGGTTGTTGAAGAGGATCATCTTAATTCCCACATTTCTGCGGCAAGTATGAATAAAATGATTTCCACCGATGGAAAGAAGATCACCATCTCCGGAAGCCATCCAAACAGCAAGTTCGGGTCGAGCAATTTTAACACCGCTTGCAATGGATGGGGCTCTACCGTGAATTCCGTGAATTCCAAATGTATCCATATAATAAGGAAATCTGGAAGAGCATCCTATACCGGAAACCCAAACAAAATCTTCCTTTTTTACTCCAAGAGTTGGGGAGATTCTTTGCATTTGGGCTAAAATGGAATAATCACCACAACCGGGACACCATTTAACATCCTGATCGGACGAAAAATCTTTTGCAGTTAACTGCGTCGTTGGAATTACTTCGGTTGGTTTTTCGTTACTCATTTTTGCCTCCGATAATATTTAAGATTTGTTCTTCAATTTCTGATGCTTTGATTGGCAAGCCCTGAACTTTATTAAACTGGACAAGTTCAATCAGATATTGATTTCTAAGAATCTGTGAAAGTTGACCCAGATTTATCTCAGGCAAAAGTACCTTTTTAAAGCGTTTCAGAACATCACCCAAATTTTTTGGGAACGGGTTGATATATTTAAGATGGGCATGTGAAACTTTCAGACCTCTTGCTTCAATTTTATGAACTGCTGCCGTAATGGCACCATAAGTTGAACCCCAGCCAAGCACCAGAAGTTCACCCTCTTGTTCACCTTTAACTTCGAGATCAGGGATATCATTTGCAATGTTTTTAATCTTTTGATCTCTCAGATTCACCATAAACTCATGGTTTTCCGGAACATAACTTACATTACCGTAGATGTGAGATTTTTCAAGTCCACCGATTCTGTGTTCAAGTCCGGGGGTTCCGGGGATTGCCCAAGGACGGGAAAGATTTTCATCTCTGAGGTAAGGATAAAATTCTTCTTTTTCAGTTCTGAATTCCACTTTCATATCGGGCAGTTCATCTTCTTTTGGAATTCTGAAAGGTTCAGATCCTTGTGAAAGGTAACCATCGGAAAGTAGAATTACAGGTGTCATAAATTTAGTTGCAATTCTCGCAGCTTCATATGCCATTATGAAACAATCTGCAGGTGTTGATGCAGCCAAAACACAAACAGGAGCTTCACCATTTCTGCCATACATTGCTTGCATCAGGTCCGATTGTTCAGTTTTAGTAGGTAGTCCTGTGCTTGGTCCACCCCTCTGAACATCTATAATCACTAATGGTAACTCAGTCATTACACTAAGCCCTACAGCCTCCATTTTAAGAGCCAGCCCGGGACCCGAAGTTGTAGTGAGTGCAAGATTACCGGCAAAAGATGCACCAATGCATGCACATATTGCAGCAATTTCATCCTCTGCCTGAAAAGTTTTAACTCCGAAACCTTTAAAATTACTCAATTCATGAAGAATTTCCGAAGCCGGAGTAATAGGATAGGAGCCGAGGAAAAGTGGAAGACCACCTTTCCATGAAGCAGCAACCATACCAAGAGCAGCAGCTTCATTACCCGTAACATTTTTATATTTTCCGGCAGGAAGTTTCACAGGATCAATAACAAATCTGGTAGTAAAAAGTTCTGTCATTTCGCTGTAATGATAACCCGCCATTAATGCTTTTTTATTTGCATCAAGAATGTCGGGTTTTACGCGGAATTTGTTTTCAATCCATTTTAATGTTGGTTCAATTGGTCTGCTATACATCCAGAACATTATTCCGAGAGCAAAAAAGTTTTTACATCTTTCTTTCTCTTTGATCGAGATGTTTACACCCTCGAGGGCGTTCATAACGGCTTTTGTCATCGGAACACGGAGCAGATTATATCCTCTTAGTGAATCATCATCAAGAGGATTACTTTCATATTTAGCAAGTGAAAGATTTTTTGAATCGAATGATGACTCATTTACAATGATAGTTGCATCCGGTTTAAGATCTTTCAGATTCACTTTAAGTGCAGCAGGATTCATAGCAACGAGCACATCCGGTTGATCGCCGTGTGTTGTGCTTTCGCCACTCGAGAAGTGGATTTGAAATCCTGAAACACCATTTAAAGATCCGGCGGGGGCGCGGATTTCAGCGGGGTAATCAGGTAGTGTATTTAAATCGTTTCCTGCGATTGCAGAGGAAGTAGAAAACTGCAATCCGGTTAATTGCATACCGTCGCCGGAGTCTCCTGCGAATCGAACGGTAACATCTTCAACCTTTACAAGTTGTTTCTCAGCCATTTGTTCATCTCTTAGTTTTAAAATGTATCCCCGCCTTGATAAAAAATAAACAAAGCGGTTTAGAAATTTAATAAATGTTGTTATTAA
The DNA here is from genome assembly GCA_016707285.1 of Ignavibacteriales bacterium. GTDB lineage: Bacteria > Bacteroidota > Ignavibacteria > Ignavibacteriales > Ignavibacteriaceae > UTCHB3. The sequence goes on from JADJIA010000005.1 coordinate 183,709, forward strand.
AAACTAATGATTTGCACCTGACTAAAAAAAATATTTTAGAGTGTGAAGGAATTTATTTTAGTAATATGATTTAAGTCACTATCTTTGTAATAAACCAATCTATTTATTATAATCAGAGAGTATTATATGACTAAAAGTCGTTTCAAACTTGTACTGTTTTTAATCATCGTTAGCAGTTCTTATTTGTTTCCTCAGGTATCACCCGATGAGGCTCTAAAGTTTCTTCAATCAGGTAATTCTCGCTTTGTATCGGGTAAACTTGATAAAAAGGATTTGAGAGGGGAGGTTAAAAATTTACAAAACGGGCAGTCACCTTATGCAGTTATTCTTGCATGTTCAGATTCCCGGGTTCCGCCTGAGCTGGTTTTTGATGAATCACTTGGGAAACTGTTTATCATCAGACTCGCCGGGAATGTTGCAACTCCGGAAGCAATAGGCAGTATTGAATATGCAGTTGATCATTTGGGATCACAATTAATTGTAGTCTTGGGACACTCAAAATGTGGTGCAATTTCTGCAGCCGTCAACGGTGGAGAGGTAACACCAAATATTGAAAAATTGCTCCACTACATTGCACCCGCAGTCAAAGAAGCAAAGTCGATTGGCGAGGTACCTGATCTGGTCAAAGTTTGTGTAGATATGAATGTAAAACTGCAGATTAAAAACCTTTTTGCCCACAGCCAACTGCTCGAAGAAAAGGCGGCTTCAGGATCACTTAAAATTGTTGGTGGAGTTTATGAACTCTCAACCGGGCAAGTGAAGATATCAGGTCACTAAATAATTGATCCCCGTTTTGAATTAAAAAAGCTGCCAACTTGACTGATGGCAGCTTTTTTTTATTCTGATATGATTGATCAAGTAAACCCGAAGGATTTTCCCTCGAGAGTTACAAACAGCTTACTTGAGCAATAGAAGTTTCCTTACCTGCCTGAAATCACCGGCTTTCAATTCCACAAAATAAGTTCCTGACGAAAAAGCCTCTGCATTCCAGATAACACTGTAGGTTCCGGCTTCTTTTTCCTCTGCCAGAAGAATCGCCACAACTCTTCCGAGCATATCGTACACAGTGATTGTTATTTGTGAGTGATACGGCACCGAGAACTTAATAATTGTTGACGGATTAAATGGATTTGGATAATTTTGGTAGAGAGCAAATTCCGCAGGAATTAACTCAGATTCAGGTCTTTGTTCTTCCACCCCTGTTGGAGTACCAAAAGAAGTGAATACTGTTACCACACCGTAACGCAAACTTAAGGCTACAATTTGCTCTTTCAGTGCCAACGCCTGAGTAGAATTTGGATCAAGTGAATTATATTGTATCAGCAGATCTTCAATGAATGTTTTTGCCCATATTTTTGTGAGAAACTGATATTCAGGTTTTGCACTGTCAACAATTGGAAGATCGTAAGTATAAACCACAGGCTGGCCGTATATTTTGCCCGTTAGAGTAACCTGGACAGGCTGAGAGACAGGTTCTGTGTATCTTCCTGTAAGAAGCATTTGCTCACCAATATAAAGATTTGGAAGTCTGGTCGGGTGAGTTTGTTCGATAACATTCGGCGAAAATGATACCACAGGTGCGATTAGTACGGGATTCTGAATTTTCAGGTAAAATTTTGAAATAACAGGTTCAACCTCATTATTCATCAGAAAAGTTGCCAATCCTGAATGGTTATTTGCAATCGTTTGAAGAAGTTGTTTGTTGACATCAGTACCAACACCAAATGTAAAGACACTCAAATTTACTGTAATGGGAGTGATCAGTCCCTGAATATGTGTCAACAATTGTGGCGTTGAAGTTATTCCAACTGTTGCCTGACCATCGGTGAGGAAGAGCAGGATATTTGCCGTAGAATCGGAAGCTTCATAAAAATCAGGGACAGCTTCCGAGAATGCTCCTCCAATGTTTGTGCCATATCGTGCTTGCAACGCATTTATCCAGGTAATCGCTGCATTTATATTGTCAGGAGTTACCGGGACATGATTTGGTCTAAAACTTGAAGCATAATCATCAAACTCAATCAGATTAAACAGATCACCTTCATTTAGTCTATTAACTATGAATAGTGCTGCATTCTTCGCCTGAGCCATCTTATTTTCCCAGCCCATGCTTCCGGATCTGTCGATGATGAGTGTAAATCTTTTCCGTAAAATGGTTGTTGTATCTCTTGCGGGTTCAGCTACAAAGAGGAAGTAACCTCCATTTATTGAATCAGCCACAGAAGCAGTGTCACTCAAATAGGTCGAAAAGCTGAATAAACCAAGTTCGTTAGCCGCCAGCCGATACCCCATCTCAAAATCCATTGGTTGAATGATTCTTGATTCAATAACCAGAGAAGTGGTATCTCCGGATTGTGTCATAATTGCATCGTTGCTGCTGAGGCAATAGATTGAATCAACATTTCGGGTTGAGATCAATTTAATTCTGTTGCCAACAGGAATTGGTTGTGGGCAAAAGAATGAGGGGAGACTTGTGGGAATAGTCTGCAGAACCTCACCAAGATCATACTTAAGGAACTCCACATAAGTCATTTCTACAGTAATGGTGGAATCAACCCCGATTGAATCCTTTAGTGGATAGATAATACTTCCCGGTTTGGTGTAGTTGGTAACCTGATAGTGGACAGAACCACCTCCGCCGATATTTGTGTCTTGAGGAACTGCTGAAAATCCGGCTTCATACCAGATTCCCCGAAGCTCCCACCGTAAACGGATGGCACTTGAATTTTGCGGGATGGGGAAGATGTAAACAGGTTTTTGATAAGAGGTCGTGGTGTTTTTATAGACAGAGGTTACCGTTGTAATTGCAACCTGATTCTCGATTCTGGTATCAGTTTTGAACGATTCAATTTTCAAAACCTGACCCGTAGCGGGGTTTAGCAGCATTATGCCACCGGGGAAAATCATACTCGTAAATAAAATTACGAACAATAAAAGTTGTTTCATAGATCACTCCTTATAAATTGATCCACCATTTCGATTGGAGCAGTTGTTTTCGATTTCAGTAATCACCGGTCTCATTTTAGTAAGCACAGTGTTTGAAATAAGACTGTTCCCAAAAATATTGTATCATATACTGTAAGTTAAAAAAAAGGAGATCAAAGTCAATAGTTTCCCAAAAAATTGTATCATCAAATTATTAAGATTTTGTGTTTCTTAATATCATAAAATTGCCAATAATTGATTAGTTTAGTGGATATCGTAAAATATGATTGTGGCATGTTCACATCTGAAGCACAAAATGTAAAAAATAAAAAGAAAGGTTTTGTGATCATGAAAAAGGTATTTTTTCAAAGTTTGATCGCAACCATCCTTATCGTTCCTGTTTATGCACAAACACTGAGCCAGGACGAGGAGATATTTACAAAATATTTTGCACAAACAGCCGGCACAATGGCTGTTTTAAATCCTGGTGAGGTTAACGACACCTCATTATTTAATGCACTGGAAGCCCTTGAGCGCATAATCAAGGAAAATCCATCCAGATACCTTCTCAAATTAATCCACCTCAACCTGTCGTCAGGTGAAAACATTAAGCTGAACTTCTGAAATTTGTTGACGAGACACCCTCTGAGTTTGGTGACATCGTGATGCTTGCTTTATATGAGTATATAGTCAGTGAGAAAGAGTTTTATCCCGAGGTGGTTGCAAAATTTTCGGGACTTAAGGGTACCATCCCATTCCAGATTTCACCACCTTATCTCTATTTTATTGAGTGTTGGTCGTCAGTGCCCGCGAAAATGGAACAGGTTAATCCTAAACCCGGTGATTTAACAATTCTCAAAGATAATAGTGAAGAGAACCTCCGGATATATCCCGATGAAAAGGAATATTTCAGGGAAAATTATCAAAAAGGATTGTCATATTTTAAATCACTTGAGATTATTGATGACAAAGAATTTCCACTCTCTCTCTTTAGGAAATATGAACCGGCTATTGCCGCTGAATTGGTAAGGCTCACAGGAGAAGAAAAGTGGAAGGAACCGGCACATGATGGGGCAGATCAGAATTTAATTCAACTCTATAACAGCTTTTTTCTCCCTTTATTTGCTGATATCTATGACGAAGAGTATCTGTTAAAAACAGCCGGCCTGGCAGACGATGGGTCGGAATTTGCATTTGTGAATGAAGAAACAGTGTTCTGTTATCTCGCCGAAAATAACATTAACTCGCCTGTATTGCCCGGGTTATATCAGGACTTGAAGAACTCGATTGAAAATGTGTCGCCAACAACTTTCGACCGTGTTTGTGCTTATACACTTAAAAATCACGAGAAAGAGCTGATATCCCTTGTTGACAGATACTTAAATGCACATCCTGAATCTATTTCGGCATATCAATGGAAGAAGTATTTTTATAGTGAGATTAATCCCGATAAAAATAAAGTGCAGGAAATTGAGATCAAGATTGAGGAACTTACTCCCAAGGCATGGTCAGTGGAGACATCTCTGGAAAAGATCAAAAAAATGATCGATTCGCTTTATTACAAAGCTGCGGAGGATTCGCTGCTAAAAATGAAAGACGATCTTGAACAGAATTTGATGTTTATTTCTAATGATTATTTCTCGGTTTTATCGGTTTTAAGAGGTCTTTATATTCAAACGGGTGAACTCTCAAAATCACTTGATGTCCAGACAAGAAAATATGAAGTAATTAAACAATATTTTATGAAAGGAAACGAGCTCAGGATGAAAACGGAAGTAGAGCTCGCTGAAAATTATAATTTACTTGGTCAATTTACAGCATCAAGAGCCATCCTTCTTGAAGTTTTAGCAAATATCGATTCACTTGATATTAAAGAGAGTAACAGTTTTAGTGGTGCATTATTGGCGTTATCAGAAGTTTATTTGCTTTCAGGTGACCAGGAAAAAGGCGAAAAATTAGTGGATTCCGTCTATAACATGGTTATTTCAGGGAAGATCAGTGATAAAGAATATCTCAATGAATTAGTTATCAAATTATCGGATTTTTATCTAAAGTCCGGAAAACCTGAAAAAGTTGAAAAGCTGATTGAAGTTTTTAATCTGTTACAACCTGAAAAAGGGACAGGAAGCAGATACCGGGCAGTAAGAATGAAATCAGAGTTGGCACTCCTGAAAATTCAAAAAGGGAACAAAGAGGATGCGGGAACAATACTCGGGGAGATATCCTCTGATTTTATAGAACTTCCGGTTGCCCCCGATAAAGACTGGATGAGAGCTTTTGGAAACATAGCTGAACTTCATAACAAAATGCCCTACAATAAAGGGCACCGAAATTTTTTCAAGTTTTTAAAGAGAAACTCAAATAAGATTCTCGAGGTGAGAGACCCGGCATTTGTTGAGGCACTTACAAACATTGTTGAGTTTTATCACAGGGAGGGGGATTTTAATCCTGCACAGGATTTTTTATTCCAGGTGATAAAAAAACAGAAACAAAATTTTGGTGAACTAAATCCTGACTACATTCTGATGACAGTAAAGTTGATCGAATTAATGGGAAGAAGGGGAAAGAGTGAAGAGTTTTTTGGACTTTATAAAGAACTCATAGATTTACAGGCAAGATACTTAAGGGAAGTTTTACCGCTGCTTACGGAGAGTGAACGGGAACTGATGATGCGGAAGTTTATCGGCATGAATGAACTCTGTATGAGTGTCTCAATCAAAAATTTTGAAATGGATATGGCTGTTTATGGGCTTTATTATGACAATCTTCTCAGAATTAAGGGACTAAAACTTGCGGCACTTAAAAATGAACGGCAAAGATTGAGGAAAATATATGACCCCGGGCAGTTGGAGATCATAAAAAAACTTAACGATGTAAAAAACCTGATAGGAAAACTTTATAATTTTTCAAAAGACGAATTAGCGAAAACAGGCTACGATCTCTCTTCACTACAGAATGAAGCCAATACTTTACAAGCTGAGTTGAATAAAAATTTGAAGCCCGGAACGGATTCACTCATTGATCTTTCGATAACCTGGCACACTGTGAGAAAAAACCTGAAACCCGGGGAAGCAGCAATCGAAATTTTCCGTTTCAGACCATATGACAATGGGTTTCTTGATAGCGTTGTTTATTTGTATTTGATCGTAACACCGGAAACCATGGATCATCCTGAGATCGGATTTCAGTTTAACGGGAAATTTATTGAAGGAGAACCATTTCAAGCTTATCTTGATGCAGTGAAATCTTTGGATGTGGATATATTTGAAGAGATGGACATCAAGGTGCTTAAAGAAGCTTACAACAATTATTGGCTTCCTATTCAATACCATCTTCAAGGTGTTAAGAAAATTTATCTCTCTGCTGATGGATTATATCATAAGATCAATCCTGCTGTCCTGGTAAATCCCTCAACCAACAAATATGTTTATGAGGAGTATGAAATTGAACTCGTGGGGAGTACAAGGGAAATAGTGACTAAAAATTTGCCCAAGGAGAGCAACAATAAAGGTTCATGGCTTTTTGGTTATCCTGAACTCTATGATTTTAAGTTTAATGAAAATAAAAACCCTCTAAATCAGGAGCCTGACAGAGCAGTATTTTCGGGTGATGACAAATCAGAGTTACAACGATATTATTTATCAGATATTCCGGCAACAAAAACCGAAGTTGAGAAGATTGATTCATTATTGAGAAATCACAAAAAGGAATCTGTGCTATTTACGGGCGTAAAAGCAAGTGAAGAGAATATAAAAAATATGAAAAAGCCAACGGTTCTTCATATTGCTTCTCATGGATATTTCATAAAAGATGATGAAGTTTCATCAGACAAAATTTACGGGTTTGACAAAAGAGTAGTCGCACTTAATCCTCTACTAAGATCAGGATTGTTTCTCGCGGGAGCAGGGGCATTTCTTGAAAGTGATCCGTTTTTATGGAAAGGAAATGAGAATGGTGTACTTACAGCACAGGAGTGTTTAACTCTCGATCTTGATGGTACGGAACTTGTAACTCTTTCCGCATGTGAGACCGGACTTGGAATTGTGCAAAACGGCGAAGGGGTTTATGGACTTCAAAGAGCGTTAATGGTTTCCGGTGCAAAATCTGTTATTATGAGTTTGTGGAAAGTTCATGACTCTGCAACAATGGAGTTTATGGTTGGTTTTTATGTTGAGTGGTTGAAGTCAGGTGATAAAATTAAAGCATTTGACCTTGCCCGACAAACGGTGAGAGCGAAGTATAAACTGCCATATTACTGGGGCGCATTTATCTTGTTAAATTAAAAAATCGAGTGGTTTCTCAATTAAATTTGATGAGCACATCATTTCTGTTTAAATTTGTTTTTTGATTAATTAAAAATCGGGATTTATGGGCAGGATATTCGAAACGCGTAAACATGTAATGTTCGCACGCTTTGCAAAAATGTCAGTTGCATTTAATCGTGCACGAAAAGAGATCGAAATTGCAGTGAAGGCCGGTGGACCGGATCCGTCAACAAACTCGAAACTCAGACTGGCAATGCAAAACGCAAAAAGTGTAAACATGCCAAAAGATAGAGTTGAAGCTGCGATAAAACGGGCTTCTTCAAAAGATACAACAGGCTATCAGGAAATCACTTACGAGGGAATGGGACCTCATGGAATCTATGTAATAGTTTCATGTGCAACCGATAACACAACAAGGACCGTGGCAAATGTTCGTCACCACTTCAAAAAGGGGAATGGGGTTCTTGGAAATTCAGGAAGTGTATCGTTCAATTTTGAACATAAAGCCTTTTTTAAGCTGAAAAAAGGTTCTGTTGCCGATCCTGAAGAACTTGAACTTGATTTGATCGATTTTGGATTGGACGAATTGGATAGTGATGATGATTTCATCTACATCTATTGTCCCTATGAAGAGTTTGGGAAAATGCAGAAAGCTCTTGAAGATAGAAATGTAGAAGTTGAGAGTGCTGAATTACAGTATATCCCAAATGTTTACAAAGAACTCGAAGGGGAGCAGAGAACAGAAATGACAGAACTCCTCGACTTACTCGAAGAGGATGATGATGTTGTAGCTGTTTATCACAACATGCAATAGTTGAATTAAAATAAAAAAGGCTGACCCCGAAAAGAGTCAGCCTTTTTGTTTTTTAAGGCTATTTTAACAAAGTCATTTTACCGGTGAAGGTTTTTCCTCCGGAGTTAAGGCTGTAGAAATAAATTCCACTTGCAACAACTGCTCCGGAATTATCATCACCATTCCAGGCGATGGAATAGTTTCCTTGTTGCAGGGGTTCTGCAATAAGTTTCTTTACCAAAATACCTTGCACATTAAAAATATTCAACTCCACAAAATTACCTGTTGCACTTGAAGGGATTGAAAATTTAATGATTGTTGAATTGTTGAAAGGATTAGGGTAGTTCTGCGCCAGACGAAAATCTTCAATTATACCATCATCGCCGCGATTTTCAAGCCTTACTGAGGTTAAAAGTGATGAACCTGTTCCTCTTGAGTTACCGAGGGAATCTGCAAGGTACAAATTCACAAAATCCGGTCTGGATGCCTGGGCTAAATAGGTATTTATCCAACTGTCATCATCCAACCTAAGCATATTTGTTGTTGTATAATCGTAATAGCTTAAAAAAGGACCAACATAAGCCACATCAACACCTGCAGGATTTTTTGCAGTTACAACTCCAAGGTTTACATTTCCTGTACCCACATGTTTTACCCACCCAACATAATTACCATTTTCGTCCTGGCCGGAGGTATGAATATCGGCAACCACATACAGTTGTTTCTGAAAAAGATCCTCGGGAGCATAAAACAAGTGGTAGTACCACCCGTCATAAGGGGAACCATAAGCACTGTGGTCAACTTTAAGGAAGTTTCTTAAAAACTGTTGTTCCTGGCCGGAAAGATTTTGATTGGCGAGTTCTTTTTTTGAAATGGAAGCAAGTGTATCATTTGAGGAACGAAACCTGTCACACCAGTTCATCATTTCCATTTTGATATATTGATTATTAAACTGGAGAGGAACCAAAATTGTCTTAAAAAAGTCACCAAAGTCTCTTAGATCTTCATAAAACGATGGAAATGGTTCAACATAACCGTAGGGAAATGAACACACCCACCCGGAAGTATATGATTGTTTTGCATACAGGATATTATCGTGGCGGAGTTGAGTCCAGCTTCCTAATTGAGTATTCAGTTTTTGTTGCCAAAAGGCAGCAGTTTGCATAAACTGAGGCAACGAATCACGATCTTCGGGAGGATTGATTTTTCTTAATGAGTTGACCCACCTGTGGAAGAGATTAGCGTTCCAGAAACTTGTGTCATACGCTTCAATCAAATATCTCGCAGCGGCAAGATTTGTACCGTAATGATAACCATTTAATTCATCCTTGAGAAGTCTGATTGCGGCATTATTACCAAGCCCGCCCAAAACATCAAGAGTGTTTGGCAACATCCTTTTGATCTTTCGTCCATTATAAATGATCCTGTCAAAAACGACTTGTGATGTTATATAGGAATCAATAACAAATCTTTGTCCCATTAACATAACAGCAGAAGCGGGATGAGTAGTTGTAGGGGAGAAAGGGTTGGTTAACAGCAATTGAGAATTAATCCTCTGAAAAGCAAACGGATTTGCGAGTAACGAATCCTGGAAAGCATAAAGTTTTGTGGTATCGTTAAATTGCAGAGGAGATGTAATGTTCGCATTTTCAAGCAGAAAAGTAAGATTATTGATCGTTACATTGTCTTGAGTTCCGACAAGGAAGTTGAGCAGTTCATTAATCTCCGAGTAATACCCAATTGCGGGGGTTGAAGAAGTTGCCTCTTCGAGAAAGGCAGCAAACATGCAGCCTCTTGCGGTTGATGGGTCTCGCTGAAAAGTTTCTCCAGGCGGTAGAAGTTGGATTTCTGTTCTGCCCAGCCAGATCATTGCCTTAAAATATTCATCGAGTAGAGGATAGTTCATCAGATTTTGTTCATCTGCGTAATGACCTCTGAGAGTGAACTGACTAAAATCGATATAATGTTCCTGCTCACCAAATAATGAGTAAAAAACCATCGTCTCGTCGTCGATAAACTGCAGGATACTGTCAATTTTTAGATTGTTTGTTGCATACCAGGGAGTGGCAGCAGGATTAAAAAGTTTCCTCGCAACGGTGTTATAAACATCCAAATCACGAAGAGCCACGCCACCAAGAGAATCATTTCCATAAAGTGTATTCAACCCTGAAATTTGAGAATGTATCGAATTAAGGAGAAGCTGCAGTTTTGGAATCAAGTATTCTCCTTCAAGCTGCATCAGGATTTTATCGTAAGAAAGATGAAGTGCGTGAAGAATAGCATCCGTTGAAACAAAGAGGGGAAGATCTTTATGGAAAATATCGCTGGTTGCGCTTAGAAATGTTGGGTAACTTAAGCGTTCACTTACCATAAAACCATGTTGATTAATTAATGAACGTTCATATTCTGTGAGATTATATTTTGTGCAAATAGAATCATAAAACAGAATATTACCGGCAAACGGTGTTACACCGCTGTTAAATTCACCGGTCGGGTACATCTCCAATATTTGTGCAGAACTCAGATTTTGATGCGATTGTAAAAATTCTATATAATTCTGGAGTGTAAAATTTGGATTCTGCGAATGCAACGGGAGGGTAAATATCAATACGATTGTGAAGATTAGTCTCTTCATGGTTTAGGTGCCTTTTGATTTCCTCAATGTGAAATAAAATTTACTACCAATTCCGGGCTTGCTTTCAACGCGGATTTTACCGCCATTTTTTTCGACAAATTCTTTGCAGAGCATCAAGCCAAGTCCGGTGCTTAATTCTCCATCCGTACCCTCAGATTTAGTTTTTTCTCCCAGTTTAAAAAGTTTTTTTAGTTTATCTTTTGTCATTCCGATTCCTGTATCAGTAACCGAAATCTCGATTGTGGAATCATTAATTGTTTTACCGGAAACCGATACTGAACCACCCCGGCTTGTAAACTTGATTGCGTTGGAAATTAAATTCATCAGTATTGAATTAACCATTTTTTTATCAGCCAGAAGGGAAATTTCCGGTTCAATAGTATTAATCAGGCTGATACCTTTTTGTTCACACCTTGTCAGAGATGTTTCGATAATTGGGTCGAGAACATCGGAGATGTTAAAACTTTCAGGCTCAAAATCCATCGCACCTTTTTGCATCTGTGCCCATTCCAGGAGGTTTCGAAGAAGTACATAAAGATTTCTTGCGAGTTTGTTCAACTTTTTGCTCATTTCAACATACTCTTCGTGCGTATAATCCGCATCATCATCCGTCATCATCTCTGTCAGTCCCCAAAAAGTTTGGAACGGACTCGACAAGTCGTGTGCGATGATTGAGAAAAATTTATCTTTTTCTTTAAGCAGGCTTGTGAGCAACTCATTTTTGTGGTTTATCTCTTCTTCAGCAGCTTTTCTCTCAGAAATATCCCTCATTAGCGAATATAGATATTGTTTCCCTTTAAATCGCACAGGTGTAAGCATTACCTCAACAGGGAGTTCACTTTTGTCAGCTCTTAAATGAGTCCATTCAAATTTGTGGTAACCTTCTTTAAGTGCATGTTTTACCATCTTTTTCGCTTTATCGGTCGATAATGTTCCATCAGGCTGTTTTTCAGGTGAAATATCTGAGGGGAACTTATGCAGAATCTCGTCCATGCTTTTGATACCAAGTGCTGAAACTGTTGAGGCATTTACTTTGGTAAAACCGGAATCTTCAAGTAACAAACAGAGGTCGGCAGATTGATCAAAAAGGATGCGAAACATCTCTTCACTTTCATGAAGGGCGTCCTCAGCTCTTTTCCTCTCGATGGCTATGGCAATCTGAGATGCGACTGAATCAAGAAACTGTACATCCCGCTCGGAATAAACATCAGACTCTTCGTAGTGTTGGAGCACCAAAACACCAATTGTTTTTGAAGGTGTTACCAATGGTACGCCAAGCCAGGAAGGAGAGTTCTCGCCAACGAGTTCAACCTCACCCAATTCGACCAACTCATCAAATTTTTCTTGTGAGAGAAGAAGTGGTTTACCTGTTTGATAAACATAGGTTGTGCAGCTTTTATACATCGGGGAAGGGTCTGGTTGTGGATCATATTTGTCGATATGATAGGGAAAACTGAACAAGTCGCTTTCGTCATTGTATAGAGCAACAAAACAATTTTCGGCATATAATAGCTCAGAAAGCGAGGAATGAATCAGGGTCAACAATTCATTCAGGTTTGCGGTAGTTGAAACACCCTGAATTATTTGATAGATAATCCGGGTTTCTCTCTCCGATCGTTCTTTACCGGCAGGTGACTCAGTGAAGGAAAGTTCGGCATTTAACCGCTGGTTTTCCCGCAAAAGTTCCAGGTTCCTGGTTTTTAGTATATTAATCAGATCGGCAATTTCTGAAAGGCTATAGTTAGAGAGTGAATCTGGTGTTATTTGATCAGATTTTGATTCATCAGGATTAAGAGAGTTTGGAATTGCAGACTGATTATTTATGTCATGCATTTTTCAGATTTTCTAATTTTCAAATTAATTGCGTTTAAAAATAACAAAAGAAACAAATTTTATCACAAATTATAAATATAACTTAATAATTATTCCCATTAAACGAACAAAATGGAAATTAATGAACAGATTGATTAAGTTATTTGTTGTGAAAGTAAAACTTAATAGAGATCAAATAAATCCATATTAAAGAGAAACCTTGTAAAAGCGGGAGAAGAGTTCCCTCACTTTTATTACGGAATCACATGCAACATTAATATATTTTCCTCACAACCGGTAATTATTTAAAAATGATGAAAGCAATAGAATCCAGCGGTCAGTCAATTGTATTTCCCTCGATAGCAGCAGTTTCAACAATTGAAATGCCAAATCGTGTTGAGCAGAGGCGGGTAAAAGAATATGCAAAAGAACTTTTTATGCCTTCTTTTCCGCAAGTCGAAAGGATTATGAGTGCTTTTGATAACACGGGTATCATCACCAGGAATTTTTGTAAATCAATCGACTATTATCTTGATTCACATACCTATCAGGAATTCAATCGCGACTACATCGAAACTTCGCTTGAATACTCAATAGAAGCAATTGAAAAATGTATCTCATCAGCCAAAATTGATAAAGAGCAGGTTACAGATATTATATTCGTTTCTACAACGGGGCTAGCAACGCCAAGTCTGGATGCATTAATAATTAATAAAATGAAACTGAATCAAAATACCGCCCGAATACCTGTCTTTGGATTGGGCTGTGCCGGAGGTGTAGCAGGATTATCGAAGGCGTGCATTCTTGCAAAAGCCAATCCCGACGCAGTGGTTTTATTGGTGGTTGTCGAATTGTGTTCATTAACTTTCTTAAAAAGTGATTTCAGTAAAAGCAATTTCATAGGCTCAAGTTTATTCTCGGATGGAGTGGTGGCTTGTTTAGTTATGGGAGCAAACCACAAGTTGGAGCAATCACAAAGAATAAATTATCTTGCAGCACAAAGTAAACTGTATTATGACTCGCTTGATGTAATGGGATGGGAATTCCAGGAGCAGGGGTTTAAGGTTCTGTTTTCGCAAGACATTCCAACAATTATTTCAAGGAATATTTATGATGATGTGATCTCTTTCTTAAAGAAGAACAATTTAGAGTTATCCGACATTAAAAACTTTATCTTCCATCCCGGTGGTAAAAAAGTTCTTACTGCTTACGAGGAAGCTTTGCCGGTTGGTGGTGATTTTTTGAAGAATACAAGGGAAGTAATGAATGAAAATGGGAATATGTCGGCAGCCACTGTGCTTTATGTGTTGGAAAGATTTATGGAAAGAGGTTTTGAAAACGGTTACGGACTGATGTTGTCGATGGGTCCCGGATTTTCAAGTGAGATGGTGTTACTTGGAATGGAGAACAATTAACATGGTGTTTACTCTCTTTATCACATTTGTCATTTTGTTACGAATAAGTGAACTGATTTTAGCTCGCCGTAACGAAAAATGGTTGTTACAGAATGGAGCTAAAGAGTATGGAAAAGAGCATTATCCGTATATCGTGGCACTACATGTATCCTTCTTTATATCGCTGGTTGTTGAATATTCACTCAAAGGGTCGGTTTCCTGGAGCATGTTATTATTGATTCTTTATTTTTTGTTAATTGTTTTTAAGGGTTGGGTTATTTTTTCACTGGGAAAATTTTGGAACACAAAAATTTATCGGATACCAAAAAGTCCATTAGTAAAAAAAGGACCATACAAATATATTCGGCATCCAAATTATGTTGTTGTAGTATTCGAACTTATACTCATTCCATTGGTTTTTGAACTTTACTTAACAGCAGCTTTATTTACAATTTTGAATGCAATCATGCTTACAGTGAGAATCAAGGCGGAGGAGAAGGCTTTTCTTGCTTCAGATCAGATATGAGAAGTTGTCGCAAAAGATACACAGGTAAAACCATGATAAAATATTTGCAAGGATCACAAAACACTTTAAAAGTCAAAACCCTCATCTTCAAAAGAAAATGAGGGTTTTTTTGTGACCCCAAGGGGATTCGAACCCCTATTACCGCCGTGAAAGGGCGATGTCCTAACCTTTAGACGATGGGGCCATCTAAAGTTATACAACAAAAGGAATTTATTTAACAGTTCCAAACAAAATTCTGGTGAGCCCGAGTGGACTCGAACCACTAACCCTCAGCTTAGAAGGCTGATGCTCTATCCGATTGAGCTACGGGCCCATAGAAAATAATTTTGTCGGAATCCGATAAAACTTGTCGGGGTAGCAGGATTCGAACCTGCGACCTCCTGGTCCCAAACCAGGCGCGCTAGCCGGGCTACGCTATACCCCGAAATAAAATTTCGTTTTCTACGGGCAGTATTCACTGCTTGCAGACATTATGTTTAAGAACTAAAAAATAAGTAGATTTCAAATATAAGTGTTTGATAATTTTTATCCAAATTATTTTTTAAAAATTGAAAGCGGGAAAAATTTTGCACGAAACTTATAAAGCTTCGTTCAGTATAATTGGGTAAATTTAAAACTTGATTTTTTGAAATTCTTTTACATGAGGATATAATGCAGAAATTCCTTAAAGGATTGTTGTTTATAACAGTTGTCCAATTTTCCCTGATCGCTCAGACGGGATATCAAGACCTGATGAATCAGGGTGACCAGGCATTAAACAAGCGACCACCCGATATTATGACTGCAAGATTAAAATATCTTGAAGCTCGTGATCTTGAAAAAAATAATCCTGAAGCCTACATCAAAATAGCTATTACATTCATTTACTCAAAGGATGAAAGGAGTGCAAATTATAATCTTGATGAAGGATTAAAACTCTTTGGTGAAGGTGGATCGAATATGAAAGCGATATTTACCTACTATAAAGGGATGGTAAAAGAGTTTGTTCCCCCGGATACAAAAGATACTGTTAAAATCAAAAAACACTTCCTTGAAGCGATAAGTTTTTATCTTAAATCGTTGGAATATCTTGAAGTGCCATCATTCACCTGGAACAATTTTGAGTTTTCAAAGGTGAATGTTTACAACGATGCCGGCAGGGTTTACATGATGATTAATGATGCCGACAACGCAAAAAAATATTTTAACATGTGTCTTGCTGAATTGGGCAATAACACACAAAACAGCTATTATTCAATTTCACATTTTGGGCTTGCTCAGATTAACAAATACCTGGGACTAACAGACAGTGCAATCATCAATTTTAATAAGGTGCTTGAAATAGACCCTTCCAACCTGACCGCACTGAGTGATCTCTACGGTCTCTACTTTGATGCAGGGGATTATGAGAATGGTTTCATTGTAGTGGATAGAATCGATTCGATGACGACATTAAAATATAATGATCTGATTGGCAGAAAAGATGCATCAAAAGATTCATTGCAATATGTGACGAACATTCTTTATAACACAAAAATGGAGAAAGGACACCTCAAATTCAATTCCAAATTGTATGATGAATCACTCAAATATTATGCGGAAGCCTATCCATTCAAAAAGAATAAAAAACTTGTTGAGTTAATCAGGAAAATGTCAATTTTGAGTGATATGGCTAAAAAGGGTTGGATGCCCTGTGTGAAGGATGCAAAATTTGTTACGAACGGAAACGAGTACTTTTTTTATTCCCCATCTGAATTAAAAATTAATCAGGATTCATCCATCACGGCAACTCTCAAGTCGATAATCACAGCGGATGTTGACCTCAATATGGTTAATGTTTTTCAACCCGAACCCGATGCTACAGCTCCTGATAAAATCGATAAGGTACTTAACTCAAAATATGGTTCAAATGAATATAACTGGACTGTGGTTTGTGGAAAGAGCACTTACACTCAAAACTTCGAGAAAAAATTTGATCCATCCGGAAAGGAAACAACCAAACCCGCAGGGGCAAAATCCGTTGAAAAAACAGCGGCGAATGAAAGTTTTGAACTGGATTTGTTAAAATACCTTTGCAGAGCAGCGGGAATCTAATTGCGGGCATCTGTATTTCTTCTTCTAAGGTATCTTAAACCCGGCAACAAGTCGAGAACTTACACATTTTTTTCTCTTGCTGCACTTACCGGAATTGCCTTGGGTGTAACAACATTGGTTGTTGCTTTTAGCATTCTGGGAGGTTATGAAAAGGTAATGTCAGAAAAATTGACTTCGTTTGACGCTGATATTCAGATCTACGGATATGGGAATCAAGATCTTGGCGGAGTTGACACTGCAAAAACCAAAATTACGGTGACAGCCGGTGATTTGCTGAAATCAATCGATATCTCTGCCCAGAAAATCTGTATTCTCGGGAAAAACAGGATAAATGAAGGTGTAACAATTAAAGGTGTTAAATCCGGTTATTTGGATAGCAGGACAAGTCTTCAACTTCTCGACGGGTCGTTTAATCTGGAGAGGGGAGTTGATTCTCTTCCCGGTATATTAATCGGCAAAACTCTTGCAACAAAACTTCGCGTAAAATCGGGGGATAAAATTAACTTTTTTGCGATCAATCAAGTGGATCTGCAAAATATGACCGCACTGCCGGCCGTCGAAAATTTTGTGGTTGCCGGGATATTTAAGACCGGAATGGGCAAATATGATGATTCGTTTGCCTACACAAGTCTGCGGGAATTGCAACGGCTTTATGAGATGGGTGAGAACATAAATCTTCTGGAAATAAAACTTAAACCGGGTTCCAACATCGACTCGATTAAACAATCGATTCAAACACAGTTGCCATACCCCTATTTTGTTGTCACATTTAAAGAAGCAAATGCTCAGATGTTCAATTGGATTGAACTTCAGCGCAAACCTGTTCCAATAGTGCTGGGTTTAATCATCATTGTTGCCGCATTTAATATAATCAGTGCGCTTCTTATGCTTGTTTTAGATAAAACCAACACAATCGGTACCTTAAAAGCAATCGGCGCCACACCGGGGTTTATAACGAGATTATTCCTCGTTCGTGGACTTCTGCTCGGAATAGGGGGTGCAACAGCCGGTGTTGTGTTTGGATATCTGCTTTGTTACCTTCAATTGGAATTTGGGATCATTAAACTAAACCCTCACATTTATTTTATCGATCGTGTTCCAATTGCAATAAATGGATATTATTTTGTCGCTGTGTTTGTGGTATCCGTTACACTTAGTTTTTTCTCCTCGCTAATCCCTGCATTTGCTGCATCAAGAATTAACCCGGTGAAAGCATTGAGGTTTAGCTGATGAAACAACCAATTGCCCTGCTTTTTGCTTTGAGGTATCTTTTCAGCAAGCGACAAATAAATTTTATTTCAATTATCTCTTATCTGTCGGTTGGTGGCATTACTCTGGGAGTTGCAGCTTTAATTATAGTATTGGCAATTTTTAATGGATTTGCCGGTTTGGTTCGTTCCTATCTCGTCAGTTTTGAGCCTCATCTTAGGATTGAATCAACCAGTGAAGACCCTGCTTCGTCACTTGCAATAATTGATACTTTCCTTCAGAATAGTGAATACGCAGATAGTTATAGTGGTTTTGTTGAAGGAAAAACTGCCGTGATCTCGCGGGAATATAACCGAATCACCCGTCTTAAAGGTATTGCTCCCGGAGATGGGGGAGATGTTTACGGGATAAAACAGGCTCTTATACAAGGCGATTACAAGTTTGAAGAAGAAACGGGCAGTGCGTTCATAGGGATAAATCTTTCTGAAAAACTTGCCGTCTCGGTAGGGGATACACTCACAGTTCTTTCGCCGGCGGGGATCGAAAATCTTGTTGCAGGGGCAGGAAGTATCCAGAATATCAAACTTGTGATTAAAGGAGTGTATCAATCCAAAAACAGTGAATATGATGGTGATTATGTTTTCACCGGACTTAATCATGCAAAATATGTTCTTGGTTATGGTGATGATGTTCAGGGTTATGAAATTAGATTTAAAGATTATACCATTGCTTCAGAAGTTAAAAAAATATTGGAAGAAAGATTTGGTGAAAAAGAATATATCTTTTCCACCTGGTATGATCTTCACAGTGATATCTACAATGTAATGATGCTTGAAAGGCTTGTGGCCTGGCTACTGCTTTCGCTGATAATTCTTGTGGCAGCGTTTAACATCCTTGCCTCACTGACCATGTCGGTAATTGAAAAAAAACGGGATATTGGTGTGCTCACCTCCATGGGAATGGAGCGTTCAACCATACTTAAGATTTTTATGATTCAAGGATTTCTGACAGGAGTTGCAGGCACTTTGGCAGGGGGACTGCTCGGTCTGGGGATTTATTATCTTCAAATTAATTACCACATAATCGCCCTCGATCCTTTGAGATTCAAGGTTGGCTGGTTGCCGATGGAGCTGAATGCAATTGATTACATTTTAATACTTGTGGCATCTATCGGTCTTTCTCTTCTTGCATCAATTTATCCAGCTAAAAAAGCTGCTTCAATCGATCCGATAGATGCGATAAGATGGGAATAACATGAGGCAAAAAATTTTTATTGACTTAGAGAACTTGAAACAGAACTGATAAAAATGAACAACATTATCACCGGACGCGGTTTAACAAAATCGTATAAAGTATCGAAACAAAACTCCCTCGAAGTACTTAAAGGAGTTGACATTTCAATTATTGAAGGTAAAATTTCTGTAATTGTTGGTCCCAGTGGAGCAGGAAAAAGCACACTTCTACATATTATTAGTGGGTTGGATAAACCTGATGCGGGTCGTGTTGAAATTCTGGGAAGTGATATTTTTGCCCTTAGCCAAAAAAAACTTTCGAACTTCAGGAACAAGAATATCGGATTTGTTTTCCAATTTCATCATTTATTACCCGAGTTTACAGCGCTTGAAAATGCGGCAATTCCGTTGCTAATAGCCGGAAAATCAAAAAAAGAAGCTTTTGACCGTGCCCATGAGTTAATGAAAATTACAGGCCTCGAAAAACGAAAAGATCACAAACCCGCTGAACTCTCCGGTGGTGAGCAGCAAAGAGCAGCTTTGGCAAGAGCCCTTGGAAATGATCCACAGGTTATCCTCGCCGATGAACCCACAGGAAATCTTGATTCTGCAAATGCCACATCAATTAATGATCTGTTTATTGAACTAAGGGACAACTTCGGAAAAACTTTTGTGATTGTAACTCACAATAAAGAGTTAATGGCGATTGGTGATATTCTTATTGAAATGGCTGATGGCAGGGTTGTTAAGGATAATTCTCCGAAAAATTAGACGATCAGTTTATTCCCTTTATTAAAATTCAACAAAAAAAGGGCTGCCCCTTTTGAGACAGCCTCTTTTTTTTTAATCAGATTTTATCAGAAGTCTTTATCAGTTCCGAATGATCTCAACTTACCATCAATATGCAGATGGAGTGAATCAACAGTCCAGGAAACAGTGGCTGCATCATATTTCACTGTGTTGTGACATGTTGCGCAGTTGTTTGCAAATGCTCCCTGAATATGTGGGAGTTTTGGTAATGGATTACCTGTAACAGGATCGCCATGACAACTTCCACAATTGATCTTGTCAGTCCATTTTACAGTATTGGTCAGGTTACCGCTTTTAAAGGTACCGTGACAATATGTATTGGCACATCCATTTGCTGTTGAATAAGTTGGAACGGGCACAATCAAACCACCATTGGTAGCTTTTTTAGCCAGTGTACCACCAAAAACTATCTCAGCGGGATCATCAGGATTATCGATATGACCTGCAGCGTAGTAAGTGGCTGGAACTGTATGGCATTCAACACAATTTACCTTTTTGCCGAGTACACTTGCATAAAGATGAACATTGTGTGCACCATTGGCTGTTGGCGCAATTATGGTTGGATTCCTGTAACTTCCATGACATGTGTTACATGCTTCAGGACCTTTAGGCTGTGAATGGCAACCAACACATGATGCGTTGGCACCAATAATCCCGCCTTTGTAATCAGTTGCATGGCAAGCAGTACAAGGTTTCATATCATATTTCTGATTTTTAATCAGAACTGAATGATGATCAGGGGCACCTCTTTTAACGATACCTTCGCCATGAACATTCGAAGAAGTTGCAACAGGGATATTCTCCTTGATGTCGCTACAACCTGCCCAAAGGAAAGCCATCGAAATCGTAAGAAGAACAGAATAAAAATATAGTTTTTTCATTTTCATAACCTCGTCAATCATTTATGGCAATAACCGCAGAAGCCAATGCCGGTGATACCGTTTGGTTTTGCGTTTGCATCAGTGTGACAATTGTAGCATACGGCATTCATATCGCTGTGCCAGTCGCCATTCTCGCTTCTCATAAATCCTGCGAGGTGAGTTTTTGGGTTTGTCCCTTTTATGCCATCAGCATCGTTATGACACTGAACGCAAACAGGATCAGCACCGGCGGCATCGTGACAGGAAGCGCAACTTCCAAGGTCTCTCTTTGCCAAAAGTGCATGTTCACCACCACCAGAACCGATTCCGATGGTTACAAAATTGGTTTTTGTGTGGGAGTAGGGGACAAATCCGGCGGAAGCATAATCGCCACCCTGTTGATTGTGGCATGTTGAACAGAAAGTTTCTGTTTGATGACATGTTTGACAATCGGAAGCTTTGCCTTTAAATTCGATACCATGTGTGAAACGGTAGTTAAGGTCGTGAACTCTTGAGAGTTTTTGAACCTTCGCACCATCCACTGAATTGCTGCCTTCACCGGGTCTGTAATAGTTTTCCATTGTGTTGCCTTCAGTCATAACTGCATTGGCAACATGGCATTCCTGACAGGTGGTGTTATCGTGGCACATCATGCAATTGGCACCGGGCGCCATTGCTGCAAATTTATGTCTCGTTGAAAACTCAGAGAGTCTGTGTGTTTCAGGGATAAGATTTGCAGTTGAGATATGACAGGCTTCGCAAGCATTGGTTGCAAGTTTTGTTTCGGCATGGCATGTCCAGCATGCTTCCATGGTTGGATTGAACATCCCTCTTACCTGGATTTCGCCGGAGAGATTGATATCTTTGTGGCAACTTAAACATTTGTCACCATTTTGAGCCAAGGGAGCATTTTTTATATGAAAAGCATGGTTAAAAATTAACCCGGCTTTCTTTTGCTGCATTGGTTCATAAACATCGGGGAAGTGGCAGGTAGAGCAAAGATCGGGGTCTTCAACATCGTGACATCCTGCGCACACCGATTTGGTTGGAAGCAGTCTCGCATTAAGTGATTGTGCTTCTGCTACTCCCGTATGGCAATCTTCACAAGGCATAACTGCGTTGTGTTGCTCATGGGAGAATTTGATCACCTTGGTGCTGGTTCCGGAATTAATGTGACTTCTTGAAGTAAAAGCCGAAAATGCCAGAAACGCAACTACAAGGATCGTCAGACTTAAGTAAATATGTTTTGTTTTCATAGCCATCTTCTAAAAAATTGTGTTAAACCAGTAATTAGCTTTGAAGAACATTCTGAGATCGTTCTTATAGATTTTGTTATTCAGGTATTGAGCCTGAAGGTCGAATGACAACCAGCGGATGGCTCTAATATTCAAGCCTGCCATTACAGTTGTCAAATTGTTGGTCTCTGCATCTTTAGAGAGTTTATAACTGGTATAGGCAATTCCTGCAGATGGTGTAATCAAGCCGTCGAACAATGATTTTGCGAGATAAAGCGAAATATTGTCCTGCTCACCTGCGTAACCAAGACTTTTTCTATAGCTCAACGAACCATATGAAGTATTTGCAGAAACTGTAAATCTTGAAGCATTGTCGCCCTGATAACTTACAACACCAACTCTACCGTTTAAGGTGATGTGTTTTGTAAGATCATATCCGGCACCAATCTCAATTTCAGTTGTATTTGCGTAATCGAAAACCGAGAAAATGGAATTGTAACGGATTCTCGGCGCCAGATAGTTAAAATAGACATTAAAATGCCATTTTTTAACCGGGCTTGATATTCCGTCAAATTCTATCCTGGATGTTTTCATATAATTTAGATCATATTCATACCTTCCGTTAAACTGGAATGCACTGCCATGATCATACGAAAATCTTCCCTGAAGGAATTTGTACTGATTCGATTTCTCTGTTATGAGCACCGAGATGGGGTTAAAAGCCTCATCAAGTCTGGTAGCATTATATGATCTTGGCTTGAAGTTTTTGACAAACCCGCCAACTCCTATCAGGAGTTCGGGGATGATCTGTGCCTTTAACTCGCCGCCCAGAAGATAATCATCTTTCCAGGAATCAGTTATTTCAAATTTCTGATATTCAGGTACATTGCCGCCGTAATAAGCGTCGAGAGTGAACATCTTGTAGCCTGCATTCACAGAAATTCCATCAAAAATCCCGCCTGCAACCGTTGTGATAACAGGCTGCCTGCCAAGTTTCACAGTTGCAACACCAAAAAGTTTGCGTGCTTCGAAATAGAGGTTATAAACTCTCATTCTCGAATCGGTGGGTTGATTGAAATAATTTTCGTAATTTAAAAAACTCCGTAACGAAAACTTTTCATAGTTTAAGTTCAGGATAGCCGAGTGGTAACCTCTGGCATCGAAGCTGGACGCTACAGGTGAGTCGGCTCTCTCATACATATACAGAGAGGAACTGATCCTGCCGTTCAGGCTCTGGCTCAACAATGGAACCGATAGGGACAATACAATGAATATGGTAGAAATTAATCGCATAATATAGAACCAATATAATTATTACTATTATGACATACTAAAAATTAAGCTATTTTTGAGACACTCGCAAATTAAATCTTTAAAATCAAAAAATAATTTTTAAAAGTGTTCAAAATTGTCAATTTTTCATTGGTTTAATATAACTAATTATTATAATTAAATCGTAAGAAATGATTTTTTTATACCGGACTCAGAATGAAAAAATTTACCGGAAGTTTAAGCTTTAAATTAGTATTCACCACAAGTTCAATCCTGGTAATACTTCTTATCATACAAACACTATTGACTACCTCCAAATTGCGGGGGGATATGATAGAATCTCTCTCCACCAACGCTTATAATCTCAGCGAACTGATCAAAAATTCCACCAGATATAGCATGATTCTTAATTCGAAGGAGCATGTAAACGAAATATTTAAAAATCTTGAGAATAAAGATGGAATTATTTCGATAAAACTATACGACAAAGAGGGATTTGTAAGGTTTGCAGGGGATAAGAAGTATATAAAAGAGAGTGTTGAAATAGAATCAGGGATTTGCTCCCCGTGTCACTCAACTGATCAGCGTCCGCTTGAAAAACTTTCGGTTCTTGACAGACGAAGGATCGTTACCGAGGGCAACGACAAGTATATGCTTATGCTCAACCCGATTGAAAATGAAAAAGACTGTTCAACATCGGGGTGTCACACTGATCAACACAACGCAAAAATACTCGGAATTCTTGAAGTAAAGATGTCGTTAAACAATATTGATGAAATTGTTGACAGCAATGTTGAGACAGTGATTCGTAATTCCCTTATTGGCACCATCCTGATTGCAGTTGTTACGGGGTTGTTTGTCTCATTTCTTGTCGTTCGACCAATAAAAAAGATCACAAAGGGAATTGGACAAATTGCCGGAGGGAATCTTAACTACAGAATTCAATTGAGCAGTAATGATGAATTTGGTGAGATGGCAGCGCAGTTTAATGAAATGTCGATGAAACTTGACAGTGCTTATAAAGAAATTAAAGAGTGGAATGATACCCTTAACAGTAAAATCGAGGAAAAAACCGACGAACTTAAAAATGTATATGCCGGCATAATTCAGGTTGAAAAACTTGCTTCCCTCGGTAAACTTTCTGCCACGGTTGCCCACGAGTTGAACAATCCACTTGCCGGAATTCTAAATTATTCCAGACTGATTATTAAGAAACTAAAAAAAATACAAAATGAAAACGAGTATGAGGATATAATTAAATACCTCACACTAATTGCCGAAGAATCAGAGAGATGTGGCGGAATCGTAAAAGATCTGCTCCTTTTCTCTCATAGAGGCGACGAACAATATCTCTACGCAAATCTTGCTGAAATCATCACTAAATCTGAAATGTTGATAAATCATCACCTTGAAATCAACAATATCCGATTAATTAAGGAGATTCCCGCAGAGCCGGTAATCGTAAACGGCAATCCGCAAAAAATTCAGCAGGTTATCCTTTCTCTCCTTATCAACGCAATTGAAGCCATGAACGGTGGGGGAGATATAAGGGTAAAAGTTGAGATAATAGATGATCTCATATATATAAGAGTGATGGATCAGGGGTGTGGGATAGCAGAAAAAGACCTGCCACACATTTTTGAACCGTTTTATTCTACCAAAGAGGCAGTAAGAGGCACCGGACTTGGGCTCTCTGTAGTCTATGGTATTATTCATGGCCATGCAGGAAATGTTGAAGTTGAAAATACTTCTCCAAATGGCACAACAATTTTAATTACCTTACCAAGAGTAAAATAATGATGAAGAAAATATTAGTAGTTGATGATGAAAAAATATTCAGAGAATCCCTCTACCATTGGTTCCTTGAAGAGGGATTTGAAGTAACCCCGGTTGACAGCGGGGAAGAAGCTTTAAAAGTTTTTGAGGTCGATAGATACGATATCATTTTATTGGACATTAAAATGCCCGGAATGAGCGGACTTGAACTGCTCGGGAAAATAATGCACATTGATCCAAATGCTACAATAATTATGATTACTGCATTTGCATCGGTTTCCACAGCCATTCAGGCATTAAAAGAAGGAGCCTACGATTATGTTACCAAACCTGTGGATCCCGACGAACTCACCCACCTGATCCATAAGGCATTAAAGGACAGAGAACTGGTTAATGAAAACCGAAAACTGAAAGAAAGAATCGAAGACCTCATTAAACCCGATAACCTGATCGGTGAATCACCCGAAATGAGGAAAATTTATGAGTTGATAAACACCGTTGCCGGAGCCGACACAACAGTTTTGATAAATGGTGAAAGTGGGACGGGAAAAGAGCTGGTTGCCAAAGCGATTCACATTAACTCTGCTCGAAAATATTTCCCCATGATTACAGTAAACTGCGGCGCTCTCCCTGAAACCCTTCTTGAAAGTGAACTTTTTGGACATGAAAGAGGAGCATTCACCGGTGCCCAGTATAAAAGAAAAGGGAAGTTTGAACTCGCCGACAATGGCACAATCTTCCTCGATGAAATCGGTTTGGTTTCTCCAAAAACACAGATTGATCTTCTCAGAGTGATCGAAACAAAACAGTTCACCAGAGTGGGCGGAAATGATCTTATAAGCAGCAATTTCCGCGTTATCTGCGCCACAAATGAACTTTTGGAAGAGCTTGTTAGACAAGGAAAATTTCGGGAAGACCTCTATTACAGATTAAATGTCTTCAGTATTACAATTCCACCGCTCCGCGATAGAAGGGATGATATAGTTCTTCTCGCAGAACACTTTTTAAAGAAATTCTCTGACGGTATGAACCGAAACATCAAAGCGATTTCGAAGGATGCAATGGAATTTTTGCTTGGTTATAGCTGGCCCGGAAATGTTCGCGAACTCGAAAACGCCATCGAAAGAGCTGTGGTTATGAGAAGAAGTGGAGAGATAAAACCCGACGACCTCCCTTTTAATATTCACGCTCAGCAAGTAGATGAAGACGAGGGACTCTCAATGATCGAGAAAAAACATATTGTTAAAATGTTGGAAAAATACAATTTTAATATCTCAAAAGTGTCAAAAGTGCTTGGAATTGATCGAGTCACACTCTACAACAAGATGAGCAAGTATAATATTGAGAGGGATTAACCGGGGAGAGCTCCCGCTTGTTTAGCAGATTCTTTAAAAAGAAGTCGCGGCTTGTTTTTGAGATCGAATTCCTCGGTTTCACAGATTCAATCCTTTTAAAAACAATAAAAGAAGATATTGAGTCGCGACTCCCTTTTGAAGTCAGATTATATGAATCACTTTTTGATATTGAATCAGTGTTTAATGAAGAACGAAACCAGTTCTACTCACCCGATATCATAAAACATCTTCTCATAGATAACAACGGGAACCCGGCATTCAGGATGGCTCTGGTGAATGTTGATCTGTTTAATCCTGTCTTCAAATATGTTTATGGTGAGGCACAGCTCAACGGCAAATTATCGGTGGTCTCTCTCTTCAGATTGCATGAAGAGTTATATACCGGGAGAGCCGACTACAACATCCTCTTCTCTCGAACTCTAAAAGAAATTTACCATGAACTTGGCCACAATCTCGGTTTGGTCCACTGCCTCAACTGGGATTGTGTAATGCACACAAGCACAAGTGTTGAAGAAATCGACATTAAAGGGGGATTTTACTGCGATAATTGTTATCAAAAAGCAAATATTACTTAAATTGCGTACCACTTTTGAACATTAAACTCCCGAATCAGGAATAAAATATGAAATTATATAAATACAATCTGCTTACGATAATTATTTTAACTTTGGTAATCGCAGGATGTGGTGACAAGCCCGCCGATAAAGCGGCCGAAGAGACGGGTAAACAAAGTTCTGTTACCGGGTTCCGTAATTCACAATGGGGAACAACTCTTGACGAAGTTAAGAAAAACGAAAAAATCGCCTTTACCCGTGGCGATACAGCATCCCTGGTTTTTACGGGTGATGTTTATGGCAAAAAAGCCGATGTTTTTTATTTCTTTGACGAATCAGGGTCGCTGTTTTCGGGTGCCATCAGATTTGATATAGAAGGCAAAAGCCTTGAAGAGGTTGTTAAAATCTATGGTGAAATAAAATCTCAAATGATTAAAGAACTGGGTGCTGCATCAGTTGATGCTGTTATTTTAACAGATTCTTCAATTACCGAAGACACTAAATCGGCAACGGCAGGCATTTTGTCGGGCAATAAAATTTTTACTGCCGATTGGAATGATAACCCGGGAACTCAGACAGGTATTATCCTTTCCAAATTACCCGAGTCACCATTAAATCTTGGTGTGGTCTATCAGAGGAAGTAATCGATCAATTGTTGATTACTTTATGGCCTGATTGAATCCACGCATTTATTCCACCGGTGAGATTGGCAACATTGTCAAATCCCATCGACATCAGGAGACTTGCGGCAATTGCAGAGCGGTCTCCACCTGCACAATGTACCACGATGGTTTTATCCTCCGGCAATGTCTCAACATGTTCGGTTATATATCCCGCAAAGATGTGATGTGAGTTGTTTAATCTCGCCACTTCTCTTTCCGATTCATTCCTTACATCAAGAATAAAACAGGACTCCTCGTTTTGCTCAAGGTCGTTGCATGTAAATTGTTTTAATATTTCAAGTTCAAGGCCTGCTTCACTTAATTCCTCAATATCAGCAAGATATCCTTTAATATTATCGAGCCCTATTCTAATAAGTGCTTTTGTAAGCGATTCAATTCTTCCTTCAGAAGCAATAAGAATAAAAGGGTCTTCATAATTCAAAATCCATCCGGCCCATGTGCTGAAAGCAGAATTATCCTGAATGTTGATGCTTCCGGGGATATGTCCACCGGCGAATGAAAGTTTGTTGCGTGTATCAATTATTCTTACACCGGAAGCGATTGCTTCAAGAATTTCGCTTGTATGCAGCTTTTTAGGTGATGGAACCGTTGTCAACAATGGTCTGGTGGTTTTGTTTAACCTTTTCATCATCGCAAAATATTTTGGTGGTTCCGGTTGTCCCTCAAGAAGTGCGGTAACAAATTTTTCTTCATCATCTATTTGAAGTGCCCAGTTTACAAGTTTCTCATATCCCACTGTACTGCTCGGAACGGCTCCAAGAGCTTTACCACAGGCAGATCCTGCGCCATGTGCAGGCCAAACCTGAATATGATCGGGGAGAGCCTTAAATTTTTTAAGTGAATGAAACATCTGGTGTGCGCCAACTTCTTTTGTGCCAATGATCCCGGCGGCTTTTTCCAATAAGTCAGGTCTTCCAACATCTCCAACAAATACAAAATCTCCTGTAAACATCATCACAGGGTGGGGTGATGCGGGTGTATCGGTTAAAAGAAATGAAATGTGTTCAGGGGTATGCCCCGGAGTGTGAACCACTTCAATTTTCAGGTTTCCCACCATAAAGGAATCACCATCTTTTAATCCGACATGTGGAAATGAATATTGCCAGTCAGGTCCACCCTCATCAGAAAGATATAACTTTGCACCGGTCACTTCGTGTAATTCCTGCGAACCCGCAAGGAAATCAGCATGAATATGTGTTTCAGCTATATGTGTAATTTTTAATTTTTCTGCCTCGGCAATCTTAAGATAGTCGTCGATATCTCTTTTTGCATCTATGACTAATGCTTCTCCTGTTTTTTGGCATCCAACTATATAACTTGCATGTGCAAGTCCCGGCTCGTAAATATGTTTAAAGAACATTTATAGGTCTCCTTATTTCTTAATTTCGTATTTCCAGCTCATGATACCGCCGGATAAATTAAAAATATTCTCAAATCCTGCTTTTGCCATCATTAACCCTGCCTGATAACTTCTGTTACCACTACGGCAGTAGATGTAATAACTTTTTGACTTGTCTAATTTTTCAATCTGACCGCTAAAACCTGCCGACATCAAGTCGATATGCTTCGCACCGGGAATATATCCCATTGCCACTTCACCCGATGTTCTTACATCAATCACGACGGCATTTTTATCGTTTTTAAATCCTTCATTAAATTCTTTCGCTCCAAGATTTTTCACCTTGCTGTTTCCAAAAAAAAGATTTCTTAACATTAATTGTATCCTTTATAGTGATAAAAATTCTTTAACAAGAATGTAGGCACCCACTCCGGTAATAAACCATGCGAAGCCTGTTTTTAATTTTTGACTGTCTATCTTAGAAGTCAGATATCCCCCGGTTAAAATTCCGGCTACCATCAAAACGGTAAACTTTACCAAAAACATCCAATCGATATTTTCCAATCCAGATGCTCCGGCAATGAAACCACTTAATGCGTTCACCGAGATAATCATCAAAGATGTCCCGATTGCTTTTTTCATCTCCATTCCGGCAATCAACACAAGAACAGGCACGACCATAAATCCGCCACCTGCTCCCAGCAAACCCATTATCACACCGAGGACAGCCCCCTGAAGAGCGAGTCGTTTGATATCAAAAACAGGTTTTATCTCTTGCACCTTCTTTTTTTTCAGCATCGAATAAGCCGCATAAAAAATCAAAAATGCAAATAGCCCCAAAAGTAAAGTCTGTTTTCCTATTACCAGACTATCACTACTGAATATCTCATCGGGAATCAACGGAACAATCGTCCCCCTCGTAACAATCACAGTTGTAAGTGATGGAATTGAAAAGTAGAGTGCCGGCTTAAGTTCGATATTTTTTTGAACAACATTTTTGATAGCTCCCACAAGCGAAGTTATACCCACCACAAAAAGGGAATACCCGGTTGCGGTTATTATATCGAGTCTAAGAAGATAAGTAAAAACAGGCACCGCAAGAATTGATCCTCCTGCTCCCGTCAAACCCATCACCGCTCCGATCAAAAATGCGATTACTAAGGTTATAAGTTCCATCAATAATTATTTCTTTTAAGTATAAATAAGATTAGTGAATCAAAAAAAGGATTCAAACGAAGAAGTTAAATTAATAAGAAAGGAAAAAAGAAGAGAAAAAAATATAGGGGTAAACCACTGAGCCTCGGACCTCACCCCCGACCCCTCTCCTAAAATGAGAGGGGAGGATGAAGGTTAAGTTTTTTAAGAAAAATAAGGTTGTATCCGCGTAACTTTCAAAAAATCAATTCACAACTTCAGGTTGCATATCGTCGGGTCGGGTAACAAATCTTACTTTAAGCGGGGTTTTCCCGTCCTGGCCGATAATATCAAGTTTGGTAGTGGCAGTAAGGATAATCTCGCCGACAGAAACAGCATCAATTCCGAAAATACAATTTTGTGTTTCTTTCATATTATCCGGAATAACAAACCCCTCAAAAGAATTTCCACCACCATTTTGAGCTTTTGGTTTTTTATAATATTCCTGAGCCACAACCACCAATTCATACAATTCGGAAGCCATGTTGTTATAGTATTCAAAAATCTTTTGTTCCGACATCGCTTTCAGGTCAACTTCAATCTTTGGATAATTAAAATCCACACAACTTACATAGGAAGCAGGATCAGCAATTATCCCGATAAAAGCCTCGTTTTTCCCCGGTCTCGAATCGATAAGAACTGAAACATCTCCGGGAGCTTTTGTTCCCGTTCCCGTAAGGTCGTAAGCATAACTCCCTTTTCGGTAAGTCACTCCGGTGGGACCATTTTTTATCTTTACCTCTTGAAACAGGGTTCCAGTAAACGATAAAAGGTTTTTGAACGAATTTTCATTCTCAAATTTCAAATGTATCAGATAACTCTCTTTTTTCCCTGAATAATAGACTGTAAAAGAAACCAGACCTTTAACCGAGGATTTAAATATCTTAAAATCCACAGGATTGGCATTAACGGTCAATTTTTTATCTGTAACCACAGGTTTGGTTAATTTTTTAACCTTCTGTATCGAATTTTTTGCATCAAAAGGAGCAAATGGATCCACGGTTTCGCCGTAAACCTGCATATAAAGTTGATTTCCTGAAGTTTTTAGCAGGAAATCACCCAGTTGTGGGAAAACAGCGGGAGTTAAAAAGAGCAGTAAAAATAAAATCTTTTTATTCATTGTAGGGGTTCTGTTATAATTTAAATGAGAATGGTGAATTAACATAAAAAGGGGATATAACTGGAGTTAACCTGTCATATCCCCAAATTTGATTTAATTACTTCTTTTCGAGAATTTTTGCTTCTTCAACAATTACATCGTATTTGTAGCCTGCGCCAAAATCTTTACCCACTGAAACTTTTCCTTCGATAAGGATGATTTGTCCAACGGTTGGTACATCAGCGGAAGTGAGTGTAAGGTCATATTCGTTTCCGGAGGCGGTTCCATCCTGAATGTGAATCCAGTTGGTGTTCATGATGCCTGCGTTAACTTTGGTTACTTTTCCGCGGATTTTTACTTTTTTGTCTTTCAGTTCTGTCTTTTTTGCAAACACTTCTGAAACAGTAACTCCACCGGCGGCTTTTTCAACTTTTACATCTTCTTTGGGCACACCGGCCTGCTCGGGATGTTTGAAGTCGGCAGGTAAATCAGCAGGGCTTCCAACCTGTCCGCCAAAACTGGCTTTATCTTTTGAAGGGTCGTTAACAAAAAGGATTGATTCAAAAGTTTTGCCGGCTTCTTTTCCTTCGAAATTTTTCATTTCCATGGATTGGGTAAAATAGATATTTTCACCCTCTTTAACATCCATCTTCTGAACTGCAAGCCAAACTTCTCCGGCTTCTTCTTCAACTCTAAGATAGGAGTAGGAGGAAGTCTGAATCACTTCAAGAATTTTCCCGCCTCTTACGGGAACTGCAGGAGCCGAAGCTTCTTTGCCGGCTTCAGGGGTTTTGGGTTCTTCTTTTTTGCTGCATCCTGAGAAAATTATCAGAATTGCGGCTAATGCAAGTATCGTCTTGTACATCGTATTTCCGGTTCTCTTTTTGGTTATGATATTTAAAAAATATTGGTTTATTTTATACGCTAAATTAAAAAATTAATTTCAAAACACATCGGCAAATTTAATAAATAGCAGTATAAGAACAAACCCATTTAAAGTGGTTTTTTCTTATATTTGTTACTGCAAAAAAAAATATTTTACATACTTCGGCACTACACTAATGCTTGAAACCATTCATATACTAAATTATCTTTTACCGCTGCTTTATGTGGCTGTTTTTGCCGTTTATCTAACCGACTTCTATAAAGATAAACCGGCATTACACAATATAAAAAGAATCTTTTTATTTGTAACTCTGATTATTCATACAATATACCTGGTGTTGTGGACAATCCATTTTGATCATCCTCCAATTACCACCAAGTTTGAGATTTTCAGTGTTTTGGCTTTCAGCATCGGATTTTCTTACTTCCTGATAGAACTTTCCACCGATATCAGAGCCACTGGCACTTTTATTTTGGCTATTTCCATCATTTTTCAAGTGATTTCCACTCTTTTTATTGAAGATGTAATTGATGTTCCTGAAGTATTAAAAAACAGGCTTTTGGGTCTGCATGTTATAAGTGCCCTCTGCGGTTATACCGGCGTAACAATCTCAGCCGTTTATGCATTACTTTTTACTGTGCAGTATAAAAGAATTAAACTGAATCAATTTGGTCTCGTTTTTAACAGGTTACCCAGCCTCGAATTGTTGGAAAAGCTTGCTGTATCCTCCATTATGGTAGGATTTGCACTTTTAACCATTGCAATTCTGATAGGAACCATCTGGCTGCCAAGTGCATTCCCGAATTTTAGTTATCTCGATCCTAAATTACTCGCCACCGGTGTGGTCTGGCTTTTTTATGGCGCCGGATTAATTGTCCGGTTCACCACGGGGCTCTACGGGAAAAAATTTATGACCTATTCAATAGCAGGATTTATTATCGCCATGATCTCTCTCGGGATCACAGGTATAATAGGTTCTACTTTTCATCAATTTAGCAAATAGAAATTTAGCCCGGTAAAACCGGAGATCAACTATGAACCTTATTGGTACATCAATAAACCATCATACAGCAACCATCGAACAGAGAGAAGCTCTCCATCTTAGCAAAAACGAGATGACTGAGTTCATCGGTCTCCTCCGGAATAATCTCCTTAGCGACGGTTTTGTTATTTCAACTTGTAACAGGACAGAAATTTTTGGTCTGCCAATCGATAATAATCTTGACATCTCAAAAATTCAGGATGCCCTGTTAAGTTATAAACATGTAGATGGTTTATCAAATAAAAATTTTCTCAACTTCTTTTCTTGTGGCGCCGTTAAACACCTTTTTAGCGTCACTTCAGGAATCGATTCGCTCATTCTTGGTGATTCGCAGATACACGGACAAATGAAAGACGCATTTCAATTGTCGGTTGACATGAATTTTGCCGGAACAATTATGCGAAGAATTTTTGATACTGCCACCAGAGTAGGGAAAAGAAGCATCACCGAAACAGAAATCGGCGAAGGTGCAGTCTCTGTAAGTTATGCCGCCATTCAGGTTGTAGAAAAGATTTTCGCCAACCTGCAAAACCGTTCAGCTATTGTTATCGGTGCAGGCGAAACCGGCGAACTTGCTGCTCTCCACTTAAAAGACAAGGGGATCGGCAAAATTGCAATCGCAAACAGAACCCTCATAAGAGCAGAAGAACTTGCCAGAAAAGTTCAGGGTGAAATTGTACCGTTCGAAAATTTGCACGAACTCCTTCACAATTTTGATATAGTAATTTCTGCCACTTCAGCCCCTGGGGTTATCCTGAATTACGATGAAGTAAAAACCATTGTGAAAAAACGACGCGGAAATCCTGTCTGTTTGATGGATCTCGCCCTGCCAAGAGATATTGACCCGGCAGTTGCAAAACTTGATGGTGTGTTTTATAACGACATCGATACCCTCGGTAAAATTATCGATATGAATATCAGAAAAAGAGAAAAAGAGATTCCCGCAGTTGAAGCGATAATCCTCGAAGAGATGCAAAATCTTTTTAGCTGGTATAACACTCTGGAAGTGATTCCAACAATCAAAAAAATAAGAGACTTTTTTGAGGAAATCCGGCAGGAGGAAATCGATAAAATTAAACATAAGGTACACGAAGAGGATATCAAAAAATTAGACGACATGACCAAAAGGCTTGTCGGAAGACTTTTGCACAACCCGACTATCCGACTCCGCCAGATTGCCGAAAGCGGGCTTAACTATCAGGAAGTGGCAAACTATACTTCCGTTATCTCCAATCTCTTCAACCCCGAACAGGTTGATGAAGAAATCAACAGTAATTAAAAATTATTACCGGAATTAGATTGAAAACTAAACTAAGAATAGGCACAAGACAAAGTAAACTTGCCCTCTGGCAAACAGAACATGTTAAATCTGAATTAAAAAAACATTATCCGGAACTCGAGATTGAAGTAATCCATATTAACACCAAAGGTGATAAAATATTGGATGTTGCACTTTCAAAGATCGGGGATAAGGGTCTGTTCACAAAGGAGTTGGAGAGCGCCCTCTTAAGCGGGGAAGTGGATCTTGCCGTCCACAGTCTTAAAGATCTGGAAACAAATATGCCTGCAGGACTTCAACTCGCTGTTGTCTCCGACAGACACGAAGTTAATGATGTAATCATCGCACGCGAAAAAGGAGTAACCATCGATTCTCTTCGCGAAAATGCGGTGGTTGCAACAGGTTCATTAAGAAGACGCAGCCAGCTTCTGAATCTTCGTAACGACATTTCAACTGTTGAACTAAGAGGCAATGTGCCAACAAGAATCCAAAAATATCTCGATAGCGATTGGGATGCCATAATTCTCGCTCGTGCCGGTGTTGAAAGACTTGGCCTTCAGGATCACATCTCTTCAATTATCCCAATTGATATGATGCTTCCGGCGGTTGGGCAGGGTGCGCTTGGTTTACAAATCAGGGAAGGAGACAACAAAACCAATGAGTTAATCTCAGTGCTCCATAACCCAAATATTTTTGCAGCTGTTTCATGCGAAAGAGCTTTTTTGAGAGAACTTCAAGGTGGATGCCAGGTTCCCATAGCAGCACATGCAATTGTAAAGCCAAACGGTATCTGGCTCAAAGCTTATATCGGTTCCGTCGATGGAACTGAAGCCATGAGAGGTTATGTTAGAGGTAGTAAATATCACGCCGAAGAGCTTGGTGTGGGTCTCGCTCAGGATATGTTTAACGATGGTGGTAAAGAGATCATTGCCCTGATTGATAGAGTCTGAGCAGCCGGACAAATTTAAAATGGAAAAACACAAACCAAGGTTAATCACCTTCAGAGCTGAAGAGGATGCCGCTGAAACCACCGCTTTATTTAAGAAGTATGATTTTGAAGGGATTAATCTTCCTTTAATTGTGATTACTCCCGTTGTGGATAAAGCTACCATTGAAATCGTGGATGATCCAAACAGTTTCGACATTATCATTTTTACTTCTGTGCATGCCTTCTACGCATTGATCTCAATTTTTGACGGAAGAGGGGATATTGATACTCTTTTGGGTAAAGAAATTGCATGTGTTGGTGACAAAACCGCTCAAAAAGTTATGGAATTGTTCTCCGCAGATAACATTATTATTCCGGAAAAATTTTCTGCCGAGGGTTTAGTGGATTATTATAAATCCAAAGACATCAAAGGAAAAAAGGTTTTATTGCCCCTCGGAAATCTTGCCGGAAAAACTCTTTCTGATGAACTTTCTGCAATGGGAGCCGAAGTTAAAAGGGTGGTTATATATAAAAATGAACCCCCTCCTGAAGAGGAATATAATTTGATTAGAACCGTTCTTTTCACTTATCTTCCCGATTTCCTGATTTTTTCGAGCCCATCAATCTTTAAGAACTTTCTTAAAGCAACAGGCGAGGATGCGGGGATAATTTTGGAAAACTCAAAAATTTGTGCGATTGGTGATGTCACCAAAAAAGAGATTGAATTAAATGGATTTACAGTGGATGTCATGCCCGATGATTTTACGATGGAGGCAGTGATGCAAAAATTAAAAAATATAAACCTGAGAGATGAAAATTGAAAGTCTTACAAAACGACTTGTTCCTGAGAACTTTAAAGAACGAAAAAACTGAGCGAACTCCAATCTGGGTGATGCGACAAGCCGGTAGATACCTTCCACAATACAGGGCAGTGCGCGAAAAAGCTGATTTTATTACGATGTGCAAAACTCCCGAACTTGCTGCGGAAGTTACAATTCAACCTGTTGATCTCATCGGAGTGGATGTTGCAATCATTTTTTCCGATATTCTCGTAATTCCTGAAGCAATGGGTTTGGAATTTTTGATGAATGAAGGAACGGGTCCTGTTTTCCCGAATCCAATCAGAACGGCTTCAGACATCAACAGAATACATGAATTTGACCCGACTGACAGATTAAAATATGTTCTCGATGCGGTTTCTTTAACAGTTAAAGAACTTGACGGAAGAGTTCCTCTCATTGGATTTTCGGGTGCCCCATGGACTTTGCTTACCTATATGGTTGAAGGAAAAGGCTCTAAAAATTTCAGCAGAATTAAAGAATTTGTTTATCGCGAAAGAAAAACCGCACATAAAATTCTTGAAATGTTGACAAATGTGATTATCTCCTATCTTAAAGCAAAGGTTGCAGCCGGTGCTGATGTTGTTCAGGTGTTCGACACTTGGGGAAGTATCCTCTCTCCAACACAATTTGAGGAATTCTCAAAACCTTACATTAAAAGAATTGTTGATGAATTAAAATCTGTGGCTCCCGTAATCGTTTTTGCCAAAGGTGTTAACTACAATTTTAGCAAACTTGCTGAACTTGGTGCAAATGCTTACAGCTTCGACTGGACTGTTGATCTCGCCGCTGTTAAAAGAGAAATCGGAGATAAAGCTGTGGTTCAAGGTAACCTGGATCCAACAATTCTTTACGCTTCACACGATGATATCAGATCAGAAGCCGCCGCTTTATTGGGATCACTCGATAATGGAAACGGTCATATATTTAATCTGGGACATGGTATCCTGCCTGATGTTAAACCTGAAAATTTGAAAGCTTTGGTGGATTATATCAAAGTCGACAGCCATAAATTTCATAAATAACCGGAAAAAAGATGTTTGAAATTGATTTTGATATTGAGCTTATAAAAAAGTATGACCAACCCGGTCCAAGATATACCAGCTACCCGACTGCTCCTCATTTTCATGAAGGCTTCACCGCTGATAATTATCTTGATGAGATCGTTCGGACAAACACCGAAGCGGTAAAACCACCGCTCTCGCTCTATTTCCATCTGCCGTTTTGTGATACCCTCTGTTACTTCTGTGGTTGTAACATGATCATCACCCGAAATCGTGACAGAATTAAGGAATATATCAAATATGTAAAAAATGAGATAGATCTGCTCAGAACTTTTCTTGATGTCGATCGACCTGTAACCCAACTTCATTGGGGAGGGGGGACACCAACACATCTTGATCCCGATGAAATTTATGATCTTGTTTCATACATCAACAAATCGTTTAAAATTGATCCATCTGTTGAAGCAGGATGCGAAATTGACCCCAGGGGATTAACTAAAGAACACCTTGAAGCCCTCAGATCAGGCGGATTTAACCGAATTTCGATGGGCGTTCAGGATATCAATCCAACTGTGCAAAAGGCTGTTAACCGGATCCAACCTGAAGAGATGACGAGACAGGTGGTTCAATGGGTGAGGGAATTGGGATTTACAAGCATCAATCTTGATTTGATGTATGGACTTCCATTTCAAACAAAAGAAGAATTTATTAAAACTGTAAAGACCACGGTTGATATCTCTCCCGATCGTCTTGCCGTCTTCAACTATGCTCATGTTCCCTGGATGAAAAAACATATGGGATTGATCAAACCTGAAGACCTCCCAAAACCCGAAGAAAAATTGCATATCCTCGGTGCAACCATCGAAGAACTGGTGGGAGCCGGGTATGTTTTCATCGGAATGGATCATTTTGCAAAACCCGATGACGAAATGGCGATTGCGCTCCGTGATAAAAAACTTTACAGAAATTTCCAGGGATACTCCACCAATGCAGGTGCCGATCTTTATGGTATGGGAATCACAAGCATCAGCCAGATCGGGAGGGTTTATGCCCAGAATCTGAAAAAAGAAAAAGAATATTTCGACTCGTTAAACGATGAAAAACTTCCCGTAAATAAAGGAATCTACCTTACCGATGATGATCTTTTAAGAAGAGATGTTATCACAAGGGTAATGTGCGATTTTGAACTCGATTTTAAGGCGTTTGAAACACAGTATAAAATCAATTTTAACGACTATTTCGCATATTCACTTAATAATTTGAAGGTGATGGAAGCTGATGGTTTACTTAAAATAACACCCGATAAACTTGAAGTTTCAAACAAGGGCAGACTCCTGATTCGAAATATCGCTATGCGTTTTGATGGTTTCATCGAACGCAAAGAAGATCAGGGAAGATATTCAAGAACGGTT
Source organism: Ignavibacteriales bacterium (assembly GCA_016707285.1). GTDB lineage: Bacteria > Bacteroidota > Ignavibacteria > Ignavibacteriales > Ignavibacteriaceae > UTCHB3. Next base: position 222,140 of record JADJIA010000005.1, read on the forward strand.
TAGACAGGAGAATTTGTGGACAAAACAGCAGTTGTGATTATGAACCTCGGTGGTCCCGATTCATTAAATGCAATCGAACCATTTTTGAAAAATTTATTCAGCGATCGGGATATCTTTAAACTCCCTTTTGGTCAAAAACTTTTTGCCTCTGTTATTTCTAAAAGAAGAGCTCCCAAGGTTGCTCATGAGTATGAATTGATTGGCGGAAAATCTCCAATTAACGAATGGACTGAACTTCAAAGATCAGGACTTGAAGCCGAACTGAGAGATGACCTCCCGGGTGTTGATGTAATAACAGCAATGAGATATTGGCACCCGCTTACAAGTGAGGCAGCACAAAAAGTGGTTGACGGCAATTATGACTCTGTGGTTCTGCTTCCGCTTTATCCACATTATTCCATAACCACAACGGGTTCATCTTTTAACGAATGGAACCGGGTTTATAAAGGTGATAAATCCAAAGTGAAAATGGTAAGAAATTATTTCACCGATCCACTTTATATTAAAGCGTTAAATGAGCGGATTGATGAATGTCTTCTTAAATTCCCCGAGGATCGCAGAGACAGGGTGAATATCCTTTTTAGTGCACATGGAACGCCCGTCAGTCTGGTGAAAAACGGTGATCCATACAGCGGCGAAATTAGAAATACCATGGAAGTTGTAATGAAAATGAGGAGTTATTCGCACAACTACCATCTCTCATTTCAAAGTAAAGTGGGTCCTGTAAAATGGCTCGAACCTGCTACCGATGATAAATTAATGGAACTCGGGAGTAAAGGAGTTAAAGATGTATTGGTTGTTCCGATAAGTTTTGTTTCCGACCATGTGGAAACTCTGTTCGAACTTGATATCGAATACCGGCACAACGCTGAAGAAGCAAAAATTGAAAATTATATAGTAATGACAGGTCTAAACGACTCAAAAACATTTGTAAAATGTCTCGCGAATCTTGTTAAAACCGAACTTTCTGGCAAAAAAGAGATATTGAACCCTTAAAATGAAAAATATAGTAATACTGGGCGCCGGAATTTCCGGTCTTGCAACCGCACACTGGCTTCATCGTCAGAATATTGACTTCACGATACTCGAAGCAGGGAATGAACCCGGTGGAAGTATCAAAACCGTCAAAGAAAATGGTTATACTATTGATTTTGGTCCAAACAGTGGACTCGAAACATCACCATTCATCAGAGAACTTGTTTCTCAGGTTGGTCTTGACGATGAAATGGTTTATGCAAATGAAACTTCAAATAAAAGATATATCCTCAAAAATGATGAACTGATGCCGCTTCCTATGAGTGCAGGTTCTTTCTTCAAAAGTGCCCTCTTCTCCGTTCCGGGGAAGCTTCGTTTATTAAAGGAACCTTTTGTTGGACGCTCACTCGATGGATATAACCAAAGTATAGCCGAATTTGTTGAGAGAAGGTTGGGAAGGGAATTCCTTGACTACGCCATTGATCCTTTTGTCTCCGGAGTATTTGCAGGAGATGCCGAAAAACTTAGTGTAAAATCCGCTTTTCCAAAACTCTACCGTCTTGAAGAAGTTTATGGCGGATTGGTGAAAGGAATGGTTAAAGGCGCCAAAGAGCGAAAGGAAGCCAAAAAGAGAAACGAAGAGTCGAAACAAAGTGCCAAAATGTTCTCTTTTAAATCGGGAATGGGAATTCTTCCCAAAACAATTGTTGAACAGTTTCCTGATCGTATCATTTATGGTTGCCGCGTGACCAATGTTAAAAAAGAAAACGGAAAATTTTCAATTACCTATGAAAAGCAGGGGAGTCTGCATGAATTAAAAAGTGACATCCTGCATTCCACACTTCCTGCACATATAGCAGCAAAAGTTTTCACCGATTTTGATTTAAATCTCGGTGAACATTTTACAGATGTTTACCATCCACCCGTTAAAGTCCTTTTTGCAGCCTATAAAAAAAGCAGCATTAAGGTTCCTCTTGATGGATTTGGTTTTTTGATCCCAAGCAAGGAGAAAAAAATATTCCTCGGTGCCATTTGGAGCTCAGTGATATTTGAAAACCGCGCTCCTTCAAACCAGGCAGGATTTACAATATTTATTGGTGGTGCCCGAAACAGCGATATATTCCGCCGTTTTGGTAATGACCTTGAACAAAAAGTTTTGGGCGAGTTTCAAAGAATCATGAAAATTGATGTTGATCCCGTTTTCACCAGTTCACGCATGTGGGAAAAAGCCATTCCGCAATACAATCTTGGGTATAATTTGCACGAAGATTATTTTACAAAAATTGAACTCGAAAATCCCGGTCTTGTCCTCAGTGGTAACTACCGCGGTGGCATCTCCATCGGCGACTGCTTCAAAAATTCAAAACCCGCCGCCGAAAGGATATTGAATTTAATTTAAATTGTCCTATTTTTGAACTTTGTTACAATTTAAATAAGACTGACATGGACTCCATACTACAGACATCTTTTGCTCCACCACAGCGAACTGACCCCGAGGTATTGTTCGCTCAAGTAAAAAAATTGAATCACACACTCAAGTTACAAGAGTTCTTAACGCCATTCCTGAATTTGTGATGATTCTAAATGTAGAAAGGGAGATAGTTTTTGCAAATGAAAGTCTGCTTGAATATCTGAATGCAGGAGAAGATTTCCTGCTAAAAGGTTTAAGGCCCGGCGAAGCTATAAATTGCCAACATGCCGATGCAAACGCTGCCGGATGTGGAACAAGTGAATTTTGCAAAACCTGCGGAGCAGTGATCTCGATCCTGAATTCACAAAATGGAAGTCCTGAAGTTGTGCAGGAATGTCGAATAACCCAGTCGGATGGATGCACCGCTCTTGATCTCAGAGTAAAATCCACACAATTAAATATCGATAATGAGAACTTTACAGTTTTTACAGTTTCTGATATATCGAATGAAAAAAGGCGTTCAGCCCTCGAAAGAATATTTTTCCACGATATCCTCAACACTGCTGGTGGAATTCTTGGTTACACTCAAATTTTAAAAGACGCAGAACCCGAAGAACTTGCAATTTTCAGCGAGAGTATTGAAGAACTTTCCAAAAGACTTATCGAAGAAATTCAAGCCCAAAAACAACTTATCGCTGCCGAGGGTGGAAAACTTGATCTGCGTAAAACAGTTGTTAATACCAAATTGTTAGTGAATGAAACAATTGAACTTTACAAAAATCATGTAGTCGCAGAAGGAAAAAACATAGTCGCGGGAAGACTGCTCGACATCGACATAATTTCCGATCGCAGCCTTCTCGGAAGAGTATTGGGCAACATGGTCAAAAATGCATTGGAAGCTGATCCTGCGGGTTCAACTATCACAATCTCATGTTTTCCCGGCGACCAAAAAGTGGTTTTCTCAGTGCATAACACCACCTTCATGCCTCAACATGTACAGCTTCAGATATTTAACAGGTCTTTCTCAAGTAAAGGAAAAGGACGCGGATTAGGAACATACAGCATGAAACTTCTCTCAGAAAGATATCTAAGCGGGACTGTTTCGTTCGAATCAGCAAAGGAACAAGGTACCACTTTCTACGCCCAATACCCGCTCCAAATCGAGTAACCGGGACTCAAGTACTCAAGTACTCGAGTCTCTCAAGTTTCTCAAAAATTCTTCTTGCACATGAACAAACTTTTGCTTAATTTTAACCGTTTCAAATTTTTGAAATGTTAAAAACACAGATATGAGCGAAAAAGAACAAATTAAGATAGAAATGATTCAAAGATTCGGTGACGCTTACAAGGCGTTTGGACTGAATAAATTGATGGGGCATATAGTTGCTTTGTTGATTTTTAGCCCAAAACCGGTATCTCTTGATGAAATTTGTGAACAACTCGGCAGGAGCAAAGGACCGGTGAGTCAGATACTCAGGCGACTGCGTGATAAAAAACTTATCCGCAAAGCCTGGTTCGCCGAGAATAACAGAAAAGATTATTACGAAATTGAACCCGAAATTTTTGAGAATGCATTCCTTAACAATTTTGCACTTATCAAAAATAACACCAAAATTGCTGTGAATTTAAGGGAAATGGCAAACGGTTCTTTCTCCGTTGAGGGAGATGATACCGCCAAACGCCTTGAAGAAATGGAAAAGTTTTACCGCCTGATGGAAGTGCACTATAACAATTTCCAACAGGAATGGGAAGAGGAAAGAAAAAAGATCTATTCATAAAAGGTCTTTTATTTGGGGAGTGTTATACAATTATCGTTTTAAAATTTTCAAACGATAAAAAAGTTTCAATGAATGAACCATTGTTCTGTAGCCAACCTTATTCGGCTCAGGACTCATAAAATATATTTTGGAGATCAAAAAAATGAAAAGACTTGATGGAAAAGTAGCAATTATTACAGGTGGAGCCAGAGGTATTGGCAAAGCCGCAGCACTTCGTTTTATCGAAGAAGGCGCTATAGTTGTTGTTTGGGATGTGAATGAAGAACTTGGTAACCAATTGGTTGCTGAACTTGGCGAAAATTCCTTTTTTGTTAAAGTGGATGTTACTGATCTTGATTCAACCACAGAAGCAGCAGGAAAAACTGTTGAAAAATTTGGAACCATTGATATCTTGATTAACAACGCCGGTATTACCCGTGACGCAAGTCTCGCAAAAATGACTGCTGATCAGTGGAAATCGGTGCTTGATGTTAATTTAACAGGTGTGTTTAACTGTACGAAATCTGTAATGAACTTCATGATCGAAAAAGGTTACGGGAAAATAATTAATACATCTTCTATTGTTGGTCTTTATGGCAATTTTGGACAATCAAACTATGTAGCTACCAAATCGGGAATTATTGGTCTCACAAAAGTGTGGGCGAGAGAACTTGGCAGAAAAGGAATTTGTGTAAATGCAGTGGCTCCCGGATTTATAGCAACAGAGATGGTTGGTACCATCCCTGAAAAAGTGATAAACATGTTAGTGGAGAAAACCCCTTTGGGCAAACTTGGTTCACCCGTGGATATCGCAAATGCATACCTTTTCCTCGCTTCTCCTGAATCTGATTATGTAAACGGAACCGTCCTTAGTGTTGACGGTGGATTGGTGATGTAGGAACCACCTGATGAGAAGAGCAAAAATTACTGGAATTGGAGCCTTTGCTCCCGAAAAAATTGTTCCGAACTCATTTTTTAATGAAGTGCTTGGAGAGGATGTTGATACCTGGTTAAGAGATAACCTGACAATCAGGGAGAGAAGATGGTGCACGGAAAATGAATCCACCGCCGATCTGTGCGAAAAAGCCGCTCTTGCCGCAATTGCCGATGCAGGAATATCTGCAAAAGATATCGACCTGATAATTATCGCCACCGATACCCCCGAATTTGTTTCACCCTCCACTTCGTCTGTTGTTCAACACAGAATTGGAGCAATAAAAGCCGGAACATTTGACATAAATACTGCTTGTGCAGGATTTGTAACTGCATTAAACACAGGTTCAAAGTTTATCGCCGGCGACGACACTTACCAAAATATCCTCGTTATTGGTGCTTATGCAATGAGCAAGTTTTTGGATTTACACGACAAAAAAACGGTAACTCTTTTTGCTGATGGTGCCGGGGCTGTTGTTCTTTCACCCGTTACCGATGGGTCAGGATTCCTGAATGGCGAGCTCTTTTCCGATGGTCAGTATAATGAATGGATGGGGATTTATGCAGGTGGAACCAAATTCCCGATCACAAGGGAAGTGGTTGATAACAAAGATCATTTGTTGAAGTTTGTTAAAAAATTTCCGAAAGAATTGAATCCTGAAATCTGGACCAAAATGGTTGTTAAAGCCTGTGAAAAAGAGGGGATTACCCCTGCCGATGTAAAAAGGTACTTTTTTACACAAATTAACATCAATTCAATCTGGCAGACACTCGATAATTTGGGTGAATCCCGCGAAAAAGGGGAAGTGATAATGTCAACTTTTGGATACACAGGTTCTGCTTGTATCCCAATGGCTCTTGATCAGGCTTATAAAGCGGGGAGAATAAAACGCGGGGATTACATGATGTTTGTAGGTTCAGGTGGTGGACTCGCTTTTGCTTCAGCTTTAGTGAAATTTTAAGAGAGGAAAGAATAAATGGGCTTGGCTTCAAGTGAATTGATTACTGCCGGTTGGATTCTGATTGCTGTTTATGTTGCAGTTACCCTCTTTTTTGTTATCCGTGGTGCGTTAAAAGTAAAGACCATGAACGATTATGCAGTGGGGAATGTAAATTTTCCACCATGGACTGTTGGTTTTGCCCTTGCAGCTTCAATGACAAGTGCCGCTACTTTTGTAATAAATCCCGGACTTGTTGCAACCTATGGAATTAGTGCGTTCATTTCTTACGGACTTGTTTATCCCGCTGCTGCAATGATTTCGCTTGTGGTTTTAACCATTGGATTCAGAAAATTTGGATCATCTGTGAAGGCGGGAACTCTTGCCCAGTGGATGGGAAAAAAGTATGAAAGCAAAGGATTTGCACTCTATTTTGCCATTTTGTCCCTCTTACTGCTTACTTTTATTGTCCTTATAGCTGTTGGATTAACGAAAGTGATTTCAAAAACCCTGGATGTTCCCGAGTTGTATGTTTTGATTGCCACAATAGTTTTTATTTTTGGTTATATGATGTTTGGTGGAGCCAATTCGATGGTTTACACCAACACCGTGCAGGCCATTATCATGTTGTTTGTGGCTTTTATCATGATCGGTTCGGGATATGCTTATTTCCAGGATGGGGTCACGGGATTTATCGACAAACTTGGCTCAATAGATGGAAAACTGACTCAACTTTACAACGAATCAAGTTTTCTTTTTCGCGACTTTTTTGAGATATTCATTGCTCAGATAGTTATTGGCGCAGCAATTGTTTGCCAACCCCACATCATAACCAAATCTTTGTTGATTAAAGATCCAAAGGGAGTTAAATCATACCTGATCAGTGGTGTTATCGCACAGGGTATCTTTTTTCTCGTGGTATTTGTTGGATTATATGCCCGTCTTCAGTTTCCTGAACTGAAAGCAGGCGATGTAGCACTTAAAACCGATGGAATTATTCCTGCTTATGTGGTTTCGGTGTTCCCCGTTTTTATTTCACTATTTGTGGTTCTTGGTCTTATTTCCGCAGGAATTTCAACCCTTGAGGGTTTGATTCAATCCCTTTCAAGCACAATTACCCAGGATTTGATAAAGCCATACATAACCGACAAATTTGTAAAAAAAGAATTAACCGATCGAGCAATGATTATTATCAACAGATCAGTTATTGGAATCCTCGGAATTGTAGCAGTATTAATGACTTACGACCAGTTGGTTAATCCAAAACTTAGTGTGGCGATATTTGCTCAAAATGGCGTTTATGCTTATTTTTCTGCTGCATTTGTACCAATTATTTTTGGTATGTTTATGAAAGATGTTAACAAAACTGCTGTCATTATTTCCTCTGTTATTGCAGTTGCCGTTCATTTTACCATGTATTACGGAAAACTGACTGTGCCTTTTACAGTTGCAACGGGTGAGAACCCCGGAGTTGCCGCGGCAGTCGCAATTTTAATTTCAATTTTATCCGGTTTGATTCTGCAAAAATTATTGGGAGGCAGAAAATGATTGATCACCTGGAAACCGACTGGTGTGAAAAATGGGCTCAATATTCACCAAAAAAACTTTTTATCAGAGAACATGCCGGCGGTCTCGAATGGAATTACTCCGATTTTAACAACCGTGCCAATAAACTTGCAAACCACTTCCTGAACGAACTAAAACTCAAAAAAGGGGAGAGAATAGCGGTCTATTCAAAAAACAGAGCAGAATTTATTCTTCTTTTTGTAGCATGTGTTAAAACAGGGCTTATTCTTGTTCCGTTAAACTTTAGATTAACTCCGCGTGAACTTGATCTGTTAATTGCCGATGCCGAACCTGCATTGTTCCTTTTTGAATCCGATTATTCAGAAGAGATAAAAAAACTAAACACTCTTAGTGCTGTTCCGGCCAGTATGGATCTTAAAGAAATCAGAGCATTTTTAACGGAGCCAATTGAACCCGGAATCAAAAAACCGGAAGTTGTGATTTCGTTTAACGACCCTGTTAAAATTCTATATACGGCAGGAACCACGGGTCTCTCGAAAGGTGTGATAATAACGCACAAACAGTTATTCTGGAACGCCACAAACACGGTTTTAAGATTAAATCTTACGGAAAACGACCATACACAAAGTTATGCTCCTTTTTTTCACACCGGTGGTTGGAATGTTTTGTTTACCCCTTTTCTTTTTGTGGGTGGTTCACACACTCTCTTAAATTCGTTTGACCCCGATACCATCCTTGAACTGATGGAAAAAGAAAAAACAACACTCCTTTTTGGTGTGCCTACAATGTTGCAAATGTTATCAGATTCACCAAAATTTGAGAATACCGATCTGGGTTGCGTACGATTCGCAATCGTTGGGGGTGCGCCGATGCCAATACCATTGATTAATCTTTGGCACAAAAAGGGTATTGCAATACGACAGGGTTTTGGGCTTACCGAAGTGGGACCTAATTGTTTTTCACTCCATCAGGATGATGCAATAACTAAAAAGGGAAGCATTGGATTTCCCAATTTTTATGTAGAAGCCAAAATCGTGGACGAACACGGCAATCCGCAGCCGCCGAACACACCGGGCGAACTCTGGTTAAAATCACCCGTGGTAACAGCAGGCTACTGGCGCAAACCAAAAGAAACAGCCGCTGCAATAACCAACGGCTGGTTTCACACAGGCGATATTCTTCAGGTTGACGAACAAGGATACTACTTTGTAATCGACCGGAAAAAAAACATGTACATCAGCGGTGGCGAAAATGTCTTCCCATCTGAAGTTGAAAAATATCTTTATCAGCACAAAGCAATAAGAGAATGTGCTGTTATTGGAGTAAAAGACGACCGCTGGGGCGAAACCGGAAAAGCATATATCGTGCTCAATCCCGGTGAACAACTAACCGCCGAAGAGATAACAGAATACTGCAAAACAGGACTTGCAAAATACAAACTGCCAAAACACATCGTTTTTCTCGATTCACTCCCTAAAAACGAGGCAGGAAAAATAAACAAACAGCAACTAATCAAAATTCATAAACAACAAACTAACACCCAATAGGAGAAAAAAAGATGAAAAAGCTTTTTTCGTTATCCATACTCGCACTCGTCCTCATTATTTCAGGATGCAAAAGTGAAGACAACCCTGTAGTTCCTCCACCAACCCCGGCAGCAGACCCCCTCGTCGGCTCATGGGTATCTGAAGGAAGCGATGTAGCCCCCGGACTCGCATCAGTCTCCAAAACCAAAAAAATCTATGCCACCTTCAACGCTAACAAAACTTACAAAGTTGTATCAACCGACTCTGCAGGTACCGATGTAACATTTGAAGGAACATGGAGCTACACCACCAACACCGGCACAACCATTATGACCATAACACTGAACCAGACTGTGCCTACAAGCCTCACATCTGCAGGAATTTTCCAGGTTGGTGCCAACGGATACATGACCTATGAAGTTCTCCAGACAAGCCCTGCAATCCCCGGATTTACAGTAGCTAACGCAGCTGAAGGCTTTGGTTCAACCAAATATAATGGACTCTCCCTCGGCGCAACATGGATTCAAAAATATGTTCCCGCAAACCCGACAACAGAACCACTTGTTGGTGTATGGCTTTCTGATGGTGCAAATGTTGCTCCTGGACTAAAATCAGTATCAAAAACCAAAAAAATTGATGCAACTTTTAATTCCAATGGAACCTATAAAGTAATCTCAACCGATAGCAGCAATGTTACCGTAACCTTTGAAGGTACATTCTCAACACAGGCAGTTGCAAACACTTCAATCCGTACAATCACACTCAACCAGACCGTTCCATCTGCCCTTACCTCAACCGGTATCTACAGAGTGAACACTGCCGGAATGTGGTATGAAGTAATTCAGACTAACCCTGCAATCACAGGATTCACCGCCGCTACTGCTGCACTTGGATTTGGATCAACCAAATATAACTCAGTGTCACTCGGCGCAACATGGATACAGAAATACGTAAAAAACTAAACCCTTAAAACCGCAAAAACCCGGAAAACCAATAAAGTTTTCCGGGTTCTAACGGCAGCTACGGAAGAACCATGAAAAAATCATTACTAATAACCATACTCCTGGCACTTACAACAATAGCGCAGGACATCCGACTTGACGACAAACCGCCACGCGAATTCCAGTTCATCGGTTACTCATTCACAAGAATGACATCGGGTAATATCACCCCTACAAACGATGTACTGCAGGGGCAGGTAATCGGAAGACTTTTCGGTCAAAACTCAACCTTCACCGTACCCCAGACAACACTCTACTTTGAACAAAGATTTGTACCAATGTTCATCTACAAACCTAAAATTCTTGATGACTTTGCAACTTTCAGAGGTTTGTTTAAAATAGATTATACCTGGGGAGACCAGGCCTATGGCGTTGGAAACAACAGAGGTGGTGCAATAAACGGGGGACAAATTAACCTCCAGACACTCATGGCAAATGTTGAGCTAAAACCCGAAGACGCCAACTGGAACATCGTAATCGGAATGCAGCGTCTTTTCGATAATGTCCGCGATCCAAACCTTGCAGCACTCTCAACAGCCCAAACCAGTGGATACAAACTCTCTTACTGGGGAACACAAGCTGTTGGTATCAGTTCATACATCGCGCCAACACCATCAACCAAACTCCGTCTCGGATTCTTCCAGTTATGGGAAAACGAGATTAGCAAAGATGATGATGTTGCCCTTTGGATGGCAGACTATGAATGGAAACCATCTCCACTCCTCGAAGCAGGAGTTGACTTGTGGTACGCATGGGACAAAGGCAAAAATTCCGGCGGAATCTCAATCCTCGGACAGGGACTAACAAGCGCACTTGCTGACTATAACGGCGCAACAAGAATCCGTTTTCCGGGATCAACTCAAAAATATGAAGGACATATCGGTTGGTTTGGTGGACACATTGCATACAACCGTGACTTCATGGTCTCCCGCTGGTGGCTTGATGCTTATGTAATGACAAACTTCGGAATACTTGACACTGTTGGGACAACAACAGGTAAAGCTGCCGATATTTTTGGTTACTCTGCCAACGCATCAGTCGCATATAAATATGGAATGACACCAAACGACAAAATCAGTCTTGAGGCCTTATACACCTCCGGTGATAACAACGGCGTCAATGACGGCACACTCTCATCCGTAATTACGGGAAACATCTACGGTTCACCTGTCGGGATATACAGCAATCACAGAGCATTCCTTCTTTTTCCTGATCCTCAGGTCGTAAACCGTTATTACTCAGCCGTTCACGACATCTCGAATATGGGACTTGGAGTTACCGCAGCATTTTTGAATTTCTCCAAAGATTTTATTCCCAATAAAATGTATGGTAAAATAGGATTTGCAACCGCTTTCTCAAACAACAGTTTAACCGGTGGCGGAAACTACATGGGCAGTGAGGTGAATTTTGAAATGAAGTATAATGTTAAAGTATTTCTCACACTCGGTGTACACGCAGCTTATATGATGACAGGTGATTTTTACGACTCACCACAATCAACCTACACGGGTGAAAAACCAAAAGACCCATGGACATTTTTTACAACCCTTAGCTGGCTGATGTTCTAAAGGAGGAAACAATGAAAAAATTAACATTTTTAGCTTTATTAGGTATTGTTGTCTTCTCCGGCTGTGCAGGATTTAAATATACTAACATGCCTGCTCTTGAATTCCAGGATATCGATTATTCTTTCCCGACAAAAACAGTGCTCGCAAATCCTTCAGTTGCTTATGCAGATCTGGGATCGGGCGAGAACACAATAATCCTGATACACGGCCTTGCCAGTAATGCAGGATTCTGGAGGTATAATACTTCCGAACTCGCAAAAAACAACAGAGTAATCGTAATTGACCTCCCGGGGTATGGAAAATCGCAAAAAGGCGACTACCCTTACACCCTGAGTTTTTACGCCGAAACTGTTAAGAATCTGATCACCACATTAAAATTGAAGAATGTAACACTCGTGGGGCATTCGATGGGTGGACAGATCTCGATAATATTTGCACTTAAATACCCTGAACTAATCAAAAAGCTTGTGCTTGCGGCACCCGCAGGATTTGAAAAATTCCAGTATGGTGAGGGTGACTGGCTTCGCAATGCAATTGATGCAAAAGGAGTTCGACTCAACCCTGAAGACGGAGTAAGAAAAAACCTTGCAATGAACTTCTATAACTGGGATGATAAGTGGGAATGGATGGTGGAGGAGAGAGTAAGGATGGCAAAAGGAGCTGAAATGAGAGAATTCTCTTATGCAGTGGTAAAATGTGTCAGTGCCATGCTTGATGAACCCACCTATAACAGCATCGCCGGAATTCAGGTTCCTACACTTATTCTTTACGGTAAATACGACGGTCTTATTCCAAACATGTACCTTAATCCGGGGTTCCCATCTGATGTATTTATTCAGGGAGCTGCGAAGATTAAAAACAGTAAACTTGTTGAGATTGACAATTGTGGTCACATGATCATGATTGAAAAAGCCGATGAATTCAACAAATTGGTTCTCGATTTCATTAAATAATGGAATTTGAGTCACTTACATATCAATTTCCGGTTGTAAAGACCCAAATTGAACCCGGTTTAACCATCGTCCATACTGCTATGGGCGATGGTTCTCCTGTGGTTTTTATTCACGGATTGGGGAGTTACATACCGGCCTGGAACAAAAACCTTCTCCCTCTCTCTAAACACTTCCGATGTATTGCGATAGACCTTCCCGGATACGGTAAGTCTTCCAAATCTCTCCATCCCGGAACGATGGATTATTACGCTGAAGTTGTTATTAAACTGATGGATAAACTTGGAATAAATAAGTTTAACATCTGTGGCCACTCAATGGGGGGAGTAATTGCCTTTAAGTTGGCTATTGAATTCCCTGAAAGAGTTGATAAACTTTTCCTTTCTGCTCCCGGTGGTGCCGAAACCTACTCCGAAGATGAAAAACTTCTTGTCGAAAATTTTATAAGCACCGATAGGATGATTAGCAACGATGATAAACAAATTCGTAACAATGTTTTGGTTAATTTTCATCATTTCCCTCTCGATGCACAATTTATGATTTCTGACAGAATCGCAATTCGAAAGGCGAAGGAGTTTCCACTACACGCAGAAATAATTGCCCGAAGCGCTTCAGATGTCATCAACTCCGATGTCCCGTTCAGGCTATCCGGGGTGAAATCCAAAACCATGATTATTTTTGGAGACAACGACAAAATGATCCCCAATCGCTTTGTTCATCCGGAGCTTACACCTCAAAAAATGATCGATACATTCAAACAGAACATCCAATCAGTTAATATCAAAATTTACCCCGAGTGCGGGCACTTCCCCCAATTTGAACACCCTGAAATCTTCAACCGGGACCTCATCGAATTCATTTTATAACTGTCTTAAAAAGATACACTATTTACGTCCGGTAAACCCTGTTTCTTGCATTATAAGCTAAAAACGCAGTTTAAGTCAAATTTTGAATATCTTTACAATTTTTAGAGAAAATTGGTATATGTACAAAATGATGCACTATTCTCATAATGAGACACTGTTCAAGCTTTACAAATTCCACAATTAAGAACAAAATTACTCGTAAATAGAGTAAAAAGTGATATTGCTAAGTTTGGCACGGTAATTGCAGTATAGCCTCAACATTTTATCAATCGAGGCAATCGTGAAACAACTAAATCTAATTTTTGCAATCACTTTTATAATCATCACACAGGCATTCGCTGTGGTACCCGATTCAGTCGTCAATAAACCAATTGTGGTTCCCGGCGGCTCGATGACTCAATCTTCGGGTTCAACTGTAAGAGTGTTTGGTACTTCAAACGGAAGTAATGTAACATTTCAGTTTCCAATAGGTACTAATAAAAGTGTTTGGGCAGGAACATTAAGCGGAGAATTAAATGGTATCGCCGCTAAATTTTACTGTATCGACATTTCCCACAATCTCGCAACTTATTCGGTCTCAAACCCAAATGAATATACTGACGATGGTTCAACCAATCAGTATATTTCTTACATTTTAAATAATTATGCACCATTTAATGGAACGGCGACCAACAATGAAGCCGCTGCGGTTCAGATAGCCATTTGGCACTTCAGTGACGGAGTTGATGCAAGTACAGTTACTAATACAACAATTAAAAATCGTGCACTTGCCATTATCGCTGATGCAAATGCAAATTCAAACAGTGGATCAATTCTTTCAACTTTACTGTTTAATCCAACTTCACAGTCATTACCTGTTGGTCAGAATGCTGTATTTAACCTTACCGGTTATAACGCTTCATTCCAGACAATGCAGGGAGTAAATGTTGATTTTGGTGCTTCTTCCGGAAGTCTGAATTTTACTTCTGCAGTAACTGATGCTACGGGAACGATTAGTGGCGTCTCACTTTCACAGGGTATTTCGAACAATGCTACTATTACTGCAACGGCTCATCATATCATTCCTCAAGGAACAAGATATGTGCATAAAGTAAGCCCAAATCAGTATCAAAAAATAGTTTTGGCTACCCCTATAAATACTACAGTAACGAGTAGCGCAACAGTAACATGGGTTGCAACTGCTGATCTTAGCATTACAAAGACCTCATCAAGCAACAGCGGAAATCATGGTGAGATAATTACTTTTACAATCACAGTTACAAATCACGGTCCAAACGGAGCAACCAATGTAATCGTCACCGATCAGATTCCTACCGGACTTGATTTCAACTCTTATTCCTCATCACAGGGGAGTTACAACAACACAACCGGTGTTTGGACTGTTGGCAATCTTGCAAACGGTGGAACTGCAACTTTGCAGATGACAACCACAGTTAATCTTCAGTCGCTTAATTCCAACTTTTTCACTTTGGGTGAAGCAGTTGGTTACAACCTTTTTGTATTAAATGATGTTTTTCAACCTTCTTCAGATACCGAGGGTAAAGTTGCAGTTGGTCACAATGCACACTTTGCAGGTTACAGTGTTGGTGATAAACTTTCATACCCTTCGGGAACAGAAGATGTTTTAATTGTTGGCAATGATCTTACTTATATTTCAGGTGCTGTTTACAACGGTAATGTTGTTTATGGAAACAGTTCCAACCTGCCAATAAATGCTGTAAGTATCAATAACGGTACAGTAAGACAGGGGAATGTGATAGATTTTAATGCAGCTTCAACTCATCTGCTTAATCTTTCCAATTCTCTCTCAAACTACCCTGCAAATGGAAATGTAACATTTCAATGGGGTGGACTTGAACTGACCGGCACACATCCATTACTTAATGTTTTTAATGTTGATGGTGCACAGCTTTCACAGGCTAACAATATGGCAATATCAGTTCCCAACGGTTCAGTTGTACTTGTTAATATCAGTGGAACAACAGTATCATGGAGAGGTGGACTCACCGTAACAGGAACCTCGATCAGCAATGTACTTTATAATTTCCCTGATGCAACAAACATAACAATTCAGGGAATTGATGTTCGTGGAACAGTTCTCGCTCCAAAAGCAGATATGAATTTTGTAACGGGTGTTATTAATGGTCAAATGATCTGTAAAAACTTCACAGGTCAGGGACAGATGAACAATACAATGTTTGTTGGTAACATTCCGGTTGACGAAGATGTTGTAAATGTAGCTGAAATTACTCATTCAGATCAATACGATCCTGACTCAACACCTAATAACGGTATCACCACAGAAGACGATTATGCATCTGTAATGATTAACCTTTTTAACTATACAGGTGGAAGTGGTGGTTCAGGCGGTGGATCCGGTGGCGGAAGTGGATCAGGAACAGGAAACTGGACAAGCCAGGGTCAATTTATGAGTAATGAATTTATCTGGGCAATGACGAACAACAACAGCGGAGACCTTCTGATCGGAACGATTGGTGGAAAGATCTACCAGCAGACAACAACAGGATTTGAGAGAATAAATACCTCAATGACAGTTGGTTATGTATGGTCACTCGCAGTTGATGCCTCAGGCACAATCTATGCAGGAACAGAACAAGGTCTTTTCAAGACAGTTAATGGTGGAACCACATGGACACTTACCTCACTTGCAGGCAAAGATGTAAGAGCAGTCAAAATTGACGCACAAGGCAATCTTTTTGCAGGAACATGGGGTTTTGGAGTTCTTAAATCCACTGATAACGGATCAACCTGGACAACCTTAAATACAGGCATCCTTAACACAGCAATTCACGCACTTGCGATTGATGGTTCCGGAAATATTTACGCCGGTTCATTTGGTGGCGGAATCATTAAATCAACCAATGGTGGAATTGACTGGACAGACCTCAACGCAGGTTTCCCTTACATCTGGGCTCTTACAGTTGCTCCAAATGGCAACATATACGCAGGCACTTATGGTGCAGGAGTTCTTAAATCAGCTAATAATGGCACAACTTGGACAAACACCAATGTTGGTCAGGCATTTATTTATGGAGTAACAACTGATGCAAACAACAATGTATATGCAGCTTCGTGGGCTAACGGAATATTTGGAAGTTCGGATAATGGCGCTAACTGGGTCAACCTTGGTCTCTCAGGCCTTGGAGCAGGTGCAGTTTTCTCAACCCCGACATCGAGTATCGTATGGGCAGGAACAGAAAATGGCACACTCTACTCACTCGATTCACCAATGTCAGTCGAGACCGTTGGCACTTCAGTACCGGTAGAGTTTAACCTTTCGCAGAACTATCCAAATCCATTTAACCCTTCAACGGTTATAAGATTTGCAATTCCTGCAGAAAACCTGGTTACATTAAATATCTATTCAATCACAGGTGAACTTGTTGCTACTTTGTTAAACGAAGTAAAAACAGCCGGTGAATATGAAGTAAGTTTTGATGCAACTTCACTACCAACAGGCGTTTATATCTATAAAATAAATGCAGGCAGTTTCAGCAGTGTCAAAAAAATGATGTTGGTGAAATAGAAGGAGAAAAAGATTTCCGGAAGGGAATTAAAAACTCTAAATTCTTATGATGTGATGTTAAAGCCCCGGTTATTATCTGAATAGCCGGGGCTTTTTATATTTTCAATGATTATCCCGCCTGGTCGTAGGCTTTTTTGATCCAGTCAAATATTTCCTGATTTAACTCTGAAATATCGCCGATTTTGATTCGGTGGGTACACATTGCATTCCAACTGCCGGTGATAATTCAGCAAGAAATAGTCCAATAAAAGTAATCTGAAATAGTTAAAATAATAATTGCTTACAAAAACAATTTCATTTTATATCGAAAAAAAGAAGGTAGAATGGTAAACCCAAACCGGGCAGTAATTCTGGAGAATGGCGAGGAATACAAGTACAAGCGGAATAGAGATGATTTTGTACTGCCCGGGCTTTGGAAAACTGTAAACTGAAATCGGTTTGTCTGGCATGATACAAGAAAATATTTTACAGTGAAATAAAATTTTACCTTACAACCCTCCTTAGAAGGCAATTCTGTTAAACGCAAGAAAAATTTGCGTTTATTGCTAAAAAAGTGTTATTTTTGTTATTGTAAGAGTTTATCTGCAATAATTTCTAACATATGAAACCAGAATGAAAATACTTGAGCTGTCTGTTGGAGGCTATAAAAACCTCAGAAAGACAAAAATACAATTCGGAAAGAGTCAGATTACAGCCATAATTGCACCAAACAATTTTGGCAAATCCAATCTGCTCGAAGGTCTAAAATTCGCTTATGACTTCATCCATTCTTCAGCCGAAGTAAGGGCTGTGATGATGGGTAATCTATGGGCAATTCCGATCAACAAGTTCCTTGAAGAGGAAAATTTCTATTTCGAGGTCGTTTTCGAGAATATAAATGGTTCAACAAAGAGCTTGATTGAGTATTCCTTCGAATTTGCCTGGAAAAAAAATATGGAATTTCAAGGATCAAAAATTCTATCGGAAAGTTTGCGAGTTAAAGAGGAAGGGAGAGCCAAAAACAAATTCAAAGCATATTTAATACGGAATTCTATCAGGTCTGAATATCAATCATCACCTTCGGGTCGATGTGATACACAAGTTCGGGTAAATAGTACCGACCTTATTATCGATAAAATGAGGATGATGGATACTTTGTTTTACGGGCATCTCATTGATGAAATTTATAATTTGAACTTCACATTGCCCGATTTTATGGAAGCTGAAGGTTCAACTAATATCTTTATCGGTTATGACGACAATGATGGCAGAAAAAACTTTGCTCAGTTTATATACAATCTGCGCGACAGGGAGAACCATTTGTATGAACTATTTATAAACTCTTTGATTGATCTAATTCCAAATATTGAAAGTATAACACCCTCTGAATTTGATTTAAAAATAGATCCTAAGCCAAATGATTCTAATGGGATACCATTTTCGCGACCGGAGAAAATTTTTGATCTTCGAATAAAAGAGAGAAATAATAATCAAAGCACCGGTGTAAGATTTTTATCCAAGGGTACAAGACGGATAATCATGATACTTGCATCCACAATTGAGGCTGTTGAAAGGGGACATTCTTTTATTGCTTTTGAGGAATTGGAGGACTCAATACATCCCCATCTACTGCAACGATTGTTGATGATCTTAAAAGGGCTTGCACCCGATGTTCAAATATTGATTAGTAGCCATTCTCCGTACCTGGTTCAATATCTTCCAATAGAATGTGTGTACTTTGGATTGCCAAACGATTCGGGTATAGCAGGTTTTAGTAAAATTAAATTATCCAAACATAAAACGATCATGCGAATTGCTTCTGAATTGGACCTAAACTTAGGTGACTATTTGTTTGATTTGATGTCGGATATAACACCTGATGAAAAATTTCAGGCAGAATATTTTGATTCCCAGGTGTAAAAGATGGGAGACAAAAGATTGATTGTACTATTTGTTGAGGGAGAAACAGAGGAAGTATTTTATAAATATCTTTTGGATCATTGGCGGCAAATCGGGGGTGTGAGTATAATTGAAACAAAGATAATCAACCTCCACGGGATTGGAAATTATGCAAAAAAATCTGTTTCAAAATATAAAGGTGAAATTTGCAGGGATTACCCGAATTGCAAGCACGAGATATTCCTTGCATATGACACAGATGTTTTTGAACTTGCTCAAAAACCTCCTGTTGACTGGGTCAAAGTTGAAAAAGAACTTAAAACGAGCGGAGCAGTTTCAGTTACTCATCTAAAAGCTGAAAAAATGATCGAGGATTGGCTTATATTTGATTTGGATGGTATTTGTAGTGCATTAAAGATCAAAAAACCGGGGAAACTTGATGCTATTTCAGGTCATGAGAAAATGAAAAAATTGTTCAAAAATGCTAACAGGGTGTATCAAAAGGGGTTTAGTATGAAAGATTTTATACCTAAACTGAGCATGCAGAAAATTACTACCGGAGTTTATACAACCTTGAGTTGTCTTAAAGATTCGCTCTACCCTAAAGAGTAAAGACTTTTCTAGGGGTTATTACGGTCCAAGCCCTAAATCCACATAGCTGTCTTAAACGCAAGAAAAATTTGCGTTTATTGCTAAAAACAGCCCGATTTCACATGTTTAGGCTCATAAACGCAACATTTAGTAACATATATTCGCGGATAAGATAAAATCACTTAGACACTTTCCGAATGGGTGTTTACTAATCTTTCTAAATCGGCGAAATAATTCATCAACCGATCGTCATGATCGCCTTTGTATACTTTCAGCAGGTGAGTACTAAAAATAGTTAAAGTAAAAATCTGTGTTTCCAATATCTCAGGTTGGTTTGGTAACCTCCATCATGCAGCCAAACCCTCATGCACAGGGCTGAAATTGCCTATTTTCGTACTCAATTACCCCGCCTGATCGTAGGCTTTTTTGATCCAATCAAATATTTCCTGATTTAATTCTGAGATATCTCCGATTTTGATTCGGTGGGTACACATGGAATTCCAACTGCCGGCTTTTTCGGTGATACCGGTGGGTTCTTCACCTTTGATATTCAGACCCAGATCAAGTCGGGTTTTAACACTTGGTTGGATGATTGCAAACTGTTTTTTTCGTCTTATGCTTACATAAGCTTTTTTGGGAGCTTCTTCAATGTCGTCTCCTAATCCACAAATCACTTCCATCAGTTTTTCGTAAATGGGGAAGAGATTTTCTTTCCCTTTATATTGATCGTCGATAAGCTGCGACTGATCTTCTACAGATCCTGCATCAGTTCCACGAGCTTTGTGAGTGATCATATTCGCAAATCCGTAAGTGATCCCATGGTCACTTTTTAGGAAGTTAACGATCTCCAAGTGTTTCTGCAATCCACTTGCTGAAATAATATTTCTCCACTCCTCAAGTGTTTTTCCAGTCTTCAAAATGAATTCATCTTGCATGTTAACTCCGGGTTAGTCAGTTTTCTAATAAAATTGTATTTCTTATATTGCAAAATGAAAAAAAGTATTTAATTATTCAAATAAAGAATTATTATGTCACCCGACAATAGTATTAATATCAGATCAGCAGAACAAAAAGATCTGATTGAGATTAGAGAATTACTCCGCACCACATGGTATGACGCATATGATTTCATCCCCAAGGAAGACCTTGACTGGTATTTGGATGCAAATTATAGCGATGTTAAGTTAAAAGAGTTGCTTAAAACTGACAGGGAAGAGTGTTTCGTTTATGATGACGGAGCCCTTTCAGGTTGGATGCGCTTGCGTCTGGACGATGACAATAACATTTTTTCAATCATTTCGTTATATGTCCTCCCGTCACACCAGGGAAAAGGAATCGGGAAACAACTTCTCAATTTTGCCTGCGAATTTGCACTTGAGTACAGATTTGAAAAAGTAACACTTGGAGTGATGACACAAAATGAAAAAAGTGCCAAATGGTACAAAGATCAAGGATTTGAAGTGATTGGCAAAGAGCCCTTTATTATGGGCAAAACCGAAGTTGAACACCTCATAATGGAAAAAGTAATTTTCTTTCAGTGATACTTTCCATTTCACTTTCTTAGCCCCTTTAATAGTTGTAAATTTAAGTTTAAAATTTTACAATTTTCGAATTATATTGCCCTCAGGAGACCATAATGGCTGATTTTCCTATTAAAAGATTACGCAGGTTACGCTACAACCCATTGGTTCGTGACCTCGTTCGTGAAACACTTCTTACCAAAAACGATTTTATTTATCCGATGTTTGCTGTTCCCGGTACGGGAATCAGGAAAGAAATCAGATCCATGCCCGGAGTCTTTAATTTCTCTATTGATGAATTGGTAAAAGAGTGTAAAGAAGTGGCAGCTTTGGGAATTCCTGCAGTTATTTTATTTGGAATCCCCGAACATAAAGATGAAGTGGGATCTGATGCTTATTCAGACGAAGGAATCATTCAAAGAGCAATTCGTGCCATTAAAGCTGAAGTGAAAAATCTGCTTGTTATCACCGATGTCTGTTTGTGTGAATATACTTCGCATGGTCACTGTGGAGTTTTAAATGGTGAAGAGATTTTAAATGATGAGACAGTGGATCTACTCGTAAAAGAAGCTGTGTCTCATGCCAAAGCTGGTGCCGATGTAATTGCTCCTTCTGATATGATGGATGGAAGAATTGGTGCCATTCGCAAGGGTCTTGATGATAATGGATTTAAAAACATCCCAGTTCTCAGTTATGCAGTGAAGTATGCCTCGGGATATTATGGACCATTTAGAGATGCTGCCGATTCAGCTCCTGCATTTGGTGACAGAAGATCACATCAAATGGATGTTGCCAATGGTGATGAAGCGATAAGAGAAGCTTTGAGTGATGTTGAAGAGGGTGCCGATATAATTATGGTTAAACCCGCCGGTGCCTACTTGGATATCATCAGAAGAGTAAAAGATGCTACGGGGATGCCCCTTGCAGCATATCAGGTATCGGGTGAATATGCAATGATTAAAGCCGCCGGAAAACTCGGTTGGATAGATGAGGAACGGGTTATGATGGAATCGCTTGTGGCAATTAAAAGAGCCGGAGCTGATATGATCCTCACTTATTTTGCAATGGAAGCAGCTAAAGTACTCGACAGAAACAAATAATTTTTAAATATTGAGAATCAAAATGGATATTAGTAAAAGCATCAAGCTTTTTGAAGAAGGTAAAAAATATATTCCCGGTGGAGTAAATTCACCTGTAAGAGCCTTTAAATCTGTGGGTGGAAACCCTGTATTTATGGCAAGAGGTGAAGGATCAAAACTGTTTGATGTTGATGGAAATGAATACATTGATTATATCGGAAGTTGGGGACCCCACATCTTTGGTCACAATCCACCGTTCATAAAAGAAGCTGTCTTAAAAGCTTTGGAGAATGGTTCAAGTTTTGGTGCTCCCACCGAAATGGAAGTGGAGATGGCAAAACTTATCACCTCGCTCGTCCCATCAATTGAGATGGTGCGGATGGTTAACTCGGGAACGGAAGCCACGATGAGTGCAGTCAGAGTTGCCAGGGGATATACCAACAGAGAAAAAATAATCAAATTTGAAGGATGTTATCACGGACATGCCGATTTTTTCTTGATCAAGGCGGGGAGTGGAGCATTAACATTTGGTCAACCCGACAGTCCCGGTGTAACAAAAGGAACTGCAAATGACACTTTGATTGCAAGATATAACGATCTTGACAGTGTTATTGAATTGGTGAAACAAAACAAAGGTGAGATCGCAGCTCTTATTCTTGAACCCGTGGTTGGGAATATGGGAGTTGTAATTCCTACTGAAGATTTTATGAATGGTTTGCGGGAAATTTGCACCAAAGAAGGAATAGTTTTCATTTTTGATGAAGTGATGACCGGTTTCCGTCTTGCACAGGGTGGCGCTCAAGAGGTATTTGGAATCACTCCTGACATGACAACTTTTGGAAAAATCATTGGTGGTGGACTTCCTGTTGGTGCTTTTGGTGGCAAAAGGGAGATTATGGAAAAACTTGCACCCATGGGTCCCGTATATCAAGCCGGTACATTAAGCGGAAACCCTCTTGCTATGGCGGCAGGATTTGCAGCTTTAACACATATCAAAGAGAATCCCGGAATTTATGATCTACTTGAAGAGAAAACCGATAGACTTGAGACAGGATTTAGAGAAAATCTTGAAAAGCTTGGAAAAGCATATAGAATCAACCGGATTGGTTCAATGATTAGCATGTTTTTTACTGAACAACCGGTTTACGATCTCGAATCAGCAATGAAATCTGACACCGCTTTATATGCAAAGTTTTTTCACGGTATGCTCGACAGAGGAATTTATCTTCCGCCTGCGCAGTTTGAATCATGGTTCCTGAGTACTGCCCTTACAGATGATGACATCGAGAGGACAATAAAAGCTCATTATGAAGCTCTTTCATAGTTATCAATAAAACGGATTGAGTAACTTTTTTCTTTTAATTAAATAAAAGATGAAGAGGGGAATATAGATCAGGATAAAAGTCAGGATCGTTAGTGCGAGCCCAAATATGAGGATTCCGTGCATTCTGCCAAGAAATGTGGTAAACCAGTCAACATAACTTGCGGAGTTAATTTTCAGGAATGACAAAACCAGATTTATAATAAATATCAGAGCGACCAACAGTCCAAAACCCGGCAAAGCATTTTTGAGATCGGTGTGGCTTGGAGCGATGTGTGCTGAAATGGATGTCATTATATAAAGAATTATCACTGACAGGATTGTTGGTTCTATCAGGGTACCGCTGACAATCGAGATGTTCGCGCTGATTTTTGAATAAACTTCTTTTAATACACTTACTGTTGAGTTGTTAAAGTTATCCAGTTCAAATTTGGATTTCACGGGATCGGCTGCTAAATCAGGGAAAAAGGTATCAAAGAGGAGATAGAGGATTAAACCTCCAACCAAAAGAGGGGCAATCCCTATAAAAAAATTGCCAATTGACTGATAAAAGCTTTTGGGATTGTAGTTATGGGAGACATATCCAAGTACACCGGAAGCCTTGTCGGGCTTAAAAAGTGCAACTTCATTTATTTTATGCCTGAAAATCAGACAAAAAATGGCATGTCCAAGTTCATGAACTGGTGTTCCTATCCATGCGGTGAGATAAACACCTTTCCATCCAGTGGTTTTGCTGAAAGAGATGCAGATCATCCTTTGTAATAAAAACAGTGCTGCGGTGATCAAGCCCGTCAGACCAAAGATTAAAATTACATGGATAAGTGTAAGTTTTGAGGCGTTGAGAAAAGTGTCTAAAATCATCCGTTATGATAGAATAATTATATAATTGAAAACAACAATTTACAAAATATTGAAGTAAAATTGACCCCCAAGATGGATAAAAAATCACAAGCAAATGAAGTGGCAAAAAGATTAAAAGCCACATATCCTGAAGTTGAAATTGCGTTAAATTTTAATTCTCCGTTTGAACTTTTAGTCGCAACCATCCTTTCGGCACAATGCACAGACGCAAGAGTTAATATCGTAACTCAGACCCTGTTTCAGAAATTTAAAAACCCTCAGGATTTTTCAATAGCAACACTCGAAGAGATAGAAAAAGAGATATTTTCGACCGGTTTCTACAAACAGAAGGCGAAGAGTATCAAAAATTGTTCTGAAATTCTTGTGACGCAATATGGGGGAGAGGTGCCAAAGGATTTTGATATTCTCCGTCAACTTCCGGGTGTTGGAAGAAAAACAGCCTCAGTTGTTGTGGGAAATGCTTATGGAATCCCGGCAATCGCAGTTGACACTCATGTTAAACGACTCTCAAATTTGCTTGGACTTGTGGCAGTTTCAGACCCTGAAAAAATAGAAACGGAATTGAAAGAATTACTTGATCCTGTTGAATGGGTTTCATTTTCCCATCTGCTTGCCACCCACGGCAGAAATGTCTGTTTTGCAAGAAAACCTGAATGTGCTAAGTGTATTCTTAATGATTTGTGTCCTTCGGTAACCAATATGTGATCCAAATCAGTCCCGTTTTTTAACATGTTTTGTTTCGACAAAATTTTTTATCTTAAACCTTGTTATATAAAATGTTTCGGGAGGATCACTTCCGAAAAATAAACCCGACTTTTGACTTGACAATTAATTAATTAAGTCATAGCTTTCCAAAAACAAATGGAGCAATTATACGAGATTTTTATACTAAGTTTACACAGTTTGTAAGTAACATCCAATAAACCGGCAAGTATGCTCAAAAGAATCTCGTTATTATCAATTGCTCTGACCCTCGTCGTTTTCTCTCAGAGTGACCTTGTTGTAATTCAATCGGATATGAATTCATGTCTGGTTCGTTTTACGCCTAACTATACCGATACCTCACTTCGTGTGGTCGCTGGCATATCATACCGCGATATCTACTTTACCGGTTCCATGTTAAATCCTTCGCTGGCTCCCGGCAGCCCAATGACGAGATCAAAGATGATTTCACTTGGAGTTCCTTCTGAAAATGGAGTTACCGTTGAGGTAATTTCCGAATCACACACTTTTATTTCCGGTAAACTTCTTCCAATTCCTTCAATTACATTTGATAATTCCCGCGATCCTGTATATACTTATAAAGAAATGACCACTGGACCCATTACAGTTGAACCTGTATCTTTTGGTGAATTTGGTATCGTCAGGGGATTAAGTGTTCAGGATTTTTACATCAATAATGTAACTCCTGAGAATGGAAGGATTAAACTTCTCACATCCATCACATTAAAATTTTCATTTAATGGTGTGAGTCAGGGAAGTTTTCGGGAAGATCAACTGTTAAAAGATATTGTACTTAATTACGATGCTGCAAAAAACTGGATTAAAACCGGGAATAATTCTCTTAAAAAAGGGTCGGCAATTGGCAGCACAGTGCTTTCATCAGGCAAATGGTACCGTTTCGAGACACCTGAAGAGGGATTTTATAAAATTACCCGGGATCAATTGCAGTATTATGGTATAGATGCTGCGACTGTTAATCCAAAAACGATTAAAATTTACAATAATGGCGGATTCGTTCTCTCGGAGAATGTTCTGATGCCAAGACCTGATGATCTTGAGGAGATTGCAATTACCATCTCAGGTGAAGATGACGGGAAATTTGATACCGGTGATTATATAACCTTTTATGGAAGAGGTACTGCATTCTGGTATTATGATACTCTGGGCAGACAAATGATGAGAAATCAGAATGTTTACTCGGCTAAAAATTATTACTGGATTACAACAGGGGGAGCCAACGGAAAAAGGACAACAACCAAACAGGCATCTTCTGATCCAACCTCGAATATTTTGGAAACTTCCCAGGCTTTTGAATTCCATGATGAAGACAAAATAAATGTTGGACAAAGTGGAAGATATTTTGTCGGGGATGAATTTTCACAATCAACTAAAACCCGTGTTTATCAGAAAAAACTTGAGGGGATTGTCCCCGGTTCTACTTCATATTACCGTTATTGGTTTGTAAACAGATCAACCGACAGAATTACCCTCACGATTGAAGAGAATGGAAATGTTCTTCGGCAGAGCAGTATGCAAGGAATTGGATCGGATCCTTATTCGTATGGAAGAATGGATAGTGTTAGAAACCTTGCCACCAATGTGAGTTACCCTGACGAAAGAAGTGTACTCCGATTCACTTTTGGCGCCACTAACAGCACATCCTACGGTTATCTTGATTTTTATGAGATAACATTTGACCGTTATCTTAAAGCATATAATGATGTTTTACTCTTTTTCTCTCCAAAACTTGCCGGGACCACGGGACCTGATTCACTTTATGAATACAGGTTGAGTAATTTTTCAAATACCACGATTTCAGTTTACGATATCACAGATCATGCAAATGTAAAACAGATTACAAATCCGGTGATGCAGAGTGGCAGTGAATTCCGTTTCAGGATGTATGAAAAACCAAATTTTGTAAGTCGTTATTACGCTTACTGTGGTGAACAGTTTAAAACCCCAATTAATGCAGTGGCTGTTGCCAATCAGAACATCAGAGGTGATCTCAGTGGTGCAAAATTAATCCTGGTAACAAGTAAAGATTTTAAAGAATCTGCTACACGCTATAAAAATCACAGAGAAGGGAACTTAAGTGATCCAATTTCTGTAAAAATATACTATGTAGAAGAGATCATGAATGAATTTAATTGTGGTTCACTTGATCCTTCAGGATTACGCGATTTTATCAAATATGCTTTTGATTACTGGCAAATAAAACCTGAATATGTCTTCTTTTGGGGTGATGGAGATTATGACTTCAAAAATATCGAAGGTAAAAACAAAAACTTTGTTACAACCTGGCAGACCAGAGAATTCCTTGATGAAATTGATGCTTATCCATCCGATGATTTTTTTGCATCTGTTGATAAAAATGACAAAAAAGTTGATGTTGCAATTGGAAGAGTTGCCATTCAGTCGGAAAAACAAGCAAACGATTATTTAAATAAAATTATTGCATACGAGCTCAGCACCGATAAAAATGCCTGGAAAAACCTTGTAACCCTTGTTGCTGATGATAATTTAACATCGCAGGGAATTGATCTTGCAAGAAACACAGAACAATCTGAGAGACTTGCTCAGACTGTAATTCCGAAACAGTATGAACAAAAGAAGATTTATCTAATCAATTATCCTACAGTTCAGACAAGTCTGGGTAGAAGAAAGCCCGATGTTAATGCAGCAATTGTAAATGCAATTAATGATGGAACCGTTTTATTAAACTATATCGGTCACGGAAGTCCTGAACTTTGGGCTCACGAACAGGTTTTTGTAAAAAGTTCAACCATACCACAATTGCGGAACAACAGATATTTTTTCCTGACTGCTGCAACATGTGATTTTGGATATTATGACAGAACAGAGGTTCAAAGTTCAACAGAAGATCTGTTGTTTCTTCCCAATTCGGGATCAATTGGGGTATTTACTGCTGTAAGGCCTGTTTTTTCCGAGCAGAATACTGTGTTGAACGATGATTTTTACACTCAGATAATGAGTAATATTAGAGATACAGAGAATCTTCCACGAAGAATTGGGGCTGCTTATCTCAGTACCAAAATGAAATTTATTACACCAAATGATCAGAAGTTTCATCTCTTTTGTGATCCTGCCTTAAGGCTGGCGTTACCTCAGTATCCGGCAAAAATTGATTCGGTTAATGGTATTGATCCTGCACTTCAGGTTATTCCTGTTAAAGCCTTAAACAGTATAAAGATAGCGGGAACTGTTAAAAAAGCTGATGGTACAAATTGGACAGATTTTAATGGTGAGGGACTGCTTACAGTTTATGATGCAGAAACCACTTTGCCATTACCTGAGATCGGTTCAAATGTCAGTATGAAGGTACCCGGTGGATTGATCTTCCGCGGTAGAGTTTCGGTAATTGCCGGTAAGTTTGCAACTGATTTTGTGGTTCCAAAAGACATTTCGTATGACAATCAAAAAGGGAAAATTGTTTTTTACTTTTTTAACAGTGAAAAAGACGGACTGGCATACACTGATAATATCACAATTGGTGGTGTAGATCAATCTGTCATTAATGACGGAAAAGGTCCTTTAATCGAAATTACATTTGATGACGCACAATATGAAAATGCCTATTTGGTGAACCCGAACACAACATTGGTTGTTTCACTTTCAGACCAGACCGGACTAAACACAACCGGACTTGGGGTTGGGCATAAAATTGAAGCCATTTTGAATGGAAATGATCTGAACCCGATAGACCTGACAAATTTTTTCACAGGTGATCTTAATTCGGGTGGAAAAAGCGGGAAAGTGAATTACAAATTTTCGGATCTGGCAGCCGGTATCTATGATATCAGCGTAAAGGGATGGGATGTTTTTAACAATGCATCCACAGCACAAACTGAGTTTAAAGTTGTTTCCGGTGGGGGAACTGCAGTTGAATATGTAATGAATTATCCCAATCCATTTACATCAAACACATTTTTTACATTTCAACATAATATTCCCGGACAGATTGATGTCAGAATTCTGATTTATACGATCGCCGGAAGAAAAATCAAAGAAATAGACGCCAAATGGGTTAATGACCGGTTTGTGCGAATTGAGTGGGATGGCCGTGATGATGATGGCGATCTTGCAGCAAACGGTACTTATCTTTACAAGCTGATTGTCAAACCCGTTACAGGTGGGGAGTCAAAATCGGTTCTTGGCAAGTTAAGTATCATCAGATAGAGTTTAAATATTTTTATTTCATGGAGGTTAATTAATGTATAAGTTCAAAGTCACATTCCTGGGTTTAATGATTGCGTTTGGTATCAATAACACAGTTTTAGCCCAAGGTGAAGCTGCGGTTCCCTTTCTGCTTATAGCGCCGGATTCAAGAGGTGGTGGTATTGGCGAATCGGGTGCAGGTCTTGCTGATAATTCATCCGCGGTTTTCTGGAACCCTGCAGGAATTGCATTCCTTACAGGTCAGGAATTCAGTTTCACGCATTCCAACTGGCTGCCACAATTTAAACTTGATCTTTTTTATGATTATGCAACATACAGAAACTACATCGAAGAACTTGATGGAAGTGTTACTGCAAGTGTTACATATATGAACTATGGTGAGTTTGTAAGAACAGGTCCGGATTCTCCTGATCCACTCGGAACATTCAGATCGTTTGATATGGCTGTTACGGCAGGTTATGCAACAAAACTTTCTGATGATTGGGGACTTGGTGTTAACCTTCGTCTCATTCACAGTCGTTTATCTGATCAGCCAACAGGTCAGGAACAGGGAACAGGAACTGCTACATCTGTAAGTTTCGATTTGGGTTTTATGTGGAGACCAACTTCACTTATAGTTCCATTTACAGATTATGATCTTGGCAATAAATTTTCGATTGGTCTTAATTTAAGTAATCTTGGACCAAAAATTTCTTACATCGATAGAGCTCAGGCAGATCCTATCCCAACCCAGTTCAGACTTGGTTTGGCATACAGAATTTTATCTGATGATTATAACAGTTTAACTTACACTCTCGATTTTACCAAACTTCTTGTAAGAAGATATGCAGATGGAACCAGTGATGATTTTTATCAGGCTATTTTCAGTGCATGGGGTGACAAATCGATTGGTGAAGAACTTGCCGATGTTGTAACTTCGATGGGTCTCGAATACTGGTATGGTACGCCGGGTGATTTCCTTTTTGCTCTTAGAGGCGGATTCTTTTATGAAGATCCAAATTATGGAAACAGAAAATTCATCACCCTTGGTGCCGGTCTAAGATATGATATCTACGGATTTGATTTCAGTTATATTTCAACCTCGGTCTTTAAAGATGGAGAGAACCACCCGTTGAGCGATACACTTCGTTTTACCATTCTTGTTGGATGGGGTGGATTGGCTGATAAAGTTAAAGGCCTTCCGAGAGGAATCTAATAATTTTGATGACAGGGGACAGGCGACTGTCCCTTGCCGTTTTTTAAAGGCAAATTTCCTTTTATTGTTTCTTTTACTTCCCGTTTATGGGTTAAAACCCTTATCTTTAAAATTTGTATAAATTTTATTCTCGACACATGAAACTACTTAAAACAATTACTCTCATCGTTTCTTTTGGTGCCACGGTTTTTGCGCAGTCATATTCGACTACAATTACCCCAGGATCATCCAAAACCGGCGATATCACAAATTCAGCAACTGACACCGTAAAGATACTCGCTGTAATGGCAGAGTTTCAGCCTGACAATGATAACACCACTGTTGGAAATGGTACATTTAATTCGATATATTCTCAGGAATACGGGAGTTCGATAGTTGATCCGCTTCCTCACAACAGGAACTATTTTCTTGCTCATTTGGAATTTGTGAAGAACTATTATCATAAAGTTTCGGGAGGGAAACAGGTAGTTGTATTTGAGGTTTTGCCAAACAGTGTAACCCTGTCAAAAACAATGAGAAACTATTCTCCGCCGATCAATTCGACCGATTTTACTGTGATGGGTGATTTTGTTCAGGAGACATGGACACTTGCAGATCAAGCAAATCCCGGTTTTAATTTTGGTGGATATAATCTCTTCTTCATTTTCCACGCAGGCGTTGGAAGAGATGTTTCTCTTCCCGGCAGCCTGGGTAATGAAAGAGACTTGCCATCGATTTATTTTAATCTCGCGAGTTTACAAAAGTTTTATGGTAGCGGATTTCAGGGAGTTCCGGTCAGTAATGGATCAGTATTTATAAAAAATACCGGGATTTTACCCCAGACTCAAAACAGAGAAGTTTCATCTTTTAACTCTAAATTCCTTTATAACATCACGATTAACGGATTGCTTGCTTCAACAGTTGCAAGTTACCTTGGTTTACCCGATCTTTTTGACACCAACACCGGGATGAGTGCCATTGGCAGGTTTGGTTTAATGGATGGACAGTCGATTTTTGCATATAATGGAGCTTTTCCGCCTGAACCTTCCCCATGGGAGAAGATCAGGCTGGGTTGGGTCACTCCTGTCGAACTGACTGGTACATTAGCCGATTTAACAGTTGTTACCAACAGAATTGCGGTTACCGGTGATACCACTCTGATAAAACTGCGAATTAATGAAAACGAATATTTCCTGATCGAAAACCGCCAGAGAGATGCATTTAAAGATGGTGCAAAAATCACCTTGATGGTAAACGGATCGGTTATTGTAAAATCGTTTCCTAAAGATACTACAGGTTTTGCCAGTTATTCCATCGATTCACTTTCAGGAGTTTTGATGGATGTTGACGAATTTGACTGGGCACTTCCGGGGAGCGGAATTCTTGTCTGGCACATCGATGAAAAAGTTATTAATGAAAAAATAGCTGACAACAAAGTGAACACCGATAAAAGACGAAGGGGTGTGGCTGTTGTTGAAGCTGATGGTGTTAATGATATCGGTGAGAAATTTTTGACAATTTTTGGTGACGAGGTTATTGGTGAGGGGAACGGAGTATGATTTTTACTTTCTCGAGAATAAAGCCGATCTTTATACCAATATATTATCGAACACTTCCAGACCAAACAGCAAAAGTAATGATGGTGCAAATTCACTTGTAACGATGAAAAATTTCCCGGCAAACGGAAACAGTATGAAATTTACTCTTTCGGTTGGCGATTCACTTATTAAACCATTCCTCAACGGGAAAACAGCCCAAAATGACAAAATAGATCAGATTTTAGTGAGCGGTAACAACTATTTTGTAATGTCAGGAAACGATCTTTTGCAAATTGACGCAAACATGAATGTTACAAACCGCTACCCGGGTTTTAGCAGTCAGACGGTTGCAACACTTGAAGCCAACAACACCTATTATATTGCGGGTGCTTCAGGTAATACAATCAATCTTGCGAAGGTTACGGGTGGAATGGCGGTTTTAAGTTCACTGACGGTTACTTCAACAATTACCTCTCAGATCGTAATTTCATCCAACAGTTTTGAATCGAACAGAATAGCTGCGGGCAACATTGCAGGAGAAGTTTATAGAATTGCGCTTGACCCCCTCACTCTTCTTGATTCAATTAAAGGTGAAGCAGGATTTGCAATAAATTCGTTGTTTCTGCGCAATGGGACACTTAAATACATTCAGAAGAAAAGCAGTTCCTCATACAATGTGGGTGATTTTGCTTCAGGTCTCATCACAGTCAACGGAAATTATCTTGATGCAGTGATGATGCAAAGCCCGGTAGGGTACAGTTTATTGGTTCTTGAAGAGGGAAATAAAATCAGACAATTTCCTGAACCAGTTGAAACAACACAAAAACCGGCTACATCTCCAACAATCCGTTCCGATTATGTGACATTGAAGGGAGCATCACCGATAACTTCAATCTCAGTTTCAGACAATAAACTTGATGGTAATTTATATGTAAACTATGTTTCGGGACAGGAATTTTACTCGGTTAACACATCGGGTTCAGTAGCTGAAAATTTCCCTTTTACAATTTCAGGATCTGATGTTTTTGAAGGTACACCGGTAGCGGCTGATTTATATGGCACCTCACATCCCGAACTTGTAGGTTATACAAAATCAGGGCTTGTTTATGTAATTGATGCTGCCTCCGGCAAAATGGTAAATGGATTCCCGCTTTCGGTTGGTGAGCAATTAAAAGATTATCAGACATTTGCTCCTGTATTTTTTACCTCTGCAGGAAAAACAGGACTGGCAGTTACCGGAAAATCGGGTTATATGTCCTCATGGTTGTTAAACGAATTAACAAGCACGGTTCACTTTTCAGGGAGATATGGCAACGCCCAAAACTCTTCATCGGTGAATGCCTCTTCCGGACAACTTAAAATATCGGAATATTTTCCGCAGGCAAAAGTTTATAATTACCCGAACCCGGTAATTTCCGGTGAAACTTATATCAGGTTTTTTGTTAGTGAAGACTCCGATATTTCTGTTAAAATATTTGATTTGGCAGGAGATTATGTTGCCGGGTTGAGTGGATTTGCCAGCGGTGGTCTTGATGGTGAGATCAAATGGAATGTTTCGGCAATTGAGTCGGGAGTTTACCTCGCAAGAGTTGAAGCAAAGTCTGTTGTTTCAGGCAAAACGGATCATAAAATTATTAAAATAGCAATCATAAAGTAACGGTTTTTGATGTACAGGAAATTTTCACTCCTCTTGGTTATATTACTTTCTGCAAATGGTTTTGCGCAGTTCGACAAATACAATTCCGAATTTGAATGGTTCACCATCAAAGGGAAAAATGTTGAAGTGCATTTTCATGACGGTGCCGAGCGAACTGCCAGAGTGGTTCTTAAAATCGCCGAGGAAGTTTGGGATCCCGTTTGTTCATTATATGACTATTATCCCGACAAAGTACACTATGTAATTAAAGATATAGACGATTACTCAAATGGCGCAACCTACTTTTTTGATAACAAAATTGAGATTTGGACAAGTGCTCTCGATTTTGATCTCCGGGGTTCTCACAATTGGTTGCGGAATGTAATCTCTCACGAGTTCACTCACATGGTTCAGATTCAGGCTTCTTTTAAGACAACCAGATCTGTTCCGGCAGTCTATCTCCAAGTGCTAAACTATGAGGATAAACGGCGTCCTGATATTCTTTATGGTTTTCCCAATGTAATTGCTTCCTATCCTCTTGCAACTCTCAACATGCCTGCATGGTTTGCAGAGGGCACCGCACAGTATATGCGTACAGAGTTTGATTATGATTTCTGGGATTCACATCGCGATATGATTTTGCGTTCTTATGTTTTGGATAGCACAATGCTAACATGGAACCAGATGGGAGTTTTTGAGAAAACAAGTTTGGGTAACGAGTCGGTATATAACTCAGGATTTGCGCTCACCAAATATATTTCACAGAAATATGGTGAAGACAAGTTGATGAAGTTGACCAAAGCTCTGGGTAAATTATCAAATTTTACATTTGATGCCGCTGCAGAAGACATTCTCGGAATTAATGGAAATCAACTCTATAGTGAATGGTCAGCTTTCTTAAGAAAAGATTATGGGGAAAGAATTGCACCCGTTCTTTCAAACAAAGTGGCAGGGGAGATGGTTGGTAAAGAGGGTTTTGGTAACTTTTATCCGTCAGTTTCAAAAGATGGGCAAAAAGTATTTTATATTTCCAACAAGACCAGTGATTACTTTTCACCCACTGCGCTTTATGAATACGATGTTGTAACTAAAACTGAAAAAGTCGTGGTTCCGGGGGTAAGATCAACCTATTCAATGATACCGGGTACTGAAAAAATAATTTATTCCAAATTGTCCGATGATAATCCCTATGACTATAAAGTTCACGATATTTATGTATTTGACAGAAAAACGGAAAAAGAGACCAGATTAACTTATAATCTCAGGGCAAATATGCCTTCCGTTTCATTTGACGGGAATAAGATTACTTTCCTTTTCCAGAAAGATGGGACTACGAATGTTGGGCTTCTTGACATAGATGGTAAAAACTTCAAACAATTAACATTTTATGCAAACGGGGAGCAGGTTTACAATCCCAAATTTTCAGCTGATTCTAAAAGTGTTATTTTTGATTTGTCCTATCACCATGGAAGAGATATTGCAACGGTTCCTGTTGACGGTGGCCCTGTTGAGTTTGTTCTTAAAACAGATTCAGATGAAAGAAGTGCTGCAGTTACCACTGATGGTAAATTAATTTATTCGTCCGATGAAACGGGGATATTCAACATTTACAGTTTTGAACTTTCCTCAAAACTGAGCAAAAGATTATCCAATGTTACCGGTGGTGCATTTATGCCTGCTGTGGATTCTGCAGGAAATATTGTTTATGCAGGATATACATCCGGTGGATATAAAATCTTCCATCTTCCTCTTCACGATCAAAGCAGCGTGGATCAATCAAAATATTATGTGAAATCGGATAATCCCCCTTTGAACAGTAATAAACCTGTTACTGAAAAAGTTGTTTACGATTGGGAGAGACTTAAAAAATTTAATGATTACGATTACCCTGACACAACAAAAACAAAATATTCAGGTGCATTTTCAAGATTAAGTATATTCCCGTTTGTTCGTTATGATAACTACTCGACAACGAATAATGTGATTGAAAAGATCAAACCGGGGTTGTATGTAAGTTCTTCCGATATGTTAAACAGGTTTAGTATTTTCGCCGGCGGATCGATCAATTTAAGAGGGGAGAGAGACCTTTTCCTCAGTTTTGATTATAGAAATAAACTTCCACTGTTGCCTGCTTTGGGTTTATTCCCTGATCTTGGACTTGAAATATATAATGTCACCAGAAAAGCCGATGTTGATATAATTTTTGATGAGTTGCCAAAAACTTCCACCAATGTTATTTACAACCTTTTTGAGGTGGACATAATCGCTAAACATAAACTCTTTTCCACTGAAAAGAACCTTGAATTGAGATATGTTTACAGCAGTTATACTGCATCGATTGAAAGTTTTATAATTCCAAACTCAACTGATCTTTATCCAACTTTTAACGACACATATCTGATTGGCAGCAACTTTAGAGCCACATACAAAACAGATGTTAAAATAGCCAATAAAGATATGGACATCAATCCAATCGGCAGTGGACTTGAAATCAGGTATGATTACGAGATGAACAGGTTCAATCCCGATGGTGAATATACGGTTGACGAAGGCTTACTTGTGGCACAGTACAAAAACTTTGATTTTCACCGTTTGGAGTTAAATACCCATTATTCAATTGAAACTTTTAAGGGGCACTCTCTTGGATTAAAACTGAGAGCCGGAACTATATTTGGACCTTCAGTCCCTGACTTTTTTGATTTTTTCCTTGGCGGGTTAATTGGAATGAAAGCCTACCCGTTTTATGCTATCAGTGGTAACGAACTTGTATATGCTAATTTGACTTACAGATTACCATTGTTCAGAGACATAGATTACAAATTTGGTCATCTCTATCTTGATAAAATTTATTTATCTGTTTTTGGTGATTTGGGTAATGCATGGACCGGAAATCTCTCCGAGTCAGGAAACCTGAAAAAAGGTGCGGGAGCGGAACTCAGATTTGCTTTAAATTCATTTTATCTCTTCCCGACAGCGGTGTTTTTCTCGGCAGCTTATGGATTTGATGAAGTAACCAAGACAGCACAACAAGGTGAAGTGGTTCGTTATGGAAAAGAATGGAATTTCTACGGCGGAGTTCTGTTTGGTTTTGATCTTTAGAAAGGCAGTTTTATGCGAAAATTTTTGTTAGTAACACTTGTATCTCTTGTTAGTTTTAATCTTAGCGCTCAAAGGGTAGAGCCGGATGAGTTAAAGTTGACGGGAAATTTGCAATATGATGCTAAATTGCTTCATGATGCTTATCAGAATGATGAGTTAAATAAAGTTGATTTTAATCTTCAAGATAAAAAATCAGTTTTACTCTCCACAGTTCTTTCAGCCGCAGTTCCCGGAGCGGGTCAGATTTATAATGGTGACTTTTGGAAGGCAGCCATCTTCCTTGGTCTGGAAGCCGGGCTCATCACTGCCGCAGTTCTTTACAGCAAAAAAGGTGATGATAAAAATGCAGAGTTTGAGGCTTATGCCGATCAAAACTGGAGTGTTGTAAAATATGCGCAATGGCTGATTACCAACCGGACAGCACTCGGATTACCGGAAGGTGATGTTACCATCGATCCCAATACAAATCTGAAGCCTTGGGAACGGGTTAACTGGTCGGAGTTAAATCATGTTGAAAGCCGTTTTTCGCATAAACTGCCTAAATACGGTGATCAACAATATTATGAATTGATAGGGAAGTATCCACAATATAATCATGGATGGGCTGATCAATTAAACGACAACACACCTGAATATAATGCAAATTTGACCCCAATGTTTTTGGGATATGCTCAAATGCGTGGTGAAGCAAACGATTTTTATAACGCTTCAACCCGTTTTGTTGTATTTGTGGTTATTAACCATATTCTCTCAGCAGGTGAGGCGGCGTGGTCGTCAGCAGTATT
Organism: Ignavibacteriales bacterium; assembly: GCA_016707285.1. GTDB lineage: Bacteria > Bacteroidota > Ignavibacteria > Ignavibacteriales > Ignavibacteriaceae > UTCHB3. Next base: position 259,544 of record JADJIA010000005.1, read on the forward strand.
TAATAAAAATCTTGCAATAAATGTTCGTGTTTCACCCGAGATTATTAATACTGCGATGGAAGTGGAATTAATTCCAAGGCTCAATTTAAGTTTAAGATTTTAATAACAATACGATCTGTTTTTTTGAATGTTATTCCCAACAGTTGAATTTGCAATATTTTTTCTAATCGTCTTCTTTGCGAGTTGGCTTGCTTATAGTAAACCATTGCTTAGAAAGTATATCCTTCTCGTAGCAAGTTATTTCTTTTACGGTTACTGGGATTGGCGATTTGCACTTTTACTCTTTTTCTGCAGTTATTCGTCATATTGGTTTGGGAAATGGATGTCCGACTCGGATGATGCCATCAAACGGAAGAGATTAATTATAGTCTCTACTGTGTTGAACCTTGGAATACTTGGATTCTTTAAATATTACGGTTTTTTTGTCTCCAATTTTAATGAGATGCTTCTCTCACTTGGTATTGGTTACAGGATAATAGCTCTTGAGGTAATTTTACCGGTAGGTATCTCCTTTTTTACATTCCAGGCAATGAGTTATGTAATCGATGTTTACAGAAACGATATACCTGCTGCAAAATCTCCGGTTGATGTGCTTCTGTATGTTTCATTTTTCCCCCAGTTGGTTGCAGGTCCAATTGTAAGAGCATCTGAATTTTTACCTCAATTATATACTCACCCCGAAAAAAACAAGATAAAAGCGGCACAGGCGGCAACCTTGATTCTTGGGGGATTGTTCAAAAAAGTGGTGATCGCAAATTATCTTGCAATACAGATTGTTGATCCAATTTTTCAGAACCCGTTGCAATATTCTTCATTTGATACAATCTTTGGTGTTTATGCTTATGCGGTTCAGATATATTGTGATTTTAGTGCATATAGTGATATAGCGATCGGACTTGCACTCCTTTTTGGTTATGAGTTTACAATTAACTTTAACCACCCCTACAGATCATTGAGTATTCAGGAATTCTGGCGCAGGTGGCATATTTCCCTCTCTTCCTGGTTGAGAGACTACCTTTATATTCCTCTCGGTGGAAATAAAAAGGGGAGATTAATGACTTATCGAAATTTGCTGATCACGATGTTTCTTGGTGGATTGTGGCACGGAGCTGCGTGGAATTTTGTATTATGGGGTGCGCTCCACGGCACAGGGCTTGCAGTTGAAAGATATATCAATGAAAAGCGCGGAAAAAAAGAGAAGACTTTTTTTGGTAAGGCGATTTCATTCTTTTTTGTGTTTAATTTTGTATGTTTAACCTGGGTGTTTTTCAGGGCTGACAGTTTTTCAACTGCAATGCAATATTTGGAATCGATTGTTAAGTTCGATTTTTCCGGATCAGTTTTAAGTCCACTTGGGATCACTATCATCTTATACGGCATCGCCTCAAATTTTACTCCACAAAACTGGGGTGTGTTTATTCGTGATTATTTTGGACGCCTCAACCCGGTTGCGCAGGCAGCAATTTTTGGTGGTGTTTTAGTATTAATTGGAGCATTTGGACCTGAAGGTGTTGCTCCTTTCATTTATTTCCAATTTTAAAGGCAGACTTTGAAAGAGCCGGCTCCTTACACATTAAAAACAGTCATGAAAATGGTTGTTGTGGTCTTTACATTTACACTTATATTCGACTCGGTTGGATTATTTAAGTGGGCTTACAGGTTACCTGTCGAGTCACCACTGCGTTCCATGTTTGTGGAGATTTTTGAACCGGTATATGTGGTTACCAATCAGGCGGGCTTGTTATCTCCGGTTACTTTTATCAGGGAAGGATATAAAAAATTTGCGGAGATTGATGAGGGAGCAGGTTTTGATCTCGATCCGGCGAGTTTGGTAAGGCACGATAGATACTCATGGCTTGGTGTGGAAAAAGAGTCAACCGAACTTTTGGAAGCAAAAGTGGTTCCATTTGAGACATCGACAGGGGCAGGTTCAACCGATAGCCAAAACACCGGTGTGCTTCAGATTTTGTTGATTGGCGATTCCATGATGAAGGTCGGGTTTGAGGATATTCTCAAAAAAGCACTAAATTCACTCGGAAATGTTGAGATAACAACTTTCTCTAAAAACTCAACAGGACTTACGAGACAGGATTATTTTGATTGGTTCAAACAGCTTGAAAAATTAACAACCGGGAAAAAATATAATTTGATCGTGCTGATGATAGGCACAAATGACGCACAGGGAGTAAACCATAATGGAAAAGATATTTATTACGGTACGAAAGAGTGGTCTGATCTTTACAGGACAAAGGTGAACAAATTTGCTCAGACCATGTCGGTAACTTCGGAAAAATTTTACTGGATGGGGATGCCTCCAATGCGTGATCCAAAATTTGATGCGAAAATGAAAGCCGTCTCTAAAATTTACGAAGAAGAGACTTCAAAGTTTAACAATGGAAAGTTCATTTCCACAATTCCCGTTCTTGGTGATGCCAGGGGGGGATATACAGCATACAATAATATTGGTGGGAAACAGGTGCTCACCAGAGGAAATGATGGAATTCATTTCACAAATGGTGGGGGACAACTGCTTACAAATGCAGTTTTAGATAAATTCAAATCAGATTTTAAAAGATAAGATGAAAAGTTCAGGAAAAGATGCGAGATAGTTTAGTAGTAATTGTTGGAAGACCCAATGTTGGTAAATCCACCCTTTTTAACCGCCTTACGGGTACCAAGGATGCGATAGTTGATGATGTAAGCGGAGTTACAAGGGATCGCCAGTTTGGCTTTGTAGAATGGAATATGAAACGATTCCGCCTGATTGATACAGGTGGCTATGTACCAAATTCTCCTGACCAGTTTGAAGCTGCCATAAGAGAGCAGGTTGAAATAGCCCTGACAGAAGCCGACAAGATAATTTTTGTTCTTGATGGCAGAACGGGTTTACTCCCGATTGATGAGACAATTGCCGAGTTGTTAAGAAGTTCCGGAAAGAAGACGGTACTCTGTGTCAATAAAATTGATTCAGAGAAGTTTCAAAACAATGTTCATGAATTTTACAGACTCGGATTTGGTGAACCTCATCCGATTTCTGCACTTAACGGCAGGATGACAGGTGATTTCCTTGATATCATTATCGAAGAGTTCCCACTTGCCGAAGAAGAAGCCAAAGATGAGGAATTAAGAATAGCTTTTGTTGGAAGGCCCAATGTTGGAAAATCATCTCTTACAAATGCACTTCTTGGCGAAGACAGAAGCATTGTAACCGATATTCCCGGAACAACCAGGGATTCGATAGATAGTGTCATCAAGTTTTACGGTGAAGAAATTACTATTGTAGATACCGCAGGCCTCCGCAAAAAATCCAGAATTAAAGAAAATATTGAATATTACTCTTCGGTTCGTACTCTTAGGGCTATTGCAGATTCAAATATTGTTGTTCTTTTGGTTGATGCGGTTCAGGGATTTGAATCCCAGGAACAAAAAATACTTGAAGAAGCAATTCAGCGCCGAAAGGGTGTGATAATTGCAATTAACAAGTGGGATCTGGTTGAAAAGGACAGTAATACAGCTAAATATTACGAAAAAGCACTGATTCAAAAATTGGGTAAATACGATTATTTCCCGTTTATTTTTATCTCGGCTTTAACCAAGCAGCGAATTTTTAAGTTAATCGAGATGGCAAAAGAAATTCAGATCGAACGACACAAAAAAGTGCCGACAAGTGAACTGAACGATATTATGCTTAAAGAGATTCAAGCTTCTCCTCCGCAGGCTTCACACACCGGAAAAGAAGTAAAAATTAAATTTGTGACTCAGGTCGGAGATAATTATCCGGTATTTTTGTTCTTTTGTAATTATCCCAAGGAAATTACAGATCAATACAGAAGATATCTTGAAAAAGTTATTCGTCGCCATTTTGGATTTAAAGGAGTCCCTTTTACAATATCATTTAAAGAAAAATGAAACACCTGATTAAAAAAATCGTTATTATCGGTGGTAGAGCCGCCGGACCTGCCGTAGCCGCAAAGGCAAGCAGGGAAAATCCCGAAGCGGAGATAACGATGATTGAAGCAGGAAGATATATTTCCACCGGAACATGTGAAATTCCATACCTTCTTTCCTCTGAGATTAACTCGCCACAAGATCTTGTTTTTGGATCAACAGAAAGTTTTCTCAGTCACTACAATACAAAAGTTATATTAGAGACAAAAGTTGTCAATATAAATCGCAGATCAAGAACCGTTGAGGTTGACAAGGGTGGTGTAAGATATACCCTGGACTACGACCGGTTGGTTCTTGCCACTGGTTCTAAACACAGAATCGATCCTCTCTTTTCGCCTGCTTTCAAAAATGTTTTTTATGTTAAAAATATTGAAGAAGTTGAATATCTGTTGGGAAACAGTTCAAAAGAGGGGAAAAGATGGTGTATTGTGGGTGCATCATTTGCGGGAATTGAGTTTGCTGAAGCCTTAAACAAGGCCGGAAATAAAGTAATACTCCTCGAGAGGGAAGAACTTCCCGGTAAGGGATTTGCTCCTGAAATCAGAAAATTGATAAAGGAAACTTTATCAAAAAATGGAATTGAGTTTGTCCACACTCCTCTCGATCCAAGGATCATTATCGACGGTGATAAGATATCAAAGATCAAACTTGATGGTTTTCTGAAAGAGATTGATAATGTAATCGTTGCCACAGGTGTTGTTCCCAACTCTGACCTGGCAAGGCTTGCAGGCCTCGAAATTGGAGCCGGAGGTGGAATTCGAGTTGATAACAAGATGAAAACTTCAGATCCATACATCTTTGCTGCCGGTGATTGCACTGAAATAAAAGAGAGAATTACAGGTCGCCAAATATTTTTACCACAAGCAACACTCGCAAGAGATGGGGGGCATGTAGCCGGAGCTAATGCAGCCGGTGGGAATGAATTTATGTACCCTGTCATTAAAAATGTGGCGCTGAGAGTTTGTGATTCATTTGCCACGAGAACCGGAGTTTGTGAATCGACTCTAAAATCATTAAATATACCTTACAAAGTTGTCTCTGCAACAACAGATGCCCTCGTAAAGGTTATGCCGGGTACTCACAAAGTTTTTGGGAAACTTTTGATTGCTCCGGATGGTAAAATATTGGGTGCCGGATTTTTTGGTGGTGCCGAGGTTTCAGGATATGCAGACATTATTGCAATTGCAATTAAATCGGGAATAAAAATTCAAGACCTTAAAAACAATTGTTTTAATTACACGCCAACACTCTCACCATTTAAAAACATTATTGAATTGCTTGCGCACAAAGCCGCAAAATATTAAAACGGATAAAATTCTTGAATATCAAAAATTGTTTTTACTACATACTGCTCACCACGATTTTATTTTTTTCAACTTCTTCAGGTCAAAAATATCCTGACAAGAGTGTACATTCTGCAATTGAACGGGGTGTACAATTTATTTCGGGTTCGAGGTACGACAGTGCAAAAGCTGTTTTCTCGAGACTTGAGAGAGATTTCCCCAAATTACCGTTTGGGCCACTTTACCTTGCGGGGGTGGAAATTGTAAAAGCCTACGATTGGGGTGTTCCTTTTAACGAGGCTTATATCAGTTCAAAGCTTGAAAAAGCAGAAGACCTCGCAGAAGACAATCTTGATGCAAATTCAAAAGATCCATGGACAAATTACGCAATGGCACTAATTTATTCTTATGAAGCTTACTTTGATTACATCAACGAAGACTGGTTTGGAGTTTTTAAAACCGGCTCCAATGCCCTAAAATATTATGAAAAGTGTATGGCTTATGATAAAAAGTTTATCGAGGCGTCAACCGCGATGGCAATTTTTGACTATTGGAGAAGCAGTAAAACCAAAGACCTTTCATGGCTTCCTTTTGTCGAGGATAATTCAGCACAAGCATTAAAAATTCTTGAGAAAAACAGAAATTATTTTTCTTATAATGAATATCTCACAGCCAACTCACTTGCCTGGATTTATATCGACAAAAAAGAGTATAAAAAAGCACTGGCAATATGTGATGAGGCTCTGAAAAAAGCACCGGGCAACAGAATCATTAAATGGACAAAAGCCAGAGCACTTGAAGAGATTGATAGAAAAAAAGCAGTTCAGGTTTATAAACAAATTTTGTCAACTTTTCCAACATCAACAAACTATTATTACTTCAATATAGTTACTCTGAAACATAAAATAGCCATGAACTATGAGAAGTTAAAGATGTATAAAGAAGCACATAATGTTTGTGAAGAGATACTCGCCATTAAAAACTTCAATTCCTACGATAAAAAGAGGTTGGCAGAGAGGCTCAAACGGGTGAAACAACTAAGAGATTCTCTAAAAAAGAGGATATAACTCTTTTGATCTCTTTTTAGAAGTTCAACTTGATTATTTTGCATTAAACGATTTTTGGATATCTGGAGTTAGTGAATTTAAATGAGCGATGATGGCAGACTTGATGAACTTTTAAAGCTCTGTGAAGAGAAACTCCCCGGCAGTGATCTTAAACTGATCAAAAAAGCGTATGAATTTGCTGCCATAGCCCACCAAAACGACCGACGAGCTTCCAATGAGCCCTACTTTAGCCATCCACTTGCTGTCGCCCGAATTCTTATCGAAGAAATTCCTTTTGACGATGTTTCAATCGCTTGCGGGTTGCTGCATGATGTTGTTGAGGACAATGAAGAGTACACTACCGATCTAATCCGGAGAAACTTCGGAGATGATGTTGCAATCATCGTTGATGGACTTACCAAAATCAAAGAGCTTTTTAAAGCTGCAGAGATTAATCAGGCAGAAAACTACAGAAAACTTCTGATGTCGATTATGAAGGATATCAGAGTAATCCTGGTAAAATTCGCCGATCGTCTGCACAATATGCGTACTCTTGATTTCCTCCAGCCCGACAAAAGGAAAAGGATTGCAACCGAAACACTTGAAATTTATGCACCACTTGCGCACAGATTTGGTTTGGGAAAAATTAAGTGGGAACTTGAAGATCTCGCATTTAAGGAGTTAAATAAAAACGCCTATGACGAGATCAAGAAGAAGCTTAATATTAAGCGTAATGACAGAAATGACTACATCGACCGTTTTGCGGAACCGATTAAAAAAGTTTTGGATGAAAATAATTTTAAATATGAAATAAACGGACGGCCTAAACATCTTTACAGTATTTATAGAAAGATGATTAAGCAGAACAAACCTTTTGAAGAAATCTTTGATCTGTTTGCAACAAGAATTATAATCGATACGGATAATTTTTACGACTGTTACACAGTTTTTGGAATTATAAATACCCTTTATATACCGGTTCCTGATCGTTTTAAGGATTACATCGCCATTCCAAAAGTCAATAATTATCAATCGATTCACACCGCACTAATTGGCCCCGAAGGGAGAGTTGTTGAGGTTCAGATCAGAACCAAAAAGATGGATGAGGTTGCTGAAAGGGGAGTGGCGGCTCATTGGAAATATAAGGAAGGGAATGTAACAAAAGACAGAAATACCGACGATTATGTTCAGTGGATAAGGGAAATAGTTGAAAGTTCGGGGAGTGATGATCTAAAAAAGAACATCATTGAGAACTTTAAGCTAAACCTTTATGAGAACGAGATTTATGTGATGACACCTAAAGGTGATCTTAAGCGATTGCCATTGAAGTCAACACCCGTCGATTTTGCTTTTGCAATTCACTCCAATATTGGTCACCACTGCATCGGAGCCAAAGTAAACAAAAAAATTGTTCCTCTCGATTTTGTTTTAAATCGAGGTGATCAGGTTGAGATTATCACATCAAAAAACCAGCATCCAAATAAAAACTGGTTGAAGTTCGTCCAGACGCAAAAAGCCAAATCGGACATCAGAAAATGGCTCAACAAAGAAGAAGACATCCTCATAGAAAAGGGGAAAGAAATCTGGGAAAAACGCCTGAAGAAACTAAAAATTTCTTTAGGAGAAAACGATGTTGCCAAAATTCTCCAGAGGAATAAATTGCATCATATGCGGCATCTCTACCAGATGTTGGGTCAGGGCACTCTAAATATCGAGACAGTTCTCGAAGAGCCAAAACCAAAAGATCACAAAATGAACGCCCCAAATCTCGAATTTGAAGACTTTGCGAGGTATGCACGGGGTACGGGGGGTGAACTTGTTGTTGATGGCGAAGACATTAAATTGATGTTATCTTATTCAAAATGTTGTAATCCAATCCCCGGGGATGATGTTGCAGGCTATATCACAACGGGGGAGGGAATCAGAATCCATCGTAAAAATTGCAGAAATCTGTTGGATAAGGCAAAAGTTGAACCGGAGAAAGTGATCTCAATCAGATGGCCTGATGTTGAAAACACATCTTTTATTGTCGGTTTGGTAATTAGAGGTGACGATACTGCCGGTATGTTAAAAGATATTGCCAACACTATTGTCGGCTATAAAAACACTTCGATAAAATCGATCAGTCTTGATACAAGTGATTCATTCTTTGAAGGGACGGTCACTTTATATGTGCAAAACCTTGAACATCTCTCGAGAATAATCGAAAAATTAAAAAAGATTAAAGGTGTATATTCGGTGACCCGGCTTGCGGAGACAAAATGAGTCCCGAAACGAGGATACTCGCAATTGACTACGGCACTAAAAGGGTGGGTTTGGCTCTTTCAGACCCTATGAAAATATTGGCTTCACCTTATGAGACATTCGAAAATAATAAACTTCTCACTTCTAAAATTTTAGCGTTAATAAAAGAGAAAAATGTTGAAAAAATAGTAATTGGATACCCAACAAATGGTGATGGAAGCAAGACTGTTTTGTCAGATATTATAATTAATTTTGCAGCTGAATTAAGTGATCAATCGGGAGTGGCTTGCGAATTGGTGGATGAGAGATTTTCTTCCTCGGTCGCGAGTGACAGGATACTACAGGCTGTTGCGAAAAAATCTAAACGAAGGGACAAGTCGTTGGTTGATAAATACGCAGCCGCAGTGATACTTGAAGACTATCTAAAAACCATTTAGGTTATTTTATGCTGTTTAACAGTTCAAATTCTGTCTTAAAACTCCGTTTCATCCTTGTTTCGGCTCTCGCAATTGTCTCTTCCATCTATTACCCCCTTAGAATCTTTGGTATTGTTGAAACCGGTCAGATCGATCTGATTTTACTTGTAGCAAATTTGTTGATTAATGGTTGGGATTTGGCAGCAAACTATATGATTTACAAAGCCGGAGAGGGTATTTATGGTTCACTTGTAAGAGACCTGGGAAAAGACAAGTGGAAACTTTGGGTGGCGATTGATTTTATAGCCGTTTTACCTTACGAAATATTTTTTTTCCCGCCTCTTTTGATATTTCGATCCTTAAAATTACTGCGACTTTCTCAACATCAGAAACTTTGGAGAAGAAGAGACCTAAAAAGAAATGATGTGGTTTATATTATGTTTTTTCTTTTTTGGACTTCACTTGCAGCCCACTGGCTCGCTTGTGGTTGGGATGCACTTGAACCGGTGAAGTCAAACAAAGACAAATTAACTGTCTATGTCGAATCACTGTATTGGACGGTTCAGACACTTACTACCGTTGGATATGGTGATAATGTTGCTGAAACCCGGGGGCAGATGATCTATTCGATGGTTGTGATGATGTTTGGTGTGGGTGTCTATGGCTGGTTGATAGGAAATATAGCAGGAATTTTATCAAAACGGGATGCCGTGGAACAATATTATTTTGACAACATGGAGAGGTTAAAAGCTCTTTCAAGTAATCGGGGACTTCCGCTGCCACTTCAGAACAAAATCAGGGAATATTATGATTATATGTTCTCTCGAAATTATTCGGGAAGTGATGAGCAAATTTTTATGAACACTCTTCCTGATTCACTTCAACAGGAAGTAATCGTAAGTTTGAAGCAGAAAATAATAAAAAAGATAAACGCATTTTCAGAAGCTCCGGAAAATTTCATAACTGAAATAGCACATGAATTAAAAATGGAGATTTTTGTTCCGGGTGACATCGTTTTTCGTGAAGGCTCAAAAGGTGACAAGTTATATTTTCTTCTCAAAGGAGAGATGGAAGTGGTAACGGGCGATACACAAAAATTGATAGCGCAATTAAAAAGTGGAGATCTTTTTGGAGAGATCGCCTTGTTTAGAAATACTACAAGAAATGCCACAATCGTGTCAAAAAGCTATTCCGAAGTTTATTCGCTTGATAAATCAGCTTTTCAAATAGTATCTCTTAAGTTTCCTGAAATTGCCCGGGCAATCATGTCGAAAGCAGAAGAGAGAACAAACTGACAAGCATATTGCAGATTTAATCTGTTATTATTTTGTTTACTTCATTATCGAGCATCTCGATAGCTTCATTTACGGTTACAGCAACTTGAAGCATATTATTTAGAGCATCCTTTGTATCATTACCCAATTTTTCCATCGTGGCGAGGTTTCCGGTAATTGATAACACGCTGTCCTGAGTAACATTCATTGCTTCTTTAAACAATACAAACTGTGGGATCAATTCTTTGTTCTTTTCAAGAATTATGTTAAGATCTTCGATCATTAACATAATTTCCTTGAGCCCACTCAAGGATTTGGTGTGATATATCTGAACAGTATCCACCCCATCCGACACAGATGACTGAACATCCTCAATTATCTCACCAATTTCGCTCAACGAATTAAAAGTATTCTCAGAAAGTCTTTTAATCTCATCAGCAATTACCTTAAATCCAATTCCGGCATCTCCGGCCTTTTCAGCTTCGATGGCGGCATTTAGTGAAATGAGGTTGGTTCTGTCGGCAATGTTTGAAATTGTGGTGATTACTCTCGAAATATTTGCAGTTCTTTTATTAATTGTGTTCAGTTTTTGAACGAGGGAACCGGTAGATTGACTAATTTCGGTGATGGACTGCCCGATATTACCGATATTTTCCTGTCCTTTAACCAACAAACCGGCGGTATCCTCAACCGTGAGTGTCAGTTTTTCCGTATCCTCTGCGAGCGATTTTGTAACCCGGTCGATCTCTTCGCCATAGTGGCGCATATTTTTATTCGCTGTATCCTGTTGTGAGAATGTATTATGGAGGAATCCAACAGCGTTTTTCAGAGTCTCAGCGGATGAGTTTAAATAGTTGCCTGCCGATTTGATTCTTATTGAAAGACCTCTGATATCAAAAGTCATTTTTCTCAAAAAATTCCAAAGTTTAACTATTTCGTCTTTTGATGATTTGTTTGCAAGGTCGATTCCTTTAAACTCTTTTTGCAGTTGCTGCAGTTTTGTAACGGCAGCACCGAGATTACCGGCAGCGACAAGTTCGAGTACTTCAGAAATTTTTGAAACAGGTTTTGTGGTTTTGCCGATCACGATAAAAATAAAAATTGCAAGGATTGAAGCTCCCGTGAATCCAACCAGCAAAATCATGTTATTTAAAAAGTAGAGCCCGGAAAAAAGTTCATCTTCGGGGATCATAATTCCAACTGACCAACCAGCCGATTTAAGAGGCATATAATAGATTCTGAATTGATCTTCCGTAACCACATCATTAATCTCCTGAAAACCTGTCTCACCACCGATCATCTTTTTCCCCAAAAGAGCAAGCTGTTTGTCATCTTTTTCTTCAGCAAGAGAAAATATAGTTTCATCAAGGATAAAAGGAGCATGTTTGTGTGAAATATAAGTGCCGAACCTGCTAATTGCAAAGGCGTAACCATCGTTGAAAATTTTTATTTCAGAGATTACTCTCTTCAATTCAGTGAGGTCGATATCAGCAGTTACGATTCCTTTCACTTTTCCCGTTCCGGGATCAAATATTGGCACACCATAAGTAATCATTAAATTTTCACCACCACCTTTGTCGTAGTAAGGTTCTGACCATATCGGTGTTTTTAGAGTGTAGGGAATTTGATACCAGTCCCATAATTGATATCCATATTCCTCTTTTGCCAGGTCAGCAAATCTAATTTCTTTTCCATCACGGTAGTAATAAGGGGCAAAGAGGGAAGAATCGCGTCCAACGCCCGGTTCGAACGCAACACACATTCCATAAACACCGGGGTTTAGATTTATGAGATCTTTTATCATATTTCCTGTTTTCACAGAATCAAACTGATATGACTGAATTGCCGCTGCTAACGCAATGGGTACTCTTTCAACATTTGAGAGAAAAGTCTCCATTTTGTTTACTTTTGACTCGGTAATATTTCTTGCATCCTCTTCAATTCCTGAAAGGATAATAGACCTTGAGACGATATAGTTTGTTGCGTAGATCGCAATCAAAATTCCAAGAGCTATCAACAGAATATATATTGACAGCCGGTTCCTAAGAGGCTGGTTTTTGAGCTTATATTTCATTTTACCACCGTCTTAAAGAAGTCATCGTATAAAATGTCTTTTTTCAGTCTGCCCGACTCTTTCATTATCTGCACCGCAATATCAAATGATGCTTTGTTCAGTTTAGGGTCTATTTTACCATCTTTAGGGGCGATTATCTCTTCCATTGTGTTCAGCATACGCAACTGATGTGCATAATTTGCTGATTGACCCGACTTCCTTTTAAGTCTCAAGCAATAGTCAACACTTTCACTTTTCTCTTCAAATGCTGCGAGCCAACCCTCCATTGATGCTCTCACAAACTTTGCGCAGAGGTCCTTGTTTTTCTCGAGAAAATCGGAGGAACAATAAATACCATCTTCAGGTACATTAAGCCCATAATCAGCAATTTTGAAAAGTGTAAGATCGTCTTCATCAATACCTGAAAAAATAATGCTGTTAAGTTCGTTATAATCCATTACCACCTGTGCATCAACACCACCAAGCAGGAAGAGATTGACAGTTGAGCGAACCGGGACAAACTCTGCATTGATATTATATTTTTTTAAGAATGCTTGTGGAAGTTCACGAAAACCTGCCTGCCATATTGCAATTTTTTTATTGTTGAGATTGGAAACCTGCTTAATTCCCCGGGATTTAATTCCCGCGATCGTTAAAGCGGATTTATGTGAAACCTGGGCGATCAATTTAAGATCAACACCTTTGCCATACTCTTCCATGGCGCCTGAAAGAAAGTGGGTTATAAATTGAGCTCCACCATTTTTAAGGTAGTCTATTGCGTTATCCTTAAAACCCGTATGACGGATTGTAACATCAAGTCCGTATTTTTTATAGATTCCTTTTGTAATCGCAGCATAATAACCTGCAAATTGTGCTTGAGGTTGCCAATGTACTGCAAGAACTATTTTTTTTAGTGTGGTTGTGCTTTGGAGGGGGATCATGGAAAACACGATCATCGTCAGCAGGAGCAAAAATGATTTTGAAAGGTTTTTGTTAAAGTGTTTCATAAATTATAAAGAATTTTCGCTCAGAGTTTGGTAAATTTCTCAAAAAAAACAATATTTGAAAAGGGATTATTTAATTTAAGATGAAAAGGGCAGAATACAAAAAAAAGTCGTTAAATTTGAAAAATTGAATACGACCAAAGTTAAGATATACTCAATAAATATTTGTTCGCTCCTGATGAAAAAAATTCTAATCATTGAAGATGACAAGAACCTGCTCGAAAGCCTTTCGGAAGTATTAGTAGAAGAAGGATTTGAAATATTCACTGCCTCCCGTGGTGATGTTGGTCTTGATCTCCTCAATAGTGTTGTTCCCGATCTTATTATTTGTGATGTCATGATGCCCGGAATGGACGGGTATGAAGTACTTGGTGAAATATCAAAAAATGAAACATTCGCCACCATTCCTTTTATTTTTCTGACCGCCCGTAATGAGAGGAATGATCAGCGAAAGGCAATGGATATGGGAGCGGATGATTTTCTTAACAAACCATTTTCCCTTGACGAATTACTTTCCACTATTGATATCCGCCTGAAAAAAAGGGAAAAAGCAAAACAAGCGAGCGAAGAAAAAATAAAAAACATCACAAAAAGCATCTCGTTTTCTTTGCCTCATGAACTTAATACGCCACTCTCCGGTATCATGGGATTCTCTGAAGTTTTAATAAATGAAGCACAATACCTGAAAACCGAAGAAGTGCAAGAGATGGCCGGTTTTATTAATGAATCGGCACTTCGTCTTAAAAAAACAATTGAAAAATATCTGAATTATTCGAAACTCCAGGTGTTTTTAAACGACCCAAATGAGAGAAAACTTGTTGCAAGGGGCGAGGCAATGATCTCAAACAGTTTTATCACCGCAGTTCTGAACAAAGAGAAATTTGACAAAAGGAGATTAAAAGAAGTTGCAGTCGATCTGGAAGAATCGTTTATAAAAATAAACGATGATTATCTTGCACTTTTATTAACTGAACTGATCGACAATGCCATAAAATTTTCAAGACCCAACTCAAGAATACTTGTAAGAGGGAAAAAGGGAGTAAAAAATTATTGGATAACAATTTATGATCGGGGAAGGGGAATGAGTTCACAACAATTAAATGAAATTGGAGCTTTTATTCAATTTAATCGTGAGATGTTTGAACAACAGGGTTCAGGGCTTGGCCTCGCAATAGTAAATAATATAGTTACACTTTTTGGCGGAACAATAAAATTCAACTCCGAGATGGGGCTGGGTACAACAGTGACACTCGAGTTTGAACTCTCCGGGGTCTAAATTTTATGCTGTATTTTCGAGTTGGCAATTGATTATATTTAAAGGTTCGATTATAAATATCAGGAGAATGATTTGAAAAGAGCCTTCTTTTCAATTTTATTGATCACAACTTTTTCGATCTCTGCCCAAAACACCTACGAGTTTTTAAGAGTTGATATCAGCCCCAGAGCTGCAGCACTTGGTGGCAGTTTTACTGCCGGTACCGGTGATGCAAATGTTATAAATTATAACCCTGCTGCTTTAAAACAGATCGAGGGGTCGCCTTTTTCTGCCAACTTTGTAAAACACCTTTTGGATATAAACTTCTTTGGAGTTGCATATTCAAAGGAATTTACCGGGATCGGAAGATTTGGTGCTTCTATCAGGTATGGTAATTATGGCACATTCACCGAAGCTGACGAATTTGGGAACAAAACAGGCAGTTACGGGGTAAATGAACTGGCATTTACTGCCGGATATGCCAATACGCTCGCTGAAAATTTTTATTACGGTGCCAATATCAAGTTCATCCATTCTTCAATAGCTTCCTACAGCTCTTCGGGAGTGGCGTTTGACATAGGGCTTCAATATTATATCCCGGCTCAGTTGATTAATATCGGATTTACAGCTACAAACATTGGCGGGCAACTCTCAACATATTCAGGGGAAACTGAAAAACTTCCTTTGGATGTAAGTATCGGGGCTTCAAAAAAACTTGAACATCTTCCTGTAAAACTATTTCTCGACTTCCACCGTCTAAATGAAGATAAAGATGAATTTATGAAACGATTTGAATCTTTCAGCTTTGGTGTGGAACTCGATCTGAGCAAAGTACTCACTCTTAGACTGGGCTACGACAATAAAAAGAGGAAAGATCTTAAGGTTGGAGATTTTGCAGGACTTGCCGGTTTTAATGCAGGTTTGGGTATAAAGATTAACAATTATCAGTTTGATTATGCTTTCTCATCGTATGGTGAAATAGGAGCACTTCATCGTATTGGAATCAGTACCGAACTTTAGGGAACTAAATTTTGATTCCGGATATTTGTATCTTTAGTAGTTTTTTATAAATTTTCTTGAGGAATAAACTCTTAATGTTAAGAGAAATGTGTAAATCAAAAATTCAGAGGCCTACTGTTACAGCATCTGAATTATACTATGAAGGAAGTCTAACTGTTGATTTGGATTTACTTGATGCGGCGGACATTTTACCGTATGAAAAAATTCAAGTTGTTAATGTTAACAACGGCAACAGGCTCGAGACATATACTATCCCCGGAGAGAGGGGATCAGGTGTTATCTGCCTTAATGGACCCGCAGCACGGCTGGGATATCTCGGCGATAAAATCATTGTGATCTCTTATGCCATGATGGAAGACAGTGGGCTCGCAGATTACAAACCAAAAGTTGTGATCGTTGACGATTCCAATAAAATTAAAAAAATGCTCTGAGAAAAAATTTCGAAAGAACCATGGAGTTAATTATGAAAAAAATATTTTTGATCATGTTGATCCTTGTTGTTACCGCATCAGCTCAGTTTAAAAAAGATCCTTTTAATCAACCCGAGATAAAGGATGGCTTGTTTAACAAAGAAAGCGGCGGCAGTTTTTTGTCCAATATTTTTAATTCTGATAATTTCTCCATGAAACACTCTTTTGATGCTTCATTCTCTACTTTTGGTGAGCATGGACTTGCCACAACGGTTTATACAAACAGCATGTTCTACAAATTTGCTGATAACCTTAATGTCAGGGTTGATGCTTCACTCGTCTATTCACCCTACAGTTCTTTAGGTAAAGCATTTACAGATAATATTAATGGACTTTATATAAGCCGGGCAGAGTTAAATTTTAAGCCGTGGGATGACACTGTTATCAGAATTCAATACAGAAGTATTCCTGCAGGTATGTATAATCCATACTCATCAGGTTATTACGGTGGTGGTTTTGGTGGATATGGTTATCAAAGTCCGTTTGGTTCGTCTTACGACGACTGGTTCATGCGTTAAGGATATGCAGTAATTGGCATTCGGTAAAGATAAAGAAACTGAACAAAAAGACTCGATTAAGGGTCCGTTAAACACATTATTGAATATCGCCATTCTAATTTTGGTGATATTGTTGGGTTACTTTCTCTACAGTGGTGTAGGTAAAATGATTGAAAAACCACCATTGAAGGCAGAGGGTAAAGAAGAAGGTGTTAAACGATTAATCCAGGTAAAAGTTTATAACGGCTGCGGAATTAAAGGGTTGGGTGAAAAAGTAACCGAGTATCTCAGGAAAAACAATTTTGATGTAATAGATTCTGAGAACTATTCCTCTTTTGATGTTGAAGAAACACTTGTGATTGATAATCGCGGTAACAAAGAAAATGCTCTCCACACAGCCCAAATTCTGGGTGTAGATCCCAAAAAAAACCTTTCTGAAAATATTAATGAAGATTTTCTTCTCGATGTCGTTATTATTATCGGAAAAGACTACAAAATTTTAAAACCATTTGTTAACTAAATAATAAGAGTATGCTAGAAGGCGAACAAGAACAAATCATTCAAATAATCATAGAAGCGATATTTGAAAAAAAAGGGCAGGATGTAAAACTGCTCGAACTTAAAGACCTCACAACAATTGCAGATTATTTCGTAATATGCAGTGCAGAATCAGATATGCAGGTGAAGGCAATTGCCGATAATATCGATGACGGTTTGTCAAAAGCCGGAATAAAAGTCTGGAAAAAAGAAGGATTTAAAGCCCTTTCGTGGGTTTTAATAGATCTTTCTGATATAGTAGTGCATGTTTTCCGAAACGAATCCCGACAATTCTACAATCTCGAGAGACTCTGGGGTGATGCACCAATAAAAGAGATAATCGATCCTTTAAAATAAGCCCCTATCAAATGTTTTCCTACTGGAGTTTAAATTGAAACAGTATTTGCTTTCACTGTTCACCGATATTCAGGACAAATTTGAATATCTGGATGTCAATGAAATTTCTTTCGATATACCTAAAATCGATACTCATGGTGATTATTCAACAAATATCGCCATGCTTATTGGAAGAAAAACGAAAAAAAACCCGCGTGAAACTGCACAGGAAATCATTTATGCTTTAAGATATGATCCGGCAATAATATCAAAAATTGAAGTTGCAGGCCCGGGGTTTATCAATTTTTTCTTCACTACCGAATATGTCTGCAAGTCAATTTCAAAAATTCTTGAAGAAGGAACCGGTTTTGGAAAGTCAGATGTAAATAAGGGCAAAAGGGCAAATGTGGAATTTGTTTCTGCGAACCCGACCGGTCCACTTACTGTAGGTCACGGTAGAAATGCAGTAAGTGGTGATACAATGGCAAATCTTCTCGAAGCCACAGGTTATGAAGTTGACAGGGAATATTATTTTAACAATGCCGGCAGGCAAATGCGCGTTCTCGGAAATTCTGTTAGACTTCGTTATCTGGAGTTACTTGGAGAGACCAACGAATTTCCTGAAGATCACTATCAGGGTGAATATATCGCAGATATTGCAAAAAGTTTGTTCGAAAAACATGGTAATACCCTGGTTAATGAAGATCCCGAGGGATTGTTCAAAGCTGAGGCCGAGAGGGTGATTTTCAACGATATCTCGAATACTCTTGGCAAGATCGGGATAAAACACAAAGTTTTTTTTAATGAAAACTCACTCTATGATGAAGGAAAAATCAGTGGGCTTCTTGAAGAGTTCAAAAATAGAGGCTTAAGTTATGAAAAAGACGGTGCAGTCTGGCTAAAATTGTCTGAACTCGGAAATGAGAAAGACAAAGTGATTGTTAAAAACACAGGCGAACCAACATATCGTTTGCCTGATATTGCTTATCACGCAACGAAATTCGACCGTGGTTATGACTTTATTGTCGATCTTTTTGGTTCCGACCATACTGCCACATACCCCGATGTAATGGCGGCACTCGAAGAACTTGGCTATGACACAACAAAAATGAAGGTGATGATCCATCAGTTTGTGACGATCATTAAAGATGGAAAAGCCGTTAAGATGTCCACGCGAAAAGCTAATTACATCACCCTTGATGAATTAATCGACTGGGTTGGTGCCGATGTAGTTCGTTACTTCTTTAATATGAGGGCAATTTCAACACATCTCAATTTCGATCTTAATCTTGCAGTTAAACATTCAGATGAGAATCCTGTATTCTACCTTCAGTATGCACATGCAAGAATATGTTCAATTCTCAGGATGACCGATCAGGAGGGATTAAAAAGTGATGCCTCCAATCTGACTCTTCTTGTTACAGATGAAGAACAGAAACTCATTAAAAAATTACTCAGATTCCCGGATGTTGTTGAAAGTGCTGCAAAAGTTCTCGATGCTGTGATTTTGTGTGCCTATCTTGAGGAACTTGCGGGAACATTTCACAGATTTTATACTGTGTGCAGAATTATTGGAAGTGAAAAAGAATTGGCTGAAGCTCGAATCACCTTGATTCATGCTGTGAAGATGGTTATTTCAAATGGTTTGGGAATTCTTGGAGTTACATCACCACAAAGAATGTAGTTAAGCTACCAGAATCGATGCTGCATATAATTCGTTAGCACCACTGTTTTTTAATTCGGTGGCAACCTCCCGAATTGTTGATCCTGTTGTGATAACATCATCAACTATAAGGATGTTTTTCCCCTCGATTTTACCGGAATCGATAACCTTAAAAGCCCCTTTAATATTTGAATGCCTTTCATGTTTGGTCTCAGTTTCCACTTGGGCTGCAGTGTAGCGAGCCCTTTTGATGGCTTTTTGATTTATCGGGATTCCTGTGACCAAACTTACTCCCTTGGCTATTAACAATGACTGATTATAACCTCTCTCGATTAGTTTTAATCTGTGTAAAGGCACCGGGATTATATAATCAATCTCACTTGTGTCCATCCTGGCTACAAGTTCATTCCCTAAAATCTTCCCAAGATATTCTCCTGCCTTAAAAAGCCCTTTATATTTCAGAAAGTGAACCATTGTTCTAAAGGCAGACCATTCCTCAAATTTTACGACCGAAAACATCCATGTAGCTAATTCAAATCCAAATCTTTCATACAGGCAGTCTATCAGTTGGAGAGTATCAAGGCGTGTTTCGCGAAGGAGACAATTGTTACAGAGGAAATATTGATTAACTGCGAGGTGTTCCTCACAGTGTAAACAGAAGCGGGGGACTACAAAATCCATCAACTCGCCCGCAATGTTGCCAGGCACTACATCATCCCTTCCCGTTTCCTGAAAAACCACTCTAACGAGAGCAACAGGACAATAATTATCAGCAGCCAGGGGTTGTTCCACAAATTATGGGTTTCTGTCGTTTTAATCTCCACCGATGATTCCTTGTTGAATTGGGTCAAGTCGTCGAACAGTTTTAAATAATTGGTGTAGTAATAAAATTCACCACCCGTTATTGATGACAGATTCCTCAGAAAACCGGCGTCTGTGTATGGATTTAAAAGTTCAATATTTATATCACCGGTATTAAAATTCCCGCCATCGGTTGCAATCACTTTTCCATCGAGAGTAGCTACTCCTGTGAAAGTGTAATCTCCCGGAGTCTCAGGTTTATAGATGCCCTGATAAATTCCGGAGCCTGTTGAAGAGAGGCTAAAAGAAGTTTTTCCTTGAGGAGAATTTAGAGTGACGGACACTTCGCCATCCGAAAGGGGATCAAACGATTCTGTGTAAAGCTCTGCAACAAATTCCACCTGTTCGTTTCTGGCGTAAAATTTTTTATTTGTTCTTAATGAAAATCTTTTTTTATCCTTTACAGCACCAAGCCATTTTGCAGTACTGAACAAAAAATCATCAAAAAGGTTTTCATTTTTTGCTTTTAATTTCCATTTCCAGATGTCACCGGCTATTACTGCCAAAGACCTTTTTGAACCAAAATTTCTGCTCACGATCAATGGATTTGGCATCACTCGTGAATTTAGTTTGACATAAGCCAACACCTGACTTTCAGGTCTTGCTTCCGCTCTGAAGTTTGGTATAAGAACAGGGGGCAGATCATCCCAGGCTTTAAGTGCACCGGGTGAAGTTGAATAAAATAAAGGGTTTCGCTCAACTCCCTCAGCAAGTCCGGGTTGTCCTTCAAACTCAACACCGGCACCGGTGCTTAGAATCACGGGCAAAAATGGTTCAAGTTTTTTGAGCAGGCCTTTATCAGAATACTGATTAATCATTATAAAAAATGGGACATTCCGATTTGAGATAAAATTTATAATTCCATCGAACATTTTTTGTGGAATTGCCTGACTTGGGAAATTCAGAAGGAAGAGCACTCCGGTGCTGTCGAGAATTGATTCATTAATGTCTTTTTCAAGTGGGCGCATATCCGAATCATAAGTCATTGACCTTACAGTAAGAGTTGAATCACCAGTGAGAGCATTTTTAACAAAAGTTACATCGGGTGTGGGTGCTCCTGAAAGGATAAGTACCTTTCTTTTATTTTCAACAACTGATACATAAAAAGGGGAGTAGTTATTTAATTTATTAACTTCATCGGGAAATTCCTGCACACTGATTGCAAGTTTTTTCATTCCTGTGGTTCGAGGGCGATAGTTGAAAGTGGATGATACTGTCCCATTTTCACCAATTGAGACTGTTTCTTCTGCGATCTTTTTGCCATCTTCCAAAAGACTGACGGCGATATCTTTGTCGGCAAAACCGGCGATTTGGATTGTTGTGGTGACTGGGGAGGAGGTCCCCAAAAAAACCACTTCGTTATAGACCACATTTTCAACCACAATATCTTTGCGGGGAGTTGAATCACCAATTGCCACTGTATAAACCGGTAAACCAATTTTTTCAGCGGACACTCCCGGGATATTGCCATCGGTTATAACTCCATCCGAGATGATGGTTAAAGATGCGTTTTTTATCTTTCTATCTTGAAAATAGTTGAATATTTCCTCGAAATTAGTCAAATCTCCATCAAATCGCAGACTGTCTGAAAACTGAAATTTTCCTGAATCGGGTTGTGAGGAAAATGTAATTACTTTTGAATTTTTGGCAAGAGGAGAACTTGCAAGATCAGCGAGAAACTGTTTTATTGTTTTTTCTCTTTCTGTTCCATCCTTAAAAGTAATCGATTCTGACCGGTCTATTAAAAAATAATTTACCGGTTTTTCTTCAGAAGTAAAGAGAAAAGTAGCTACCGGACTAAACAGGAGCAAAGCCATAAACAAAAGAATGATCACTCGCAGCGATAAAAGAAAATATCTTTTGGCGGGCGAGACAACAGGAATTGTAATTCTGTAATAAAGGAATGCTGTAATCCCAAACAGAAGTGCCAGGATCGCATAATAGAGCCATGAACCTGTGATCAGGAGCGAAAAATTATCGGGCAATAGACAATCCTGTTTTTATGGGGTTACTTCCGCGAAGTTCCAATTTCTAATTTTTTCAAATTCTTCGTGGTCGGTTGAATCAAGTTTAATTGGTGTAATAGAGATATATCCATTTTCGATCGCTACCTGGTCGATCAACTCGTTATTATCATCCAGATTAACAAAATCACCCTTTAATTGGTGATATGCCCTTCCTATTACATCATGAACTGTGTCGTAGGTGTCTGCAAATTTAGAGGTACCTTGTTTAGTGATCATCGTCCCTTTTATTTCATCTTTTTTAAGATTTGGGAAGTTGACATTCAAAAGTTTACCTTTTTCAAACCCATGTGACAAGGCTTTAACTGTAATATTGGCAGCGGCGTGTGCGGCCCAATCGATATTTTCAGAAGTTCTGCCATTAATTGAAAAGGCAATTCCGGGAATATCCATCATGCAGGCTTCTCTCGCAGCCGACACGGTGCCAGAGTAGATGATATTGGTTGCGGTATTTGACCCGTGGTTAATTCCGGATACAACAATGTCAGGGACAAAATTGAGTATTGTTGTAATTCCAATTTTTACACAATCAGCAGGAGTTCCGTTTACAGCATAGCCAAAAAACTTACCGTCTATGAAATGTTCCACAATTTTTAGAGGTCTCTTCATTGTAATTGAGTGGCCAGCTGCGCTCTGCTCAAATATTGGAGCAACAATGAACACCTCGCCCTACTTTTTTAACTCTCTTGCGAGTGCAATAATTCCGTAAGAATCTATCCCGTCGTCGTTTGAAATCAAGATTTTCAAAGTTTACCTAAAATATAATAAATGAATCAAAAATATAAGAACCGGAGCTCTAACTGACAATGTAAATCAATTTCTTAAATAAAAATCAAAAAAAATAAAAAAAATTTTTAAAAAGACTTGACAGGTGTACATTTGTTCACTATATTTGTGGTGTACATTTGTTCACTTTAGGAAAACAATGAAAAACGAACTTACAGAACGACAAAACGAAATACTATTGTTCATTGCCAATTACATTGGGAACATTGGTTACGCTCCCACAGTAAGAGAGATAGCGGCACATTTTGGTTTTACTTCTCCAAACGGAGCAAAAAAGCATATTGAGATGCTTCACAAAAAGGGTTATCTCAATATGAGCAGTAATGTTAGCAGGGGAATCTCAATAAAAAGTGAGATGAATGAAGATTTTGAGTCAACAATCAATACCAGTTCAGGAGTCAATATTCCGGTTGTTGGAAGAGTTGCTGCCGGTTTACCAATCCTTGCTGAAGAGAATCTGGAGGGAAGCATAATAATCGATTCTGTTTTTGTAAGAACCACAGATGATTGTTATGCGCTTAAAGTAAAAGGGGACAGTATGATTAATGCAGGCATCTACGAGGGAGACATAGTTGTTGTTTCACCCAAGAAGGCTGTAGCAAATCATGATATCATTGTTGCAATGGTGGACGGAGAGGCAACAGTTAAACGATACATGAAAAAAGATGGACAAATATCACTTATCCCTGAAAACGACGCGTTTAAAGTGATAGAGATAAAACCCACAAGTGATTTTTCAATAGCCGGCAAAGTTGTCGGTGTTCTAAGATGGTATAATTAGAGGTTATGATGAAAACGGAAATTTTTTCAAAAGCTATCAGAAACAGAAACCGTATTAAATTTTATTACTCAACAGAGCAACTTACTATCGATCCGTATATCATCTCCTGTGACAATGACGGGAAAAAAATAATTTACGGGAAATTAAATGAAAGTGATACAGTAGTAAAGTTTGAGTTTAAAAAGATATATAATATCAAAGTGCTTGAAAATGAAAATTTTGCCCCGAGAATGACAAATTCCGGGAGATTCAACTAAATCAAGAGGAGTTCGACATGAAGAGCCTTTCAAAAAGAGACCTTATAGATAAACTCTACTTCCGTTTGAGAACCGCAGGTTACTCAACCATCGGAAGGAGACTGGGAACATATTTGCCTGATCCACCCGATATTGGTGAATTTCAGATAGATATACTTGCCAAACAAAAACGAGAATTTGCCATCGGAATTGTTATCGACGATCTGAGTGGTGTTGATGTGGAATTCATCAGGAAAAAAATACTGTTTTTGGCTGAAAGAAAATCGACATATAGTGGTAACTCAGTGAAACTGCACATTGCTGTCACGAGGAAAAACTATTTTATAATCAAACACATAATTGATAATGATCTGCCGGATTATGCACAAAATATTGATCTCTTTCTCGTTGAAATAGAGAGTGATTTGTTTGTCTCTGACAGCAGTCTTGCAACTTCCTCACCATTTCCGAGATTTATTAACTAAATTAAGTTCGAAATTTTAAAAAATCTCCTTTCTTTTTGACTTTTTTGGCAACATTTTATTGCAGAAGTTTGCTAATTAGCTTAGTGATTTGTTTTTCCGTCGAAAAATATTTAAAATTCCTTTCTCTGTAATTTTATTTTTTTAACTAATCGGTCCGCAGTTGGGCAAAACAGAAAAAAGTACATCTCTGGCAGACTCTAAAACTCTAAAACAGCATGGTGAAATCCCACGACATATTGCAATAATTATGGACGGGAACGGCCGCTGGGCGAAGCGGAATAATTTACCGCGTATAGCCGGTCATCGTGAAGGAGTTGAATCCGTCAGAGAGATTGTAAGAGCATGCGCAAAAGCAGGTGTCAATTACCTGACACTTTATACTTTTTCGACTGAAAATTGGAAACGCCCCAAAACAGAAGTTACCACTCTTATGAGACTTCTTGTAAAAGTGCTCCGGCGCGAGATACAGGAACTTCATACCAGCGATGTAAAACTTATGGCAATTGGAGATATCTGTTCTCTTCCAATAGAAGTTCAACACGAACTTGCCGATGCCATAGAGAAAACCAAGAACAACAAAACACTTACATTGGTTCTCGCCCTGAGTTATAGTGGTAGATGGGAAATTATGGATGCTGTGAAAGGTATCGTTAAAGATATTAAATCAGGCACCATCACCGAAGACGACCTTAAAATTGAAACTTTTTCAAAATATTTAAACACAAAGTATATTCCTGACCCAGACCTGCTTATTCGCACAAGCGGTGAGATGAGGATAAGCAACTTTCTGCTTTGGCAGTTAGCATATTCCGAAATCTATATTACACCTGTCTTCTGGCCCGAGTTTCGTACAAAAGAGTTGTATGATGCCATCGGGGATTATCAGAGAAGAGAACGAAGGTTTGGTAAAGTCAGTGAACAACTACATAAGCAAAGCAAAGGCACAGATGATGAGATTGCTCCTTCCGGGATTTAAGCTTTCATTCACACTTATTTTTATTTTCCTTTTTAGTTCATCGTTATATTCACAGATTAATACATCGTATTATAAAGTACTCTCTGTTTCAGTTGAGGGAAATGTAACTGCGGATGCTAATACTATTGTTGAATATTCAGGACTTAAAAAAATCAAGGATACCGGCAGAGAGATTCAAATCCCCGGTGATGAAACCATTAGTGCAGTGAAAAATTTGTGGGATCTTAGGATTTTCTCAGACATTCAGATCATTATTGAAAATATTTTGAAAATGGTGTGTTCCTGAAAATTAAAGTTTCTGAATATGCCAGATATGAACAACTTTTGCTTGAAGGTTATGATGCAATGAGTAAGTCTGAACTCGAAGAGATGATTTCTCTCGTTAGAGGGCAGATACTCAAACCCCAGGAAATTATTCGAATAAAAAACAAGATAATAGAAGCATACACTAAAGATGGCTATCTTGATACCAAAGTGGATGTGGTCTATTATGATTTTCTCTCCGTTGACTCTCTTCCCAACAAACTTTCAGTAACCTGGAGAAATCAGACAGATTTTTCGGATGAAGTTACTACCGATTACGATGATCTCGCCGGTGCCAACAGAAACCTGGTAGAAAAAATCAAGGTGCGAAAACTTGTCAAGTTTATTATCAAGGAAAATAAAAGATTAAGTGTTAGAGCAATTCACTTTCTCGGCAACAATTTTTTCTCTGAGGATGATCTTAAAGATGAATTGGATGAACTCTCCGAAAAGAGATGGTGGAAATTCTGGAACACTGCACGATATGAACCGGAGAAAGTTAAAAAAGACAGGGAACTGTTAATTACCTTCCTCAACAAGAATGGATTCAGGGATGCTGAAATCCTTTCCGATTCAATTGCCTACACAGAAGACAAAACTCAGGTTGATGTCTATTTCAGAATTCTCGAGGGACCACAATATAAAATAAGAAATATTGTGTGGGAAGGGAACACAGTGTATGATTCCACAGTATTAAATGAAAGATTAGGATTTAAATCCGGGGATATTTATGATTTGGTCACTTTTAACCAAAATCTTAGAGGAAATGAGAAACAAAACGATGTTGCATCCCTCTATCTTGATAATGGTTATCTGACATTTACTGTTAATTCTGCAGAGAAAAAAGTTGCTCAGGATTCCATAGATTTGTTCATTGGAGTGAACGAGAACAACCAGTTCAAAATTGGGAAGGTCACTATCAAAGGAAACGACAAAACGAAGGAAAAAGTAATCCGTCGTGAGTTATACACAGTTCCGAGTGATTTTTTCAATAAAGCTGCAATGATCAGAAGCCTTCAACAGCTCGCAAATTTGCAATATTTTAATGTTGAAAATCTCTATAAAGAGGGTGTGGATTACAATCTCGAAAACGACAGCACAGTAAATGTTGCATTTATTGTTGAAGAAAAATCGAGTGACTATTTAAATGCATCAATTGGTTACAGCGGTTCCTTTGGTTTTTCGGGTGCGATTGGTGTTACACTCAATAATTTTTCGATTACCGAACCATTTCAGTTGGGTGGTGGTCAGATACTCAGTTTTAACTGGCAATTTGGCGTTGGCAACCTTTACAGAACATTTTCGATGGGATTTACAGAACCATGGTTTCTTGATTCACCAACACTTGTGGGGTTTGATCTCTTTTCAACCCGACAGAGTTATATCTACGATCTATTCCAGGCGGGTGGATCGGTAAAAGTTGGTAGAAGATTAAAATGGCCTGATGATTATTTTTATATTCAAGGATTTTTCAGATACCAAAATAACAATGTATTAAACGGTGGTGGATTCTATCGTGAAGGGGAATCAGAACAATTTACACTCGGTTTTACCCTTAACAGAAAAGATGTTGATAACCCAATCTTCCCGTCGAGAGGATCTTCGTTTACACTTTCGTCTGAGGTTTCGGGTGGTCCATTTCTCCCCGGAACAGTTGATTATTTTAAGGCGACTTTTTTAACCGAGTGGTATAAGAGATTATTTAACTCAAACCGGTTTGCGCTTTATCTAAGCAGCGACATTGGATATATTGAGGAATTGAAGACAGGTACTGCAATTCAACCATTTGAACTTTTTTACATGGGTGGCGCAGGTCTGGTAATCGCAACAACTTCACTTAGAGGTTATGATGACAGAACTGTTGGACCACGACAGGCAAGTGGTGATGTAATAGGTGGAAGGTTATACTTCAAGTATATAGCCGAATTAAGATTTGCAGTTTCGCTCGATCCAATGCCACTATATGTATTGGCTTTTGCAGAGGCGGGGAATGTTTTCGAAAATCTTACTGTAGCCGATCCTTTTAAACTCAGAAGAAGTGCTGGATTTGGAGCAAGAATTCTTATTAATCCGGTTGGTCTTCTTGGATTTGATTTGGGTTACGGATTTGACAGAAGAGAAGTTGATGGAGTTGATCCGAAGTGGCAGTTCCACTTCCAGTTCGGAAAAGGTTTTTAATTATTTACACAAAAAAGGAAATCAAAGTGAAAAGACTTATCGTTCTATCGCTGTTTTTAATTCTTGGCACATCAATTTATGCCCAGAACACAGCATTAAAAGTGGGTATTGTTGACGCTGATCTTATACTTCAGCAGTTACCTGAAGCGATTAAAGCCAATGGTGATTTAAAAGCACTTGAGAACAAATACAAAAATGAACTTGACTCGGTTGGTCAGGCATTTTCAAAAGAAGTTGAAGCTTTTCAAAAAGAATTTCAGAACAAGCCAAACGATCCAAAAGCTCGTGAAAAACAGCTTGTACTCGCTGAAAAACAGAAAAAAATTGAAGATCTTCAGACTAAAAGAAGAGAAGAACTCCTGAACAAACAGGATGAGCTCTTCAAACCGATCTACGAAAAACTTTACGATAACATATCGATTGCAGCTAAAGAAGAAGGAATGCACTATATCCTGAACAAAAAATCAGGTCAGGATCCAATCGTTCTTTATGCAGATGTTCAATTTGACCTTACTTATAAAGTTTTGGACAAAATAAGAAAAGCTGCCGGCAAATAACATAAAGAGATAATCCAATGAAATTCAAGTTTGTTTTATTGTTAGTTGTTCTGGCATCAAGTGGTCTTTTTGCTCAACTGAAAATCGGCTATGTCGATTCGGATGCGATAATGAAAAACCTTACTGATGCGGAAGATGCCAAGCGTCAGCTTGATGCACTTATCGTTGAGTGGCAAAACGAAATCAGCAAAATGGAAAGTGACATTAAATTCAAGAAAGATGACTTCGAAAAAAGGAAGTTGATTTTAACTGATCAGATGCGCTCGGATATCGATGCTGAAATCAAACAGCTTGAAAAAGATATGGAAGCTTACCGGACAAAAAAATTTGGTACCGGTGGTGAACTTTTTGTGAAGCAGGATGAAGTTATGAAACCTGTTCAAAACAAAGTTTTTACTGCAATTCAACAAATTGCAAAAGAAGAAGACCTCGATTTTGTTTTCGACAGAAGCGGTGCAGTAATGATGCTTTTTGCAAAAGATAAATATGACATTACTGCAAAAGTTTTGGACAAATTGAAATAATGGCAGTTTTATTAAAAGAAATCGCGGATTTTGTGTCGGCTGAATTGAACAGCAGTCGCGAAACAGAAATCAATGAGCTATTGAACATTGAAAAAGCCGGGCCGGGAAGTTTAACATTTCTCGGCTCAAAGGCTTACGAAAAATTCTTCGAAAAAACACAGGCATCGGCAGTTCTTGTTTCAAAAGGCTTCACTAATCCCCGCAAAGATGTAGTTTGTCTTGAAGTTGACAATCCCTACCAGTCTTTCCTGATGGTTCTTAAAAGATTTTTTGAATATAAACATGAGCTCAGTGGAATAGCCGATTCCACTTCGATCCATCCGGATGCAAAAACAGGTGATGGATGTGCAATTGGTTTTAATGTAGTAATCGGCAGAAATTGTTTTATTGGAAATAATGTCACGATATACCATAATACAGTAATTCTCGAGAACAGTTCAATTGGTGATAACACACTTATCTATCCAAATGTGACGATCAGAGAAAATACAGTTATAGGTAAAAATGTGATCATTCATAATGGAGCTTCAATTGGAGCAGACGGTTTTGGCTTTGTGAAAGGTACTGACGGAAACTATGTAAAAATTCCCCAGATCGGCAATGTTATAATCGAAGATTTTGTTGAAGTCGGTGCCAATTCATGTATTGACAGAGCAGCGCTGGGCAACACAATAGTAAAAGCCCATACCAAGATTGATAATCTTGTTCAGATCGGACATAATGTTGAGATTGGTTTAAATACCGCCATTTCTGCACAATCCGGTGTTTCCGGCAGCACAAAAGTGGGGAACGATGTTATCATAGCCGGACAAGTTGGGCTGGTGGATCACATCGAAATAGGTGATGGAGTAATAATCGGTGCTCAGTCGGGTGTCTCTCGTAATATCAAAGATCGAGGGATATATGTCGGAACTCCCGTTAAACCAATCAATTTATATAAGAGGTTGGAAGTGCACATTAGAAACCTTGAATCACTTAACAACACGGTAAAAGAACTTCAAAAAGAGATCGACACCCTAAAAAAACAACTTGAGTCTTCTACACCTTAAATATTGGTTTTATTTCAGGTAACATTTCGTTATCGTCGTACTGAACATATTCGAGGAAAAGTCCACTTGGAGGAGCTGTAAACTGAGCAGGATAATTGTTGTTTGTGTTCAACAATTCTTTAATATCCTCGGGTTTAATGTTTCCTCTGCCCACTTCAACCAAAACACCCGTTAACCTTCTAACCATTTTCCATAAAAAGTGTGAAGCTGTAATTCTGAAAAGAATCATTGTTCCGGTGTCCACTATCTCAGAGGAATAAACCATTACTTTTGTTGATTTTGCATCACCACCAATTTTGGTGTCACCAAAAGAGACAAAATCGTGTAGTCCAACAAGCTCTTTTGCTGCCGTTCTCATATTTCTCGAATCAAGATTATCTTTTATCCACCATACATAACTTTTCCCAAATGCTGTTCTTCTGGTTGAAATGTGATAAAGGTAAGTTCTTTTCTTCGCACTGTGGCGTGCATGGAAACGGTCGTTTGCCTTTTCAACCTTGAGAATGTTAATATCATGGGGGAGGTTATCGTTAAATTTCAACTTTAAGACATCAACCGGCATTGCAGTTGCGGTAACAAGTGATGCCACTTGCATGGCTGCGTGAACTCCGGAATCGGTTCTTCCCGCGCCTTGAAGATCAAAAGTATCTTTGCCGAATATTTTTTCAGCCACGCTTGAAAGCGTACCCTGAACAGTCTTTACATTTTTTTGGGCTTGCCAGCCACTGTAGCGCGTTCCTTCGTACTCAAGGGTGATTTTATATGTCGGCATCAGTTAGTCCTTTATAATCCTTGTATCGCGTGCATAAGCGTCTTGAGTTTCATACACAGTAGCGGTTACGGATTTTATATTCGATGGGAGAATGTTGGATGTAATTCTGTCCAACAAATATTTTGTTATGTTCTCAACAGAAGAGTGAAAATCAACATCAACTCTTTTGGTAGAAAAGTTTTCCAATAATCCATTTAGATCGGGATCGAGAGAGGAGACCATAAATGCATGATCAAGTTCCTCGATGATTGGATTAACAACTCGTTTAAGATCGTAGAAATCGATCACAAGACCATTTTCATCGATATCACCTTCAACTTCAAGGAAGAGGCGATATGAGTGACCGTGTAGATTTACGCATTTTCCTGCGTGAAACGGGAGTCTGTGTCCCATTTCCCAGTGGAAACTTTTAGATATTTTCAAATTAAACTCCTTTTTCTTTTGGATCCCATATGAACTTGTGCATCTGTAATTGAAACCTTACTTTTAATGCATCTTCAATGATCCAGTTTACAAGTTCAACAGGTTTAAGACTTCCAAACACAACCGAGAAGAGAACTTCACATTTGTTGAGAAGGTCGTACTTCTGAATCATCTCTTTCGACCAGTCATAATCTTCTCTGCTACCGATTACAAATTTAATTTCATCAATCGGCTTTATGAATTCGATATTTTCATATTTGTTTTTTTTGAGCATCCTGCTCGAGGGACATTTAAGGTCCATAATAACATGAACTCTTGGGTCTATATTCTGAATGGGAAGACTTCCGCCCGTTTCAATCAGTACTTTATATCCTTTGTCGCAAAGTTGTGTCATCAACGGTAACACCTCCTTTTGCATCAAAGGTTCGCCACCGGTGATCTCAACAGTATCACAGTTGTATTTCCCGATCTCGGTTAGAATCTCTTGGATACTCATATCTTTTCCTTCATAAAAGGCATATTCGGTATCGCAATAGGTACATCGCAAATTACAATAGGTCAGGCGAACGAAGATACACGGCAGGCCTGCATGGGTGCTTTCACCCTGGATCGAAAAATATATTTCGTTTATTTTAAGCATTTATAATTTTGTCTTTATAATTGTTATCGTTTCTTATTATTTCCCAAACATTTTCATCAGGAAATTCGGGATTCTTTTAGCCCACGCTGCTTCATTATGTTCAGCTTCAGGATCGATGGTAACAAAAAAATCGGAATCTTTTTTGTACCCCAATTCTTCCAGAGTTGATATCATTTTATCAATACCCGGTTGAAGGCGCGCTTCAAGTCCCATTCCGCCATTGTCGATGTAAAGTTTAAAATTTCTTTTAGGTTGAGATGTCTTTTTCACAATTGATACATAATCAAACTCAGCAATTTTAAATGCCGGAGAAAAACTGCCTGCGATGGAAAAGATATCATTATACTCCCACAATAACATAAAGGAAATCAAACCACCCATGGATGAGCCTGCAGTCCAGGTAAATTCTCTTCCCGGCTTTGTGCGATATAGAGAATCGATCAGCGGTTTAACCTTTTGGGTTACAAATTTCATATATGCAGCTCCCAAAGGGGAGTGGGAATATTCCGCACTACGATTGACACTGTTGTTGATGCCAACCACAATCATATCCTTCACTACTCCTTGTCGGTTAAGACTATCGAGTGCCTCGTCAACTTGCCAGTCAACACCAAATCCAACAGTTGAAGGATCAAAAATATTTTGCCCGTCGTGCATGTATAACACAGGATAATGATGGTTGCTTTTGTCATACCCGGCAGGTAGAAGGATGATTACATCGCGTGGTAGAATTTCACCTTCACCGAGATTACGGATGTATTCTACATTTCCGGTGATTTGTCCTTTAAATTCAGAACCTGTCATTTTACCCCAACAACACAATGAAATTTTGATTGTTGTATCGGAAGTGACCGAAGTAACGAAGTTTGGTTTTTTAATTCCGTCGGGACCCACAGCTTCGTTGTTCCAGCTTCCCTTGGTGAACTTATATTCAAGAGTTCCTTTTCTTTCAAGATTAAGGGTGTATTTCCATAAAATTTCATTCTCTTTAGACATTTTAATTTTTGATGGATTCCAGCCACCCAATCCTGGATGATTTCCCACAATATAAACAGCTTCACTGTCGGCAACATCATTCACTGTCACTTCAAATCTTACACTGATTTGAGCGTTTAAAGATGACAAAAACAAAACAAAAAGAAGGAAATGATATTTTTTTAACATTATTTTTGATCCCAAAGTATCGTTTTAACAGTTTCGTCTGAAAATTCCAGCTCGGTGGTTATTCTTCTCAATTCCGTTGAAGTTCCTTTTTTTACGACAGCATATCTATCGGTCAATCGAATAATTGTCTGATTGCCGGTGTTAATCTGTTTTGTCATGAAGAGATTAACAGTCTTCTTTAAAGAAAAAGTGAGCACCTCATTTGATGTGAACAGTTCGATCAGTGTATCCGATGATTTGATTCTGTCGCCGGGGTAGATTAAATTATTAGAATCTTTTGAATCACTGGTGTAAACTGGTAGATCCGAACTGACAATAACAATTCCATAATCAATGTCAGGGAATACCAATCTGGGAGATTCACACCCGGAAAGCATAAATATGGTGGTGAGCAGAATAATTGTCGATCTAAAAATTTTCATATTCAGTCTGCAAATATACACAGATAACGAGTATGAATAAAGAACTTCAGAACTTTAGAAACTCGAGAAACCTGAGAGACCTCAGAACTCTTGCTCAGTACTCAGGTAATCAAGCACTCGAGAACTCAAGTCGGGCTCAAGTAGCTCAAGTCTCTATTTCTTCCAATTAATTCTGACAACACTTGAAGCGAGGTAAGACTCGGTACAGTCTTTCACATAAATCCTGTAATAACCGGTTTTGTAGAAAGTGACTTGTTTGTAGAACCAGGTCCAGTCGGGTTTGGTGGTTGATGAAATTGTCGTTTCATAAACCTCACCTTCGCCTTCCATGGTCGGATAGTTCGGGTCATAATCATCAAGTCGGTAGATTTCAAAATAAACCTCTTCACAACCGACTGTGTAGGGAAGTTTCACCAAAAAATAGAAGTACCCACCTTTTTGTGCGATATTGAAGGAAGTGGCTTCATTTATCGGTACACCTTTTTCGGTAACACCTTCACAAAATGTAAGAGTTTGCGAGAAGTTGGTTACAACAAATGACAGTAAAAACAGAAGTAAATACTTTCTCATAAGAGACCTCAATTGGGTAAAAAGATAATTATAAAAAATGATTTCCCGGGGAATAACTTAGTAAAAATTTAGCACATTATTTGAGATGGAAGAATATGAATTTTAAGGGCACGCATGCCGAAGGCATCCCTTCGAGAGATACACGCAGATTAAACGTATCAAAGGCATCCCCCCGGGAGATTTTCGCGAGGTAAGTTTCTGTCGTTTAATCTCTTCTGTGCTTCCGATGATTTTCTTCTCAATTAATGGACTATCTCAAAAATCCCTTCTGTGAGCTCTGAGTGCTCTGTGGTTTAATCCTCCCCTTTGCGTTCTTTGCGATCCTGGCGGTACAACCAGGTTTTGAAATAAACGAGAAAATTGCTATATTTGCAGTCTGAATTTGCCGTTGTAGCTCAGTTGGTTAGAGCGTCTGACTGTGGCTCAGAAGGCCATAGGTTCGAATCCTATCAACGGTACTCAGATTTCAAGCCTTGTTTAATTATATTAGACAAGGCTTTTTTTTATTTTGGAGGTTACAATGTCAGTTTCACCAATTATTTCAATTCAGCCATTGGGATTTCAGTGGCCCGTTCTTGATCCTTTTCTTTTTTGTGTTCATCATCTCGATTATTTCCCGAAGGGGAACGGGGAGATGGGTCCCGCAGCTTCACTGGAAGGAAGAAATATCGGTCAGGATTTTACGATTAAAGATGGCTGGAGGATGTATCATGGTGATGTAATCCCCGGTTTCCCGGCACATCCTCACAGAGGTTTTGAAACGGTGACGGTTGTTTTGCAAGGGTTTGTTGATCACTCTGATTCTCACGGTCAAGCCGGGAGATATGGAAATGGAGATGTACAGTGGATGACGGCAGGCAGTGGATTGCAGCATTCTGAAATGTTCCCGCTTCTTCATGATGACAAAGAGAATACGGGTGAATTGTTTCAGATTTGGATAAATTTACCAAAGGCAAAAAAAATGGTTGAACCGCATTTTAAAATGCTTTGGGCGGAAGATATTCCTGTGCATAAATCGGAGGATATTAAAAGTAAAAAGACGGAGGTGACACTGATAACGGGTTCTCTCGGTACAACAAAGGCATTGGATCCCGCACCGGATTCATGGGCAGCAGATGAAAAAAATGAAGTTTTGATTTGGACGGTAAAAATGGAGCAGGGGGCCAAATGGTCTATCCCGACTGCATCTAAAAATACCTTCAGGGTGGTATATTTTTATAAAGGTGACAGTGTAACGGTTAATGGTGAGGAGATAGGTGAGTATAAAGCATTTCAGCTTGTTCCTGATGCCGAGGTGGAATTAGTTGCCGGGGAAACTGATTGTTTCTTCCTTATCTTGCAGGGAATCCCGATAGATGAACCTGTATTTCAGCATGGTCCCTTTGTTATGAACTCCAAAGCTGAGATTATGAAAGCGTTTGTGGATTTTGATGAAACAAAATTTGGAGGCTGGCCCTGGGAGAGAAGTGACATGGTTCATCCTAAGGATAAAGGGAGATTTGCCACACACATCGACGGAACTGAGGAGATAAGAACTTAAGTAAAATCACAATTTACAAAAAAAGGCTGCTTTTTTCGAGGCAGCCTTTTTTTATTTGTTTCGGTTGAATTATTTCATCAGAATCATTTTTTTTGTTGAGGAGAATTTACTTCCGTCAACTCCGTTTGCTTCCAAAGTATAAAAATATACACCACTGTTTAAACCGGCTGCATTAACGGAAATGTTGTAATTTCCTGCGGCATAGTTGTCAGAAAGAAGATTCATTACTTCCTGTCCAAGTGGGTTATAAATTTTTAGACTTACTTTTGAATCCACTTTCAAGGCGAATTTAATAGCTGTTGACGGATTAAAGGGATTTGGGAAATTTTGACTCAAGCTATAATCGTTTGGTGTGGAAAGATCCACTTCAATCACTTTTGAGAAGGACTGAGTTCCATCCAAATCAATCTGATTTAATCTGTAATAAACTTTTCCTGAAGAGGATTCATCATCCACAAAAGAATAGTTGTGGGTTCTTGTTGAAGTACCATTACCATTCACAAATCCGATTTTTTCCCAGTTTCCGTTAGTTTTCTTTTCAACTGAAAATCCATGGTTATTTGTTTCGGTTGCTGTTGACCAGTTAAGAACAACTTTATTCGCAAACACATCTGCAGAGAATGAAGTAAGTTCAACGGGAACTATATGTGAAGCATCCCAATAAACTTTGTTTCCGGTGCCTGTTTCTGCTTCAAATGCTACTCCTGTACCGCTGTAGAAAGGTAATTCAACAATGATCGGTTTACAGTTGGCGGCAGAGTAGAAAGCTGGAACATTGTTTATCTGTTCAAAAGGTTGGAAAGTGGAACCTGATTGAAGGGCAGAACCAAATAGTAATTTATCTGTAGCTGAAGTTGCAGGGCCCACCTGAGCACTATCTGCGTGATAAACAAAACTGAATCCGTTTCCGGCAGGGAGTTTAGCTTTTAAATCAAATCCATATTGATTTACTGTCTCATCAGGATTTACTCTGAACTCTGCACCGTAGGTTGTACCTCCATCAGTACTTTGTCTTGCCCAAACTTGTGAACTACCATCAACTCTGGTATAAAGAAACCAAAAAACTCCATTTCCACCAACAGTTTTATACTCATATTTGGGAAGATTACTTGTGGCAAGATCCTGAAATCCAGCGGAGGCGAGCACGCCGGGGGATGTTTCACGATATCTTGCAATTCTTATTACTGAGGTATTGGTATCGGCTAAGACCGGTCCCAGATAATTGAGGAGTAATGTATCACCACTTAAAGATTTTGACATCACAGGTAGAGCAGCTGCAGAGGATATGCTTCCTCTTGTACCCCAACTCATTCCATTGTCGATGGAAGAATATCTGATAAGATTATTTGAAGCAAGTGAATCGAGTACGACATACATTGAATTTGTGGAAGAAATTTCCACATCAAATGATCTGTAAGCACCTGCAACCATCACCGGGTTAAGTGTTGAGGAATTTACATTCCAGCTATAAACATCGAAACCAACTTGAAAAAAGCAATAAACAGAATCAACTGAAGATTTCAGAAGTTTGATTTTTTCATATTTTGTCCGGTTATTTACCCCTGAAAGCGTTGTCCATGACAAACCGGCATCGGTTGATTTTCTGATCACAAGCCCAAGGTTGGCTGTTGACAGAGTATCATTAATGGCAATGTAAATATCACCATTTGAAGTTTGAATACCTGACATCGGTCCAATTGGTTTATAGTCAAGTACAACATTATCAGAACCCCAGTCACCCTGTATTTCAGAAGTAAAAACTGGTTTTTCGACCCTTAGGTTTTGAGAAAAAGTAAGAATTGAGAGAGAACATAACAGTAGAACAGTATAAATATAGCGCATTGTGGTCTCGCTAATGAATGATTAAATAATTTATTTCGCTAACTTTTGTAAAATACAATTATCAAATGAAAAAAACAAGGTTTAAATCACAAATAATAAACTCACAGTATAAAAAACAAATTGTTAAAAATTTTTAGAAATACTTCTCTTAGACAAATTTAAGAAGCAGGTAAAAATGCGAAAAAGCTCCAAGAAGGATGAAGACATGGAATATTTCATGAAATCCCATTATTCCGGGAAAAGGATCAGGTTTTTTAAAGGCGTAGATAAGTGCTCCGACAGTGTAAAAAACAGCTTCAAGGATTAACCAAAACATACCACCATCGGGCATCGCATTATAGAGAGGATAAATAACCAAAATTACAAGCCAACCCATTGCCAGATAGATAGCAGTATATAATTTTCTCGGGGCATCCAGCCAAAATACTTTGATAAAAAAGCCTGCCAGGGCAATAGTCCATACAACAGCGAGGGTTATATAACCCAAAGTTCCGCCGAGAGTAATTAAACAAATTGGAGTGTATGACCCGGCAATGGATACAAAGATCATAATGTGATCTATTTTCCTTAGCACAACAAGTTTATTGTCGGTAGCCGGTATCCAGTGATACAAAGTACTGGCGAGGAAAAGAAAAAATTGCGATGCCGAAAATATTGAAAAAGAAATCCGGTGAATTCCGGTAACAACCGGATACTCACGATTCACGAGAATTAATAATGAAACAATTGCGAAAATGACCCCGATAAAGTGAGTCAGCCCGTTAACAGGTTCGCGCAGTTTACTTGGAAATTTCAAAAGCAGGCTCGGAATATTTATGAACGACACTTCAAAAATACAAAATAGATCAACATGATAACTTTTTCGTAAATTTAAACTTATGATTTTTGCAAAAACACCGGATAAAAAATGAACGGCATGATCCCCAGAAAAATAAAAGGTTTCAGAGATATTGATCCTGAATTGAATGAATTACGCAAAAGTGTAGTAAAAAAGGCGGGCGAGGTTTACGAACTTTATGGATTCAGGCACTGGGACACACCTATACTTGAATATGCTGAAAACCTGGGGAAATATCTTCCGGACAAGGAAACGGTTGCCGAAGGAGTTTATTCTTTCCGTAATCCCGAGACTGAACCCGTCTATAAAGATGATGGTTCAGAATTAAGGGATGAATCCGATTTTGTAGTGATGGATAATCACCATCTGGCTATGAGGTATGATTTAACTGCTCCATTGGCGAGGATGTATGCGGAGGAACTGTTTATGCAGTCGCAAAAAGGGCAGTTGACCACAAAAAATGCTCCACTGTTCAAAAGGTACCAATATGGACCTGTTTACAGGTTCGAAGCCAAACTTGATCCGGGCAGATTCCGTGAATTCTGGCAACTCGATTTTGATACTGTTGGAACTTCAGATGTGTCGGCTGATGCTGAATCGTGTATGATCTTAAGTGATGCTCTGGAAGCCATTGGACTCGACAGAAGCTCATATCTTGTAAAGGTTAACAACCGCAAAATCCTCTCGGGATTTCTTGAAACAATCGGAATATCGGGTGCAGAAAATGAAGGAAATGTTTTAAGGATAATTGACAAAATTGATAAAATTGGGGTGGAAGGAATTTCATTCGAACTTGGCAGAGGAAGGAAAGATTCTTCAGGTGCTTTGATACCCGGATTGGGAATTGATCCATCCATTGTTAAAAAGATTGGTGATTATTTTGAACAATTTACCGAGGAAAAATCAAGATCAGAAATCATTGAAAATCTTTCCTCATTAAATTCAGGTAATGAAAAATTTACTGAAGGAGTTGATGAACTTATCAAGATTGATAATATCCTTCAGGCATCCGGTTATGATGAAAAACGAGTACTCTTTTCACCGGCAATTGTGAGGGGATTGGGTTATTACACAGGGCCTGTTTATGAGGTGGAATCGCTTTTAACTTTCACTGACAGCAAAGGAAACCTCAGAAAAGTTGGCTCAATTTGTGGTGGCGGCAGATATGACGGTTTGGTTGAAAGGCTTTTAGGGATTAAAGTTCCTGCCGCTGGTGCCTCAATTG
This sequence comes from Ignavibacteriales bacterium, assembly GCA_016707285.1. Lineage (GTDB taxonomy): Bacteria > Bacteroidota > Ignavibacteria > Ignavibacteriales > Ignavibacteriaceae > UTCHB3. The sequence continues at coordinate 298,786 of JADJIA010000005.1, forward strand.
GGGTTGACAGACTGTGCGAATTGCTTGTGCTTTCGGGGAATGCAAATGTTAAAACAGATGCGCCTGTCCTGATAGCTGTTTTTGATGATGAATTGATGAGTGAATACCAAAAAATAGCTGCTGAACTTCGCCAGGCGGGGATTAGCACAGAAATTTATTATGGTGCACAACGCGGATTAAAAAAACAACTTGGTTATGCTGATAAAATGAATTCACCAATTTGTATATTACTTGGTAGTGACGAATTTGAAAAAGGAATTGTAACTGTGAGAGACCTTAAACTTGGGAATGAATTGTCCGATTCAATCACCAACAAGGATGAATGGAAACAGCGGGTGCAAAAGGAAGTTCCCCGAAATGAGCTTGTAAGTGTTATAAAACAACTTTTACACCATTAATTTCGGCATACGGGAGAGACAATGATCGAAAATAATATACTTTACCTCGACGGAAAATCGCTTACAATTCAGGAAGTTTACACAGCTTCGACTGTTCCTTTAAAAGTGAAGTTGACGGATGATTCCAGATTTGCTATTAAAAGCTGTCGCGAAAAATTAATCAGACAGATAAGGAATAATCCCGAACAAAAAATATATGGCGTTAATGTTGGTGTCGGGAACTTGAAAGATACATACATCTCTCCTGAGGAATCAGAAAATTTTCAGGTGAAATATGTGATGTCACATAATTGTGGAACTGGGGAACCCCTGGCTCAAGAAGTTGTTCGTGCGATGATGATTATCAGATTAAACTCATTTGCACATGGAGTTTCTGCTATGTCGCTTGAGACTGTAGAGATGATCGAATCACTCCTTAACAATGATGTGATTCCATTGGTATTAAAAGAAGGCTCTGTTGGGGCAAGTGGTGATCTTGTTCCACTTGCAATGATTGCAGGAGTTATGATTGGTTTACCTGAGTCGAAAGCGTGGTATAAGGGGACCTTGTTAACTGCTCCGGAAGCACTTAACCTGGCAGGTTTGGCTCCCGCTAAACTTGGATTTAAGGAAGCGATGGGATTAACAAACGGCACAAATTTTATGTCCGCAAACTCCATATTTGCTTCAATCCAAGCCCGTAACTTATTAAAAACAGCAAATTTAGCTGCCGCCTTTTCAGTCGAAGCCATAAGAGGAGAAAAAGATGCTTTCAACAGTTTTCTTGCCGAAAAGCGACCACATCCGGGATTAGTTGCAACTGCTTCTGAAATCCGTGACCACCTGAAGGGTTCACTTAGAACAACAGTAGAAGCGCAAAAAATCAGGTTTAAGGGGCAGGACACATCAACTGCAACAGAAAGGGTGCAGGACAGATACTGTTTCCGTGCTGTTCCTCCTGTTCATGGAGCAACGCTTGATGCACTGGAAAGATTTGATGAAGTTCTAACAATCGAAATTAATTCTGTTACAGATAATCCACTGTTCGAAGAAAATGGCGACAATCTAATTTTTCACAGCGGATCAAATTTCCATGGTCAACCTTTAGCAAATGTAATTGATTATTTAAAACTTTCACTGACTTCACTTTCCTTAATTTCTGACAAAAGATCTTTTTCAATGTTGGGTAAAAACCTGAGTTTTGGTTTACCGTCAAATCTTGCGATAGCTCCTGAAAAAGGGGATTCAGGGTTGATGTTGGCGCAATATTCGGGCGCTTCAAGAGCAGGAGAAAACAGGGTGTTATCGAGTCCTGCATCAGTTATGTCGATATCAACATCTGCTGGACAGGAAGATTTTGTTTCGATGGGGAGTATTGGTGCGGTTCATCTGATAAAAGTTTTGGATAACTTAAAAACTGTTCTGGCAATTGAATTATTATGTGGATTAAGAGCTCTTCAGATGACCAATAACAAACCGGGATTTCTTACAGGTGATTTGTGTCGTTTGGGAGAAGGAACGGGTAAACTTTTTCATACGCTGGATGAATTATTGCCTCTACCTGAAGGAGACACTTATCTTGCTGCAGAAATGGAGACAGTAAGACAGTTTATAGATTCGAGGATTTAGTCCTGGTTAAATGATTGGGCTGTCCTCAAGCAGATAACTGTATTTCGGAAAGCGTTCAACAAAGCCAATTTTGCCTTGCAAACCACCTGTGTGGTAAACCAGGATTTTATCGTTTGGGTTAAAATATCCATTTTGTGAGAGTTGTGAGACGGCGTAGAGTACTTTGCCTGTGTAAATCGGGTCAATTTCGACTCCATATTCTCGTTCAAAAGAATGGATAAAGTTGATTAAAACATCATTGGTTTTTGCATACCCACCAAAGTGGTAATTATCCAAAACCTCAAGATTTTCGAAGTTTTTTACTCCTTCTGCTCCAACCACCACTTTTAAATTATCAAGAACATACTGATAATCTTTAAGGACAGGGACGACCAAAAATTTTGATTTGTTGATTGAGATTTTCGAGGCGGCAATCAAATTTCCACCCAGAGTCCCTCCTGAACCCATCGCCATTATTACATAATCAAAATCACCAAAATCATTGGGCAGCATCTCAGAAGCTCCAAGGTATCCAAGACGGTTGCTTCCACCCTCGGGCACAAAATAAAAATCACCAAATTTCTCTTTCAGATGCTCGACATATTCCTCGGAGTATCTGTTTCTGTATTCGGTCCTTGAAACAAAATGGAGAAACATCCCAAATTTTTCCGCCTCTCGCAAAGTGAAATTTAGTGGAATTGTTCGTTCACCTCTGATAATTCCCACAGTTTTTAACCCCAGGATATTACCGGCACCTGCTGTGGCGTGAATATGATTGGAAAAGGCTCCGCCAAATGTGAGAATTGTATCTTTCTTCTCTTCGATACATTCAAAAATGTTCCTTTTTAATTTGAACCATTTATTTCCCTGCAAAACGGGATGAGTTTTATCAAATCGTTCAATAAAAAAGTTACCCGACGGAAACAGATCACCTGAGTGAAGAGCAGTTCTTGGAACAGTTAAGTTCTCAAAAAATTGTCTTATTTCAGGATGCATTTCTGTCGGGTATCAAATGTGGCGGAGCCTTTGTCCTAATATCCTGAAACTTTGTCCCGCAGAATTGCCGGAACTCCTTCGGTCATCCATTTAGGGGCAGGTGAACCCTTCAAATAGTGATCGAAGAATTGAAGCATTCTTTTGCTCAAATCAACTCTGTTACCCCAGTTGGCTTCTTTAAGGTTGTGAACATCACCTGTATAGTTCAACATCCAAACGGGTTTTTGAAGTCTTCTCAGACCGGTGTAGAGCTCAATTCCCTGGTACCAGGGCACTGCATCATCTTTGTCGTTGTGCATAATCAGCAGGGGAGTGTTAACCCTGTCCAGAAAAAACAAGGGGCTGTTTTCGATGTAAAGTTCAAGTCTGTCCCAGAGTGAACCACCAATCCGGCTTTGTCCTTTTTCATACTGGAATTGTCTCACAAGACCCGATCCCCATCTTATTCCGCCATAGGCACTTGTCATATTTGATACGGGTGCACCTGCCATCGCAGCTTTATAAAGATTTGTTTGGGTAATCAGGAAAGCCGTTTGATATCCACCCCAGCTTTGTCCCTGGAGTGCAATATTTTCTCTGTCAATGAATGGAAATTGTTCAATCATTGAAAGTGTGCCACCAACGATGCAGTTGTAAGCACTTTTCCCGGGGAAACCTTCTTCATATGAAATATCAGGTATAAAGACAACATATTGATTACTTGCATAAAAAGTCGGGTTTATGATTGATCTGCTTGGTGATGGACTCCAGTATCTGTTAAGATTATCAGAGTCTCTTTCGTAGAAATAGACCATCATCGGATATTTCTTCGATTTGTCGAGGTTTTTGGGAGTAAACAGCATTCCTTCAAGAGGTTTACCATCAATACTATGATATTTAACCAATTGTACCTCAGACCAAAGAAACTCACTTTGTTGTGGATTTATATCACTAATCTGCTTAAAACCACCGTTTAGACCATTGGAATAATAGAGATTTGGTGATTCAGAATGTGATTCTCGACCAACAATAAAGTCATTTGTGTTTTGAGCTTTCATCGGAAAACCATATACATTCTCTGATTTAACGAGAATTTTTGCGGATTCAAATTTTGCATTACCCGGGTTATAACTCGCAAAACCATACTGTTTTGTGGTTTTATCAAAAAGTCCAAAATAAATAGTCTCACCCTCAGGGAACCAGGGAAGTTTTCTGTCAACATCCAATATCCTGTACACAGAGTTGGATTCTTTACCCGAAGTTATTCTTAGAGCTGAGTTGTCAGAACCGGGGGTGATTATCCATTCATCAAATTGTGAGCGGATTACAACCGATTGATCATCCTCAAACCAACCACTGATTCCATAAGCACCCGGTTCATCGGGAACATCGCTCTGTACATCGTAAAGCGGTTGATCGATTCCACCCGATATTTTATCAATTTTTCCTGAAGAATTGTTGTAGGCGTAATAACTTGAATCAGTTTCATCATACCAAATGATATATTTTCCTTTAGGAGAGATAGTGGCAATTTGGCTCTGTTTTGGTTTTACGAGTTTTCTTTCACCGGTTGCAAGGTCGATTGAGTAAATATCTGAATAACTGTCATCCCACGAGATCAGTTTTTTGTAGGGATGTGCTGAAGCTCCCAATGCATACCTGTTGTCGGAATATTTAGAATAAGAGACTTCCTCAATCAGAGAATCGGTTAACTGAATAATCTTTTCAGAGGAAAGATTATAAAACATCAAAAATGTTTTTTTCTTTTCTTTGCTCAGTTCAAAGTTCTGTTGGGTATGAATCAGTGGGTCATTCCAACTCCAAACCTCAACATTTGCTTTTTCTTCATCAAGAAGAGTTTCATCGGGCTCAGGTTTTAGTGATTTCGCGATTCCAAAAAAGAGTCTTTCTCCGGAGTCGGAAAAATTGATGTCATAGTTTAACGAAACTCTCAAATCACCCTTTAGGGAGGGGTTGAGTGAGTCAACAAGCACTTTGTGATGTTCTTCTCCCGAATTCCAGAGATATAGATCGTAATTTTTTACTGTCGCTGTGTCTTTTGTGAATAAAAATGCCAGATTTTTTCCATCATCTGAAAGAACAGGTGATTTTGCCATTCCTTCAAGTTTAAGAGTGTCGATTTTTAATGATTTACTATCAAATCTCACAATAAATGAGGTATCAAGAGAATCATCGATAATGGAAGTAAAAGCAAATTTACCACCCGATTTATCGGCTGTGTATGAATCAACATTTGTAAATCTGAATTCTTTGTTCTCCACAAGATTCAAAATGAGGAGGTCGGTACCATCTTTTTTTGCTTTGGAGGGTTTAACATCTTTATCCTTGGCAACTGCGGTTGTATCAACAACTTTCGAGGTATCTTTCTCCTTCTTCTCATCTTTTGGTTTTTTTATTTTTTCAAAATGAATCGCAAGCCATTTGTCCGATTCTTCGGGCAACTTAAAAGATTTTACATCGGCGAGTAGAACCAAAGAATCGAGGCGGGTGAGAAAAATCCCAATCGAGTCTTTGGGCATATCATCTTTTTTAACTTTTTTTAATGTGGCTGTTTTTACGGTATCAAATCCCGGTTTTATGCTAAATGCCACTATTTCGCCATTTTTGGAAAGTTTTGCGCCTTTAGCCTTGGGGAATACTTTGTTCAAGTCACCATTTTTATTTTGAATATAAAGTGAGCCATCCTTTCTGAAGGGAATGACTTCAAAAACAAAAAGGTTTCCGTCGTTCGAAATTTGTGGTTGGAATATCCTTTTCCAAAGATCATAAACCGAGTGATCAAGCGGTTTGTCCGATTGTGCAAAGTTTAGTGAAGTTAGTGATATGAAAAGGATGAGTACGGGAAAGAATATTTTAAGTTTTAACATACTGTACCGGAAATGTTGAGATTAATTTTTTAAATAAACCTCTACAATTTACAGTATTTCGATAACTTATGAAAAATTACAAGGATGAGCGGAGTAATAAAGTTATATAAGATCACCTGTTGTTGCATCAACCGTGGAAATGAGATCAACAGGGGATAAAATAATTTGAGTACCTCTGACTCCTGCACTGATCGATATTCTGTCAAAAATAAGAGCAGTTTCGTCGATAAAAACAGGATAGTCTTTTTTCATCCCGATCGGTGAACATCCACCCCTGATGTAACCGGTGAGATCGAACAATTCTTTGACCTTAATCATCTCGATATTTTTTGATGCCGAAAGTTTGGCTGCTTTTTTGAGGTTAAGTTCGCAAGAGCCGGGGATTACAAATACAAAAATTTTGTTTGATTCATTTCTCGACACAAGTGTTTTGAAGACCATATCAGGGTCCATTCCCACTTTATTGGCAACTGAAACAGCATCCAATGCATCTTCCGAGACTTCATAATCTATAAGTTCAAAAATCAGTTTCCTGCTCTCAAGAATTCTTACAGCGTTTGTTTTCGACATCTAAATTTCTTTTTATGGTTGTGCAAAAATAAGAAATTGTGAAGATCGAATCAGATGGAAAGTGTTATGAATCCTGAAATTGTTGAACACAAAACTTCGTGACCATTTCTGTTCAGTGTATTACTTCTTAATTTATAAAGTCTTTTGGATGTTGAGTCAAAATGTCTGAGCATTAAGGTTGGATCAACCACTTTTACTTTTTGGTTGGAATAAGAATAATCACTTAAAGCTTTTACGAAGGGATAAATTCCCGGAAACTTAATAAAATCTTCGGTTAGTTCAACGCCTGCGAGACTCATGTTGTCCATATAATATTTATCGATCCATGAACAATGTGGAGTTACTAACACAAAGACCTTTGAACCATTTTTCATTTTGCAGAAAAGGTTGTTCATACGGGAAAGAAGGGTTTCCATGTCGGTTTGTCTCATGGTTTTTAAAAGAGTCGAATTTTCTGTTAAACCTTTTTGTCTCTCATAAGATCCGGGTCCAAGGGCTTTAATATTAATTTTCTCAGCATATGCAATGTTTTCAGGTTCAAGTCCGTCAAAACTTTGTCCGGCAAGATCATTTGCTGAATTTGACAATTTGTAGGAAATATAGTCGAGAAATTTAAAGTTATCAGTGATAGAGTTGGTAATACCTGACAATAAACCGGCTTCCGATCTGTCGGTTCCTTTCCTAATATCATAGAGGTCGTTTGCCGGGTTAACCTGGAAGATGAGGATATCGGGGTTATGTTCTTTGATCAATTTTTCGCCAAAATTTTCCATTTCGATGATCCCCGAGTTGGGGACAGCACCGTTTACGATTTTGTAACCTGGATGTTTGGCTCTGAGCATCGCAACATAACTGTCGGGGTTTGCACTCACTTCATCGCCGAGCACAAGAATAACGGGAAGGTCTTTTTTTGCAGTCATTTCCGAGACAGGGTTAAGGTCGGAAAAAGTACCAGAGTGGAAATTTATTATTCTGTTGATGTATAAAACTTCAATCAAGCCTAAAATGACAGAGGCGATAAATAAGTATTTGAGAGGTTTATATATTAGATTCATGGCGATTTCAACTATTAAATTATTAAATTCTGAACGCAATATATACTTCGTTCATTCCGATATTTTTGTCAGTCGTCACTTATACCGGTATTTGAGGGATGAAAGGGGACTTGTGTGAGTGTACGCACAACATCGATAAAAACAGTAAAAGGCAAAGTGAATTCCTTACAAATTTTAACTTTTGATATACTAAGAATATTTCCTATTTTAAAGTCTGTATATCCACATTTTCACAATCCCAAATAACTTTTTACACCCCAATCAGGAGTATTTAATGAGATTAATATCATTCAGACTTGTTCTAATAGCATTGGTAACCGTACTTTTTGCCGGTTGTTTAACCGTTGACAAAAAAGATTACTATTATAAAACAAATAGTGACGGATCCGGTGAAGGATGGATCAAGTTCTACAATATAAAATCAGCAAAAGACGGTGAGGATGATGTTTCCCTCAAGGATTTTGCCGAGCTTATAGATGATTATGTAAAAGGCACCAAGTTTGAAGACGAAAACCCCTCACTTCAGGTTACTTCAAAAGAATTAATGGAAGAAGGCGGAAAACTTAACGGCCTTGTTAAGTTCACTTTCTCAAACATTTCGGAAATCTCATTTTTGTTTGAAAAAGATTGTAACTGTGCTCCTGTATATTACAGCATGGGTGGATTTTTGTCAGAGACATACACCACTTCAAACGGTACATATCTTGGAGATGCTGGTGGCCCACAGATAATCAAATGGCCGGCAGGAACAAAAGAATTTAAGTTTACAACCTCTGTAAGCACAGATTCAACCTCTATTGAATTGTTGAATCAATACAATGGCTGGAAAGCCAGTCAGAAATAATTTTTTTATTACTAAATTGGAGCAATAAAGTGTTAAAAAGAACTCTTTTTTCGCTTTTTGTATTCACACTCATCTCACCTTCACTTTTTAGTCAGACATACAATGGTCCGGCTGCGGGTTCAAAAACGGGTGGAGTGGTTGTAAATACAAATAGTTTTGGGCTTACGCCTTCAAACAGTTTTCCAAGACCGGAAACTATAAGAAACAAGGCAGATCACAAAGCAGATCCTGTTTACATTCAGGAATATGACGAAATGTATGACGCAATTAAGTTATATGTTGAGGACCGGAATGCAGGAAAAGAATCTGTTGATACAACCAAGGCAATTCTTTTAAAGGATTTCCAGGGCTTGACACAGACCAACTCAATTCCGCCTGATCCACATGTTGCTGTAGGTGCCGGTTATATCGTTGCTGTTGTTAACAGTGATTTTGGTATTTACGACATGGCAGGTAACCTGATTAAAAGGATTAACGCTGATCAGTGGTACGCCTCCACAATGTCAAATCCCGGTGCATTTGATCCCAAAGTTATCTATGACCATTTTGATAAAAGATGGGTGATGGTTTGGTTGGATCAAAATGACAATCCTGCACGCGGAAACCTTCTTTTTTCTGTGTCGGATGATTCAATTCCAACAGGTACCTGGTATAATTTTGTTTTCCGTTCAGATGTGAATGGTGATGTTCCTTCAGGTAACTGGATGGATTATCAAGGAGTTGGATTCGATGATGATGCCATATATGTGAGTGGTAATCAATTTTCGTTTGCAAGCAGTTTTAACTATGCAAAAATTAGAATCTTCCCTAAAGCCCCACTTTACTCAAATGATGCCAACGCAACAATCACATGGAATGACATTTACGGAATAAAATATCCGGCTCCGGCACCAACACAACAGTTTATATTTCATATCAGACCTACGATCGCATATACCCACGATCCAAGTAAATACTATTTCCTGCACGCCCCGGGCTCTGCCAATTTCTTCGCGCTATACTGGATTGAGAATCCTTTAACAGCGCCAGTATTGAGAGGTTCAGTTGTGCCGGTTACAAGTTATTCAGCGCCACCTGATGCAAATCAACTTGGTGGTGGAACACCTTTGATATCAACAAATGGCGGACAACTTCAAGATGAACCAATTTTCAAAGATGGTTCCATTTGGAGTATCCACAGTATTCGTAACCCTGTTGCGAGTAACTATTCTGCGCTTCATTATGTTAAAATCAACACCGCTACAGGTACTGCGAGTGAACAATCCATACTTGGAGCAAACGGCAACTGGTATTATTTTGGAGCGATTGCTGTTGATAAGTTCAACAATGCTGCCACCACTTTTGCAAGATCGGGTGACAATGAATATGCAGGAGCTTTCTACTCCTCAAAATTTGCCAATGAAACTGCATTCACTTACAGTTCACCACTCCAAACAGGTAAAGGGAACTATGTAAAAACTTTCGGCGGGACAAGAAATCGCTGGGGTGACTATATGGGTATCTGGGCTAATCCTCAAAACTTGACAGATTTTGTCATTTTTACCGAGTATGCAGCCGGTGTTAATACCTGGGGTACCTGGACGGGTATTCTAAGAGTAGCTCCTTATGATGGTGTTAAAGGAACACTTGATAAAGAAGTTCTTAATTTTGGCGAAGTTGAAGTTAATGTTCCGAGTCATGTTGACAATTTTAGATTAACCAGTTTTGGAACTCAAAATCTTGTTATTGATTCACTCTATTTTGGAACAGGAAATTTTGAGCTTAATACATCATTCACCTATCCATTTACTCTGGAACCAAACACAACGGTTGATATACAACTCGCTGCCAGAGCAGTGGATCTTGGACAGATTTCAGATACACTCTATGTTGCATCAAATGATGGAACCTTAAGAGGAATTGCATTAACTGCATTCGGTTATGAAATCATTCCAAGTAACGAAAAAGCAATGTTTGCTGTTTCGGGTGGAAGTGACAACAACAGATTGTTCTATTTGAGAACAGGTAACGGACTTCCAACTGAAATTGGTCCAACAGCCAAAAATCTTTTCCAGAGTATTGCGATCCACCCCAAGACCAAAGTCTTGTATGGCCTCAGAAACTCCGCTCCACAAGAAATAGTAAGGATTAACTCCAACGGTGGTGATGCACACAGACTGTTTAGTTCTTCCGTTGCTGACCTTGGAAGTCTCGCTTTTGACACCACCGGAAATCTTTATGTTTCACAGAAAAGTGGAAAGATTTATAAAATTGGCTTGCTTGATTCCAGTTTCACTGAGACAGTTCAGGCACAAGCTGCAATTTTAAGCATCGCATTTCATCCTCAAACAAACGAGTTGTATGCATCTTTATACAGAGCACTTGGTTCACCCAAAGATATGATCTTCAGAGTTAATCCAAGTACAGGTGACACGACAAGAGTTGGTTTTACCTCATTTGGTGTTGCAATCACTGATCTTGAATTTGATGCCGATGGTGTATTATTTGGATTTAAAGGTGCAACAAATCAACCTGTTGATCTGATTAAAATCAATTCAACCACCGGTCTCGGTGAACTCATTGCAAGCACAGGAGTAGTTAACCTTGCAGCCATGACATTTAACCACACCGGAACCGCAACTGATGTTAAGACACCTGTGAATGTTCCTGCAAATTTTGCTTTAAATCAAAATTATCCAAACCCGTTTAACCCGACCACAAGGATTGAATATTCACTCCCGAAGGCGGCAAATGTTAAAATTACGGTATATAACCTGCTTGGCGAGGTTGTTAAAGTTCTATACAACGATTTTAACACAGCCGGAAGCTATTCCATCTACTGGAACGCTGACGATATTACGGGAGCAAAACTCACAAGTGGAGTTTACTTCTATGAATTGAAAGCAAATAGTGTGGATGGAGAGATATACAGCGATATTAAGAAGATGGTTCTTCTGAAATAATCCCAGTAATCTTTTTGAACTAAATCAAAAATTAAGCCCGGAGATAATTAATCTTCGGGCTTTTTTATAAAATATTCGTGATTCTACTACTCATAATTTGAATAAAAAATATTATATTATCAATTAAAATGTTGATAGTTTAAGAACCACTTTTATTGAAGAGTTGGTAATAATGTAGCATAATTGCTTTCTTGCAATATATAGAACTGAAAAAGATAGAAGTAACATGATTTTAGAGACATTAAGAGGCGATGGCGGTGATATCCTGATCTACTCAGAAAATCGCTTCAACCTGGAAAACAACTTTCGTATGGTGAGACGAAACATCGGAATTAATAATCCGATGCGGCTTCATTACAACGAAGTTTGTACTTTCATCAACGATTTGCAGCCCAAAACCGTGGTAGCTTACAGACTGCTTACGAATCTGGATGATTTTGACATGAATTATGTTAAATATGGGCAGCAGGTGATGGTGAGTGGTGCAAGAGAAGTTATCTACTTCGATCCAATTTATTGTGTCAAAGAGATGGAAGATAATGGATTTTTGAATGATGATCCGGATCTTCGATTTCGTATTCAACAGGTTGGCTTGAGATCACTTGGCCACAAAGACGGGCTCCCGGAATTTGAAGAATCATATAGTTTTGATCTTGAAGCTTCAGAAGTTCAAAACCAAAATGATCGGGGTTTTGCAGAGTTGATTTGTGCTTTTGATGATATCGATTTTGATAAAGTGATAAATCTGTCAACAAACGAAATTTATGACTCTCCAAAGGCTGAACCACCAAAACCTGAGCCTGCAAAAACCAAGTTCCAGGCACTCAGTTCTGAAGACCTTGGTTTCCAGAAGAAAAATCAAAACCTGCACGAATCGAAAGAGCGCAAAGGTCTGATTACTCTTGCATGGACAAGACAAACTTCGGGGCTTTTTGAAGAAGATGACAGCTATGATCCCGGACAGGCGAACAAGCGTGTGTTAATGGAAAATAATCGTCCGGTTCCTCAGTCCCAAGGGGATATGAGCTCCGGAACAACTGATCAACAAAACGCCAGATTTCAGGTAGTGGGGCAGGCTCGGAAGAAAAACGAATTCCAGACCACGCAACTACGAGGGAGGGGAAGCGGAAACACAGACCAACAAAAAAGTAAATCTCTTTTTTCAAATTTTCTCGAAAAGAAAAGACAGGAAGTAAACTCTCAACAAATTCCTGAGGAAACCGCTCATGAAGAGATTACTGATTCGATGAAGGAATTTGCAAGCGACCGGGAAAAACGGTTTGTTGTATTAAAACTTAGAAAATAAAACACAAAAAAAAAGCTGCTCTAAAGCAGCTTTTTTTTATATCCAATTGTTTGACTATTTCCTTTTATCCATAACTTTGTCGATCAGTTTATATTCAACTGCCTCTTCAGAAGTCATGTAATAATCCCTGTCGCAATCCTTTAAAATCTGATCTACAGTTTTATCTGTATGTTCAGCGAGAATCTTGTAGAGAGTATCACGGGTTTTCATCATTTCTTTTGCCTGAATCTCGATATCAGAAGCCTGACCGGAGATACCACCGCTCCAGGGCTGGTGAATCATAATCTTAGAGTGGGGAAGTGATGATCTTTTACCGGCAGCTCCACCGGCAAGAAGCACAGCACCCATACTTGCAGCAAGACCGACACAAATAGTAGCTACATCAGGTTTAATAAATTTCATCGTGTCATATATCGCAAGTCCCGCTGAAACACTGCCACCCGGAGAGTTGATGTAAAGATTTATATCTTTAGTAGAATCCTCGGCTTCGAGGAAAATCAATTGTGCAATAGTTAATGATGCAACATGGTCATCTATTGCAGTGCCAAGGAAGATAATTCTCTCTCTGAGAAGTCTGGAATAGATGTCCATTCCTCTTTCACCCCTGCCTGTCTGTTCGATAACATAGGGGACCAACTGGTTGTAAATTTCAAATTCTTTTGTCATAATAAACTTTCTGTTTAATCTAAAAGTGCCCTTTTTTGATTAAAACAATTAGAATGTTCTATTTAGTTTCATTTTCATGATCATGATGTTCATGGTCGTGATCGTGGTGATGATGTTCATGATCATGGTCGTGATCGTGGTGATGATGTTCATGGTCGTGGTCATGTTTTTCAACATATTTGGCACGATATTCATCGGGGTTAATCTTCTTCTCGGGATTTTGTTCTCTGAGGAATTTGTCGAGCAAACCGTAAAGGAGATTGTTTTTAACTGCATCACCTTTGAAGTAGTCTTTTAAGATATCTTCGCTGATGTTATAGCGTTCAACTTCCATTTTCACCATTTCATCTATATATTCATCAGTAACAGTGAGATTTTCGATTCTGATAATATTCTCTTTAACTACCTGCCATTTGGCTTCTTTTTCAGCATAAGGTTTGTATGCAACCTTAAGGTCGTCAACTTTTGGAAGTGGTTTATTCTCTTTTTTTGCTTTTTCGGTCTCTTCTTTTATGAAGTAGTCGAGAACTCTTTCTACAAAAGAGGCGGGTACCTGAAGTTCGTTAGCATCGAGAATGGTTTTTTCCAAACGGGAGTTGTAAATTTTGTTTGTCATGTCCTCATAATATCCCGTGTAGTAAGCTGCGATTCCTTCTCTGAGACTTGCAACATCTTTATACTCTTTGGAAATTTTTTGGACAAATTCATCATTCAGTTCAGGAACAATTTTTTTCCTGAATCCTTTAATAATAAACTGATAGTTGGTTTTTTCGTAGCTGTCGATAAGCTTTTGTTCAGAATAAAAATCTGCAGGTTTAACAAGGTCACCAACTTTTAGATTTGGGAGGGAGGCTTTAAATGCTTCGCTGATAAGGGGGTAATCACCTTCGATTGCTTTTGGAGTTCCCATTTCGGTTGATGTTTCTGTGTTGTAGATATCTATGTCAACAATGCTGTTTTCGGCATTATCCAAAGAATCCACTTCTTCAAAATCAGAATTTGAATTAAGAAGATTATGTAATTCCTCATCTACCAGGTTGTCGGTTACTTCGTAAAGTGGAATTTCAATTTCATTTCCTTTGTAGTTGACTAATTCAACTTCAGGGAAAATTTCATAGTTGACCTTAAACGAAAGTGCTTCACCGGGTTTATAATTCAGATCAACCAGTCCCGGAGTATTCAACGGTCTTAAATCAAGTTCTTTTACGGCATCCCAGAATATTTTATTGGCTACTTTATCTGCAGCATCATATTCAAGAGAATCACCATACATGTTTTTAATAACATGTTTGGGAGCTTTGCCTTTTCTGAAACCCGGAATTTGAATTGTGGTAATTTTTTTAGCAACTTCCGCTTGAATAAGAGGTGAGGCTTCATCTGATGTAAGCGTAATTTCCAATTGATTTTCAGCGGTAGAAAGCTGATTAATTTTCCTGTCCAATACAACCTCTGGTTTTAAGATTTGAAGTGCGAAAAGGGGGACTCGAACCCCCACGGATCTCTCCACTAGATCCTAAGTCTAGCGCGTCTGCCAATTTCGCCATTTTCGCAAGAATTTAGCCTGTAAATATAATCAAAACAAAATAAACAAAAAAGGAAGTAAGAGGGGGTTCAGGGGATAGTTCCACTGATTTCACGGATTCAGCACGGATTTTCACGGATAGATTATTATTTTAACATAATCAAGTTTCTCAAGTACTCAAGTTTCTCAGGTACTCAAGTTTCTCAAGTACTCAACTTCTCAGGTTCTAAAGTACTCCTCGAGGTCAACATTGCCACCGGAGAGAATTAAGCCTGTTTTTTTGCCTGCGAAGAGGTCTTTTCTTTTTAAAACGGCAGCAAGAACGGTTGCAGAGCTGGGTTCAACGATAATTTTGAGTCGTTCCCAGATAAGTAGCATCGCAGAAATAATTTCTGATTCTTCAACTGTGATTATTGAGTTAACAAATTGTTTTATAATGGGGAAGTTTTTCTCGCCGAGTGATGTAAGAAGTCCATCAGCAATGGTTTTAGGGTTAACAGAGGGAACAATGCTCCCCGTTTGCAGTGATCTGTAAGCATCATCCGCCCCGGTGGGTTCGGCTGCATAAGTGGTGGCATTGTTTGAAAAATAGTGAGTGGAGAGAGCGGTTCCTGCAAGAAGTCCACCACCACCAACCGGAGCAATTATGTTGGACAGATTGGGTACCTCTTCAAGGAGCTCTTTTGCTGCTGTAGCCTGTCCTTGAATAATTCGATAATCATCGTAAGGGGGAATAAAGACTGCGCCGGTTTGTTCGATCACCTTGCGAAGAGTTGATTCTCTCGCTTGAAGATTGGGTTCACAAAATGTTATGTTACCGCCAAATGCAATTACAGAGTTTACCTTAATCTTTTTTGAGTTGGATGGCATTACTATGTGGGCGACGGTTCCCAATGATTTTGCGGCAAGGCTCAACGCTGTAGCATGATTTCCGGAGGAATGAGTAGCAACTCCCTTTGCAAGTTCTTCTTTGGTTAACGACAGGCAGGCGTTAAAGGCACCTCTCGCCTTAAAAGCCCCTCCTCTCTGCATATTTTCACACTTAAAATACAAGTCAGCTCCTGTGAGCTCGTTAAGGCTTTTGGAGGTATGGACGGGTGTTCTGTGAATATAACCTGCGATTTTTTTATGAGCGACAATTATCTCTTCGCGACCAGGGATTTCACTCATTATTCAACTATTTTTTTAATATCTTTATCTTTACCAAACACAATCATAATATCATTTTCTTCAAGGATGGTAGAGGCTGTGGGCACTCCGTAAATCTCCTCTTTGAGCTCGGTATTGCCGGGTCGTAAAGTTTTTTCTCTTCTCTTAATTGTAATAAGATTCACATTATATCTTATTCGAAGGTCGAGTTCCTGAAGGCTTTTTCCGATGAATGATCGTGGTGTTTTTAGATATACAATATTGTAGTCCTCTCCGAGGAATATTGTATCGAGCACATCCTGACTTGTAATAAGAGAGACTATTTGTCTCGCTATTTGAACATCAGGTATGAGAACCTGATGAACGCCCAGTTTTAATAAAATGCTCTCCTGGAGTTTTGATGATGCTCTTGCAACAACTTTTTTCACACCTTTTTCGAGCAGGATAACGGAAGTAAGAATTGTATTCTCAAAGTTATCGGGCCCAATAGCCACAATACACGCATCAACTGATGAATCAATTCCTATCATGGTTAATGCTTTTTCGTCAGTGGAATCAGCCCTGATTGCCGTGCCTACAGCGTCTTTTAAATCATTTATAATGGATTCATCCATATCGATTGCAAGCACTTCAGCGCCGGTGCTCTGGAGACTTATTGCGATGCTGCCCCCAAGATCGCCCAAACCGATTACTGCGTATTTCTTTTTCACTTAATAAACCTCAATAATTAAAGCATTGTGATGTTGTCATTTGGATACGAGAACCGACTGCTGTCCCGCTCACCAATAAAACTAAAAATAATTGTTAGAGGACCAATCCTCCCTATATACATCAAAAGTATATCAATAATCTTACCCATATCGGAAAGATCACCTGAGACTCCTTTTGATAACCCTACTGTTCCAGCCGCACTAAATGCCTCGAACATGAGGTCAATAAATTTCACTCCGGGCTCTGAAATACTTAGAATAAATACACCAGAAAGAATGTAGAGCACGGATAACCAAAAAATCATAAATGCCAGGTTCACTACTTCCTGTGGGATTGTGCGTTTGTTTATTCTTAAATCTCTTGTGCTGTTTCTGTACATTAATATAGAAAGGAAAACAAGTGTGAAGGTGGTTGTTTTAATACCACCACCGGTTCCACCCGGTGAAGCTCCTATAAACATTAAAAAACAATAGAAAAAAGTTGTAGGGTCTGTGAATAAAGTAATGTCGATAGTATTAAATCCTGCTGTTCTGGCAGAGACTGCCTGAAAGTAGGCGTGAAACAGGGCATCTCCGGTATCCATCCCTTTTAATGAACTGTTAAGTTCAAGAATGTAGGTAAAACCCGTACCCACAATGATCAGAATTAGAGTCGCAATAAATACAATCTTCACCTGAAGAGACATATTTAATCTTGCGAAAAGAGGCTCCCGGTTCACTTTTATATATCTTGGGAGACCCAATATCGCAGTGAAGCCAAGACCTCCAAAGATAATGAGCATACTCACAGTGGTAGTAAAAACAAAATTATCCTGAATAAGAGGATTCATAAGATTATTTGGGTAGATGGAAAATCCCGCATTACAAAATGCTGATATTGCATGAAAAATACTCGAAAAAACCGCTTCACCAATATTTCCGGTATAAAAATCCTTTATAGAGAAGAAAAGGACAGTGGCTCCCACTCCTTCAAGAAAAAAGGTAAGAATAATAAGGCTGGAAAGCACCTTTCCAATTGCACCAATATTATCTTCGTGCATCATCTCACGCAGAATGAACTTCTCTTTGATTCCCAATCCACCCGATAAAAATATTGCAAAGAAAGTTGTAAAAGTCATCAAACCCAATCCACCAATCTGGAAAAGTAACATGACTACAACCTGACCAAACCGTGTGAAATCTGCTGCAGTATCCACCGATGTAAGCCCCGTAACACACACTGCGCTCGTTGATGTAAAAAGCGCATCAATAAACCTTAATCCACCATCTATGTTGGAAGCGGCAGGGAGCATCAGAAGCAGGGAACCACCCAAAATTGTAGCCGCAAAACTAAGCATGAAAAGTCGGGCGGGATGGATTTTTGATTCGAGTATTTTCTTGTTATACCTGATCGCACCGAGCATTATACCGATTACAATATAAATCTGTGCAAGAACAACATAAAGGAATGTTATGTTCTGGATGTCAAGTGTTGAACCTATATTTTGGATGATGCTCACTCCAAAAACCGTAAGCACAAATTCTATCAGAATAAAAAGAATTACAACAAATTCAAAAAAATGGGTTCTTAAAAAACTGATTTTATCGACCGCAAAAAGGATATTGGCTACTTGATAAAAAATAAAGATTCCCACAACGGCAACAGACAAAATATTTATCACCTGTTCTTCAACAAAATTTATTCTGAAACCGTGTTCAAGGATGATAGTGATAAAACCAATCGTGGCTGAGAAGATTAGAATTACTCTCAGGTATTTGAGGATACGGTCTCGTGAACTTCTTCTGTCAAATTCCATTTTGCCCACTTCCGTTATCAGACTGTCTAAGCTTAATCAATACTGCTTTATTGATTGCATCATACAATTCATCAATAAAGTTCGAATCGTAGAGATATAAATTAACCTTGACTGTAAAACGATTATTTATAAAATCAACTGATTTCATAAAAACTTCCGGCTGTTTATCTATATAGAGGAAAGGATTTGAAATTGCAGCTTCTTTCAAAATTTCCATTGTTCTGTCGGGGTCGAAAGAAGAAGGGAACTGAAAATCGAGGGAGAGTAATTCCTCTTTTTTACCAAGGCTGACATTTTCAAAGGGAGTATCCAAAAATTTCGAATTTGGAATAAAAATTGCAGATCCTTCGTCGCTTAGTAGAGTAACTTCTCTCCAGCCGATCTCCTGGACGAATCCTTTATGGTTCCCACATCTTATATAATCATTTATCCCGAACATGTTTCCTGAGAGGATCAATAACCTGCCAACAATGTTCTTGAGAAGAGGCAGAAGCGCGATTCCTGCAAGCACCGCAAGAAGTGTTACAAAAAAGAGCATCATCAGTTGTGTTTGTACAAATAATAACTTCAAAAGCAGCCAGGAAGTTATAATCCAAAGAATTGACCTGATTATCGGAACACTGTTGATTGTGCTAAGCAGAGCTCTGTTTTTTATCAGATTGTTTCGTTTTAACAAACTCAGGGCGTAACTTATAGCGGAAGCAATTGCGAGGATAAAAAAGATTAAAATGAATTTGAAAATTCCTATCTGCTGAACGATGTTAACTGAATCCAACATTTCATCAAAAGTGGGGAAGTGATTGGAAGCAGAATCGAGAAGAATAATAGTAGGCTCCGACTTACCTGTTACCCCCTGAATTGTGTCTGCAGCAAGTTTGATAGTGTCAAAAATATAAACAGAATCAACTCTGACAATAGTGTCAATACGAAGAATACTGTCTTTAGGTTGAATTTTCAGAGTGTCAGGTGGAGGCAATCTGTTATCCCCCTTTGATTGGGCAATCAGAAAGCAGGGAATTAACAAAAGAAGCAGTAATAACCTCACAAAATTAGAACCTGTCATGGCAGTATATTCCGATTTTTGAGTTCATATTGTATTGATTTAAACTTGAATTTATTTGTATAATAATAGTCATGACTTTTTGTCAGTTCACCGATCTTCAACAAATTGAGGGACAATAATTTGTTAAGAGCTTCGCCGGCGATGTTTTCAGGGATATTGAGCGACTGCGCTAATTGTGATTTCTTCAATCCACCATGGAGCATTACTGTATGCAATACTGTTATCAGGTTCGTGTCGAGGAATGAAAGGTCGATCAGAGGATACTCTTTGTACGTTTGAATCAGAAGGGTATTTCCATCTATTTTTTTGATGGAATTTAACCAATAATTCATGGCAGCCACGATATTACCCTCTGCATAGTCTGTAAGTCTTTCAAAATATACATTTTCGAGATACCGCTGATCCTCGATTGATTTGGAAGAATTAAACATTTTTTTACGCAGGAGATAAAGATCATCTTCTGTAAATCTAAATCCAAACCCGGTTGTCTTTTGTCGGTGAAGAATAATTTCCTTAACTCTTCTTCTGTTCAATTCTTCAAGTGAGATTAAAAAGGTAAAGAGGGAAGAAGCCTTAAAATTTGTTTTAATGAATTGCCATCCTGTGCTCTGAACGGTGGTGATCCATAAAATATTTACGCTTGTCATTGAGATGATATAAAGCATCGTTTTTAATGCTTCAAATCCATCAACACTCCTCACAAATGTTTTGTGAAGGTTTATCAGCAATACAGTTTTACCACGGAATCGTTCATTAAGGTCGATGATTATGGCTTCTACCGACTTTAAGTCGTTGTAACCAAATGCTTCTGAAATTAACTTTCTGAGCTCATCAACCGTGCTGATCCTTTCGAGAAAATAAAACTCCAAATATTCACCAGGACGCAGCAAATCGTTTTTGATAAAATAGAGACATGAGGTTTTGCCTGTTCCGGGTGCCCCTGTTATCAAAACAGAGGATGGAAGTTTGTTTTTAAACCGGTTTTGAGCGTCACTAAAAATATGCTTTATTTCCTCTTTTCCGAGGAACATCTCAGAAGACTCTAATGAGGTGCCATCGAACAACCTGCGGTAGATAAACGGCAGACCATTTAAGATTTTATCCAATCTAAAAAGATCCTCTTTATACGATGTCCCGAGTTTACCGGAAAGTATCTTGAATCTCTCATAACTTCTTGCAAACAGAGGAATAATAAACCGTTTATAAATACTGTTTACTGCCGCTTTTACAATGTGAAACATTTTTTTTATTGCAACTTTGATAAATCTGAACAGGTAATTCACCTTTGAAGAAAAGGTATTATTCTCATGTTTTAATTCTCTATCCAATTGAGGAGCTTGCCGGATCAACCTTTTGATCTCAGTTACGGCTACCTCTGTTTTATCGGCGACCTGTTTATTGATTGCTTGTTCAAGTTTATCGTTGTTATTCTCAATTTCTCTCAAACGATTCAGGAAGCTGCTGTTTACGCTGTCAAGTATGTCCTCAACACCTTCGAAGTCTTCGGGGTCTTCGTGCATCCTTTTAACAATTGAGTCGAGGTAATAATTTACGCTTGATTCAAGGTTTCTTATCTCTTTTAAGGCAGAATCCACATAGTCAACGAGAAACTCATTTACATCACCAATCTCCCGGGGAAGTTTTAGCAAGAGGAAGCTTGAGGTTTGTTTCCTGATTTCAAAAGTTTTTAGTTTTGTAAATTCCGGTATTCTGTTTTTGAGGTTAAGTTCTTCATCATCGAGGTAAACGGCTTCCTCGGGAAGTTCTTTAGCCACAGACTTAATTCCATTGATAACAGTATCAAAAAATGTTCTGAGTTTTCTGCTTCGTGTAGTTTTATCGAGGTCTCTAATCAGTGACGAGAGTTCAGGAATCACATACGACATCCGGAAATGGTCGGAATAGGCTTTAATAGTGTCGTATCCAAGCGGTAAAAGCGCTTTCACATCAGTAATCATCTGTCTGAATTGTTCAATAATCTTAGGACTCCCGGCCCTTATCCTTTCACTTATTTCATCTGCAAGGTTAAGGAGAGCCTTATCGAGAAAATTGTTCAGTTGAATTTCAAATTTGTAGATATAAAGTTCTTTTTGCAGTAGCCCTATTATTCCCTGATAGTAAATGACCCAATATCTGATAGAATCAAAGAGGTTCTCTTTTACTTTTTGTGATTCTTCGTATTCCTTAAAGAAATTTACTTCAAGGCCTCTTTTTTCGAGTCTGATCAGGCTCTTAATCTCATGAAGGAGGTTATTATAGGGTGAAGCAAAAGCGTATGTTAATCGTTTTTCTATATTCAGCACAGTTGACGATTGTTCTTCAATGTAAACATCAAGCTCGTTGAAAAACATCGCTTTTAACTCTTCATATTGCATATAAAAGACCGGCATGAATCCGAGACTGCTTTTTTCCTGCCCAATAGTTGTAATCAGGTCGTCGAGGTAATAGATAAAATTTTTATGTATGGCTTTCAGTTTTCTGAAAAGATTCAGTCTGTCTGCACCCGTTAAATTGATTGTCTCGAGCAGTTCAGTTGTGGTTTTAACATTCAGATAATACCGGCTGTAGTTTTTAAGATTAACCTTAACAACAGCGGTGTGATCTCCTGTAAATATTGTTTTCAGCCAGACTGTGAATTTTAGTTTTAGAATAAAAAACCGGAAGTAGAAGGATTTCCCCGAGTATGTAGCGTAGTCAATTTCGGTCGAAAGGGGATAACTCTCATCGAGCGTTGAGGTAATCTCGAGCAGATCATTAAGAAGTTTTTTGATGATGGTATCGGAATTGGCAAAATCCCGCTCCATCTTCTTTCTTTCTTCAAGTTTGTCGAGCAACACTTCTGTTTGGTTAATCCTGATGCTCTGAAGCGCAGCTCTAATAGCACGAGGGTCTTTACCCGATTTTATGATTGATTCAATACCCAGAAATTTGTCGCGATAAATAGCAACAGTTTCTTTCAGGATATCTTCTGTCTCATAATTTCTTTTTGTTACAAAATTATCGCGAAACTCATTAACAAGCTCTATTAACTTAAAATAGAGGTCAAAAAATATTTTATTAAGTTTTTCATCATAAAAATTGGGTTCTGCAAAAGCAATCTGGTAGTCTTCTTTAACTTTATTTAGTTTGTCCACCAAACCTTCTTTAACAGTGGTTTTTGAGGTTACAGGTGCAGTAGTTTCTTCATCATTCTTTTGATATACCAGAACAGCTCTATAAATAATTGGACCAAGAAGAAGATTCAAGAGAATCAAATCGTAGATAATCCCTGAGACAAGGTCTGAAATCTGTGGTAGTTCTGAGGCGATAATTCCGGAAAATCCCAGCATCAATACACCGGTAGATATAAATCCCGACCAGCCAAATCGTTTTATTTCGGGTGGAGAATTTACAACTGAAACAGCAGTGCGTACAGAGACAAAAAGTGCGATTATTCTTATGAGGAACAGTGCACCCGCTATTGGCAGAAAGTTTAATGCACTGCTAAGATTGATAGTTGCGCCCGCAAGTGTAAAAAAGACAATAAAGACCGGTAAACTTAAATTTTCCGCTGCTTTTTCAAATTCCTCTTCATGAGAAAAATTGGATGTTATCATTCCGGCAATAACAAACATTAACAGAGTTTCGAGGTGGAACAGGGAAGCTGCATATCCGCCAAAAATTATCAAACAGATCAGGAAAAATGTGATTTCCATCTTGATATAACGCAGGTATAACACCGTCAAAACACCCAGAACTCCACCCGCAATTATCGTCTTTCCAAGATCGATCAAAAGAGTTAAAAGTGGATTCGACAAAACCGCTTTATGTTCAGGAAGCAGATACATCTTAATAAGAAAGATGGCAACCACGAGCAAAATGATATTTAGCAAATCTTTTAAAATTGAAGTACTGAGAGTCAATTCAACAAGATCATTTTTAATATCAAGTTCTTCAGAAACACCAATCGTCAGTTCGATCGAAGTACCCATTGATATAACCGAGATAAGCACACCCCCGGCTACAAGATACTGCCATGATATTAATGTTTGTGTAAATACGGGGAAAAGCAGATAAAAACCACCGGTGATCAAAATAAAAACAAAGAAAAACTTAAACAGGATTATCACAAATCCCGTTTTAATCACTTTTTCCAATTTCGAATACTTTAATTCCAATCCTGCAATAAGTGCTATTACTGCGAGGACAATATTGTTGACAACGGATAAATTCTCAGTTATCCTCTGATTGATTAAAAACAGAGGTTCAAAGTTCGTGAACTGAAACAGGGAGAGTCCAAAAATCAATCCGGTAAAAATATAACCCGTAACTTTTGGAAGTCGCATTGTCTGGAACAGTTCACCGAGGGTAAATGAGGCGAGAATTATAAATCCAACTACCGCAAGAGTTCTTGGGTAGCTCATTTCCCCGGAAGTGCCAATTGTTTTGGTGAGAAGCATCAATCCAAAAAGAATAATCAGGATGAAAATTCGTCTTGTAGTATTAATCATTTTGTCTCTCCGCTGATTTCTGACGATTCAACGAGGAATCGTTTAGTAAAAAAGCTTGCAGAAAAACCAAGTGTTAAAACATTCAAAATGATTGCAGAAAATATGATTGGAGTGTACTGATTGTTAAAAACAGTAGCGTAATTTATCAAAAGGGCGAACACAAGGATATCACTCGAAAGAAATATTATTCCCTGTCCCGAATGCACACGATCCTTTTCAAATGCTGCAATAAAAGCAGTTTTATGCGTTACAAATTTTGCGATCACTTTTATTAAAGGAAATGAAAGGATGACAACCCAGGCCGCGGTTGAATCGGGGAGTACCCAAATTATCCCGGCATAAATCGTAAGGACGATTGAAAGGGGAGAAATCATGCGTTCAATTGTATCGATTACTTTCTCTTTAATTCTGGAAAGATTCCCTAAAAGAATTCCCAAAATAAAGCAGAGGAAAAGGGGAGACAACCCAAGGTAATAAGCGATACCGCTCCCTAACATTGTTATTCCAAGAATCCCGACGAATATCTTTCGCGTGTCGGACTCTCTACCGAGGAAAATAAAAAATAATATACCGATTGAGATTGCAATACCGATGCTGATGGTAAAAAACTCAATCGGTGTCAACTGCATCGTTGGTCGCGTATTAAAATTATAAAATGAAAAAATGGCACCAAACATTATCAAAGAGAAAAACAGAGCAAAACGGGTTGCTGAATAAAGTGAGTCAGTAAGTTTACGGGTCAATTCATATTTTTCTCTGAACTTTTGTAACAGATATGGGGACGACATCGAGCCAATCACTGCAAGTGCATAAGAGGCTAAAAGGATTTCCAATATATTGTTGGTAGTGTCGATAAAATAATAGAAAAAAGCAAAAGCTGCAGAACCGATTATAACTGTGGTGAGCAGTGAGTCGTAAATAGCTACTCTGATTTGTTCACGATTGGTTTTGAGCAATTCAACCAGACTAAATTTCATTCCCCAATACAAACCGATTAAGCCTGTCACTCCACTGATTACGGGAGCCATTTTGCTCAGAATTTCGCTGTTTATGGGAGAAACAATATCGAAGGTCAGATTTGAGGAAAGAAAATAATAGAGCCCCGGATTCAGTAGTAAACCGAGTATTAGATATTCCATTCCCGATGGGAAAAAATTTCTACTTGAGATTTTCCTTAAGACCAAACCGGTACCTAAATAGCCGGCAAGAAGAATAAGGAGGAATAATGCTAAAGTTTCCATTATAGAAAAAGTTTAATCAAACTTTGAAACATAATAAATAATTAAGGATTATTTATATCCCCTTTACAATAGCAAGTGTTATATCATCACTTTGGTTAGTTGAGAGTTCATGTTTTAACACTTCATCTATGATTAAATCGAGAATCTCGATCGCTGAACGGCTCCGATTGGAGGTAATTAACTCCACAAGTTTTTCATCGCCAAAGAGAATATTGTTATAGTCCATTGCCTCAACCACACCATCCGAGAAAAAAACCAGAATGTCATCTCTGCCAAAATCGACTATCTCCATCTCATAGTTGAAGGGGATAACCCCGAGGAAAATTCCACCGTTTGCCAATCTTTCAACACTTTCAACTCCTGATCTTAAAATAATTGGTTGATTGTGTCCTGCGTTGATGCTGTAAAGTTTTTGGTCGGTAACATCAATGATACCAATCCAAGCTGTAGCAAATTTTTCAATTGTTGATGCGTCACATAAAACTGAATTGATGGTTTCAGCAATAAATTTTGGGTTGGTGCGATTGTCTTTTAGTTTGAGTACCGTGTGTAGCGTTGCGTCTATTGTGGAGACCAACAGGGCAGCAGGAATTCCTTTTCCCGAAACATCTGCCACCAACAAGAGACATAACTCATCAGTCATTTTATATATTGAATAGTAGTCACCCCCAACTTCCTGTGCCGGAATCAGTTTTGCAGCAAATGACAGGGTGGGGAATTGAGGCAAGTTGGTTGGAAGAAGTTTCTCCTGAATTTTATGGGCAGTTTCAAGTTCTTTCTTTAATGCTTCCGCCTTTACCTTTGTTTCGAGTAACCTGGAATTCTCTATTGCCACGCTACACTGACCGGCGAGTGTTTCAAGCAGTCTTACATCTTCAACAACAAAAGATTTGCCACCTTTTTTATTGATTACTGACAAAACACCAATCAGTGAATCATTTTTTAGTAAGGGAACACACACCATATTCCTTGTCCGAAAATTGGACATTTTGTCGTAATTTCTGTTAAATCTTTTGTCACTATAACAATCATCAACCATTTGAGGGATTCTGTGTTTTGCTACCCATCCTGCTATTCCACTGCCGAGTTCGAGTGGGAAGTTTTTTATGATGTTCTCGGAATATCCCTCAAGTACATGAAAATAGAGTTTTTTGTC
This sequence comes from Ignavibacteriales bacterium, assembly GCA_016707285.1. Taxonomy (GTDB): domain Bacteria; phylum Bacteroidota; class Ignavibacteria; order Ignavibacteriales; family Ignavibacteriaceae; genus UTCHB3. The sequence continues at coordinate 325,144 of JADJIA010000005.1, forward strand.
ATTCGGCTCATAGAGCATAAACGAACTTTTCTCCGCATCCAGAATGTATTGGCTGGCAATCATAATTTCATCCAATAATTTTCCGAGAGGCTTGTTTTCGAGCATTTTCAGAGTTACTTCATGCAAAAATTCGATTCTTGAGAGAAAATATTCCGTTTGGCTCTCTGCCTGATCAATTTTCCTTCTTAAGTAATAATGATTCCAAAATGCTGATTTAATTTGAGGTAACAATTGTGTGGTATTGTCAGATTCGATATAAAAATGCACAAGGTTCGAGTTAAAGTACTTCAGTAGTTTATCGGTTGATAACGGAGAACCAACGAGGAGTATAAAGGATGATGGAGAACTTTGACGCAAAGTAGCCAACATCTCCATTGTTATCTCTTCTTCGGGCAGAATTATGGAAGCCGGTTTTAATTTGGCGGCATCCATTACAATTCGCGCCGGTGACGAATTAACCGAAACTCCGCCGGGAGCAAGGTATTCCATCAACATTTCTGCGATTTCTTTAAGACTTGTAAAAAGTATTTTCATAAGGAAATATAATAATAAGCTATTTTTGTTGTTCTAAATATAAATTAATTGGAACTAATCCAAAAGAAATTCCATAACTCAGTTGAATATAATTTGATATTTCGATTAAACCTGAAGATTGTTCTCATCATTCTGTCAGTTTTCTGTATGGGAGAATTGCAGACCGTTTTTGCACAAAACGAAAAAAAAGAAATTTTTGCAAAAAAAATTGAGTCGGAGATTTATCTCGATGGAAGTGACAACGATAAAGAATGGGCAAGTATTCCCGGTGATTCGAGTTTTCTGCAAATAGACCCCGATCCGGGAAGTCCCCCCGCCTTTAAAACAGTCGTAAAAGTTGCATATACGGAGACTGATGTCTATTTCCTTTTCATCTGTTATGATCCCGAGCCAAATAAACTTGTAACCAGGGAGTTAAAGTACGACGGGTTCACCTCCGGCGACGATAATGTTAAATTGATAATCGATACATTTGGAGATGAGAGAAATGGATACTGGTTTGCTACAAATCCACTTTCCGTTAAAAATGATGCGTTGGTTTCAGGCAGAAGTTATAATAGTTTTAATGAGGATTGGGACGCTATCTGGGAAGTGAAATCTGCAATCCACCCGGATCGTTGGTGTGCTGAATTCAGAATACCCCTCTCTTCACTTAAATTTCCGGGGACTTCAATTCAGAAATGGGGAGTTAATTTTCAGAGAGGTATCCGAAGACTAAGTCAGGATGTTATCTGGTCGGGTGCGGTCAGAAATGGTTTTTTATTGGACCTTACCCGTGCCGGCAACCTAAAAGGCATCGAAAACATTCAAAGAGGGAATCCAATCTACTTACTTCCTTATGTCAATGTTGGTTATGAGGAGATAAAAAGTTCAACCAATTCAACTTTTAAGGCAGGACTCGATCTGAAATATGGACTTTCAGATGCTTTTACGCTTGATCTAACCTTAAACACCGATTTTGCACAAGTAGAAGCCGACATTGCCGAAATAAACCTTTCAAGGTTTCCTCTTTTTATTCCCGAAAAAAGAGAATTTTTTCTCGAAGGGAACAAGTTATTTTCATTTGATCTTGCCAGTAACAACATGGCTTTTTACTCGAGAACAATCGGTATATCGCGTGGGGAGGGAATTCCGATAATAGGTGGATTAAAACTGACGGGTACTTCCGGGAATCTCGAAGCGGGATTTCTAAGTGTCCAGACTGAAGGTACTTCTTCAAAAAAAACAACAAACTACATCGTCTCAAGGGCGAAATACAGTTTTTTTGATAATTCACACGCCGGACTGATATTCAGTAATACTCAAACATTTGAAAAATATAACAGACTTGCGGGAGTTGACTTGAGTTTTAATTTCAACAATTTCCTGGGTGATCAAAACCTTATCGTCACCACCAAATTGGCAGGAACCTTTGATGGAAAAATCACCCAAAACAATCTCGCCGGAATTCTCGAAGTTGAATACCCAAATGATCTGATAAACATTTATTCATCTTATGGGTTCACACAGGAAAATTTTAATCCTGAAACAGGTTTTATCTTTAATAAAGGAATTAACGAGTTTCAATTCAGTGCCGGTTATGCGCCCCGTTTTAATGACGGTCTGTTAAGACGACTTAGATTTGTTCCTGTTAATGTTGAGTTTGACCATGATCCACAGGGAAAAATCACTTCTTTTGAATATAATATTGTCCCTTTGAGCGTTACTTTTGAGTCGAACGACAGGATTGATTTCGAATTTAGCCGCGAATATGACAGACCTGAAAGAGACTTCACCATCTTTAACAATACGGTTATTAAGCAGGGTGAATATTATGGAAATGTATATGGTATTGAAGCCATCTCAAATCCGGCTCGAGCCCTCTATGGCTCCATTGGAATTGAATCCGGCGATTTTTACGGAGGAACACGATATACCTATGGTGTCGAGGCAACCGCCGCACTCTCAAGCAAGTTTGGATTTAGTTTGGGCTACCGCGTTAACGATATAAAATTTCCCGGTGACGAGTTACAAACCAACGAAATATTCACCCGTTTTAAATATACACTTAATGTAAATATGGCTTCTTTTCTTCTGTTACAATGGAATAATGAAATAAATGAGATTAATTTAAATTATAAACTAAATATCAAGCCATCATTGGGAAGTGATATATATTTGGTAATAAACAAAATATTGAGTACACAAGACGGATTAGTGTCCAAAGATTTTGTTGTTATTCTTAAAGTATCCTGGATGTTTATAATCTGATGCCACACGATCATTCACACTCTCATAATCATGGACATAATCACCATCATGATAATAGTGAAAAGGGGATAAAGAGTGCTTTCATTCTAAACCTTTCATTCGCTGTCATTGAGATTATTGGTGGTATCCTCACAAATTCTTATGCCATATTGTCTGATGCTCTTCACGATCTTGGCGATTCTGTTGCAATTGCATTGTCGTATATCCTCGAAAAAGTATCGCACAGGAAACGCGACGAATTTTACTCTTATGGTTATAAAAGAGTGTCACTTCTCGCCGGATTACTAAGTACTGTAATACTGTTCACAGGAAGTTTATTTATTATATATGGTGCAATCGGGAGATTTTTAGAACCCGGTGAAGTAAATTCCGCCGGAATGTTTCTACTCGCTATTCTTGGGGTGGCTGTAAATGGAATGGCTTTTTTCAAACTCGGAACAAGTGATAAAGCCAATATAAAAGCTGTTCGTCTCCATTTACTTGAAGATGTAATGGGCTGGTTGGCGGTAATAGTTGGTTCAGTGATTATCTATTTTACGGGATTTACCTGGATCGATCCTCTGCTTTCGGTGATTATTGCGATTTATATTTTATACAATGCATTCATTAATTTGCGTAGTTTTACGAGAATTTTCCTCCAGGGGCTTCCTTCGGGAATTGATGAAATGAGTCTGCGAAGCCGACTCGAAAGCATTCCGGGGGTCGTGTCACTCCACGATCTTCATATCTGGTCGATGGATGGTTCTTATAACATTCTTTCGGTTCATTTGGTTGTTAAGGATGGAACTCCTTCATCACAAATAGTTGCATTAAGGAAGGAAGCGAAAGAAATAATTAAAAAATTTGATATTCACCATGAGACCGTGGAGATTGGATATTGCCCGGAAGACTGTGAGTATCTTGATTGCTGATTTTGAGTATCGAACAAATTTCTTTACTTTCGAATCGATTTTTGAACTTTTTTATAGATCAAGAACATTTAAAGTTTAAAAGACTTTTATAACCTGACTAATTTTGAATTGAAAGCTATTAATATTATATGATAAAAAACCTTGTGATTGTTGAATCACCTGCAAAAGCGTCCACAATCGAAAAGTTTCTTGGGAAAGACTATACCGTCACCTCAAGTTATGGTCATATTAGAGATCTTGTGAAAAAGGATATGGGGATTGATACCGAAAACGGGTTTCTCCCAAAATATGAAGTGCCTGCTGACAAAAAGAAAAAGGTCAGTGAACTGAAGAAAATGGCGAAAGAAGCTTCAACAGTGTGGCTTGCAACTGACGAGGACAGGGAAGGTGAGGCGATTTCGTGGCATCTCAAGGAAGCTCTTGCCATCCCCAATGAAAAAATTAAACGAATAGTATTCCATGAGATCACCAAACCGGCAATATTAGAGGCTGTTTCCAATCCGAGAACCATAGATGACCATCTCGTTGATGCACAGCAGTCGCGGAGGATACTTGACAGACTTGTAGGATTTGAGCTTTCGCCTGTATTGTGGAAGAAGGTGAGGCCATCCCTCTCTGCCGGTCGTGTACAATCAGTAGCTGTCAGATTAATTGTTGACAGAGAGCGGGAGATCCAGGAATTTGTCTCCAAGGATTATTTTAATGTTTCGGGACTTTTTAAGGTCAGGTCGAATGAAGGGATCGAATACAGTCTAAAGGGTGACCTCAATACCAAATTTGAAGACTATGATTCAGCATTAAATTTCCTTGAGAAATGTGTTGATGCAAAATATTCAATTACTGCTCTCGATAAAAAAGAAATTAAAAAATCGCCTGCGCCACCATTTACTACTTCGACACTTCAGCAGGAGGCTGCTCGAAAACTTCGTTATTCGGTGTCAAAAACGATGAGACTTGCACAAAATTTATATGAAGCCGGACATATTACATATATGAGAACCGATTCGGTGAATCTTTCAGATTTTGCACTTGGCGCAGCCAAAGAGACAATTACACAAAATTTTGGGAGCAACTATCATCATTCCCGAAAATACAAAACCAAATCAGCCAACGCCCAGGAAGCTCACGAAGCGATAAGACCTACTTATTTTAGCAATCGTAGCATTGCTAATCTCTCCCGTGAGGAAGCCGCTCTCTATGATCTGATTTGGAAAAGGGCTCTTGCTTCGCAAATGAGTGATGCAAAAATCGAAAAAACCACTGCTGATATAGGTGTTTCAACTTCTCAATACAAATTTATTGCAACCGGAGAAGTAATTCTTTTTGACGGATTTTTGAAGTTATACATCGAATCAAAAGATGATGACGACAATGAAGACGAGGATATGTCGATTCTACCGCCACTTACTGTAGGTCAATCATTGGATATGAAAGAGATAACTGCAACCCAAAGATTCACCCGACCTTCGGCAAGATATACAGAAGCGGCATTAGTTAAAAAACTTGAAGAATTGGGAATTGGTCGTCCTTCCACTTACGCCCCAATTATTTCTACTGTTCAGGACAGGGGTTATGTTGTAAAAGAGGAGAGGGAAGGTAAACCAAGGAATTATAACAAGTTAACTCTGAACTCTTCAGGGAAGATATTGAAGGAAGAAAAGACAGAAATAACAGGAGCCGACAAAGGGAAAATGTTTCCGACTGATATAGCATTCATTGTTAATGACTTTTTAGTTAAACATTTTCCAAATATTCTCGATTTCAAATTCACTGCAAAGATTGAAAAACAACTTGATGATATAGCAAAAGGTGAGATTGAAAGAGTGGAAATGCTCAAGAAATTTTATGGTCCTTTTCACAAAATTGTAAAAGAGGCACTTGAAACAGGTGAAAGAGCTGCCGGAGTAAGAGAGTTGGGGAAAGATCCAAAAACAGGACTTGATTTGATAGTTAGAATGGCAAAATATGGTCCGGTTGCTCAGATATACAATCCTGATAATGCCGAGATAAAACCAAGAATTGCTTCCCTGAAAAAAAATCAACGACTTGACACAATTACTTTGGAAGCAGCGCTTGATCTTTTCAGACTTCCAAGAATTGCGGGAGAGTTCGAAGGAGAAGAACTTATGGTGGCAGAGGGAAGGTTTGGTCCGTATGTTAAACATGCAAGCAAGTTTTATTCCATCCCTAAAAATATCGATCCTCTCGAGATTTCAGAATCTGAATGTATTGAGATAATCACAATAAAGCGTACCGGTGAAATTGAGAGAAATATAAAGAGTTTTACCGAGAACCCAGAAGTGAAGATTCTTAATGGCAGATTTGGGCCATACATCTCCAATGGGAAAGTAAATGCGAAAATACCAAAAGGGAGAGAGCCGAAAGAGATTACCTACCCTGAGGCTGTGATATTGATTGCCGAAAGTGCTAAAAAGGAACCAACCAAAAGGAGAAGGTCGTAAAGAATTTTTCAAAAAATTAGTTGTCTCACTTGCATAAAATGAACTAATTACCTATATTTGTAAACCAAATTAAAATGGTTCTGCGGGAATAGCTCAGTTGGTAGAGCGCAACCTTGCCAAGGTTGAAGTCGCGGGTTCGAGTCCCGTTTCCCGCTCAAACGAAAAATCCACGCGAGTGGATTTTTTAGTTTTGGGGTATTTTATGGCGCTGTACCCAAGTGGCTTAAGGGGAAGGTCTGCAAAACCTTTATTCGTCGGTTCGAATCCGACCGGCGCCTCAAACAAAGCTGTCACAATAGTGGTTCTTTCCAAAGCTGATATTCGGCTAACTACCGGAAACTACTATTGAGGCAGCTTTTTTTTTGTTTGGTCATTATTTTTCCATTTCTGCAAGTTAGATGTTCACTTCCGCTAAAAAAATACTTATTAAAAAATTACAAAAGAATGGAATTACAGATAATTCTGTTCTTGAAGCATTTTTAAAATGTGATCGTCACAAATTTATCCCTGAAGCGATGTCACATTTTGCATATGAAGATACTGCCCTTCATATTGGTTACGGACAAACAATATCTCAACCCACTACAGTAGCTATTATGACTCAGTATGCTAAAATCCAAAAAGGGGATAGAGTTCTTGAAATTGGTACCGGTTCAGGCTTTCAAGGTGCGATTCTTGCAACAATGGGAGCGAAAGTTTTCACTGTCGAAAGAGAATATGATCTTTTTTTGATGGCGAGAGAAAAATTTGACAAACTGGGTTATGGAATCCAAACAAAATGGGGTGATGGTTCAATTGGCTGGAACGAATTTGCTCCTTACGATGCTATTCTCGTAACAGCGGGTTCTCCATCAATTCCCGAACCGTTAAAAAATCAACTCGCTATCGGAGGGAGGCTGATAATTCCCGTGGGGGAGAGAGATTCTCAAATGATGGTCATTATCCACAAAACGGGTCAAAACGAATTTAGTAAAACAGAATTACCAAATTTTGCATTTGTACCACTTCTGGGAAAAGAAGGATGGACAAAAAAGTAATTGTTGTTACCGGACCCACTGCCTCAGGAAAAACGAGTCTGGCTATTGAGGTTGCACTTAAACTCAACACGGAGATAATCTCAGCCGACAGCCGACAGATATTTAAGCTTCTTGACATCGGGACTGCCAAACCCGATAAAGAACAACTTAAGAAGGTAAAACATCATTGCATTGATATTCTCTACCCCAATGAAGAATATGATGTCTCGTTATTTGAGTCGGATGCCCGCAAAATAATGGATGAATTGTTTACAAACGGGAAAATACCCGTTGTTGTTGGTGGTTCCGGGCTCTACATCAAAGCTGTTGTTGACGGGATTTTTTCGGGACCTACAAAAGATGAGGAATTCAGAGCCAAAATGGATCAGTTAAAGGCAACTCATGGTGAGGAAGCACTTTACGCAATTTTGCAGGAAAAAGATCCTGTTAGTGCGGGAAAAATGTTGCCGGGCAACTGGAAAAGGGTAGTTAGAGCACTTGAAGTTCTTCATATAACCGGGGTTCCCATCTGGAAACACCATGAGGAACAGACTACTCAAAATGATATTCAATATTTCCAATTTGCTCTTGATCTTGACAGAAAGATTCTTTATGACAGGATAGAAGATCGGGTTGACTCAATGATTGAACTTGGACTTGAAGAAGAAGTGAAAAAAGTGCTGAAAATGGGATATTCAACGAACCTCAATTCGCTTAATACAGTAGGTTATAAAGAGATGATTAACTATATTTGTAATGACTACAATTTAGATAGATGTATCGAATTAATTAAGCGCAATACACGAAGATATGCTAAAAGACAACTGACATGGTTTAGAGCAAATAAAGATATAAAATGGCTGAAACATGACAGCAACAACCTCCAAAATGAAATAATCAGTCTCGTTAAACAATAAAGAAATTTAGATGAAAGAAAAGATTCGAATAGCATCAGGTCAGGGCTTCTGGGGTGATCTTATTGAAGCTCCATACTGGCAGGTAACCTCTGGTGAGATTGACTATCTCGTGATGGATTATCTCGCTGAAGTGACTATGTCAATTCTTCAAAAACAGAAAAACAAAGACCCCAAATCAGGATATGCTCGCGACATTCCTCCCTTAATGAAACGAATTCTGCCTGTTTGCCGTGAAAAGGGGATAAAGGTAATCACAAACGGTGGCGGAGTAAATCCGGTTGCATGTGCTGAAGCGATTCTCGAGGTGGCAAATGAACTTGGAATCTCCGGATTGAAGATTGCAGTGATTGAAGGCGATAATATTAAAGACAGGATAGATGCGCTTATTGCCGAAGGGTCCGAACTTTCTAATATGGAAACCGGGGATTCCATTCTTTCAGTTAAAGAAAAACTTTTAAGTGCCAATGTCTATTTTGGAGCATTTCCCATAGTTGAAGCCCTGGGAAAAGGTGCTGATATCATAATAACGGGAAGAACCACAGATACAGGTTTAACTCTCGCCCCTATGATCCATGAATTTGGATGGTCGGCAGAAGATTTTGATAAAATGGCAGCGGGAACAGTTGCCGGGCATATTCTTGAATGTGGAGCGCAAGCGACGGTGGAAATTTCCTCGGTGACTGGGAATCCATTGAAAATTTTGAAAAAATCGGATTTCCCATTGCGGAAGCCTTTCCAAACGGAGATGTTGTAATAACCAAACATGAATCGCTCGGTGGTGCTGTTACGATAGAGACTGTTTCAGAGCAGCTTTTATATGAAATTGGCGATCCTGCTGAATATATTACACCCGATTGTATTGCAGATTTTACAACAATCCAACTCAGCTATGATGGCAAAGATAGAGTCAGGATGTCGGGAGTAAAAGGCAAACCTTATACTCCGTTTTATAAAGTTTCCTGTTCCTATGAGTCAGGGTATTCATCATTTGCGACACTTACATACAGCTGGCCCCAGGCACTTACCAAAGCAAAAGCTGCAGACAGGATTTTAAGGAAAAGACTTGAAGCTTTGGGTTGTCGCTTTGAAGAATTCAGAACAGAATTTGTCGGATATAATGCTTGTCATGGAGCTGCAGCAAAAGAGATCGACGAGGATAATATCAACGAACTTATGGTCAGATTTGCCGTGAGGGGGGATGATTATAATTCAATTGACAGATTTGGTAAGGAAATAGCACCCTTGATTCTCACGGGTCCTCCCGCAGTTACCGGTTTTTCCGGTGGCAGACCAAAACCGGGTGCTGTGGTTGCATATTGGCCCGCACTTCTCAAAAAGGAGTCGGTTACACCTGTAGTTACAATCATGGAGACAAAATGAGAATAAAATTAAAAGACATTGCCCACGGAAGAAGCGGGGACAAAGGTGATGCTGCAAATGTTGGCATTATTGCCTATGACGACGATGGATATGAGATTATTAAAACTCATCTGACAAAAGAGAGAGTAAAAGAATATTTTACCGGGGTATGTCTTGGGGAAGTGGATAGATTTGAACTTCCCAACCTTCGTGCATTAAATTTTATACTGCACAACACCCTTGGTGGTGGTGGAACCGTGTCACTAAAACTTGACGCACAGGGAAAAACCCTTGCCGCAGCACTTTTAAGAATGGAAATTGAGATCTAAAAGATCGTTAACACATATTTTGGAATTGGAGAATATAGATGTTTGAAGAAGAATCAAGAACGCACAAGGAACTTTCAGTCAGGGTGAATAATTTGCGGAGTTATCTTTAAATTAGCTGAGAAGCAAGAACGAATTGATGAAATCAAAAAAATAAGTGAACAGGCGGATTTCTGGTCAGATCAAAGAATGGCACAGTCGCTGCTGCAGGAGAGCAAAAAACTTTCCGATTGGGTAACGCTTTGGGAAAACATTAACTCTGAGACAATTTCTGTTGGTGAATTGATTGAGATGGCGGCAGAAGCAGAGGATCAATCACTTGCTGATGATATCAACTCGGAAATTATAAAAGTTCAGCAAATGCTTGAAGAAGTTGAATTCAAGAATATGTTGTCGGGTGAAGATGATGGGAGTAATTGCATCATCACCGTACACTCGGGTGCAGGGGGAACAGAGGCTCAGGATTGGGCTGATATGTTGCTTAGAATGTACCTTAGATATTGTGAAACCAACAATTTAAAAGCAACAATTGTTGATATTCTTGATGGTGATGGAGCAGGGATAAAAAGTGCTGAAATTGAGGTGGAAGGAGAGTTTGCCTACGGCTATCTCAAAGCCGAGGCAGGAGTTCACCGGCTTGTCAGAATTTCGCCATTTGATTCAAATCAAAGGAGGCATACTTCCTTTGCGGCTTTATCGGTGATCCCGGAGGTGGATGACACTATTGAAATTGACATAAACCCTGCTGACCTCAGAATTGACACATACCGTTCCGGAGGAAAAGGCGGGCAGAATGTTAACAAAGTTGAGACTGCGGTGAGAATAACACATGTTCCCACTAATGTTGTTGCAGCATGTCAGAGTGAAAGATCACAAATTCAGAATAAAACACGAGCTATGAAACTCTTAAAGTCGAAACTTTATCGAATTGAAAAAGAGAAACAGAGTTCGGCAAAAAATGAGCTTGAAAAAAGTAAAATGAAAATTGAGTGGGGCAGTCAGATCAGGTCGTATGTGTTCCACCCCTACAACATGGTAAAAGACCATAGAACAGATGTGGAAACATCAGACACACAGGGAGTTATGAATGGTGATATTTATCGTTTTATTAAAGCTTATTTGTTAAAATTTTCGGCAAATTAAAGGATAGTCCATGAAAATATTTAAGCCTGGTGATGTAATCACCCGGGAAGGTGCAGTTGATAAAGAACTTTTTATATTGATTAGTGGTAGAATTGGTGTATTTAAATCCGAAGTTAAAGTTGCTGAGTTTTCTGAAAAAGGAATGGTTATCGGTGAGATGAGCATCATTCTCGAAGGCGAAAGAACAGCTTCATTAATTGCAGAGGAGGAAACAGTAGTTTTAAATTTAAATCTACCGATGGATAAACTTATTGAGAAATACCCCGATCTGGTTAAAAAGATGATGGTAAATCTCGCTGAGCGCCTTCAGGTTCTAACGCAGGAATATTATGTTCTCGCAAAAGGGATATCTCCGGATCAGATGAATAACGGAGAACCTCAGTAAAATTAAAAAAAAGAGGCTTGAAAATGATTTCAAGCCTCTTTTTTAACTTCAATTGATCATCTACTGTGGTGCATCAGCTGTATATTTTCCGTGGATATCACCTATATCTTCGAGAACCTCGTCGATATTCCCGACTCCGGCAATTCGTTCGGCTAATGATTTGCCATCCAATTTGTGATATTCCAAAACTTCAAGCGGAGTTCCACATTCGGGATATTCATCGAGCCCAAGTTTTGTAAATGTTCTTGAACCAAGATCGTGATTATTAACAAGAGCATTCAAAATAGTATCTCCAAGTCCGCCAAAATTTGAATGATCCTCAAGAACAAAGATTTTGTTATAATCTTCCACCAGATGACCTATCCAATCTTTATCAACTTTGTTCAACCATGGAAAATTTACAACCCGTAGCCCAAATTCCATTTTGTTCAACATTCCGGCAGCTACAAGAGCTTCATGTAACAACACAGGTCCATAAGCAAAAAGAATTGCATCAGACCCCTGAGTCAGTGAAACACCCCTGCCTTCGGAAAGCTTGTAATCTGACGGTAGGGTGATAGCTTCAGGAGAAGGTCCTATATTTAATCTTATCATTACCACTTCATCATCGGAATTTATTGCATATTCTGTGACAAGTCTGGTTTCCAAAGCATTACAAGGTTGAAGGATTGTTGCATTTGGTATCGCACCAAACAATGAAATATCTCTTACACTCTGGTGCGATTTACCGGGACCCGCCGGGATCATTCCGGCAAAATGGCATGTGTAAATGATTTTTCTTTTCTCTGTCGAGTTATTGTAAATCTGTTCATTTGCCCGGGCAGCCAAAAAACTTCCAAATGTATTAACAATTGGAATTAATCCCATTCTGGCTATTCCACCTGCCATTGACACCATGTCCTGCTCGGCAATTCCATTTTCGATAAATCTGTTTGGATAAGTATTTTCGAAATTCCTGAGTTTACAGTCAGCGGATAGATCGCCATCAAGCACAACAAATTTATCATTGGTCTTTGCAAGTTCAACGAGAGCCGCACCATAAGCTTCGGTTACAAACTCTTTTGTAGTTTTTGAGGGAGCGGGGGAGTTTATTTCAAGTACCGGTAATTCGATTGGTTCAATTCCAATTTCTTCTGCCAAATCTTCTATCAATGATTGAAGCTCTTTTAAACCGGCTTTAAAAGTTGCATCATCGGGGGCTCCTGAATGCCATTTGTAGAAAGCTTTTCCGGTAACGGGATCGATAACGGTGGATTCCATGAAGGAGATGCCTTTACCTTTTATCGTATCCAATATGATCAATTTCGGCTTGTCGTTTACAGAGTCAAGTCTGTTGAGAGTTTCAGAAATAGCTTTGAAGTCGTGACCATCAATTTTTTCCACATGCCATCCAAAAGCCTGAACCTTTTCAGTGAGGTCTTCAATATTGTTCACATCTTTAACCAGCATATCGGTCTGATATTTGTTGTGGTCGATTATAGCAGTAACATTATTTACTTTTTGATGTGCAGTTGCCTGAAGCGATTCAAATATTTGCCCCTCTTGAAATTCACCATCTCCTGTAAGTACAAACACTTTTCCTGCGGCTCCTGTGTAAGACTTTGCCCATGCCATCCCTTTTGCTTTTGAGATACCCATTCCGAGAGAGCCTGTAGAAGCTTCAACACCTGTGATTCGAACTTCCGGGTGACCGTCCAGTCCATTTAATCTTCTTAACATGAGAGCTTTTTCTTCCGGCAAAACTCCAAGGGCATAAAGAAGTGAATAAAAACCGGGAACATCATGACCTTTGGAAGAGAAATAAATATCCCTGTCAGGGGAATCAAACCCCACCTCGAGAGTATTGAGTTTACGCAAGTAGAGATAAGTGATCAGATCAGCAGCAGAGAAACTGCTTCCCAGATGTCCTGAACCGGCTTTTTTAACCATAATATATGTATTGTAGCGGCACATATCAGCAAATAACTGTAAATCCTTGAAGTCTTCTCTGTTTAAGGCTTTAACCCTGTCAAACTCCGACTTCTGAATCAAACTGTACATTTATACTCCATCTTAAATTGAAAAGAGTTCTTTTCCACAACTCTTCCTGGTGTCAAATTAAATAAAAATTCAATTTTAAAACTAAAGATTTTTGGTCAATTAATTTAGTGCGGTCAGATTATGGATTTATTATCAGTTTTGATCTGGAACAGAAAATTAAAATTAAAGTATAAGACTATAGATTCAATAATTATAAGGACAGGTCATGAAAAAGATATTAACAAACTTTTTGATGTTTGTTATTTTATTCACAGCAGCTTTTCCCAATGCTATGACTAAAAAAACAAATGTTAAAAAAATCAATTTGGCAATACTTCTTGACACCAGCAACAGCATGGACGGATTAATAAACCAGGCAAGGCAGGAGTTATGGAGGATTGTAAACGAGATGGCAGCCTTGAACAAGGAGATGACTGATACAAAGCTTGAGCTCAGTATTTCACTCTTTGAGTATGGCAACGACGGACTTAGCTCACAGGATCATTACATTCGCATGGTTGACTCACTCAGTCAGGATTTGGATATAGTTTCGGAACATCTGTTTGGTTTGGTAACCAATGGGGGTGCCGAATACTGTGGTGCAGTAATCGATCAGGCACTCGCAAAACTTGATTGGAAAAATGACAAAAATGCAATAAATGTAATTATTGTTGCCGGAAATGAACCCTTCGATCAGGGAATAATTGATTATAAATCTGTGTGCAAAAAAGCAGCGGCAGCCGGAATAAAAATAAACACAATCTATTGTGGTAATCCGGATAACAGTGAATCAAAAACCTGGAGAGATGGTGCCACGCTCGGGAACGGAACATTTATGTTCATCAATCAGGATCTCGCTGCCGAAGAGAAACCCACACCTTTCGACAATCAGATCATCAAACTGAATGAACAGTTGAACGATACTTATGTCTATTTCTCTGCAAAAGGAAAAGAAGCAAAATACAGACAGGAACAGGAAGATAACAATGCCATGAAATCTGCTCCAAGTGCCGCTGTTCAAAGAGCCGGAGCCAAGGCAACCGAATTCTATAACAATTCATCCTGGGACCTCGTGGATGCCTCAAAAGATGAAGAGTTTGATTTATCAAAGGTTGATAAAAAAGATCTTCCGGAAGAATTACAGAATTTATCAGAACAGGAAATAAAAACTTTTATCGATAAAAAGGAAAAAGAGCGGGAATCGATAAAGGAAGAGATTAAAAAGTATGAAAAAATGAGAAATGACTTTCTCATCACCAATACTGATTCAACGGTAAAACATACTTTTGGAAGTGCACTGCTCAAGTCAATTAAGATGGAATTAAAGATAAAATGAAAAAGATTTGCAGAATCTTGATGCTACTGATGCTTGCCGTACCGCAATTGTTTGCGGACGGCTTCATCATAATACCGGAACCACCGTTTCCGCGTCCACATCCACATCCGGGATGGCGTGATCCTTTTCCACTCGAAGTTAAGTATCATGATGTTAAAGTTACCATTGATGGACTGACTGCAAAAACCAAAATTGACCAGGTATTTTTTAACCCGCTTAATCATCAACTTGAAGGGCAATATATTTTCCCGATCCCTGAAGGTGCAGTAATTACCGGATTTAAAATGTATGTGAACGGAAAAGAGTATAAAGCAGAGCTTTTGGATGCCGAGAAAGCAAAAAAGCTTTATCAGGATATTGTTGCAAAAAGTAAAGATCCGGCTCTTTTGGAATATACAGGAAGAAATATCTATACCGTAAAAATATTCCCGATTGAACCCCGTTCTGAAAGGAAAATTGAGATTGAATATTTCCAAACTCTTGAGTTTGATGCAGGTACTATAAAATATCTTTACCCGTTAAACACTGAAAAATTTTCATCAAAGGCTTTGGAAAAAGTTTCGGTTTCCACAACAATAAAAAGTAAAAACAAGATATTGTCGATCTATTCACCAACTCATGAAACAAAGAGTGAAAGGGTTGATGATAACAATTTCACAGCTAATTATGAAGAGAAAAATGTAAAACCTGACAAAGATTATTTGTTGGTTGTTGCAACCCGACTAAAAGGAAGCGTGATCGACCTGATGAGTTATAAAACAGGGGATAATGAAAACTATTTCCTGCTTAACTTTTCTGTTGATGATGCCGAATTCCCGGGTGAATATATTCCAAAGGATGTTGTTTTTATTCTCGATATTTCAGGGAGCATGGCCGGAGAGAAACTAAAAGCTGCTCAGGATGCACTTGTTTATTGTGTGAACAGATTAAAAGATCAGGATAATTTTCAGATAATAAAATTTGGCACCGAGGCAGAGAAATTTTATAAGTCAATGAAAAAAGCCGATAAGTCTTCTAAAAAAGATGCTGAAGAGAAAATCAAAAATCTTGAAGCTCTTGGTGGAACCAACATTGAGGAAGCACTTAATCTTGCAATCAATGAAAAAAGTGAACCGACCCGACCCTTTTTTGTTGTTTTTATTACCGATGGAAAGCCAACAATTGGTGAACGGGATGAGGCAAAACTTGTTGAAAAACTTGATCCTAAACTGATCTCAGGCAAAAGGATATTTACCTTTGGCATTGGTTATGATATTAACATTCACCTCCTTGACAAAATTGCCGTGAAAACCGGAGGTGTAAGAAATTATTCACCACCCACAAATGAAATCGAAGTGAATATCAGTCATTTATTTGAAAAGATTGAATTTCCTGTTCTCACTGATGTAACTGTAACTTCCTCGGGTGGAATTGAACTTGCTAAACTTTATCCAAACACCAAAATTGACCTGTTTAAAGGTGGCATGTTAACACTTGCAGGTAAGTTGAATGATGCAAAGTCAGGAAAAATTACGATCACAGGAAAACGGAATGGAAAGGAATTAAAGTTTGAGAAGTTGGTCGAAATAGAATCAGAATCTCAATATGCATTTATTCCAGTTATCTGGTCGATGCGCAGGGTGGGGCATCTCCTTGATATCATCCGACTGAATGGTGAATCAAAAGAGGTTATCGATGAAATTGTATATCTCGCAAAAAAATATGGTTTGATAACTCCTTACACCGCGTACCTTATCCTCGAAGATGAACAACTGACAGGTAACCAACGGCCTCCACTTGCCCCTGACCTAAAATCCGCCTCTGACAACTTTTCGACAATGCCACAAGGTGCATTTAAGAGTGAATTTGATGAGATGAACAGCAAGGAGGGGAAGGGAAGCAGCACTGCAAGCGAAACTATCAGAGACTATGCGGGAGCTGATCAGTTGAATCATCGTGATGTAGAAAAACGAAATATCGACAAAAATATCGATCCATCAGCTCAATCTCTCAATCTTAAAGATGCTGGCGGGAGAGCGTTTTATCAAAATGATGGTCTTTGGATCGACTCCTATCTTGAAACAAATACAAGTTCAAATGTTAAAAAAATAGAGTTTAACTCCGATGAATATTTTAAGCTTGCGTTCTCTGACAAAAAAATTGCAGAGATTTTGTCTTTGGGAAGGAATGTAAGATTCGAGTACGGAAAGAATATCTACGAAGTTATCAACTAAAGTTGTAATAATCTATTTTTCAGAGTGGATCGGCAGGAACACATTAAAAGTGCTTCCCATAAGCGGTTCACTCTGAACTTCAATTTTCCCACCATTTTTTTCTACAAATTCTTTGCAAAGAATCAGTCCGAGTCCGGTTCCTTTTTCGGAATTTGTTCCGTTTGTTGAATGGAAAACATCGGTTCTAAAGAGCTTGGAAATTGTGTCCTGATTCATTCCGATTCCATGATCCACAACATTTATTTTTACAAACTCATGTCCTGTTTCTGCACTGACTTCAACAGACTTTCCGGGCATTGAAAACTTAATTGCATTGGTTAACAAGTTTCTCATAACCGTATTAATTGTATCATAATCGGCAAACACTTCCGTACCTTCATCCAGATGATTTATGAGGGTAATCGATTTTGTTATTGCAGAATCAGAAATGAGTTCAAAATTTTTATCAATCATTTCTTTTAATTTCAGGTTACTCTTTTGAATCACAATCCTGCCGGTTTGTGATCTGCTCCAATTAAGCAGATTCTCCAGAAGCTCATAAGTTCGGGTGGAGGTATTATAAATTTTGTTTACGAACTCAATTTTCTCTTCATTTGTCAGGGATTCAAATTCATCCTCGAGAATACTCGCAAATCCAATGATTGATGTAAATGGATTTTTAAGGTCGTGCGAGATGATCGAAAACATCTTATCTTTTGTGGCATTCAGAGCTCTTAATTCATTCAGAAGTGATTGAAGTTTAGCGTTTTTTTGCTCCACTTCAATTTTCGCAGATGCCAATTCCTTGTTTTGAACAGTTATTTCCACAGTCCTTTCATCTACAAGACGCTCAAGAGCCAGATTTTCGGCTTCCAATCTTCGTGTATTAAAACGAATAATAAAATAGATAAGAAGGAAAAGAGATATTGCCCACAATATAACCGCCCACCATCTTTTATACCAAAGGGGAGAAATTGTAAACTCAAGAACGGTTGATTCGCTCCATGTGTGATTCCCTTGTTGTCTTGCCCTTATCTCGATCTTATAAGTTCCCGCATCAAGATCATCCAAATGCAATTGATTCTGATCTTGCATAGCTCGCCAGGTGGTGTCGTCATCCAATCTGTATTGAAAAAGTGTTGATCTTGAAGGGTAATTTGAATTATATGCCATAAGCACCCAGTCACGATTTTCAACAAACTCGATTTCGTCCGAGTAATTAGTGAAAGGTACCGGGTAACGATCACTTCTAAAGATGATTTTTGGAGTTGAAGTTGCCATTTTTTGGCTCATCCCCCCCATGATGGCAAGTCCGCTTGCAGTTCCTACCCAGAGTTGCCCCTCATTATCGATGGTTAAAGTTCTTGTTCCAACGGTTTTGCTCGGGAGACCGGATATCTCATCAAAATGATAAACACTCTGCCCATCAAATTTATATACACCATCCGAACTACCTACCCAAAAAACCGAATTAACATCGTCAACAGCAAGTGATCGTGCTTCCATTCCCATTAAAAACTGAGTCAATGGTGAAACAGAATTATCTTCAATCAGGAAAACTCCCATTGAAGTAGCAAGTACAGGATTACCATGTTTGTCAAAATCGATATCATTGATCGTTACTTTGGATTTATATTTAATCTTTAGATCAAGATTAAGCGATTCAAACTTATCCCGGGAGCTGTTAAATTTGATAAGATTGATATCAACCGCAGTGCCGGCAGCAAATATTTCACCTTTTTGATTTGAAAAAATAGTAGTGAAGTTCTCGATTGGCAGGTCTGATACATCATACCTTTTGTAACTCAAATCAGGTTTAAGATTTATGATCTCTTTCGACCCTTCAACAAGCATCCAAATATCATCATCCACACCATAGGAAATGTACTTTATAAAAATTCCTTTGTGTGCGAGATTAATTTCTGATTTCTCACCGGAATCATCGATGTAAATAAGTTTGCCATTTGTTTGGGCGGCTAAAATTCCATTTTTAAATCTAAGTAAACTTATTACAACAAAATTTGGTACACTGAGAATCTTCTTTGCAACATACCCGTTTGACTGCTTTTTAAGATTATAAACATTGCTGCCATCGGAGACCACAATTTTATTGTCTTTGAGGGTAATAATATCTTGAATATACTGTTTAATCTTAGCTGGATCAACCTGTTCAAACAGACTTTCACTGAGAAGCAGAATCCCTCTCTCGGTACTGCACCAGACACTGCCATCAGAACCCTCAAACAGACTGTAAATCTTTACATCACCTATCTCTTCATAGTTATTAGTGTTTAAAGAACCTCCGGTGGTGTCAATCGAAAAAAGTCCCTTCTCCCATGTACTGAATACCAATCTTTCTTTGAAGACAATCAGATCGGATATACTTTGGTTTTCAAAAAAGAGTTTGGAGGAAGAGATTTCGTAATTCTGTTCTTTATTCTTTTTCCGTTTTAAGGTAATATCATGGATCCCTTTATTGGTTCCGAGCAGAAAACGCCCATTCCCCAGGTATTCAACAGCAGCCAGATTGTTTAAATTTGCAGGTTTTAAAATTTTCTTAAAATTATCTGCTTTATTATCGAATCGATAAAATCCACCCGAATAAGTGATTAAAAGCAATTCGCCTGATTCCAATTCAGTGAAATGATGAGCCCTGAAGAAGTCAAAAGATATTTCAGAGTTAGCCAAAAGAAATCTTTTTAACCTCCCATTTTTATATCGGACTACCGCATTACCCTCGCTGAAATAGAGCGCACCGTCTTTTGCCTCAAAAACACTTTTAGGAAACCATATATATCCCGGTTTCTGCTCACGGTCTCCTCTGATGAGCATTTTGATGTATGCTGTATCCAACGCCGGTTTGATCTCAAAGACAGCAAGGTCAGAAATAAGGATTAATCTTCCGTCTCTTAATTTGATTATCTGTTTTGCAAATGAAATTTCAGGAATTTTGTTAAATGAAGTAAAATTATAACCGTCAAATCTACTCACTCCTTCATCGGTGGCAATCCAGATAAATCCAAAAGTATCCTGCACTATCGATTTGGTCAATTCAATACTTAATCCTTCTCTTATGCCAAACTTGTGTATCTCAAAACTCTGCGGGGAGATTCGCGGGATAAAAAGTAATAAGAGGGTTAAAATTAAGTACTTTTTCACTGGACTACCTGATCCTGTTCAATCCATTAAGAGCTGCAACTCTGTAGGCTTCAGCCATGGTTGGATAATTGAATGTGGTATTGATAAAGTAGTTCAGGGAGTTTGCTTCACCCTTTTGTACCATTATCGCTTGTCCGATATGAATGATCTCACTTGCATTTGTACCAAAACAATGTATTCCAAGAATTTCAAGAGTCTCTCTGTGGAAAAGAATTTTTAACATACCCGTTTTGTGTCCGGTTATCTGGGCTCTTGCAAGATGTCTAAAAAATGAGTGCCCCACTTCGTAGGGGATTTTTTCTTGTGTAAGTTCACGCTCTGTTTTACCAATAGAACTGATTTCAGGAATTGTGTAAATTCCTGTAGGTATAAACGCCAGAAGTTGATGTTCACATTTTCCTTCGATTATGTGAGTAGCTGCAAACCTGCCTTGATCATAAGCCGCGCTTGCGAGTGAGGGGAAGCCACAAACATCACCAACCGCATAAATATTTTGAACTGCTGTCTGGTGTTTGTCATTTATTTGGATTGAACCCCGGGAATCCGTTGCTATTCCCATTTTTTCAAGATTTAGTGTATTCGAATTTCCCGTTCTGCCTTGAGCCCAAAGTAATACATCGGTTGTAATTACTTTATTGGATTCGAGATGAATGGACACAGAGTCATCGGTTGCAGCAACTCTTGTATATTCTTCTTTGTTCCTGATCAGTACACCATTTTCTCTAAGATGGTATGAAAGTGCATCATTAATTTCATCATCCAAAAATGTGAGGAGGCGATCTCTGGTGTTAATGAGGTTCACTTTGATCGAAAGTCCGCGAAAAATTGATGCATATTCACATCCAATAACTCCGGCACCATAAATTGCAATCGATCTAAAGTTTAGGGGAGTAGTCAGAATCGTATCACTATCAAGAACTCTTGGGTGTGAAAAATCCACATCAGGTGGGTGATAAGGTCTGGAGCCTGTTGCAATAACAAAATATTCAGCAGTGTATTTTTCGAATCCACCGTTGGTCAATTCGATTTCGAGGGTATGTTCATCTGCAAATTTTGCCCACCCATTTAAGACCTCAACAAAATTTCGTCTATAAAATCCCATTCGCAGATCGGTTTGTTGATCCACAACCTTTTTTGTACTTCCAAGAACCTGTTGGTAGGTTACACCGAGTGTAGAGCCAATTTCGGCAATTCTTTGTATCTCCTGGCGCAGGCTTTTGCTTGGAATGGTTCCGGTATGGGTGCAACTTCCACCAACTCTGGGGAACGAATCAACCATTGCAACTCTTTTACCGGCTTTTACCAATTTCATGGCAGCGCCCTCACCTCCGGGGCCACTTCCGATTACCATGCAGTCAAAATCATACTTATGGGACATTAATTATTCTCGGTTGGATTAGAATTCTGTAATTTTGTATAGTCAATTTAAACATTTGAAATACTTTATGCTAAAATTTCATAAATATCATTCACAAAGTTGGTTTTTCAAGCTGTTATCGTGTGTGTTGTTGATCGCATCAATCAACATTACAGCCCAAAACCAGGAATTTCGTGGAGTGAAACTCACTGATGTCGATAGTCAGGTGCTTTTTTCGGAAAAGTCCATCTCTGAAGCAATGGACCTACTGGAAAGTTTAAACATTAACGCAGTTATTCCTGTGGTATGGAATGCCGGGTACACTCAATACCAAAGTAAAATAGTGGATTCTCTTTTTGGATTCAGCATTGATCCTGCATTTTCAGGAAGAGACCCTTTGGAGACAGTTATTATCGAAGCGCATAGAGTTGGGATAGAAGTGTATCCCTGGTTTGAATATGGTTTTTCCTCATTTTATTCAGGTGGGACACCTCCATATGGAGGCCATATTTTGCAAAAATACCCAAACTGGGCTGCAAAAAGTTTAAATGGTGATATTTGTGTTAAAAATGGATTTGACTGGATGTCGGGTGTAAATCCGGATGTACAAAATTTTATTATCGGATTGACAACGGAAGTAATTAGAAATTATGATATCGACGGAATTGAATATTCTGATCGTATGCCGGCTCTTCCGGTGGAATGCGGTTATGATTCTGTGACTGTCGAGTTGTATAAACAGGATCATGGAGGACAATCACCACCCGTAAATTTTTATGATGCCGATTGGAAAAGGTGGCGTGCAGACAAATTGAATGATTTTTACAGCAGAGTTCGGGACAGTGTAAAATCACTTGATGAAAATTTGTTCGTAGCTTCGTCTCCAAGTGTGTATCCATGGGCTTACGATCAGTATTTACAGGATTCTAAAACCTGGGTAAATTCGGGAATTGTGGATCAGTTTTTACCTCAACTTTACAGATATTCAATAGCCGATTATATTTACGAATTAAACAGTTCGTTGTCGCATATCAACCCGCAAAAAAAAGATATCACTTTTGCAGGAGTCTTAATGAATGTTGGAAGTTATACAATTGATCCTCAATTCCTTCTACAATCTTTGCAAGCCAATCGGAATGCAGGGGTTAAAGGGGAGGGATTCTTTTTTTATGAAGGATTGAGACAAAATAATTTCCGCCTTGCAGATACACTTCGATCAACTTATTACTCAGAACCAGCCACAATGCCGGGGAGAGAGTATAATAGAAGACCTAAAGGGCTGCTTGTAAGTGAGGATTCAACAAATGTTGTTAAGTCAGGTGCGTGGGAATCCCTTCCGGTGCCCGGATTCAGAGGTGGAATAATCAGAACGGGAAGTTCAACCCCTGCGTCCCTGGAATACAGTTATGATATCCCTGCAGATGGTTTTTATAACCTTTATACTTACCTGATCCCAAGTTTTAGTTTTGCTCCTGATGTCAAGTACACTATAAAATCAAAACCGGGTGACACTGTGGTAAGCGTCAATCAGCAAAGTCCGGGAAAACAAGGATGGTACCATCTTGGAAGTTATGAAATGGTTAAAGGAAGAAGAGTGGTTTTCACCTTAAATAATGATGAGATTCCAAACGGTAAGTATGTTATGTCAGATGCCGGGTTGTTATTGCTCGACAGGAAAAGATCACCAAATGTTGTGGTTTCTTCGAAAGAAGAGGAAGTTACCACTTCTGTCCCCACCAACTTTGAAGTTTATAATAACTTCCCAAATCCTTTTAATCCTGAGACGATTGTCACCTTCAAACTTTCAGAGTTGAACCGGGTTAACATTATTATTTATAATCAGTTAGGTGAGCTTATTGAACGCCACGACCTGGGAGAGATGACAGCCGGAGAACATCAATTTAAGTGGAATGCTGCAAGGTTATCAAGTGGTCCATATTTTATCAAAGTGGAATCGGGAGCCAATTCTGCTGTTATAAAATCTTTGTTGGTTAAATAATTGGGAATAATAAATGACCTCAACGCACAAAAATTGATAAACTCCCATTCATTATATTGAGCCGTTGAAAATTTAAAAGTTGAGAATATGGAAGACCTGAGAGAAAAGATCAATAGTTGTGACAAAACTATTATCAATTTACTGGCTGAGCGTCGTGAGTTGAGCATGGAAGTAGTAAAGAGAAAAGATTTGAGTGGAAGTCCAATAAGGGATGTGGAACGCGAGAAGACATTATTGCAAAACTGTATTAAGCTGGGAAAAGAAATTGGACTCGAGCCCACCTATGTGACGCGAATTTTCCATGAAATTATAGAAGATTCAATCAGATTACAGCAATCATATCTGCATAAAATTGGTGCCGAAAAAACCGGTGGTGAAATCAGAGTTGCAATCCAGGGGATTGAAGGTTCGTTTAGCCACATGGCCGCAAACAAGTTTTTTGCAAACAGAAATCAACAAATTGTTTTTGTCAGTAAAATGACATTTGAAGATGTGGTAAAAGCAGTAGAAGATCAGGAAGCTGATTATGCCATGCTTCCTGTGGAAAACACAACTTCAGGTAACATCAACGATGTTTATGATGCTTTAATGCGTTCTTCAGTTTCGATAATTGGAGAAGAAAAATTAAGGGTAAAGCAGAACCTGATCGGGATAGCAAAAGTGGATTTTAGTACCATAAAAAAAGTTTATGCCCACCATCAGGCTGCGGCTCAGAGCAGTAAATTCCTCGAGACTCTCACCAATGCACGCATTGAAAATATGAACGACACTGCTCTATCAGTGCAGCGAGTTAAAGAGGAGGGGAATATAGAGTTTGCTGCAATTGCCAGTGAACAGGCAGCTGAGGCATTTGGGATGGTGATCCTTAAAGAGGATATTGCAAACAGGAAAGAGAACTATACCCGCTTTGTGATTGCTTCAAAAAAGCCTGTTTCAGTGGACTTAAGAATTCCGGCTAAAACTTCAATTGTTTTGGCGACCGCACAAAAACCCGGTGCCCTTGTTGAAGCTCTGCTCGTTTTCAACAAATATGGGGTGAACATGACAAAAATTCAGTCCCGCCCCGTTCCCGGTAATCAATGGGAAGAAATGTTTTACATCGATTTTGAGGGAAATATCGAGGATGACAAAGTCAGTTTAATGCTTGATGAACTTGGAAAAAATTCACGATATTTTAAGCTCTTTGGAAGTTATCCATTGAATGATATTGAGAAAACATCCATTGATCAGGCAGCTGTAATCGATACGAGAGAAACAATTGAACCGACTGAACCGCAAGTTGTGATTGAGAAAGTTAATATAGCCAAAAAATCATCTCCTTATAAACTTGCCGGTAGAGATTATAAAAATGAAGATACGATTATTGATGTCAAAGGAGTAATGATCGGTGGGGATAACTTTGTTGTTATCGGGGGTCCGTGTTCTGTAGAATCGCAGGAACAAATTTTTGAATGTGCAAGTACGATGAAACAGAATAAAGGTCATATCCTGAGAGGGGGATGTTTCAAGCCAAGAACAAATCCGTATGCATTTATGGGACTCGGTTACGACGGATTAAAACTTCTTGTTGAAGCAGGAAAGGTTTACGATCTTCCCGTGGTAACCGAGGTGCTCTCGATAAGTCAGGTTGATGAGGTTGCAAAGTATTCCGATATTTTGCAAATAGGAGCAAGAAATATGCAAAATTTTTCATTGCTGATTGAAGTTGGTAAAACTCACAGACCCGTTCTTTTAAAACGGGGACTCATGTCCTCAATTGAAGAGCTCCTCAGCGCTGCCGAGTATATCCTTGCACAAGGGAACAGACAAGTTATATTGTGTGAAAGAGGAATTCGTACATTTGAAACAGCGACTCGAAACACTCTTGACTTAAGTGCCATTCCTGTGCTTAAAGAATTAACCCATCTTCCAATAATTGTAGATCCTTCTCATGCAGTGGGACACAGGGACAAAGTTACCCCGCTCGCTAAAGCAGCCAAGGCCGTTGGTGCCCATGGTATCATGGTTGAATTTCATCCTGAACCCGATAAAGCACTTAGTGATGCTCAACAATCAATGGATTTTAACCAGTTCAGAAATATGATGATCGAATTGGGAAAAATCTGACCGGAACCCATTATTACTAAAAGCTGCTTTTAAAAATAAAGCAGCTTTTTTTTGTTTTTGACTGTGGAATTAATTAAGATAATGATCTGTTTCTTAAGTAAAACAGGAACAAAATTGCATTATATCGAGATCAAAAACATAAATAAAAGTTTTCACGAAGGAGTTACAGTTCACAAAGTGCTGGATGATGTGAATCTTCATTTAAATGAGGGTGAACTGACAATTCTATTAGGCAGGAGTGGTTCAGGAAAGTCAACACTTTTGAATTTGCTAAGTGGGATTGATATTCCCGACTCCGGGCAAATTTTTATGAATTCCACGGAAATTACTTTACTAAAAGAACCCGAAAGAACCATATTCCGAAGGAAAAATGTCGGTTTTATTTTTCAGTTCTTTAACCTGATTCCAACACTCACAGTGAATGAAAATCTCCATCTTGCTCTTGAATTGACAGATAACTTCACGCAGGAGGGAAAGGAGCGGGCAAAATTTCTTTTGAATGAAGTCGGGCTTTATGAAAGAAGAAACAGCTATCCCGATGTTCTATCGGGCGGTGAACAGCAGCGTATAGCAATTGCCCGGGCACTTGTTCATAATCCCGGAATTATTCTTGCTGATGAACCAACCGGAAATCTTGATTTTAGAACAGCAGATAAAGTAATCGAACTGCTTGATGATTTGGTTAAAAAGAGTGGTAAAACCATGGTTATGGCAACTCACAGTAGAGAACTTACAGGACTCGCTGACCGCATAATTGAATTTAAGGGCAAATCAATTATTGTGTCCTCACAGAGGCAAAATTGATCACCTTATTCCAAAAAGCGGGACTTCGTTATCTTTTCACACATCCATGGCAGACATTTTTATCTTCACTCGGAATAATGCTTGGAGTAGCTGTAATACTTTCCATTGATATTGCAAATGAAAGTTCCGGAAAAGCATTTGATATTTCAATGGAGTCTGTTACCGGTAAAACCACCCACAGACTAAGCAGCCGGCAGGGAGACATTAGTCTTTCGAACTACACAAAATTGCGTACAGATGCAAGAATCAAAATTTCTGCACCCGTAATTGAGGAGAATGTAAAAGTTCTTGTAGGCGAGGGCTTCACAGCCACATTTCTGGGGCTTGATCCTTTCTCCGAGAAAGAATTTAGAAATTTTATATCCGCTGATTTAACAGGTGGTGACACGCAACTTGCTCAATTTCTTTCCTCTTCAAACACAGTATTAATCCCTGAATCATTTGCGCGAGAGGCAAAAATTAATTCCGGCGATACACTTTCGCTGAAGTGGGGAGATGGTTTTCTGAGTGTGGTGTGTGTCGGATTAATTAAATCCAATGAAGATGTCTCAGGAGATCGAATTGAGCAGTTTATAATTTCGGACATTGAAACTGCACGAAAATTATTTAAAAAAGGGGATTTTGTAAGTTATATTGATTTGATTCTCACTCCTTCCGAAGTGGAAACGATCACCAAAACCATTTTAAAGGACCCCGTTCTTCAACTTTCGGCTGCCGAAAAAAGTAATGAGACAGCCAAATCGATGACCGAAGCATTCAGATTAAATCTGAATGCCATGAGTCTTTTAGCGTTGATTGTCGGGCTGTTCCTGATCTATAATGCAATGACATTCTCTGTTGTTCAAAGACGCAAGTTGCTTGCACTGTTGAGGGCTGCCGGAGTAACCCAAAAAGATATTTTTATTCAGGTGATGGCTGAATCGATCTTCATCGCATCGATTGGTACGATTGGGGGAATTATTGGCGGTATATTCCTCGGTAAGGTTATGCTCGGATTTGTAACCCAAAGTTTAAATGACCTCTATTTTGTTACAACGGTTCAAACCGTTTCACTGTCACCATTGATTATTCTTAAAGCAAGTTTGGCAGGGGTTGGAGGAACAATAATTGCTGCGATGTTTCCTGCGTATGAAGCCGCCAGGACCTCACCGGGAGTGTCATTAAAAAGATCATCTGTTGAAACAAAACTTAAAAAGAAAATTGTGTTATTCTCAATAATCTCTTTTGCACTTCTCGTCATCGGAGTAACAATTTTATCTGTAAGTGGAACCGGAATACTCACGGGCTATTTTGGCATTTTTCTCTTGATAATCGCATTTGCTCTCCAAACTCCTGCGGTTATAACTTTTTTTGTTAAAGTCATTGAACCAATTATCAAAAAACTGATGGGAAACAGAGGAAAAATTGGAGTTCGAGGAGTTACGGCAAATATGAGCAGGACATCAGTGGCTATTGCAGCTCTTGCGATTTCTGTTTCCGCAACAATCGGAGTTTCCACTATGATTAGCTCCTTTAGAGGAACAGTGGTTGACTGGCTTGAACAAACACTTGTGGCAGATGTCTTTGTGTCTTCACAGGGGCTTGTATCACGCAAAAATGAGGCTGTTCTCGACACTTCCCTTATTCAAAGATTTTTGTTGATTGAGGGAGTGAAAACTCTCGATTTTTATTCAGAAGGAAGTGGTACAATAAATAATAAAACTGTTGAAGTGTTTGGTTCACATATCGACCCCGAAAATGAAAGCAGATTTAATCTGAAAGAGGGAAATTCCGGAACTGCCTGGGAAGAAATAAGGGAAGGAAGCGGTGTTTTAATGACTGAAACTTTTGCTTATAAATGGAAATACAAAGTTGGTGATCAATTTACACTTCAGTCGCCATCAGGTCTTATTGCTTTAAAAGTTTCGGCTATTTATTATGATTACAGTTCTGATGTGGGACATATCGCCATCGATTATAACCATTTTAAGAAATATTGGAAAAATCAAAAAATTTCGGGAATCGGTGTTTACCTTAAAGATAATGTTGATATTACAGTGATTCAAAAGAATTTGCGATTGATGTTTCCGGAAGAAAGTAGTGTTTCAATCAGGCTAAACAAAGATTTGCGTGATTATTCAATCGAAATCTTTGATCGTACATTTGTTGTTGCCGGTTTACTCCATATCTTATCCGTTATTGTAGCATTTATTGGTGTGTTTAGTGCATTGATGTCGATTCAACTTGAGAAGGAGAAGGAGATGGGAATTCTAAGAGCCACCGGGCTCACCCCCGGTCAAATGTTAAAAATGATCTCGGTTCAAACTTTTACAATCGGTTTAATTGCAGCAATCATTGCAATTCCGTTGGGGTTGGTGCTTGCATATTGCCTGATTTATATTATTAATCTTAGGTCGTTTGGTTGGACGATGCAGATGTCGATTGACCCTGTGGTTCTTTTTCAGGCGATCATTATTGCAGTATCAGCTTCACTCCTCGCGGGTCTTTACCCTGCTTATAAAATGTCCGTTACTCTGCCATCAAAATCTTTGAGGGACGAATAATATGCGATTGTTATTACTTTCGTTGTCTGGATTATTGTTAACAGGGCTATTAATATATCTGTTTGTCAACTTTGGCACAGGTGATAAAAAAGCGGATGAAATCTCTGTTGCAAGCATAATGAGTGGTGAAGTATCCGGATTTAAAAAAGCAGACAGCATAAGGCAATTTATATTCCCAAAAGACCATTTTGCACACAATGAATATCGCACCGAGTGGTGGTATTTTACGGGTAACCTCTTCACGCAAGAAGGCAGAAGATTTGGGTATCAGTTTACAATTTTCAGGAATGGAATTTTACCGGGAAGTGAATCTGACTCTGTTGTCATTTCGCAAAATTCACTTTACAGCATCCACATCGGAATTAGCGATATTCAAAATCAAAAGTTTTATTCATATGAAAGATATGCAAGGGCATTGGATGGTCTTGCCGGAAGTGATGAAACTGCAAAAAGAATCTACATCGAGGGGAATGAGATTTTATTTGACTTTTCGAATGGTGCGGAGCTACCGGGTTTTCAAGTTAATTCATCAACCGACGATTTCAAAATTTCCTTCAATTTGGTGCCTGAAAAAAAGATGGTATTGCACGGGGATAAAGGACTGAGTAAAAAATCAAATAAACCCGGGAATGCTTCCTATTACTATTCTTTCACAAAACTGAATACCGGAGGAGAACTTACTCTGCAAGGGAAAAAGTTCAAATTAAATGGAAGTTCATGGATGGACAGGGAATGGAGCACCAGTGCACTTGAAAGTGATCAAAAAGGTTGGGATTGGTTTGCTTTACAAATGGAGGATGGTACAGAATTGATGTATTTTAGATTAAGGGATTCAACAGGATCAACCAATTTCCAAAAAGGAACCTTAATTCAGATGGATGGAAGTTATGATGTATTCACAGGGAATGATTTTAAGATTACGCCGTTAAAAAATGCCGAAATAGATGGAATAAAATATCCTGTAGAGTGGGAAATTAAAATTATACCATTAAATTTCGTGTTTGGTGTCTCAGTTGCAATGAAAAATCAGGTGCATCCTTTTAGATTGAGATATTATGAAGGAGCTATAAATGCGTTCAGAAAAAGCGGAAACGAGATATCCAAAGGAGTGGGATATGTGGAATTAACCGGCTATGGAGATTGATCGGGAAGTAAATTTAAGACAAAAATTTGTAAATTGTAAACTAAAATAAAAACTAAAAAAAGCTGATGAATTTCTCCATAAAATTGTTTTTTACCGGTTTCCTTCTCCTCCCTTTGACAGTGTTTACTCAGACAATCAAAATTGGCGATGGTGATTCTGCAGACCGGATATTCAAACATACTTCAGTGTTGGCTGCCGATTCGTTATTTGGCAGAGGCACAGGAAGTAGAGGGGAGAAAATCGCAGAAAAATATATAATCGATTATTTAATAAGTAAAGGCATTCCACCTGTTAGCGGGAAATCCTGGTTCCAGAGTATTCCACTTCAGGGATACACTGTTCTCGACAATTCTGAACTAAATGTCGCATCAATTTCTGAACACAAACTCAAATTAAACAGTGACTATGTTATAACAAACAGTGGCACTGAAACACTCATTCCAAGTTATATTGAGACTGCATTCGCGGGTTATGGTATCACAGCTCCCGAATATGATTACGATGACTATTTTGAGATTGATGTCGAGGGGAAAATGGTTATTGTAATTGATGGTGAACCCTACTCAACTGACAAAAGTTATTTCCTTGGAGAAGAAGCATCTGTATATTCTCTAATTGAATCAAAGTTGAGAATTGCTTTGAGTAAAGGAGCTGCCGGCGTGATTATCATTCCTGTTGAAGGGAGGAGTGGCGGGGCAGTTGAATGGGATAAAATAAAAAGTGACTACCAATTTGAAGAAATCTATTTGAGTTCACGAATGAGTTCGGGGTTTGGTGCGATCATAAATCCTGCCTCTGCCAAAGTTTTTTTCGAAGGTTCCGGAGTCTCTGTTGATGATATTTATTCGATGGTTTTTGAAAACAAAGTGCGGAGTTTTTATCTTCCGGCTAAAATTGAATTTAAGGGCAAATTCATTTCGCGGGAGTTCATTTCGCACAACATAGCAGCTGCTATTGAAAATCTTAATACAGAGGAGTGGGTAATTCTCACCGCCCACTTTGATCATCTGGGGGTTGGAAAACCCGTTAAGGGTGACTCCATTTATAACGGGTTAAATGATAATGCTTTAGGAGTGGCAGTCCTCCTCGAAATTGCAGCCGGTCTGGTTGAGAGGAAATCCTCTCTTAATAAGAATGTACTGATTCTATTCCTCTCAGCTGAGGAAAAAGGACTCCTTGGAAGCAAGTATTATACATCAAATCCGATCATACCACTCGTTAATTCATCATTTGTTTTGAATATTGACGGGGTTCCATTTATTGATGAACCGGGTTCTTTCGAAGTTATTGATGGTGATCATTCTGATTTACGAGCGTATTTTGAAAAATTTGCGAAAAAAAATGGTATTAAGCTTGATGAAAATGAGGAGCAAATTTCACACAAATTCATCAGGGGTGATCATTACAGTTTTGTTCAGGCGGGAATACCCTCTTTTTTGATCCAGGAGGGCAGATTGCCGGTTAATAAACCACTTGAGGAATACACCTGGTTAAAATATTTTTATACTTCTAATATTTATCACTCACCATTTGATGACCTCCACCAATTCATAAATTATGATGCCGCCGCAGGATTTGCGAAGATTTTGTTAAATTTTATCCTTTTTATGGATAAGGAAGTTGACTCTCCAAAAATGAAAAGAGAATCCCCCTATTACTCTGAATATCTAAAACTTCGGAGGACTAATTAGATGATTAGATATCTGGTTATCTCAATAGTAACCCTTTTCCTGATGACAGGGTGTTCAAGTTTTACCCGTGAAGGGGGCATTATTACGATAAGGGGATCGGAAACGATGAACAAATCGATTAAAATGATTGCAGCCGGGTTTATGCTGCAAAATCCAGGTTATTCGGTAATCGTTGGCGGAGGAGGAACATCGGTTGGTATGAAAACTTTAATACGGGGAGAAGCGGATATTTGTATAGCTTCAAGACCAATAGAACCGGGAGAAATTAAAGAGCTTGTTAATAAACAGGGAAGCCTTGGTATATCTACCATCATTGCCAAGGATGAGATCGTGGTTTATGTTAATTCAAGCGATACTCTGGATGGGATTTCACTTTCTGAATTAAAGCAGATTTTTACAGGTAAAGTTGTTGAAAAGTCAGAATCCGGCAGGAAGCTTGAGTATAAACTCATCCTCAGGTCACCCAATTCCGGAACATATTCCTATTTCAGAAAACATATTCTTGAAAATGAAGAATACGGTAAAAATTCCTTGACTGTGAATTCACCAAATGAGGTGATTGAACAAATTGTTGAGAATAACAATTCGATTGGATTAAGTGGGGAAATGATTTATGGAAATCAGTCGATAAAACCGTTATTGATTAATGGTGTTGCTCCGGGGAAAAGAGAAATCAACTCAGATTATCCATTGGTAAGATATATCCATTTTTATACACTTGATCTACCCGAGGGCAAAATCAAAAAATTTCTTGACTTTGTTAATTCAGAGCCCGGCCAAAAAATAATTGAACAAAATGGATTTATAAGTCTTTGGGGGGAGGACTAATAAAATACATTTTTTATCGCGTTCCTTTTTACAAAAACCTCTTCTTTTGTGGCGGTTCTTAGCGTTAGTTTTAAGTTATCAACCCCGGATATAATAAAAGTATCTTTGTCAGTAACTGCCAGTTTAACGAGGTCGCTAAGTCCTGAATTTTTATAAATTTCCGCTTTCGAGTCAATTAAACATTTTAAGGAGTTTTTAACGAGAAAATTCCTGTCACCTGTCGGATCGGGGATAGCAGTCATTTTTATCGCTGAAATGGAATAGCTACTCTCCAAACCAAAAATTAATGAAACAGTTGGCTTAAATCTGTCGTAATCAAGGTCGGTGAATCCGTTTTTCTCACGAAACACCAGAACCTGTTTCCCGTCAATGTCCACAGAAATGGAACCAAACAATGCAGTAACTTCAAATTTAAATTCTTTATCGCTAAAATCCAGTTCTTTTTTTATTAACTCAACTCCTGGATAGAGTCTCTCTAACATCCCGGCGGGTAATCGCAAAATATCCATTTGTGTTAAGATATCCTGTGTTGTCAGGGATTGGAGCCGACCCGACAAAGTCTTCTATCGGCACTGTGAGTGGATCGATAAAACTAAATTTTGCTGAGAAAGTGCCATCTTCGATTGACTTTACAGTTCTTGATAGTGCTTTAAGATTTGTTTGAACTTCAAATGTATTTGCAGTCGTGGAATATTTTGCAAGTGGTAAAAATCCAGAGTTTATAACTCCAAAAGCTTCATCAAAACTTTCTTTTAACTCCTGAAACGGGATAACTTCACTTTTAGTTTCTGCCACATCACCCGAGAAAAATTCTGTCAACAATCCCTTTTTATTTGCCAGATCTGTCTCCACCGAAGTTACCAAATTTTCATAATAAAGGTATGATCCGCCGGACACCAACAAAATAGCCAAAAAGATAATCGCTGCAACCAGTTTCAGGTTTTGACCAAGAATGTATAAGATGCCAATAAATCCGACAGATACCACATAGGGAAGAACCCCGGTGACAAAGAACATAAAATCAGGTTCTAAACCCAGATACCATTTAACCTTATCAGAAATGACGAGGTCAATTCCAAATTCTGAAGCAACAAATCCCAAGCCACCGGCAATAAGAAGATTGATTAATACACTCTGCCACTTAAATTCTGTTTTTAGTGTGTCGTTAAAAGTCTTAAAAATTTGTTGCTTTTCCTGTTCGGGTATTTTTGCAGGAGGAATAGAATGTTCTTTTTCGAGCTGAGTTAAAAAGTCGTTGTATGATCTTTTGATAAACCCAAATCCACTTTTCCTAAAAGAATAAGTATATTGTTGTTTAACTTCGGTGGCGAAGGGAAGATCAACACCCATTGAACTAAAGTAATTTGTAAGAGAGTATCTGAACGAATAAAGCATCTTAAAATTACCCGCTTCAGGCTCTTCAATCCTTGAAAGACTTATATTACATTCCACTTTGTTTTCGAGTATTTCAAAAACGAGTGTTTTGAAGGATTTTCCTTTTATATCATTTATTCCGTTCCACTTGAGGAACAGAATCATATCGTTATAGAGATATTCATCAGACATCATCTCAGGATGTTGGGCGAGATAAAAAGCAAAATCTTCAAGTTTTTCGAGTTTTGAACCCTCCAGCGATCTTACAAACTTGTTTTTAATAAAATGATGAAATATCTGAACCCATTGAATTGGTTGAATATGTATGTGTTTTTTGCTGAGAGTATCGATGTAATTTTCCCTGCCGAGATTAAGAAAGACTGTAAGGTTTTCTTTGGCAGAGGCAAGAAGTTGATATTTTACAGCGTCGAGGCTACTCAATTCATCGCATACCAGCATAAATTTGAAGAGTTCAAATTTTGTATTGGCATCCTTATAATAATAATTTAGATGTTCCAGATTTCGGAAGAAAAGATAGAGTTGACCTTTAAGATCTTCCGTGTTTTGGAAATTAAACTCAATATTGTTAAGAGTAATAATTGCCGAGGGGAGCAGATGTCGGAGTATTACTTCAGTAAAATAGACGGGTTCGATGTTTTGATATCGGATAAACCGTTTCTTTAACCCCACCAGGTCTTTAACGCCTTCAAGATTATTTAACCAGTCAGTTATTTCTTTTAGATTCTGAGGTTGTTTTATATAGCTTATGAATCTGTCAGGGGATAGTTTGAGCAATTCAACGAGGTCGCCAAGGTTATGGAGTCGACTTTCAGCAAGGTCATCCTTAAACAAAAAGTGACTACCGTAATAATGAGGTATCACTCTTTTGCCTGCTATGTAATCATCAATTTCATTCGATGTTAAACGATTAATCTCTTCAAATACTGTTAACCCTTCAATTAATGAATTAACTTCATAAAAATCAGTTCTGTAATCAATCAAGGGTTTTAACTCACTGCCATTTTTTATGATTGATTCATATTCATTGTACGAAAAAGATTCAGGATAGAACAACCGCATAAGTATCATACCGACGGAAAAATAATCGCTGGTCTCGGAATACATTCCGTCGATAATTTCAGGAGAATAAAAATATCTGCATAAATTTCCTTCACTGAAAGGGGTCTTTTCAATGACTGGAAATTTACTTTTCATCAATGTATGTCCATACCCAAAAAGAAGCAAAAGTGGCTCTTCACCTTCAACCACGAAAAAATTTGAGATATGCAGGAATGGGACATAAAAATCGTTCGAGTGCAAAAAATCGAGCAGGTCTTTAATTTGAGGCATAAAACTGTTTCGAACAGCGGAAGGGGAAAGGTCCACCTTATCGAGGTGGAATAATTTTTGAGGGTACCTCATAGATTTCGAAACAATATTTAAACTTGAATTTTTTAATGCCGATACCAAATTCCACGGGGATTGCCAATCCGGGGTGGGTTAATTTTAACAGGTCATTTTGAACTGTTCCTCTTGGTTCAAAGTTAGGATTCCTGAATTTGAATAAAATCTTTATTAAAAATTTTTCTTTACGCTCGTTTTCAGCACTGTAGTAGAACCCGTCGGGAAGAGATTCAATTGGATAGTACAATCCTGTAATTGTATAAGTTACACTGCTTAATACAATCGACTCACCAATCTCCAACGAGGGTAATTCATTGATTACATATTGTTCATCCAGAAATTGAGCTATTTTGTCTTGTGGCATCTTTTAATTAGTATTTGAATGATGTATCGGGTACTAAAATAGTATTATAATCTATGGTATATTAAGAATGATACTTTGCTGTGAAAATGTTGATAACTTTTGTAAATGAATGTTGAATATAATCTTCATCTAATCTTTAAATTTAATTTACAAAAAAAAAATGAGAATATTCATCATATCACCCAAAAACGAACAAAATAGTTTTGTACAAAAAAAATATTCGATGAAATGGCAAAAACGGTTTGATTATTTCAAAAACAGTTTCAATAAAGTTTTCAACAAAAATGTGGATAACTTGTGAACAAGTTACAAAAAATAGATAAAAAACAAGATTAAGCGTTAAAATCGCAGGTTATTAAAAACAAAAAGTGTGGTGGGTAGATGAGCCCACCACACAAGTTAAAAGATTAAAGTGTGAAACTAAAGTTGAACTTTTAAAGTCAACTTTTCAGACCCTCTTACCACCAGTACATCAACCAGATCACCCTTCTTCAATTCAGACAATCTTTCCATATATTCATAGAGGTCTTTTACAGGTTTACTGTTGATAGCAATGATAATGTCTCCTTTTAGCATACCAGCCTTATGCGCAGGGCGATCGGGGATAACGGCTTCAGCTTTTACACCCACAATGTCGGAAGCTGCCATATCGGGCATGATGCCAAGCGAGACTTTATACGCCGGAGCATCGTTAGATTTTTCTTTTGGCCCGGCTTCTTTATATGTTAATGTCACTCCATTTGCAGCAACATCGTATGCTATATTGTAAGCAAGATTTCCAATTGATTCAGCACCTTCAGAATTAATTTTTTCGTAATCATCTGTTGGTGTATGGTAATCGTCGTGCACTCCGGTGAAAAAGAAAAGAACCGGAATGTCTTTTGCATAAAATGAAGCATGATCAGAAGGACCATAACCTTCAGGTGATTTTTTGATTTCAATTCCGGAAGATTTGATGTGTTTTTCGAGAAAACTTTCAAATTCGACTGCGGTTCCCGTTCCTCCAAGAGTCAAAACTTTTGTAGTGGGGTTTAATCTGCCAACCATGTCGAGATTCAGCATCAATTTGGCATTTCTTAGTTCTTTCAGGGGGTTTTCGGTGAAATATTTTGATCCAAGCAACCCCATTTCTTCGGCTCCGAAGGCAAGGAATACAATACTGCGTTTAAGATCGGCTTTGTTAGCAGCAAGTTTTTCAAATATTTCAATTATTGTAGAGGTTCCCGAGGCATTATCGTCAGCTCCGTTATGAATCGCCATTGTGTCAGGGCGTCTGCTTCCTGTGCCCGGGCCACCCCAACCGAGGTGATCAAAATGAGCTCCGATTATAACATACTCATTTTTAAGTACAGGGTCACTACCTTCAATAAGGGCAACAACATTTACGGTTGGCTTTTTTGCTTTTGTAACAATTGCTTCAGAATTTAGCATAATTCCGGTACTGAAAGAGTTATCATTTGTTATATCAATCAGAAGCTGATCTTCGAGGGATTTAATTGTTTTACCGGATTGGGCTAATATCTTATTTGCTAATTCCCTTGAGATACTTAAAGCCGGAATTCCACCATCGGGTTCACCGGATCCCTGTTTGGGGCTAATCAGTTCATCCTGTTTTGCAAATTGATATCCATTCACAAATATTATTCCCGCAGCTCCGTTATCCTTCGCTGTTATAATTTTTTTACGAAG
This sequence comes from Ignavibacteriales bacterium, assembly GCA_016707285.1. Taxonomy (GTDB): domain Bacteria; phylum Bacteroidota; class Ignavibacteria; order Ignavibacteriales; family Ignavibacteriaceae; genus UTCHB3. Next base: position 362,456 of record JADJIA010000005.1, read on the forward strand.
GGTTGAATTTTTATCAAGAATATCTTTAAAAGATTCATTTTTTGGTGCACCACGCAAAACCATCACCCATTTACCTTTAACACCTTTACCAAAGTTGTTCACTTTAAGTTTTGGGTCATCAATTGAGAAACCAAATCCACAAAAGACAACCTCGGCTTCAACTTTCCCTTTGGACGAAATTGCGAGGGGTGTAAAATCCACACCAAATGTTCCGGCATTACCATCAAAAACAAGAAAGCTTTTATCACTGATTTCAGTGCCGGCACCAACTTCAAAATGTTGGAATCCGTCTGTAGCAAGTAGTGTAGCACCGGTCTTTTTGAGTTCTGCTCTTATATAGTCGGCAGCAAGAATGTCTTTGCCCGATCCGGGAGATCTGCCTTCCATTTCGTCTGATGAAAGGAATTTGATGTGATTAAATATCTCATGTTTAGTAATTTCCGGGCTTTCAGAGCTCTGTGGAATCACAGAAATCGTTAGAAACAAAAGACTAAAAAAAAGTTTGTACATTAAAGGTCCTCCGGGAGTGATTGATTTTTTTGTTTAACATCTTCGAGAATTACTGGAAATAAATTTAAACATTTGTTAATGGTTTCAATATCAAAACTGTTTGCGGCAAACTTTAGTTCATCAGAGAAATTCTCCAAAACTTTTGCTCCACAATATTTATAAAGTTCCATGATCTCTTCTGCAAAAGAAATTACATCACTTAATAGCTTTGTTTTTACGGCTTTTTCGTGGTGAGGATAGACTTTTAGTGCAATCATTGCATTAAAATCTTCAACCGAGACTTTTTCTGTAAATCTTAGTTGAGAGTCATTATCAGGGGTTCCAACACTTTCCATTTGATCGGATTCAAGTTCCGAGCCAATCAATCTATTTGAAAGACTGATAAGATAAAAAATATCAACGGGTTTAATGATATAACCTGCAAAATATTGCAGATATTCCGGTTCTAAATCCTCTTTCAGAGCAGATGCGGTAATCGCAATTATCGGGATTGAGGCGGTTTTGGGATCTTTTTTGATAATTTCGGCGGCTTTGTTGCCATCGAGAACAGGCATTCTGATGTCCATAATAATCAAATCAGGTAAAAACCCGCCCGTCTTTTCAATGGCTTCAATACCATTTGCCGCAAATATTATCTCGCTTCCGGTGGGTTTAAATAGCTCTGCCAGCATCTCACAATTAGTCGGCACATCGTCAACAATCAATATCTTTTTTTGATTAAACGTGAAAAATGGTTTATTCACATCTGTCAATTCATTCTGCTTACCTTTGACAGAAGAAGCTGACACATTTTTTATAATCACAGTGAATTTTGATCCTTTCCCAACACTACTATCAACACTTATACTGCCATCCATCATTTCGACAAGCTTTTTAGTAATTGCCAATCCCAAACCCGTGCCTCCATATCTTCTCTGAGTTTGATTATGGTGTTGTTTAAAAGAATCAAAAATTACAGACTGATATTCGGGTGGAATCCCGATACCGGTATCTGAGACGGAAATAATAAGATCAACCTTGCTTCTGTCTCCTGCTTTAAACAAATTGTCCACTTCAAGAGAGATTGCTCCTCTTTCCGTGAATTTGACAGCGTTGCCAATCAAGTTGAAGAGAATTTGTCGTATTCTTACTTCATCCAGTATCAGGGTAGGGGGTACATCATCAGCGATTCGCAGATTAAAGTCAATCAACTTCTCCTGTATCTTTGATGCAAAGATATTTTTAATCTCTTCAATAAATGACCTTAAATCGACAGGTTCGGGGTTAAGGTCAAGTCTGCCTGCCTCAATTTTCGAAAGATCGAGAATATCGTTGATAAGCGTCAGCAGATTTTTACCACCGGCTTTTATTGAGTCGATATACTGATTGAGTCGAGGATCATCAACATTAATAGCCAGTAAACTTGTGAAACCAAGAATCGCATTTAGCGGTGTTCTTATCTCATGGCTCATGTTTGCAACAAATTCTGACTTTAACCGGGATGATTCCAGTGCTCTCTCTTCAGATTCTTTAAGTTTTTCCTCGGTTTTAATTCTCTCCTGAATCTCACTTTGCAGTTTGGTGATCGCTTCAGAGAGCTCCATGGTTCTTTCAACAATCTTTTGTTCCAGGATGTTATTCATCTCCTTAAGACGAAGTTCGTATTTTTTTCTCTCTGTAACATTCACAATCACATTAAGAACCGCCAATTCTCTCTGATAAAATATTTGTGATCCTCTAATTTCACCGGTGATTCTACTACCACTTTTGGTTATCAACTCAATTTCATAAGGTTCAACCTCGTGACCTTCGAGTCGTGAGCGATTTTTTTCATCCACTATCTTATAAGATTCGGGTGCGATAAAATCAAAAATATTTTTCCAAGCACCTCCTCATTATCATAACCCATCACATCTTTAATTGCATCATTTACGAGGAAGATTTTTTGATCTCGATGGAGAATTACAAAATCGGGGAGTTTTGCAACAAGTTCCTTGTAAAGTTGTTCCGATTCTCTTATTAAAGTATTGGAAGTTCCGAGTTCACTAACCGCAAATTCGAGAGACTCAACCATCGCATTAAAAGACTCGCTTAACTTACCAAGTTCATCAGTTGACTTAACTTCAGCTCTCTCTTTCAGGTCACCCTCGGAAACCCTTTCGAAAGATGTAACTAATTTGTTAATCGGTATTGCTATTACTCTTCCGATGGCAAGAGAACCGAGAAATCCAAGAAAAATGAAAATCAGGGAAGTGGCAAGTACCCCCAGTCGAACTTCATCGAGTTGAAGATTGGTTGCTACAAGCGAATAACCGAGATAAAGTTGTCCAATTTGTTTATTGTCAAAATTTACAGGAGATTTTATGAATATTACTGAATCTCCTTTGACAGCGGGGTTATTTGCATTCATCTGGCTGTATTGAAGCAATTTGGCTGTATCAAGATTATGAGCTGCGATCACTTCACCGGAGAGATCTTCCACCACAAGATAAATCACTTCTTCATTTTGCGCAGAGAGTTGAAAAACTGAAAGTATCTCTTCTTCAAGTCTAAAATCGAGGGCGGCTCTTATTCCAAAGGCTGTCATTCTTGCGAGGTCTTCTGCATTATCTTTTGTTGTTTCAAACGCCCTCAACCTGGCGTGTGAGAACATAATATTAAACATAACTGTCGTGATCAGAAAAAAGAGTATCGTGATCATTACCGACAGTTTTGCTTTTATCGAGATGTTTACATTTGAAAATTTTTCAGCTAATCGATTAAATTTCATCTATTTATATACCTTTGACAAGTTGATCAATTCAAAAGACACATCATGTCCGGTTGCTGTAAGTGATTTCAGATTTAAATAGATAACAGGTTTTTTATTTTCTGAAGCAACGGCTATGCCTGCCGTACCGGAGGAGACCAATCCCGGGTCACCCGAAATTACCAGGACTTTATTTTTTTTGAATAACTCAATTTCATCAGAAATATTTACACCCGGAACAAGGTAAATAACATTAAAATTGGAGATTACGCTTTTTAATTCACTCTTTTCGGTGCTGGTGGTTTGATATTTTTCTTTTTTAAAGGCAGCAATAATTTTATTTGGCTTCTCTCCCAATTTATCATAGACTACAAGAATATTCACATTGGCAGGTTTAATTGTTTTTACATATTTGAAAACTTTTCCAAACATAATTGCTTCAACTTTTGCATCAAGGCGGGTAATTTGAGTAAACCCGTCAGAGAACAATCCAAATGACAATAAAAGACTTCCGATGAGAAAAGTATTCAGGTTTTTCAACTCAATTCCTTAAAATTCAAAGTTGAACCTCATCCAAAAGGTCAGAGATCTACCCGGCAGGGGAGCATTGTATCCGAGAAAAGGTTGAATGTATTCGTAGTTTTGATTGAAAAAATTATAAATCGCCAGATTCATTTTTAAGCCATCCAAAAATACATCATAAACGGTGGTGCTTAAATTAAAGATTGCCACGGGAGAAAAATTTTCAAGATAATTTTCAACAATTAAACTGTTTGCTGTTTGCGTAATAGTTCCACTTGTGAAACCAATCCTCGAACTGTAAAGTGAAAGAGAGGGTGTAATTGAAATCCAATCTGCAAAATTAAAGGTACAAAAGAAATTTAACCTGAAAGGTGATGCTCCAATCGTAACATTTTCCCTTAATGGTACGATATAACTTTTAACATTGTTGTCATATAATAAATAATATGCAGCATTTATCCCAAGTTGAATGGTTTCATCACTGTATTTATATTCAAAATCAATACCCCTTGTTCCAAAGGCGGAAGAATTGGAGTAAGAAGTTGCCGACAACAATGAATCCCGTTTTACTGTTATCAAATCCGTGAAATGATAGTCATAGAGGTTGATCACAAAATTGTGTTTATAACCGATACGGTAGCCAAATTCAATTTCAAAATGTCTTCCTTTTTCGGGTTCGAGTTCGGGCGAATAATATCTTCCGGCGGGTGTACGATAAGACTGACTGTACATCAGCTTAAAGTGAAAATCATCCATAATTTTTGTGAATGCCAGTCTCGGAACGAAAGCGCCACCAAATGCATCAGTGTATTCATATCTCCCGCCGATTGTAATATTTACCGGCTCAAATTGAAAAAGTAACTGCGAATAAGCACTTATACCGGATATTTTATCTATCTCTTTAAACAGCATTGGAAGTTCGAGATAACCGGGGATTGAGTTTGAAACGACTTTTGTTCCTTTGTATTCGAAACCAATAAGCTGGTTGATGTTTCTTGATATTTGCCAGTTGAATTGAATCGAGGGGAAAACCTTAAAAAATGATTTTGTATTCGCATAACTCGTGTCAATTAATCCTGATGGAAGCAGAACAGGTGAGGTTGACTTAAGATCCCACGGTGATTGACTTGTCAACATCAATTTTGCTTTTACTCCAAGTTCAGGTAGTAACTGATTCTCGTAAGTGGTTGTGAGATTAAATGTTGTGAAATTTACCGGAATTCCTGAGTTAAGCTGATATCTGTCAAAAGAAAAATTCAAGCCAAAATTTTTATATGATGAAGTCAGGTTCAGAAAAGTGTTCTGCATCCCAAGCGGAATATCCATCAGTTGTCCCGGTGTGGAAGGGAAGTAGGCTTTAATCTTTCCATCGGAGAGTGCACCATTTGTTGTATAGCCCGATAAATTAATCTTGAGATCGGAGAAATAATTACCCCAGCCAAATGCGGCTGAAATCCTTTCCTGCTTCTCAAACATCTTTCCAAATCCCGCGGAAACAAAATTGGTCTCCTCTTCTGCATAATCGCGTGTTATAATATTTATCACACCCATGGAAGCATAACCTCCATAAATGACAGAACCGGGACCCCTGATTATTTCGATTCTCTGCACGATGTCAGTAAGATAATGATGCCCAAAAAGAATTGAAGTGTATGCCTCTTCATTCATTTCGATTCCGTCAATCAGCAGTTGCACTTTTCCTTCAAAAGTCCATATTCCTCTTAGCGTCAATCCGATGGGCCCAAATTCAGACTGCCCGAAGCTAAACCCGGGAACATGAAGGGTTAAAACCTCCATTAAGTCTCTTGCCCCCGAATTTTCAATCTCTTTTCGGGTGATCACAGAAATCATACCCGGTGCTTCTCTGATCGAAAGGGGAGTCTGTGAAGCCACCAAAACCGATGTATTTAATATCTCTTCGAGTCCCATCGATCTAAGTTTCCGCATTTCCTCGTCATCATCTTCATTTTGACCAAAAACCAGAGGACTCAACATAAATTGAATAAGAATAAAGCAGATTAAAATATATTTAGATAACACTGTTTCCTCACTAATCATGTTGAACAGGTTTCGATAAATTCGTTTAACAACGAAAAATGTGAAGTAAAAACGATTACATATCCATTGGAAATTTTATTAACCACTTTTGCGTGCACGGTTTCTACAAAATTGTTTCCACATTTGGAAGTCAGTTTCATTTTAAGATTACTGTAAATACGGAACTGTTCGGAGGTAATTAGTTCGGCCTCGTAACTTGAAATATTTATAATTTCGCCAAATTTTTCCTTTTTGATGGTTTCAGAATCATCCAAAACTTCAAAAGATATCGACAAGGGATCCTTGAGCAACTTTAAGGAGTGGTCGGGCAAGCGAAGATCAACATTAAATATCCCGGTAATTCCTCTTACATCAAAAAGGTGGACAGGTTGTTTTACACCCTTTGGATTAACTTTAATCACTTTTTCCACCAACAGTTCACCTGATACACTATAAAATGTTTGTTCCGAGAGAAGAATTTGATAACCCACAGTGTAACTCTCAATCCGGGCTGTCAGGTTTACATTTCTTCCAACCACACCATACTTTAACCTCTTTTTTGATCCGATATTACCCACAATTACTTCACCGGAGTTTATCCCGATTCCCATTCTGACAGGTGGAAGTTGCATAACCCTTAAAAGTTCGTTGAGGGGATCAATTTGATTTTGCATCTCGATTGCACAGGCTATCGCTCTGTCTGCGTGATCTTCCTTATAAAACGGGGCGCCAAACAAAACAAGCAGAGCATCCCCAAGCACCTCGTTTATGGTTCCTTCATACTTCTGAATCACATCGGTCATCTTTTCGATGAAGAGATTTAATAACTGGAGTGTGAGCCCCGGATTTAGTGTTTCCGCAGTTGACGAAAACCCGCGCAAATCCGCCATCAGAATTGAAATCTCTCTTAACTCACCGCCCGGTTTGATGTTTTCCGGGTTATCCAATAAATTTTCAACCACCTCATCCGAAAGATAGGTACCAAATACATCGGTTATAAATCTGTTCCTTTTTTCAAGCTCCATTATTTTCAACTGTAACTCTGTCTGGAGTCTGCCGATTTTTAACTGACTTTTAACTCTCGCAAGAACTTCCTGGCTTTCAAAGGGTTTTGTAATAAAATCAACACCACCGGCCTGAAAACCTTTAACTTTATCTTCGAGGTCGTTTAATGCGGTCATAAATATTACAGGAACACCCGCGGTTTTGGGGTTTTTACCGAGTAGAAGACAAGTCTCAAAACCATCCATTCCGGGCATCATAACATCAAGAAGAATAAGATCGATATGATTTTGTTCCGCAAGTGAAATGGCATCATATCCATTTGATGCAAATGAGACATCATAATTTTCGTGGAACAAAAGACTTCCAAGAACCTGTATGTTCTTGGGAACATCATCAACGATCAATATCTTATATCGAAATTGTTCATCCACGGGTTGATTGGACATGAAGTTTGCTTTGGTTAGATTTGAAATTTGAAACCTGAAAATTACGCATTTATGAAGAATAAAAAAACAGAGAGAAAGATGGCAAAAAAGGCAATCGTACTTACAAGCGGGGGATTGGATTCAACCACAGTGGCAGCAGTGGCAAAAGAAGGGGGATTTGACCTCTATTGTCTGAGTTTCTATTATGGACAGCGACATAAAATGGAGCTTGAATCAGCAAAAAAAGTTGCTGCATATTTTGGAGCAAAAGAGCATATAATCATTGATATTGATATGAAAATAATTGGCGGGTCAGCTCTTACCTCAAGTATTGAAGTGCCAAAACATCGGAATGAAAAAGAAATGGGAGAAGATATCCCCGTTACCTATGTTCCGGCAAGAAACACTATATTTTTATCTTACGCTCTTGCATATGCCGAAGTTCAAAAGGCAGACGATCTTTTCATCGGTGTAAATGCCATTGACTATAGTGGTTATCCTGACTGCCGACCTGAATATATTTCTGCGTTTGAAAAAATGGCAAACCTTGCCACAAAAGTGGGAGTTGAGGGAACCACACACCTTAAAATTCATGCTCCACTTCAAGACCTTTCAAAAGAGGGAATTATCAGACTTGGTTTAAGCCTTGGCGTTGATTATTCCATCACGCACTCATGTTACGACCCCATGCCTGATGGCAGTTCCTGCGGTGAGTGTGACAGTTGCCTGTTAAGAAAACATGGTTTTGAATTGGCAGGGGTGACTGATCCGATTAAATATACAGAATGATAAAAAAAGAGGCTGACTTTTTCAAGTCAGCCTCAAATTCCAATACAGAAAATGATTTTATTTAAGTAAAGTCATTTTGATGTTTTTGGTGAAGTTTCCTGCCTGAATGCGGGCAAAATAGATACCGGAAGCGTTGTTGGAAGCATTCCAAATTACTTCATGATATCCTGCAGCTCTTGCTTCAGAAACCAAAGTTTCAACCAATTTACCTGATGCATCATAGATGCTCAACTGTACATCAGTTGCCTGTGGCAACGAGAAGCTCAGTCTGGTTGAAGGATTGAAAGGATTTGGGAAATTCTGGTTTAAGGAGAAGCTCTCTGGAATGGTGTTTTCAACTGTAACTACATCTGAATAATCAAATCTACCATCAAAATCCACTTGACGAAGTCTGTAATAAGCCTTTGATGTAAGTGATGTTTGATCTGTAAATGAATAAGCTTGTCTTTCAGTTGTGGTACCTTTACCATCTACAAATCCGAGAGTTGAGAAAGTAACATTGTCGAAACTTCTTTCAACTTCAAATCCAAAGTTGTTTACTTCAGAAGCAGTTTCCCAATTCAGAACAACAGCATTCTGTGCAGCATTTGCTGTGAATGAAGAAAGTTCTACAGGAATTGGAGCAACCATTCCGGTAAATTTGTAGATACCGCCAACAGTTGCACTTGTGTTAAATGCACCTGCCCATCCTGTGGTATTGTCAAAGAAACTAACTGCAAGGTGCTGAATTCCCATTGTTCCGTTAAAATCGGTCCATGAACTTCCATTATCGATTGAATAGGAAACACCTGAGAAACCTGTAGCGGCGCTGGTGCTTACCCATGCATCCATTGTACCGGGAACATAGCAGTAATCGCCATCATAAAAATTACCGGTAGGAAGAAGTGGTGACCATGTGGCTCCACCATCTGCGGTTTTGTAGTATAGGGGAGAGGTGGAAATAACATCAAGGATAATTCCGTTTAAAGCATCTTTCATCTCTATTTTGAACTGATTTCCAACAGCAACAGGGGTTGTTGATGCAGTCCAGGTCATACCTTTATCGGTTGTTTTGATGATTCTGCCTTTGTTGGTTGTGAACCATGCATTGTTACCAACAGCACTGTAATATCCAACCACGCCATATTCATCAGCAGCAACAGGAGCAGGAAGATTAGCCTGAGGAACTCTTACCCAGTTGGTTCCACCATCAGCAGTAGTGTAAATTTCAAAATATCCACCATTTGGATCTCCCATTGTGAATCCTTCATTTTCGTTAAAGAAATGAAGAACATTTGGGAAACCTGAGGGAGCTGCAAAGGTAGCAGTTGTTTGGTGTGTCCATGTAGTTCCACCATCAGTTGTTTTCAAAATTCTACCGCCGCCGGAGGAAGCGTTAAAAACAGGCATGTAGGCTGTAGTTGCGCTGGTTCCAAAAATCATCGCATGTCCCCAACCACTGGTATAACCTGCTGGAACCCCGGGTGTCCAGGTTGTTCCACCGTTGGTTGTTTTTGTGAACTCGGTGATGTAAGCGGTAGTGGAAGTCCCGTTATAAGCGGCTGCCCAAACTATTTGATCGCTAACGATTGAGATATAGTTAATACCTCTTGAAGCAACAGAAAAGCCGGTATTCTGAATTGTCCAGGTACCTTCTTCTGCGTGGCCTCTACCCAGGTTTTGGTCTTTAGCCAGTTTTTTTATATTAGTGGCTTCCAGATTGATAACTGATATGATTAAAAAAACTGATAGAAAAAGAGCTGTAACTTTTTTCATGGTTCACTCCTGATAAGTGTGATGATGATGATTCTCCGCTCGTGAGATTGGAGAGTAATTTTAGTTAACACCCTCAATTTACGACTTTTTTCAAAAATATTTATGTCATTTTTAAAAAATATTTCCGACCAAAAAAAAAGCTGACCCAAAAGTCAGCTTAAATTTTTGTTCAATTATTTTTATGGCTATTTAAATTGAAGCCTGATTTGTCGGTTTTGGACAGGCTCAACTATTCTCGAAGGCTTAACTGTTACCACACGGCTCCCGGCAACAGTAAAATTGCGCTTTGACAAAGAGTAATAAACATCAGATTCATCATCCTGATATTTGGCGTCATAAGCATCACTATCACCACGCTCAATTACAAAACTGTCGGATTCATCGTATTCAGATATTCTGTTATTTAATCTGAAATTTTGGTTCTGATTTTCCTCTATTGTGTATCTTGAAAGTTGATTACCATAATAATCATCGATATTGGGATTTTTCCTTCTGGAGATTACCAACGCAATAAATAAACTGAATAAAACTGTTACAAGTGCAACGACTGCAAAAATAACAAAACTGAGGACTGTCATTGTTGACTCCGATTCAAAATTATATTAAACTCTATATCAAACATAAATTATGAGAAATCGGCGAATCATTAATTTCGACAGACGAGTGCTATTTCGGGGCAAACGATTGTGGAAAGTGGACAAATATCAAAACACACCCTAACTTTTGGGAAAATAAATTTACAGGTAATGGTTATTTTTAAGATTATGAAAACACAAATTTTGAAAATTGTGACTATATACCTGATCTCACTTTTTGCAGGAATTTTATTCGGGTGGAACAGCCTCGCCGGTAAAACTGCTGATATTAACTCTGAAATTGAAAACGCAGCTGGCTACAACCTCCAATACAACAGAAACGCTCTCCAGGATACTCTGGAATACAATGTATTAAATTATTATGTTGAATTGACTTTGGAACCCAAAGTGAAAAGATTAAAATCGCGGGTTGAAATTTTGGTTGCCCGCTATAAACCCGGGGCAGAAGTAGTTCTTAATCTTTCTGAAAACATTGAAATCGAATTTGTTTCTATTAATGGAAACCGGGTTGAATTTAAAAGAGCGGGTGACAATGTTCGGTTATTCTGGAAAAACATTAATCCTGATACAATTAAAATAGCAGCAGAATACTCCGGAGAGCCCGGAAAAAATAAAAATTTCTTTTTTGGCAAGATTTACGGAAATCAGGTAATTTATACTTTAAATGAACCCGAAAATGCCCGTAATTGGTTGTTATGCAGAGATACTCCTTCTGATAAAGCCGGATTACAGATCAAGATTGCAAATGAGTCTGAATTTACTTCAGTTTCAGTTGGCACATTGGATTCGACTTATATTGACAAAACGACTGGTAAAAAAGTATATTCCTGGAGCAGCCGTTATCCAATAGCTACTTATCTGATTTCATTTTACTCCGCTCCTTACATTAGTCTGTTTGATTTTTATAAAAGGGAGGATGGAGATTCACTTGAATTATCAATTTATGGATTTAAGTGGCATGAAGAAAAGTTTAGAATAATTCTGGCTGATCATAAAGAGTTTTTCCCGATCATGGAAAAGTATTTTGGGAAATATCCTTTCTCGGGTGAAAAATATGGTGTTGCCGCATTTTTATGGCAGGCCGGGGCGATGGAATATCAAACTATTTCCGGTTTTGGAACGGGATTTATAGATAATTATCCTCAAAATGTCAATATATTTGTTCATGAACTTGCACACCAATGGTTTGGAAACTCGGTTACTCCCAAAACATGGAAGGATATTTGGCTCAATGAAGGATTTGCTACTTTTGCAGAGTGGCTTTATCTCGAGGAATCAGGCAGAAAGACGGAGAAAGACATCCTTTCGCCGAGGCTCGCTCTTGAGAAAAATCCACATTTGTTAAGTGGGCAAATTTATGGATCGGAGGATTTGTTTACTCTGGCAGTTTACATTAAAGGTGCCTGGGTTTTACGGATGTTGCGTCATGAGCTTGGCGATGAAAAATTTTTCGCAATGATAAAAGAGTATTATAAAACTCATCGTTATGGAATTGCATCAACATCTGATTTTCAGGAGGTTGCAACCAAATTTGCAGGTAAAGATCTGAACCAGTTTTTTGAGCAGTGGATTTATGAAGGACTGGGGATAATAGAATTAAAAACGGGTGAGATGAAATCTGTCAAAAAGGGAGATGTTTACGAAGTGCTGTTACCGCTTTCCCAGGTACAGGAGGAGGAGAGAGAATACAACTTTAAACTTGACATCGGGTTTTCCAACGACGGAAATTCACAAATCCATTCGTTTAGAATCGACAAGAGGAACGAAATAATTAAATTGGCTCTTCCATTTAAGCCGGAGAGATTTACCATCGATCCCAACCACAAAACACTTCTGAAAGTTGTTGAATGATCAAAAATACAGATTCTGATGCACGGAACTACAAGGCTGTATATTTTATATCCGATTTGCATCTTGGAATTGGTCCAAAGGACGAAGATACCCGACGAGAGGATTTGTTGTGCAAATTTCTTTCCACAATTGAAGCAGGAGCCTGCCTTGTGATAGTGGGGGATTTATTTGATTATTGGTTTGAGTTCCGACAAGTATATCAAAAAGGATTTTTTAGAACCCATAGTGCGCTTTATGACCTTCACAAAAAAGGTGTGAAAGTTCACTACTTAATCGGAAACCATGATTTTTTTCATCGCGATTTTTTTGAATCAGAGTTGGGAATAAATCTGATCGAAGATTCACTCACGATGGAGACCGGTTCAAAAAAAATTTTTGCCGCTCATGGTGATGGATATGTGAAAAACGATCGTGGATACAAGGTATTAAAAGCTGTGCTCAGGAACAAAGTTGTTCAATTCTTTTATGGTCTGTTACATCCTGATTTTGGACTTTGGCTTGCCAGAAGCACGAGTAAAGGAAGCAGACATTATACTGACCGAAAAGACTACGGCAGAGTGGATGGCTTGGTGGCGATAGCAAACGAAAAAATAGATGAGGGATACGATTTTGTTATATTTGGACATTCACATAATAGAAAATTTGAAAAGTATAAAAAAGGACACTATATAAATCTTGGTTCCTGGTTCCAGCAGCCCTGTTATGGTGTCTTAATTAATGATGAATTCGAGATTTTGGATATAAATTGATGGTAGAAAAAAAGAAAAGAACTACACGAATCGAGAAAAAACAGAAATACCTCTTCATTGCCGGGGGAGTATTACTTTTGTTCCTGTTTTTGTTTGGTTTAATGTGGATTAAAGTCAAAGATGGTTTGCCTGCAATTGATGAGCTTGAAAATCCAAAGTTTTATCTTGCCAGCAAGGTTTTTGATAAAAGAGGGGAGTTGCTCGGACATTTTTATATCGAAAACAGAGTTGAAATTCAATATAATGATCTGCCAAAAAATCTGATCGAGGCATTGGTAAGCACAGAAGACAAAAAGTTTTTTGATCACTGGGGAGTGGATGTTGATCGTATATTCAAATCTGCAATTAAAACTATTTTTCTGGGTAAACCACAGGGTGCAAGTACTCTCACACAACAATTGGCTCGAAATCTTTACAAATTCAAAGACACTGATGAAAATTCATTTGACCTCGCTTTAAGAAAAGTGAGGGAGTGGATAACAGCTGTCCAGATCGAAAAATCGTTTTCCAAAACTGAGATACTCACGATGTATCTTAATTTTAATTATTTTGGGAGGCGTTCTTACGGTATTGAAAGTGCTGCCAAAAACTTTTTTGGAATATCAACGAGAGAGTTGACTCCGGAGAAATCGGCACTGCTCGTGGCGATGTTAAAATCACCTACCTATTTTGATCCCATCCGGTATCCCGAGAGATCACTCGAAAGGAGAAATCTTGTTCTGCGGAATATGTTGGAAGATGGCTTTTTGACTGATGATGAGTACCAAAAATATTCAGCTACCAATATTGAATTAAAGCGGGAAAAGAAGGAATCTCTCCTCACAAAAGCACCTTATTTCCTCGAGTATCTCAAAAATGAGTTGATACAGGCCGAACAGGCTACAGGAATTGATGTATTAACAGACGGCTTAAACATCTATACAACTCTTGACCTTGAGATGCAGTATATCGCCAACAAGGTGGTGAAGTCGAATGTTGCCAGATTACAAAAAGGATTCGACGGCTATTGGAGTTGGGCAGGACGACAAAAATTGCTTGATGATATTCTTGACAAGGCAATTAAGGGAGATGAAGAGTATCAAATATTGGTCTCTAAAGAGGAAAAACAGGATTATTACAAGAAGCTAAAAAACGATAAAAAATTTGTTGATTCGGTTAAACACCAGGCTTCCCGTGTACAGGCAGCATTTGTCGTATTGGAAGTGGGCACCGGTCATATTTTATCAATGGTGGGTGGCACGGATACAGTTAGAGGATTTGGTCTGAATCATGTTACTCAGATCAGAAGGCAGCCGGGTTCTTCGTATAAACCGATTATGTATGCAACTGCAATTGAGAAAGAACATGTTTACCCTCAATTTAAGGTTTCAAATGAACCTTTGAAGGGAAGGTATTCCCCGAAAAACTCAGACGGTAGTTCCGGTGGAATTATAACAATAAGAAAAGCAATCACCGGATCCGTAAACATTGTTGCCGTAAGAATGATTACAGACGGGGTTGTTTCAGTGCCCCAGATAAGAGATATTGCATCCAAAATGGGATTAAGAACTCCACTTGCCGATGATGCAACAATAGCACTTGGATCTTCAGAAGTTGTGCCCCTCGAACTTGCGGGGGCTTATTCGGTTTTCCCCAATAAGGGAATGTATATCGCACCAAACTGGTATAAAAAGATTGTTGATCGTGATAATGCAGAGTTGGCGCCATTTAATCCTTCCAAGTGGAGAGCCATTTCGGAAGAATCTGCAGTAATGATGATTAGCATGCTGCAGGATGTTGTTACATCCGGAACGGGTGCATCCCTCAAATCAAGATTTTCATTACCGGCAGCCGGAAAGACGGGAACAACACAAAACTTTACTGATGCCTGGTTTGCCGGTTTCACACCTCGATTTGTCGCTGTTGTTTGGATTGGGTTTGATGATGCACGGATAAAATATCCGGGAGGGTATGGAGGGACTGCAGCACTTCCTATTTGGGGTGATTTTATGGCTCAAGTATATGCAAAAAACAATTACCCTAAAGAGGAGTTTCCTGTAACTGCTCCAAACCTGATAAAATTTGATTTTTGTGGTGGTGGAGGAGTTGGATATTTGGCAAAGGCGGGACCGGGATGTCCCGTGGTTAAAGATTATGTACTTGCGAGCGAAGCTGCGGCAATACCGGTTTGTGAACGGACACATGTCGGTGGTGATGGAAATAAAAAAACAGATACATCCGGTAGTGAATGGTAGAGTGTGTTAAAAAATAAAAATATTTGTGTAAATTTGTAATCTCGATTTTTTAAAGCCCGGGTGGCGAAATTGGTAGACGCGCTAGATTCAGGTTCTAGTGCCGGTTCCGGCATGCAGGTTCGATTCCTGTCTCGGGCACTCAAAAACAAGGTAAAGCTGAAGTTTTCTTCAGCTTTTTTTGTTTTTTTTATAAAATCGCTTGATTATGTCGGAAAATGTTATTAGGTTATAAACAGAAGTATAAAAAATTCTCCAATAAAGGTTTTTTATCACTTCGATGCGATTTTGAATAACTTAAAACCGACTCAAAAGAGTACTGAATAGATAGACCAAAAATCAGGAGGATCCGAGATGGAATCCGGGCAATTAAAGAACCAACATTTGACACATCAGATGTTTGATTTTAACAACGCTGCTGAGAAACTTGCCAAGTTTCAAGAAGCGCCGATTGATGCTGAAAGAATTAAAAAAGCATTCAAGCATGCACATAATGTTAAAGAAAATGCGGAATATCTCCTTAAACTTCTTTATGAAAAAGAGCTTTTGGAGAGTATCCTTGCCGGTAAAAACAGATTTTGCATTCATGTGGCAGGACATAACATTGATGTGCATTTCAAAGATGGACTAACGGAAGATCATCTTTTTATAATTAAAGACATGTTAAAAGTTATTCAGACTCATCTCAAGAGCGAGGTGGAGGAGTTTGTTCAAGACGCAGAAATTGAGTAAAGAACAACTGCAAAACCCTGACTGAGAGTTTTAACATTTTCTATATCATTTGTAACGGTTCCCATGCTTCTCGTTTTCGAGGATTGGGAACCGTTTTATTTTTAACGGCTTGACACTTTGGATGACAGTAACATAGAGATCGGATATAAGACCGCTCTCAAATTGGCAAAATCTCACTATGAAAATTTTCCAGTCGTCTCCTTCTTTGTTCCAAAAGAACTTCAGAAGGATGTTGCCGTAATTTATTGGTTTGCACGGACTGCCGATGATATTGCCGATGAAGGGGAAACACCACCTGTTGACAGAAATAAAGAACTGAATCTGTTTTTGGATCGGTTTAATGCAACACTTGCGGCTGATTACAAAACCGAAATTGACGCTGCTCTACACTCAACAATCAAGACCCGGGGATTGGATCCACAACTTTTTAAGGATCT
Organism: Ignavibacteriales bacterium; assembly: GCA_016707285.1. GTDB lineage: Bacteria > Bacteroidota > Ignavibacteria > Ignavibacteriales > Ignavibacteriaceae > UTCHB3. Next base: position 378,823 of record JADJIA010000005.1, read on the forward strand.
GATTTCGGCATTCAGTCAGGATATAACTGTTTCAAGATACAACGAATTTTACGAAATTCTTGACTATTGTTCAAGGTCCGCAAATCCTGTTGGCAGGCTAATCCTTCAACTTTATGGCTATAAAGAAGAAAAATTGTACACATTATCTGATAAAATTTGTACATCTTTGCAATTAATTAACTTTTACCAGGATCTTTCGATTGACTTTAAACGAAATAGATTATATATTCCGATTAGAGAAATTTTATCTTCCGGATTAACTTCCGATCAACTTCTGCAACAGCAGGATGCAGAGGGGATACGAAACCTGATAAAATCACAGGTTGAGAGGGCTGTCCGGATTATGCATGAAGGTTCAGGATTGCCGGGTGAACTGAATTTGAGATTAAAACTTCAAATTGCCGCTACAATTAACGGCGGACTAAAAATTGCACAAAAAATTGTTGAATCAGGTTATTCGAGTCATATCAGGCGACCGGTATTAAGCAAAATAGATTACTTTATTATTTTAACTAAATCATTGTCAAATGTCTTTACAACAAGCCAAAGCGATATCAAAAAAAAGCAATAGCAGTTTCTACTATGCTTTCAATTTATTGCCTCCTCCCAAAAGGGATGCAATGACCACGGTTTATGCCTTTTGCCGGGAAACTGATGATATCGTTGATGAAGAAACCGGAACACTCGAAGAAAAGGGAAATTCACTATCGATGTGGCGGCATGAATTTGAAAATGCTTTTGAGGGGAAATCCGCATACTCACTGTTAAACAGACTTGGAATGACAATTAAGCAGTTTAATATCCCTGTTGAACCATTTTTTGACCTCATCAAAGGTATGGAGATGGATCTTAGCATAAGAAGGTATGATACATTTGAGCAACTTAGACTTTATTGTTACCGGGTAGCCTCAACTGTTGGCTTAATGTGTATAGAAATCTTTGGCTACAAACACAGAAGTACTGTGGAATTTGCAGAAAATCTGGGTATTGCGCTTCAATTGACCAACATTCTTCGAGACATTAAAAAGGATGCTGAAAAAGACAGAATTTATCTGCCTCTTGAAGATCTTCAAAGATTTGGTTATACCGAGGATGAGTTGATGAATTCTATTTACAACGACAATTTTATCAGGTTGATGGAATTTCAGGTAGCAAGAGCTGTGGATTATTTTAATAAAGCCACCCGATCATTAGACCTTGAAGACAAAGGGAATATGTTTGCTGCCAGAGCAATGCAACATATTTATTTCAGAATCCTCAAAAATATAATCAAAGAGAAATACGACATCTACAACCGCGATGTTAACATTTCCAAAGTTCAAAAAGTTGGAATATCACTCGGAGTATGGGCAAAGTATAGTCTGGTTTATTGATGCCTGAAATTGCCATAATTGGTTCGGGACTGGCAGGACTCACCGCAGCAGTTACCCTTTCCTCCAAAGGATTTAAAGTCCATCTTTTTGAAGGCAGTAAAAAGGGCGGCGGAAGAGCCGGTTCTTTCCCGTTTACTCCCACCCACCCCCTCGACAATTCGCAAAAAGAATATCAACTTGATAATGGCCAACATATTATGATGGGATGTTATCACGAAACTTTATCTCTCCTTCGTGAAATCTCTGCAATCGATAAAATATCAATTCAGGATAAAATGGAAGTTAAGGTTATCGGTAATAACCAAAAATCTTATATGCTTAAGTCGGGCTCGATGCCATATCCGCTTAGTCTGTTGCAGGCTTTAATGGGATATGATTTATTAAATTTTAGAGAAAAGTTAAGTGCGGTTAAGTTTGTTAACCAACTAAAATCGCTGGAGATTAACTCACTTGACAGGTTGACGGTAAAAGAGTGGCTTGACCAGAATGGACAGACGGGTGCGCTTTCAACAGGGCTTTGGGAAATTTTGTGTATCGGAACTCTTAACACCTCACCTGACAAAGCATCCGCTTCAATTTTCGCACGAATATTAAAAATTGTTTTCCTGGGTGGGAAGGTAAATTCCAAAATAGTTGTTCCTGCAGTAAATCTCTCCTCACTTTTTGTTGAACCGGCAATCAGGTTTATCAGATCAAGAGGAGGGATAATAGAATTTTCAACTCCCGTTAATATGATCAACTCAACCAATTCATCCTCTTTTGAGCTTATTTCGCGTGATCAATCGATTGGAAATTTTCCTGATGTAATTTTTGCTGTGCCACATCATGCACTTAAGAAAATAAACGGAATCGAACAACATTTACCATCAATTCCAAATAGAGAGCTGGAATATTCTTCAATTACAACCTTTCATCTTTTTCTAAAAATCAATCCATTAAAGGATGATTTTTTGGCTTTAACAGGGTCACCTGTTCAATGGGTATTTAATCACGGCGACTACATCACGACAGTAACAAGTTCATCTTCAAACTGGGACAAAATGTCTGAATCGGATATCCTTAAAATAATTGTTTCCGAACTAAAGAAGTATTTAAACTTAAATGAAGCAGAGGTTTACGATTACAAGATGGTTAAGGAGAAGCGGGCTACATTTGTTTGTGGCGGGGAAAATCTAAAACACCGTGTAGGATGCTGTACCGAAAATCCGGGACTTTTTTTTGCAGGGGATTGGACTGATACGGGATTGCCGGCAACAATTGAGGGGGCAGTTTTAAGTGGTCGAACTGCCGCCCGTAAAATTATTCAGAAATATTCCTGATCATGGAAAAATGGAAATCGCTTAATGAGCATCCAACCAGTTAAAGCCATAGCCGGACTCAACTACCACCGGGACATTTAACGGGAGTGCATTCTCCATTAATCTTTTGATTAATGGTGTCACTGTTTCAAGTTCATTTTTGGGTGCATCAAAAAGAAGCTCATCATGCACCTGAAGAATCATCCTGGTTTTATATCCTCCATCTTTTAATGCCTTGTCAACAGAAATCATTGCCAGTTTAATCATATCAGCTGCAGAACCCTGAATAGGCATATTTATTGCCACTCTTTCCTCAAACTGTTTTACTGCAAAATTTTTACTGTTGATGTTTGTCAGATATCTTCTTCTACCTGTCAGGGTTTCTGCATAGCCCTTTGTCCTGGCATTTTCGATGGAGTTATCCATAAACTCCTTGACCCGTTTAAAGGTATTAAAGTAGGTGTCAATTATCTCTTTAGCGTGATTTTGAGCTATGCCCAAACGAATTTTTAAGCCGAAGGCACCAATACCATACAAAATCCCAAAATTAACTTCCTTTGCTTTTCTTCTCATATCGGCGGTTACCTCAGCCGGATCAACCATAAATACAAGTGCAGCCGTTTTTCGATGGATATCTTCACCCTCGATAAACGCATTGGTAAGATATTCATCCCCACAAATTGAAGCCATAATTCTCAACTCAATCTGAGAATAATCAAGGCTAAGTATCACATTATCAGGTGATGAAGCCACAAATGCCTTCCTGATTTCTTTTCCCATCTCAGTTTTAATGGGGATGTTTTGAAGATTAGGATCATTTGAGGATAATCTTCCTGTTGAAGCCACTGTCTGGTTAAAGGAAGTGTGAACTTTCCCGGTAACGGGTTCAATAAGCGTTGGGAGAGAATCCGCATAAGTGGATTTTAATTTTGACAATTGTCTGAATGAAAGGATCATATCGATAATCTCATGCTGACCCCTAAGCGATTCGAGTGTTTGAGCATCGGTGGAATATCCTGTTTTTGTCTTTTTCCCTGTTGACAATTTTAGTTTGTCATAAAGAATCCTCTGCATCTGAACGGGTGAGTTTATATTAAACTCCTCTTCGGCTACAGCATAGATACTCCTTGCTGTTTCCATCATCATCAGCTCAAGATCGGTTGAGAGCTGTTTTAACATATTACTGTCGATTTTTATCCCATTTCGTTCGATATCCTCGAGCACTTCGACAAGAGGAAACTCTATCTCGTAGGCAAGTCGTTGCAGCCCTTCTTCATCTATCTTTGATTTCAGCTTTTTATAAAGCCTAAAAGTTACATCAGCATCTTCACAACTATAGATGGCAAGGGCGTTTTTATCCACATCAAAGATTTTTGAAGCGTCTTTTTTCTCTCCAATAAGAGTGGAGAGGTGGATGGTGGAATAATTTAAGACTGTAGCTGCCAAATCGTCCATACCATGCTTTTTATCGGGGTCGAGAACATACGATGCCACCATGGTATCAAAATAAAATCCACGAAGAGGTATTCCTGCCGTGCGCAGAATGGCGATATCATATTTACCATTCTGGCAGATTTTTTTAATTTCAGGATTTGCGAAGACAGGTGAAAATATTCTCTTAAATTCGGAGAGGGGGAGTCTGTCCGATTTTGGATTTGAAAACATATCCTCAATCTGGTTTTCAGGTTGAAGCGCGACAAACCACGCTTCGCTTTCACGCACAGCAAAAGCAACTCCTGCAATCTTCGCTCTAAAAATATTTAATGAATCTGTTTCTGTATCAAACACAAACTCTTTGGAGTTTGCCAAAAGTGAAGCCAATTCCTCCGCATCAGAGATTTCGGTTACTAATTTATAATTCACTTTTTTTGCGTCATACTCTTTGGGGCTGTTCTCTTCACCTGATGAAATGTTATCCGACTGGCTATCTGACTTCGCATTCAAATCCGGACTATAATTAAAATATTTGCATGCTTTAACCCACATCGTTTTCAGCTCAAGTTCTTTAAAGAGTTTATCGAGTCCCGCAAAATCCACATCACCAATTACTGCTTTATCTGGATCAAAATCGAGTTCAACAAATTTGTCAATCGTAGCCAACTCTTTTGAAAGAAAGGCGTTATCTCGATTAACTTCAAGTTTGTTTTTTACCGATGCAGATGAAATTGTATCAAGATTTTGGTATAAATTTTCGAGATCTCCAAATTGTTGAATCAGGGGAACCGCACTTTTCTCTCCAATTCCTGCAACCCCGGGGATATTGTCGCTTTTATCGCCGATCAGGGCAAGGTAATCTATCATTTTGCCCGGCTCAAAGCCCAATTTTTCAACTGATGCGTCAAAGCCATAAAGCTCAAAATCTTCCCCCTTCATCCCGGGTCTGACCAGGAATGATTTGTGAGTTACTAATTGAAAATAGTCTTTATCAGGAGACACCATATACACAAGATAGTCATCTTCTTCCGCGATTCTGGCGAGGGTTCCTATTATATCGTCGGCTTCAATTTTGGGAATGGCGAAGGTTGGAATAGCCATTGCCTCAAGAATATCTTTAATGCGCTGTATTTGAGGAATAAGTTCTTCAGGCATATCTGCACGATTTGCTTTATATTGTTCAAATTTTTCAGCCCGTAAAGTTTTCTCCTTTGAGTCGAATGCCACAATTACAGAATGAGGTTTAATCTCTTCGAGAAATTTGAACATCTGGTTGACAAATCCAAAAACAGCAGAAGTTGGTTCACCCGTTTTTGTTTTTAGTGGTCTTGAAATAAGTGCAAAATATGCCTTATATGCAATCGCCATTGCATCAATTAGAACTATTTTCTTCATCGCGCTGAACAGTACCTTCCTGTTTTTTGTTTCTGTATCTAATGTAGAAATAAAATGGTAAACCGCTTAATATTAGCATTAGCCCCATCATTGCATTTTCAGTGTCAGAAATTATTGTATTTACTAAAAATAGAAATGAAAATATTACAAAAATTGCCGGAGTCCATGGATAACCCCACATTTTAAATTTCCTCGGTGCATCAGGCATCTTCCTGCGAAGAATAAATATTCCAAATGCTCCCAACATATAAAACAACCATGCAGCAAAAATTACATAATCACTGATAGTATCAAATGATCCACTCAAAACGAGGACAGCGGACCAGATTCCTTGAACGAGAAGGGAGATATGCGGCGTTGCAAATTTGGGGTGAACACTTCCCAGACTCTCAAAAAACATCCCTTTTCTTGCCATCGCAAACTGCACTCTTGCTGTGGCAAGGATGCTGCCATTTAGTGCCCCAAAAGCGGATATGATCACCGCTATTGAAATCACTGTTCCGCCTGCCAATCCGAAGATTTTCTCAGCTGCCGTTCTCGCAACAAGATCAGAATTTTTCATCTCATCAACCGGCAATACATACAAAAACGCCATGTTGATAAATACATAAACAGCTATCACTATTAATGTACCATAAATTAATGCAAGAGGGACATTTCGTTGAGGATTTTTAATCTCACCACTTACAAAAGTTACATTGTTCCATCCGTCGTAAGCCCAAAATGCACCTGCAAGAGCAAGTCCAAATACAGAAATCAGATTGGAAGTGCTTTCATGTGGCAAATCAAATCCGGTAGTGAAGTTTGCTGCTGACCCATCACCGAGCAAAAAAATCAAAATCGACAATCCAATTATAGAGGCAATTTTCACAAATGTTACAAGCGTTTGAACAATGCCACCAAAGAACACACCAATATAATTTACACCTGTCAGAAACAGCGTAACGATAATGGCTATAGATTTTGTACCAAACTCAGCAAACGGTTTTATCATTCCCACAAAAGGCATGTAAATCTCGTAGCCTGCAAATGATTCAGGCAGCCCTCCAATCAACAAATAGGAATTGAGATATTCTGCAAATACATAAGCAATTGCAGCCTGGCTACCCGTCTGTATCACTGACAGGATTGACCAGCCATACATGTAAGCCGTGAAATCACCATACATCTCTCTGAGGTAGATATATTGTCCGCCTGTGGAATCTATCATACCGGCAATTTCTGCGTTGATTAATGCACCCACAAGTGTGATTAGCCCTGCGGCTATCCAAACTATCAGAAGTAGTTCAGGGGAAAGAAGTTGTCCTGCCATAGTTGCAGGTTTACGGAAAATGCCTGATCCAATCATGGAGCCTGCAACAATCATTGTGGCTCCGGTGAGAGTGAGGCTTCTTATTAACTCACTTTTACTGCTTTTTGTCATTTGGATTTACTGGATTTTGGATATTATTGATTAAAAAGGTGAAAACCGGTAATTTTTTAAAATTAATCGTTTTAAGTTTCAATAATACTGATTATTTTTGTTTTTTAAAGAACGCTCAACAAAATTCCTCAATAAAATCTAACATTACATGAAAAAAAAGCTACCTGCTCTACACACTCAAATTTTACTTGCCCTGTTGTTTGGTGCCCTTTTTGGAGCATTTTTTAATGTAAATGATACATCGGTGGTTGTATCCCATTTGGAATCCAAAGTTAAGACAGAAACAACTGTCTCTGACTGGTCACAGGTACTTCTGATCAAAAAAGGCATTCCACCTCTGTTGGATGACACCCTTCGATTTGGTCCCTCCGAAAAGCCGAAACTAATATCAAGTTTTAAGACACTCAAAAAATCGGGTGCAGACATTACGATGGTTTATCAGACCGGGGAAGTTGATAAGGGGATAAAATCCGAGGAAACAACTTTTAATCAAGTGAAGTCAATCAGGAATGAAAAAACACCCGCGACCTGGATCAAGTGGCTCGGTGACATATTTATTCGTTTGCTGAATCTGGTTGCAATTCCCCTGGTTCTTGCGAGTTTAATCGCAGGAGCAGCCAGTCTGGGGGATATCAGGAAATTTGCGAGGATAGGTACAAAAACCCTAAGTTATTATCTTGTTACAACAGCTTTTGCAGTGACAATCGGGTTGACGCTTGCAAATATCATCCAGCCCGGTGAGCGGATGAATGAAGGCACAAAAAACAACCTTCTGCAAACCTATGCGGGGGACACCCAGGAAAAAATAGGTTCAGAGGTTGAATTTGATCCCATCAATATGGTGGTAGAGATGATTCCACGAAATCCATTTGCAGCATTATCACAGGGTGAAATGTTGCAGATTGTATTCTTTGCAGTATTTTTTGGTATGGTTCTTACATTTGCTGACAAAGAGAAATCAAAAATAATGTTGAGTTTTTTTGATGCTTTAAGCGACATAATGATCAAAATGATAGATGTTATCATGAAATTTGCGCCGATAGGAGTTTTTGCTTTAATAGCAGCAACTGTAGCGGAGTTTGGGTTCAATATCCTTGAAACCTTGTTATGGTATGCCATTACTGTTCTGCTTGGGTTGTTAATTCATACGGTGGGAACCTACTCCCTAGCTTTAAAAATATTCTCAAAATTCAGCGTCATAAAGTTTTTTAAAGGCATAAGGCCTGTACAACTTGTTGGTTTCAGTACAAGTTCTTCAGCGGCAACTCTCCCTGTGAACATGGAATGTTGTCACGAAAATCTTGGAGTTTCAAAATCGATAACAAGCTTTGTTCTGCCGTTGGGAGCAACTATAAATATGGATGGGACTGCTTTATACCAGGGAGTGGCAACCGTGTTTATAGCTCAGGTTTATGGGATGGATCTCTCATTGGCTCAACAAATTACTGTGGTTTTCATGGCTGTTTTGGCATCCATCGGCACAGCTCCGGTTCCCGGTGTGGGTATAATCATGTTAATTATCATATTAAAGTCAGTTGGAGTGCCGGAACAGGGAATTGCTTTAATACTCGGAATAGACCGTATTTTGGATATGTGCAGAACAATAACCAATGTAACAGGTGACGCTGCCGGGGCAGTAATTATTGCTAATAGTGAAAACGAATTAATCGCAACTAAACAGGAGTAAGAATATAGATGAGTGGTACCAATGAAAGATGGGCATCAAGGCTCGGACTAATTTTGGCAGTTGCCGGAAATGCAGTGGGCTTGGGAAACTTTTTAAGGTTTCCTGCACAAGCAATTCAGAATGGTGGTGGAGCGTTTATTATCCCTTATCTCGTTTCTTTAGTGGTAATGGGAATTCCCCTTTTATGGGTTGAATGGGCGATTGGCAGACATGGTGGCCAAAAAGGTTATCACTCAACTCCGGGAATGCTCGATGTTCTTGGAAGGTCAAGCCTCCTTAAGTACTTTGGTATTTTTGGTATTTTCACAAATCTTGTTGTGGCAGCATATTACTGCTATATAGAATCTTGGACACTTGCATACACATTTTTTTCGATAACAGATGTTTTTAATGGTATGTCCCAGGGGGAAGTGGTTCAGTTTTTTAAGGACTATTTGGGCTCGGGTGAAGGTTTTTTTAATATACCTTATACCGCTTTGATATTTTTTGCAATAACCCTCGGATTAAATTTGTGGATTCTTTCGAGAGGAATTAGTGGAGGAATCGAAAAAGCCGGAAAAATTTTAATGCCACTTTTAATCATTTTTGGGGTTTTCCTTGCAATCAGGGCGTTAACTCTTGATAGAGGTGAGTATGGAACTGTTGAAAATGCAGTTGCCGGTCTTAATTTTCTTTGGACTCCGCATTTTGATTCTCTCGCAAATCCCAAGGTGTGGCTTGCTGCGGCAGGGCAGGTCTTTTTCACATTATCAGTTGGTATGGGTTCAATTCACTGTTACGCAGCATATCTGAGGAAAAACGACGATATTGCGCTAAATGCTGCATCCGCAGGTTTTATGAATGAATTTGTGGAAGTGGTTCTCGGTGGATCAGTTGTTATTCCGATCGCAGTTGCTTACCTTGGTTTGGCTTCATTAAGCACATTTAGCGGTTTTGGTATGTCGTTTATGACACTCCCAATGTTGTTCGAAAACTGGGGACCACTTCTCTCGGCAGTTGGTGGATTTACCTGGTTTGGACTCCTGTTCTTTGCAGGAATCACAAGCTCCATAGCAATGGGGCAGCCTGTAATGGCATTTCTGCAAGACTCTTTTAAGTTTACACGATTTAAGTCAACAATGGCTTTTGGAATTGCTGTTCTCGTTTTGGCACTACCAACCATTATACTCTACGACCATGGTGCCTTTGATGAATATGATTTTTGGGCAGGAACATTTTCACTTGTAGTATTTGCCCTCGCCGAGTCAATTATCTTTTTGTGGATTTTTGGAATTGATAATGCATGGGAAGAGATTAACAGGGGAGCTGATATTAAGATTCCCATAATCTTTAAGTATGTTCTGAAATATGTGACTCCTACTTTCATTATGATTGTTTTTGTGGGTTCAATGATTCAACCCGAAGGTGGGAACTGGGCATTGGCGTTTGAAGGTTTGTTTAACGGACAGGGTTGGAATCTTGATGCAGGAAGTGTTCTCGGAACACTCTTCCATATCGGCGTCACTGATAGTGACAAAATTCTTGTTACAAATCTTACCCGTTTACTCCTGGTTTCAGTATATGTGATTCTCGGCGTACTTGTTGCAATAGCATGGAAAGTTAATCTTAAAGAGAAGAGAGTTTAATATGGATACTTCAGCCCTTATCACTTTAATATTATCCTGGTCAGTTATTATTTTTTATACCGGATATTTTCTTAGAAAAGCTTTGAAAACACAGCATAAACACGATTCTGACGACTAAAATAATTAAAAGAACATACCCGGGAGGTTGAGGCGACTCATTTTAGAGTTTCCCAGCCTCCTTATATTTCTTTATCTTTGCGGATTAAATATTTATTTTGTACACGGATTAAAAACCATTAACCACGGGAGATCAAATGGCGAATAAACTGGGTATCAGAGGTTATGATTATGTAGAGTTTTTTGTGGGAAGTGCCAAAGTCTGGGCATACTGGTTCTCAAAAGCAACCGGGATGAAGATAACAGCTTATGCCGGTCCTGAAACAGGAATCAGAAACAAAGTATCCTACCTCCTTCAAAAAAACGACCTGAAAATTCTGGTCACATCACCTGTCAAACCTGACAACTATGAAATTTATAACTTTATCCAAAGGCATGGTGATGGAGTTAAAAGATGGACATTGAATGTTAATGATGTGGAATATGCGTACAATCATGCCATTAAAAATGGTGCCATTCCCACAATCAAACCACGTGAGTTAAAGGATGCCAATGGTATCTACCTCGAGGCAGCTATAAAACTTTATGATGATGCAGAGATATCCTTTGTAAATGCTGATGAGTATCATGGTATTTTTCAACCCGGATTTGGTGAACCAATTCACAATTACGAAGTTGAAACTCATGAAACAGGCTTAAAAATAGTTGATCACATCGTTGGTAATGTACGCGAAAATGAGATGAACTTCTGGGTTGACTATATGAATGCCGCATTAAATTTTGAAACATTCGTGGATTTTGGACCCGGGGACATCGGAACCGAATACTCAGCACTCCTTTCAAAGGTTGTTCGATCTGAAGATACTCTTATCCGAAATCCCGTTAATGAGCCATACAAAGGGAAAAGAAAATCGCAGATTGAAGAATATATCGAAGAATTCTGTGGAACAGGTATTCAACACATCGCCATCAGATCAGAGAATATAATCGAGACAATTGGTGCGATGAGGAAAAATGGAATTGAATTTTTGAGCACTCCTCCTGCAACTTATTATGAGTCCCTGAAAGAGCGGGATTTAAAAGTTGAAGAGGATATCGACGAACTCAAAGAAAACGGTATTCTGCTTGACCCTGAAAGTGATGGTTATCTGTTACAGATATTCACAAAACCGGTGGGTGACCGGCCTACCTTCTTTTTTGAAGTTATTCAAAGAAAAGGTGGAAGTCAGGGATTTGGCAAAGGCAACTTCCAGGCACTTTTTGAAGCCATCGAACGGGATCAGGCTGCAAGAGGAAATCTTTAATTTTTAATCCAGGAGATCAATATGCCATTTTACCATAAACTTGGTGAACTGCCACCACGCAGACACATAACTTTTTATAAACCTGATGGTGTTTCTCTCTACAGGGAAGAACTCTTCAGCACCCGTGGGTTTTCGGGAGTTTATTCAAATAAATACCATTATCATATTCCTCCTCAGGTTAAGGAAATTAAAGAGATTTTTCCCTTCACTGCAAAGGATTGGGAAGATGCTCCAATACAGTATTATCATTTTGTTACAGGAAGAAAAGTAACTCCCGGAAACATCCTTACTGCCCGTCAATCTTTTATGAGAAATCATGGTTGTAATATTTCAACTGCGCATGTAACCGAGGAGGCAGATTTCTTTTACAAGAATTCTCACATGTCGGAACTTATCTTTATAAACCACGGCAGTGGGAAAATGTATTCTGAATATGGAGTAATACCATTTACTCAATGGGATTATCTGATTATCCCAAAAGGAACTGTGTATCAGTTAAAATTTGATTCATACGAAAATGTGAAACTATTTATAATAGAATCACTTACGCCGTTTGAGATACCACGCCACTTCAGAAATGAGTATGGTCAATTAAATGAAGACGCACCATATTATGAACGCGATTTTAGACCCCCTTCATCATTGGAACCATGTTTTGACGAGGGAGAGTTTAAGATGATTGTGAATCTTAATGGTCGTCATTTTGAATATGATGTACCTCACCATCCATTTGATGTTGTTGGATGGGATGGGTTCCTCTATCCGTATGCCTTTAATATCAAGGATTATGCGCCAAAAGTTGGCAGGTTACATTTGCCTCCGCCGGTGCATCTCCTGTTCTGGACGAGTAACTTTGTGGTTTGCAATTTCTGCCCAAGATTATTCGATTTTGATCCAAAAGCTATTCCCGCTCCTTACTTTCACACAAATATCGACAGCGATGAAGTGATCTACTATGTGGATGGCGATTTTATGTCGAGAAAAAGTATAAGTGAAGGGTCGGTGACACTTCACCCGATGGGGATTCCACACGGACCTCAACCCGGGAAAACTGAAGCTTCAATCGGTGCAAAAGAGACCTTTGAGTACGCGATTATGATCGATACTTACGCACCACTTAAACTTACTGAAAATGTAAAAGAAACCCTTATTGAAGGATACGAAAACTCCTGGTTGGAGGTTTAATTCCAGCCGGAGGGAGACAGATCATGATAAAATTACCCAAACATATTGAGAACCTTATCCCGTATAAAGCGGGTAAACCTGTAGAAGAACTTGCCAGGGAGCAGGGACTCACAAAAATCGTTAAACTTGCTTCCAATGAAAATCCTTTAGGACCATCTCCTATGGCAGTGGAAGCAGTAAAAAACAGTTTATCAGAGTTGAACAGATACACTGATCCAAAGAGTTTTCTTCTTGTTAAAAAATTATCTCAGTATTATGAGGTTCCGCAAGAAAGAATAATTACAGCAAGCGGATCAGATGCTCTTCTACAATATATAATTTATGGAGTTTGTGAACCCGGCGATGAGGTTATTACTTCACAGGGAACATTTATTGGATGGTATGTAAATGCTGATAAATATAACATTAAGTGTGTCAGAACAATTATGGATGATTTTACATACGATCTGAATGCCATACTTGCAGCAATCAGTGAAAAAACAAAAATTATCTACCTGGCGAATCCAAATAATCCGACAGGAACCATGTTCACAAGATCTCAATTTGAAGAATTTCTTGCCCGGGTGCCTGATACTATTTTGATCGTACTTGATGAGGCATATACCCTTTATGCGAGAAAGTTTAAAGAATATCCGGATGGACTAAAGTATGAAAAAGACAATCTGATGGTTCTAAGAACTTTTTCGAAAGATTATGGTCTGGCGGGTTTGAGGCTTGGTGTAGGTTTCGGAGAACAAAATCTCATACAGGCATTGTATAAAGTTAAACTACCATTTGAGCCAAATATGCTTGCTCAAGTTGGGGCGATGGCTGCACTTGATGATATCAATTTCCTGAAAGAAACTGCTGAACTTAATGAAAAATCACTTAACAAGTTTCGGACAGAATTTGATAAAATAGGTTTGCGATATACCAAATCAGCCGGTAACTTCTTGATGTTGATTTTTCATGATGAATCCACTGCCATCCAGTTTAATAATGAATGTCTGAACAGGGGACTCATCTTACGACATACAGGTTCGTTTGGTGTTCCAAATGGAGTAAGAATTAACAGTGGTACCCTGGATGAAACTGAATTTGCCATTGGTGTAATAAAAGAAGTTTTTGAATCGATAAAAGTAGAAGTATAGATTAATTTTAACCACTAAGTGAAAATATCAGACTTACAATTTTGTATTTCTGAATTTTCCGGGAGAGAATCGAATTGAAATTTGTAAGTTATTATAAGGACTCAAAATTTAGAGTTGGAATCCTTGTGAACGATGTCGTGATCGATGTTGAAGAGGGCTCAGCCTCAACAGGTAAAAAACTTCCTGCAACAATGAAGGAGTTACTTGAGGTATGGAACGAGTCTTTAAGCATCTGTGAGTCAATTGTTAATAATTTTCACGCGGGTAATACTGCGGGGGTCAATCTCGATGAATTAAAACTTGGACCACCGGTTCCATACCCAACTTCCTGCAGGGATGGTTATGCATTCCGTCAGCATGTTGCAACAGCGCGCAGGAACAGGGGAGTGCCAATGATTCCTGAGTTTGACCAGTATCCTGTATTTTATTTTACTAATCATAATGCGATTTATGGTGGTGGTGATCTGATCGTGGAAACCGATCACCTGCAAAAATTGGATTTTGAGCTGGAAGCCGCCATCGTAATTGGCAGGCATGGCAGAAATATAAAATCATACGAAGCCGACAATTACATTGCCGGATATATGATAATGAATGATTTTTCTGCCAGAGTGCTACAGATGGAAGAGATGTTGTTGAACCTGGGTCCTGCAAAGGGAAAAGATTTTGCAACTGCAATTGGTCCTGTATTGGTTACACCGGATGAACTCGAAAACAGAAAGGTAACCACTCCCTATGGAGACAAATATGATCTTGAAATGAAAGCATATCATAATGGGAGGTTAATCTCTGAAGGAAATCTTAAACAGATGGATTGGACATTTGCCGAAATTATCGAACGCGCTTCATACGGTGTTGACTTGTATCCAGGTGATATTATTGGATCAGGAACGGTTGGAACGGGATGCTACCTTGAATTAAATGGTACGGCTGCTTTAAATGCCAAAGAAAAAGGTGAGGAATTTACACCTGTATGGTTGGCTGAGGGTGATGACATTGAGTTGCAGATTGAAGGATTGGGCAGGCTCAAAAACACAATTAGAAGGGCTGTAGATGATTACAGTTTGCTTGCCCGAAAAAAAATGAACCCATAAACAAATAAAATCTAAAAATAAATTTGAACAGCTTCATGAAGTATTCCCGAATTTTGATCTTTTTTTCTGTCACACTTTTTTCTCTACAAGCTCAAGGCACTTTTTTTGACTTTGCAAGTCTTGCAAGAAAGGACAGTTTTTACGCCGAATTAAAGCTAAAAATAGCAGAATCAGTAAAAAAAGAGAATCGCCGTGATGTGAAAAAGATAGCTGACGGGTTGTGGGCTTCCGAACTCACACTTACAAGAAGCCAGGAGTTCAAGGATTTCCTCGATGAATTGCTCGATTCAATTTACACATTTGAGCCCGATCTTCAACGAAGAATTCTACAGGCTGTTCATTCACTTTATCGTGGTGAATTTCAGGAAAAAGTAACCACTTTTGCGCATTCAACCTCCGATGTTAAACTTTTTGCCATGGCATTAAGTCAACTGAAACTTGAGAGATCAAGAGTTGAATATTTCGAGAATCTGACAAGATCAAAGTTTGGAAATAAACTTGATAACCCGATTATTACAGCTCTATTGCTCTCACTTCGAATGAAAAATGCCGGGGAGAGAGTTGTTCCACCTGTAAAAGATTTGTTAACTTTCCAAAAAGACAGTTCCGTTTTTCGAATGTATATGTTTGTCAGATCAAACAGAGACTTTTCGGGTCAGATCATATTCCGGAAACGGGACGGCAATTTTGTTAGAGACTCATCAGGTAATGTTGTTACTCTCCCTTATTTTGCCCGTTCAATTACAAACTTACCGGGCTATGTTACTAACGGAAATTCTCCACAGGGGATATTTGCCATTACCGGTGCTTATAATTCACCGGCAAAATTGATAGGACCAACACCCCGGATCCGTTTGTTCATGCCTTCCGAGGGAGAGAACAAACAGTTCTACAACGGTTATAAAAACTCTGCAAAGTTGAGCGACAGTGTGTTGTACAGTTTACTTCTTCCTGAAAGCTGGAGAAATTATTCTCCTGTTTATGAATCATATTATGCAGGTAAGGCAGGCAGATTTGATATTGTAATGCACGGAACCACTGTTGACCAAAGATATTATAAAAATGAAGTGTTTTATCCTAATGTTCCAACTCATGGATGTTTAAGTGGTATTGAGAAGTGGGATGATAAAGGGTACCTGATTTTTAGTAATCAGGAAAAACTGCTTGATATCTATAATTCATTGGGTAATCCCAAAGGTTATCTTTATCTGATTGAATTGGATGATCAAGAGAAAGATGTAACGCCTGAAGAAGTTCAAAATTTGTTAAAATGATAAGGATCTTTGGTAAAATTTATAATGATTAACACGAAAATATTATTATCCACCAGCGCAGTTGTATTGGGATTATTTGGGTTTCTCTCTTCTTTTTTCTCTCAGGAACTCTTGTTACATACAAAAGTTACATCTGACGGCGCAGCTGATATGTTCATTCAACTGTTAGCAGCTCTTTTTATTGGATTTGCGATAATGAACTGGATGAACAGGGGAGTTATAATGGGGGGAATTTATGCACGACCATTGGCAATGGGAAATTTTTCACATTTCCTCATCGGTTTTATAACATTTGCGAAGGTTTTAAGTGCCAAACCCCATCTCCCGGGGATGTGGATATTAACGATTATCTACTTCCTGTTTACACTGGCTTTTGGAGTAGTAATGTTTTTTCATCCTGTTGCAGCGGAGAAAAAAGCCAGGGGTGAATAGAGGGTAAAATATTGAGTAATAAAAAGAGGCTGCACATTATTGGACAGCCTCTTTTGGTTTTAATCAGATGAAGAAATTTAATTGTAAAGTTTTATTGGCTTTAATTAATTCTTCAGACAAAAAGTTTTGTTCCACTTTTTTATCTCCAATATAAAGTCCTTTTTTCTCATCTGATGAATGACGAATTACATTCAAATAAAGGCGGCATCCTCTAAATACTCTCGAAGCCTTAAAAGAATTCCAGTAAGAAGGGAGTGCCGGTGAGATTTCCATTCCGGTAAATTGGGGTTTATATCCTGCGATATTATCCATTCCAATTCTGAGCATCCAAACAGCAGTACCTGTCAGCCACGAATGGCTTGCCTGACCTTCAGAAGGGTGATCGGGGCTGGTAACATATTCAGCAAAGACATAAGGTTCCACTTCATAAATATCACTTCTTTCAGCGGAATTTGCAGGCAGCATACTTTTATAGATATTTATCGCAGAATCCACATCACCAGCCACGATGGATGCAAGCACAAACCAGGAGGAAGCATGATTAAAAATGGCACCATTTTCTTTTTTACCCGGAACACAACGACTTATCAATCCGGTGTTCGCCTCAACTTTTGTGTATGAGGGAAAGCAGATTTGAATCCCGTTTGGACGGAGAAGATGTTTTTTTACAGAATCAACACATTTTTGTGCTCTGTCCAAAGGAGCCATTCCCGATATTACAGCCCATGACTGTGAATTGATGAATATCTTGCCTTGTTCACTTTTTGAGGTTCCCAGAGGCTCCAGGAAGTCGTTAAATGCACGGATATACCACTCACCATCCCATGCAACTTCATTCACAACTTTTTCCATGTGAACATAAGCTTCGCTCCACTTTTTAATCCTGTCCTGATCGTTTCTCAATCCAAGAAGTGGAAGTGTTTTTTTGATCACATATCCGAGGAAAAATGCACCCCAGATTGTTTCACCTTTGCCGCGAGGACCTACTTTATCAAGGGTATCATTCCAGTCGCCATTCATTATTTTTGGCAGACCTCTTTCAC
The DNA here is from genome assembly GCA_016707285.1 of Ignavibacteriales bacterium. GTDB lineage: Bacteria > Bacteroidota > Ignavibacteria > Ignavibacteriales > Ignavibacteriaceae > UTCHB3. The sequence goes on from JADJIA010000005.1 coordinate 396,577, forward strand.
TAACAGAAGAGATACAAAAATCGATGGCTCTGGCGGTATGTTCATAAACTGTTGATTCACCCTCATCATAAAATTTTACAACTTCATCAAGCAGATCAAAATCACCGGTTTCATTCAGATATTCGGTAACTCCAAAAGGAATCCATAGAGGAGTGTCGGAGTGATTTGTCTTTTCGCCCCACTCAGTTATCTTAAAAAAGTTGTGAAGAGTTGATCCGTCATTAAACTGATATTTCAAAGCATTGGTAATTCGGGCTCTGACTCTGCCGGGTTCAGGAATAACCATACCCAAAATATCCTGAAACTGATCACGGATACCATTACCAAAAAGTAGTCCACCGTGATAATAACCCGAGTTGCGGGCCATGTCAAATGTAACCGCTGCCTGATACTGGTTCCATACATTCATCGAAGCATTAAATTTTTCATCCGGTGTTTCTATTGTAAAATGGTTTAGATAATTTGTCCAGTAGGTTTTTACTTCTTCGAGTTTCGAATCAATTACATCCACATTTTTAAGTGAATTCCAGTCCAGGGAGAGATATTTGGATTCAGGAGATTGTTCATCTTTTGGCGAAACTCCCATTATGATTGCAAAATCAATCGATTCACCCGGTTCCAACGAGATTTTGTTTTGTAGAGCAGCAACAGGATCACCAGCTGTGATTTCTGTGTTAAACATCTCACCCCGCTCAACAGCTTCAGGGTTGGCTTCAGATCGCCATCTGCCGATGAATTTGTCGAGACTGCCATCAAACCCGGTTACAGGTAATGTTGAAGTAAAAAGCAGATCGTATTTCCAGTCGAGGTTGGGTTGTTCTACTGATACTTTTTTGTTTAATACCCAATATCTTCTTGTTGCAACAAGGGTGTTATGGGACTTATCGAATTTAATATCAGTAAAATGTTTGTCATTTGGCTGATTAATGATGTCGTTCAGTGCATTACCCATCATCAACTCAGCAAAAGAATAGATTTCAAGGTTTTTCTTTTCTGATGACAAGTTTTTGAGTGATACACGCCATATCTCAACATTTCCCTCACGAGGAACAAAATATGTTAAAACACCTTCAATGCCTAAAAAACGGGTTTTGATGGTAGTGTAACCCTGACCATGTCTGCATTCATAAAAATCATATTTTTTGTCAATTGTAGGAGCCCAGCTTAAAGAACGATATTCACCGCTGGCTGAATCCTTTACCATGACATATCTACCGGGTCGATCCCAAGGGAGACAGTTGTATCTCATTCGGGTTAGCCGGTTATCGCGTGGGGTCTCAAGGAATGAAAATCCACCACCCGTATGGGATAATAAACCTGCATAATCGTTATTCCAGATGTAATTAAACCATGGACGGGGAGTTCTTGGGTTGGTGATTACAAATTCACGATGATCTTCAGTGAAAAATCCATATTTATTATTGATCATATAAAATTTAATCTTTTTTCTTTAATACTTAATTAGATATGTTTTTATTTTTTTTGCTCCAATTTTCACGACCAATTCATTTGGATTGGTGAGATTTTTATTCTCAATAATTTCCTCTTCAAGGGTGGTTCGCGAAACTTGTTTTGGTGATTTTCCAAATGTTACTTTACCGGCAATTCCGTCTTCCGTTGGATTATAAACACGCAAAACGAATTCATTCGGATTTTCTGATTCAGCAGATTTAAAACAACTGAATATTAAATTCTCAGGTTCTATCTTTAAAAACGAGAAAGTTGACGGCATCTCACCATTTGCTTTGGAGGAAATTACTGCTGAAACCGGAAGATTATATTTCATCGACTCGGGATAAACATTACCATCGCTCCAGTCTCCCTTAAATGGATAAAATGCGAGTTCAAATTCCTGTTTGCCGAGGCACTGTGATCCTTTCATCCAGGAATAATTTTCTTCCGAACTTGGAGTAATTACATAATTAAATGACCTTAAAAGTGTAATCGCTATTGTATTGTGTGTATCGGGCAGAACTTCATACTCTTTTAAGCCCTTTGTAAATATTGCAGCTCCGTTTCTTCCATCTGATACAGCCATAAATTGATGCATCGGGAAGTCATACATTGGTTGTTCCACCCAGTCGGAAGTGTCGGGTCTTTCATTGCTCCTTTCCACGACATCAAATTGACCTTCACCATAGTGGGTTTTGATCTTCAGACCTGTTGGAAATAGAAGTCTTAATCTGTGGCTCTCTGCCTTGTTCAACACTTCAACCCTCATATCAACTCTTCTGGAGCCTTTAAGAATTGTGACAAACAATTTTACAGGCACGATGGTAAAATCAGGGTTCCTGTTGTTTCTCTGTTTCAGGTTTGATGGAAGTGAAAGATATTGCCTGATTACCACGGTTGCCGAGTGACCTGAATTCTCGATCAACTTCACCTTTGCTTTCGATTCATCAGTACTTATAAAAGGTGGCAGGGGTTTGTTAACCCATGCATGTCCACCTTCACCTTCATCATAAAAGGCACCAAGGTTGTTGAAATAAAATCCACTCTCTTTTTGGAAAACATTAAAAGTTCCATTATTATTGAATGTTACTTGAAGATATTCATTGTTGAGTTTGGTCTTTTTCTTTTTACCCGATGCAATAAACTCAACTTCCATTGGAAGGAAAGAATCAGGAACCACTGCAAAAGTGGTATATCCAAGTGGTACAAGTCCGGTTAATGTTGCAAGTACCTCATATCTTCTGGTTTTTAGATACATTGGGCGATTGGTCATCTGCTCGAGAACAGGTTCAACATCATACGATTCAAGAATGGAAAGTGACTGACTTTCGCCATTTTCATTTATCAGTCTGATTGACCCTGCAATTGCCTGGTCAGGGATGTCAATCATCAGTCGAACAGTCTCGTTTCGTGTGTAAGCTGTTGGATTAAACAAGGTTAAAAACTGTGGATAATCTGCATGTGCATATTTTTCAAGTTTTCCTGAATGATCGATGTTACCAATAAAAAACTTACAGGCTCTCTCGAACACACCGGTTGAGATTTCATGAACCTGTTTGTAACGCGACATCATATCTTCATGAACTGTATCAAGTGAACAACCGCCTATTGAGTCATGTGCTGAATTTTGAACGAGCATGTTCCACGCGATATCAAGATATTTATTTTTAATATCCTTGCCAACAACTCCTGCAAAGGCGTTAAACGGCTCAGCATAAAACTGCAAAAAGTTTTCAACTTCAAAATTTCGTTGTTTTAAGTACATTCTTGCACTTGTTGTATATCCATACATATTCCCGCTTCTGAAGTCATATTGAGCACTTCTTCTTTCGCCATAAACCTGTACAGCTTTATCTTCATCAATGCTTTGTGAAAGTGCTTCAGCATACTCTTCCAGGGTGGAATGGATGACATTGATGCCGGGGAATTCAGCTTTAATATCTTCAATTATCTGAACTGTTTTTTCATTTGGACCGGAAGAATCGTGCCCCTCCATCCAAATAACATGCGGTGTTGTAAAATCGTCAGCTTGTTTATTGATCGCATCTTCAACAGCAGGTCTTATATTTTCAGCGTAATAATTGTCGGGATACTTAGCCATAAAAAAGTCTTCATTGTAAAGTTTTTCATCGGCAAAATGGAACAAAACTCCGCCTTTATTCCATGGATGTTCGATATCCCATGGGGTCTCGTTGTGTACAACCGGGCGATAGATATAAAAATAGAAATTGTATCTGGGCATGGTTGAAAACCTGGAAGCCAAAGCAGTGGTGCCATCAGCCCCCTCCCAAATAAACTCGGCTTTTGGTGCTTCCAATGAGTTGATTCCGCGGTAGAACATAATCAATTCAATTCCAAATTCTTTATAAATCTGGGGCAGCTGCGAAATTTGTCCCCATGAAAAAGGGGAGTATCCAATTTTTGAAACTCCGCCATGTTCTTTGCAGATTTTATGACCAATCAAAAGATTTCTTATCAGGTTTTCACCCCCGACTTGAAATTGCTCAGGGAGAATAAACCAGGGACCAATAAGAATTCGTTTATCTTTTACAAGATTTATAAACCGTTCCTTCATGTGAGGTTTAATGTCAAGATAGTCAGTTATAACAATCGATTGGGAATCGAGATGGAATGCCCTGTAATCGGGGTTATTCTCGAGAATTTCGATGGTTTTATCGATCATATCCACAAGCATCTGGCGGTTCCGTTGAAAGGGGAATCTCCACTCACGATCCCAATGAGTATTCGATATTACATGAAAAATTTTATTTTTTAAATGATCATCTATTTTTGACATAAAAATCTCAGGTGTGATTTAAGAAAAGATGTTTTTTGAAAATTACCTCGGGTAAACCGCCTTTTGCAATGTATGCGGCTGAATTTAGATTGTGCCCGGTGGTCTGAGCAAACGGAACAGCCACTGCCATACCAACTCCTGCAGCTCTAATAGCAAGATTTCCACTTTCGGAGTCTTCAAACCCAATTACTTCGTCGAATTTCTCTGTTGGAACTGAAAGGCGGTGGAGTGCCAGAGAATAAAGGTCCCGATGAGGTTTTAATCTAATTTCACTTGAGTCTGAGGCGGTAACCACAGCATCATAAAACAGATTATGATCGGAAAATTGTTCTTCCAATTCTGCAATAACAGATTCTTTTAATGGCATTTTTTTGATTTGTTCTCTGAATACCTTAAAAATCTCCGTAAGCACAATGTCTGCCTCATACTTGATTGAAGAAGTTACAATCGCAATTTTGACAGGCAAATGTTCAAATCTTGTTGCAAGTTGCTGAAGGGTTCCAAGTTGTGAATCAACGGGAGTTTCAATTTCAAGTGTCAGGTCATAATGTTCCAACAGCCACGATCGAAGAAATTCAACTTTACCTTTAAGTTTTCCCGAAAGAAGCAACAAAAGCAGCAAAGCTCCGGGCATAGGCTCAATCAGGTGTTTACCGGTTGGAAGTTCGAGTTCTTTGATAATTCTGTTTGAATCTCCATCAGCAATCCTTGCCAGAATTTCATGGTATCTTGAATAATAAATATCGATAGCAGCTCTTACAACATCATTCTCGGTTTCAATCTTAAAATCCTGGAAATTTTTGTTGACAAGTGTTTGTACTGCAGGGCACTGACCAAAATTGCCAACACCCGTTGCGATAACGGATTCAAGTTCTGCCGCAAATTGAAGTTTTCCCAATCCAAGTGACACCAGATTATTTTTTACCTCATCAATTCGGCTTGGGTCTTTTCCAAAACAGATAGTTCTGACAGCGGCTCTGATAAATGCTCTTTTTAGAGATTCAATGTCAATAGCATCCCTGTATGTTCTTATCAGATATTCAACATGTTTGGTAGTGCTGTTCCCAATTATGTGGGGGTAATCTTTGTCGGCATCAAGCCCGCTCCAAAGGTCTTTTGTCATTCTGCCTGTGATTTGCCTGATCATATGTTCCAAAGAGTGGATACATAAAACTTCAGTGGTGGTTGTGGTACCATCCATATCCATCACAACAGCTATAAGATTGTTTACTTTTTTAGCCTTTTTAGCGAGTGGTACAATCTCAAAATTTGGAAAGACATATCCCGGATTCTCTATTAACGCAAAATCTTCCCCAAGATTGTTGAGTAAAAAGGGTATCTCATTTTTTTCAATGTATTTAATTGACATGGTTCTATTTATTTCGTTGTTTCATTAATAATTTAAGACCTTTATTCAGAAGAATATCCGGCTCATCTTCAGCATCTCCTTCTGAATAAAACCGAAGGAGCGGTTCTGTTTCTGACGAGCGGATCAACAGCCATCTGTTCTCTCCCTCAAGACGGAGTTTTAATCCGTTGGGACTCCCGGTGGCAGAATAGAAAACTGAAGTATCTTTAATAGCCCAACTTCCAATTTTTTTCGGAGCAGATTCTATCAGGCGGGGGAGAAGTTCAACTCTGTCACTCTCAGAATAATCATGATCTATTCTTTTGTAATGGATTCTTCCAAATTGTTTTCTTTTTTCATTTACAAGTTCGCTGAGTTTTGAATATTCAGAATCCGCGAGCATTTCAAGTGCTATCAAAGCAAACAATATCCCATCTCTTTCAGGAATATGATCTGTTAACCCAAACCCGCCACTCTCTTCAAATCCCATCGAAACGCCACCTTTTAACATCTCTTCGGTGATATACTTGAACCCAACCTGCACCTCACGGATTTTCCTTGTTTCAGTCTGTAAACTGAACAATTTATCCGTAACAGAGACTGTTTTTATAATGTCCCCGTCAACAATTCCGGAATTTAACAGATAATCTGCAAAAAGGAGAATTGTCTCTTGTGCACTTAACCACTCGCCATTTTCCATAACCAATGCAACTCGATCTGCATCACCATCGGTAGCAATCCCGATTGCGTAATCACCCGCCAAAATTGTATCTTTTAGAGGCAGGAGATTTTGATCAACAGGCTCTGGACTCCTCCCGTTAAAATTGGCATCGGGTTCGCCAAAGATGGTAGTGGCTTCAATTTTCTGTTTTTGAAGAATATCTTGCAGCAGGTGTCCACCGGCTCCACCCATCGAATCGATGAGCACTTTAAGTTTCTTTTTCCTTGCCCCCTTAAAGTCAATCCGTTCAACCAGACTTGCAACATATTCATCGACAAGATTTACTGTTTTAAAAGATTCCTCGGTTTGTATCAAACTGTAGTTAATGAGAGATTCAACTCTCTTTGTTTTATCGCTTAGAAACGGACCGCCATAAGAATCCTTAAATTTGACTCCATTATACTCAGGTGGATTATGGCTCGCTGTAATCATAACACCGGCATCAAATTTTCCATTCTTCACTGCAAATGAGAGGACGGGAGTGGGAATTACCCGGTCACTCAAAGTTACAAATGTCCTGTTTCCTGCAAGCACTCTTGCAAAAAGTGTAGCATACAGTTTTGAGTTCTTTCGACCGTCATACCCGATAACCACTGAAGGTGAGATAATATTATGAACACTTGAAAGCAGATGTTGGGCAAACGCCTGCGCTATCTCTGCAATTGATTTATTGTTGACCTCAAGGTCTATTATTCCACGCCAGCCGTCGGTTCCGAATATTATTTTGTTTTGCATTTAATTACGGTTTTAAGTGAATTTAAGTTGTTGATTTGTGTCTGTTATTTAGTTAATATCATTTTAATGGTTCTGGACTCCGTACCAGCAGTCAATTTAAAAAGATAAATTCCTGAAGCAAGGTTTGAAGAATTAAAAATGACCGAATGACTTCCGCTTGGCAGTTCATTTTTAACAAGTGTAACAACCTCACCACCCATCAAATCGTAAACTTTCCCTGTTACAAACATTGATGAAGGGATAGTAAATGAAATCCGCGTTTCCGGGTTGAAAGGATTAGGATAATTTTGAGCCAGTAAAAATTCTTGCGGAGTGCCGGGAGTTTGATCCTCAATACCGGTAACAGCAGTATTAAATTGCAGATTATCAAAATAGATAACATTGTTCAATTCAGCACTTTCGATTTGTTCTACAACAAAACCTTTAAACTCTGTATTGTTTAAAGAATTTTGAAAAGGGACATTAAAAAACTTCCATCCGTAAAAATTCATTGTTCCCATCTCAACAAATTGTTCACTTGAGTTTTTGAATAACATTCCAAACTTGTTACCGCTAAGATTACCAAAAACCCAGACTCCGGTATTTACACTTCCAGACGGAAGCAAATGTCCTGTTGATTTTGTGAGATAAATTTTTCCTCCGGTAGCCCCACTAAATCCAAATTCAAATTTGCCTGAAAATACTCCACCCCTTTTCTTTTCGGCAGTGATGTTAAAAAAGGTTTTTGTGGTGTCTGCACCCGTTGTATTAACATTATCCAAAGGATCTTCCCAGGTGGAAATCCCTTCAAAACGATCAAAAACGGTGCCCTCCACAAGATTTATGAGCGGAACATAAAAAGGGATATCAAAATCCTGCGGTAATTTGTTGCCAACTTTGTCACTTATATCGGATTTTAATTTGAGCAGATAATTTTTTCCACCAACAAGAAGTTGAGTTGATTTAAAAGTTAATAGCCCGCGATTTCCTTCCCATTTAAAGTTAAGATTTGAGAGGGGAATGGAGGGGGTTATCCCGTCAGTTAAAGTGATATTTTGTTCAAAATTTGTAATCTCTTCATCAAAAACGATCATTGCCTCGGCAAGGATACCAACATCAACCCCGTTTGGGAAATATTTGATGATTACGGGGGGATTATTATCAGGCTGTGATGTTGAAAACGAAAGGTAAAAAGGATCACCGCCAACACCGTTTCCATCTCCGTCAAGTGGAGTGCCATAAATGTTTTTTGCCGTGGTATCCACCTTCAATGTGTAGGTTGTATTAAATGACCACAAGCCTACAGGTGTAATTACTGCCTCACTAATTGTGGGAAATGAAACAACAAAAGTATCTGCCGGAGAAAATGAAATCGCATTTCTGACGGAATTGGTATCCATCAACAAATTAAATGTAAGTTTAATCTGTCTAAAGACTTTTACATCATTTGATCCATTTTCAGGGGTGAATGAAGTGATTTTTGGGGCTATACTTTGGATTAGTGAGAGAACACCCTGTCTTACATTAGGCAGATCAGTGTCCACAAATCTTTGTCCGGGGCATTCAGTTGCACAACCCGCGCGGTGACCACTAATGTTATTGATAGTTAAGCCCGATGATCCGTGAAATGAAGAACCCAGTGGATTTATCCCTCTTTGATCAGCCTTCCATGCCAGAATTTTACCAAGTGATGCCTGAAGCGCAGCAGAAGGGGAGACGCTGGAATATGTTCCAAGCATTGAAACTCCCATGGTTCCTCCGTTTGTACCGCAAAAATGGGCTCCCACAACATTATCCCCACCGGCTCTTCCCTCATAAATGATGCCGTTTGGATCAACAAGGTAATTATAACCCACATCACCCCAACCGTTTGAAAAGGTGTGGTACTGCCAGATGGCTCTTACAGCAGCAGGCCAGTCAGTCACATTATTATTGTCATCTGTATGGTGAATAATCAAATGGGTAACAGTTGTATATGAGGGTCCCCAACCGCTTGATTGTCCTTGTGGACAACCCCATTGTGTCCTGGTGACGACAGGTGGTTTTGGGTAGGTATCTTCGGTATTTCCAACTGACGCAGGCAGGATCGGATTTGATTTACCCGGATTGATGAAAATTACTTCAATATCCTTAATCTCAATATTTTGTCTGTTCACATTAATTTGCAAAGAATAATTAGTTTTACCTGGTTTTGCAAAATAAAGTGGAGTAAGGATGACACTTTTGATTGAAGCAGGGTCACTTTCCTCATAGGCGTTTAGTCTGATAACCTCATCATCCAGTGTAAGTACAAAATCGAGATCATCTGGCGACACAAAGTTTCCATTCGCTTTTATCCCAATTGCAAGAAACTGACCACCATGCATTTCCGGAATTTTCATCGTGGATGAAATCAGTGAATTTGATTTCTCTTTTGCGATTAAAGTTCCGCCTTCGGTCAAAAAGAAGCCATTTTGATATGAAAGTTGAGCAGGGTAAATCACATGAGAAAACTCGGTGATTGGTGGTTGACTGCTTTGTGCAAAGATGGAAATTACGGGAATAAGGAGAGCAAATAGAAAACGCATGATTGCCTGTTTAATTTTAGAAAAAACACTAATTACAATCTTAAATTTACAACCAAAATGTGACAAAAGAGTTCAAATATTTATCTATTCAGGGGGAATTGGACTCAAAAAAGTTTTGCCAAAAAAAATGTAGTTTTAAAGTTCATTTTATCAATTTTATAGACTTCAATCTAAACCGTTATGAAAATTAAATTACTTTTCTCGATTATAATTTTAACCTCCGTACTTAATGCCCAGCAGATGTTTTTTGGACTTGGTGATCTTAAACTCAAATCGGGCACTACCCTTACGGATACAAAGATTGGTTACCGGACCTTTGGCAAAATGAACGATGACAAATCAAATGTTGTCGCCTTCCTAAGCTGGTATGCTGGATCATCAGAGGATATGATTTGGAGTCTCGGAAGAGGGAAGCTAATTGATACCACAATCTATTTTGCAATCCTGGTTGATGCACTGGGTAATGGAATTTCCACCTCTCCCACAAACTACACAGGGAAATTGCCTTTTCCGGAAATTACAATTTCTGATATGGTAAACAGCCAGTATCTTCTTTTTACCAAACATCTTGGACTGAATTCAATCCATGCAATCATTGGTGGTTCGATGGGGGGAATGCAGGTTTATCAATGGATGGTAAGTTATCCTGAATTTGCCCGTAAATTTATTCCTTATGTTGGCACTCCAATTCAAAGCAGTGTAAATCAACTAAATTTTGAGGTCTCACTACAAATCCTTCAAACGATTGAAAAATATGGAGTTCCTGATTCAATTGCCAACAGGATTTTTGATCTTAATTTTTATCTTCTTGCAAGGACATCACTTCAAGTTGATACTTTATACGAACCGGGTGAATACAAACAATTATTAGATAAATTCAAGGGTGTAACCGCAGAAAGGTTTCCCGCTTCGAATAGAATTGCGCAAATGAAAGCCATGATCGATCATGACATCACAAAAGATTTTGGGGGAACTCTTGAAGAAACTGCAAAAAGGGTGAAGGGGGAGGTGTTTATTATAGTTTCGGCTTCTGACCAGCTAATCTTGCCGTATCAGTCGATTAAATTTGCAAGATTGTTAAAAACCGATTTGATGGTAATTCAAAATGATTGTGGACATCTTGGTCCCGGCTGTGATCTGAAACTTGTCTCAAATGCAATAGCCGGATTTCTTGCGAGATAGGGGAGAGTTTATTTCCTCAGGAAAGGAACAAATTTTACCTGCATAGCGGTTTGTTTCTCAACTTTTCCATCTTTTTTCTGAAGGATCACAAGTGACTGAATAGTTCCGGCCTGGCCAAGTGGAATGATCATTCTTCCACCTTCTTTGAGTTGGTCGATCAATGGTTTTGGGACATCTTCAGGCGCAGCCGTTACAATTATTGCATCATAGGGGGCAAATTCTTCCCATCCAAAAAATCCATCACCTGCTTTTACTTTGATGTTTTTGTAGCCAAGCGAATCGAGTAATGCTTTTGCGTTGTTCGCCAAATCATCAAAATACTCAATTGTATATACTTCCTTAACGATCTCTGCGAGCACTGCCGCCTGATATCCCGATCCCGTTCCAATCTCGAGAACCTTCATCCCTTTTGTTGGATTAACAGCTTCGGTCATGTATGCAACTATATAGGGTTGTGAGATAGTCTGGTCGAGACCAATGGGCAAAGCCCCGTCATCGTATGCATATTGCCTGTAGCGTTCGGGAACAAAAAGGTGTCGTTTTACACTTCGCATCGACTTAAGCACAACTTCATTTTTGATGCCCCGGGCGACAAGTTGTTCCTGTACCATGGAATCGCGTCTGCCGGAATAAACATCGTTCATGTAGGAAGTATCCTTGTTTTCAATGTCAGGAATAAATGCTTCTTTGCCATTGCCATAAACTCCCAGGAAGTAGAGTGCAACGACAATTGCCGCAATTATTAATAAAAAAAAGTACTTGTTTTTGAATCTCGCCATAGAATTCTGAAAAGTGGTGAGTAAAAATAAAAAAGATTACTGAATTTGAGCTAAAAAATGAGATAAACGGTGATTTAATATTTATTTTCTCCTCAATATGTTTTATTTTTCGATTATCAATGTAAACGTTTACATTAACGATGAGGATATAATGGCTGAAGTAAAATTGCGTAACATTTCGAAGAGCTACGAGGGTGGTAACAAAGTGGTTCATTCGATTTCATTGGATATAAAAGACAAAGAATTTGTCGTTTTAGTGGGACCGTCCGGGTGTGGTAAAACCACAACTTTAAGAATGATAGCCGGACTGGAAGATATCACCGCTGGTGAACTGATGATTGACAATAAGGTTGTAAACAATCTGCCTCCCAAAGACAGGGATATCGCAATGGTTTTTCAGAATTATGCGCTATATCCTCACATGTCAGTAAAAGAGAATATGTCGTTTGGACTAAAGCTAAGAAAAATGCCGACTGATGAAATAAATGAACGGGTTACAGAAGCTGCAAAAATTCTTGAACTGGAGGATTATTTAGATAGAAAACCGAAAGCCCTTTCGGGCGGTCAAAGACAAAGAGTTGCAGTAGGCAGAGCAATTGTAAGGAAACCAAAAGTTTTTCTTTTTGATGAACCCTTGAGTAATCTTGATGCCAAACTTAGAGTTCAAATGAGAGCAGAGATCTCCCGTCTCCATAAACAACTTGGAGCCACAATGATTTATGTTACTCATGATCAGGTGGAAGCAATGACGATGGGCGACAGAATTTGTGTGCTCGATAAGGGATATATCCAACAGTTTGACGAACCGATGAATCTTTATGAACGCCCGGCCAATAAATTTGTAGCAGGATTTATTGGAAGCCCTTCAATGAATTTTATCTCCGGCAGTCTGACAAAAGAATTGAACGCTTATATTTTTAGCAGTAACAACAAATCATTAAAAGTTGAGTTCAGCCGGCACGACTATGAAAAAAGACTTGGAGCCGTTGGAGGATCGGTAATTATCGGAATCAGACCGGAACATTTTAGACCACATTCATTTATTATTAAAGAAGGGGTTAATGTTGCTGAAGTGGTTTTGGATATGGTTGAATTTATGGGGAATGAAGAATATCTCCATTTTAACCTTGATGGAACAAAATGTGTAGCCAGAGTAAACACAGGAATCAGGTATAAAACAGGTGACAAGGTTCATCTTGAGTTTGATACGGCAAAAGTACATCTATTTGATGTAGTAACCGGGGAAAATTTACTTTTAGATTAGATGAAGAAAAGAAGGGGAGTGATAGAGTATTCAAAAATATACTATTCACTCCCGCTTGAGATGAATTATTCGAAATAAAAGCTTAGGGGGCCATCTTTTCTGATAAGATCCTTAAAATCAGAAAATGCTATTTTAACTTCCTGTTGACCCGCTGCGTAAGGTGCAATCTCGTAAGAATTGAACAGAAAATGGAGTGCTCCATTGTCGATCATAAAGTTTTCATTAAGTTCAAATTTGCTGTCCTTAAACCAGTAACCTGCCTCGACGAGGTCCTGATCCCCCAACTCATAATCCCTACGGAATATTTTTTCAGCGATAACATTTAATTTTTCTTTACTTCCCGGAATCAACAAGTCATCCAGTGTAAGCACTTTTTCAGATTGCTCATCGAAATTAAAATAGAGAGAAACGCCATTCCCATGAGCTCCACCGGCATATTCCCACTCATTTTTTACAATAGTCACAATATTTGTAGTTGGGAAATAAGCGGAGATATCACTTGTGAATGTCCAATACATCCCAAAGTCGTCTTCCTGCTCCATTGATTTATATGTTTCGATCATGTCATTTACAGTCTGTTTTACATTGTCGCTTGAAAATGGTATCAGACTTGTTACAAGATCATTCAGTTTCACCGCAAATTTGGTATTTCCTTTGTTTTCGTCAAATACCGGCCAGGTTATATCGATTACATATGCGGAATCTCTTTTAAAAGTTTTGCTGTTATAAATTTCATGAATCTCTTTTTGATCATGGATTACATTTTGAGCTTCAACATTAATAAAAAAGAAAAGCAGGATGAGTATTGAAAACAATTTGGTCATTGAGTATATATCCTTGTGATTATTTTGAAAATGATTTTAACAGACCATTTTTATTAATTAACGATTTGATGTTTTTGTAAGGAATTTCGATTTCGGTGGTGCCGCATGCGTAACAGGCAATTTCATACTCATTGTAGAAGAAGGTAATTCCGGTTTTTGTAAAAAGGAAATTTTCGTTTAGATGAAATTTGTTGTTATCAAACCAGAATTCACCCTCAAGGCTTTGATTTGGTTTCAGATTCTTCACTTTTCTAAAAATTTTCTCACCCTCGGAAGTCAATTTTGGTAAAAAATTTGCAGTCATCACATCTTTGAGAGTTAACAATTTTTTGGTTTTAAGATCATAATTTGCATACCATGTCCATGAGCTTCCATGTGCTCCACCACTATAACCAAATCCGGTGTTTGTAAATGTAACAAGATCTTGTGCAGGATTAGTATAGTGGAGTTTACTCTCCATACTCCATCCCATACCCATTCCTTCACCGCCTTCGTAGGCATCTTTATGATCTTGCACATACTTGTTAAATAACCCCTCAGCCGAACCTTCATCGTCAAACAGTATTTTTGCTACTTGTTGGTTAAGAAAATCAGCGGCTTCAGAGGATGCGCCGGTCCCTGAAAATTTGGGGTATTCAAGAGAAAATTCGAGGAATTTTTCACTTGCCTGTGTCGGGTTTGAGTAAACTTTCTCAAATTTTTCAATTTTTACAGTGATACCACTTTGACTGAAGACAGTTGAAATCATTCCCGTGAGAATGAGGATTATTAACTTAAACATGATTTTTTCCTTTGATTATATGGGAATGAAATTGTATAAAGATTTATACACCAATTTGATGAAAAGGGTTTCAATGAGTTAAAGAATAATTCTCTTTAATCTTCGAGAAGATAACCTTCAGCGAGATCGGGTGTAATATTATTAAGGAATCGGGTTGGTTTTGAAAATGTCATACCCATTTCGCGGTCAAACACTTTCATTGGATAAGTGATATACAAATTTTGTTTGGCCCGAGTTGAAGCCACATACATCAGTCTTCGCTCTTCTTCCAGTCCTTCGGCAGTTTCAATTGATCTGATTGAAGGAAAAAAGCCATCGATTGCATGCATGATCACCACAGAATGCCATTCAAGCCCCTTTGCAGAGTGGATAGTGCTCAAAGTAAGTTTTTCATCCTCTTTGTCGGGACTGTCTAAATCGGAAATCGAGTCAAGAGGTGGTTCAATTGCCATATCGGAGATAAAATCTTCCAGATGATCATACTTCTCCGTAATATTTAGTAGTGTATCAATATCTTTTGATCTTTTGTTAAAATCATCATACAGATCTTTAAAGAGCGGATAATAGTAGTCAACGATAGATTGCGTTTTATCGGTAGGTGAATCGTTTTTTACATACAGTTTCCTCATCACTTCAAGCAACTTCAGGCATTTTGAAGCAAAAACCGACTCTGCCGATGATTCCACTGATTTTGTAACGCTTACTTTTCCCTCGGAAATCTCTGCCATTATCTTTCTTGCAGTTTTGGGACCAATCCCGGGATGCATCATCAAAATCCGATACCAGCTTACAAGATCAAGTGGATTAAGCAATACCCTCATAAATGCGAGGATATCTTTTATATGAGCTGCTTCCACAAATTTGATCCCACCGATTTTAACAAATGGAATATTTGCTTTGGTGAGTTCAATCTCAAGATCAAAAGAAAAAAATGAAGAACGAAATAACACTGCAATATCAGAAAGTTTTACTCCCTCTTCACGCAACTCCAATACTTTTTGCACAATAAACCGACTTTGCATGTTTTCGTTTTCAGATGCAATGATGTAGGGAAGTTCACCATCCGGTCGATAGGAGAATAATGATTTATCATATTTCCAAACCGCAGCTTCCTGCACCTTGTTTGCAAAATTTAATATCTGTGGTGTACTTCTGTAGTTTTCTTCAAGTTTTATTAATGTTGTGTCAGGAAACAGTTCAGGAAACTGCATTATGTTTTTGAAGTTTGCTCCTCTAAACGAATAAATTGATTGAAGATCATCACCAACAACCATAATATTTTTATTTGTTTGAGTAAGTGATTCCACAAGTTCTGCTTGAAGGTGATTGGTGTCCTGATATTCATCAACCATTATAAAATTGATGGAATCGAGTAATCTAACTGCCGAAGGGGTTCTCGCAAAAAAGAAATCACGCAAATAGATCAACAAATCATCAAAATCGAGAAGATTATTTTTCTTTTTATACTGGGTGTAAAGGATGTGTAATTCGTTGATTCTTTCAATATGTCGCATGAAATGGGGGAATTCTTCATCCACTATTTCATCAATGTGTCTTCCTGTATTCACACTCAGACTGAAAATTTTGAATAGCGTTTGTTTGTTGGGAAACCTGACTTTTTCGTCCACAGCAGGCAGCTCGGCACGGATAAGGTTTACAACATCCTCGGAATCGCCCTGGTCGAGAATTGTAAAGTTGGGTTCAAGTCCTGCGGGGATGGCATATCTTCTAAGAATCATATTAGCAAATGAATGAAAAGTGCCACCTTGAATTTTTGAACATCTTTTATCAAGGAGTAATTCAGCACGGTGCATCATCTCATTTGCAGCTTTACGGGTAAATGTGAGAAGCAGGATTGAGGAGGGGTCGTAACCGATTTCTATCAATCTTGCAACCCGATAAACAAGAGTGCGGGTTTTCCCGGAACCCGCACCTGCGATAATAAGATAACTTCCTTCTTCAGCTCTGGCAGCTTCATATTGAGCCGGGTTGAGTGAGTTTACATAATCGATGGCGAATTTGGATTCGTCATAGGTCTTTATGTATCCCTTGGGAGGTGTAAGGTCCCTTAACTTTATGGTTTTTAGGCTCTTTTCCAATTCGCTCCGCGTCTCTTTAATATTTCTGCCATAACTATTGCGTTTTTAACCGATTCTGGATTCCTGAGCATAATGGCAAAATTTTTGCTTTTTGTGCTACTGGTAATATCGAGATTTGCTTCGTGTGAATTGCGTAAGGCATCCTCCTTGTTAGCTGCCGTTTGCCTGTTCAACTCTTCAGTAGAGAGAGGTTCGAATGTGTAGTCATCCAGCTTTTTGCTCTGAAAAGTAGATTGCCTGCGAGGCATCTCTCTAATAAGCGGTTCTTTTTTTGTTGCCTGCTTATAGGTCGAAACTTCCTGCTTCTCTTTCACAGGTTTTCTTTCGGGTTGTCTCCCGGGCACTTGAGCCTCGGAAGTATAACCATCATCGGGAGTTTTGGGAATTCCCATCTTGCCAAAAAGTGCCTCTAACTCGGAAAAAGCATCACTCGACCCTACATTCTCGGTTTTCTTTTGAGTGCTGGTATATGTGGTGTACTCCTTTGGTTGCGGTTTGGGCTGAGTATTCCTCTGCTGCTGCCGCGGCGGGGGAGGCATTTCTTTATTCTTTTTCTTCAATCCACTAAAAATGGAATAAAGAATAAAAAGAGCAAAAACCAGTATTTGAACAAAATCTTCCACGACTAATTACCGGGTTTTGATTTCGAATCGTCAGGTCGGGCGATCGACTCACGCATTTGAGTATCTGCCTGAACATTTTTTAAATTGTAATAATCCATGATACCAAGATTGCCTGAACGGAAAGCTTCAGCTATTGCTCTCGGAACTTCTGCTTCCGCTTCGATAACTTTTGCTTTTTGTCTGGCAACTTCGGCGTTCATCTCCTGCTCGAGTGCCACTGCAGCAGCTCTTCTTTCTTCTGCTCTTGCACGGGCTATCTGGAGATCTGCCTGAGCCTGATCAGCCTGGAGGCTCGCACCAATGTTTGCACCAACATCCACATCAGCAATATCAATTGAAAGAATCTCAAACGCTGTGCCACTGTCAAGTCCTTTGCTTAACACAACTTTTGATATCGAATCGGGATTTTCAAGCACATGTTTGTGGCTTTCTGAAGAACCGATTGTGGAGACAATACCTTCACCAACCCTTGCTAAAATTGTCGCTTCACCGGCACCACCCACAAGTCGTTCAATGTTGGTTCTTACAGTGATTCTTGCAACTGCTTTTAGCTGGATACCATCTTTTGCCATAGCGGCAACAAGTGGTGTCTCAATTACTTTTGGGTTTACTGACATTTTCACAGCTTCAAGTACATCACGACCCGCCAGATCGATTGCGGTTGCTCTCTCAAAAGTCAGGTTTAATTGAGCTTTGTCAGCAGAGATAAGTGCATTAACCACTTTGTCAACATTTCCACCTGCGAGCATATGAGCTTCAAGTTTTGGGATTTCCACTTCGATACCTGCTTTTGTCGCAGTAATTTTTGCTCTCACTATTACATGAGGATTTATTTTTCTTAAGCGCATTCCTACAAGATCTTTAAATATTCTGACTTTTACGCCCGAAGATAATGCAGTTATCCAGAGACCTACCGGCACAAAATAGAGGAAAAACATTAAAAAGATTAATGCTCCCACGATAAAGAATATGGTTAGACCGGTAAATATTTCTTTTTCCATTATTACACTCCACTAAGATTTGATAAAAACTTCATTCAAGATAATAAAATTCAGTGAATTTACTGATTAAAATCGTCATTCCTCTTGAACAAAATTCATTTTTATTTTGTTTAATAATTAACGGGTAAATAATGTTTCACTTTTGGGGCGGTTTGAGGTCAGTTTCTTTAGACGGAAATTTGCTTGAATTGCACAAAAACGGAATATTATCTATATTCTATCACTGAATTAATAAAAAACTTAGGAACTGAAAATGGATGGAAGTTTTTCGGACAGGCTGCAGGATGTAATCAGGCTTAGCAGAGAAGAAGCCGTACGACTTGGACACGATTATATAGGTACCGAACACCTCTTGCTTGGTATCATTCGTGAGGGTCAGGGAGTGGCTGTTCGGATATTGAAGAATCTTGATTGTGATCTTATTGAACTTAAAAAGGTTATTGAAGATTCGTTACGCTCAAGCGGTGGAACCCTGACAATAGGGAATTTACCACTCACCAAACAGGCAGAAAAGATTTTAAAAATAACTCAAATTGAAGCAAAAATTTATAAGGCTGATGTTATCGGCACAGAACATCTGCTTCTTTCTCTTCTCAGAGATGAGGATACTCTCGCTACTCAAATGTTAATGCAATTTGGATTAACTTATGAATCTGCAAAAAATGAACTAAACAGTCTTCTTTCAAGCAGGGAAAATCCTGAAAAAGGGACGCCCGGCGCTGTGCCACCACCTCAAGGGAAAAAAACTGAAAAAACGAAAACTCCGGTTCTCGATAATTTTGGCAGAGACCTTACAAAACTTGCGATAGATGACAAGCTTGATCCTGTAATTGGGAGAGAGACTGAAATTGAACGCGTGGCACAAATTCTTAGTCGTAGAAAAAAGAACAATCCCGTTTTAATTGGCGAACCCGGCGTTGGCAAAACTGCCATTGCCGAAGGTCTGGCAATTCGGATTATTCAGAAAAAAGTGCCCAGAATATTGCAGGATAAAAGAGTTGTTACTCTCGATCTTGCAGGACTTGTTGCAGGCACAAAATATCGTGGACAGTTTGAAGAGAGAATGAAAGCTCTTTTAACCGAACTTGAAAAAGCCAAAGAAGTAATCATCTTTATCGATGAACTCCACACCATTGTTGGTGCCGGCGGTGCTTCCGGATCACTTGATGCTTCAAATATGTTTAAACCTGCATTGGCAAGAGGTGACTTTCAGTGTATCGGTGCAACAACACTTGATGAATATCGAAAATACATCGAAACTGATGGAGCTCTCGACAGAAGATTCCAAAAAGTAATGGTTGAACCACCAAGTTACGAAGATACCATTCAGATACTCGAAAACATCAAAATTAAATATGAAGAGCATCATCATGTAAGTTATTCAAGTGCTGCCATTGAATCCGCTGTGAAAATGAGTCTGCGCTACATAACAGACAGACATTTACCCGACAAGGCAATTGATGTTATTGATGAAGCAGGCAGCCGTGTTCACATGAGAAATTATGAAGTGCCCGCTGAAATCCTTCACATGGAAGACGAAGTTGAGAATGTCAGAAAAGAAAAAGCAAATGTAGTAAAACGCCAGGATTATGAAGAAGCTGCAAGGCTTCGCGATACCGAGAGAAAACTGCTTGCTGAACTTGAGACCGCCAAAGAAGAATGGGAGCTGAAGTCAAAAGAGAATGTTTTTGATGTTACCGAAGAGGATATTGCCACTGTCGTTGCCATGATGACCGGTATTCCTGTAACCAGAGTTGCACAGACTGAGTCGGATAAACTCCTTAAAATGGAAGAATCTCTCACCAAAAGCATCATTGGTCAGGATGAACCGATCAAAAAACTTACAAAAGCGATTCGCAGAGCGAGAGCAGGCCTAAAAAATCCAAACCGGCCAATCGGAAGTTTCATCTTCCTCGGTCCTACCGGAGTTGGAAAAACCGAACTCTGTAAAGTGCTTGCTCGATATCTCTTTGACTCTGAAGATGCACTGATAAAAATCGACATGAGCGAATACATGGAAAAATTCGCTGTATCGAGACTTGTTGGAGCGCCTCCGGGATATGTTGGATATGAAGAGGGTGGTCAACTTACCGAAAAAGTGAGAAGAAAACCTTATTCAGTTGTTCTTTTTGATGAAATCGAAAAGGCTCATCCTGATATCTTCTCTTTGTTGCTTCAGGTGCTTGATGAGGGTCGTCTCACTGACAGTCTTGGAAGAAAAGTTGATTTCAAAAACACTATTATCATAATGACTTCAAATATTGGTCTTAGAGATATCAAACCTCTTGGTTCTTTTGGATTTAATGCTGATGGAGTTGCAGATCAATATAACAACATGAAAAGTGTGATTGATGATGCGGTGAAAAAACTTTTTAGTCCCGAGTTCCTCAATCGTCTTGATGATCAGATTGTCTTCAGGAATCTTACCAAAGAGGATATCTTAAAGATTATTGATGTTGAGATTAAAGACCTGCTTAAGAATATACACGACAATAAGCTTGAACTGGTAATTGAGGATTCAGCAAGAAATTTCCTCGCTGACAAAGGTTATGATCCAAAATTTGGAGCAAGACCGTTAAAAAGGGCAATTCAAAATTACATAGAAGATCCTCTCTCGGAAGAGATTCTGAGGGGCTCATTTAAGGACGGCACAACAATAGTTGCCCGCCATGTGGATGATAATGATTTCCTTGTATTTATGGATGAAAGTTCTTTGGCGGTGGGTTCAGACCTTAGCGTATAACTGTTTATAACGGGGAAAAGAGGAAAAATTCAATTGTTAATCCCTCTTTTTCCCCGTGGTTATCAAAAAATTATTGATGGAGTAAAATATGTTAAAGTTAACAGATGATCTTATTTCAAACGAACTTGCAGGTTTAAGTGGCTGGGCAAGAGAAGGTGAAGCGATCAAAAAAGATTACCAGTTTAACAACTTCAACGAAGTTGTTCAGGCAGTTAACCGAATAGCTGCACTTGCTGAAGATCAGCACCACCACCCCGATATCTTGATGCATGGTTGGAACAAACTTTCCATAATTTCTTCGACTCATGATGCAAATGGTATCACCGGGAGAGATTTTAAATTGGCTGCTGCTATTGAAAAAATTGTAAATCCATAGTTTAACCCCTTTTTTACATCAATAATAACTGAAAAATTCAGTAATTTTAGGCATTATTAATAATTTGGTGCCTAATGAAAAAGTTATTGTTCTTTTTGTTCCTTCCTGTATTAATGTTCGCACAGAGCGAATTCAACAAATACTTCCTCGACAAGACCCTCAGGTTTGATTATATTCATGCCGGTTCAAAAACAGAAGATTTTTACTATTTTAATTCTCTGATAGAAGAACCGTTCTGGGGTGGTCCCGTTAAAAACCTGATAGACCCGTTCAACTTTGGTAAATATAAAGCTGAAGTATTTGACAAGGAATCAGGAAAACTGATCTACTCTAAACATTATTCAACCCTTTTTTCAGAGTGGCAAACCACCAACGAAGCTTTGCTCTACAGCAAATCGTTTGAGGAAAGTGTAACGATGCCTTTTCCAAAAAAAACTGTCACGCTTACAATCTCCTCCAGACAAAAAGATCAATCGTTTGTTAAAAAATTCACCGTGGATATCAATCCTGAAGACTATTTTATCAAAAAGGACAGGGATAAAGTTTATCCCAACTTTAAAGTTGTGAATGGTGGTGATCCATCGGAAAAAGTTGATATTGTGCTTATCCCAGAAGGTTACACAGAAAAGGAGATGGATCAGTTTAAAAAGGACTGCAACCGTTTTGCACAATATCTTTTTAATTCTTCACCTTACAAAGAGAATAAATCTTCTTTTAACATTTGGGGAATCGAAGCTCCATCCCGGCATTCGGGAACAGACATCCCCGCTGAGAAAATTTATGTAAATACTCAAGCCGGTACATCATTTTATACTTTTAATGAGGAAAGATATTTAATGACCGAGGAATACAAAGCCGTTCGTGACCTGGCTGCAAATGCTCCTTACGATCAGATTTATATTCTTGTTAACAGCGATAAATATGGTGGTGGTGCCATCTATAATTATTATGCTACCTGCGTGAACTTTAATATCCACTCAGAGTATGTATTTGTTCACGAATTTGGTCACGCTTTTGCATTTCTTGCGGACGAATATTACACGAGTTCCACTGCATATAACGATTTTTACCCTAAACAGTATGAACCGCTTGAACCAAACATCACAACTCTTGTCGATTTTGAATCAAAATGGAAAGACCTCATAAAAGAGGATACCCCGATACCAACCCCTGCGACAAAAGAATTTGAGAAAAGACTTGGTGTTTTTGAGGGTGGCGGGTATGTTGAAAAAGGTGTTTACCGTCCAAAACAGGATTGCTCAATGAAGTCAATTTCTGTTGATGATTATTGCACCGTCTGCAAAAGAGCAATTCAAAGAATGATCGATTATTACACAGGCAAATAAAAATGTTTTATTCCGTTAATCCACATAATGAAGAAGTTGTGGGTGAATACCCGACTATGGGTCACGATCGACTCACCACTGTTGTGAATGAAGTATATGATTCCTGGAATCTTTACAAATCCACTTCATTTGATCAAAGAAAAGTATGGCTAAAAAATGTAGCTTCAGTTTTGCGGGAACGGAAGAAGGAATTTGCCCATCTAATGACCCTGGAGATGGGGAAACCCCTTCTTCAGGGAATCGCTGAAGCCGAAAAATCTGCATGGGTTTGTGATTATTACGCCGATAACGCTGAAAGTTTTCTTCAGGATCAGATCATCGAAACCGACGCCTCAAAAAGTTATATAACTTATCAGCCACTGGGTGTAATTCTTGCAATTATGCCCTGGAATTTCCCTTTTTGGCAGGTATTCCGCTTTGCAGCACCTTCTCTTATGGCGGGGAACGGTTGCCTCTTAAAACACTCTCCAAATGTGACAGGTTGCGCCCTGATTATAGAAAAAATATTCTCAGATGCAGGTTTTCCTGACAATATTTTTAAAGCAATCATCACAGATGTTGAAAATGTTGAAGCTGTTATCAGAAACAAAAAAGTTGCTGCGGTTACACTTACGGGAAGCACAAGAGCCGGAAAAGCAGTGGCATCAATCGCCGGAAGTGAAATCAAAAAATGTGTGCTTGAACTTGGAGGCTCCGATCCCTACATCATCATGGATGATGCAGATATAGAAGCGGCAGCAAAGTCTTGTGTCATTGGAAGGATGTTAAACAGTGGACAAAGTTGTATCGCTGCCAAAAGATTTTTTGGTGTTTGAGTCTGTCTATGATAAATTCATAAATGCTTTTATAACTGAACTCCAAACCAAAAAAACGGGTGATCCGTTGGATGAATCCAATTATATTGGACCACTTGCACGAAAAGATTTACGGGATACTCTTCATGCTCAAGTTCAAAAAACAATAGAAATGGGTGGAAAATTAACGATGGGAGGATACATCCCGAATGGTCCCGGATTTTATTACCCACCTACCATCCTCGAAGAGATTCCTGATGGTTCTCCTGCATGGTGTGAAGAGTTGTTTGGTCCTGTAGCGTCCTTCATAAAAGTAAAAAACATTGAAGAAGCTATTGAAATCGCAAACTCTACCGATTTTGGGTTGGGTGCAGCGATTTTCACCTCCGATTTAACAAAAGGGGAGAGTATCGTCAAAAATCAACTTAATGCCGGCTCAGGATTTGTAAATTCCTTCGTAAAAAGTGACCCAAGACTTCCCTTTGGTGGCATTAAACATTCCGGCTTCGGCAGAGAACTATCACCCCTCGGCATCAAAGAATTTGTAAATGTAAAGACAGTTTACATCGCGTGAAAAAGGGATAGTTCCACGGATTCCACGGATTTAACACAGATTCCACGGATGGAGGGGACACAGATTAAACGGAGTTCCGCAGAGGGGAAATAGTTACGCGGATATCACGGATTTTCACAGATTCCACGGATTTTTAACCGTAAGGGAGATTTTCGCATCTAGATAGAGCAAAACCAATAGCCTTCGAATTCATTCGGAGGTCGTTTAATCGTCTCGATTGCCGTCAGATAGGTTTTATAATTGTTACTCATCGTGAACATCTTTTTCCATCGTGAATATCTCCCAACGGGATGCCTTCGGCAGTGTTCAAAGAAGTTGTGGATTTTCTATCACCCCCCCTCAACCCAATCTTAAAACTTGTACACAACCACCTAAATTCTTACTTTTAAAGTTAATATTTTTAAAATAATGCAGTTGAAAACATTTCGGAGATCAAATGGCGAAGTTTAGTGGTGTTGATTATTTTAACATGGATTTGTTGCTTTCAGAAGAAGAGAAGATGGTCAGGGATATGGTGCGTGAATTTGTGGATGACAATGTGATTCCGGTTATTGAAAAACATTATCGTGAAGGCACTTTCCCGATGGATTTGGTTTCCAAAATGGGGGAAGTTGGACTTTTTGGAGCAAATCTTCCTTCAAAATATGGCGGATCCGACATGAACAATGTAGCTTATGGACTTGTTATGCAGGAGCTCGAAAGAGGCGACAGCGGAGTAAGAAGTTTTGTTTCCGTTCAAAGCGCATTGGTAATGTATCCAATCTACACTTTTGGAAGTGAAGAACAAAGATTAAAATGGCTTCCAAAACTTGCAACTGGTGAAGCCATTGGATGTTTTGGACTAACTGAACCCGATTTTGGTTCAAACCCGGGCGGAATGGTCACCAAAGCTGAAAAAACCGAAGGTGGTTATATCCTCAACGGAGCCAAAATGTGGATCACCAATGGAACCCTCGCTGATGTAGCTGTGGTTTGGGCAAAACTTGATGGCGAAGTTGCCGGTTTTCTTGTTGAAAAAGGGATGAAAGGTTTTACTGCTCCCGAAATGAAAGGGAAACACTCCCTGCGTGCTTCAGTGACTTCCGAACTTGTATTTGACTCCGTTTTTATCCCCGAAGAAAATCGTTTACCTTCCGGTAACGGCTTAAAATCTCCACTTATGTGCCTAAATCAGGCGCGTTACGGCATTGCATGGGGAGTGGTTGGCTCTATGATGGCTTCCTACGATTCATCACTCAGCTATTCAAAATCGAGAGTTCAATTCTCGAAACCAATCGCCGGTTATCAGATGACACAGGAAAAACTTGTTTTTATGCTCACTGAGATAACAAAAGCACAACTCCTTAATCTCCAGCTTGGCCGACTTAAGGATTCTGGTGATCTTAAATTCCAACATGTATCTCTTGCCAAAAGAAATAATTGTGAAATGGCGCTTACCATTGCAAGGGTAGCAAGGGAAATTCATGGTGCCAACGGTATTCTTGATGAATATCCAATTATGCGGCATGCCAATAATCTTGAATCCGTAAAAACTTACGAAGGAACCCATGAGATGCATACGCTGATTCTTGGTTCAGATATTACCGGTATTCCGGCTTTTGATTAATTTAGAGACACTAAAAATGAATAACGAAAAGTTTGCCTACGATGCGATCACTTTCGACGATGTTTTAATTCTTCCCGCAAAATCCTCGGTTTTGCCAAAGGAAGTGGATGTTTCATCTCAGTTGACAAAAGGAATTAGACTAAACATTCCTTTTTTATCTGCTGCGATGGATACTGTTACCGAAAGTAAACTTGCGGTGGCAATTGCCCGCGAGGGGGGTATCGGAATACTCCACAAAAACATGTCGATTGAACAGCAGGCTGAAGAAGCTGACAGAGTGAAAAGATCGGAAAGTGGAATGATCCAAAATCCCGTGACACTCACTGCTGACAAAAAAGCCGGTGACGCATTTGAAATGATGAGGAAATATTCAATCTCGGGTATTCCCATTGTTGACTCCTCAGGCAAATTAATTGGAATTTTGACAAACCGTGACTTACGATTTGTTAAAGATCAAAATCTCCTGATCAAAGATCTGATGACCTCAAATAATCTGGTGACTGCCGAGGTTGGCACAACCCTTGAACATGCGGAAGAACTGCTCCATCAACATCGTATCGAAAAACTTCCCGTAGTTGATAACGAAGGTGTTTTAAGAGGTCTGATAACCTTTAAGGATATCCAAAAAAAGAAGAGATATCCAAACGCCTGTAAAGATGGAATGGGAAGATTAAGAGTTGGTGCTGCAGTTGGAGTTAGTGCAGACACTTTTGAGAGAATCGACAGACTTGTAAATGTTGGAGTTGATGTCATCGTTATTGACACTGCTCATGGACATTCGATGGGTGTTGTAGAAACAATTAAAAAAGTTCGAGCAAAATATCCATCAATTCAGCTAATTGCAGGTAACATAGCAACTTACGAGGCTGCGTTAGAGTTGTATAATGCAGGAGTTGATGCAGTTAAGGTGGGAATTGGTCCCGGCTCAATCTGCACAACCAGAGTTATAGCCGGAATTGGTGTGCCACAAGTGAGTGCAATAATGGAAGTTTTCCGGGCTCTTAAGGACAAAGGAATTCCGATAATCGCCGATGGTGGAATCAAGTATTCAGGTGATGTTGCAAAAGCAATTGCAGCGGGAGCAGACACGGTTATGATTGGTGGTCTGTTTGCCGGAACGGATGAAAGTCCGGGGGAAAAAGTGCTTTATGACGGAAGAAGTTTTAAAGTCTATCGTGGAATGGGCTCACTTGATGCAATGAAAAAGGGGAGTGGCGACCGCTATTTCCAGGATTCAGAAACAGAGATAAGCAAACTTGTGCCCGAAGGGGTTGAAGGAATGGTTCCATACAAAGGTCCATTATCTGATACGGTATTTCAACTTACCGGTGGACTTCGTGCTTCAATGGGATATGCAGGTGCTGCAACCATTGAAGATCTCAAAATTAAATCAAAATTTGTGAAGATTTCCTCTGCATCTTTAAAGGAAAATCACCCACACGATATTATCGTGACCAAAGAAGCTCCAAACTACCAAAAGATATGATACATAGATTTCTTGATCGTCGATTTTCTTTCCTGTTTGAGTACAAACGGGATCACCATCTGGATTGTATTATTCTTAATAATCCTTCAAATATTCGTTATTTTTCCGACTTCAACTCGAGTAACGCTTATCTGTTGGTCTTTGGTGATGACATTATAATTATTACTGATCCACGCTATGGACTTGAGCTCAACGATGTTGATGGAAGAATCATTAGAAAAGTTGTAAACAATCCCCTCGATGTAATCAAAAGCTTCTTTTCTGCGAGAACTTTTAATGTAGGTGGTGACTCTACTTTTCTCTCTTCATCCCTCTCCATGAATCTCAAAAAAGGTAAAATCACTCAGAAGGATATTTCAGAGGCGTTAGATGAATTTGTTTCTGTGGCTGACGAAGAAACATTGTCACGGTTCGATTATGCAAACTCCGTTACTAAAAACATCGAAAAGAAACTGCTCGACCTGATGATTCCACAAATGCGGGAATTTGAATTAAGGGCAACTATCAGCTATTATATCCATTTGGCAGGATGTGAAGAGGCTTTTACACCTATAGTCTCCTTTGGTGAAAACAGCGCCAAAATTCATACTGAACCCGCTTCAAAACAACTCGAGAGGGAAATGCCCGTTTTGATCGATTTTGGAGTGAAATATAAGGGTGTTTCCACAGACATCACCCGTTCCTTTTGGTATGGTAAAAAACCAACCGATGAATATCAGAAGGTGCTCAAAACAGTTAAAAAATCGATAAAACTTGCTGAAGCACATTGTAAAGCGGGAAAGGACACCTCCAAAGCTTATTTGGTCACAAAAAAATATCTGGTTGAGAAACACGATAATGCCGAAGAATGTCTTCCACATTCTCTTGGTCACGGTTTGGGATATCAGGTGCATCAACATCCCCGTATTTCCTCCACAAAAGGGACTAACTTTAAATCCAATCAAATTATTACTCTGGAACCGGGTATTTATATCCCCGGTAAATTTGGTATCAGAATTGAAAACGACTATCTGATTACAGAAGATGGTCCTAAGGTATTAACGAAATAAATTCATGTATAAAGTTTTAATATTCTCATATTATTTTCCTCCTAAAGGGCTTAGTGGGGTTCAAAGAACCACAAAATTTGTAAAATACCTGCCGGAATTTAACTGGAGTCCAACTGTTATCACAACAGGTGATATTGCATACTTCGCTCACGATTATTCTCTTCTTGAAGACCTCAAAAATGAAAATATCAGAGTTGTGCGGGTTAACGGTAAAGAAATTAATTCGATCCTGAAGAAAAAAGGGACGATGAAGATGCCCCGGGAAATCTTTCGTAAGATTTATTCTTACATAAACTCCTGGTTTTACATCCCTGACAATAAAAAATCATGGGCAAACCATGCCTATAAAGAAGCCAAAAAGCTTTGTTCAGAGGAGAAATTTGATGTTATTTTTGTTTCGGGTCCCCCTTTTTCATCGGTTGAGGCAGCTCGCAAAATAAGCGAAGAATTTAAAATTCCACTTTTTGTTGATTACCGTGATCTTTGGTATGGCAACCAGTTTGCCCGTTACCCTACGCCCTATCACAGAATCAAAACCAAAAGGGGAGAGGATGCCACTCTCCGCAAAGTGGATAAAGTAGTGGTCACAAACCGCCGATTGAAGGAAAGAATGATGAAAAATTATCCTTTCCTTACACATCAAAAAATGTTGATTCTTCCACATGGATTTGATTCAGAAGATTTAACCCTCGCAAAAGCGGGAGTGACAAAACTCTCAAAAAAGATGGTTATTACTTACTCCGGTCTGTTTTATGAGTATATCACGCCTAAATACTTTTTAAAGGCATTTAAACAGATTGTAAAACAACATCCGGAAATTGCTGCGAATATTGAACTTCATTTTATTGGATTCCTACGGATTGAAAACAGAAAACTGATTCGCCGTTATAATTTGCAGAACTATGTGGTTGAGCACAACTATATGGAGCATATCGAAGCTCTCAAAAAGGTGCTTGCCAGCGACCTGTTATGGTTTATGGTTGGTAATGGCAGAAATGCCGATACCATTTCAAGCAGTAAAATGTATGAATATTTTGGCACAAAAAAGCCAATTCTTGCCTGTCTGCCTGATGGTGCCCTCAAAACACATTTATATGATTATGAAGCTTCCTACATCTCCGACCCTTACGATGTAAAAATGATCAGAGACAATATCATAAAAGCCTATAACGATTTTGCGTCAGGAAAACAACCTAAACCAAAAGACGAGTTTGTGGCAAACTTTGATCGTAGAACTCTCACAGCCCAATTGGCGACAGAATTTCAATTCTTTTTGAAGGTGCACTGATGAAAGTTGCGATTATTGGAAGTGGTGGCAGAGAACATGCACTTGGTTATTCATTCTCAAAATCTCCGGACTGCTCGGGTCTATGTTTCCTGCCGGGGAACGGGGGAACCCATCAACTTGGTCAAAATATTGAAATAAATCTCACAGACCATAACCTTGTTTACACAACTCTTATTAATGAAAAAATTGATTTTGTAGTCATCGGACCCGAAATTCCTATCGTTGACGGACTGGGAGATTTCCTCCGAGAAAAAGGATTTATCGTTTTTGCCCCCACAGCAGAAGCCGCAAGAATTGAATCTGAAAAATCATATTCTAAACAGATTATGAAAAAGTATGGTATTCCCACTGCAGACTACAGGGAATTTAAGGACACTGAGTTTGAATCAGCCCTTGATTATATCAGGGAAGGTAGTTTTCCTGTTGTTTTAAAAGCTGATGGACTTGCAGCAGGAAAAGGTGTGGTGATTGCCACCAATTTTTCCGAAGCTGAGAGTGCACTCAGGGATATGATGCTTAACAAAGTATTTGGCGATGCCGGTTTAACTGTTGTTATTGAAGAATTTATGTCTGGTGAAGAAGCCTCAATTTTTGCCATAACCGATGGTACAGATTATTTATGTCTTCCCGCTGCTCAGGATCATAAACGAATTGGAGATGGTGATACAGGTCCAAACACAGGTGGTATGGGTGCCTATTGTCCCGCGCCTGTTGTCACCCCTGAAATTACACAAAGAGTTAACACTGAGATAATTGAACCTTTTCTTGGAGGACTAAGACAAGAATCCAATCCTTTTGCAGGATGTTTATATGTTGGAATCATGATCACGAACTCAGGTCCCAAAGTTGTGGAATTTAACTGTCGTTTTGGAGATCCCGAAACCCAGGCAGTACTCCCTGTTCTTGAAGGTGATTTGCTTGGATTACTTTATTCTGTTGCAAAAGGGAAACTTGACCCCACAAAAGTGTGGCACAATGGTTCAGTAGCTGTCAGTGTGGTTGCAGCATCGGGTGGATATCCCGGGACATTTAAAAAAGGATTTGAAATCTCCGGACTAAATTCGGTTGAAGGGGATAATATTGTATTCCATGCCGGAACAAAAGTTTCTGACAACAAAACCCTTACCACCGGGGGAAGAGTACTCGCCATCACTTCAGTTGATAAATCAGGAAACCTTTCCGCCGCTATCTCTTCCGCTTATGACTCGCTAAAAAAGATTTCGTTCACCGACATCTACTACCGCAATGATATCGGGCACAGGGCTATTAAACATTCATAATCTTCTCTCTTCTGTAATTAAAATCACCTTATATTGTAATTCTCAAAATTCTTCTTAATAAATTTGCCTTTTGTTGTTTAGATTGGTAGTTTAATATCTCAAATAATTATTTTTTCGGTATTAAATAACTTTCTCCGATGGAATAATTATCTATTTGAATAAAAACTAAAATCTGAATATTGGAGGCATAAATATGTCTGAAGCTGGATTCAATGCGTTTGCAATGGCTCAAGCGCAATTTGATAAGGTTGCAGAACTTCTCGAACTGGATGAAGCAACTCGCGATCTTTTAAGGAACCCATTACGCGAATACCATTTTAGTATTCCCGTTAAAATGGATGACGGAACCAACAAAGTGTTTAAAGGTTTCAGGTGTCAACACAATGACTCAAGAGGACCTGCAAAAGGTGGTATCCGTTTTCACCCACAGGAAACAGTTGACACAGTTCGTGCATTGTCAATGTGGATGACCTGGAAGTGCGCAGTGGTTGATATACCACTCGGCGGCGGTAAAGGTGGAGTTATCTGTAACCCACACAACCTCAGCATGAGAGAACAAGAATCGATCTGCCGCGGTTGGGTTCGTCAAATAGCAAGAAATATCGGACCCATTCAGGATGTACCTGCACCCGATGTTATGACCAATCCACAACACATGTTATGGATGCTTGATGAATATGAAGCGATTCATGGTGCAAAATACCCCGGTTTTATCACCGGAAAACCCGTCGGGATGGGTGGATCACTTGGAAGAACTGAAGCTACAGGATATGGTGTAATCTTTACGCTTCGTGAAGCATTAAAACTTAAAGGTATCGATCCTAAAGACACTCTCGCAAGTGTTCAGGGATTTGGTAATGTATCTCAATATGCAATAAAACTTTATACTCAACTTGGCGGCAAAGTAATTTGTGTTTCCAGTTGGGATGAAGAAGATCAGGCTTCTTATAGCTTTAAAAGAACTACGGGAATAGATCTACAAGAGCTTTTGAGCATTACTAATAAATTTGGCGGCATCAATAAAGACAAAGCCAAATCATTAGGTTATGAAGTACTCCCTGGTGATGAGTGGATTAAACAGGATGTGGATATCTTGATTCCTGCTGCTCTCGAAAACCAGATCAGAGAGGACAATGTTGTGAATATCAGCAAAAGAGTAAAATTTGTTGCTGAAGGTGCCAACGGACCAACCACTCCACAGGCAGACAAATACTTTGAACAGAATGGTATTTTTGTTATTCCTGATTTTCTGGCGAATGCAGGTGGTGTTACTTGCAGTTACTTCGAGCAGGTTCAAGGAAACATGAACTATTTCTGGGAAAAAGAAGAAGTTCTTAGTAAACTCGATTCAAAAATGACTTCTGCTTTCCATGCAGTATATGAAACTTCTGCAAAGAAGAAAATATATATGAGAGATGCAGCATACGTTATTGCGATCAGCAGAGTTGCTCAAGCCTGCCACGATAGAGGCTGGTGTTAGCAGAATTTCTGTAATCAGAAAATTAAGGCTGTCTTATGTTAGTGATAATTAAGACAGCCTTTTTATTTTTAAAGGATAAATAAATCAAATTAAGGATTTTGATGCAGCCAAGCGACCACAACTACCGAATTACCAGCGCACTCGAAGAACGACAAAAAGAGATTGCTTTCCTTCACGATTTTGAAGACTTGCTCCATGATCAAACTCTGTTAAAAGAGGATATCTTCCTTATTGTAATAAAAAGAATGCAAAAAGCATGGCAATTTCCCGAACTTTGTGAAGTAAGGCTCCGCTACAGAGATAAAACTTACGAAACAGGTGGATATATTGAAGATATGCCGCATCTTAGTGTTGATTTGATAGCAGGTGAAAAAATTGTGGGAGATATACAAGTAACTTACACAGCAGATGTTGTAAAAGGAGAAGTGGGCCCCTTTCTCAAACAGGAAAAAAGGTTGCTCGACACAATTGCTTTCAGACTTGGAGATTTTATTTTCAACCACAGGCTTAAGAAGAAACTTGAAAAAAAGAAGGTTGAAGAAGCGGTTAAGGAAAAAACAGAGTGGCGAATTGTTGTGGATATGATCAGAAAGACTGATCCTGCTCTGTTTATGAGGCTCCTCAGGAAAATGTTGCATCAACTCAACTGGAAGGGGATTGAGGAGGCAGAGGTATTACTGAAAGAGATGAGCATTGATCTTAAGGGTGATGAAGAGAGAGAAACTGAAGATGAAAACAGACCTCTTCAAAAAAGGATCATCAATGACTACGACAATTATATCAATGCAATTTTAA
Organism: Ignavibacteriales bacterium; assembly: GCA_016707285.1. Taxonomy (GTDB): domain Bacteria; phylum Bacteroidota; class Ignavibacteria; order Ignavibacteriales; family Ignavibacteriaceae; genus UTCHB3. The sequence continues at coordinate 429,546 of JADJIA010000005.1, forward strand.
AACTTACAAGTGAAAATTTTACTGAAGAAGAAATTCTCTGGAGAATACAAAAGTGGATTCAGAATGATAACACAAGTTCTCTGATTAAGGTTTTGGAGTCACAGGGTTCATCCCTGGCAGACATCTCCGATGCTATTAGAAGATTTTATCATCTTGCTCCTGAGAAAATTGAACTCTCACCGGCAACCGTTAAGGGACTAAGGGTTTCACTCTTAAGAAGATTCCTCACTGACGATCTCGATTTTATCCAAATTGCCAAAGATTATGTAAAGCTTACCGATTTCCACAAACTAATCGATAAGATGATTTTTATGCCGGGAAGTCACGGTAAACTCGGCGGCAAAAGTTCAGGTGTTTTTCTCGCACATAATATTCTCAACTCAAGTGTCAGTAACGCCGAATTACCTTTTGAAGTGAAGGTTCCCAAAACATGGTACCTTACATCCGACTGCATAATGCAATTTATTCAATACAATAATCTTGAAGAAGTTTACGAACATAAATATAGAGATATTGAGGAAATCAGAGTTGAATACCCACAGGTGCTCCAACTTTTTAAGGACAGCCAGTTTCCCCCCGATGTTCTTCGCGGTCTTTCGGTGGCACTTGATGATTTTGGTGACAGACCAATAATTGTAAGAAGTTCTTCTCTCCTTGAAGATCAGGTCGGATCGGCTTTTTCAGGGAAATATAAAAGCCTTTTCCTTGCAAATCAGGGGAGCAAACCGGAGCGTTTGAGTGCATTGATGGATGCTATTGCTGAGGTGTATGCTTCAACATTTGGCCCCGATCCAATTGAATACAGAACTGAACGGGGCCTCATCGATTTCCATGAGGAAATGGGAATTATGATAATGGAGGTGGTTGGAACAAGGGTTGGAGATTATTTTTTCCCTTCATTCGCCGGAGTTGCGTTTAGTAACAACGAATTCAGATGGTCACCAAGAATTAATCGGGAGGATGGACTTGTTAGAATCGTCCCGGGACTTGGAACCCGTGCAGTTGACAGGGTTAGTGATGACTATCCTGTTCTTATCGCTCCGGGTCAACCAAATCTGAGAGTTAATGTTACTTATGAGGAGTCAGTAAGGTATTCACCAAAAAAAATTGATCTGATAAACCTTAAGACCAATCAATTCCAAACCATCGAGATTGATCATCTTATTAAGGAAGTCGGAATTGACTATCCACAAATAAATAATATCGTTTCGGTTGTATCGAATGGAATGTTGAGACCACCAAATCCTCTTCAGGTTGATTATCAGGATGACGAATTTGTTGTAACTTTTAACGGTTTGTTAAGCAAAACTCAATTTATTCAGAAAATGCACTCGATTCTTCAGATTCTCGAGGCTAAATTTGGGGTACCTGTGGATGTTGAATTTGCGAGTGACGGGAAAGATTTTTATCTCTTACAGTGTCGTCCTCAAAGCTACTCCGGGCAGAACACCGCTGATGTTATTCCTAAAAATGTTCCACCGGAGAGCATCCTCTTTTCAGCATCAAAACATATTTCAAACGGAAAGGTTCCACCTGTAAGGTTTGTTGTTTATGTTGACCCGGAAGGTTACGATAATCTTAAGACCAAGGAGGAGATGCTTGAAGTTGCTGCGGTTGTCGGGAAACTGAATAAAATGTTGCCGCGCAAAAAGTTTATCCTTATGGGTCCGGGAAGGTGGGGGAGTAGAGGTGATATAAAACTTGGAGTGAGTATAACCTATTCCCAAATAAACAATACAGCAATGTTGATTGAAATAGCCAAACAAAAAGGGAATTACAAACCTGATCTCAGTTTTGGTACTCATTTTTTCCAGGATCTTGTTGAAGCCTCGATCAGATATTTGCCCCTTTTTATAGATGGCGGAAATTCATTGTTGAATGAAATTATTATTAAAGAATCAAATAACCTTTTGCTTGATATGTTGCCTGAATATAGCCACCTGAAAGATGTGGTATATATTTTGGATATTGAGAATGAATTTGACGGTGGCTCATTAAAGGTGCTGATGAGCGCCGAAGAAGAAATCGCCCTGGCTATAATTATGCCCGAGGGGTATAAAGAGTCGGAAATTGTTGAAGACAATAATTCTCCAACATTTAAATCACTCGGAGAGAATATCAAATTTAACAGAATTGCCAAGTTCATTGAACGGCTTTCGATAAAACTTGATAAAGAAAAATATCGAATTGAATCGGTCTTTTTCCTTCCTCCTGTTCATGCTATGGAAGCAGATCAGTTGCGATCAATTCTGTTGATAAAAACTGATGCAAGTGAAGAAAGACTGAACAGTTTGAGAGCTTATCTAAATGTGTGGAATGACTGTTTACATACACTTGAATACAGGAATGATGAACATGAAGAGGAAAAGGCGTTTGATTATATCCTGTCAGATGATATCGACGGTTATCTTAGAGAATACATTGAAGCCGGAACTTACATGATTACTCAACTTTATCCTCTTAAATCTGATTTTCTCGATTAAATAAAAAAAGCCTGCGGGGATTGTTATTCTCGCAGGCTTTTTTATCTCTAAAGATTTATCTTTTCTTGATAAACTCTACCATTTTCTCCAATACTTCAGGCTCTATCGTTGTTGGTATCGATGCATATTCTGCAATCCCACCGGTTACTGCCTTCTGGAAAAGATGGTTCATTGAATCAAAAACAAAGGTTTCATAATAGACTCCTGCTTTATCGAGTGCCTTTTCAACAGGTACTTTATTCTGAACAGGTGGTACTTGAAGATCTTTGCTGCCCCAGACTGCGAGTACAGGAACTTTTACTTTTTCCAACCACTCCGTCGGCTCCAGAGCTAAAAACTGTAGGAACCAGGGTGTATTCAACGCAAAAAATGCTTGTTTGCTGAATCCCTCCTGCTTGTTCATGCTTTCTTTATCTTCGGGAGTAAGCGATGCCATGAAGTTGGTGAATATTGAATCAATCTGTTTTGCAGCAAGATCAGGTTTTGCAAAATCCCTTCAATTATTCTTGTCATCAAATCGATGTAATTCTTTAGATTGGCTTTGTTAAATGATGAGTCCGCTTTTGCCAGCAGTTCAGACTGTTCGATTATGATATCTCTTCCGCTAACGCCTGTGCCTGCAAGATTGATAATAAATCGGGTATTGGGATTCTTAACAGCAACTATTGGTGCGATGACACCCCCTTCGCTGTGTCCAATTACCCCAATTTTTTCTTTGTCCACAAAATTATATGTCGCAAGGTGATTTAAGAGCAGAGGATGCATCGCTGGCGAAATCCATTGTTGTTCCGGTTTTAAAATTCCCCTTCGATTTCCCGACACCTCTGTCATCATACCGAAGAACTACAATGCCGTTTTTAGTTAACCAGTCAGCTATCACGAGAAATGGTTTGTGTCCCATCAGACTTTCATTTCTATCCTGCGGACCTGAGCCTGTTACAAGTATAACTGCAGGATATTTACCAACGGTGTCAGGAGCAGTGATGGTGCCGGCCAGGTCAATGTTTGCCTCATCGTTTTTGAAGACTACATCTGTTGTAAAATAGGGATATGGAGGAGTTATTTTTTGATTTCGTTCAAGTTGTTTGTAATCGGGTTTTGGAAATAGAGTAAGCGGCATGGAACCTCCACCTTGGGTGTAGGTACCGGATATCGAATCAATTGAACCGTACACTTTACCAACATACTTCATCACCATCATATCAAGGGTGATAAACAGACTGTCGCCTTTAAACTCGGCACTTGTAAGTTCCATATCAAAAGCATATTGTGCAGGAACATCAATAGTCTTTTTGTTCTCTTTGAGGATAAAAATCAACTCTACCGGTTTTCCGCCAACTTGCAGTACACCCGAAAGAATTTTATCCTGTGATTGCGCAGCCAGAAATATGGTTGGGAATAAAACAAATGACAATAAAAATTTAATTGTATTTAACAAAACATTAACCTTTCCGTTTAACCTCAGTATTAGCAGCCGCCTCGAAGGCCTTAATTATTGCAGAATAATCCTCCTGTCCATAACCGAGTGAAATCGCATCTTTTAATAACCCTGAGATTGACTCAGCGATATCGGCTCTGCATCCTTCAGTTTTGCACGATTCAACCATATAGTTGTTGTCTTTAAGAAGATTTTCCACAGTAAATCTTGGCACAAAATTTCTGTCGAGAATATTGCCGCCTTTAAATTGTATTGTAGTTGAATTAAGAGCCGAATTTGATAATACTTCAAGAAATATCGAATTATCAATTCCGGCTTTTTCAACAAACACCATCGATTGTGAAAGCATCGCAATCGTTCCTGCAATTATAGAATTTAATGCAATCTTCAGATTGGTTGATTGTGAAGGATGGTCAAATTTCCACACCGATTTTGCAAGGATATTTATAAGTGGCATCACATTTTCGAGTGGTTTGTTATCTCCCCCGGGGAACATCAACAAAATACCATCGGTTGCTTGTGTTACACTTCCCAAAACAGGGGAGTGTATAAAGTGTTTATTTAGTGATTTATATTTATCATAAAGTTTAATGGATGTTGAGGCAAGAATAGTGCTGCAATCGATGTGAATCGCACCTTCGTGTAATCCTTGAAGAATTCCGTTTTTGCCGAGTGCCACAGTTTCAAGTGCCTCTGATCCGGTGAGCATGGTAAACACACAATCAGATTGAGCTGCCACATCAAATGGAGAAGTACACACAATAGCACCATCTTTGGCGAGAGATTCAGTTTTTTCAACACTTCGATTGTAAAGGTACAATGGATAACCGGCATCCAACAATCTTGTTGCCATGGGGTTGCCCATCATACCGGTTCCAATAAAACCAACTTTTAATTTTTCCAATTTTCTTCCGTTTTATATTAGTCTGTATTTATATAAAATACAAATTTACCTTTTTTATCGATAAATCCTTTACTTTCCTTGTTGCTTTTTTTGTCTGTGAATTCGGCGTAAGCTCTACCGTTTTTAAATTTTTCAACTCCGGTAAAATTAAGATCGATAACAATTTTACCTTTTGTGTCGATAAATCCATAGTTGCTGTAACCCTCACAAATTATTGCCAATCCTTCAGAAAATCCACTGTTCAAAGTGTAATATTTGCCTTTGTCATCCTTTGGCGAGAGTCGTCTGATTACTTTTCCGTTTGCATCAAGAATTTCAAAAACTGTTTCCCAGGTGGTTTCATCAGTATATTTACCGGTTGAAAATCCTTTTTCGAAAGTTGCCAACTGTTCATATTTTGGTTGTACAACAATTTTTCCGGTTTTATCAATCGCTCCCTTTTTGCCTTCATTGTTTGTGAAAGTGGCGATACCATCGTGAAACGAACCGGGTTCAGTGCGATAATAAAAATTATCAAGTGTTTTGCCTGTTTTGTCTATAAATGTCCAACCCTTTTTTGCATAGACCGCTGCCATCCCGTCACTGAAATCTCTGACATCATCAAAAATGTTGGGGATTGCAACATTACCTTTGGTGTCAAGGTAACCATAAGTTGATTTTTCCCGATAATAACTTAAACTCTCACTGAATCTTGTTTGTAAACTGTAATCATTGATAGTTGAATCATTAACTATTTGACCTGTTTTTGAAACTATTTTACAGTGCGCTCTTGTATTTGCATTCGCTGCATCCGCAGGTTTATATACAACTGCAACACCATCTGAAAATGAAGTCAACCTGTAAAATCTGCAAGGTACCACTGTTTTACCTGTTTTGTCGATGGCTCCAAATTCGCCACCCTTAACCATTTGGATAACAGCAACGCCGTCATTAAAATATGGTTCATAAAAAGTATTTTCAAATTGAGGTTCAATAACAAGTTTTCCCGTTGTGTCGATAAATCCCCAGTATTCACCCATACGAACTGACATCAGTCCTTCGTTAAATTCGCCAAATTTTTTAGTGTTGATTGTAGGTTGAGAAAAAACGGAGAGATTTATGATAGTAATAAGTGTGAGAGAGAAGAGAAAAGTTTTCATCTGAATTCATAAATTATTGTTAAATATGAATACAAATTACTCTGTAATGTTAAAATTATCTAATAATAACATATTCAATTTATACCGATAAAACATTATTTTCAGCGCGGGAGGGGAGAAAACAAACTCCAAGTCTCTGCCTCCCGTTGAAATTTAACTTCCTATTTTTTAGGAGTTTTACAAGTATTTACACCGATCAGGTTATAAGCAGGGCAGACACCCATAAAACCTGTAACTATCGGCACGATGCCAACAACTCCCCACCAGGTTTTGAAGTATATTCCCAACCCTATTATAACTGCACCAATAATGTACCTGACAATCTGATCGGGTGATCCAACATTCTTCTTCATTTTGATTCTCCATTAAGTCTTAAAATATTCTAATCGATTAGATATCATTAAAACAAAAAAGATTCATATAAGATTCACAAAAATATCGGTAAATAACTGTATATTTTCAATTATAATAAACCAAATTCAATTAGTTGTTGTCAAACTGTTAATTTCGCACATGATATTGATATAAAACGAGCATGACATGAGATACATTATACTATTTTGCCTTTTTCCCGTTGCGCTTTTTGCGCAAAACCCACTTCCGGTTTACAACTCTTCCATGTTTACCACTTCAGGTAATTGTGCAACCTGTCATACAGGTTCCGGAACTGTTCTTACACAAAATGGTGTGGACATTTCACCGGTTACTCACTGGAGAAGCACTATGATGGCAAACGCATCCAAAGACCCGCTGTGGCAAGCTGTAGTTTCTGAAGAAACTCACCGGTTTCCGGGTATGAAGGATGAAATCGAATCAATCTGTACTAAATGTCATGCGCCGATGGGGAACACTCAGGCAAAAAAAGATGGATTGACCACTTATACGCTCGCTCAAATGAGATCTGATCCCCTCGGTAAAGATGGAGTGAGCTGCACAACTTGTCATCAAATAGATCCACAGAATCTTGGCTCACAATCATCCTACAATGGTGGATATAAAATTGATACAACACGGATAATTTATGGTCCCTATCAAAACCCATTTGCACAACCTATGGTCAATTTTGTGAACTTTAACACTCAATATTCACCCCATGTAAATAATTCCGAATTGTGCGCAACCTGTCATACTCTATACACACCATATTTTGATGATAATAATCAAATGGCAGGATATTTTTCCGAACAAACTCCTTATATCGAGTGGAAAAACAGCAATTTTGAAGCTGATGGAACGGAGTGTCAAACTTGTCATATGCCTTCAATTCAGGATTCAATGGACATTTCAACAATTCCTGCATTCCACACCGCAAAACATTCACCATATTACAAACATGAGTTTGCAGGTGGGAATAAGATGATGCTCACTATGTTAAAAAATAATATCGATTCGTTGGGTGTAACCGCCTCTGCTGAGTTGTTTGATAGCACCATAGGCAGAATTGATGCAAATTTTTACAATAAAACTGCACTCCTGGATATTGATGTTATTCCGGGTAGTGATTCAATTGATATCAAGGTTCTAACAACTAACCTGACAGGACATAAACTCCCCACAGGAATACCGTTCAGACGAATGTGGATCCACCTCAAAGTGATGAATTCAAACAGTGAAATAATTTTTGAATCAGGGAAGTGGGGAAGTGATGGCGAAGTAATTGGTCATGATACACCATTTGAACCGCATTATGATATCATCAGAGCTCAGGATCAGATTCAGATATATGAAGGAGTTTTTATTGATGTGAATGGTCAGGTTACACAAACCTTGTTAAGAGCAGCTGAGTATGTAAAAGACAACAGACTTCCTCCCGCAGGATTCACAACTTCACACATCTCGTATGACAGTGTAAAAATCACCGGGATTAACGGGGATGAAAATTTTAACAAACTTGCAAATGTTGAGGGAACAGGATCAGATATTGTTACATACAGAATTGATCCCCTCACGAATGGTGAACTTACTATCACGGCTGAACTTTGTTATCAGACAATGAAGCCCGCTGCGATTCAGAATCTGGCATCTGTGGGTTCTCCTGAATCAATTAAGTTCCTTGACATGTGGCAAGACGAAGATCATTCACCTTCAATAATCACATCAAAATCGGAAACTTTTGTTGTGACCTCAACAGAAGGTGAAAACGAACAAGCCGTAAAAGATGAATTCATATACATCTACCCAAATCCATCCAAAGGTGATATGACCTTTTCATTTCAACTTAAAACATCTCAAAATGTTGAAATTTCAATTTTTAATCCCCTCGGTGAAAAAGTTATGGATATTCTGTCAGGACTGGTTGATCCCGGAAAACAGACGCTCAATATCAATACAAAATCATTGTCAACAGGAGTCTATTTTCTTGTAATGAAGACTCAATCAGGCGTCAGAAGTGTGAAAGTTGTCATTGTGAGATAATATTTTGATTTTTTGAGAAATTATTCTTAAGTTTAGCGAAATTAATTTTGGAGTTGGGAAAATGAATGCGAAAAATATTTCTACCACAATTATTTGTTTATTTCGATTGTCAGGGATTGACCGATGGGAGGGAATAACTACATCATTGGGAAATGGCGGATATGTTTCATATTATTTTAGTAGCAAGACATATACTGATTCTACGCTAAATGATGGAATAATGTTCTATTACGGTGGTAGTGAATGGCGGGGGTTTGACCCTGTATCCAACAAAATGTATTTACTCAACAATGGAGTTAAATCATTGGATATCGATTTTAATGTCGCTCCGGGTTCAACCTTCCCGGGTGGCTTCGGGAAGGGAGCCACAGTCTCTGTTTCAGGAACCAACGACAAAAGAACTTTCCAGGGTACTTACGGTTTTTGGCCTTCAACAGATTATTCTGTGACTTATCAAAGAGACATAGGCCCAACATTTTCCCGCTCATATATGGTAATGAGTGGAAATTGGAGCGAATTTAGAACTTCAATGATATCCCAGTTACGAACAAAGTTAAACGGCGAGATACTTTACACTCCCCACGGACACAATCCCGGTGTCTCATTCACTCCAATCATATCTCCATCCAACACTTTTTCAGTTCTGTTTAATGTGAATGCTTCTCACTCGCTGAATGGTACAATCTCCCCGTATGTCCCAAGTTTCAACTATCTTGATACTTTAATTATGGAGTATTATTACAGTAACGGAGTTGATTCTACAGACATCTACACTTTCAAAAAGAAAGCATTTGCTCTAAACCAATTCACCTGTGAGTTTGATTCATCTCTCTTGCGAAATGGCTACCACCTGAAATACCGAATGATGGTGCGTGACAAGAGTATCGTCCCGAAATTTGCTTATAGTCCCAGTGATCAGAGTTTTTATACATTACATATTGAAGTTCCTGTGGGAGTTGAAAACGAAATACTCCCTGACAACTTTTTCCAAATTGCCGCATACCCAAATCCATTTAACAATTCAACAACTCTACAAATCGATCATTTCGAAAGTGGGGAAGTTACGGTAAACATCTATTCACTGACCGGTGAAAAAGCCATGGAACCTGTATTAATCCACAAAGAAGTCGGGACTTTAATTCTGCCAATAGAGTTTAAAAGTCAACCTTCGGGAATCTATTTAGCAGATATAAACTTTGTTTCCTCTTCAGGGAAAAATGCACAGGAAACATCAAAAACTGGTGTATTTAAAATAGGGGAATAAAAAGGGAGTTAAAAGAGAGTAAACCGGGCAGGAAGAGTGGACCCTCCAGGACTTGAACCTGGGACCTACTGATTATGAGTCAGTTGCTCTAACCAACTGAGCTAAGGGTCCTGAAAAAATCATTATTGAGAACAGAAATATAGCTATTTTTGTAATTGTTGCAAAAAGAATTTTCGAAAATGGAGTTTTTGTTTGAAATTATTTTTTTCATTGGTTATCCCGGCTATTCTTGTGATAATAATTTTTTCGGGCTGTAAAAGCAGTACTGAAAAACCTGCGGTTGAGGTTGATTCAACCTCTGCCGCCCAAAATGCTGATACTCTACTTTTGAATGAGTTCAAGAATTTGTTTTACAAACAGGTTCAAGGCCTGAAAGCAAAAAATGCAGGCGACTATCTAAGCACATTAAAGATTAACAGCTTCGATTCCATTCAGGCAGCAAAACAGTTTGAAACTATTACTCAGATGTACGATCTTGACTACACAATAGTGAAATTTGCACTGTTAAGGAACGATAACAGGACTGCTGAAGTTGAGGTGGAGATGAAAGTTGAGAAAATTAATGGACCTCCATTTGAGGATCATCTATCTGTCACGAGGCATATTCTCGAAAATTCAGAAGGGAAATGGCTAATTCTTGAGTCGCGAGAGATAAATTATACAGTTTTAAGGCCAAAACAGTAAAATAAAAAAAGAACTGTTTGGTTATTTTTTTAGAAAAACCTATATTTGTAATCTATATTTTTGTGTGCCGGGATGGCGGAATAGGTAGACGCACAGGACTTAAAATCCTGTGGGAGATTCTCCCGTGCCGGTTCGACCCCGGCTCTCGGTACCAATTATTTAGAACAGAACATGACGGGGGCTCTTAGCTCAGTTGGCTAGAGCGTCTGTTTGACGTACAGAAGGTCACAGGTTCGACTCCTGTAGAGCCCACACTTTACCGGAAAATCCGGTTAGTTTACGAATATTTTACAACTATTGAAAGGTATCATATTTAATTTGATACAAGACAACAATACAAATTCCAAAGAACCAAAAGAAACCGTAAGGATCAATGAAGAGATACGGGTTGCTCAGGTTCGGGTAATAGATGCAGATGGTACAGCATTAGGGGTTCTTGAGACCAAAGCGGCGATAGCTCTTGCAAGAAGCAGAGAACTTGACCTGGTAGAAATAGCTCCAAAGGCAGAGCCACCTGTTTGTAAAATAATCAATTTCGGAAAGTTTAAGTACGAAAAGCAAAAGCGGGAAAAAGTTCAAAGAAAAAATCAAGTGGTACAGATACTAAAAGAGATAAGGTTCCATCCGAATACCGACTCTCACGATTTCGAATTCAAAACAAAACATGCGATTAACTTCCTTGAAGAAGGAAACAAAGTTAAGGCGTCAGTAATGTTTAAAGGTCGCGAAATGGCTTACACACAGCTTGGCGAGACCCTTCTACAAAAATTTGTTGAGAAGATATCAGAAATCGCTAAAGTAGAATCTCCAATTAAACTGGAGGGACGAAATATGAATGTTATCGTTGTACCTGTTAAAACAAAACTCAAAAAGAAATAAATTCGGGACACAACATGCCAAAAATGAAATCCAACCGCGGAGCGCGGAAGACCTTCAAAGAAACTGCCTCAGGTGGTTTTAAGCGTAAGAAAGCTTATAGAAGCCATATTCTTACTTCCAAAACAACAAAGAGAAAAAGACATCTAAGACAGGGTACCATGGTAACTGACTCGGATGCTCCAAAAATCAAAAGAATGTTGCAATAGGAAGGATGAAAGAATATGCCAAGGTCACAAAATAATGTAGCGTCACATCATAGAAGAAAAAAGATCCTCAAACTTGCAAAAGGATATTGGGGTTCCAGGAAAAATGTATATACAATTGCGAAAAACCATGTTGAAAAAGGTTTAACACACGCTTATGTAGGTAGAAAGCTTAAGAAAAGAGAATACAGAAGACTCTGGATTGCGCGTATTAATGCTGCTGCCAGAATCCATGGATTGAATTATTCTACTTTCATTTCCGGATTGAGCAAAAAAGGTGTTTCAATTAATCGCAAAGTATTGGCAAATTTAGCAGCCGAGAATCCTCAGGTATTTGCTGAACTGGCGAACCTGGTAAAAAACTAAATTAAACCAAGTGTTTTACACCCTCTTTCTCGGAAATCTTCCGATTAAGAGGGTTTTTTTATTTAAATATTAACGAATAATATCATGCTAAACAAAATAAGCGAGACCAAAAGACAATTTTTTGCCGCTGCAGAAGGTATCAAAAATTCAAAAGAGCTTGAAGACTTAAGAATTGCTCATTTGGGCAGAAATGGCACTGTTGCCACTCTATTTGAAGAATTTAAAACTGTTACACCGGAAGAAAAGCGCGTTCTTGGCAAAGAACTGAACCTTTTAAGACAGGAACTTCAAGCGAAGTTTGATGAACTAAAAGAGGTGATTGAATCATCGGAAAAGTTGTCCGCTCCCAAAATTGATATTTCGCTTCCTGGCAGAGTTCCAAATAAAGGAACAGGTCATATTGTAGCGGAGACAATGAATGAGATTATCACGATTTTCAAAAAGATTGGTTTTTCGGTTGTTACCGGTCCGGAAATTGAATCAGACAAAAATAATTTTGAAGCATTAAATTTTCCGGCTGATCACCCTGCGCGAGATATGCAGGATACATTTTTTATTAACAAAGATTTTGTTTTAAGAACTCATACCACTCCTGTCCAGATAAGAATTATGCAGACGCAGGAACCTCCGGTAAGAGCTATAATGCCCGGACGGGTTTACAGAAATGAAGCAATAAACGCAAGAAGTTATTGCATGTTTCATCAGGTGGATGGGATCTATGTAGATGAAAAAGTAACATTTGCCGAATTAAAGGGGACTCTTGTACATTTTGCTAAAGAATATTACGGAAGCAGTGTACAATATAAATTCAGACCAAGCTTTTTCCCTTTCACTGAACCAAGTGCGGAAATGGACATTACTTGTTTTATTTGTGGTGGAAAAGGTTGCCGGGTCTGTAAACAGAGTGGCTGGCTTGAAATATTGGGCTGTGGGATGGTAGATCCAAATGTGCTAAAATATGTCGGGTACGATCCCGAAAAAGTAACAGGATATGCTTTCGGTATGGGAATCGAGAGGATATCGATGTTAAAACATGATATAAACGACATTCGTCTTCTCTATGAAAACGATGTCCGTTTCCTCAAACAATTTTAAGATGGTGAAAAAGTGAAGATAGTATTAAGTTGGATTAAAGAGTTTGTAGATATCGAAGACATCAGCGTTGAGAAGATAGCCCACGAACTTACCATGGCAGGTCTTGAAGTTGAAAGCATAACAAATTACGGTGAAATGTTTGATAAGTTCATAACCGCAGAAGTAATTGAAAAAATAAAACATCCAAACGCTGACAAACTATCGGTTTGTAAAGTAAATACCGGTTCTGAAGTGCTTCAGATAGTATGTGGTGCTCCAAATGTTGCTGCGGGACAAATTATACCTCTCGCTACCGAAGGTGCAAGGATTCCGAATGCCGATTTTGTTATTAAAACCACCAAATTGAGGGGTGAATTATCGCAGGGAATGATCTGTTCTGAATCAGAACTGGGTCTTTCAAACGATCACTCAGGAATCATGGTGTTGTCCCCCGAAACAAAAATCGGGATTCCTTTAGCAGAAGCTTTAGGGCAAAATGATGTGGTATTCGAGATCGGAATCACTCCAAACCGACCCGATGCTTTAAGTCACCAGGGAGTTTCCAGAGATTTGGCTGCGATCTTTAATCGTCCAATGAAAACAAAAAATCTCTCTCCCGAGCGAATTGCTAAAAGAATTGAAGAAGTTGCGAAAATTGCAATAGAAGACAAAGTGAATTGTCCAAGATACTCAGCAGTTGTTGTAACGGATTGTAAAGTTGGTGATTCTCCTGACTGGATGAAAAATCGTTTGAGAATGGCAGGCATGAGATCGATAAACAATATTGTTGATATCACCAATTATGTAATGCTTGAAACAGGACAACCATTACATGCTTTTGATCTTAACAATTTAGCCAAAAGCTCAATTATCGTGAAAAAAGCTAATGACGGAACGAAGTTTAAAACTCTCGACTCAGTTGAAAGAAATCTCTCGGGCTCGATGCTCATGATTTGTGATGGCGAAAAAGAAGTGGCAATTGCAGGAATCATGGGTGGCGAAAATTCCGAAGTTAGCTCTACAACCACAAATATTTTAATTGAGAGCGCTTATTTTGATCCGGGTTGTGTCAGACGATCTGCAAGGGCATTAGGCCTTTCAACAGAGGCGTCTTACAGATTTGAAAGAGGTACCGATTTTGAAGGTACAATGTATGCCGCATTGCTTGCAGCTGATTTAATGCAAAAATATGCAAATGGAAAAATATTGTCGGGCGAACTTGATATCCGGGCAGAATCGCTCACTAAAAAAGAAGTTACGCTTAGATTTAATCAGATTGAAAGAATTTTAGGGTACTCAGTCCCACAGGATAAAGTTGTGTCGATTTTAAGAAATTTACAACTTGGAGTGAAAGAAGTCACCGATAAAATTGTAGTAATGACAATCCCCGGATTCCGCCCCGATATTGAGAGGGAGATAGACATAGTTGAGGAAGTTGCCAGAATTCATGGATATGACAACATTCCAACTGTTCACAGAGTAAGTTCTCCACTTGTTTCAGCCGTTGATGACCTCGAAATGGTTAACAGTATGAGAAGGGTATTGATTGGGATGGGATTCAACGAAATTATGAACAATTCGTTGCAACCTGCTGAAATAACGGCAGTTACAGGTGTTCCTGTACCCGTTATGAATCCGCTCAATGCTGAAATGTCGGTTATGCGAAGTTCATTGATTCAGGGTGGATTGGCAACTGTGAAAAACAATCTGAATGCAGGTGAGAAAGATATGCGTCTATTTGAATATGGTGACATATTCATCAAAAAAGGGGAGGCGATCAATTCATTTGAAGATTTTGAAGAAGTAACTGTAGTAACGATGTTAATCACAGGAAAAGCTGCAACTAAAACATGGAATGAAGAAGAGAGAGATTATGATTTCTACGACCTGAAAGGTTATCTTAAATCATTACTCGAATCCTATCTTGTAACTGCCAATTTAGGACATGTTTACAAGACAGAATCCGACCCTGTTTTTGAGTATTCAATAGAGGTTTTTTCGGGTGAAAACAAAATTGGTGTGATCGGGAAGATAAATGATTCATTTTCTTCATTATTTGATATTGAACAGGCTGTGTTTTGTGCAGAATTATTTGTAAATTGCATTGAACGAAAAAAAGATAAGTTGAAGAAGTATAATCCACTTCTAAAATATCCTAAAATTGTTCGTGATTTTGCATTCATTTTTGATTCAGAGGTCAGATTTGATGTAATATCGGATTTTATCCGTAAAAATTCCTCACCACTTCTTAAGAAAATATCGCTTTTTGATCTCTATGAGAATGAAAAAGCTATTGGAGCAGGAAAAAGAAGTCTGGCATTCACTCTTGAGTTCTATGATCTGAACAGAACTCTTACAGAAGATGAAGTTGAAAAGGAATTTTCGGCGATAATTCAAAAAATAACAAAAAAATTCGACGCAGTTTTACGAGGAAACTGATTGAGTGATCTAACAAAAATAGAGATATTACTAAGCGACCTTGAAATTCTTGAATCGCTGACAAAAAATTTGATAGCCGACCATCACAGGGCAGTTGAGGAAAAGACTGCACTTGAATCGAGGCTGACAAAAATTCTGGAAGAAAACAAGAATCTGCGTAAACGGGTAGGTGAACTCGAGAGGGATTACGATTCCCTCAAGACGGGCACCTATGCAGCCAATCTTTCCTTGTTCGATCAGATGAGCGACCATGAGAAGGATATTTTGGTACACAAGATCAATGATCTGATACTTAAAATTAATAAGCATCTCATCAAACTATAGATATTTACCGGCGGACCAAAAGATGAGCGAGAAAAAGAAGCTAAAGATTAAAATATTTGATAAAGAATACTCTCTATTAGTTGATAACGAAGATTTAGCAAAAGAATTGGCGAAATATGTTGATCAGATAATGGAAGAAACACAGCAGGAACTGCCCAATCAGCCCATGCAAACGATAGCAGTGATTGCAGCTTTAAATATAGCATACGACTACTTTTTAGAGAGAGACCGAAACAAAGAATTCGCATCAAAAGCTTCTGATAAGATAAAAGGAATAAAACTCCTCCTCGAATCCCGCACTCAAGACAGTCCGTCTTAGATTTTTACCGTCCGGTCGGTTGATGACACATATATAAAGAACCATATGTAAAATCATGGGACTCAGACTCCAAAGGCGTATTGCAGGCCTCAACCCGGGCAACCGGGACCACATTTAATGTGGCGGTGGAAGCAAAAAGCTCAGGGTTGAAACCCAAATGTGTCTTAAAAGGGTTCTTTCCTTGACTGACATTGCCGGCCCGGACGGGTTTATTTTTAAACGGAGATACAAATGACAGATGATCTGGTAGTGATAATACCAATGCTGCTGGCAGCAGTTTCCCTCTTTTTCTATCTTGGATGGTATATAAACAACCGTTTTGGGAAAAAGAGTATATCTGCCGCAGAAGAAAAAGGCAAAGAGATCATCTCCACAGCTGATGAAAAGGCAAAAACCATCATCACAAATGCTGAAGAGAGGGTTGTACACTTACTCAAGGACGCCGAAAAAGAAGCCAATAATCTAAAACGCGAAAAATTGCTTGAAGTTAAAGACGAGTGGTACAAGAAAAAAGTTGAATTTGACAACGATTTCAACTCAAAGAGACAAAATCTTCAAAATATGGAGAAGCAACTCGGCAAGCGTGAAGATGAAATTGACAGGAAAATTGAAACTGTAAGAGTTCGTGACAATGAATTCCGGAGACTTGAACAGTCGATCAGTGACAAACAAAAAACCATCCGTGATAAGGAAGAAGAGCTTGTTTTGCTTGAAAAAGAGCAGAACCAGCGTCTTGAAAAGATTGCAAGTCTCACAGCAGACGAAGCCAAAACCATGCTTATGGAGAATATGGTTCAGGATGCTCAGATGGAGGCTACAAAGTTGATTAAAGACATCTACGAAAAAGCCAAATCTGAAGCTAAAAAAGAAGCTCAAAAAGTTGTGGTTCAGGCAATTCAGAGAACCGCTGCCGATTATGCAGTAGAGACCACTGTATCAGTATTAAACATTCAAAGTGACGAAATTAAAGGCAGGATAATCGGCAAAGAAGGTCGAAATATCAGAGCCTTTGAGGCAGCTACAGGTGTTGATGTAATTGTGGACGATACCCCCGAAGCTGTAATATTGTCATCCTTTGATCCATTTCGCAGGGAAGTAGCAAGAGTTTCACTTGAACGACTTATTGCTGATGGAAGAATACAACCTGCAAGAATTGAAGAAGTTGTTGAAAAAGTAAGGATCGAGCTCGAAGAAGAAATTTATAAGATCGGTGAAAACACAGTTCTCCAACTTGGATTGCACGGAATGCACAACGAATTGGTAAAACTGATCGGTCGGATGAAATATCGTTCTTCATACGGGCAAAACATCCTGGAACACAGTGTAGAAGTGGCATATCTGACAGGCATCATGGCTTCAGAATTAGGACTTGATGCAATGCTTGCAAAACGATCGGGATTGCTTCACGATATTGGTAAGGTGATGGACAAAGAGATCGAGGGGCCACACGCTTTGATCGGTTATGAACTTACCAAAAAATATAAAGAGAATGCAATTGTTTGTAATGCAGTTGGTGCCCACCACGATGATATCGAAATGGAACACCCGATTGCAGCATTGGTTCAGGCGGCAGATTCTATTTCGGGTGCTCGACCGGGCGCACGAAGAGAACCTATCGAAGGATATGCAAAAAGACTTGAAACTCTCGAAACGATTGCCAAATCTTTTGAGGGAGTGGCCAAAACTTACGCAATCCAGGCGGGCAGAGAAGTTAGAGTTGTTGTTGAGCATGAAAGAATTGATGACATATATGCAGATAAACTTGCTTTCGACATCGCACATAAAATCGAATCTGACATGGAATATCCCGGTCAGATAAAAGTGACTGTGATTCGGGAAGTCAGAAAATTTGCAATCGCAAAATAGAAAACTTAAAATTGGAATTACCGGAGGGCTGGGCTCCGGTAAGACCTCTGCCTCCCGGTTTTTTATTAAACTGGGCTATCCTGTATTTTTTGCCGATGAAATAGCCAAGTCCATGATGGTTAATGATCCCTCACTTGTTGCAAAAATTACCCAGGAATTTGGCAGTGAGTCCTATAAAGAGGGAACCCTTAACACTGTGTTTCTTGGACAAAAAGTTTTTTCTTCTCCCGGACTTGTAGAAAAATTGAATTCGATAGTTCATCCCGCCGTAGTTAAGAACTCCACCCGAATAATGGCAGAAGCCCTTCAATCATCGGATATTGTTTTTTATGAAGCAGCTCTATTGATGGAAGCCGGTATGATGGAGAGATTTGACTATATCCTTTTAATTACTGCAGACGAGGAAATCAGAGTGGAAAGGGGGATCAAACGAGGCGGAATTTCAGGTGATGAAATCAGACGCCGAATAAAATCCCAATTAAGTGAACAGGAGAAAATCACCAGGTCACACTTTGTGATCAAGAATAATTCTTCACTTGACGACCTGCATACAAAGCTGATTCAATTCCTTACTCTTCTCAAATCGATAGAAAAAATAAATATTTCTGAATTTCCATTCTTTATTTGATAAATCTTCAACAATATTTTTGTTTAGTTATAATAGTCTTCATAATTTAGTATGTTAAATTAGGAGAATTTTATTGTGTTGTTGATAAATAAAATAATCGTTTCTGTAGTAAAACTCATGCCTCCCGGGCTGGTTTTTTTCTTCGCTAAAAAATATATAGCAGGTGAATATCTTCAGGATGCACTTGATCTTGTCAAGAGTCTCAACAAAAAAGGGATTTTAGCCACCATCGACGTGTTGGGTGAATCAATCACCACAAAAGAAGAAGTGATTCGTGCCAAGAAGGAGTGCCTTACCGTTCTTGATGCCATTAAAGAAAACAAACTTGGTGCCAACCTTTCAATCAAACCAACTTCATTGGGATTAAACATTGATCCTCAATTTGCATACGAACAGATCAAAGAACTTGTAGTTAAGGCAAAAGAGTATAACAATTTTGTTAGAATGGATATGGAGGATTCTTCCTGCACCACAACCACAATCGATGTATTTAAAAGGCTTCGCAGCGAGTTCGATAATGTCGGGATTGTATTACAATCCTATCTTAAGAGAACTTGTGATGATATAACCGAGCTGAATGCAATTGGTGCAAATTACAGATTGTGTAAAGGAATTTATGTAGAACCGGCCGAAATAGCCTTTAAGGACAAACAGGCAGTTCGGGACAACTACATGAAGGGCCTTGAAATTATCTTCAAAGATGGTAATTATGTAGGTGTTGCCACGCATGACGATTATCTTGTAAATGGAGCCATAAAACTTAAAGATGAACTCAAAGTTCCCAATGAAAAAATGGAATTCCAGATGCTTCTTGGTGTGAAAGAAGATTTACGCGAATCACTCGTTAAAAAAGGATATAAAGTTAGAATATATGTGCCATTTGGTAAAGACTGGTATAAATATTCAATTAGAAGACTTCAGGAGAATCCAAATGTTGCCGGTCAGATGTTTACCAACCTTTTTAAGTTTGGCAGATGACCATATTAGGAATTGAAACATCCTGTGACGAAACTTCAGTTGCAATATTGGAAGGCGATGAGGTCAGAATAAATCTGATCTCATCGCAACATTTTCATACATTGTATGGAGGTGTGGTTCCGGAACTTTCAAGTAGAGCCCATCTCGAACAGATTGTACCACTAACCAGAGAAGCCTTAAGCAAAACAAACAAAACTATCGATGAGATAGACGCAATTGCAGCCACAGCCGGTCCCGGTTTGATTGGGGCATTACTTGTTGGTTTCACATTTGCGAAACACCTCGCTTATTCCAAAAAGATACCATTTATACCTGTCAATCACATCGAGGGACATATGTTTTCCGGTTTTTTGATGGATAAAAAACCGGAGTTTCCACTCCTGGTGCTCACTGTCTCGGGTGGACATACTTTATTGACACTTGCTGAATCTTTTACGAAAATAAAATTTTTAGGCACCACAATTGATGATGCTGCCGGTGAAGCTTTTGATAAAGTTGCAAAAATGACAGGTCTGGGTTACCCGGGTGGTCCTAAAATTCAGAATGCAGCTTCTAAAGCGATCAGAAAAGATGTAGTATTCCCGATTGCAAATTTAAAGCAGGACTATCATTTCTCATTTTCCGGACTAAAAACTTCTGTCCTGCGTTATGTTCAAAAGAATTTTAATGGAGAGATCATTCCGGAGGTGGAAATAAATGAAATTGCTTATGGATTTCAGGATGCGGTTGTCAGAGCTCTCATTAAAAATGTGGAGAAGGCGATTAAAAATTATAAACCTGCGAGCATTAGTCTGAATGGGGGAGTAGCTGCCAATTCAGTTATAAGACAAGCGGTGGTTGATATTGGAAATCGTTTTAACATCCCTGTTGTGATCCCCTCATTTGAATACTGTGGCGACAATGCCGCTATGATAGCCTTTAGAGGAGCATCTCTTATCGAAGCAGGTGAAAAATTTTCTATTGAATCCGAACCATTTCCCTCATTTTCCTCAAAGTATCTTTATTAATACCCCTTCAAGATTATTATCCATTATTAACTTGCACGATGGAAAATAAAAAATTCAAATTTAGTCAACTCCTGACAAAACGGCAATTTATGGTGGTTGGAGCCACTTTTGTTATTGCCTTGTCTCTGCTAATCTATCTCTTTTTTACGCCCTTTGGTTCAAGTTCTGAAAAAGTGAGGTATGTTATCCCCACCGGAACATCTTTCTCAAAAGTTGTATCAGATCTTAAAGTTCTGGGTGTAGTGGGGAACGAAACCCTTGCAAAAATTGCAGGGATGATTTATGGACTCGACAAAAGATTAAAACCCGGCTTGTTTTTCCTTCCAAAATCGGTGAGTTACACCGAATTGATGGAAATCCTTTCTTCAGATGACCATGAAAAACCGGTGACTTTTGAACTCTACAATGGTATCACAATTAATGGAATTGCGAACAGAGCCAAACAGATTAAATTAAAAGCTGCCGATTCTCTTGCAATTTTGTTGAGGGATACAGTGTACGCAAAGGCGTTGGGAGTTGAAAAAGGTAATTTTGAAGGTTATCTACTGCCTGTGAACCTTCAGGTGTTCATGTCCTCATACGCAACCGAGATTATCCAACAACTGTTTCAAGAGCAGCGAAAAGTACTTTCAGGGAAAGTAATGGAAGACATAAACAAAGGGGAATATACCATACATGAGATATTAACCCTTGCATCAATTATAAGCAGAGAATCAAAATACAGTGATGAAATGCCTCGTGTTTCAGGGGTTTATCATAACCGGCTAAAAAAAGGAATGAAACTTCAGGCTGATCCAACTGTTCAGTATGCACTTCCGGCCCTTAAGAACAGGATTACAAATGCTGATCTTAAAATAGATTCACCTTATAATACTTATAAATATGCCGGTTTACCGCCGGGCCCAATTGGAAATCCGGGCAAAGATGCCATTCTGGCGGCAGTTTACCCTGAATCACACAAATATCTCTTTTTTGTTGCCGGAAAAGAAGGGCGTCACCTCTTCTCTGAAAACTACACACAACACCAAATTTACGCAAGAGAGTATCACAAATGGCTGGATTCTTTAAAAATTACTCAATAGCAGTAATTTTATTATTCATCACTGGTTGCGCAAACATGCAACCACCCGATGGAGGTGAAGTTGATAGAATTCCACCCGAAGTGGTTGATGTCACTCCGGCAAATGGCACTACTCTGTTTAAAGGTAAAGAAATTGAGCTTAAGTTTTCTGAGTATGTTGATAAAAGAACTTTTAAAGACGCAGTTTTTATCTCACCGGCTCTTGAAAAAGGATTTGAAGTTGAATGGAGTGGCAAAACTGCCACAATCATCTTTAATGAAGAGTTGAAGCCGGATGTAACTTACAACATTACCATCGGAACTTCAGTTATCGATATCAATAACTCAAACAACATGGCTAAAGCTTATTCCTATGCCATCTCCACCGGAGATGTTTTGGATAAGGGGACCATTCAGGGCAGAATTTATGACAAAGACCCAAACAAGGTTTTTGTATTTGCTTACAGGCTTGGGAATCCCGAAGATTCGCTCTTGAAAAGGAAACCTGACTATGTTACACAGGTGGGCCCGAGTGGAGAATACATATTATCAGGACTGGCTCAAGGTGATTATCGATTATTTGCGGTCGGAAACTCCTTTGGTGATCTAATTTATAACTTAAATACCGACAGAATTGGCATACTCAACAGAGATGTTACACTTGCACAAAATGATACGGCAAAAGGGAGTCTGGATTTTCAATTAACAAAATTAGATACAATCCCACCGGTTCTTCAAAAAGCTGTAATGACCGATCAAAATCATCTTTTGCTCTCATTTAATGAAGATGTTAAAGCTACCTCCCTGATTCCACTAAACATTCAGTTGGCAGATACATCTGGTATGATTCAACTTACTCCAAAGTATGTTTATCAGACAAGTGGAAAAATGAAGGATATAGCTCTTGCAGTTACCGGAAATGTTGATCCCGTAAAAGGGTTAAGGATCAGACTTTCAGGTGTAAGGGACATTGCAGGCAACGAATCAGGTATGCTCGAAGCCGAGGTGCCCATCTCTGACAAAAAGGATACAACTCCTGTTTCAATTTCGCAAATAACACCTGCTGATCTTAACAATGTACAAATTGATTCACCGGAAATCACTTTTATCCTTGATGATGGAACGGATTTAAGTTTGATCTCTCAGGCTCTGCAAGTTACAGACACCTCAAAAAAAGGTGTAAAATTTGAAGTCACAAAACTTGACGATGCCTCATTTAAAGTTAAGATAAATCAAAGATTGTCTTCAGGTTACAACTACCTTGTAAAAACAAATTTGAAAGACCTGGTTGATGCTGCAGGAAATTGGCGCGACACTGTGATTACAACCAAATTCACCGTATATAATTCTGTAAATTTTACAGGACTTTCAGGAAATATAAAAGGGGTAACCGGAAATTTCCTTGTTGTTCTTGAAGACCCCGACAACACTTCAAAACGATATACCACTCCACTTAATATAAATGGTGACTTTGAATTTACTGAAGTTATTCCGGGAAAGTATAAACTCTGGATATTTGATGACAGGAAGGGGAACAAAGAATATTACCATGGTTCTTTAAATCCTTACGAACACTCTGCAAGATTCTTTGTTCTCCCTACGATAATCGAATTAATCCCAAGATGGGTGACATTCGATTTTAAATGGAATGTGGATTAGAAAGCTTTATTTATATAAATAATATTTTGAAGAGACATTTCTAAAACTTTCAACATCTTTGTTGAGATATTCTTCGATGTCAGAATATTTCATTCTCTTTGTGAATAGCTCACGAATTTTGCCCGATCCACAAACTTTGTCAAACATGTTAAGTCGATCAGGTTTGCACATCAAGAACGGATTTTTGTCGGGATAAAATTTGTGGTTAACTTCCATCACGAGAAATTGAATCGACATCAGATTAACTTTTTTATAATCTGTGATAAATATCTGAACCCCACCAAGTGATTTCCCTTTGTGAGCGCCATAATAAGGCTTATATGTAAGTGGTCTAAAAATGACTCCGGGTATATCCATTGAATTTAATTCATTTGCAAATTTAAGTCCATCGATCCATTCAGCTCCAAACATTTGGAAGGGGAGAGTGTAACCCACACCTTCAGAAATCACTCCGAGTTCACCCAGGATACCGGATGTGGTATAAAATATTGACGATTCCTTGTAAGGTATATGGGGAGATGTGAGCACCCAGGGCAGACCTGTTTGATCAAATGTCATATCTCTTTTCCAGCCTTCCATCGGCACAACCTCGAGATCACATTTAATGCCACCTTTTAGATGACCTTCTCCGTTTAACAATCTGGCAAGTTCTCCCACAGTAAGGGCATGTGCATAAGGTACTTTAAACTGGCTGACAAAAGAGATATAACCATCTTCTGCGAGATTTCCTTCAATTTTTAATCCACCCATTGGATTTGGTCTGTCGAGAACCACAAATTTCTTTTTGTACTCAGCGGCAGCCTCCATGGCTAATCCCATGGTTGAGATGTAGGTGTAAGACCTGGAACCTATATCCTGAATGTCGAAAACAAGAATATCAATATCCTTCATCATTTCTTTAGTGGGTTTACGCGTTTTACCATAAAGGGAATAAACCGGGATTTTCGTTACGGGGTCAGTGTAGGTATCCACTTTGTCACCGGCAGAGAAATCACCTCTAACACCATGTTCAGGACCAAAAAGGGCGGTAAGTTTTACTCCTTCAGCATTTGAAATAATATCAATGGTTGAGACCAGGTTCCGATCTACTCCTGTTGGATTAGTAATCAGGCCAACTCTTTTCCCTTTAAGAATGTCAAAATTGTTTTTTCTTAACACCTCAACGCCGGTGAGCACCTGAGCAAAAGAAATCCCTGTAAAGAGAAGAAACATTAGCAGAGTTAAAAATTTAATTGTTTTCATATCAGAATCTTTCAATTGGATTTATTGTAGATTATTTTTCCCGACTTAACAGTCATCTGATTAAAATTTTGAGCCGTATTATAAATTATTTGTTCATAGTTCGAAATATCCAGGATAGCGAAGTCAGCGGATTTACCCGGTTCGAGACTGCCAGTTTCATTGGAAATGCCGAGTGCAGCTGCCGAATTTATTGTATATGCTGAAATAATTTCCTCAAATGTCATTTTCAACTTACGGGCTGCAAGACTCATTATAAGAAATATGGAATTGATGTTTGAAGTGCCGGGGTTATAGTCAGTTGCCAGGGCAACAGTTGCACCGGAATCGATAAGTTTTCTTGCCGGGGCAAAAGAGTAATCAAGTGTGTAGGAAACTCCCGGCAGAAGCACAGCAACCGTTTGTGAATCACCAAATAGTTTTATCTGCTCATCTTTCAGTACTTCAAGATGGTCAACACTCAGAGCATCCATTTGAAGGGCAAGTTCAATGCCACCGATGTTGTTAAATTGTTCGGTATGAAGTGTCAGGTTAAATCCAAGCGATTTCGCGACTACAAAGAGTTGTTCAACTTCATCAGGGGAGAAAGCAGAGCTTTCGCAAAAAGCATCACATCTGTTGGACAAATTTTCTGCTTTAATTACGGGTAACAGTTCGTTAATCAGTATGGAGAGATACTTTTTACGATCCTGTTTATATTCTATGGGGACTGTATGTGCACCCAGAAAACAAGGAATTATGTTAATATTCCGTAAAGAAGCAGCCTTTTTAATCACCCGTAACATTTTTAATTCTGCGTCGTAACTCAGTCCGTAACCACTCTTAATTTCCAAAGAAGTGACACCTTGTGAAATAAAGTTATCAACTCGTTTGAGCAGCAGGGTTAACAAATCAGATTCAGGTGTTTCTCTGACAGCTCTCACTGAAGAAACTATCCCTCCTCCCATGGCAGCGATATCTTCGTAGGATTTCCCTTCAAGTTTCATACGATATTCAGCGGATCTGTCACCTGCAAAAAGTGAATGGGTATGGCATTCAACAAAACCCGGAGTAATAACTTTTCCTTTTACATCCACGGTACGGTGTGCGGTGGTTAAAGGGGAGTGGAAGGGGATAAAATCTTTTACAAGTCCATTTTCAACAATGATGTCATGTCCTGACAAAATGTTAAGAACGGAAGCGGCTTGTCCTTTTTTTCGCCCTGAACCAAAAGAGTCAACCGTTAAAATCTGTGAGGCATTCGCGAATCGTTTGAGCATAATTAAAACACAAAAACTTTGTCTTCGATAACACGGGCTTTATTATACCCCAATTGTTGCAGTTGGAACATCATTAACCGCGCTGATCCATTATCAATGAAATCACCTAATCTGAGGAGATATTTGTCCTTGTCTTTATAAATATAAAGTAAGTCGATTCCAAGTTTAAATTCAAGTTCCCGTTTTATAAGAAGAGCTTCCTCCTGACTATTCGTGGCACCGAGTGACACTCTGAATCCATCAGTATAAAACTTTACAATATTGGTTGAAATGTTGTTGGAAGAATAAGAGTACCATGGTTCAGAATCGGCAGTAAGGGAAGGCGATCCCTGATAAAACTTAACATCCTGTTCCTGCGCTGCAAGAGAAATTGAAAATAGAATTAATAGGAATGTGAGAGTTCTTGGTTTCATATAAATTAGTTGTATGATTTAGAAATAAAACAAACAATAAATATAAGAGATAAATGGAAATAAGTAAAGGATATTTAGGAAGGGTTCTTTTTTTTTTGTATTTTTGTAAACAACAATTTTTTGAAGATGGCTTCAGGAAAAAAATACAAAATACTCTTCATCACATCAGAACTCTTTCCATTCGTTAAAACCGGAGGGTTAGCTGATGTTTCTGCGTCCTTACCAAAGGAACTCGCTGCGCTTGGTCACGAGGTTAGAATCGTTGTGCCCAGATATGGCGCTATAGACACCCGTAAATTTAAGATTCACGATGTAGTCCGTTTAAAAGATTTTTCTGTTAAACTGGGCGAAAAGGAAGTCCTTTTTTCTGTTAAATCCTCTTTCCTTCCAAATATAAGAAACCGGGTTCAGATTTATTTTCTCGATAACGAGGAATACTTCGGCAAAAGAAAAAGTCTTTATGTAGATCCCATGACGGGGCAGAACTATTCAGATAATGACGAACGGTTTGTTCTTTTTTGCCGTGGCGTTTTTGAGCTTATCAAAAAATTGGGTTGGGTTCCGGATATAATCCACTCTAACGACTGGCAGACTTCACTTGTCCCGGCTTTTCTGAAGACCATTTATAAAAATGATGAAATATTCAAAAAGACCAAAACATTAACCACATTTCATAATTTTGAATATGGTGGGGATTTCCCGGTGGAATCCTTTAAAAAAACAGGACTCGACGAAGAATTTAACACTGATGAACACCTGCTTCATAATGGAAAATTGAACTTCATGAAAGCCGGAATTATTTTTTCCGACTTTATTAATACGGTTAGTCCGGGATACAGAGACGAGGTTCTAAATAACCCGGCTTTAAGCAGTGGACTTAATGAAGTGTTAAATGGCAGGAAAAAAGATTTTTTTGGAGTGATTAACGGTGTGGACAGGGCGATTTGGAATCCTGCAACCGACAAGTTTATCGTGAAAAATTTTGAATTAAAGACAATAGAGAATAAATATTTCAACAAGAAAAATCTTGTTGAACGATTTGGATTAAGCTACAATAACGCAACACCCGTATTTAGCATAATCTCCCGGCTTTATGACTATAAAGGGATCGACTTGATCGCACAGAGTTTGCCGGAATTGATGAAACAGGATATACAAATAGTTTTACTCGGTACCGGTGAATTAAAGTATCTCAACATTTTTGATGAATTCACGAAAAAATATCCATCGAAGTTCGCATGTTATCTTGGATTTAATGACGAATTGGCACATCTTATTGAAGCCGGCTCCGACTTTCTGTTGATGCCATCCAAAACTGAACCTTGTGGGTTGAATCAAATGTATTCCCTCCTTTATGGAACAATTCCAATTGTTAGAAAAACAGGTGGATTAACAGATACAGTGATAGATATTTCCGCCGGAAATTCCACAGCAAATGGATTTGTGTTTGAGGAGTATTCAACAAAAGCTCTAATTTTGCAAGTGCAAAAGGCACTTTCTCTTTACAAGGATAAAGATGGATTTCAAACCATGATTAAAAACGGAATGAAATCTGAGTTTAGCTGGGTACTCTCTGCTAAAAAGTATGTTGAACTTTACAAAAATCTTTCTGCCTCTTAATGCCCCAACCGACAATTTTTCTTGACCGCGACGGTACGATAAATTTCGATCCCGGGTACTTAAATAATCCTGATGCAGTGCGTTTGATCGAGGGGGCAGGGGCGGCTCTAAAACTTCTGAAAGATGCCGGTTACCTTCTGCTTG
The DNA here is from genome assembly GCA_016707285.1 of Ignavibacteriales bacterium. Classification (GTDB taxonomy): domain Bacteria; phylum Bacteroidota; class Ignavibacteria; order Ignavibacteriales; family Ignavibacteriaceae; genus UTCHB3. The sequence continues at coordinate 457,350 of JADJIA010000005.1, forward strand.
TAATTTCAAATCAATCCGGAATAGCACGAGGACTTATAACCGATGAACAAGTTGGTCGTGTCAATTCCAGGATCAACGAACTTCTTGAACAATTTTCTTCTGTCACAATTGATCATTTTTTCTACTGCCCTCACCACGAATTGTTTGGTAACGAGGGTGAATGTGACTGCCGTAAACCGGGTACAGGAATGATTGAACAGGCAAGAACACGCTATGAAATTGATATAAAAAATTCTTTTTTGATCGGGGATAGTGTGGCAGATGTTCTCGCAGGGCATAATGCCGGCATAAATACAATTCTGGTAGGTACCGGAAATGGTAGTGAGCATATTTCTGTCTTGCAGGACAAAAATAAATTACCAAATTTTGCATGTTTAAATCTTTACGAATCTGCAAAGCTAATTTTAAAAATTAAATCCGGAGCTTCCGCTTGCTGAAAATTAAATTTATTGTTCTCCTTATATTAGCGGTTTATTTGACCGGTTGCTCAGATGCACCATCTCCGATTGGAGTTGACGAATTGGGTAACGACTTGATTAAAGTAAAAGTTTACGATTCACAAGTTGATAATGCCACTCAAAATTCCAACTCATTTAAAAAAATATTACCACTTGGAGCCTCTTCCTACTGTTTGTTGGGAAATTCTCTCGGTGTAAAGTCAACTTTACTTTTGCAGTTTAATGTGAATTTTGACGAAACAACTCTTAATGCAATTAAAAAGGACAGTATCACACTTTTATCAGCAAGAATAGTGCTTAAAAAAGCCTATGGCATTGGTGACACACTGCAATCATTCCCTGTTGCTCAAGTAAATGGATACAGAGTAACCTCTTCCTGGGATCCGTTAAAGGTTAAGATAGACAGTATGCCTTCAGTTGACTATTCTACTGATATTTTGTCAGCAAAGCCGGCGCCTGATTCGTTTTATTATTTTAATGTCAACAATGCTATTGCTTTGCAATGGATGAAAAACAGTTATGATACCATTAATTTTAGAAATGATGGATTATTATTAAGAGCTGAGACGGCAACTCCTTATATAATTGGATTTCAGGGATATTCCGCCACCGGTGAGAATGCTCCCAAAATAGAACTGAAATTCAGATATCTATCCACTAACAAAGATACAACAATCAGTTTCAGGACTCTTTCTGATGCACATTTGATTGAGGATGCAACTCCAACACTTGCGACTGATGAGATTGTTGTAAAAAGCGGAACCACACTTCAATCAAAGCTCTTCTTTGATCTGTCCTCGATTCCTGCCAATGCATTTATCAATAATGCAGAGATAGTTTTAATGGCGGATACAACAAAACAAGTTATCGGTAACATTGGGTTAAAATCACTTTCGCTTGGTTTGATTGAGACATTGACTTCTGATTCAGTATTTACCACTAATTCGCTAATTACTGCCACGCTTTTTTACTCGGCGGGGAAATACTCGGGGAACCTGACAACTGTGATGCGACAGGTCCATGCCAACAAAAAGAACCTTGGTTTCGTGATTACCACTTCAAATCCTGTTGAAGGACTTGAGACAATCTATCTAAAAAATTCAAATGCTGCAGCCGGTTTAAAACCCAGGCTGATTGTTACCTACTCCAAAATTGATTAGGCTATAATGAGATTATTAACATTCGCAACAATTATTTTATTATCAACGATCTCCTTTGCTCAAGTTAATTCTGTTGAATCCAGAAACGGGGCAGGAACTTTAATTTATGGTACAACGGCCAGAAGCCTGACATCAGGTGATCTGGGAACCGCAAATTATGATGATGACAGGATCAATATTTTTAATCCGGCTTCTTATGGAAGCTTTGTCCTTACACGAGTTGACTTCGGACAGGTTCTTGAGGCATCATTTGTTTCAGGAGCAGGAAAAAAGAGCTACTACGGCGGTTCATATTTCCCCGGTTTCAACATTGGTTTCCCTGTAAGTCAGGAACATGGTGTGGGAATTGTTTTTGGAGTGAACAAATATTCTGATGTCAGCTACGAAGGCTCGAAAGATGGCATCATCTCAGGCGCAGGTTCTTATGTTCCTTCGACCTACAAGGAGGAGTATTTTTATGATGGAGGATTAACAAAAATATTCCTCGGGACTTCATACAGACTTCCTTTTGGGTGGAACATTGGTGCTTCGGGCGATTTTTATACGGGTCACTACGAATATCAGGCAGACCTCAAATTTTTTAATTCTTCCGTTTTGGATGGAAATTTTGCAAAAGAGCAAAATTTTAAAGGATTTGGCGCAACATTTGGTCTGATATCAAACAATTTGAACGAATATCTCAACATCTCAGGATTGGAAGAATTAAGACTTTCCGTTGGATACAGTCTTAAAACAAATCTAAAAGGTGATTATGCAACTTATTCGGTTAATAATTTTGGGATTCATGATACTTCGGCAAGGGGTGATGTTGAATCAAGTGTGCCTTCAAGATTTTTTGCCGGTTTTTCATTGAAATTTAATCCACGCACTAAAATATTCGGCGATTTTGTGTCACAATCCTGGTCAGAATTCTATTTGACCAACACCTCTCCCCAAACATTGACCAACACATTTAAGGCGAGTTTGGGATTAGAGTATGTTCCACAAGCAAAAGCATCTGTTTTTGAGCCTGATCTTTCATACAGATTTGGATTAAGTTACGAAAAATTACCTTATCTTATAAGTGGTGAATCATCATACAGGATGTCGGCAGGAGCCGGAATCTCAATCCCTCTATCGCCGGCAAATTATATTGATTTGGGAGTCCTCTATTCCTTCAATACAAGTGCTGCAGCAAATGTGGTGAAAGATAACACCATTAAATTTGTAGTTGGTTTGAGCATCGGCGAACTATGGTTTTTGAGAACTGAATACTGATCTATGTGAAACGATCTGTTTTTGCACTTCTTTTATTTTTTTTAACTTTGAATTCAGCAGTTCTATCCGGGACTGCTGATTCTTTGTTTTATGAATACAACCGGTTTTCGTCGCAGGTTGCTTATGGCAATTACGATTCTGCTTATCACACCGGCGAAAAACTTATGACTTATCCGGGTGTAACTGCTTATTCCAAATGGTTTTACCCCAAGTTTGCGGAAGTAATCATTAATGTCGTGGGGGATACCTCCAAAGGAATTTCACCGGCACAGATAAGCGATAGATTTTTAACTTTCCGAAATCACGATCCACAAAACACACTGTCATATCTTGTTCAGGAGGCATTTATTCTGGATAAATATTACGACATGCCTTTTGAAAAAATTTATCCTCTCTACAAATCGGCTTTAGAACTTAAAGGTGGGGTTGATGATGTAATTTTGCAGAGGATATCAGAAAAAGCATCCCGGGCAGACCTTAAAGACTCGAACACAATCTTGAATATTCTCGATATCTATACATATCTTCTGGAAAAATATCCCAATACCGGCAAATGGGGTGAAATGATCAGTGATTTGGCTGGTAGCGAAGCGGGTTTGATTAAACTCAGACAAAAATTGTTGGCTTTAAAACCTGAGAGCCTGAGCAATATTTGGGCACTTTCATCTTTATACATCGAAAAAGAAAATTACAAAGAGGCACAACCGTTACTTAGGCGCCTGACTTTCGAAGTACCGGGCGAGATAAAATACTGGAAGGCTTACACCTTTTGTTCAGAAAAATTAAAAGATGATGAGAATTCTCTAATTGGCTATCTTTCACTAATTAAACTTGATTCTACGGTAAAAGAATATTATTTTAACGTTGGCGTTTTATTTGAAAAAAAAGACAATTATCAGGCTGCTGTAAAATATTTCAAAAAAGCCTCTGAAGTTGGAAACGGGTGGGGAAGAGCCCTGTTTTATGAAGGTCTTGTCTATGAAAACTCGGCAAGGTCTTGTGGTAAACTTGAGTTTGACGACAAATGTGTTTATCAACTGGCTTATGAAAGATATCTGAATGCACTTGGTTATGATCCATCTATGACTGAGTTGCAAAAACAAATTGAAGAAATTGAAAAATATCTGCCCGAACAGGCAGACTTTGCTTCCAAAGGATATAAATCAGGAGACAAGGTTAAGCCGGGTGGTAACTGTTACAACTGGATTGAAATAGAATTAACTGTACAATAAATGCGGAGATCAGACTAATGTACGAATTTCTTAAAAATGATCCCGAGATGTTAAATGTATTAAATCTCGAGACTAAAAGACAAACTGAAAAACTTGAACTAATCGCCTCGGAAAATAGTGTCAGTCCGGCTGTTCTTGCAGCAGCAGGATCAATTCTGACTAACAAATATGCAGAGGGTTATCCGGGTAAAAGATATTATGGTGGTTGTGAATATGTGGATATGGCTGAAGATATTGCCCGTGAAAGATTGAAAAAGCTTTTTGGTGCTGAATATGTGAATGTGCAACCGCACAGCGGTTCACAGGCGAATATGGGTGTCTATATGACTATTCTATCTCCGGGAGATAAAATAATGGGTCTGAGTCTTGCTCATGGAGGTCATTTAACTCATGGTTCACCTGTTAATTTTTCAGGTAAAATTTATAAAGCTGTCGGGTATGAATTAAGTGCTGAAACAGGTTTGCTGGATTACGATAAAATAGAGACTCTTGCAAAACAGGAAAAACCAAAAGTAATAATTGCCGGTGGAAGTGCATATTCCCGCGATTGGGACTATAAAAAGTTTAGAGAAATTGCAGATTCCGTTGGCGCATTCCTTCTTTGCGATATGGCTCACCCTGCCGGATTGATCTCAAAAGGGCTTTTAAACAATCCCCTCGAACATTGTCATTTTGTTACCTCCACTACTCACAAAACATTGCGAGGTCCAAGAGGCGGCGTGATTTTAATGGGTAAAGATTTCGAAAATCCTTTTGGGATCACAGTTCCCAAGACGGGAAGATCAAAAATGATGTCCGAACTTATTGACAGTACAATAATGCCGGGTATTCAGGGTGGTCCACTTATGCATATTATAATGGCAAAAGGCGTTGCCTTTGGTGAAGCTCTCCAGGATTCTTTTAAAGATTATGTTTTACAGGTAAGATCAAACGCTCAAAAACTTGCATCAGAATTGGTGAAAAAAGGGTATCATGTGATTTCAAATGGAACCGACAATCACCTTATGCTTGTTGATCTTACAAATAAAAACATCAGCGGAAAGGCTGCCGAAATTGCACTTGGTAAAGCCGGAATTACAGTAAACAAAAACATGGTGCCTTTTGATCAGAGAAGTCCATTTGTCACCAGTGGTATAAGGGTAGGAACCCCTGCTTCCACTACAAGAGGGATGAAGGAAGACGACATGGTTAAGATTGCAGAATTTATTGACAGAGCGGTTACAAATCATGAAAATGAAACCATTCTTACCGATATTAGTCAGGATGTAAAAACTCTTTGCTCACAGTTTCCACTTTTTTCCGGTAAATAATGACCACTGAGGGAACTCAAGACGAATTTTCTGACATCAATTCGCCGGGGGGAAATGATGACCCCGGCGAAGAGATGTCATTTTGGGATCATCTTGAAGAGTTTCGCAGCAGACTTTTGAAGATTGCAGCCGGGGTGATTCCAATCTGGCTCGTTTCAATTGCGTTCGCTCAGGATGTTATTAATCAGGTATTATTGCGCCCGGCAGAGACTTCCGCAGTAAAACTTCAAAATATTCGTCCTTTTGGGCAACTAATGTTAAACTTTGAAGTGAGTTTTATTGTTGCCTTAATAGTGACTGTCCCTTATACATTTTACCATCTTTGGCAGTTTATTGCTCCGGCTCTTCATACAAATGAAAAAAGAGCACTTATTGCTGCCGCATTCTACTCATCATTCTGTTTTTTGGGTGGAACGGCATTTGGATATTTTGTTATGGTTCCGATGACGCTAACTTTTGCAGCCGGTTTTGGAAGCCCCGAAGTGCTGAATATGTTTGCTCTGGATGAATATATGTCACTTATCTTTAGCATTTTACTGGGAAGTTCATTGATCTTTGAATTGCCGGTAGTTTCTTACCTTCTTTCGAAGATCGGGCTTTTAACTCCCGAATTTATGATTAAATACAGAAAGCATGCTTTAATTATTCTGATGATTTTGGCTGCATTTTTGTCTCCGGGTACAGATCCGTTTTCAATGTTGATACTGTCAGTACCACTTTTTTTACTTTATGAAACCAGTATTATAATTTCTAAATGGGCAACAAAGAAACCTTAAATATCTCCATAATGGACAAGGTGTTAGCACCTGTAAAAAACGATCTCGCTGAATTCAACAGGCACTTTAAGGTGTCCATGAAGTCCCATGTCCGATTGCTCGATATAGCAACCAGTTTTATCTTGAAACAAAAAGGTAAGAAGATCAGGCCAACGCTTGTGCTTCTTACTGCAAGCCTTTGTGGCGGGATAAACCCAAGAACTCATCGTGGGGCAGTGATGGTGGAACTTCTTCATACTGCAACCCTCGTTCATGATGATGTTGTTGATCAAGCTGATAAACGAAGAGGTTTTCCTTCGATTAATGCAATCTGGAAAAACAAAGCTTCTGTTCTAATTGGTGACTATCTATTGTCAAAGGGATTGATGTTGTCCGTCAGCTCAAAAGACTACGATTTCCTTGAAACCATTACTGATACGGTAAAAAGGATGTCGGAAGGGGAGTTGTTGCAGCTTGAAAAAACCCGAAAATTAGATATTGACGAAGAAACTTATTTTAAGGTTATTTCAGATAAAACGGCTTCTTTGATAGAAACCTGTTGTTATATCGGTGCACTAAGCGCAACGGAGAATCAAGATTTTCGGAATAACGCAAAACGGTTTGGAAGTCTTTTGGGGCTCTCATTTCAGATAAAAGATGATATTTTGGATTATGAGGGAACAACAAAATTGTTTGGCAAACCAATTGGAGGGGATATTAAGGAGAAGAAAATCACACTTCCACTAATCTATGCCATGCAAAATGCGGGTGCCGCTGAGTCGAAAAAGATAATCAAGCAGATCAAAGGGATATCGCAGAAAGACAATGTTGATTCGATCATCCAATTTGTAAAGTCGAACAATGGTCTTAAGATGGCTCAGGAAAAAGCAGTAGAGCTTGCTTCCCAGGCTAAAGAACTGCTGAAAATATTTCCTTCAAGTGAATACAGGGAATCACTCGAATATCTCGTCGATTTTGTAGTAAGCAGGAAGAGCTGACAGCTCCGGTTTAGCTTATTTATTCCCGCTTTTAAAATCAAAACCTTTGATTGGTTCTCTTAGAGTTAAAACCGGGCAGGGAGCTTTTCTCACCACTTTATCAGCTGTGCTTCCAAACAATATCTGCTCAACTCCTGTGTGTCCATGAGTTGAAATTATTATCAGGTCAACATCTTCCGCTTTTGCCACCTCAAGAATCTCGAGATAAGGCTTCCCAAGTTTTACGATTGTATGAACTGTTGTTTCAGAATCAAGTTCTTCTTTTGCAACTCTGTTTAATTCTTCTTTTGCCTTTTCATCCACCTGGTAGCTTAAAGTTGGTAAGGCAATTTGCCCGATGCTAAGATCGGGTGGATAGATAATCGGTTCAACTACATAGATCAGCAGCACTTCTGAATTAAACACTTTGGCAAAATCGGCTACATACTTTAAAGCCTGGAGTGAATACTCACTAAAATCGATCGGGACGAGAATTTTCTTAAAAGTTAACATGACAAATCCTTAATATTAATCGAATATTCCTGCTTCGGCAATTCGCCATATCTTTTGACAGGGAAATCTGTTTTCGTAAAGCGCTCTGCCAATAATTACTGAATCAACTCCGGACCCTGATATCTCGTTTACCTTAAAAAGGTCATCCTTGTTGCTTACTCCACCTGAATGAGTTACTCTTTTTTCTGTAACCTCGGCTATCATTTTTGAAAGTTGGGTATTGGGCCCACTCAGCATTCCGTTTCTAAGAACATCCGTTACGAGGAAACGATTAACGCCAATACCTGCGAGCTGTGAAGCCAGATCTGCAGGGTGAATTCCTGTTTTTTGTTTTCTGCCTTTAATTACCACTTCATTTTCAATCACATCGATACCCACAACAACTTTGGAAGGTCCAAATTTTTCAAAAATCTTGTAAAATTCTTTTCTGTTCTGGATAACAACCGATGCCACAACAACTCTCGATACACCGGTCTCAAAAGCATGATTGGCTTCATCAATAGTTCTGACGCCACCGGTAAATTCGACAGGAATTATCACTGAAGAACAGATGTCTGCGATGAGCGCATGGTTAACGGCTGTGTTTCCCTCAATGCCGTCAAAATCCACAACATGGATCATTTTTGCGTTCTCACTTCTCCAGATCATTGCCATCTCGAGAGGGTCATCACAATAGCCAAAACAGCCCAATTCAGGGATTCCCTGAACAGTCCGGACTGTTTTTCCGTTCTTAACATCGATGGATGGTATTACTAACAAAGCCATATTATTTATTGATTTACTACGCTAAAATAACAAATATTTGATTAATTGATTCCTAAAATCACTTTTCTGTGAAAAAATTAACATTTACGACCTTTTTTTTATTAAATATTTTGATTTTATGCTCTAATTGTAGCATTTTAGAAAAGATGAAATATAATTTCTTGATAACCACTTCAGCAGGCAATCAAATTGATTGTGATCTTTACTCCACAGACAGGGATGAAAGTAAACCTGTTGTCCTGTTTGTGCATGGTTTTAAGGGATTTAAGGATTGGGGGTTTTTCCCTCCGTCTGCCCGTTTTTTCGAAGATAGTGGATATCATGCCATAACTTTCAACTTTTCTCATAACGGAGTTTCTCCCGGTAAATGTGATTTTGATGATTTGAGAAGCTTCGCAGAAAACAGTCTGTCGCTTGAAGTTGATGAGTTAAAAGAGTTATCCTCTTTCATTATATCAGGTAAATTTTGTAATTTTAGTGGTCAATTATTCATTATTGGACACAGCCGGGGCGGAGGTGTTACACTTCTTTCTTCTCCCGCAATAAAAAATCTTGATGCTGTGGCGGTCTGGTCTTCAATATCATATGTTGACAGATATACTGACAGACAAAAAAAGGAGTGGAAGGAAAAAGGTTCACTCAGTTTTCTGAATACCCGAACAGGGCAGGAAATGAGCATGAATTACTCATTCCTGGAAGATTTATTGACCAATAAAGAAGCAAAGCTTTCGATCGAAAAATCGATTGCACAACTTGAGGTTCCGGTTCTTGCGGTTCATGGTGAAATTGACCTGACTGTACCGGTTAAAGATTCAGAAAGAATCATCTCATTCAGTAGAAATCAAAATTCTGAGTTGTTTATAGTTCCCAAAGCAGGGCACACATTTAACATGGTGCATCCTGCAACAGAAACGACAGAGCAATTCAGTTCAGTAATTAATAAAACAGAAAAATTCTTCAGAAGATACATAAGAGGTTAAAATGTCAATGATAACAAGATCAGAGAATATTTACACATACATCAAAGAACGCGTTGTTGCACAACCACTTTTTGGTGTTTTTTCCTTCGCCATATTGATGGCACTTGCAGCTCAACTTACCATTCCAATGAAACCGGTTCCTACGACACTTCAGTCGATGATCGTGGTTTTATCGGGTGCGATGCTTGGCTCAAAAAAAGGATTTTATGCTCAGATCGCTTATTTAACAATGGGAGTTGTCGGGTTACCAGTATTTGCAATGTCACCTGACCTTGCCCCCGGATTTGCCAGATTATTTGGACCAACGGGTGGTTATCTGTTGGCTTTCCCGGTTGCGGCATATCTGACAGGTCTAATAATTGAGAGAAAATCTGATTATCTGACTACAGTAATTACATTTTTTGCTGCACATGCTGTGATCCTTCTTTCAGGGGCACTATATCTTGATCTTTTTATTAATGCCGGATTTGTAAAAACTCTTGAACTTGGCGTAGTGGTATTTTCACTCTCTACAGTAGTGAAAGTATTTGCAGCCTCGCTGATCTTTAAGTCTTTCAAGAAATAAAACTTATCTGACTTATGTTAAAGACCGTTGCTTTTACAATTGTACTACTTTCTGCATTTGCACTATTTGCTTACAGTGGAAAGAGAATTCTTGATCTGTTAAAAATTGGTAAACCTGATAACAGGTTTGATAATATCGGTTTACGCATAAAGAATGTGATTGTAATTGCGATTGCGCAGAGTAAGTTATTCAGGGATCCCGTTGCCGGAATTGTGCACGCTCTCATTTTTTGGGGGTTTGTACTGTTTATTTCGGCGGTGGTTGAGTCTTTCATCCAGGGATTTTTCCCCGGGTTTACTTTTGCTTTTCTCGGTCCCGTATTCAGTATTATGACGATTACCCAGGATGTTTTTGGCGTCCTGGTAATCCTTTCCGTTCTTTTTGCTCTCTATCGTAGATTTGTACAAAAAGTTAAAAGACTTGAAGTGGATTCTGAGGGGCAAAAAGATGCAGCATTTATCCTGATAATGATTCTTTTTGTTGTGGTTTCAATGTTGGGTCAAAACTCAGCCCATGTAGCAATGAATAACGGTATTTTGGCAGACTGGGAAATCAGACCAATAACACAACATTTGGCAGGCATATTCACAGCAGGGGAAACTGCAACAATTCCGTATGAAGTTTTTTGGTGGACTCATATCTTTTTGGTACTCGCTTTTCTGAACTACCTTCCTTATTCGAAACACTTACATGTTATCACCTCGGTCCCAAATGTTTACTTCTCAAATCCACTCGAAAAAAGGGCTCAATTGATTCCTTTGGATTTGGCAGATGAAAAAGCCGAATACTTTGGTGTTAACGATATTGAAAAATTTACATGGAAACAATTACTCGACGGGTTTTCCTGCACGGAGTGTGGAAGATGTGAGTCGGTTTGTCCGGCTAATACAGTCGGGAAACCTCTGTCTCCGCGTAAAATCATTACTGATGTAAGAGACAGAACCAACGAAAAGGGACCACTTATCCTCTCAAAAGTAACCGAAGGCGAAGTTTTCGAAAAGGCACTTGTCCCAAACTACACGTCAGAAGCTGAATTGTGGTCATGCACCACATGTATGGCTTGTGTGCAAGAGTGCCCTGTGATGATTGAGCATGTAGGTACAATTGTGGATATGCGTCGTCATCTCGTATTAATGGAGTCAAATTTTCCTTCGGAATTGAATAATACATTTAAGAGTCTTGAAAATAACGGTTCACCCTGGGCGTTCCCGGCATCCGAAAGGGGTGCATGGGCTGAAGGTCTCGGGATAAAAACGATGGCTGAAGATTCAAATTCAGAGTATCTGTTTTGGGTTGGATGTGCAGGTTCGTTTGATGACAGGTATAAAAAAGTTTCAAAAGCTTTTGCAGGTATTATGCAGGAGGCGGGAATCGATTTCCGTATCCTTGGAAGTGAAGAACAATGTAATGGAGATACTGCCAGAAGACTTGGAAATGAGTATCTTGCACAAACTCTTATGCAAACCAACATCGAAACCATGAATGGTTACGGAGTGAAAAAGGTTGTTACCGCTTGTCCACACTGTTTTAATTCCATAAAAAACGAGTTTCCGCAATTTGGCGGTAATTATGAGGTGTTGCATCACACCGAGATGATTGATCAACTTGTTAGTTCCGGTAAAATTAAAGTTGACCCAAAAGTTGAACTGGTTACGAACACTACTTATCATGACTCATGCTATATTGGCAGATATAATGATATCTATGATGCCCCAAGAGAAATTCTTGAAAAATCTACCGGGAAACAACCCGTCGAGATGGAGAGAAATAAATCGAGAGGATTCTGTTGTGGTGCCGGTGGTGGAAGGATGTTCATGGAAGATAACGAAGGCGGAAGAATTAATATTGAAAGAAGTAAAGAGGCAATCGCAACAGGCGCTGAAACAATCGCTACTGCATGCCCGTTTTGTATGACGATGATGACCGATGGTGTTAAAACTCTTGAAAAATCTGAAGAAGTAATGGTGAAGGATATCGCCGAAATAGTTTTTGAAAACATACACTTATCCATAACTAAATAGGAGCAACAATATGGAAAAATTCAAGCAGTTACTAAAACATGTTCAAGATATGGAACCCGATTTCAACAAATTCTATGAAAAAGGGCAGTCAGCAGCAGGGACAAGGATTAGAAAAAGTCTCAGCGACCTGAAGAAACTTGCACAAGACCTCCGCGAGGAAGTCCAGGAAGTTAAGAACAGTCGTAAACCGGAATAGTTTTCCAAATCCTTACTTATTTGAAAAGCCGCTCATATAACTAATGAGTGGCTTTTTTTTTGTATTTTTGCATTTTGTATTTTGGAAAATTAATGAAAAAAAATCTCCCCCTGACTCTCATTTTTCTTGTTGTATTTATTGATCTGCTGGGATTCGGGATATTAATTCCTATCCTGCCGACATTTGCCGTCAAAGTTTTGAATATGAATGAAAGTTCGGTCGGAATCGTGGTTGCAGTCTATTCTTTAACCCAGTTTTTGTTTAATCCATTATTTGGATCACTTTCAGACAGGTTTGGGCGACGAAATATAATTTTGATAAGTCTGTTATTAAACGCATCCGGTTATATTATTTTTGCATTCACACATTCATTTTTGATGCTGATTCTTTCCAGAGTTATAGCGGGAATTGGTGGTAGCAGTATCGGCGTTGCACAGGCATATATTGCAGATGTGACAACAGTTCAGGAGCGAGCGAAGGGAATGGGACTCATCGGTGTGGCATTTGGATTGGGGTTTGTGTTTGGCCCGATGTTGGGCGGTGTTTTTTCAAAGTTTGGATATGAAGTTACAGGATTTGCATCAGCCTCCTTTTCACTGCTCGCATTTATTTTAAGTTATTTTTATCTACCTGAATCATTAAAAAATCTGGGTGAAAATATCTCGCAAAAAACCAGAAAATTACTCGATATTAAAGCATTAGGTGCAGTATTTAAACAAAAGTCATCACTGTTTGTTATCACCCTTACCTTTTTCCTTACATTCTCGGTAGCCAATATCTATGGAACTTTTGCGATTCTTGGCAGTCAAAAGTTTGGATTCACAGATTTTGACAATGGTATGTTATTTGGAATTATGGGGATAGTTTCAGTTATCATGCAGGGATTTTTAATGGGGAAACTGACAAAAATATTCTCTCAACTCCAACTTTTGATTATCGGTTTTATAAGTCTTGCATTGGGTCTCGCCATGATCCCTTATGGTTCAACCTTTTTAGTTATGAGTTTAATACTTGGATTGATGTCAGTGGGTACTGGTGCACTTCAACCGATATTATTGAGTTTAATCTCTCAGGTTGCATCAGAATCTGAACAGGGAATGGTACTGGGGTTAAATCAGTCACTTTCATCACTTGCGCGGGTTTTAGGTCCATTATGGGGTGGATTTGCGTTTCAGTATTTGGGTTATCAAATACCATTTTTCACAGGTGCAGTTGTTTCAGGAACACTTCTCGTGTATTGTTACAAAAATTTTAACATCCACATAAAGCCAAAGATAAGTCATGTTTAGAGTTGGACCGATCGAAAAAGAGAAAGCACTTTTACTTGCTCCAATGGAGGATGTTACAGACATTTCATACCGGTTGGTGTGCCGTGAGTTGGGTGCGGATGTTGTTTATACTGAATTTGTAAATGCCGAGGGGATTGTTCGCAAGAATGAAAAAACGCATCGCAAACTGAAAATAATTAACGAAGAACGACCGGTAGGAATCCAGATTTATGGTGGCAGACTTGAATCAATGGTTGATGCTGCAAAAATCGCTGAAGAACTTGAACCTGAATTAATAGATATAAATGCCGGATGCTGGATTAAAGGTGTAGTTGCATGTGGCGCCGGCGCCGGGATGTTAAAAGACCCGGAGAATATGCAAAAACTTGTTAAAGCGGTTGTTGATGCAGTCGGGCTTCCTGTTACAGTGAAGACAAGGATAGGGTGGGATCATGAAAACATTAACATTCTTGAGATAGCCAAAAGACTTGAGGATGTGGGCGTGAAAGCCTTAACCGTCCATTGCCGCACTCGGAGTATGGGTCACAAGGGAGATGCCGACTGGGACTGGATAAACAGGGTTAAAGAGGTTGTTTCCATTCCGGTAGCTCTAAACGGTAATGTAATGACCGCCCGGGATGTGGTGGATGCCTTTACTCAAACCACCGCCGACGCTGTGATGATAGCCCGTGGTGCCATCGGTTACCCATGGATATTCAAAGATGCTAAAAGATTACTTGAAGGTTTGCCCGTCGATACTGAAATATCGTATGTTGAACGAATCAGAGTATGTCTTCGTCACCTCGAACTTGCCACGACTGTGAAAGGGGAGAGAAGAGCAATTCTTGAGCAAAGAAAATATTATTCAGGATACTTGAAAGGATTGTCGAATGCGGGAAGTATCCGACAGGAATTGATGAAATTGCTCGAATATACTCAGGTGGAAGAACTGCTAATGGGTTATCAAAAATATTTATCGACTTTGGAACATGCTTACGCAAATGTTCATCAGGAACCCAAATGAATGGATTCCCGATCAAGAATGAGCGTCTCGCCAAAATTATCTCTTATTTGTTTTTACCCCCTGTTGTAAATCTAATTTCATTTATTGCTGTAGTCTTTTTTTTTGAATCAAATCAAGATCATCGTGTAACCTCCCTTTTATTTACCTCACTGTTTACGGTTGTTTTTCCGGTATTGGTTTTTATTCTCTTCCTTAAAAAGGGGAATATTGCTGATGCAGATGCCCGAAACAGAAACGAAAGGCACATGCCTTATCTTGTTTTTGCGGCGATAATATTAACCGGTTATTTATTTATCCCGTGGGCTCAATTTGCCGATGAAACCAGAATCCTGTTCCTTATTTACCTTCTAAATCTGCTTTTTCTCTTTTTTGTTAATCTTTTTTGGAAGATCAGTGCTCACACTATGGGAGCGGGGGGGATGACAGGTACATTTATTTTTATTTTTGGCTGGTGGGGTTTGATGTTGTTACCGGTTATTTTAGTGCTTGCATGGGCAAGATTTGAGTTAAAATGTCACACACCCTGGCAGCTATTTTTTGGTGCATTTTTTGGTATATTAAACACGCTTTTATTTTTTAAATATTTACCATTATTATGAACGAAGACAAACAACAAATACTCGCAATACTTGATGAAATAACTTACCTTTTTGAACTGAAAGGTGAAAATGTTTTCAAAATTAGTGCGTTTAAAAAGGCATACTCAATAATATCGGGAATTCAGGATGATTTGTCACACCTGTACGAATCAGGCCAATTGGCTCAAATGAAGGGGATTGGCAAGGGGATCCTCTCGGTTATAGCAGATTATTTTAATCTGGGTTATTCAACCGCGCTGAGAGAAATTAAAGCTGAAGTACCCGAAGGATTGATTGAAATTAACAAAATAAGGGGACTGGGGCCTAAAAAAGCCATCCAACTCTATTTTGAATTTGGAATCACCAGTATCAGTAAACTCGAGAATTTTTGCAATTCAGGAGAAATTACAAAAGTAAAAGGTTTTACAGAGGCATCTGCAGAAAAATTAATCGAAAGTATAAGACTTTACAAACAGAATCAGAATTTTATCCGATTGGATGTAGCGGGATTTTTGGTTGACGAGATTCTTGGGATATTTGCAACTTTTCCTGAAGTGGAAGAGTACTCTGTTACCGGAGAGTATCGCAGAAATATGGAAGTGATTTCAACTCTCGAATTTGTGATTATGACAGTTGAACCTGAATCGGTTTTGCATGAACTGCGGACATTGCTTGATGTACCCGATCTGGAATATTCAAAACCTTCAAGTTTTGGAGATAAAATAGATATTATTGTCCATTGCGAGACTAATAACAATGAATATTGCCTGACTCTCTACAGGACGACCGGTTCAAAGGATTTTGTTCAAAAGTATAATCTTACTGATATCAATACTAAAGGGCTCTTCTCGGAACATGATGTTTTCAAAAGGTTTAATCTCCCTTATTTCAACCCTGAAATGAGGGAAAATGAACTGCTGCCATTTGTTGGAGATGAAAGATTTTATAGTTCAGATCTTCAACTTTCGGATTTTAAAGGATGTTTTCACTTTCATACAAATTATTCCGATGGTTCAAATACTCTCTCCGAAATGGTAGAAGCCGGATTGGCAATGGGTTATAAATATTTTGCTGTCTGCGACCACAGCAAAGCTTCTTTTCAGGCAAGCGGGATGTGGGAAGATAAGGTATTCAAGCAGAAAGAAGTGATTTCATCAGTAGCTAAAGAGCTAAAAACAACAATATTTCACGGAATCGAAGCTGACATACTCAGAGATGGCACACTTGACTATGGAGATGAGTTTTTAAAGAATTTTGATTTTGTAGTTGCATCTATTCATTCAAGATTTTCTTTAAACAAAGAAGAAATGACAGCCAGAATCTTAAGAGCTGTAGAAAACCCGCATACAGATGTTTTGGGACATCCAAGCGGAAGGATATTGCTTGAACGACCCGAATTTGAAGCTGATTTTGACAAGATTATTGATGCCTGTTGTGCAAACAATGTTGCAATTGAAATAAATGCATCCACTTACCGGCTCGATCTTGACTGGAGACGGATTTTTAAGGCACGCGATAAAAATTGTATTTTTAGCATAAACCCTGATGCACATTCCACTACACAATTGGGAAGTGTCAGGTATGGCATCAAAATTGCAAAAAAGCAGGGATGAAAAGTTCTGAGGTGATAAATTGTTACGATCTCGAATTGTTTAAGACTTTCCTCCGGAGAAAATAATGACAGATTTTCGATTGGAGAATAACATTGCCGTATTAACATTGAATCGTCCCGAAAAAAGAAATGCTCTTTCACCGACAATGATTAATGATTTTATATCGATTTTTATGGAATGCGAAAGCAATCCTGAAGTTAAATCGATTATTATCACAGGCAAAGGGAAAGCTTTTTCCGCGGGTGCCGATCTTGAATATCTGCAACAGTTGAGAAACAATACAGTTTCAGAGAACGATCTTGATTCGTCATTGATCACAAAATTGATATTAACGGTTTATGAATCAGGCAAACCAACCATTGCTGCTGTAAATGGACCGGCGATAGCAGGCGGGTGTGGATTGGCAACTGCTTGTGATTTTATATTTGCTGACAAGTCAAGTTCAATGTTTGGTTACAGCGAAGTTAGAATTGGGTTCCTTCCGGCAATTGTATCTTATTTATTACTCCGCAGGATGAATGAATTTAAGGCACGACAGTTGCTAATTTCTGCAGAGATTTTTGGAGCGCAGAGGGCTCTTAAACTGGGATTAATCGACTTCATTTCTGATGATGTTATCCAGGATTCGATTATTCTCGCGGAAAAACTTAACCAAAATTCACAGGAGAGTATTAAACAAACCAAAAACCTGCTGAGAACAATTTCTTCTCTTGATCATAAAAGATCGATTCAGATGGCGCAAAAATATAATGTAATCAGCAGAACGACGAATGAGTTTAAGGCAGGAATTGATCAATTTCTTAATAAAAAATGAGGTAAATCATGGATTTGAAGAAAAGCATTAGAAGCATAAAAGATTTTCCAAAAACCGGGATTATGTTTCGCGACATAACAACACTTTTGCAAGACCCCGTAGCATTAAACCACGCTGCCGATTTGTTATATGACAAAGTTAAAGATCTTGGGATTACCAAAGTTGTTGGGATTGAATCAAGAGGTTTTATTTTTGGTGGAATTCTTGCTTCACGGTTAAACGCCGGATTTGTTTTGATAAGAAAACCAGGAAAACTTCCTTCAAAAACATATTCCGAAAGTTACACACTTGAATACGGTACTGATTCTATTGAAATGCATGTTGATGCAATCAAAAAGGGGGATAAGGTGTTGTTACACGATGATCTTTTGGCGACCGGCGGAACCGCTGCTGCTGCGATAAAACTTATTGAAAAAGCCGGTGGGGAAGTGGTTTCCATACAATTTTTGATTGAATTAACATTCATCCCCGGTAGAAGTAAACTCACCGGATATAATGTGGATACACTCATCAGTTATGATGATGAAAATTAATCGCAACCCATCTTCAATTTGACCTTTAAAATAGAAACGGCTCCGCGAAGGAGCCGTTGTCTGCAAGTAGTTTAAAGGTATATAACCTGAAAGTTATTTGATAAGCGAATTTAATACTTCTCTGATAATTTTACAACCCTTTAATAAATCCTCTTGCTGAATTGTCAAAGGTGTTCTAAACCTGACACTTCTTTCACCACAGGAAAGCATCATTAAACGAGCATTCCAGCAGCGACTGATGAATTCATTTCTGATTGTTTTATTATCAAAATCAAACGCACACATCAAACCTTTTCCTCTAACACCTGAAACCAGGGTTGGGAATTCAAGTTGCATATCGTTCAGTTCTGAAAGCAGCAGATCTCCCATGACAGCAGAGTTCTGAACCAAACCATCTTCTTTGATCACCTCGAGAATTTTGGCAGCTCTTACCATATCGGTCAAATTTCCGCCCCATGTTGAGTTGATTCTTGAAGACACTTTAAACACATTATCCGGCTCTTCATTTACACGGTCTGAGACCATGATTCCACAAACCTGCATCTTCTTCCCAAAGGAAAGAATATCAGGCATTACAAAATGTTCTGAAGCCCACATCTTACCTGTTAAACCAACACCGGTTTGAACTTCATCAAACATCAATAAAATATCATTTTCGTTGGCAATTTCTCTAAGTTTAACCAAAAACTCTTTTCTGAAATGATTATCTCCACCTTCTGCTTGAATAGGTTCGATAATGATTAAAGCGATATCATCCTTGTTAGCTTCAATGGCTGCATAAATTTCGTTTACAGCTTGTTCTTCAGCTTTTATAACAGCATCAAAATTTTCTGCCAGCGGAAATTTTATTTTTGGATTGGAAATACGGGGCCAATTGAATTTTGGGAAGAGATCAACTTTATTGGGATCAGTGTTGGTCAACGACATCGTATAACCTGTCCTGCCATGAAAAGCTTCTTTAAAGTGGATCACTTTGTGACCTTTTTCTTCTTTATAGCCCTTACGGAAGTTTTTTCTTACCTTCCAGTCGAAAGCAACTTTTAATCCATTTTCAACCGCAACCGCACCACCTTCGACAAAAAAGAGGTATTTAAAGTGGTCGGGCATGGCTATTTTATGAATTGCGTCAACAAGTTCAGCTTTATAAACGGTATAGATATCTGAATTAGATGGTTTATTCATTGCTGCCCAGGCAAGTTTATCTCTGAATTCAGGATTGTTTAATTTTGGATGATTCATCCCAAGCGCTGATGATGCAAAAAATGAGAAGAAATCGAGGTATTTATGCCCTGTTCTTTCTTCAACCATATAACAACCGTGACTGTTTTTGATATCTAAAACAAAGTCATAACCATCTGCAAGAATATGCTGATGAAGAATAGGGAAAACATCATTTGCTGTGATTTTTCCACCACTAAATGTAGCTGTATTGTTCATTGAGACCTCCCGTAAGGAATTGAACTTAAAGAAAAACTTGTTTAAATTTAAAAGGTATAGTAAAAGAGAATAGTAAAGGGGTGGGGACTGTTAAAAAACGGACTCGAATTTTGAAACGAAATAACTTCTCAGCGGACGCCTCCCAAATGGGGAACCGGGATGCAGATTTGCTGATGTACTAAATATTAATCTCATAACACAAATATACGAAATTATTCATTTCGACGAAACCCACAAAGCTGAAAAAGAATGAAAAAATTCCGGTTCTCACATTTTTAATAAATTATTGCATAATTCCATTACTGCAATATCCATATATTTGAACGATACATTTTAATAATTTCGGGAGAAAATATGGAATTCCTAAAAACACTTGGAATAGAAGAATACAATTACGGTTCGTGTACGGGTAGAGAATGGAAAAAAACCGACACTGCCGGAAAATTAGATATATACTCACCCGGTTCGGGCGATAAAATAGCAACTGTTTATCAGGCATCAGAAGAAGACTATGAACAGATTGTAAAAAAAGCATCAGAAGCATTTCTGCTTTGGCGTGATGTTCCTGCCCCAAAAAGAGGCGAGATTGTCAGACAAATTGGAGACGAACTCAGGAAATATAAAGATCCGCTTGGAAGATTGGTCTCATATGAAATGGGCAAATCACTCCAGGAAGGCTGGGGCGAAGTTCAGGAAATGATCGATATCTGCGATTTTGCAGTGGGATTGTCCCGTCAACTCTACGGATTAACGATGCATTCTGAAAGGCCTGATCACAGAATGTATGAACAATGGCATCCACTTGGGATCGTTTGTACCATATCAGCCTTTAACTTCCCGGTTGCAGTCTGGTCATGGAATGCGATGTTGGCAGCCGTTTGTGGTGATGTAAATCTTTGGAAACCAAGTTCAAAAGTTCCTCTTGCAGCAATTGCAGTTCAAAAAATTGTTGCCCGTGTTATCGAAGCAAATAATCTCCCTGAAGGAGTATTTTCTTTGATAGTTGGTAAAGGATCAACGATTGGTGAGCAGATATTAAATGACAAGAGGATCCCTCTTATTTCACTAACGGGCTCAACACGCGTTGGAAAACATGCTAATTCAGTTATCGCCGGAAGATTTGGAAAAGCGATTATGGAGCTTGGCGGTAATAATGCAATTATTCTCACTGAAAATGCCGATCTTCAGCTTGCTCTTCCAGCAATCGTGTTTGGAGCAGTTGGAACTGCCGGACAGCGTTGCACCTCAACCCGTCGTTTAATTATCCATGAGAGCATTTTTGACAAAATTAAAGATTCCATAATTAAAGCTTATGGCTCATTAAAAATCGGAAATCCACTTGATATTGCCAACCATGTTGGTCCACTTATCGACAAGGGTGCTGTAAAGGATTTTTGCAATGCACTCGAAGAAGTTAAAAAATCGGGCGGCAAGATTCTTTACGGAGGTGAAGTTCTCACAGGAGCCGGATACGAATCAGGATGTTATGTAAAACCTGCCATTTGTGAAGTTGAAAACCATTACCCAATCGTACAGGAAGAAACCTTTGCACCAATTTTGTATTTAATTAAATACAAAGGTGATGTTAAAGATGCTATCGCAATTCAGAACGATGTTGTTCAGGGACTCTCATCAGCGATATTCTCATTGAATATGCGTGAGACCGAGGAATTCCTTTCAACAAGAGGTTCCGATTGTGGTATCGCCAATGTTAATATTGGAACATCAGGTGCCGAAATTGGTGGAGCATTTGGTGGTGAAAAGGAAACCGGTGGTGGAAGAGAATCAGGATCAGATTCCTGGAGAGCTTACATGAGAAGACAAACGAATACGATCAATTATTCGGATAAAATTCCACTCGCACAAGGCATCAAATTTGATCTTTAGGCGAATGTCCTGCTAATAAATAATTCTTTATCACTTGGCAAAAATTTAGAGGCTGTCTCAATTGTGGCAGCCTCTTTTTTTTATTTAAAGACTCTGTTGAAGATGTAATCCACATTTTTGAGTGAATTTTTCAGATCAAAAATAGAATCAAACTTGTCGGTTGGAATATTGTTTTTAACTATGTCGTTTTTCAGGAGTTCATCTTTAAGATTTAGAGATTCATCCCGCCAAACCCTCATGGCAGCATCCTGCACTGCTGCATAGGACGCCTCTCTTGAAAGTCCCGACTCTGTTAAAGCCAGTAGAACTTTTTGTGAGTAGGTGAGTCCTCTTGTAAGCAGGATGTTTTTCATCATGTTTTCAGGATAAATAATGAGCTTCTGAATAAGGTCAATCGACTTTTGAAGCATATAATCGATCAAAATTGTTGCATCAGGGAAAACAACCCGTTCAACTGAAGAGTGTGAAATGTCCCTTTCATGCCAGAGTGCAATATTTTCCACAGCAGGGGAGATGTATGACCGCATTAGTCTTGCCATTCCTGTAATTCGCTCACAAACAATCGGATTTCTTTTATGTGGCATGGCTGAAGATCCCTTTTGACCCTTGCCAAAAAATTCCTCTGCTTCAAGCACCTCTGTTTTTTGAAGATGCCTAATCTCGGTGGCGATCTTTTCCAGAGTTCCGGCGATAATTCCAGTTACTGCAAGATAATATGCGTGGCGGTCCCGTTGGATAACCTGAGTTGAAACCGGTTCCGGCTTTAATCCGAGGTTTTCGCAAACAAATTCTTCAACATGAGGGGAAAGGTGATCAAAAGTGCCAACGGCACCGGAAATCTGACCAATGGAAATCTCGTTAATTGCTTCGATAAATCGTTTTCTGTTGCGTACCATTTCATCATACCACTGGGCAAATTTAAGACCCATTGTTGTCACTTCTGCATGAATGCCATGAGTTCTGCCGATGCACAAAGTATTTTTATGCTCAAGGGCTCTTTCCTTCAGAGATTCGATCAGAATGTCCACTTTTTTAAGAATAATTTCCGAAGCTGCTTTTATCTGTACCGAAAGTGCGGTGTCGAGTACATCGGATGAAGTCATTCCGTAGTGGAGATGTCTGCTTGCAGGTCCCACATTCTCATTAACATTTGTTAGGAAAGCGATAACATCGTGCTGAGTGGTGAGTTCAATTTCATTGATTCTGTCAACAGAAAAAGCGGCTTTGGCTTTAATTGTTTGTAGATCTGATGAATCAACTTCGCCCGTGTTTACTCTTGCTTCAGTGGCAAGAATTTCAATTTTCAGCCAGGTTTCATACTTGAACTGATCACTCCAAATTCTGCCCATTTCAGGCAGAGTATATCTTTCAATCATTTTCTTCTTTCTAATTCCATCTCAAATTTAATCTTTTCTTCGTCTCGGAGCACTGTGAATTCCACAGTTTGTCCTGTTCTGTACTCTTGTAAAATCCCGAGTAAATTGTTCCTGTTGCTAACCTTAAAATCTCCGAGTGCAAGGATCACATCACCACTCTTGAATCCGGCTTTTTCAGCAGGGGAGTTTTTCATTACACTGTTTACGATCACTCCTCTGGCATTTTGAAGCTTGAAGTAGGCGGCGATCTTTTCATCGATATCCTGGACTCCAAGACCAGTGTAGAAATTACGATCGATTTCACCTTTTAACTTTAACTCATCAACAATCTTTTTAACTTTATTAATGGGGATGGCAAAACCGAGTCCAATGCTTCCTTTTCCACTCCCCGTTGAATAGATAATGGTATTCATACCAATAACATCACCAACAGAATTGACAAGTGGTCCGCCACTGTTTCCGCCATTGATAGCCGCATCGGTTTGAATCATATTCAAATAAAATCGTTCATCGACGGGTTCAAGGTTCATGTTTTTTGCTGAGATAACTCCTACCGTTACAGTGGGTTGATCGTTTACATCAAAAAGTCCAAATGGATTGCCAAGTGCAATCGACCATTCACCTATAATAATATCGTTTGAATTACCAAGCTTCAGGAAGGGCAGTTTATTTTCATCAATTTTTAGCAGACAAACATCAGAGACCTTGTCGGTTCCAACCACTTTGGCTTCATAGTGTCTTCCGTCTGTAAGGGTGACAGTGATTTTTTTTGCGTTTCCAGCCACATGATCGTTGGTCAGGATATAACCATCTTTTGAAATCAGGAAACCTGAACCAAGTCCTTTAACTTCCTGTGAATAACTTTGATCTCCAAAAAACTGCTGGAAAAACGGATCGTTAAAAAATGGATTGAAGAAGGGATTATTAACCTGCCTCACCTCGGTAACATTTATTCCAACCACAGCGGGGGAGACAGTTGCAACTGTTTTTGTAATGATATTTTCCCTGTCGGATGCCAAAGATTCTGAATTCTCATAAACCGTTTTTTCATCCGGATTATTACCATTCAAAAGAAAAATCCCCGATGAAATCACCACCAAAAACATCACCGTCGCCAAAATTACCTTATTTTTCATGCAATATTCTCCTTTTCTTAATTTTCCTGTCAAAGACTACAAAAATAATGCAATCGGGGGATAATTCAATATTCATGAATAGTTTGGGGAGAAGGTTTGTTTTAATAACATCGCCGGGCATTAGAAATAATTATCCATTTACTCGTTATTACAAATTAGCGATCTTACATTTATACCCATCAACAGCTATCCTTTGGTCGCTTAAAATCATGCAATTCCCCCTTCCACCACCCAACTGTCAAAACTCAGAAATTCTCATTCTTACAAATTGGAAAGTTTTATCTAATTAGTGAGAAAGGGGAGTTGTAAGCAAAAAGTGTGCCAATGTGAATAGGAACTCATTTTTGACCTAAAAGATTTTGGTATGATTTTTGCTTAATTAGTGCTGTATTCATTAAGGAATTTGGAATGGCAAATCAAACAATAGCTCAATACCCAAAAGGTGACAGAAGTATCTTAATACCTCTTCTTCAAGATATTCAAGATGAATTTGGTTATCTACCGGAAGATGTATTAATGGAAGCAGCCGCACATATTGGAATGCCCTTAAGCTCAATTTACGGCGTAGCTACATTCTACAATCAGTTTCGCTTGACTCCGCTTGGTAAAAACATTATCAGGGTGTGTCGCGGAACTGCATGCCATGTAAAAAACTCAGCCAATATTTTATTTGGGCTGGAATCTGCATTAAATCTTAAACCGGGACAAACCAGCAGAGATAAAAACTTCACCCTTGAGGTTGTAAGTTGCATCGGTGCTTGTTCAATCGCTCCTGTTATATGTATAAATGATGATTATTACGGTAGAATTACTGTTAAAGAAATAGATAAAATACTTAAAAAATATCAGCCGACTCCTGCGAAAGCAACTAATGCCAAATCACCGGAGGTGACAAAATGAAAAGTTTCATAGATAAATGTTGCAAAGAATGTTGGCATTCACCTGAAAATCAGTGTCCACATTTTATTCAATGCTGCACCGAGGGCCCATTGTGCCACCACAGCGACGAATGCACACACGAAGTAAAAGAGTATAACAAAGAACTTCTTTTTGAAAAACATGATGTACCGGTAATATTTATTGGTGCCGGAACATGCGGGCTCGCTGCAGGAGCAGCCAAAGTTGAAGAAAGTATTAAATCTGAATTACTTAAAAACAACATCGAAGCACGCATAGTAAGAGTTGGATGTATCGGTTATTGCGCAAAAGAAGTAATTGTTGACATTAAATTGCCCAACGGTGAAAGAATTGCTTACAGTGAAGTGACTCCAAAACTTGTCCCAAAACTGATTCAGACCACAATCATTGAAGGTGGGATACTTCAGGAGAATCTGCTTGGAAGTCATATCAGAAAATCTGATGTCTGTTGTTCAATTCATGATGATCCATTTTTCAAACATCAGAAGAAAATCGTACTCGAAAACTGCGGTATTATTAATCCAGATTCAATTGATACCTACATTGCCAGCGGTGGATTTAAAGCAATAACAAAAGCTTTAAAATTGATGCCACCCGAAAATGTGGTGAAAGAAATTCTCGATTCAGGACTTAGAGGCAGAGGAGGAGCCGGATTCCCAACAGGTAAAAAATGGGAATTTGCCCTTAAACAGAAATCTGAGACCAAATATCTAATCTGTAACGCAGATGAAGGTGATCCGGGTGCGTTTATGGACAGATCAGTTCTTGAAAGCGACCCCTACAAATTAATTGAAGGAATGATGGTTGCTGCCTACGCCATTGGAGCCAATTTTGGATATATCTACTGCAGAGCCGAGTATCCACTTGCGATTTCAAGACTTACACATTGTATTCATGAATGTGAAAAATATGGTTTGCTGGGCGATAATATATTAAACAGCAAGTTTAACTTCAGACTTAAGATCAAGAAAGGTGCGGGTGCATTTGTTTGTGGTGAAGAAACTGCACTTATCGCATCGATTGAAGGTAAAAGAGGAATGCCAAAACCAAGACCACCATTTCCGGCGGTTTCAGGTCTTTGGGGCAAACCAACTGTGATCAACAATGTTGAGACTCTTTCGAATATCAGTTCGATTATCAGCAAAGGAGCTGAATGGTTTGCAAGTGTTGGAACTGAAAAAAGCAAAGGCACAAAAGTTTTTGCTCTTTCCGGTAAGATCGTTAACACCGGGCTTGTTGAAATACCTATGGGTATCACCCTCGAAGAGGTTGTTTTTAACATCGGTGGTGGAATTCCATTCAATAAAAAATTCAAAGCTGTGCAAATTGGTGGTCCTTCCGGTGGTTGTTTACCAATGAGTGTTATTAAGACCCAGGTTGATTACGAATCATTAAAAGATGTTGGTGCCATGATGGGATCAGGTGGTTTTGTAGTTATGGACGAAGACACTTGTATGGTTGACATTGCAAGATTTTTCCTCAATTTTATCCAGAGTGAATCATGCGGAAAATGTGTTCCGTGTCGTGAAGGAACCAAAAGGATGCTCGAGATTATCGAAAGAATCCCTGTAGCTTACAAGGAAGGCAACGATAAATATGATCAACTTCAAAGGTTTAAAGGCATTATTGCACTAAAAAGACTCGCTGATGTCATCAGAGATACTTCTCTGTGTGGACTTGGTCAGTCTGCTCCTAATCCGGTACTTTCCGGGCTTCAATATTTCAAAGAGGAATATGAAGAGCATCTCTTCGATAGAAGATGTCGTTCAGGAGTTTGTAAAGAACTATTAACATTCACCATTGATACAACACTTTGCTCGGGCTGTGGACTCTGCAAGAGAAAATGTGGTTCTGAAGCAATTATTGGACAAAAAGGTGAAGCACACTACATTCTGCAGGACAAATGTATCCAATGTGGCATGTGTCTTGAAACTTGCAGATTCTGTGCAATTAATGTAAACTGAGTGGAGATTAAAATGGTAGAACTAACAATAAATAATCTTAAAGTAAAAGCTGAAGAGGGAATGTCGATTCTCGAAGCAGCAAAATCCGTCGGGATAACGGTGCCAACACTCTGTTACATGAAAAATCTGTTTCCAACAGGTGCGTGCAGAATGTGTGTTGTAGAAGTAACAGGACAAAGAAATCTTCTTCCTTCATGTGCATTTCCTGTGGCAGAGGGAATGGTTGTTGAAACCAATTCACCTCGAGTAAGAAGAGCAAGAAAAACAATTGTGGAGCTTCTTGTTGAAAATCATCCTCAAGACTGTTTGATTTGTGTCCGTAATAAAAACTGTGAACTTCAGGATCTCGCTGAAAGATACGCAGTAAGAGAACACAGATTCCCGGGTGAGAAGAGAAAACATGTAGTGGATATCTCAAGTCCATCTCTGGAACGCGACCCAGCAAAGTGTATTCTTTGCGGCAGATGTGTAAGAGTATGTAATGAGGTTCAAAAAATTGGTGCTATCGACTTCTCCGGAAGAGGATTCGCAAGTATAGTTACCACTCCTTACAACAAAGGGCTTAATGTAAGCGATTGTATTCTTTGCGGTCAGTGTATTTTAGCATGTCCAACTGCTGCCTTGAGAGAGAGAAGTTCAACAAAAATCGTCTCAACTGCTCTTGGAAATAAAAATAAATATGTAGTTGCACAGATTGCTCCTGCAGTAAGAGCAACGCTTGGTGAAGAATTCAAAATGCCTGCCGGCACTGATGTTACCGGAAAACTCGTAAGCGGTCTCAGAAGACTTGGATTCAAAAAGGTATTTGATACAAACTTTGCCGCCGATCTTACAATCATGGAAGAAGCAAACGAACTTGTTCAAAGAGTGGTGAATAATCAACCTTTGCCAATGTTTACAAGCTGCTGCCCCGGGTGGGTGAAATTTGCAGAAATGAATTACCCTGAGATAATTCCAAATCTTTCCTCCTGTAAATCACCTCATGAGATGGAAGGTGCCATTCTCAAGAGTTATTTTGCAAAGAAGATGGGACTTGATCCAAAAGATATATTTGTAGTCTCGATAATGCCGTGTACCGTGAAGAAATTTGAGTCTGAACGACCTGAATTAGGACATGATGCATTGCACGATGTTGACTCTGTACTTACAACAAGAGAGCTTGTAAGATTCTTTAATATGGCAGGTATCGATTTCTCGGACCTTCCCGATGAAGAATTTGATAATCCTCTTGGAGAATCAACAGGAGCCGCTGCAATCTTTGGTACAAGTGGTGGTGTAATGGAGGCTGCTATCAGAACCGCTTATTACAATATTACAGGCGAAAATCTTGACAATGTTGAAGTTGACCAGATTCGTGGTATGGATGGTGTTAAATCAGCCACTCTTACAATGGGTGAACTTGAAGTCAGGGTTGCCGTTGTTAATGGAATAGGAAATGTAAGACCACTTATTGATGAGATAATTGCCGGCACATCACCATATCACTTCATCGAGGTGATGGCATGTCCCGGTGGTTGCATCAATGGCGGTGGACAACCAATCCATCAGAACCTGGATAATGTAATGAAACGGGTGAGAGCACTTTACGAGATCGATAAAAAGAGCGTAACGAGGCGTTCACATGACAACGAGGCAATAAAAACTCTCTATAAAGAGTTTCTAAAAGAGCCGGGAAGTCACACGGCGCACAAGTTGCTTCATACACATTATCATGACAGATCGGGAAAGTAAATCGGACAAAACAGGCTGAAATAAGATAAAAATTGATTATTATTATAATACAATTTTATTTTTTTACATCTTTGTTATTGAAGTAATTTTAGCCGATGCCCCAAATTGTCGATGTTGAAGAAAAACTGATCTGTTTTCATTGTGGCGAATTGTGTAGCGACCGATCAATCGCGAAGGAAGAAAAAGTATTTTGTTGTGAGGGATGTAAGCTTGTATATGAAGTTCTTAATGAGAATAATTTATGTACATATTACGATCTCAACACCGCACCCGGTATAACAAAAAATGCAAAATCTTCCGGCAAAAGATACGATTACCTCGACGATCCCGATATTTCTGAAAAGCTGGTCGAATTTAAAAACGACCAGCTTTTTAAGATTTCCTTTTTCATTCCCGAAATTCATTGCAGTTCATGTATCTGGTTACTGGAAAACCTCTACAAAGTCGATTCCCGAATCATTGAATCAAGAGTCGATTTCCCGGCAAAAAAAGTCTTCATTAAAGCCAACACCTCGATCAAAATAAGCGAAATTGTCTCAATTCTTGATCTTATTGGATATGAACCCCGCCTGAGTCTCGACGAACTCGAAAAAAAAGACACAAAATCGTTTAATAAATCACTCTACATAAAAGTTGGCGTTGCCGGATTTGCCTTTGGCAATATAATGATGCTGAGCTTTCCGGAGTATCTCTCCGTGAAAGATGATGTTGAATCATTTGGAATATTTTTTCAGTTGATAATGATTCTGCTTTCTCTACCGGTGTTATTTTATTGCAGCGCTGATTATTTTATTTCAGCATGGAAGGGGTTAAAACAGAAATTCATAAACATAGATTTCCCTCTGTCCCTTGGTATTTTTGCGCTTTGGGGAAGAAGTATATTTGAGATTACTACAGGAAGTGGTCCCGGTTACATGGATTCATTCGCGGGGTTGATATTTTTCCTTTTATTGGGTAAAGTATTTCAGAATAAAACCTATGAATACTTTAACTTCGAGAGAAATTACAAATCTTATTTCCCGATATCAATCACCAAAAAGCTAAAAAATGGTGAAGAGCAAATAATCCCGTTATCAAAAATTGCCGTTAAAGATCGAATTCTTATCAGGAACAACGAAATAATTCCGGCTGATTCCATAGTAATTGACGGACAAGCGAATGTTGACTACAGTTTTGTAACAGGGGAGAGTTTACCGCAATTTAAGACTAAAGGAGAAAAAGTATTTGCGGGTGGCAAACAAATTGGAGGTTTGATCGAACTTGAAATTATCAAAGAGGTCTCACAGAGTTACCTGACCCGGCTCTGGAACGATTTCATAGTTTCTAAGAATCGAGAAAACAGGCTCACTAAATTCTCAAATTTAGTAAGTAAATACTTTACACTGGCAATTTTGCTCCTTGCTTTCAGTGCGGTGATCATCTGGTGGGAGTCGGGGCTGTATAATGTGATTTCTGTTGTCACTGCTGTTTTAATCGTTGCATGTCCCTGTGCATTGGCACTTTCTGCCCCTTTTGCCCTTGGAAACACACTTAGACTCTTTGGACGAAATAATTTTTATATTAAAAATATTAATGTGGTAGAAGATCTGAGCCATGTTGATTCTGTCGTTTTTGATAAAACGGGCACTTTGACAGAAAATCAGGAAATTGGCATAATTTTTGAAGGTATGGAATTGACCGATCATGAGAGTGCGCTCATTAAATCGGCAGTAAAGAACTCACTTCATCCCTTAAGTAAAATTATATATCGTTATCTCTCTCAAAGTGCCGAACTTAAAGTGGATTCATTTGATGAAAAACCCGGTAGCGGGGGAAGAGCTTTGGTTGATGGAAGCGAAGTACTTTATGGCTCCCGTTCATTAGTTGACAAAATTGAAAAGAATGGGGAAGACAAAGATGAAACACCCTGGGGAAGTAAGGTATATATCTCGATTGATTCAATTTATAAAGGATGTTTCCGGGTAAAAAACAAATACCGGGAGGGT
The DNA here is from genome assembly GCA_016707285.1 of Ignavibacteriales bacterium. Classification (GTDB taxonomy): domain Bacteria; phylum Bacteroidota; class Ignavibacteria; order Ignavibacteriales; family Ignavibacteriaceae; genus UTCHB3. The sequence goes on from JADJIA010000005.1 coordinate 487,803, forward strand.
ATCGAAGAGGTTATCAGAGAAACCTCAGCTAAAAAAGAAGTTTACATCTTATCGGGAGACAATAGCAGTGAAATGGAGAATCTGTCAAAATTAATCGACCCAAAGAGGATAAGATTTAATCAATCTCCTTCGGATAAAATGGAATTTGTTGATGAGATGCACAAATTAAATCGCAAGGTTTTAATGATTGGGGATGGGCTAAATGATGCCGCTGCTTTGAGTAAAGCGGAAGTTGGAATCTCCCTTTCTGATGATTTGATGAATTTTACACCGGCAAGTGATGCTCTTATTCATGGTAGCTCACTAAAACTTTTACCGGGATTTATAAAACAGGCAGTTTCCACGATGAATGTGGTCAAATGGAGTTTTGTAATTTCATCGATTTATAATATTGCAGGAATATCAGTTGCACTCAGTGGAAATTTATCTCCACTTTTTGCAGCAATTTTGATGCCTGTAAGCTCGATTTCAGTAGTGATTTTCACCACCTTAGGCACTTTTTACACAGCTAAAAAACACAAATTATCAATATGAGTGCTATTTATATTTTAATCGGCGCAAGTCTTGTGGTAGCAACCGGATTTCTGATCGCATTTTTGTGGGCAGTAAAATCAGGACAAATGGATGACCGCTACACCCCTTCGGTTAGAATGTTATTCGACGATGAAATAAAAATTTCGAAAAAACAAAATGATTCTTCACTTTCAAACGAACAGGAGAAAAAGGAGCTCAATTAATGCAAGTGGAAAAATTCAGTTACGATAACAAGATCGTAAAATACTTTGCTATTGCAACCGCCACATGGGGCATAGTCGGCATGTTGGTGGGATTAATTATTGCAATCCAGTTGTATCTGCCCTCCCTCAGTTTCAATTTGCCATATCTTACATTTGGCAGATTAAGACCTTTACATACAAATGCAGTTATTTTTGCTTTTGTAGGGAACGGCATCTTTATGGGTGTGTATTATTCCATGCAAAGATTATTAAAAGCGAGGATGTATAACAACTTCCTTAGTTATCTTCATTTTTGGGGATGGCAACTAATAATAGTTCTTGCTGCGGTAACCCTGCTACTTGGAATAACCACCAGTAAAGAATATGCAGAACTTGAATGGCCAATTGATATTCTTATTACCTTAATTTGGGTAGTGTTTGGTATCAATATGATAGGGACGATCCTCAAAAGGCGTGAAAAACATATGTATGTGGCTATCTGGTTCTACATTGCAACCTTTGTTACCGTCGCTGTTCTACATATTGTTAATTCGTTTGAAATTCCCGTTAATTTCCTTAAAAGTTATTCACTCTATGCCGGTGTTCAGGATGCACTTGTTCAATGGTGGTATGGTCACAATGCGGTTGCATTTTTTCTGACTACTCCATATCTTGGCTTGATGTATTATTTTATGCCAAAAGCTGCAAACAGACCGGTTTATTCGTACAGATTGTCGATAATACACTTCTGGGCTCTGATATTTCTTTATATCTGGGCAGGTCCTCACCATCTGCTCTACAGTGCTTTGCCCGATTGGGCTCAATCGCTCGGAACAGTTTTTTCGATAATGCTTATTGCTCCTTCCTGGGGTGGTATGATAAATGGACTTCTGACGCTGAGAGGTGCATGGGATAAGGTTAGAGAAGACCCTGTACTCAAGTTTATGGTGGTAGCAGTTACGGCTTATGGTATGTCCACATTCGAAGGTCCGATGCTTTCACTGAAGAATCTTAATGCTTTGGCACACTATACCGATTGGATCATTGCGCATGTTCACATTGGTGCTCTTGGCTGGAATGGTTTCCTCACATTTGGAATTCTTTATTACTTAATTCCAAGACTTTGGAGAACAGAACTTTATTCAAAAAAATTGGCAAATTATCATTTTTGGCTCGGTTTTCTTGGGATCGTTTTTTATGCTTCCTCGATGTATTGGAGTGCACTAACCCAGGGATTAATGTGGAAACAATTCACACCTCAGGGAATACTCCAGTACCCGATTTTTCTTGAAACAACAATTCAAATTATCCCGATGTATATCATCCGTTCTTTTGGTGGTTTACTCTTTTTTGTCAGTCTCTTTGTAATGGTTTACAATCTTTATAAAACTGCAAAGCAGGGAAGTTTCCTGGCAGACGAAGAAGCTGAAGCTGCACCATTAGAGAAGACTCCTGAAAAATTTGACAGGAAAAAAGCCCACACCTGGCTTGAGAGTCGTCCAATACAGTTTACTGTTTTAGCCACTGTAGCAATCCTTATTGGTGGGGTTATCGAATTTGTGCCAACATTCCTTATTCAATCGAATGTTCCAACAATAGCCTCAGTTAAACCTTATACTCCTTTGGAGCTCGAGGGAAGAGACCTTTACATCAGAGAAGGTTGCAACAACTGTCACAGTCAAATGATCAGACCATTCCGGTCGGAGACTGAAAGATATGGCGAATATTCAAAAGCAGGTGAATATGTATATGATCATCCATTTCTTTGGGGATCAAAACGAACCGGTCCCGATTTACACCGTGAAGGTGGAAAATATCCAAATGTATGGCATTATCATCATATGATTGAACCGACAAGAATGTCACCCGGATCGATCATGCCGCCATATCCATGGTTGGAGACCAATGTTCTTGATCTTTCTTACACGGCTGATAAAATCACAGCTTTGAGACGAATCGGGGTTCCTTATCCTGAAGGTTTCGAAGAATCCGCATTGCAAAATCTTGAAACCCAGGCAAAAGAAATTGCAAAAGATTTGCAGAAAAATGGTGCTGCAATTGATCATGACAAGGAATTGATCGCTATGATTGCATATCTGCAACGATTGGGTGTTGACATAAAAGCTGCACCAACAGTGACCAAGTAGGCAAGTGATGTACCAAAATATTTTAACATCTATTGAAGGCATCACAGTTTTTCCAATAATCAGTCTCGTTATTTTCGTTTTGTTCTTTTCTGTGGTGATCTACAGAGTAGTTAGAATTCCAAACGAAGAAATAAAAGAGATTGAAAAAATTCCGCTTGACGACTAAACATTCAGAGGAAAAAATGTTTGAAAAAATGAAATCTAAATTGGAGAGAATGGTTTTGGGAAAGAAATTTCTTTATACCAACATTATCGCAGCTTTTTTGTTGCTTCAAAATAACCTGTTTGCAGCCGAAGGAGCAGGGTTTGATGCTGATACATATATCAACACCGGATTCCTGATTTTCTTTATTTATGTTCTTGTTATGACCATAATATTCTTGATCGGGCAAAACAAAAAACCCGAAGAAGAAAGAGAGATGGTAAAAAAACTTGACAGACTGATTAACGATGCCAAACCAATTGAGGAAGAGCAGGCACTGTTGCTTGAGCATAATTACGATGGCATTCGTGAACTCGACAACAATCTGCCACCCTGGTGGAAGTATCTGTTTTATGCTACAATAGTTTTTTCGTTTGTTTACATGGGCTACTACCATGTGTCAAACGGTCCCTCATCGGCTGAAGAATATGAACAGGAAGTTCGTCAGGCACAACTGGCACTTGCTGCATCTTCGGGTCAAGCAACGGTAAATGTTGACAATGTGAAACTTCTTTCGGATGCAGCTTCGCTTGCAAAAGGGAAGGATATTTACGATAAAAACTGTGCATCGTGCCATGGTATGAAAGGTGAAGGACTTGTAGGTCCAAATCTTACTGATGACTATTGGATCCATGGTGGTTCAATCCAGGAAATATTTGTTGTACTTGTTGAAGGTGTTCTCGTAAAAGGGATGCCATCATGGAGAGCACAATTCAGTTCTCAGGATTTGGAGGCAACTGCGAGCTACATAAAAACTTTACACGGTACAAATCCACCCAATGGAAAGGAAGCTCAAGGTAACCTTTACAAAGAAGATTCCACTGCCAAAGGTGATTCAACGAAGATTGAGAAAAAAACGGATACCAAAAAGTAATCCGTGAGTTAAAATGAACAGAAGAATATGATGAACGAAGAAGAAACATTAGACCAGTCTTTCCGCGATACGATTGGAACGATAAAAAAAGATGGCAAGCGAAATTGGGTGTTCCCAAAACGACCATCAGGGTGGTACTATAATGCCAGAACCTGGGTTAGTGTCTTCCTGCTTGCATTTTTATTTGGAATGCCTTTTATTGAGTTAAACGGGCAACCATTTTTATTGTTTAATGTTTTCGAAAGAAAATTCATAATCTTTGGGCTCTTTTTTGGTCCCTATGATTTTCATATTTTTCTCCTTTCATTTATAGCTTTGGTAATTTTTGTAATCCTGTTCACAGCGATATACGGGAGAGTGTTCTGCGGTTGGGTTTGCCCCCAAACAATCTTTATGGAGCTTGTCTTCAGAAAGATTGAATATCTGATTGATGGCGATTTTCGAGATCAGAAAAAGTTGAAGTCCTCTCCCTGGAATGGCAAAAAAATATTTAAGAGAGGATTAAAATACTCGATATTTTTGGTTATCTCTTACTTGATTGCTCATACATTTATGGCTTACCTCGTGGGATTGGATGAAGTGAGGGAGATTGTTTCATCCTCACCATCTGAGCGTCCCGGGGGATTCATAGCCATGAATGTATTCACCATGTTATTCTTTTTTGTTTTCTCATGGTTCAGGGAACAGGCATGTTTGATTGTTTGTCCGTATGGACGCCTCCAGGGTGTGCTTCTTGACCAAAATTCTCTTGCGGTTACATATGACTTCATCCGTGGAGAACCACGCGGGAAACTTAAAAAAGATATCGTGCAGGATAAAGGCGATTGTGTGGATTGTCACCTCTGTGTTGATGTTTGCCCCACTGGGATTGATATCAGAAATGGAATTCAGATGGAGTGTGTTAATTGCACTGCTTGCATCGATGCCTGTGACGATGTTATGGTGAAAATAAAAAAACCTAAAGGATTGATACGGCTTGACTCACTAAGTGGTATTCAGACCGGGAAAAGGTTTAGTTTTTCCTTTAGAGTCGGAGTTTACACCACAATTCTTGTTATTCTGGTTTCCATTATCTCCATTCTTCTTGCTAACAGAACCGATGTTGAAGTAAATATTCTCAGAACACCGGGTATGCTCTACCAGGTTCAACCAAACAACAAGATCAGTAATCTCTATAATTTCCATGTAATAAACAAAACCTTTCATGACATGAATATCGAATTGAAAGTTAAGGGAATTAAGGGAGAGATAAAGATACTGGGTAAAAAACCTGAAGTAAAAGAGTTGGAGGTTTACGAAGGTAGATTTATGTTGATAGTTGATGAAAAAGATTTGGTTCAAGTGAATTCAAAAGTTGATATTATTGTTTTGGAAGATGGTAAAGAGTTGCAAACAATCAAGACATCGTTTTTGGGAAAGGTTGCTGAAGAATAGATGAAAAAATTTAACTGGGGTCACGGAATCGCGATTTTTCTGGTTATTTTTATTTTACTCAACGTTGCTGTTGTGTTATACACATTCAGTCAGGATGTGGAATTGGTAACCGATAATTATTATGAGAAAGAACTTAAATATGAAGATCAGCTTATCAGGGAAAGAAGGGGTATGGATCTTCCTGATTCATTACAATTTGATCTTGACGGCTTAAATCTGGTAATTAACTATCCTCCATCATTGCTTAAAAAATCAATTGCCGGAAACATCCACTTATATCGCCCTGATCAAAAAAAATTCGACTACAACATTAAAATTGAATATAATTCAGACGGACAACAAGTAATCAATATGACGGGAAAGGCTCCCGGGAAGTGGAAAATTTCCATCACCCTTAATGACGGAAGTCTCGACTATCTTTTTAAAAGATATTTATCTGAGGTAATTCATGTTTTTATTATCCGGTTTTTTGATTGGTCTTGTGGGAAGTTTACACTGTATCGGAATGTGTGGTCCGATAGTAATTGCAATCAGCAGTGTGGATCAAAAGCCTTCTGTATTAATTCTGCAAAGAGTTTTATACCACTTCGGAAAAGCTTTAACCTATGCCTTAATGGGGGCTGTCTTTGGATTATTAGGCAACCATATCAAACTTTCCGGTATGCAACAAGCAGCTTCAATTGGGATTGGTGCGGTAATTGTAATCTGGATTTTACTTCCGGTTGCGGTAAAAAGCAAGTTTTCAAACCTCTCGCTTGTGAACAGATATAATGCCAGGGTTAAATCCACACTTTCCAAAGTACTCAGATCAGGAAAAACGCGACCATATTTTGTAATTGGACTTGTTAACGGTTTTTTACCCTGTGGTCTGGTTTATGCAGGGTTGGCAGGCGCAGTTGCCACCGGTGAACCCCTGCAAGGATTTTTTTACATGTTCCTGTTTGGTGTCGGCACCATGCCTGCACTTTTTATTTTCTCTTTTACGCCTGCATTACGGAAATATCTTCCCAAATTAAATACCCGCAAATTGATACCGGCACTTTCTCTGGTATTGGGAATAATTTTCATTTTGAGGGGGTTAAATCTTGGTATTCCTTTTGTGAGTCCTAAATTTGAAGATACCACCAAAACTGAACAAATCACCCAGCCTGATTGTTGTCATTAGTATCCCTGCTTTTGGTACCATAATCTGATTCCTTTTGGTTAATTTTACAGATTATCATTCAATAATTTTGACAATATGAAACAAAAAACCATTCTTTGGGTGGACGATGAGATTGAACTCCTTCGCTCACATGTAATATTCCTGACAGAAAAAGGCTTTAATGTACTCACCGTAACCAACGGACTTGATGCACTTGAAACAATCGATGAAAGTGAAGTTGATCTGGTTTTCCTCGATGAGATGATGCCCGGGATGGGAGGACTTGAAGTTCTTGGAAAAATCAAGGATAAAAAGCCATCAATTCCGGTTGTCATGATCACCAAAAACGAGGAAGAATCGGTTATGGTTGATGCTATCGGAAGTAAGATTGATGACTATCTTACAAAACCGGTCAACCCGAGTCAGGTTCTGTTGGTTTGCAAAAAACTGCTTGAAGGAAAAAAAATATCAACTGAGTATGTTGCCAAAGATTATTTGCAGGATTTTAATCAAATATCGCTTCTTCTGATGAATCAACCTGACCATCAGGATTGGATCGAGATTTATCTTAAGTTGGTAAACTGGGATATTGAACTTGATGCCCATCCACAAATTGGTCTCCGCCAGACACTAAATGAACAACGCAAAGAATGTAACAGGGAATTTGGCAGATATGTTGAAAAACATTATAAAAACTGGGTTAACACAAAAAACAGAGTTGACAGACCTGTTTTAACAGTGGATATTGTGAATGATTATGTTTTTCCTGCTCTCAAGGAAGATAATGTGCCAGTCTTTTTCTTTGTTCTCGACTGCCTGAGATATGATCAATGGTTGGTAATGGAGAAGTTGTTAACGGATGACTTCAAAATAGATAAAACCTTTTATTACGGTATCTTACCCACAGCCACCTCATACTCTCGTAATGCTTTATTTGCTGGTTTGTATCCTTCAGAAATTGAACAATATTATCCCGACTTGTGGTATGGTGAAGATGAAGATGAAACGTCCATGAATAAATATGAAAAAGACCTCCTTCTTCATCAACTTGAAAGAAAAAGAATAAAATTAAGAAACGAACTAAAATTCGTAAAAGTTATCGATCCTGAATATGGTCGAAATTTTGAACATAATATAAAATCTCATCACAACAGTCATTTTTCCGCAGTGGTGATCAATTTTCTTGATATGATCGCTCACGGAAGGTCAGATTCTGATTTATTAAAAGAGATTGCTCCGGATGAACCGGCTTACAGATCATTAACAAACAGCTGGTTCTCCCATTCTTATCTTATTTCCACATTTAAGGCTATAGCTGCGATGGGAAAAGCAAAGGTGATCATAACCACTGATCATGGCAGTATTAGAGCTCTTAGAGGCGCCAAGGTGTTGGGTGACAGGGAAGCATCATCCAATCTCAGATTCAAATATGGCAGAAATTTAAAAGTTGACGACAAACATGCAGTCTTTATTAAAGACCCGGCGGATTATCGTCTTCCTCGAAGAGGAATAACCGTTAATTATATCATCGCAAAAGAAGACTACTATTTTGTGTATCCAACGGATTATCACAAATATTTGAGTCATTACAAAGATACTTTCCAACATGGCGGTATTTCGATGGAGGAGATGATCATTCCTGTAATAACAATGGAACCCAAATGACGGGAAGCCGGACAATAAACTCAGTTGATGAGATGAGAGACTTTGCCCGGGAAATGTATAAATACATAAAACCCGGCGATGTTATTGCACTAAACGGAGAATTGGGGGCAGGGAAAACACTTTTTGTGAAAGCGTTTTGCAAAGCTGCGGGCTATGATGGCTCTTCGAGTCCAACATTCGCAATCGTAAACTCCTATCCGGGTGAATATACCATCTATCACTTTGATTTTTATCGAATTAAAAAATCAAGTGAACTCCTGGATATCGGTATCGAAGAATATCTTGCAGATGGAGATGCTGTTTCATTCATTGAATGGGCTGAACTTTTTGCCGATGTACTTCCACAGAGAAGAATTGAGATTTCGATTAAAGTAATCGGGGAAACAAGTAGAGAGGTTTCAGTTGAACAAAAATAACCCTCCTGTGCTTGCCATCGAGACCACGGGTACTCTTTGTAGCGTTTGTGTTTACAGGAGTGATTCCGAGTATTTTAATCTTTCACTGATGAAAGAGAAAGTTCACTCCAAAAAGATTCTTTCGCTTGTTGAGTTTGCCATGTCTGAAGCCGGTGTTGAATATTCAGAGCTAAAGGGAATCTGTATTTCAGAGGGTCCCGGTTCATTTACCGGACTCAGATTGGGTTTTGCTGCGGCTAAAGGAATAGCTTTTGGCCAAAACATCGGGATTTTAAAGGTACCAACTTTTAAGAGTCTTGCATACGAAGTTTCTGAGAATATGCCTGCCGGAACCCGGGGTTTAATTCTTACGAAAGCTGCCCTCGAAGAATCCTATTTACTTGGGTTTGAGTCAACAACTGATGGATTTTCTGAACTTCTGCCCCTTCAACTCGTTATGAATAATGATTTACACAAGTTGATTGAAGATGGGGGATATGAAAAAATTTACTCAAATGTCAAAATTGACGGAAAGCCCGGGATTGAAAAATCTTCTCCCGAAGCATTATCAATTGCTAAATATGCGGCAAAAAAGCTTAATTTTGCATTTGACTTTGAAATAGATTTTGTAGAACCTTATTATTTTAAAAATTTTCAAGTAAAGGTTAAGTAGATGTTTAAAAGTTTATTCGTATTGTTTGTTATGTCAATTTCAATTTTAGCTCAGTTCCAGGGTCCCAAACTATTCAGTCCTGCTACAAAATTTGACTTTGGGGCAATCGAACAGGGTGCGATCGTAAAACACAAGTTTGTAATTGTGAACAACGGCGATCAGATGTTAAACATTGACAAGGTTGTTTCCTCTTGTGGGTGCACAGTAGCTGAACCTGAAAAAAAGGAGCTAAAACCATCGGAAACAACAACTATTGCAGTTGAATTCAACTCAACAGGCCGCCTTGGTGACCAGGTAAAAACAATAAGTATCCTCTCCAACGATCCCGTTAATCCGTTGTTTCAATTAACCATCTCAGGAAAAGTGATGGAAGCTCCAAAGAAGGAACTTTCAGGAGCAAAAATAAAATTTGAAAAATCTCAACACGATTTTGGAATAATTAAAGAAGGGATTGTAATTGATCATGTCTTTAAGTTTACCAATATCGGAAAGTCGGATCTCGAAATAAGAGACATTAGAACATCTTGTGGATGTACCGCAGCATCTCCGAGTAAAAAAGTATTTAAACCCGGTGAGTCCGGGGAATTAAAAGTTTCGTTTGATTCTAAAAACAGATCGGGCAGAACAAGCAGAACTATCACTCTAATCACCAACGATGAAGTTGAAGAGTATTACACATTAACCATTTATGCAGAAATCACCAATTAGGATCATAAATAATGTCATGGTTTAAAAGAAAAAAGGAAAATATCGACCCCGAAACAAATCCCAAGGAGAGTATTCCTGACGGTTTGTGGGAAAAATGCCCTGAATGCGGTGAAATCATGCACAAGAAACAGCTTGAGAATAATCTGTGGACATGTATAAAGTGCAGCAATCATTTCAGGATTGGGAGTAAGGAATATTTTTCATTTCTCCTCGATGAAGGGGCGCTTAAAGAATTTGACAGGAAAATGCGTTCGGCAGATCCCCTCAAGTTTGAAGATACAAAAAAATATACTTCAAGGATTGATAGCACAATAAAATCTACAGGTTTATACGATGCAGTACGAACCGGATCAGGTAAAATTTCAGGTCGGGATGTCGTTATTTGTTGCATGGATTTTAAGTTTATTGGCGGTTCGATGGGCTCTGTGGTTGGTGAAAAAATCGCCCGGGCAACACACAAAGCTCTAAAGAATAAAGTACCTTTGATAATAATTAGTGCAAGTGGTGGTGCAAGAATGATGGAAGGCGCCTTATCACTTATGCAAATGGCAAAGACCAGTGCCAGACTTGCTCAGTTGGCTGATGCAAAGATTCCTTTTATTTCCATACTTACAGACCCGACTACCGGCGGAACCACTGCAAGTTATGCCATGCTGGGGGATATTATTGTGGCTGAACCTAATGCCCTCATCGGTTTTGCAGGTCCAAGGGTTATTAAACAGACAATTGGAAGAGACTTGCCGGCCGGTTTTCAAAAGTCAGAATTTTTACTTGAGCACGGTTTTGTGGATATAATAAGCCACAGAAAAGAACTGAAACAGAACATAACAAATATTCTTGAATTTCTTCAGGTGAGGTAATAATCAAAACTGTTACAACTATCCGGGAGATGCAGGAGATTTCAAACGAAATAATAATATCCGGAAAATCGATTGGCTTTGTTCCAACAATGGGTTTTCTGCATGAAGGTCATTTGTCACTTGTTAAAGCTTCCAAAAGTGAAAACGACATCACTATCGTCTCCATATTTGTTAACCCCACTCAATTTGGTCCCAATGAGGATCTCTCCAAATATCCAAGAGATTTTAACCGGGATGAAAGCCTGCTTTCCGAGAATGGAGTGGATTATATCTTTTATCCAAATGTTGATGAGATTTATCCAAACGGATTTCAAACCTATGTTGTTCAGGAGAAAATTTCCTCCCTTCTCGAGGGGGCGATAAGACCTGTTCACTTTCGCGGTGTAACAACCATTGTCTCTATTCTGTTTAATATTGTCAAACCCAGAAGGGCATATTTTGGACAAAAAGATGCCCAACAATGCGCTGTTCTCAAGAGAATGGTTACTGATCTCTGTTTTGATCTTGAAATGCATATTTGTCCAATTGTTCGGGAACCGGATGGTTTGGCGATGAGCTCAAGGAATGTTTATCTTTCACTGCAGGAAAGAATGGATGCACTTGTGCTTTCAAGATCATTAAACACTGCAGCGGGAATAATTAAAAGCGGGGAGAGGGATTGCGCTAAAATTAAAAGCGAAGCGATGTCTATTTTAACTCAGGTACCCTCCGCAAGTCCCGATTATTTTGAAATTGTGGATTTTGATACTTTTGAAACAGTTACAACACTCAATTCAAAGAAGAGCTATTTTTTATTAACTGCATGTAAAATTGGTAAAACCCGTTTAATCGATAATCAGTTAATTCATCTTTAAGGAGAACAAGGCTATCACATTATATAATAACATGATAGCCTCATTCATTTGAATATTAAACCAATTGTGTTGAGGGGTGTAGATGCGCAGATTCAATATCTTTGAAATAGTTTACTGTTCCAACTTTTAGTTCAACAGTAGAAGCCTCATCACACACAATAGTTCCTTTTGGATGGAGTTGAAGCGCACTTACCGTCCACATATGATTAACTCCCTCTTCAACCACTTTTGCCAATGCTCTTGACTTTGCATGCCCCGAAATTATCACCACAACCTCTTCAGAATCAAGTACGGTTTTAACACCAACAGTAAGAGCAGTTTTGGGTACACGATCAACATCATTATCAAAAAATCGTGAGTTTGCGATGATTGTATCCTGGGTTAGAGTTTTTACTCTTGTTAGCGAACCCAAAGAGGAACCCGGTTCGTTAAATGCGATGTGACCATCGGGCCCAATTCCACCAATAAAAAGTTTGATCCCACCCGCTGACTGAATCTTACTTTCATAAAGCTTACATTCCTCTTCCAAATCATCGGCATTTCCATTCAGGATATTAATATTATCCGGATCAATATCGATGTGATCAAAGAAATTTGAGTGCATGAAGTGATGATAACTTTGTGGATGATTTTCCGGCAGACCCACATATTCATCCATGTTAAATGTTACAACATGTTGAAATGAAACATAGCCTGATTTGTTTAATTCTATCAGTTTTTTGTACATTCCAAGTGGGGAAGAACCTGTTGGCAACCCAAGTACAAATTTTCTTTTTATTATTTGGTGCATATTCCTTTATTCTGGAGGCTACATAATGAGCTACCCATTCAGAAATGCTATCGTAGTTTGGTTGAATTATTAATCGCATAAATTTACTCCGTTTTATTAATCCAATGTATCTGAAATGCATCCTTCAGGAATTTGAGGAGGAACCATCACTACCTCTTCTCTCAAAAGAGAAACCTGACCAGGATCCATTCCCTTTCTTTTAACAACATATTTTTTTTGAGTATAACAAACAGGCACAAGTTTTGAGTTTTTTGCTTTACTGTAGAAAGCAGCAATTTGTGCCGTTTTTTTTAAGATATCTTTGGGAGGTTTGTCTTTTCCACTGAATCTTAAAACGACATGGGAACCCGAAGAACCCCGGGCATGAAACCAGTAGTCTGTTTGTTTTGCAACCTTTAATGTGAGAATATCGTTGTTAACACTGTCTTTTCCAACCAATATCTCCCATTTATTATCCAGAAAAAACCGACGAACTTTCACATCAATTTTATAGCCGCCTTTTAAGCCGCCATCGTCACTTTTATTCTCTTTTTCAAAGTCTCTTAATTCGTTTAAGTCCATTTTCTCAAATATTTTTAACCTTGTTTTCAAATCTACAATTTTTTGTTTTACCATTGTAAGCGACTGTTCAGCAGTTTCATACTTAAGCTTTTCGCCTCTGGCTTTTCTAAAATAATAATTTACATTTTCAGAAGGTGAAATATCTTCTTTAAGTTTGATATCCACCAATTCCCCGTTATTGAATACGTTTTCAACAGTGAGCTCATTTACTCCTTTATTTATCTGTTCCAGGTTAATGAGCAATAAATTGGCACACTGGTCATAAAATTCCGATTTTCCGGGGGTATTTAAAACCTGTTCAAGCTTTTCCGCTTTTTGGATAAAAAAATCAAGGTCTTTTCTCAATTTTACCTCAACTCTTTTCCGAATCTGTAATTCAGCATCCCGTTTCCTCACTCCTGATATTATCTCTTGAAGAGCAGGAATCACGCTTCCAAACGATTTGATAATTGTACCATCTGAATGGAAAGAGTCGGGGAGAAGTTCCAATTTTAGCAAACTCGATTGATTAACTATCTTTAAGGTTCCATTAATGATCTCAAGAATCAGTTTATTAATTTCTTCTGAACCATGTAATTCACTTCTGGAGCCCAATTCTCTGAGAACCGCCTTTCCCATGAAGGGGAAACGACCTTTGATCGCATCAATTGTCTCAGAATTAAAATAAACATCAAGTTTTATTGCCTCGTTCAGAGGTACAAATTTCAGGTCAGGATTCTCTTCAAAAAATGATTTCCCTTCATTTTTTTTAGCCTGTGACAGATCAAAACCTTTTTGATCAAGGTAATATATGTTAGATCGTGCCCCTCTAAATGAGATTATTAAACTACCGCGTTCCATGAGTAACATAAAAATTCGTTCCCCACAGGCAACTTTCACATCGATAAGACGCTGTGGAAGTTCATCTCTGAAAAAATATGCAAGATTTTTTCCGGCAGGTTTAAAGTATTTTCTTTTTAACAGGTAGGGGGCATTAGGGACTGTTGAAAATTCCAGAATAATATTCTCTTCCGAATTTAATTCTTTTCCTAAAATCAGATGAAAAAGATCCCTTTCCTGGGACAGGACAGAGATCACCGAAGTCCCTTTCAGAGATGAAGATAGCTCCTTAAAGAGTCTGATGAGAATAAAATAATTGTTATACATACTTCATAAAAAAAGAGGCTGCCCGGAATTGACAGCCTCTGAATAAATAAATATTATGGTTAATTGTTGTGTTGAGAGATTACTCTCCTTAACCACTTGATCATCAGGAATATTGCAAGAGCTGCAAACGAAGCTGCAATAAAATTGATCAGGAAGAAATAAACCTTGTCATCAAAGCTGTTCCACAATCCTGAGATCACGCCTGAGAGTTTGTTGCCGATAGCGGTTGATAAAAACCAGCCACCCATCATTAAGGCTGTAAAACGGGGTGGACTAACCTTGGAGACAAGTGACAGTCCCATAGGGCTTAAACACAGCTCTCCAATTGTAATTATAAAATATGTGGCGGTTAACCATCCGGCTGAACTCTTAACATTTCCGTTATCCGAAAATATTACAGCAAGCATCATGATAGTGGTGGATACTGCAGTAATAAAAAGACCCCATCCAATTTTTCCGGCAGTTGAGGGCTCTTTTTTCCTTCTGCGTAACATTCCAAAAAATGTGACAACAACCGGTGTCAGTACAACAACCCAAAATGGATTAATCGACTGGAAAATCTCGGTTGAAAGGAGAACATAAGCTCTGTCGGTTGGTACCGCTGCCTTTTCGGCAGGTTCCATATTCTTGAAATAACCGTCTTCACCGCTTGTGACCTTTGCACCGGTAGTATCAATCGAGTGTGCAGTTTTATCTGAACTTGCAGTTCGATAATAGATTGCATTCTTGTTTTCACCATCAGTTACTAAAAGTTTTGGTATTTCAACCTTTTTACCATCTTTTTCAACTATATAAATCTCTTTGTATCTCTCCTCGGTTAATCCAAGAGGGGATACAACCGACTCAACAAAAGCAGGTAACTGTCTTGTTGTATAATCTCTTGCCCAGATCGTAAGTGCTGCACCATTTTGATGAAAAATTGCCCAAAAGATGATAACAACACCAAAAATGGAAAGAAGAGCAGCGATAGGCTCTTTATCAGCTTTTGCAGCACGAAACCACAAACTAAAATAAAATACCACGATTGGAATACTCGCAAAAATGAAAGCATCTGTTGAAGGTGATCCAAACAAAGGATGACCTAAAAGCTTCAGCGGGAGTAAAAACCCAAGTATTGCAGTGACAATAGCCGGAAGAAAAACATACATGAAAATTTGCTTGAGTGAGGCATCACCTTCCTGAGCCGGCTTTTTAACATCAGCTTCTCTAATATGTTTCAGACCAAACATAAACCATACAACACCGATTAACATTCCAACGCCTGCTCCGGCGAATGCAAATCCCCAGCCAAATTCATTACGAAGGTAGGCTGCAACAAAATTACATACAAAAGCACCGATATTGATACCCATATAGAAGATATTGTAACCGGTATCTTTTAATTCTTTGTATTCAGGTTTTTGATAAAGGTTACCAACAAGAGTTGATATATTCGGCTTAAAAAAACCATTTCCGAAAATAATCAGAAATAATGAGGGCCACAGGAAAGTATCGCCCGGAATCGAGAGCCCAAAATATCCGAGTGCCATCAATATTCCGCCGATTACAATAGCTTTAACATATCCCAGAACTCTGTCAGCGAGCAAACCACCGAGAAAAGGAGTCAGGTAAACGAGTGCAATATATGAACCATAAACATCAGAAGCGATTTCAGTGGTATAACCCAGGCCTTTGGGGGCGGCGTCGGTCATGTAGAGGACAAAAATTCCCAACATTAAATAATAACCAAATCTCTCCCAGAGTTCAGTAAAGAATAATACAGGCAGACCTTTAGGGTGGCTTTTGAACATAAGTATCCTTTTTTAGTTGATTATTAGAAGAAACTATCTAATAGGTGAGTAATCCAAAAGTAAAAATTGTATATAACTAAATTACGAAACTATAGTGTAATTTCTCTAATTCATTTTTTTATGATAAATTTCAGTTCTAAAAGTAAAATTTCACTCAATGGTTTTTGATGAAAAAAGCGCAAAAAATAACTTTACTCCTTCGAACAGCCTACATAGTTTTAGGTCTTTTTATCACGGTTTTTGCTATTGATAAAATTATCATGCCTTTTTATGTGTCCGGTGATGAAGTAAAAGTGCCAAATGTGGTAGGTTTAAGTCTTGAAAAAGCCAAGGAGATTGTTGATGAAAACAATCTCGATTGGAAAATTATGAATTATATTGATGTTCTCGACTCAAAACAGGAAGGGAAAATTCTTCAACAAAAACCCGGCAACGGGAAAATTGTGAAGGAGGGCAGGGTTCTTCTTCTTTGGGTTGCCCGTTTCAGAGGTGCAAACTCGATGGACAATCGTGCCACGGTTGAAGTGCCTGATCTGATTGGGAAAACTTATGCAGAGGCAGAACAGATACTGTTGGCATCAAACTTGAATCTTAGACTTATTAATAATGTCAGTGAGCCTGATGGTGAAGCGCTTGTGTTAGAGCAAAGCAGAAAACCCGGCGAAAAAGTTGCTGAAAGTTCATCAATTTATATTAGAATTGATATGCCTGACGACCCCGGAAGGAGCAATATAGACACCCTTGATTATGAGTCAAACTCTGACGAGGATCAGACTATGGAGACCGATATGGTTACCATGCCTGGGCTTAAAAAATTATCAAAACAGGCTGCAATTCAGCTTTTAACAGATCTTGGATTAAAAGTTGGGACAATCACGGAAATAGTTTCAGCGGATCATCTTCCGGGCTCTGTAATCAGCCAAAGTATCAGTGCCGGTATCAAGGTGAAAAAAGGAGAAGTGATCGATTTGGAAATCTCAGCCTCAAACTCTGATGAGGAGATAATCCAGTGATAAATAAAATCCTGGCTCCATCCATTTTATCCGCTGATTTCAGGAATCTCGAGAGCCAAATTAAACTCGTTGAAGAGGCCGGTGCAGGATTCATTCATTGTGATATTATGGATGGTCAATTTGTCCCAAATCTTACTTTTGGTTCTATAATTATTGAAGCAGTAAAAAAATGCACCAATTTACCGTTGGATGTACATCTGATGATAAAAAATCCTGATGCACTAATCCCTGATTTTGTTAAAGCAGGAGCTGATTTCATAACTGTGCACGCTGAAGAGGTAGTTCATCTCGACAGATCACTTAACAGAATAAAAGAACTCGGCGCAAAAGCAGGTGTCGCAATTAATCCTTCAACACCGGTGGAATCGTTGAGTGAGATTTTGGATATTGCCGACTTGATTCTTGTAATGTCCGTAAATCCCGGATTTGGTGGACAAAAATTTATCCCAAATTCATTAAAGAAAATTAAAAGATTGGCTGACTGGAAAAAGGGATATGATTTGTCATATTTGATTGAGGTGGACGGAGGAGTCAGTTTGGAGAATGTAAGGGAAATTTCAGAAGCCGGCTGCGAGGTTTTTGTTGCCGGATCTTCTGTATATGGTTCAAAAAATATTAATACAACAATTAAAAAATTTTTAGAAATAATCTAACAAGAGGCTTTTTGTGAAATTAGCATTAATTGGCGGTGAAATAATCACCCCTTTCAGAAGTGTAAAAAATGGTACAATTGTCATGCAAGACGGGCAGATATCTGACATCGGCAAAGCTTCAGATGTAAGAATCCCCGATGAATGTGAAGTTATAGATGTGAGCGGATATGTGGTCACACCGGGTTTTGTTGACCTATTGGTTCATGGCGGCGGCGGAAGAGGATTTGCCGATACCGATCCTGAAAGTATCGGAATTGTTGCTGACTATTTTTTAAGACACGGATCAACAACAGTGTTGGCCTCACTTTATGCAAAACCAAAAGACCAACTTTTAGCCGATCTCAGAAGAGTTGCAGATTATATCCATGACAACCCGACTTCCAATGTTATCGGAATTCATATGGAAGGACCTTATTTGAATCCCGCGCTCAAAGGTGCCATGAATGAAGACTATTTGTGGAAACCCACTGTTGAATCCTGGGATGAAATGTGGGAGGCATCCAGGGGGCTGATTAAGATTATGACCATTGCTCCTGAACTTGACGGTTCACTTCATGTCATGCGAGCCGCCGCTCTTAAGGGGGTAGTCCTCTCGATCGGCCACTCGACTGCAAATTATGAGCAAATTGAATTGGCAATTGATCACGGAGCGGCACATGTAACTCACATGTTTAATGCTATGAAAACACTTCATCACCGTGATCCGGGGGTTGTTCTTGGAGCAATGCTTCGAAATGAATTAAAAATAGAACTTATTGCTGATACACTTCATGTTCACCCCGCAGTCATGGAACTTCTTCTCAAACTGAAAGGCTCAAACGGTATAATTTTAATTACCGATTCCATCAGAGCCGGAGGTATGCACGAAGGTGAATATGAATTTGCAGATCAAAAAATATTTATGAAGGGAAGCCGTGCATTTTTGCCCGACGGAACATTGGCAGGCAGCACACTTACACTGAACAAAGCGATCAAAAATATGATCAAAAAAGCAAATGCAAAAATGACTGAATCGGTTAGGATGGCTTCGCTAAACGGCGCCAAGGTATTGAACATTGAAGATCGTAAGGGAATTCTTGCGGTTGGTAAAGATGCAGATCTGGTGATAATGAATGATGAGTTTGATGTCGAGATGACCATACACCAGGGAGTGATAAAGTATAAACGGAGTAATGGTTAAAATATTTGCAGAATTCTCTTAAAATCGTTGCTATACTAAATGTGACTCCCGATTCTTTCTCCGATGGGGGAAAGTATTACGACACTGAGGATGCAGTTGGGTGTGGAATTCAGATGCTCGAAAAAGGTGTTGATATTATCGATGTTGGCGGTGAATCAACCCGCCCCGGATCAACGGGAGTTGATGTCGATGAAGAGATAAGGAGGACAATTCCAGTAATCAAAGGAATTTTGAAAAATAATCCCGATGCTGTTATCTCAATAGACACCACAAAAAGTATGGTTGCCGATGAAGCCTTAAAATCAGGTGCAAAAATAGTAAATGATGTAAGTGGTGGATTATTTGATCCTGAAATTTGGAAGGTGGTTGCACAACACGGCGCAAAATATATTTTGATGCACACAAGCGGCACCCCCGACATGATGCAATCCAAAACAGATTATGTGGATGTTGTTGTCGAGGTAAAAAATTACCTTTTTAAAAGAGTCGAATTGGCATCACAAGCAGGCGTAAAAGAGATTATTCTTGATCCGGGAATTGGCTTTGGGAAAACGGCAGCTCAGAATATTTCACTGATCAAACATATTGGTGAGTTTTCTGAAAATGATAATGAAGTGATGATTGGGCTCTCAAGAAAATCCTTTTTAGGCAAATTATTTAACCTCGATGTGGAAGAGAGAGACTTCCATACAGCGTTATTCGAATTTTATGCTGCCATCGGGGGTGTTTCATATATAAGGACCCACAACATAAATAATGCAATGGCAATTAAAAAAGTCTGGAACACATTGAATGTTTGATCTTTTTGAGATCGGCTTTGTGACCGTTCGTTTTTTTGATTTTTTGGATATTCTAATTGTAGCAGCAATTATTTACAATATCTACAAGTTATTAAAAGGAACAATTGCAAGTCAGATTCTATTTGGACTTGTGATCATACTTCTGTTATTTCTTACAGCGCAGGCATTAAACCTGAAAGCTTTAAGTATAATATTAAAATTCATTTCAGACATCTGGCTTATTGCATTTATTATCCTTTTTCAACCCGAGATCAGGCGATTTCTTGCACTTCTTGCAACAAATCCCGTATTTCAGGCATTTAGAAAGGAGAAAAACAATCCCGGACTTGTGGAAATTCTTGTTAATTCAGCAATTTCACTTTCCAGTAAAGGTTATGGCGCCCTCATAATTGTTGAAAAAGATAATGACCTGAAACAGTTGATTGAGAGTGGTACCGAGGTAAACGCCAAAGTCTCAACAATGTTGCTTGGCTCAATTTTTGTCCCCGGTGCTCCATTACACGATGGTGCAGTCGTTATCCGTGATGATGTTATTATTGCAGCACGATGTTCGATTCCATTCTCAAAAGAGGTTCATTTCCATGAATTTGAAACAGGAATGCGCCACAAAGCAGGTATGACCCATTCGATGGAGTATGATTCAATTGTGATAATAATATCTGAGGAGACACACATGATTTCAGTTGCTGAGCATGGTAATTTAATCAGAGCCCTCACCAGAGAATCTCTCACAAATTATCTTAACAAATCGCTCATTATTGATAAAAATGTGGAAGTTAACCCTTTTAGAAGAATTTTCAAGAAGAAATGACTTGTTGTGTTATAATCCCGTTTTTTAATGAAAAAAATTTTATCAGGGAGGTTGTTGAAATTTCAGCAAGTTATTGTGAATCAATTTTTGCAGTTGATGACGGTTCCACAGATGGGGGAGCAGATACCATCCCCAAAATTCCCGGGGTGGAGATATTTACACTTGAGAAAAATCAGGGGAAAGGTGCTGCACTCAGACTTGGGTTCATTCAAGCGATCAAACGGGGATTTGATACTGTAATCACACTCGACGGGGATAAACAACATAATCCGGAATTTATCCCAAAATTTTTGGAAGAACTTAAAATCAACCCCGTTGTAATTGGGAAAAGAAAGTTTGACACTTCCATAATGCCTTTTCACAGGATTCTAAGCAATTCAATCTCATCATTTTTAATCAGTCTAAAAACCGGCATACAAGTTCTCGACAGTCAGTCGGGATACAGAGGTTTTCAATGTTCACTGCTTAAACAGATTCTTCCTGACGAAAATGGTTATATTGCAGAGACTGAAATGTTAATTAAAGCCTCAAAATATTGCAACTCTTTTGCATGGGTGGATATTCCCACAATTTATGGGGAAGAAAAAAGTAAAATGAAAAATATCGAAACAACTCTTAAATTTGTTAAGCAAATAGTAAAACCTTTGGGAGATTTGTAGAATGAAACTTAGATATTTTGGGCACTCCGCCTGTCAGATCACAACTGAAAAAGGAACAAAAATCCTTATTGATCCTTTTCTTAATGGTAATCCTGTCTCTCCTGTAAAATCTTCAGAGGTTGGGGCGGATTATATTATTTTAACTCACGCTCATGGTGATCATGTTGGCGATACAATTGAGATTGCAAAAAGATGCAATTCACTCGTTATTTGTAATTTTGAACTTGGCAATATCCTTGAAGCAGAGGGACTAAGAATTCACACGATGCATATCGGTGGCGGGTTTAATTTTGAATTTGGAAGAGTGAAATTTACGATTGCTCATCATGGTTCTGTTTATCCTGATGGAAGATACGGCGGCAACCCTGTTGGGATCGTTCTTACAATTGACGGGATTACGCTTTATCACACGGGTGATACAGGACTTTTCCTTGATATGAAATTGATTGGCGAATTGAACAAAATAGATTATATGCTTCTTCCTATCGGTGATAATTACACAATGGGAATTGATGATGCAGTTATCGCAGTTGAATTTGTCAATCCAAAAATAGCAATACCCCTTCATTTTAACACTTTTCCTGTAATCGAGGCTGATCCCGAAGACTTCAAAAGAAAACTTGAGTCAGTAAACCAGGGATGTACCGTATTGAAATTTGGACAGGAAATAACACTTTAATCATTATGATTTTTCGGAATTGATGTAGAATATATGCATGGTAAAATAATATCCGTGGCAAACCAGAAGGGTGGAGTTGGCAAAACAACTACTGCCATAAATCTTTCAGCTTCGCTTGCGGTTGCAGAAAAAAAAATTCTTGTAATTGATATAGACCCTCAAGGTAATTCATCTTCAGGGTTGAGTTTTCAAAACACTCAACCCTCAATTTATGATCTGTTAATATCACAAGTTAAATTTTCAGATACTATAGTGAAAGATGTTATACCTTATCTTGATCTGATTCCGGCAACTATCGACCTTGTTGGTGCCGAAGTGGAATTACTTGAGATGGAAAAAAGGGAATTTGTACTTAAAGAACGATTAAAAGAAGCCCGCTCCAAATATGATTATGTTTTTATTGATTGTCCCCCAACTCTGGGGATATTGACTCTAAACGCACTCACTGCGAGTGATTCAGTCTTAATCCCTGTTCAGTGCGAGTATTTTGCACTGGAAGGATTGGGGCAACTTCTAAATTCAATTAAACTCGTTAAGGACAGATTTAATAAACATCTTACAATTGAGGGTGTTCTGCTCACAATGTATGACAGCAGATTGAAGCTTTCTGAACTCGTAGCTGAAGAGGTCAGAAAATATTTTGAAGATAAAGTTTACAAAACAAAGATTCATAGAAATGTCCGGGTATCAGAATCACCCAGTTTTGGGAAACCGGTTCTAATGTATGATGCTCTTTCAAGCGGAGCAAAAAACTATATAGAACTCGCCCAGGAATTTCTTAGAAGGAATAACAAAAAATAATGGCAAAAGTTAAATCGGGTCTGGGGCGTGGTCTTGAGGCATTAATGGGAACAATGAATGAAAGCGACTTTGAGAATAATGAAGAAAGTTCATCAAGTCAGCCGGTATCAGATTCCATTAAAAAATTGTCTGTGATGCAGATAAAGCCAAATCCATTTCAGCCCAGAACCAATTTCGACAGAGAAGCTCTCGAAGACCTAAAACGATCCATTCTGACAAATGGACTGATTCAACCTGTTACAGTTCGAAAAGTTGCGGAAAACTCTTACGAATTGATTTCGGGAGAGCGAAGACTAAGAGCTTTCAGAGAGCTCGGTTATCCTGAAATCCCTGCATACATTATGATCGTTTCTTCTGATGAAGTTATGCTGGCAATGGCACTCATCGAGAATATTCAAAGAGAAAAACTTGATCCAATTGAAGAAGCCACGGCTTATAAAAGATTAATGGAAGAATGCGATCTTACTCAGGAAGAAATTGCTGATCGCGTCGGAAAAAACAGGTCAACAATTGCCAACTCGATTCGATTGCTTAAACTTCCTGACAGAATAAAAGATGCTTTAATCAGAGATGAAATTACTGTGGGACATGCCAGAGCTCTGATCAACCTTCCTGATGAGATTACCCAGATTCACGCTTTTCAAAGGATGATCGATGAGGGAATGTCAGTGCGTAAAGTTGAAGAACTTGTAAAAGCACTCACCCGTCCTGCAAAAATAAAACCTGTAAGAGTGGTTGAAAAACCAAAACCAAAATCTTCATCCGCACTTAATTCCATTGAAGATTATTTACGAAAGATTTTCGCCACAAAGGTGATCTGCTCACAAAAGCATGAAGGAACCGGAGAAATCGTTATCCAGTTTTTTTCGAATGAAGAGTTGGATCGGCTTGTTGAATTGTTTGAGATTATTGAAAAAAATCATAACTAAACTTGTAGCAGTCTTTATCCTGTTGTGTGTTCCAATGGTCGCACAGACTCCTGATTCCACTCAACAGGATTCCATTCCTGCTGCGGGACCTTCCGGGATTACCATGGACACTATCAAGACATCGGATGTTTATATCCCGACAAAAGATCCCATGACTGCAGTGTGGAAAAGTGCCGTTCTTCCGGGGTGGGGGCAATACTACAATGAATCTTATTGGAAGGTTCCGGTCGTCTGGGGAATACTCGGATGGTGTGTCTATAATTATGTTGTCAACGATAATAACTACACCGACTACAGGACACTTTACATTCAGTCCTCGTTTTCCATCGAGAGTTATCGCCGCTTAAGGGATTTTTATCGCGATCAAAGAGATTTGTTTGTAATTTATATGGGAATTACTTATTTAGCAAACCTTCTTGATGCATATGTCGATGCAAGTCTTTTCGACTTCGATGTATCAGAAGACTTCAATACCGGAAGTAAAATGCTAAATCTCAAATTTAAATTCTGACGAACATGATACCCAATAAAACATCCTGCCCGAATTGTGGATTGGAACAATCCCGTTTCAATTCCGAGTGTAAAAAATGTGGATATTTTCTACGAGATAAAGTTGCCAACATCGATCTCGGAAGCACTTTATCAGGTCTTGTTGACGAACCGGGTGAGACATTCGACAAGATCATATACGCGGAAAACAAAAACTTCAGTTCTTTTTTCCTCATTTTTGCAATAATCAAATTATACTTTATTGCCATATTCTTCTCCTTCCATTTTTTTGAATATACCGGCGAAAAAATGTTGACCGGCTACATTCAATTCCTGCTTTTGTTGGCTTTTGCTCTTTTCCTCCCTTTTATACTCTTAAAAACAACAGGTATCGGTGGAGCAGGAGTAAGATGGCGTGATGTAACCGCAGGACTTAGTTATGCTTTGGCGCCAATAGCTTTAAGTGCAGCAATACTGATTTTTTTTGAAATAATTATTTACGGCGAATTTCTCTTTAGCCATTCACCTTCACCACTCGATTTTAAGCAAATGTTTGGGGTTATTTTTGTAATACTTGAAACTGCGTTTATTGTGTGGGCGATAACACTTTCTTCAATATTATTTTACAGACTTGGATCGGGAAAGATGTTTTCATTGTTCATTTCGGTAAAAATATTTTTGCTTTTAACTGCAGTGGCTTTTTTGCTTGTTAATTTTTTATCTTTTGATATATAGGGCTTCAAATGTTTTATAAAACTGATGTACTGATAATTGGAAGTGGAATCGCAGGATTATACAGTGCCATAAAAATATCTGAATTTGCTGATGTTGTGTTGGTGACAAAAAAAGAAAAAAGTGAGTCAAACACCAATTATGCGCAGGGTGGTATAGCCTCGGTTCTCGATCCAAACGATACATTTGCAAATCATATAAAAGATACTCTCATCGCCGGAGCGGGCTTGTGTGATGAAAAATCAGTTGAGATACTTGTTAAAGAGGGTCCCGGAAAAATTAACGAACTAATTGACATAGGTACCGGATTTACTTTAAAAGACGGTAAACTTGATCTTGTAAGAGAAGGTGGCCACTCATTTAACAGAATTGTTCACGCAAAAGATTTAACAGGGAAAGAAGTTGAGAGGGCTCTGATTGAAAAAGCAAGTAAAAGTCCAAACATCAGAATAATTGAAAACACCCTTGCAATTGATCTGATTACTGAACACAATGTTACAGGATTAAAACATCTTCCAATATCAAGTCGTCACTGTTGGGGGGCTTATGTACTCGAGAATGAATCGGGACATGTAATAAAAGTAACTTCCCGGGCAACTATTCTCGCTACAGGTGGGATTGGCCAGGTTTATTACCATACCACTAATCCACCAATCGCAACAGGTGACGGTTTTGCAATGGCTTACAGAGCCGGTGCAAAAATGGGGAACATGGAATTTATACAATTTCATCCCACTTCATTTTATGACCCAAATCCAAAAAGTAAATCGAGTCATTCTTTCCTCATTTCTGAAGCAGTAAGAGGATTTGGAGGGATTCTCCGGAACTCTTCCGGGGAGGCATTTATGGAAAAGTATGATGTCAGGAAAGAACTCGCCCCAAGAGACATAGTAGCCCGGGCAATCGATACTGAAATGAAAAAAAGGGGAGACGAATATGTGTTTCTTGATGTAACCCACAAGCATAAAGCAGAGATTATAGATCATTTCCCACATATACATGCAAATTGCCTTAACAAGGGTATTGACATCACAAATGAGTTTATTCCTGTTGTTCCCGCTGCACATTATATCTGTGGTGGTGTTTGTGTTGACGAGTTTTCCCGTTCTTCATTAACGGGACTATATGCAGTTGGCGAGGTTTCAATGACCGGTGTTCATGGAGCAAACCGGCTTGCCAGCAATTCACTTCTTGAAGCACTTGTTTTTGCCCAACGGGCAGCAGACGATATCAAGAAAAATATTAAAGATTTTCCTGTTTGTCACGAAGAAATTCCCGATTGGGATGATTCAGGTACTTTATCAGCTGACGAAAAGGTACTTATAACTCATGGCGTCAGGGAGCTGAAACAACTGATGTCGGATTATGTCGGGATTGTCAGGTCAAATCTACGGTTGGAATTTGCATCGAGAAGAATTAATCTTCTTTATCATGAAATTGAAGAATTTTACAAAATAACGAAGGTTTTTGATTCACTAATTGAGTTGAGAAACCTTGTAACATCGGGTTATCTTATCGTAAAATCGGCATTACTGCGAAAAGAGAGCAGGGGATTACACTACACTCTTGATTATCCAACACCCGATGATTCAAAAACACCTGAAGATACTCTTATTCAGAACACATATCAGAAGTCCTGAATTTGATAGGATTTTAAGTTTGAGATGATTCCGGGTTTTGAGCAAGATAGTTTAATATAATTCCATATCTTAACCCGGTGATTGAGATAGTCGTTCCATCAAGTCCCAGTTTATTTAATACGGTTTTAAGAATTATAGCTCCCGCCCCCATCAGGTCTTCTCTGCCTGTTATAATCTTTCCATACTTTCCATACTCTTTAAATGGCAAATCAATAAAACCGGAGACCACTTCATCGATGTTTTTAATCGAAAGTTGATGTTTATGTATCAATTCTCCTTTAAATTCTGTGTATCCGTTGTATAGAGAAAATAAAGTTGTTGGGGTGCCAGCAATTGAGATCGAAAAATCTGACATTCCACGAACATTTTCAAGTTCAGAAAAATAGTGATTACAAAAATCTGATAGCTCATCAAGATTCGATTTTGAAAGCGAATCTTTATTTACAAATTTTTCTCTCAAGGTAACGACACCTGTAGTAAAGCTTTTTCTGAAGAGAAGATTATTGTTGTTTTTGCAGGTTATTTCAGTGCTGCCTCCACCAATATCAATAACTGCAATGTTTTGATTTTTGTCAAAATCTGCCGTTGCACCTAAAAATGAAGATTCAGCTTCCTCTTCTCCCGAAATTATCTTCAGATCAATTCCCGTCTCACTCTTTACAATGCGGATTACCTCAGGAGTATTCTTTGCAATTCTGAAAACATTGGTTCCACAAGCGATAATTTTTGTGACCTTGTATTCGTTGCAAACTGCTTTATACTCATTGTATATCCTGCACAATTCTTTGATTTTTTCCTCTTTGATGATTCCCGATTTTGCAACATCTTCTCCGAGGCGTGGCATGTTATGTATTTCTGTCAATTTTTGTATTAAATTTGATCCCACCGGTGTTGCAATTAGAAGCAGAATCGTATTTGTTCCGGTGTCGATTGAGGCAATATTCATATATTTTTCTTATTTTTTGAAATTGGAATATCTAAATTATTATATTTACACAATTTATTAACCTTTTCTGAAGTTTTAGATTTAAATACTTTCTCTATGAAAATAAAAGAAAAAGAACTGGAATCTTTAATCAACGAGCTCAAAGACCTTGCATATCAGCTTGGTGCGACAGTAAGATTTGAGAAGGGTGATTTTCGTGGCGGCTATTGTATCCTTAACGAATCGAAGGTTGTTGTGATAAATAAAAATGCCAATGATCAACGCCGGGCGAACATTCTTGCATCTGCATTAAAAGATTTGGGTATTGATTCAATTTATGTCTCTCCCAAAGTAAGAGAATTTATAGATTCAATGGCGGAGCCAAAATGAAGATTTCTGTTATCCATGGTGCAAATTTGAACTTGCTTGGAGAGAGAGAGAGTTCCAATTACGGTTCACTTACACTTACACAAATCGAAAAACTTTTGTGCAGAAGATTCCCTGAAATTATTTTTGATTTTTTTCAGAGCAATATAGAAGGTGAGATTGTTGAAAAGATTCAATCATTAAGAAACGGGGAAGGCCACCTGATAATTAATCCGGGTGGATATGCCCATACTTCAGTGGTTATAAGAGACGCCCTTGAGCTGTTTAAGAATTTTAAAGTGGAAGTCCACCTGTCGCATCTTGCCAAAAGAGAAGATTTTAGACAGCAATTAATCACAGCATCAGCATGTGACGGATATTTGTCAGGATTTAAAGAACTTGGTTATTATGCAGCAGTTGAACTGATAAAAGAGAGTCTAAATAAAGGAATTACAGATGATTAAAGCCGTTATCTTTGATCTCGACAATACACTTGTTGATTTCATGAAAATGAAAAGACTGTCAATTGAGGCTGCTCTTACGGCAATGATTGATGCCGGTTTGCAGTTAAGTTTAGCAGAAGCGTCTGCTGAGATTGATAAAATATACAAAGAACAAGGTATTGAGTATCAACAGGTATTTGATCTTTTTTTAACTCAACAACTTGGAATGATCAATCATAAAATTTTGAGTTCCGGGATTGTTGCCTACAGAAAAGCCAGGGAGGCAAACCTGATTCCTTATCCACATGTTTATTCCAGCTTAAATCAGTTGGTGAAGATGGGAATAAAACTTGGTATTCTTTCTGATGCCCCAAGCAAGGAAGCCTGGCTTCGACTCGCATATCTTAATTTTCACCATATTTTTGATGAAGTTGTAACTTTTGATGATACCGGAGAGAGAAAACCAAGTCCTGTTCCATTTATGGCGATTCTTAGAAAATTGGGTGTGGAACCGGCAGAAGCAGTGATGGTGGGGGATTGGGCGGAAAGAGATATCGTTGGAGCATCGAATGTGGGGATCAAAACTGCATTTGCCAAATATGGCGACACATTCAACACACCATTTCATAATGCTGATTATGAATTGAATGATTTTTCAGAAATTCTTGAAATAATCAAGAAAGAAAACAGTTAACAAGTGGCTCTTCTTTGCAGAGTTTAACTTATTTCATACATTTGTAATCTAAATTTTTACGGTTCTGATGAAAGATTTTAACATTAAGAAGCTTTACTACTCGATTAGTGAAGTAAGTAAAATCACAGAAGTTGAACAATATGTTCTTCGCTTCTGGGAAAATGTTTTTGAGCAACTCAGGCCACAAAAAAACAGGGCCGGCAACAGAATATATACTAATAAAGAGATTGAACTGATTCTCTTTATTAAAAGTCTGTTGCGTGACCAGAAATATACTATTGAAGGTGCCAAAAAAGTATTAATCGACCAGTATAAAGGTAAAATACCTGCTCTGGAAGATATCAGCAGAGATGAAATTCAGATTAACGATGAGGAACTCTCGGAAGAGAATGTTAATCTGGATATTGAAACCGAAAAAGAAGTTACCGAAGAGAGATCGGAACTTTATAAAGATCTTGTTGAGATAAAAACTTTTTTGGAAATCCTTAAGTCAAAACTTTAATGTTCGGAACGTAGCGCAGCCCGGTAGCGCACTACTTTGGGGTAGTAGGGGTCGCGGGTTCAAATCCCGCCGTTCCGACCATTCTTTTCTTGAATCAATTGGGAATTTAGCCCAATAATTCAACCAGCCTGATCATTTTACCTTTTATTCCTTCTTCTTATTTAATAAATTTGTTATCCCCTAATAAATTATACTTCGATGGAAATAACTATAAGCAGAACCAAATGTTTTTGCGGAATTTTTGGAATAACCAACCATAAAAATGCCGCTATGATGTCGTACTATGGCCTTCACGCTCTCCAACACAGAGGCCAGGAAGCCTCGGGCATGGTTACACATGATCGGGAGAACGGTAAAGATGTTTTTAGAATCATTAAGGGCGAGGGGTTGGTCTCCGAGGTGTTTGATGATTTCGACGAATGGCAACCCCAACTTACAGGAAATGCTGCCATTGGGCACAACCGATATTCCACGACAGGTTCCTCCAATTCCAGAAAAAATATTCAACCCTTTATTGTTAACTATCACTCCGGCAATCTGGCTGTAGCTCATAATGGCAATTTAACGAATGATACAAAACTTCGAAAATGGCTCGAGAGTGAAGGATCCATTTTTCAAACAACCTCCGATACCGAGGTAATTCTCCATCTAATTGCAAAAAGTAAAAAAAAGAGTCAGATTGATCAGATTGTTGAAGCTCTTGACTTCCTTGAAGGGGCTTTTTCTGTTGTAATTTTAACCGATAATTATCTGGTGGCTGCAAGAGACAAATTAGGTTTTAGACCATTATGTCTGGGTAAACTTGGTGATTCTTATGTTGTTGCTTCTGAAACATGTGCATTTGATATAATTTCCGCAGAATATATTAGAGATATTGAACCCGGTGAAGTTGTTGTAATACCATTGATAGATGGGGATTCCGAGCTTGAATCAAGAGCACTTGAAGGAAAAAATGGAGAAAGAAAACAGTGCATCTTTGAATACATCTATTTTTCGCGGCCCGACAGTATGATCTTTGGACATTATGTTGATAAAATTAGAAGACGCCTCGGGAAAATTCTTGCAAGAAAATACCCGGTTTTACCCGTCAAACCCGACGAAAAAGTAATTGTGATGAGCGTGCCCGACAGTTCAAACACTGCCGCCCTTGGATATGCCAGGGAACTTGAAAAAATGGGAGTTGATGCACGATTTGAGATCGGACTGCTTCGAAGCCATTATATCGGACGAACTTTCATCGAACCCGGACAGGAGAACCGTGAAATGAGAGTTAAAATAAAGTTTAATCCTGTGAAAGGTGTCTTAAAAGACAAAATAGTTGTTGTGGTTGATGATTCAATTGTCAGGGGAACAACATCAAAACAGTTGATCAACCTGATCAGAGAAGCCGGACCAAAAGAGATTCATTTCAGAATTTCTTCCCCCCCCATTATGCATTCATGTTATTATGGAATGGATTTCCCTTCAAAAGAGGAATTAATAGCATTTAAAATGGATGGTAATGTTGATGCCATTAAAGATTACATTGGAGTTGATTCACTAAGCTATCTTACAATCGCTGACCTGCAGGAAGCGGTGAAAGAAGATAATCCTGATGACTATTGCACAGCTTGTTTTTCAGGTGAATACCCCACCAGAGTTGATTTCAATTTTACCAAGGAGCATTATGAAGTTTAAACATCTGTTGATGACGGCGGTAATCCTTTTATCCAATGTAAGCTTTACACAAGAGATATATTTTGTAAAGTTTAAGGATAATATACAAGCTACAGATGTAAAATCAAGTCTGGAATCAAGGATTTCTTCAATTCTTCAAACTGATGCCCCTCTTAACAGTAAACAACTTTCTGTGGTGCCTTTTGCCAAAGGTCTGGCAGAACGAATTCCGGCACTCAGCAGGATTGTTGTTCTAAAATCGACCGGAACAACTGCGATAGAAGACCTGGTGGGATCGTTAAAAAATGATTCTGACATTCTTTATGTGCAAAAAGGCTCAGAATATAAAATCGATTTTATTCCCAACGACAGTTTGGTCAATACTCAATGGGCACTCTCAAAAATAAGCGCGTATGAAGCCTGGGAGATTACTCAGGGAGCCGATACGGTAGTAGTGAGTGTGATTGACACCGGAATTGATTATAAACACCCTGACCTTGTTAACAAGGTATTTATCAATAACGGCGAAACCGGCACTGACTCACAGGGCAGGGATAAAAAAAGTAATGGTGTGGATGATGATAATAATGGTTTTATCGATGATTATATGGGATGGGACTTTACAGACCGAACAGGTTTTCCGTTTGATACCACAGGAGGTGACTATCTTGACTGGGATAACGATCCCATGGATGAAAATCTCTTCTCTCATGGAACCTCGGTAGCAGGATTGATTGGAGCTGAAACCAATAATGGAATGGGTATTGCGGGTGTAGCTCCAAAAATCAGGATTTTAAATAACAGAGCTTTTGATCCCCAGGGTTATGGGGAAGAAGATGATGTTGCAGCGGCAATATTATACTCCGTATTGATGGGTGCAAAGGTTATCAACATGAGTTTTGGTGACTATTCCTACTCACATGTACTTAAAGATGTGGTTCAATATGCTTACTCAAAAAATGTTGTTTTAGTGGCAAGTTCCGGCAACTCAAACTCTCCGGACCCACATTATCCCTCCGGCTACAGTGAAGTGATTTCGGTTGGCAATTCAACTTCTGAAGATTTTGTTGCCGGCAGCTCAAATTATGGTTCCACTTTGGATATGGTTGCTCCGGGAACTCAGGTTAAAACCACTTCCAGGAACTGGAATTACTCCGATTTTAATGGAACATCAGCAGCAGCTCCTTTTGTATCGGCTTCTGCTGCCATGATTTTATCACTCAAATCGTTCTCAAATGAGGAAGTAAAACAGATTTTGAAATCCACCGCCGATGATATTGGTCAGCAGGGGTGGGACCAAAGAGCAGGGGCAGGGAGACTAAATTTATTAAGAGCTCTTACTGTGTTGGCACCTTCTTCAGTAAAATTTAATTTTCCCCGGCAGGATTATTCCTCCTCAGAGGATACATTAAGGATTAACGCTACAATACTCTCTTCCTATTTTAAATCATTTTCATTGGAATATGGAACCGGATTAAATCCAACCTCATGGACAGTTCTGATTGATCAGGAAAAAAATCAGGTTTCCGGCAAGGATATTTTTAATTTTCCGATAGCCGGATTAAAGGACACTGTCTATACTCTCAGAATTAAAGTTGAACAAACCAATGCTTTCACAGCCGAGGAGAGAGTCAACTTCAGGATAAAAAGAGCCGGAACAAAAGGTGAACTTATTTCACTTTTACCTGCTTATTATGGTGATAAACCGACTTTCATGGCTGCCGTTTACACAGAAGACCCTGCAGTGGTTAAAATGTATTATAAAAAATTATCAGATGTATCTTTTTCATATGTTACTCTTGATGGTTTTTCAACCAACACCGGTTTTGTCAAACAATTGCACTATGGGTTTGTACCAAAATCACAGGTGAGTGCATCAGATTTTTATGAAATTTATTTTGAAGTGATAAACGAAGGTGGATTCACGACGATAATCCGTGATTCGGTGAGTAGAAATTTCACTTTAAACAGTAGTGACCTTTTCCGAACATTCGAGAAAACAGAGAAAAATTACACTCTCCCTGGTGGTTACATTTTTGATAAATCGATTACTTTGCCGGGAAATAAAAAAGGTGCACTGTTAAGGGAAGTAATGACTCCCGAGACAACAGTCCTTTTTGAATTTGAAAATAACACTTTCACTCCTTCAGCAGTTGATACTTTATATCGAAAGATCGCAAAGGATTATGGAGACTTTAATAAGGATGGAATAAACGATCTCCTCTCGTTATGGGGATATTCTGCCCATATTCATAGACAAATGGACACAAAACCTCATTTTCAGTTGACAACCTCTGCTGACACTTCATTCTTTTGGCCTATAGGTGTCTTTGATTTGGACAGGGATAATAAAAATGAACTGCTTGCTGTAAGGAATGATACAACTATAGTAATATATTCGGTGAATAACGATCTGTCACTTACATACAAGTCGCGGTTTTACAATACTTCGGGAATGGGTTTTGGCGGTAATATTTTTAACAGTCCTTTTGTAATCGTAAAAGATATAGACAGAGACAACAAAACTGAGATTGTCTTTACCGATTCTGACGGTGATATTGTCATTCTTAAAGTAAATTCACTAACTGACATAAAGCCCGATAAGTTGATCCGAACCGGGTACGTTTCAAGTTCGTCATTCATCGCAGTGGGTGATTTTAATAATGATAATAATCAGGATATAGCAGTTTTACTGCAAGCTGTTCCGGATGTTGATATTGCCCCTTACAACAGGGTGCTTATATTTAATTTTAATGGCAGCGACCTGAATGTTATTTATGATAATGCATTTGTTGATCCGGCTGTTGAATTTAAATCAACTTTTCAAAGAGCATCAAACTCACTGAAGTTTTTTGATATCGATGGCGATCTAAAAGAAGAACTGCTGATGTTCACTTATCCATATGCATATGTTATAAAAAGTGACGGTTTTACCGGGAGAGTGATTTCTTACGATGAGAACATTAATACCAATGCAATTTTAATTGAGGATTATGATGGTAATGGAGTTCCTGAGATAGCTTATCCCTACGGTAATATTGTTAAGTTTTTTGAGTTCCGGCAGACTTCTCTGTTTGCACCCACGCTAATCTCTGCTAAATCAATTGATGATACAAGTGTGCAGATAAAATTCCTTGGATTGGGCTCAAAACATTACATTTACAGAGGTACCACGGAAAATAATATAGCACTTTTTGATTCCACTAATTTGATGGATTATATTGACACACGGGTAACGCTGGGAAGCAGTTATTATTATCAAATTGGAAGTATCTCAGGAAATAACAGCGCCAAATCAAAGGTATTTGTAGTTTATCATCACTCTCCTGCAAGTTTTGTTTCTTCCTCAATTAAAACCGACCGTTCAGTTGAAGTAAAGTATTCTTCAAAAGTTAAAAAGGAAATTGACGATCCATCCAAAATATACCTGATTACCGGAGGTGAGAAGGTCCCGCTCTCATCATATACGCCTTCAGGTGAAAACTCCTTTTTGTTGACCTTCCCTCGTAAATTTTCACCGGGTGGAAACATGGTTATAACAGGGGGACTTGTGGATTATTATGGTTCTTCCATTTCAGAAGATACTATCCGTTTCAGCTATACCCCTCAACCGGGAGAACAACAATTTTATATTGAGAATTTTACAATTCTTGATAATTATACAGTT
The DNA here is from genome assembly GCA_016707285.1 of Ignavibacteriales bacterium. Lineage (GTDB taxonomy): Bacteria > Bacteroidota > Ignavibacteria > Ignavibacteriales > Ignavibacteriaceae > UTCHB3. The sequence goes on from JADJIA010000005.1 coordinate 522,401, forward strand.
ACAGTTACTTTTAATCTTGAAGTTGATATGGCAACCGCGTCAGTAACAAATAACTACCTTTTTTCTCCGGATAATAGTGTCACTTCTGTAACCGCGGGTCCAAACAGCAGAACAGTGGTTCTAAGTTTAAAAGGAGCAAAACCAATTGGTGCACTTGGAAAAGAATATACCCTCACTATTAAAAATTTAAGGTCGTCTGCCCAATCAGGTGCTATTGTTATCAATCAAAATGCCGGGGCAACCATTGTTCTTACTGCAACAGCCGTAAATCTTGATGATATATATGTTTATCCAAGTCCTGTTGACAGATCAAAACATGGATCAGTTACATTTGCCAATCTGCCAAGAAATGTGGATATCATCATTTTTAATTTGGAAGGACGCAGAATAGCAGAATTTACGGAGAGTGATGGTAACGGTGGAGTAACCTGGAACCTCACCGATTCTGATGGTAGAGAGGTTCCATCCGGAGTATATATCTTCCGTGCTGCCATGACAGATGGCAAGGGGGAAGAATTGTCAACCAAACTTGGAAAAATTGCGATAATCAGATGATGTTTGGAATCAAAGCAAAACAGTTTTTTCAAATCTCCAATTTGTTGAGTCTTTCCCGACTGTTTGGGGCTCTGCCACTTGTTTATTTTTTGTTAAATCCGGAAATATTAGGCAAGCCGGTTGTGCTGATGTTGGTGTTTTTAATCAGTTTTACTGACTATTTTGATGGATATTTTGCAAGGAAATTAAATCAGGTCTCCGAGCTCGGAAAAATTCTTGATCCACTTGCTGACAAGGTTCTGGTTGTTTCAATCGCGATTGCTTTTTTTTCAACCGGAATTCTCGATTTAACTCTTTTTCTTGTTATTGTTCTCCGAGATGTTTTAATAATCATCCCCGGAATATTCCTAAGTAAACGGATGGGAGAAGTTCCTGCATCCGATCAGATAGGGAAGTGGACTTTCACATTTATAGGAATATATCTGATACTCGTTTTTATTGATGTTGACCGGAGTTCACTCCCGATGATAATATATTATTATTCATTGATTGTGTTAATTGTTGTTTCATACCTGAATTATGTAAATCGCGCTTTAAAAGTGTTAAGGAAAACTAAATGAGTTTTATTAAAAATTTCAATTTTGGGAAATTAAAAGAGGGTCTCTCTAAAACGAGAGATAAAATATTCAACAAGATCGCAGAGACTGTAACCGGTAAGGCAGTAATAGATGAATTAACTCTCGAAGAGATGGAAGAATTGTTGATCAGCTCTGACATCGGGTACGACCTTGCCATGAAAATTGTTGAAGAAGTAAGGAAACAACTTAAAGGGGAAAAAGACAGATCAGGAGAAAATGTTCTCGAAGTTGTAAAAAAGGTGTTGGAAGATGAACTTTCTCACTCACTTTCTTCCGTGGAATACATACCTGATGTTGAAAAGTATAATCCATTTGTTATCCTTATTGTCGGCGTTAATGGTGCAGGAAAAACCACAACAATTGGGAAACTTGCTCACAATTTTAAAATGTCAGGGTGGAAAGTTGTTGTGGGAGCTGCGGATACTTTCAGGGCAGCAGCAAATGAACAACTTGAAATATGGGCTCAGAGGGCAGGTGTTCCGATAATATCCCGCGAAATGGGTGCTGACCCTTCATCTGTGGCTTACGAAACAATTGAGGAAGCCATCAGGGTTAAGGCTGATGTTGTAATGATTGATACCGCCGGCAGACTTCATACAAAAGTGAATTTGATGGAAGAGTTGAGAAAAATCAAAAATGTGATAGCCAAAAAACTTCCTGATTCTCCAAACGAGATATTTTTGGTGGTTGATGGAACAACAGGTCAAAACGCTGTGCAACAAGGGAAAGAATTCTCCAAAGTTACCGAACTTACAGGCCTGATTGTGACAAAACTTGACGGAACTGCAAAAGGCGGTGTTATTTTTCAAATATGCAGAGAATTAAAAGTTCCTGTCAGATATATCGGTGTCGGTGAAGGAATTGAAGACCTTCAGAATTTTGATCCTGCAATGTATGTCGAAGCCATTTTTACCAAATAAATTTTAATCCAAATTGAATTCAAAACAATTAAACTGTATTGTAATAAATCCTTTTGCAGGTAATGGAAGAGGTAAAAAACTTGCTGGTCGATTAAAAAAGCATCCCGATTTTAAGGGTTTGGAAATCCATTCACCCGTCAATTTGGTTGAAGCTGCTGCAATTTACAATGAACTCAATCGGAAAGATGTACATTTGATGTTGGCAGGGGGAGATGGAACTTTCAATTCTGTTGTTAACCTGGTTGAACCGCCCTATAATTTTAAGATTTCTTTTATTCCTTCCGGTTCCGGAAACGATCTGGCAAGATATTTTAAACTTGGTTCAAATGCAAAAACGGAACTTAAAAAAGCCATGCTAAGAGGAACTGAATCCAAAATGGATGTTTGGGATACAACTATTTCCTTTGCTGATGGCACAATCGAAAAAAGAAAATTTATCAACACTTTGGGTGTTGGTTTCGACGCCTATGTAGGGACTCTTAAAGAAAAGAAGAAATTTCTCACCGGTATTGCGGTTTATGTTGTTTCATTATTTCAGGCACTATTCTCTTACGATTCAGTCACATATAAAATTCAGATTGATGGCGATTTAAAATATTCGAGTGAAGCAATGTTTATTACCACGGGGAATGGCATGTATTCAGGTGGCGGTTTTAAGCTAACACCCAATGCCGTAGTGGATGATGGATTACTTGAAATGTGTATAGTTGATACTATGAGTCTGCCAAAGATATTTGTGAACTTACCGAAAGCAATTACCGGTTCACATGTCAGGATTAACGAGACAACTCTTTTTAATACAAACAGTTACACCATGTTACTTGATAAACCTGCATATATCCATTTGGATGGTGAAACCTATTCAAAAAAAGCAACAAGTGTAAGGGTTGAACTTTCACCCCACAAACTTGGAATCTCCACTTAAAATGCTCCTGTTTTCTCCCCGTAAAAAGATCCGCCAATTTACATATATCCCACGATTCATCGATAAGGGGATGGATAACAACAACCAGATGTTTCCGACCATACATGAAAGACGGAAAGGGCAGGGGAAACGAAAACTGTTTTTTTATTCACTACTGGTAGTAATTATAGTTTTAGTGTTAATATATCTGGAAGGATTGATTAATTGAGACAAATTAAAATTTTATTTATTTTTATGGCAGTATTTACTGCTCTTGGATTTAGCCAGCCCGCTAATGATTCCATTCCACAACACCGTAACATAAAACAGGGAGTCCTTCAGAATGGCATTAAATATTACATTCTGCCAAACAAACAACCTGAAAAAAAGGCAGAGCTGCGTCTGGTAATTCTCTCCGGTTCGTTGAATGAAAGAGAAGATCAGCGAGGGCTTGCCCATTTTGTAGAGCACATGCTTTTTAACGGTACAAAAAATTTCCCCGGTAATAAAGTGGTTGATTTTCTTGAAATACTCGGTATGAAGTTTGGACCTGAAATAAACGCTTATACATCTACCGAAGAAACTGTTTACATGTTAACGGTTCCAACCGACAGAAATTCGATTCTCGATTCAGCATTTTTGATCCTTTCCGACTGGGCGGTAAATGCCACTTTTGATTCTCTTGAAATTGATAAGGAGAGAGGAGTGGTTCTGGAGGAGATGAGAATGGGTAAAGGAGCTGCTGAAAGGATCAGAGACAAACAGTTCCCTGTATTATTTCATAACTCACGATTTGCAGAGAGACTGCCAATTGGAAAAGAAGAAATTCTAAAAAACTTCCCTCACAAATCTCTTACAGATTATTACAAAGAGTGGTATAAACCTGAACTGATGTCAGTTGTGGCTGTGGGTGATTTTGACGCAACCGAAATAGAGAAATTAGTTCACAAACATTTTAATACCATACCGGGCTCGTCGTTGAGCAAAAAGAGGGTTATATACGGGGTTCCTGACCATAAAGAGAGATTATATACTATCACAGGCGACAAAGAAGTAACCACCACCAGCCTGACTATCGTCCATAAAAGGCCGGTTTTAAAAGCCAATACAAAGCAGGAGTACAAAAATGCACTCGTCTTTAATCTTATCAGCATGATGCTAAACGAAAGATTGTTTGATCTTTCCAAGAAGGTGGATGCTCCTTTTCTTGAAGGTGGTGGATACACAACCGGTCTTTCTTACGATAAAGGAGCGTTTGTGTTATACATGACTCCAAAAGAAAATATGGTTGATTCGTCATTTTTTCTTTTGAACCTTGAAGCAGAAAAAATGAGACAGTTTGGATTTAATTTCGATGAATTTGGAAGATCGATTGAGAACATGAATGCCGGAATGGATAATTATTTTAAAGAAAAGGATAATCAGTATTCAAACGGGATAGTAAATGCAATCCTTGATCAAGTGATTAATGACGCCATTTACACCGATATTGAATCCGGATATGCCATTTATAAAGAGTTAATCCCAACAATTTCATTGGAGGAAGTTAATCAAGCTGCAAAATCTTTAACCACTGATTCCAATCTGGTTGTTATGATTTCTTACCCTGAGAAAGAAGGAATTAGAATTCCGTCGGAAGAAGAACTTGAAAAGATATATACTGAAGTAAAAAAAGTTAAACTATCCGGTCCAACGGTTGTAACAACCGACCGACCGTTGATAAAAGAGGAACCGACACCCGGAAAAATCGTTTCAGAAGAAGATTTCGGAATTTTAGACATCAAAAAATGGACTCTTGACAACGGCGCGGTAGTTTATTTGAAGAAAACCGCGCTTCAACAAGACGAAGTGATGATGTATGGCTTTAGTAAAGGCGGACTGTCAAAAGTTGAAGATTCCGACCTTGTTTCTGCCAAATATTCAAACAACATTATTGAAGAATCCGGGCTCGGTGATTTTAACCTTACCGATTTATCAAAAAAACTATCCGGCAAAATGGTGTCATTAACAACCGGAATATCAGATTTAAGCGAAAGTATTCAGGGAAAGTCTTCATTAAAAGATATCGAGGATTTTTTCAGACTTATCTACCTGACATTTACCAATCCAAGACTTGATACTGAAGCATCGGATATTTTTCTCGAGAAAATGAAGAATTATTTGCAGAATGCCGGGATGAGTCCCGATAATGTATTTTATGATACGATTGTAGTTTCATTATTTGGAAATAATCCACGAATGAAACCAATGTCAATCGATCAACTTAATCAACTCGACCCTGCTAAAGCATATAATGTATTTAAGGAGCGATTCAATTCAGCATCGGATTTTGAGTTTGTCTTCGTTGGTAATTTTGATGAAGACATAATGAGATCATTAGTTTGTCGATATATTGCATCACAACCAAAAGTATCAAAGGAAAACTGGATCGACAGGGGAGTGAGGTATGCAAACAAAAGTGATGAAAAAACTGTTAAAATGGGTACTGAACAGAAAGCTACCGTGTTTCTTAGTTTCCCCGGCAAGTTTGAGTGGACAAAAAAGAATGCAATGGAATTAACAACTCTGCAAAAAATATTTGACATTCAATTAAATGAAGTTATCAGAGAAGAATTAGGGGGTTCGTATTCTGTTTCGGCATCAACCACCTATAATAAATATCCTGAACCAGTATTCAATAATAGTGTCTATTTTAATTGTGATCCTGCCAGAATAGATGAATTGGTAAGTCGGGTTATTATGATGATAGATTCATTAAAAACTTCATTTAAAGACGAAACGACTTTACTTAAAGCAAAAGAAAATCAGTATAAAGAGATTGATGATACTTTTCAGGATAACTCAAGTATCCTGAATCTAATCAGTTCATACCTGATGTTTGATGCTGACCTTAATGATTTTTTTGCAGGAAAAGACTTCGTAAAGGCAATTACTGTTGAAGACATTAGAAATGCCGCGAAAAAGTATTTTAACGGTGATGTAATCCTGAAGTATTATTTAAAACCGTTTATTTCCAAATAGTCAGGCATATTATTTTATGGCATCAGTTAATCCGGTTTAACTGATGCCATAAATATTAAATTCATCAATGGCCAACAAATACATTTGAAAGATGTTATTAGGATATCGGGATATAAGGGGAGCGGGATTATTAAATGATTAAATTCACAGGACTCATTTAGTTAACATAATATACATTATAGGACATTTTGAGACATGGGATAATAATGTCAAGATGCCATATCCATATCATTTTCTGCCTTAAACAGCTCATTTTGATATACTCTTAATATTTTTTGTTTTGTAACAATCCCCTTAAATTCTTTTTCTGAATTTATTACCGGTAGATACTCAAGATCAAAAGTTTCCATCATCTTCAATGCACTGTCACTGTTTTCATTTTCACCTATTACAGGAAATCTTTTTTTCATCAAGTCACCGGCAATCAGAAAATCAACAACCGAAGACATCTCTTCATCAAACATGGTTTTCCTCAGGTCACTATAAGTTATCACCCCCAAAATATTACCAGCCTGATTGCGAACCAACAAAGTCTCGTAATTGGAATTTCGCAATAATTCCACCACTCTGTGATAGTTGTCTGATTCCTGAATAAATACATCTGAATTTTCAATTATCGCGGATATTTGCATCGACTTAAGAACAGAGCTTTTTCTGCCATAGATATCGAGTCCTGTGCCTTCTCGTCCCAACCTGATTGTATATAGCGAACCCTTTAGTATTCCTTTGGAGATTACCGTGGAGATTATAATGGATAACATCAATGGCAAAATAATCTTGTAGTTGTTGGTCATCTCAAACACCATGATCAAGGCTGTTAGCGAAGCGTGGGTTGTGCCGGCAACCACTGCGCCCATCCCGACAAGAGCGTAAGCCCCCGGAGACACATCAAGTTCCGGGAAAATTACATTAATCAATTGTCCAATTGCACCACCAAGCATGGCACCGGTGAACAAACTGGGTGCAAAAGTACCACCATGACCACCAGAACCCACTGTAAGAGCCGTAGCGAGAGGTTTTAGCAGCACAAGTAATAACAACAGTTCCAGAGTATTCTGATTGTAGAGTGATCTGTCAACTGATTGTTGACTAAAGCCATAAACACCCGGAAGGAATAATCCAATTAATCCGACACAAATGCCACCCAATGCCGGTTTTAAGAATGTTGGTATCGTAATTTTATTAAAAAAGTTCATCAACAAAAAAGATGGTTTTCACAAAATAAACTGAAACAAGCCCGGCTACGATCCCCAGGATAATGTAAAAAAAGAACTCATTATTACTCGTTAGTGCATAAGCAGGAATCTGAAATGCAGGTTCATCACCGATAAATCCACGAGAAATAACTGTGGCAAATACTGATGACACAATTATAGGCCCTAATGAACGCGAATTAAAAGTTCTTAATATTATTTCCATCGTAAAGATGGCACCACCCAAGGGAGCATTGAACGCAGCAGAAAGTCCGGCTGCAGCACCACAACCTACAAGAATTCTTAATCTGTCGGAAGATAAATTCAAAAATTGTCCAAAACCTGATCCAATTGCAGCACCAATCTGAACAATCGGACCTTCTTTTCCACCCGCTCCACCGGTTCCGATGCTAATTGCTGTCTGAATTGTCTTGAGTACAGCAACACTCCCTTTTATTATACCTCCTTTTGTAGCGACCGCAAGAATAACGTTGGGTATCCCCTCCCCTTTTTTCCCTTTTTCGAAGATCATCGCCAGGATTCCCACTACCAGCCCTCCGAGCGCCGGAACAAGAATTACATAAATCACCCCGATAAAAGTTTCAGGATAAAAAGTTTTAAATCCGGGAAAAATGGAAGGAGGGAGATAAAAGAAGAGTTCTTTGATATATTCTATTGAGTGATGAAATATAACAGCCCCTAATCCGCATAAAACACCGGTTACAGCTCCTAATATTAATGTGTACCCATCCTGAGTAAGATCCCAACCATATGAACTGATTGGGATCTTATGGGCATAATATTTTATTACTGCAAGAAAAGTCCTGAAAAAACCGGCTTTAGGTGGATCAGTATTTATAGAATCCTTCTCCTGATTTTCGACCTAATTTCCCTGCGGCTACCATCTTTTTGAGCAGTGGACACGGTCTGTACTTTGGATCATTAAACCCGTTAAATAATACTTCCATTATTGCCAGACAAACATCAAGTCCGATAAAATCGGCAAGAGTCAGGGGTCCCATTGGATGATTCATTCCTAATTTCATCACAGCGTCGATGTCTTCTTTTGATGCGACACCCTCCATCAAAGAAAAGATTGCCTCATTTATCATCGGCATTAATATTCTGTTTGAAATGAATCCCGGGTAATCCTGCACTTCAACAGGCACTTTATCGAGGTTTAAAGTTAGATTTTTGATAATTGAATATGTTTCATCAGAAGTTGAATATCCACGGATGATCTCAACCAATTTCATGATTGGAACGGGATTCATGAAATGCATACCTATGAAGTTAGATGCCCTTGAAGTTGGCGCAAGTTCGGTGATAGAGATTGAAGAAGTATTTGTTGCCATGATCGCATCAGCTTTAAGTATTTTATCTAACTCATTAAATATAGATAGCTTAACCTCCTTGTTCTCATACACTGCCTCAATCACAAGATCGGTTTCAGGGTTAACATTTGACACACCACATACTGAGGTAATATTATTGAGTGCAGCGATTTTATCCTCTGATTTGATCGTTTCTTTTTTCACCATTCGGTCGAGACTTGTGCTGATATTTGCGATTGCTTTTTGAATCAGTTCATCTTTTGTTTCGACCAGCGTAACTGAAAATCCGTTAAGTGCGAAAACGGTAACAATTCCGTTTCCCATGGTGCCGCCACCAACAACCGCAACTTTGGTTACATTCATATATTCAATCTCCGTTAAAAATTAATATTTTTTGACTATCAAAGCTGAAGCTTCTCCACCACCGATACAAAGACTTGCAAGTCCATAAGTTGAATTTCTTCTCAACATTTCATGAATTAAGGTAGCCACTATTCTGGCACCGCTCGCTCCAATTGGATGTCCGAGAGCTACGGCTCCCCCATTTACATTTGTGTTTTCGGGAGTGATACCTGTCAGTTTATTTACAGCAAGTGAAACTACTGCAAAAGCCTCGTTTATTTCAAAAAGATCAATATCTGCCACTTTTAATCCTGCTTTATCCAACACTTTGTGGATAGCATCAGCAGGAGCTGTTGTGAAATCGACGGGCGCTTTTGCAGCAGAACTTTGAGCAACAATTTCAACGAGTGGCTTAAAACCAAGTTCAAGCGCCTTCTCTTCTGACATTATAAGCACTGCGGCAGCGCCATCATTCAGGCTACTTGCATTAGCGGCAGTAACAACGCCATCTTTATCAAATACCGGACGAAGTGTCGGAATTTTCGCAAAATTAGTCTTATCAGGGTCTTCATCTTTATCAACAATGATGTCGCCGGTTCTTGATTTAACAACGATTGGTACCATTTCATCATTAAATTTACCTGCTTTTTGGGCTTCCTGTGCCCTCGTGTAGGATGTAATGGCAAACTGATCAAGCTCTTCTCTTGTAAGCTCCATGTTTTTGGCACATATCTCAGCACAATTACCCATATGGATACGGTTATAAACATCAGTTAAGCCATCGAGCAGAACTGAATCATAAATTTCACCATGACCATATTTAAATCCATTTCTGGCTTTTGGGAGAATATATGGAGCATTCGACATCGATTCCATTCCACCCGCCACAATTATATCAGCATCGCCTGCTGCAATAGCCTGCTGTGCCAGCATAATTGCTTTGAGACCACTTCCACACATTTTATTCAGAGTGAAAGTTTCAACAGTATCGGGCAATCCGGCATTAAGAGCCGCCTGGCGAGCAGGAGCCTGACCCTGACCGGCCATCAAAACATTACCAAAAATCACTTCATTTACGAGGTTTTTATCAATTCCGGATTCATCAAGAACAGCTTTTATTACGGTTCCACCAAGTTGTGCCGCAGTGAAAGATGCCAATGATCCTCCAAATGAACCAATAGGAGTTCTTTTTGCGTGTGTTATTACTACTTTTTTCATGTCAATTCCTTTCAATTTAAATAAATTTTTTCGTCAATCAGATCGTTCTGAATCAATGAAGCGATCAGAAACATTATGTTATAACTTGCAATTTGCATATTAAGATTGTTGTTTTCAATATAATAGAGTATTTTTTCTATCGAACCAACTGCTCTGTTTGGGTCGATAGAACTGTATTTTTGAGCAAATTTTTCGAATGTGTCGATGTGTTGAGTATAAAACAGATCTTCCCGAAAACCGATGAGATATCTCTTAAAATCTTCAAACCAGAGTAGTACCAGGCTCACAAAAAGTTGGAACAGCTCGGCATCGTTTTCCGAAAGAATATCTTTGATTTCCTTCTGGGCTGAACTTAATTTCCCTGCGAGTGAAAATCTCAGGAATGCAATCACCGACGATTGTCTGTCAAAAAGATTTTTCTCCCTTAGATAAAGCGCTTTGGCAATTGAACCGGAACTTATGTGCGCCAACAAATCCGTTTCAGATTCTTCCAGTCCAAAATACACCTTGAGAGCATCAGCTATTTCTGACTTCACTAACGGTTTAAACTCCACAGGCCAACAACGCGACTTAATCGTCTCTCTTAAAAGTGATGGATCAGATGTGGTCAGGATAAAGACAAAACCTTCGGGGGGTTCCTCAAGATTTTTCAAAAGCGAATTCTGTGCAGGTTCATTCATCAGGTGTGCATCGGATATTATCACCGTTCTGCGACCTTTTTCCTGAAATGAAAGCGACATATATTTTGTAAGAGAACGGATGGATGATATTTTTATATCATTGGCTTTGGGTATGGAAATTTTATAGTAAGGATTTTCTTCCTTTTTGCGAAATTCTTCCTGAATCAGCTCCATTTCAGATGGAGTCATACGGTCGTAGGGACCATCATCTGAAGATTCATTTTTTCCGACAGGCAGAGGACAGATGAACTTTACGGCAGGCTCTTTAAGGGTATTCCCCTCTATCACAGGATCATAATCCCCTTTTTCAATCCTGTTTATCAGGTTGGCAAACCGGATTGCGATAAAATCTTTTCCTACCCCGGGAGGTCCCGAAAACAAAAGGGCTTGTGGGATTTTTTTAGTGGTCAGAAATCCGGAAAGTATTTCTTTTACAGATTTCTGACCATAAATTCCACTAAACAGGTCTTCCATTACCGGTTACTGTAAATCACTTTTTAATACTCGTCAGCATTGAAAAAGAAATCTTCATCAGTAGGATAATCGGGCCAAATATCTTCTACAGATTCGTAGGGTTCATCGGAGTCCTCGAGTTCTTTCAGATTTTCAATAACTTCGAGAGGTGCACCGATGCGCTCTGCATAATCTATTAATTCCTCCTTCGAAGCCGGCCATGGAGCGTCCTCGAGGTACGATGCTAATTCTATAGTCCAAATCATAAACTGATCCCTATGTTGGTTTTACTTCGATTTATTAATAAAAGATTTTTCTTCATCAAAGAAAAAATCAGCCGGATTAAGGTGTTCACCATTATAAATTACTTCATAGTGAAGATGTGGCCCGGTGGAGATACCGGTGCTGCCAACTAAAGCAAGAAGGGTTCCTCTTGAAACACGATCACCTTTTTTAACAATTAATTTTGAACAATGTCCATAAAGTGTTTTATAACCGGATTCATGCGCTACAATCACGCAGAGCCCATAACCGCTGAAATTATCAGCCCGCTCAACTATTCCATCAGCGGTTGCATAAATTTCCTGTCCAAACTTTGATCCCATATCGAGACCTGTATGGAACTGTGGTTGACCCGTTACCGGATTTTTACGAGGACCAAAACTTGTGCGATTAAAATTTGCATCAATCGGCTTTATGGAGGGTATTCCACGCAAATAAGATGTTTTATCCACTAATGCAGATGATATATCTTTATTGAATTTTGATTGAATCTCAAGATTTTTTTCAAGGATTGCCAACAGATTGAAAGCATCATCGATATTAGTTGACAGTCCGGATGTGGAAATTGTATTCCTTTCATCCCCAGCAACCACACTTTCTTCTATTTTAAAGAAAGCACTGTCAAATCGAGGCAAATCATTCAGCTCACGGATTTCGTTATTCATACTGATTACGGTTGAAAGTCGCCCGTTAACCCTGTCAATTTCTTCTTTCAATTCACTGATTTGTGCCCTTAGACGAACATTCTCATTTAAAATTGCAGAACCTGTCTCACCATCCAGGCTGTTTCCGGTAAAAAATCCAGATGTAATTAAAATCACAAATGAAAGAACCGTGAAACTTATTATGACAGGGTAAACAGTTTTAAAAGAGGGAAATTTAAAGGTGCGTATTTTTAGTTCATGCCTGGAGATAAAATAATATCTGCTCAGAAATCTATTCATAGAGTCGTGGAATATCAATTTGTCAAACTATTTAAAATTTAATCTACAAAACTACAAAACCGGGAGTGATAAACAAGCATTTCTTATTCAAAATCGTGCTCAAAATAGTCAATTCCCCTCTCATAATTATCATTTCCGGGATTTTTAAGTCTTTGTTCCAACCTGGATCTGAAAACCTTCGCACTATCATAACCATAGTGTTTCAGCAGATAGTTTAGAGCAATCACTTCAGTGATAACCGTAATGTTCTTTCCCGGGACAATTGGAAGCTTCACAAAAGGAAGTTCAACATCCATTAAAGACTGGAAACTATCATCAAGTCCTGTTCTTGTGTATTCGTGATCAGGATTCCAAATTTCGAGATCAACAATAACTTCAATTCTTTTTTGATACCTGATTGCCCTAATTCCAAACATTTTTCGACATTAATGAGACCAAGTCCTCTTATCTCCATAAAATGCTTCGAAATATCGGTGCCTGACCCCATCAGAATCCCCTCCCCTTTCCTCGTGGCAATCACAACATCATCAGCTACAAGCCGGTGACCCCTCTCAATAAGATCGAGAGCAACTTCACTTTTACCAACACCGGAGTGTCCCATAAACAATATTCCCACTCCGTAAACATCAACGAGTGAAGCATGTAATGAGACCTGTGGCAGAAATTGATCATCAAGGAAATCACTTATAAAAAAACTTAATCGTGTGGTTGAATCCGGGGAGCCAAAAATTGAGATACTGTATTTTTCCGCCAACTCAATCATTTCCGGAAAGGGTTTAATCCCGTTGGTCATGATTATACAGGGGACGTTAAAAGTAAATATTCTTTCCAGAGCCATTATCCTTGCTTCCTCTGTAAGCGAAGAAAGGTATCTAATCTCGGTGTTTCCGAATATCTGGATCCTGGTGTGGGAGAATAAATCAACAAACCCGGCTAAAGCCAAGCCGGGTCTGTGAAGATTAGGTTCAATAATTAACCGTTCAAATCCACGGTTTCCCGTAAAATTAACGATCTTAAATTTGCCAGTTATTTTGTTAAAAAAGAATTCAACTGTAATATTTTTTTTGGTTATCAGTTCCAAATACTAAAGCTCCGGATCAATTTTTGGTTCTATCTTTTTGACAGCCTGTTGTTTTGATTTCCTTTTCACTATTTGCTTTTGGATCTTTTCAACCGCTGCTTTAACGCTTTTTGCATACTCGTCAGAGTCGTCTTTTGCCGTTAAAACTGTGCCAGGGAGTTTTACAATCAACTCGACTTCCTTGATGCTATCTTTTGAATTTTGATAGCTAAGGATAACTTCCACATCGAGTATTTCATCGGAAAACTTCTGCAGAGAAAGAACCTCTTCTTTGATTATCTCTTTTAGAGTATCTCTTGCAGTGAATTTTCTTGCTGTTATCTGGATATTCATGGTACCTCCCGAATAATTTATGACTTTGGGTGAGCTTTTTTATAAATACTTCGCAACCTCTCGATACTTACATGAGTGTAAATCTGAGTGGTTGAAAGATTTTCATGACCTAAAATTTCTTTAATCGCCAGCAAATCTGCGCCATTATCAAGCATATGAGTAGCTGAACTGTGTCGCAAAACATGTGGACTTCTTTTTTCGATATCTGTTATGTTAGACAGATATTCGTTAACAATCCGATAAATATACTTAACATTCACCTCCTTACCAAGATGGTTAACTAGAAAACGAGGGTTAACAAAACATTTTTCCTTAAATTCTTTATAATCGCTGAGCACCTGCAATGAGACTCTCCCCACAGGCACTAATCTTGTCTTCGAACCTTTTCCGGTAACTCTAATTGAACTGCCGTTAAAATCGATATCCTGGGTTTTTATCGAACAGACTTCAGAAACCCGAAGAGAACAACCATACAGCAATTCAAGAATCGCACTGTGTAATAAAACTTTATATTCTTTTTGCTCTAACTTTGGCGCAAGAGCAGTGGTTTTCACAAATTCCTTATCGGAAATGATTTCAGGAAGTTTCCTTCTGAACTTTGGATTTTTAATATCTTTTACAAAATTATATTCAATCAATTCTTTTTCAAGCAGATATTCAAAAAACATCCTGACTGTTGTCATTTTTCTTGCGATGGACGATTTATCCAATCCACTTGATCCAAGACTCCCTAAAAATCTTTTTACAATTTTAACACTGACCTGATCAACAGAAGTTATTTTAATCCTTTCACAAAAAATCAGAAAATCTTCCAGATCATTGGTATAAGCAATTACAGTATTTGTCGAAGACTTTTTTGAATGTACTAAAAAATCTTCAAAACCGGTGCAAGCTTGTTTCAGATTAACAGTCACAGAATATCTAAAAGTTACTTGTTTATATAATAAATAATTTTGGATAAAGCAATTCTACAAGCCTGTCTTCTTCACTTTTCATGATTCTTTTTGTCTCTTCCTCGGTGTCATTATAACCAATCAGGTGCAAAATCCCATGAATCACCAACCTTAACAACTCACTTTCAACAGAAACTTCAAATCTTTCAGCGTTCTCCATTGCAACTTCACTGCAAATTATAAGTTCACCATCAATTCCTTCATCGGAATTTTCATATTCAAAAGTTATAATATCGGTTGGAAAATCGTGTTTAAGGTGTTCTTTATTGATCTCATGAATTATCTCTTTGGAAACAAAAGAGATTTCAAGGTAAGAGAACCTACAATCTTTTATTTTGGAGACTTCATTAACTATCGTTTTAACGACAGTTTTTGTTAAAGCCGGTTTGGAATGTATTTCAATATCGATATTTTTCATGCTTATTCCGATTGATTGTCGCGTAGAATCGATTGTTGACTTTCTTTTGCAATCTCAAAATAATGATAAGCACTTTTTTCGAAATAAGCAAGTTCTTTATCACTTAAACTTCGAATTAATTTTGCAGGTGTTCCAGCGTACATATAACCCGACTTAATTATCATCCCCGGAGTAACAACTGAGCCTGCAGCTACTATTGAATTTTTTTCCACCAAAGCACCATCCAGGACGATAGCTCCGATCCCCACGAGAGAAAAATCTTCCACAGTGCAGGCATGTAAGTTAGCCATATGACCAACCGTAACAAAACTGCCAATCGTTAAGGGGTAATCCTCACCTGTTACATGAAGAACCGAACCATCCTGAATATTTGTATATTCACCAATCTTAATTGATTGAACATCTCCTCTCAAAACAGAGTTGTACCAGAGTGAAGAGCCCTTGCCCACCGTTACATCACCAATAATTCTCACTCCATCAGCAATAAATACTGATTCGTGAATATTCGGAAATCTTGCATTGTAAGAATGAATTGATATTTCTTTTATTTTCATCTTTTTTCCGGGTTTATTTCAGTTTTGCAATTTTGGATGCTTCTGCAAAAAGTGATAATGCTTTTACCACCACTGCATCATAACTTGAAGAAACATAAAAGTATCCTTGTTGATTCCAAATAAACTTCGCAATTTCGGCTTTAATTCTGTTTTTCATGTAATCACCGCTTGCAATCTCGGCTCTTATCCCGGATTCGGGAATTACAACATTTGCAAATTCGTAGAAACCATTAATGTCGTTGGCATTAAACTCGAAGTCTTTTTGAAACGCCACCACATCCTTAAAATTCTTTTTCGTCTCTGTTCCGTTCACTTCATACCACTTAAGAGATGCCTGTGAAAAAAAGTTGTTTTTAAGAAGTTCAAGAGCAGTTTTTTTATTCTTAAATTCACTGACAAAATAATCGGGAGTTATTCCCCCACCGCCATAAACTTTTCGTCTCATTGGTGTAAGATATGCAGGCATATCTTTTGCCGAGTCGAGTTCATGGTTTAAATTATCGCCGGTTTCATCCTCCCTGTTCTCAATTTCAGAGTAATAATCTTCTTTGTTTTCATAATCTCGCTGAATTGATCTTCCAAGGGGAGTAAAATATTTTGCGATAGTCAGCCTTATGGCAGAACCATCTTGAAGTTGTAATTGCTGTTGAACAAGCCCTTTGCCAAAACTTCTCTCACCCACTACCAAACCTCTATCCCAATCCTGAATTGCACCGGCAAGGATTTCCGATGCTGATGCACTTGCCCTGTTAATTAACACAACAAGCGGCATCTTTTCGAATGGATATGATTCTTCCGCAGCAAAAGTTTCATTTGCCTGTGAAATTCTTCCTTTTGTAAAAACAATCAGTTTTCTCCCGGTTAAAAAATAATCTGCGATTTTTACCGCTTCATTTAAGTATCCGCCCGTGTTGTTTCGCAGGTCGATCATCACCTGTTTCATTCCTTGTTTTTGGAGTGCTTTAAGCACATCAAGAACTTCCTGTGAAGTTTTTTCCCCAAAACGAACGATATTAAAATAACCAGTGACTGAATCGAGCATAAAGCTGGCAGTAACTGATTTTACCGGTATTTTTCCTCTTTTGATCACAATTGGGAAGATATCTTTACGACCATAGCGTGAGATGTGAACCTTGACACTCGTTCCTGATTTCCCTTTTATTTTTTTTCTAATTTGATCGGTGTCAAGGGAAATAGCGGAAGAATCGTCAACCTTTATCAACTTATCCCCGGGAAGAACTCCTGCTGATGCACTCGGTCCCCCTTGTAATACGGTGATTATATTAATCGTGTCTTTGATTATCTGAAATTCAATCCCTATACCCTCAAATTCTCCTTTCATCTCCTCTTCATTACCTTGAACTTCATCAGTCGTCAGATAAATGCTGTGTGGATCAAGTTGAGATAAAATTCCTTCAATAGCACTCCGGCTCAATGCCGAGTCAGAGATATCATCAACATAGAGCTTTTGTATGAGATTGTAGGCTTCCTCTACCTTGTTTTTATCACCCCCAAAAATGGAGGAACCACCGGATATTTGATCGTAAAGAGTGTATATAGATACAAATATCACAATTAAAACCAGTGCTTTCACAAATTTGTTTTCCATTTTATTCCAATTTCATCATCTGACTTGTTTCCATTCTTTTGAAATGCTTCGATTTCGAAACATTATTGAAAGCGCGTTTAAAGTCCAGATTGAAGTTACTTTTAAATAGCCAAGTTTTCTAAACCTCCTCGGAGATTCATAAACCTTTATTTTTTTAGAATATTCTACATTACCAAGTTTAATAAGACGGTTAAAAAGATCAAAATCCTCTCCTGCAGGAAGGTCTTGATTAAAACCACCAATTTTTTTAAAATCGTTGCTTCTTACAATGATACATTCTCCCCTGCCCATTCCCAACCGAAAAATATTTAACAATCTGAAATAATGATTGTAAAACAGATGAAACATTCTGTCGATCAGTTTCTCTTCTTCAGGAAAAGTTTCGACCCATGCTGCGACTGCGATTAGTTTCCGATCATGACTAAACATATCGTCTATAACCGCTGTAAGAGCCCCGGGAGAGGCAAAAAGTACATCAGCGTTACAGAATATCAATATATCACCGGAAGCCGCCCACGCCCCTGAATTCCTTCCGGATGCGATATTATTTACCACTTCCCTGCTTACATCAATGATTTTATCAACCCTGCTTTTACATAACTCAACTGATTTGTCAGAACTTCCACCATCGGCAATTATGAGCTCAACAGAGTTTTGAGTTTTTGTAATAATTGAAAGATTGTCAAGTAATCCCGGAAGCAGTTTTTCTTCATTTAGAACAGGTACAATGATACTAAAAGTTAGTTGCCCTGTCAAAAGGCCAGTCCAAAAAAGGCAACGCCATTGGTTATTCTAACAGCAGGCATCGGAAATTTAATAAAACCAAAAGAATTTTTCCACATTTGCCATATTGGACCAAAAAGAGGGAGCGTTTCGTAGTCAAAATCGAAACCTATGTAGATGTCGGATTTCCCACCCCCTCTTCCATCAAGCTCTCTGACTCCGTAGCCAACCGTTAACATCAGAAAATCGGGCCAAAATTTTTCAAATTCTTTTCCAAACAAATTGTTAACCCTAACCGACAACCAGAATTTTTGCCCTTCATAGTCATCAACCACAATCAATTTCTGCCCTGCATTATGCCCCTCTTTTCCAAGATTAGTTGGTAAATAGCTAAATCTTGGTTGGAAATTGTAAAGAAAGGGATAATAATATTGAAACACAGGATAGGCGGCACCGGCGACATCCATAATTGCATCACCTGTACTAAAACCCCACTGTTTCGCAAAACCATCCTCAAATTCGACATAAAGTTGAAACAACAAGGCGGCGGCAGATGAGATCCATATTCCGGTGCCATAATCAACCCTTGCTGCTTCAAGTCCTACAGAAAAAGCGTGCGCGAGAATTGCCGGAGCAAAAAAGTGTCCAACTTTATCTATTGATAGAGCGTAGTCCCAGTCGTCTATTATCCTGAATTCCCCCCTTTCCCCACTCCACCATGCATTTTGCTGATAGAGATGAATTCCAACAATCGATCCAACATAAGCAGTACCCAAACCCCCAAGAAGAAGATAGTCAGGTTTTGGAAATTCAAGTTTTGGGTTTACCTGATTTAATGCAGGAAGAGAATCAGAATTTAAAGAAAGTTTAATTTCTGTGAGGGAAGGAATAATTAAAGTTTTGCCGCTGTCGGTTTGCGGCAAAACTTCAAAAACAAATAACAGTATGAATAATGATAGATTCGAAAATCTCACTACTTCAAAGGCTTCATGGTTGGAAAAAGAATCACATCTCTGATTGAAGGTTGATTCGTTAAAAGCATTACAAGCCTGTCAATCCCAACGCCAAGTCCGGCGGTTGGAGGCATTCCATACTCGAGAGCTCTAACAAAATCCTCATCAATCACCTGAGCTTCATCGTCACCTTGATCTTTTTGTTTTAATTGATCTTCAAACCGTTCCCTTTGATCGATTGGGTCGTTCAACTCACTAAAGGCATTACAAATTTCTCTACCAAGCACAAATCCTTCAAATCTCTCAACCAGGCCCTCTTTTTCACGATGTTTTTTCGCAAGAGGCGAAGTGACAACGGGATAATCGATCACAAATGTGGGTTGAACCAGTTCACTCTGAGTGGTAATCTCAAAAAGTTCGTCAATTATTTTGCCACGACTCTGTAACTTGTCTGTATCGATGCCATATTTTTTAGCCACGGCAAGAACTTCTTCATCAGTCGCGGATAAAAAATCAACACCGGTTTTCACTTTTAATGAATCCACCATTGAAACCCGTTTCCAGGGTGCCTGGAAATTTACAAGGGTACCATCAATCTCAAACTCAGTTGTTCCATAAACTGATTGACAGATATGGCCTACCATCTCTTCCACAAACGACATCATCCATTCGTAATCTTTATAGGCTACATACACTTCCATCATGGTGAATTCAGGATTATGAGTTTTATCCATCCCTTCATTCCTGAAATCTTTGGAAATCTCATAAACACCATCAAAGCCACCAACGATTAACCTCTTTAAATAGAGTTCATCGGCGATACGAAGGTAAAGAGGAATATTAAGCGCATTGTGGTGTGTAACAAATGGTCTTGCCGATGCTCCGCCATATATTGATTGAAGAGCCGGCGTCTCAACTTCAAGAATTCCCTTTTCGTCAAGAAATCTTCTCATCGCAGAGATTATTTTAGAACGGGTTACAAATACTTTTTTAACATCAGGATTGAGAATCAGGTCAAGATATCTTTGACGGTATCTGAGTTCTTTGTCGGCAAACTGATCGTATATAACTTTGTTGCCTTCTTCATCGATAATCTCCTTTGGCACAGGCACAGGACGGATCGACTTTGTGAGAAGTTTCAAATCAGTCGCATGAACAGATGTTTCACCTGTTTTTGTCTTAAAAACATATCCCTCTACACCGATGATATCACCGATATCAAACAGTTTAAAGTTTTCGTACTGATCGGGCATATCATCGCGACGAAGATATATCTGAATTTTACCTGTTTTATCCTGAATATGGGTAAAGGAGGCCTTCCCCATTCTTCTGATGGTTACAATTCTACCAGCTATTTTTACTGTAATCCGGTCTTCTGAGTCTGAATATTGCTCAAGAATTGTCTGCGAATCAGAATCAACATCGAAGCTATAATCGAAGGGATTCACTCCCCTGCTGCGTAATTCATCAAGTTCTTCAAGTCGTCTTTTCATCAATGAGTTCAGATCATCGTGTGTCTGAATATTTTCCAAGGTAGCTCCTCTATTTTTTTCGCTTTAAAATACTTAGTCTGTTACAAATTTTATCGATTATATTATCGATATAACTAAATGGTACCAAATGGTTATTTGAGATAAAAACCACTGCAAGTGTCTCATTATCAGCAGTTTTTAGATATCCTGCAAGACTTCTTACTCCCTCATTCAAACCGGGTTTGCCTCTAAGATTGTTGGCGGATGATGCATCAAGCAATCTGTCTGCAAGCGAGCCATCCTTGCCGGCAACCGGAAGAGAATTAAAAAAATATTGAAAAAAATCACTTTTAAAGACTGATCTTAAAAGTTTTGCATACTGTTCTGCAGAAGACAGATTTAAAAGGCTCAACCCGCTTCCATCAACAATTTTTAATCCTGTCGGGTCAATCTGTGCTTTTGCCAAATATTGGTTGACCACATTTAATCCATTTGTGGTACTCCCAAATCCCGCATCTACAAGCCCCAGAGTTTTGAGCAATTGTTCAGCATAAAAATTATAGCTGTTTTTATTACACAACCTTACAATCTCAGAGAGTTGTTTGGAGTAATGTTTAAACAGTAGTGTTGTACCTTTCAAATTGATTTCGGACCCCGTTTTTGAACCTGTTTTCCAGCCACCTTGAATCCTTATCCCCCTTCTCTGTAGAACTTCACTTAGTATCTGAATGAAAAATTCAGAAGGAGATTCAATGGATACACTTTTTGTATATGGTTGCTCATTCTGACGAATTCTGCCGGATAAACGGATGATGTTGGAGCCGTGGTCCCTGGTAATTTCAATTTTTGTTGTTGAATCCGCAGAAACAGTAACAACATCATTAATAACCGAAATGTATTTTGACAATGGTGTCAGGTCAATTTCTGGAGAAAAACCAATTTCACCCGGAAATAATGTTATATCAACCGCATTATCGTTCAGCGATAATGCACCTGAGGGGGCAGCATACCAATCACTTAAATGATCCCACTGCCAACCCTTTCCCAAACCGATCTGTTCAAAAGCCGAATCGTCACCAACAAGTGAACCGGTAATGGTCATAATGCCCAAATCAATTAATTTCTCAGCCCACTGATTAAAAACAAAAAAGATGTCGTTGTTATACAATCTGCCGGAGATAGTGGGGTCACCCGAACCAACAATAATTAAATCGCCGGTTAAAGTAGCGCCTTCAAGCAGTCCTGTTGTTCTTATCTGTGTTTCATATGTGAAATCGTTCCCAAGCAAAGAAAGGGCTGCAGCAGTTGTAAAAAGTTTTACAAGAGAAGCTGAATTCAGTAATTTATTTTCATTTCTTTTGTAAAGCACTTCACCGGATGACATCGATTGCACCATAACGCCCCATGACGCACTTGTAAGATTTGGATCGTTTAGGAATCCATCAATCGTTTGCCAAATTTCTTTTGATCCTGCACTCCAATATTTGGCAGAGTTTTTGGTAGAATCCTTTTGGGCTTCGATTGGACTTGATAAACAGACAAGTATGACAAGACTACTTGTGAGAATACTTCGCGAGTACATCTCTAATTTCCTGAAGACTGACTTGACGGAAAGTACCGGGTTTCAGGTCGTTCACAGTAAATCCTGCAAACTTGCTTCTGTGAAGTTTATCAACAAAATAATCCAGTTTTCTGAACATACGCTTCACAAATAGATTTCTTCCTTCGGTGCACTCAACTGTAACAAGGCGAGGGTTTTTTCGATTAATTACCACAGTCTCAAACTTTCCTTTAACTCCGTCTAAAGAAAGTCCTTTTTTTAATAATGGCAAGTGCTCGGGATCAAATGGTTTGTCCAACTTCACTTCATATGTTCTCATTATTTTATTGGATGGATGCAGCATCACATTTGCGAAGTCGCCATCGTTACTCATTATTAAAACACCTGTGGTGTCCCAGTCGAGTCTTCCAACAGGAAAAATTCTAAATGGAGTTTTAATGAGGTCCATCACAACAGGTCTGTTTTTATCATCCGTTACCGAAGTAATATAACCTGACGGTTTATGCAAGATGAAATAAACTTTATCTTCGAAGCGAAGTACTTCTCCGTCAAGTTCCACTCTGTCAACAGTTGGATCAATCATAACTGCAAGGGAAGAAATAGTCTCCCCGTTTACATCTATTCTACCGGAGAGGATGAAGTCTTCAACTTTTCGTCTGCTTGCTATCCCTGCCATTGCGAGAAATTTATTTATTCTAATCTTATTCGTTGTCATCTTTTAATTCCAATTCTATCGTTTCTTCCACGGCTTGCATCATTAATTTTCTTTTCTGTTCGATGAAATCCTCATCTTGCATCAATTCATCGATCTCACGCGGACGCGGGAGGTCTGAAATTTTGTTCAACCCAAAATATTTGAGGAATTCTTCGGTTGTGGCGTATAATAAAGGTCTTCCTACTGTTTCAGCCCTTCCAACAATCGTTATGAGTCTTTTCTCGAGAAGTGTACTCAGTATATAATCTGAATTGACTCCCCTTATAGCTTCGAGATCAGGTTTTGTCATTGGCTGTTTGTATGCAATAATGGAAAGTGTTTCGAGTGAAGCCTGCGAAAGTCTCCTCTTTATTTTTTCAGAATTGAGATAACCAAGATATTTACTTAACTCGGGTTTGGTTGCAAAAATGTATCCACCCGATATTCTTGCAATTTTGAAAGGATATTCAACATTTTCATATTTAAGATTTATTTGATCAACTGCATTTGTTACATCTTCAGAATTTATTAAAGTCGTCTCTCCGTCAATTGCAACAATAGCCCTTACAATCTCATCAGCGGAGATGGGGTCTTCGGACGCAAAAATTAATCCCTCAATTACAGGGAGGTAAAGTTCGTCAATCATTTTCTATTGCATAAATCATAAAATCATTAAAATTCGGGGACTCTTTTATCCCTATTAATTGCATTTTCACCATTTCAAGAAGAGCAACAAAAGTATAAACAACTTGAATTTTAATCTTTAAACTTGTCACCATTTTTGAAAAAATGATCTCTTTTTCATCAGTTAATCGCTTCATGATAAATTGCATTTGTTCCTCAATGCTTACAGGAACTCTTTGAATGTGATGTATGGGTTCAGGTTTAAGATTTGACATAATCTTCTGAAAAGCTCTTGCGAGATCATACACGGTAATATTTTTTAGTAACAGTCCGGTATCATCAAATGTGGATTTTTCGTCCAGGTTAAAATTTCCGCGATAAAAGATTTTTCTTTGTTCCGTTTCAAAAAAAGAAAACTCTTCCGCCATCTCTTTATATCGTTTATACTCAAGCAATTGTTGCACCAACTCGGTTCTTGGATCGATCTCTTCTCCCTTTTCATCCACTTCCCTCGGCAAGAGCATCCTTACCTTGATATGCATAAGAGTTGAAGCCAAAAGGATAAAATCCCCTGCTTGCTCAAGATCCAGTATCTTAATCAATTCAAGATATTTTAGAAATTCGTTGGTGATATATGCAATTGGAATGTCATAGATATCGAGTTCATCTCTCTTAATGAAAAAAAGGAGAAGATCGAGTGGACCCTCAAATGTATCAAGTTTTACTTTGAACATTTATCCCATTTTCATATTGGTTCTTACTTCTTGCATCGTTGCACCGGCGGTCAGGCGGGCAGCCTTCTCCCCTTCCGATATTACATCCAAAACAAGAGAAAGATTATTTTCCAATTCACTCCGTTTTTGCAGAACCGGTTCAAGGAAAGTTGAAATCTTTGATGAACAGTTTAATTTACAATCGACACAACCTAAAGCCCCGCTCCTGCAATCGGTATCAATCACTTCAACTTCAGCCGGATTAAACTTTTTGTGATAAGAAAAGACCACACATACTTCCGGGTGACCTGGATCATTTTTACGAAGTTTCTGAGGGTCTGTCACCGCTTTTCGCATCTTTTGCTTCACAATTTCAGAATTATCAGAGAGGAGTATGGTATTTCCCAGCGACTTGCTCATTTTCGCCACACCGTCCAAACCGGCAAGTCGGGCAAAAACTGTAAGAAGTGGATCAGGCTCAGGGAAAACATCACCATATTGATTGTTAAACTTTCGGGCAATTTCCCTGGTAATCTCAACATGTGGCACCTGGTCTTCTCCAACAGGAACTGCCTCACCTTTGTAGAGCAATATATCGGCAGCCTGCAATACGGGATAACCCAGATGACCATATACAGTCTGCTGAATATTCAGGTCTCTGATTTGATCCTTTAACGAAGGATTTCTTTCAAGCCGGTTTGCTGTAATCAACATCGAGAAAATAAGAAAGAGTTCAGAGTGTTCTTTAACTTGTGATTGACGGAAGATTTTAACTTTTTGAGGATCCAAGCCTATAGCGAGCCAGTCGATTACCATATCTACGGTATCCTGATAAATTCGGGATGTATCGAGATCGGTGGTTAGAACATGGTAATCAGCAATCAGATGATAATTTTCATATTCTTCTTGAAGTTTTACCCAGTTTTCGAGTGCACCGGCATAATGCCCCAAATGGAGTTTTCCGGTGGGGCGCATACCACTTAATATTCTTTTTTTTCGCATCAGACAGTTTTAATTAATGAAAAAGATAGGGTTTCCAACGAATATCTAAATTACCTACTGCAAATTTAATAAAAAGTAAGTTATTGGGCGCATAAGGCTGGAAAAGGAGTGGCATTCCTGCGTCCAAAGGGGTTCTGTCCCCTTTTTTACTGTTACATTTGGGACACGCAGAAATTAGATTCTCCCATGAATCGACTCCACCTTTCGATCTGGGAATTATATGATCAATTGTTAATAAGAGGTCAGTTTTGCCGCAGTAAGCACATTTGTGATTATCTCTCCGAATAATATTTTTTCGAGTTAAAATTACCTGCTTGTAAGGAATGTGGATATACTTCCGTAATCGAATCACAACGGGAAACGGGTAATTTTTTCTCACCGTACGGATGTTACGCTCACTGTCTTCGAGAATGGAATCTGCTTTTCCAAGATAAACCATGTCAAAAGCCCGTTTCACATTACAAACAGACAAAGGTTCGTAACTCTGGTTGAGAACTAATACAAAAGTGTTATAAAGTACCGAATGGTGTTTTTGAAAGCTGAATTAAAACTCTCCTTTCTGTCACTGCTAATATAACAAAAAGTGGAGAAAGGAAGTTTAACTTAGAGTTATTTTTCGGCGATTGCCATCGCAACTGCATAATTATTGGAATGGCTCAGAGTGATATGCACTGAGATACCCATCTCTTTAATTCGTGTAATTTTTTCAAGTTCTTCAAGCACCGGAGCGCCATCATCATCATTTTTAACTGATATGTCTTTCCAGGCTATTGTTTCATCAAATTTCATTAATGCTTTGTAAACAGCTTCTTTAATCGCCCACCTTGCTGCAAATCTTCTGTATTTGTCAGCTTTAGCAGAACAATATTCAATTTCTGTCGGCGTATATATTTTATTCAGGAATCTATCCTCATAACGCTCAATTGATTTTTGAATCCTGTCGATCTCGATGATGTCAACCCCTGTTCCAACTATCATTTGTCGAGTTCTCCTTTGGCGAGTCCAAAACCTCTTCTGTCGGTAGCACCCGAGACTCTACCAGTTTTTTGATCAATTTTGATGGCTTCAATTAAACCAAGGTATGGAATATCTTTCACTTTGTGCCCCATATTGATCAATTCAAGAGTCCCGGAGCTATCCAGTACCCCATCTTCAATAGAAATATGCTCCGGATACCATTGATGATGAATCCTTGGTGCATCCACTGCTTCATTAACATCCATTTCAAAGTCGAGGACATTCAAAACCACTTGAAGTACAGCGGTTATTATGGTTGAACCGCCCGGTGACCCAACAATGAGTACCGGTTTATCATCTTTTAAGACAATTGTTGGAGTCATTGAACTGAGCATTCTTTTCCCGGGTTCAATTGAGTTTGCTTCACTGCCGAGTAAACCAAATTGATTTGGAACGCCGGGTTTTGCTGAGAAATCATCCATTTCGTTGTTCAGAAAGAAACCGGCACCATCAACCACCACTTTAGATCCGTACCCGGAATTTATTGTTGTTGTTACACTTACGGCATTTCCCCACTTGTCAATAATCGAATAATGGGTGGTTTCCATACTTTCACTACTTTCCACAAGTCCGGGCAAAATATCAGCAGAGTTTGAAGCGGAAGATGTTATTTGTGAATATAACTTTTTAGCATAGTTTTTGGAAATAAGAGAATCGATTGGAACAGGATAAAAATCGGGGTCTCCAAGATATTTTGACCGGTCAGCGTAAACTCTGCGCATTGCTTCTGTAAGATAATGAACATATTTTGTTGAGTTATGTCCCAAACTCTTTAAGTCAATATTCTCAAGGATATTCAAAAGTTCAATTAAAGCAATCCCACCCGAACTGGGTGGTGGCATCGATAGAATTTTAAAGCCACGGTAGTTTCCGGTCACAACCTCCCTGACAACAGTATTGTATTTCATAAGGTCATCAAAACTGATGATACCATCCATTTTTTGAGATTGCGCAACTATAAGCTCAGCAGTTTTTCCTCTATAGAATCCATCTGTACCGTTCTCGATTATTCTCCCAAGAGTGTTTGCGAGATCACTCTGAACAAAAATATCTCCCGGCGCAAAAAGAGCAGAGTCTTTAGTAAAATATTTTGTTGTTGAAGGAAACTTAATAAAGGAACTTCTGTATCTGTTAAAAGAGTTGGCTGTAGCTTCGGAGAGATAAAAACCCTTTTTAGCAAGTTCGACAGAAGGCATAATTACATCTTCTCTTGACATGGTTCCATGATTTGCGAGTGCGTACAACATTCCGGATACACTTCCCGGTACACCGGAAGCCAATATTCCCTCCTGCGCAAGAGAATCAACAAAATTACCCTCTGAGTTGAGATACATATCTCTTTTGGCAAGCTTGGGAGCTTTTTCACGATAGTCGAGCGTAAATTCTTCGCCGTTGGCTTTTTTGATTACCATAAATCCACCACCACCAAGATTACCGGCAACGGGGTAAGTAACAGAAAGAGCAAAACCCACACCAACCGCAGCATCAATCGCATTTCCACCTGATCTGAGAATCTTAATCCCGACTTCAGTAGCCAATGAATCAGCACTCACAACCATACCTTGTGAGTATAGATTTTCATTTCCGTTGAAAGTGGTGCAGCCGGTTAAGCCCGGCGTAAAAAAGAGTAATAAAAAGATTAAAATTGATTTAGAAAAGATCAATTTTTGCTTTAACATTAATACCTTCATTTTTCAATTGTTTTTTAACCAGGATGAGTAATTCTTTCGCCTCCTTGAGTGAAACCTTCAGGTCATCAAATGTGGCTTCATCATACAAAAGTTTACCAAGATTATTTTTTTGTGAGGTGGTTTCGTCAATAATGCCGTCAAATTTTTTGATCAGAGCATCAGATTGCACCAGCAATTTGTTCAGATTTTTGATACTTGTCGCTATAGAGTCCTGGTTCTCCTTGATAAAAACCGAAGCGTTTGATGTTAATGAATCCGCATTTTCAGTTAATTTAATACTGTTTTTAATGAGGTGGTCAATTTGTCCCCTCTGTTCCCTGATTAAAGATCTAAAATCAGATGCGAGGGCAACAAGATTTTTGAGTCCTGATTTTACATCTCCTTTAATTTCCTCATCTTGCAGATATGAGTTAATTGCGGTAAGAGCTGTATCAATTTTTGACATCATCGCAGGAATTCCCTCACCGGCACGACCAACAAAACTCATCACTTCAGCGACATCAAATTGAAACTCCCCTTTTTGAATTATCTCAGGGTTTATCAGTTTTGATGATTTTCCGGGGCGTATTTCAACTTTTTTACCCCCCATTAAGTCAAGCATAGTGACATAAAATTTGGAATCCTCCGGTATCAAAACATCTTTTTCTATGGCAATCTCGACAAGAACAGTTGAACCCGTTACAGTGATTGATTCAACAGAACCTTTTCTAACACCATTTATTGTTACATTATCCCCTATTTCAAGACCTGAAACATTATCAAACTCTATTTTGTAGTTATTGTTTTTTTCGATAAAACTGACATTTTTAGCCCAGCCTATGATCCAAACGAGTAATACTATCCCCACTATTGCGGTGATACCTACTTTTATTTCTGTTTTTCGCTGTGCGTTCATTAAGGTGCCTTATTATCCTTCTCAAATTCGATAAAATTTCCGGGTTTGGCTGAAATCATTTCATCGGTCAGTTTTACCAGAAACTCATACTCTTTGGAAGTCAACAAACTGTCTTTCGAATACTCTTCCAAAGATTTAAAAAATTTCTCAACTTTATTAAAGTTAATGGTTGCCTCGGTTGAATCACTCTTAAATTGGGTAACAAGACTGTCGATCCTGCTGACGAGCATAAGTTTCTCTTTTGTATCTTTTAATCCTTTAAGTTCAGCAGGCAATGAATCAAATGCATTTGATAAAAGATTTTCTTTTATTGGATCCACAAACCATTCTTTCCCTTTATTGGTAATGATATAAATTGCTGTTGCGAGAAGTATCGTGCCAACAATCAAAGTTTTAAGAAAACATCCGGGTTTCATCTATTCCGTCCTCACGATTATCTTCCTTAATCTGTTCCTTTCTACTTGAATCACCTTAAAAGTAACAGGGCCAATCTTTATTGAAAATCCATTTTTAGGTATTTTCCCTGCGTTTTCAAAGATTAATCCACTGATAGTTTGAATATCAGGAGAAATATCGCCAAATTCCACATCCAAAAGCTCTTCAAGTTCACCAATCGTCAGTTCACCACTCACTTCATATGTAAACGGATTAATTTTACGAATATTTGGTTCTTCTTTGTCATATTCGTCACGAATATCCCCAAGAATCTCTTCCAAAATATCTTCCAGTGTAATAAGCCCTGAAGTGCCACCATATTCATCAATTACAATTGCCATATGCAATTTTTTCTCTTGAAATTCCTGCATTAATTCACTTATTGACTTTGTTTCCGGAACAAACATCGCGGGTCTGGCAAGTTTTGCAGGTGTAAATGAGGCAACTCGTCGTGCAAATTTATTTTTCATCATTGGAAGAAGGTCTTTTGCATACAAAATACCTTTGATTTCATCGAGATCGTCTTTGTAAACAGGTAATCGACTGTGACCAGCCTCGAGAATGAGAGATGCAACCTCTTCAAGTGTCGATTTTTCGGGCACCCCAACAATGCTTAATCTTGGTTTCATAACCTCTTTCACTGAGACATTGGTATATGAAACGAGTCCCTTTATTATTTCCTGCTCTTTTTCTGCCAAAGTTCCGGCTTTATGCCCAATATCTGCAAGTTGAGAAATCTCTTCCTGATTAATTGCGTGTTTCGACTTGTTCAGCTTAAATTTTCCAAATGATTTGTTGATTATTTCATTAATCAATTCGGAGGCGGGATACAAAAACAAGCTCACCCAATAAAGTGGAATTACAGCAAATCGAAGAAATCCGATCGGATTGTTTGTGGCATATACCTTGGGAGTAATCTCTCCAAAAAGGAGAACCAGGATGGTAATTGTAGCAATCTGAATGGTAATGGCTGTTTCCGGATCAAATTGATATTTTTGAACCACTATCATAGTGATGGAAACTGCCAAAATGGAGGCGAATGTATTAATTATGTTGTTTCCCAACAAAATAGTCACAAGCAATCGTTTTGGATTTTCGATAAGAAACAAAGTATATCGCAAAAAGAGGGGTTTCTTGTGGAATCCCCTCTTCAAAAGTGCTTTATTGGTACCAAATAGTGCAACTTCAGAGCCACTAAACAGACTTGACAGTAAAAAACACAGGACAAGTCCAATAAGTAATGTTATTTCAGAAGACACTTATTTTTCACCTGTAATACTAAAATGGCAGATCATCTTCTTTTTTATCAGTTGATTGAGGTGCTTCAAAAGGTGCAGGAGCTTGTCCCTCATTGTGTTGAGCTTCAAATGCACCACCTTCTGAATCAGCCCTTTTGTCAACAAGGGTTACTTTATCTGCTACAATATCGTATGCTTTGCCGGCAGTTCCATCTTGTTTTGTATAGTCACGAATCTGAATTCTACCTTCGATATATGCTCTGGTACCTTTTTTAAGGGCTTCAAGAGTTCTTTCGTGCACATTAAATGCTGTAATGTTGTGCCATGTGGTTTCGTTTGTCCAGTTACCATCTCTGCCTTTTTTGGCAAGACTGGTGGCTAAAGAGAATGTTGTAATTGCGATTGAATTGTCGTTTGAAAATCTTGTTTCTGCATCTCTGCCAAGATTTCCGAGTAACATCACTTTGTTTAGTGATAGTGCCATGTATCCTCCGTTAGAATATTAATTTAATTACAAATGTTAAAATTAAAATAAAAAAGCGAATAACCAAAAGGTTATTCGCTTAAAAAAGGAGTAAGGGTGAGATTATTTATTAAGAATCAGTTTGATATTCTTAACATTGCTTCCCTGTGAAAGTTGTGCAAAATAAACACCTGAATTAAGCTTTGATGCATCAAAGTTAACTGTGTAAACAGTGCCTTTTTCAACTGTTTGGTTGAAAAGGTTTGCAACCAATTCACCGGTAACATTAAATACCTTTAATGAAGCCATTCCTGTTTCAGCAACTGTAAACTTAATTGTAGTTGAAGGATTAAACGGGTTTGGATAGTTCTGGAACATTTCAAAACCGGTAATCAGATTTGATTCAACTTCAATTGTGTTTGAGAATGCAGTTGTACCGTCAAAATCGATTTGTTTAAGTCTGTAATAAACAGTACCGTTAACATCAAATTTGTCTGAGAAATTATAAACAGAAGTTTGGGTTGTGGTTCCTCTACCGTCAACATATCCAACTACTGTGAAGTTCTTATTGTCGAGGCTTCTTTCAACTTCAAAACCTTTGTTATTGGTTTCACTTGCTGTCTGCCATGCCAGGTCAACTTTGCCATTCTGTGATGTAGCTGAAAATGATACAAATTCAACAGGAACAACATTAAGTAACCATGAATTGCTTACTTGAATGTTATCAACGATGATTCTCTGATCAGTGTTGAACTGTCTGAATGCAATTGATCCTGGTGAGATATCTGCTGCAGCCATGCTCAATGGACCAATGGTCGGAGCAACTTCTGTAGCAAAATTGTCACCCGGTTTAAATATCCACATGCTGATAGAATCAGATGCAGCATCAACCACGGTATATTTTATAACAAAAAGATATGTTGAATCAACATTAAACACTTCTGTTGTAAAAACAGTATCAGCATTGCCTGATGGACTTAAACCAATTCTGTAGCCGGCACCATCAGGTTTTAACCAGGTTCTTGCACGGAAATCGAATGTATTAAAAGGGTTTCTGCCATAATGGAAAAAATAACCGGCAGCAGGTATGTTAGCCGTAAGTTTAACCAACATCGAAGTATAAACTGATCCGGCTGTTAAACTGTCAAAAGTTTTGTTAATATCTTCCCCGTTCTGATAAAGGAGCGCATTGTTGCCACCGGTAACAATATAATTCGGGAATTCAAGTCCGGGAGTTCCAACAAGGATTGTTCCGGATGTGCCGCTGTGTCTTGTCCAGCCATGACCTGTGAGTGAATCACCAGCAGGATAATTAAAATTTTCCACTAATATTTGGGCAAATGAGGTATTAACTACAAATGCCATCACGATTAGAAAAAAGAAAGATTTCTTATTCATCGTTTCCTCATGTTTGTAAATAAAAAAAATACGTAACGCAAGATAATCATTCTTTTGTTAATGAGTATTAACTGTATGTTAAGTATAAAACGGAAAAGGCTGCTTTTTCAAGCAGCCTTCTCTAAAAACATTATTCTTTTTGTTCCCGTTGGTTCTAAAGTCCAAAGGGATTATTTCATATTTACTTCAATAAAGTAAGTTTCTTTGTAACAACATTAGCTCCCTGTGTTAATCTATAAAAATAGATTCCCGAAGGAAGATTGGATGCATTAAATTGAACTTTGTAGAATTGACCGGGTTTTGCGGCTTCGTTAAACAAGGTTGAAACAAGTTCACCACTTATTGAATAGATCATCAGGCTTGCCATTCCCTCTTCAGCTACACTAAAGGAGATTGAAGTTGAAGGATTAAACGGGTTTGGGAAATTCTGATTTAATGCAAATACAGCAGGAACTAAAGTGAATTCAACTTTTATTGTCTCACTGTATGAAGCTGTACCATCAAAATCAACTTGTTTTAATCTATAATAAACAACAGGGGCACCTGCATTATTTTCGGTGAAACTGTACTTGTTCATTAATGAAGAAGAGCCTTTACCTGCTACAAATCCAACTTCAGTGAAGTTTGAACCATCAAAACTTTTTTCAACAGAGAAACCTCTATTGTTGGTTTCTGATGCGGTAATCCACTCAAGATTTACACTGTTTCCGTTGGTATTTGCGGAAAAAGAGACCATTTCAACAGGAAGCTGATGGAACCCTGTGAAATATGGACCTCCGGGGAGAGTACCAAAATCGGGATTGAAAGCAGCGTTTCCACTTGTAAGATTTCCCGGAAGTGTTAAATCAGAGAAATAAGCAGTGTTTGAAACGATAAATGCAGCTACCTGAATTTGGGTGTTTGGATTAAGACCCGGAAGTTCAGTAAACGGTATTTTCAACTCTAATCCTCTACCAATATCATAAGCAGAATCGAGTGCAAAAGTGATTGCATTTGTTGCAAAAATACCGGGTGCGGATGGTCCTTGAGCAGCACTACCGGAATTATAGGTCGAGCCGATGAATCCGCCGGTTTTAACACCATTAAAATACTTGGCAGCATCAAGGTAGGCAACTGAATCGTTTCCACCCGGATTGATTACAAATGCCATATCCACTTCAAATCCCATTTTCCAGTTTGGATTTGAAGCATCTCCAAATAAATGGCCGCCACCGGGAACTCCGCCGAGGGATTGTCCTGCAGCAAGACCGGGGATATTATCAAAATTTAACAGAACAACAATTCCGTTTGAATTGGTTCTGTCGAGTTTGCCTTGAACAGCAACATAAACATGGTTTGTATCGAACCAATAACCAACTTTTTTTAATTCCATGTTTGGACCAAAACCGCTGTTTTGATTCTGTTTTGATGCAATGAAGTTATAATGTTCATTAAATCTACCGTTAACAAAAAACGGGAAACTCATTTTGACTGATTGAATTCCATTATTTGTACTAAGAATATAGAGATCAACAGTGCCATCATTATTTACATTAAATGATAAATCGCCTGAGCCATTGGCATTGGCATTTGCACCCATTGATGCGGTAACTGTGTAAGTTCTCGTTTGCATTGGATTGTCACCAATATGAACTATTCTTACATTTTCATTCCCTGCACCAAACTGAAAGGTAGCAAGATAAAACATATTATTTACATTAAATCCTTTAATTGCGGTTGATCCGGTTGCGATAACACTACCGGGAACTGCTCCCATCAACTGACCGCTTAAATCAAATGCCTGAACATTTTTACCCGAGCTGTTTATGATAACACCTTCAATATTACCCTGATCATTCATGATTGGGAAAACTGAAGGATGTCCACCAAATGAGCTGGCGGGAAGCTGAACTGAATCTTGTAATTGGAATGTATTTCCATTGTCAACGGTTTTCAGGATGAAAACCATGGATCTGGTGGCATCAATAACGAGAAACTTCGCTGAATTGTCAGCGTTGTTTCCAACCAGACAGAGATTGTCACCCATTCTTGTACCGGCAACAGGAGCGATGTAGGAAAAAGCTACTGTTGGAACTGAAGTGGTGTTATCCCATTTATAAATTTTGAATGGTCCGGTGTTCGAAGTGGTTAAATTTCCTGCATAAACCTTGCCATCGTCATGTGAAGCTTCAGCATCATTTAATGCAAATGTACCACCGGAAACGCCGGTAAGATCATAATTGGCAGCTTCAAGGCCTGTCATGGCATCAAGTGCTTTTAAGGTGACTGCCACATTTCTAACAACAACAACCATTTGATTGTTTGTCTTGGAAAAGGTCATACCTCTTTCGGTATTAGCAGTTCCAAACCAGGTTGGAAGATTTGCCCCGCCACTGGTAAACGACCAGTTGGTGGAGAGCTGGGCATTTAGCTGCCCGGAAACAAACAGAAACAACGAAACTACAAGTAGTAATTTTCGCATGGGAACCTCCCGGTTTTATTTTACTGAATTATATCTCTATTGTTAAGATAAAGGCATCGGCAAATTCCTTGGTAGCTCTCAGTTTTGTTCTGATCTCCTCGGCATCTGCCCGAGAATCGCGTGGTTTTAATCTTACCACATAAAGCGAAGTTCTCTTGTCGAAACTTACAAAAATTTCTTCACTTATTTTATTTTTAATTGACCCTCTAAATTTTTTTGCTTTTTCAAAGGTGCTGTAAGCACCTATTTGAATAATATATAGATAGGATTTTGGCACTTCCACTTTTGAATCAACAACCGGTATGCTTTCAACTGATTTAATTGTATCCAAAGCTTGATTAACTTCAATTTTTTCCTCAACTTTCTCATCTTCAGCTACGGAGGAACATGCTCCAAGCAAAACAGAGAGCACAACAAGAGTAACGAATGAGAGAATTGACTGTTTGTTAATTATATCAAGTTTCAATGCCAAAATCCTTTCAGAATAAGTTAAAACAAAATGTTGTTAAACATTTCAGGTGTATAATCGGGCTTAATTGCACCACTTGGAGTTTGCTTAAAAATAAGTCCTCCTGGTATGGAAGCCACATTAATCAATGGAATATTCGCTGAATATTTTGCATTGATTGCAGTTATGAATTCATTAGCCACAATTGCGTGTCCCTGATTACTTGGATGAACACCATCAAGGCTAAACAAATTACCGGTGATGAATACAGGGCTGAATTTAACACCGTCAATAAACAAGCCACCTGATGTAGCGTAAGCAACAGCTATTTGCATAAGTTTTGCCGCCATGTCAACATGTACAAAACCACGAGCTTCAGCAGCAGCTTTAATTACACCATTATACTGGGCAGTTACTGTTCTGATATTCAAAATTTCAGCTGAATCAAGAACCACATTGTCAGGAAGAGGTTTTGCAGCGGAAAGTCCAAAACCCTGAGCAACCAAAGCGGAAGCCGGCAGGATAATCATGTTGTTGGTTAGCGTTACCAACGATGTAACTCCACCTTTGCTTGTGAAGAAATGGGTAGCACCCTGCAGTCTCAACTGACCACCAACGGTAGTAAAAAGAGGGGTAATTGCCACATCAAGGATATTCGAAACCGCAACGCCACAATTTAAGCTTTTAAGACTGTCCATTGCCTGGTTGTAGAGAGCAGTGAAAGCTGCAACAGGTGTAAAAGGAACTGTTCCACCGGAAGCCGCATGACCTAAAATGTCATTTGAACCGAGCCAGAAAGTAACAAATGTTGGCTGCTGAGCTTTTAACTGTAACCATTGTGTTGTTTTCGCTCCGCCCTGGTTCCTGAGAACAAGGTTGAACATCGGATTTGGTGATCCACCCAACATTGCTGCTGTACAACTTAAAGAATCATACGCTGTCATGAAATCGTTGAGCAATGCTCCCGGTATTCCAAGATTATTGTATGGCAACGGATAAGTTGCATTAAGCAATGGTCCACTGTTTGGATTGGTATATGAGGAGAAAGAAGGAGTTATGGTGGCAACTTCTATTCTGCCTTTTGTTCCGGGCGCACCAACATTTGGGAATGCAAAGGTTGTCTGCATCTGGTTTGCCATCAGTTTTGGGTAGGCATACATCTGTGCTGATTCAAAAAGTGAACCTGACTGATATCCTGCTGTTAAACTGTTTCCTACTGCTACAAAACGGGTGAAATTTGCGCCGGTTGCTGTTGGGGCTGCCGGTGCAACGAGGTCTGATTTATCCTGACATCCTGTAAAAATTACTACAGTGGATACGAGGACAAGGAACAAACTAAATATCTTTTTCATTTTCTAACTCCTCTAAATTAAAATTTATAATTAAATGTTAATGAAAAGAGGTTTGCATAGGAGTTGTAGGTACCGTTCATCGGTGAAAAGCCTACAGTACCTGAAGTACTAATTTTTGAGTTAGTAATGGTTCTTTCCTGAAACCTTAGGAATAGATATGCAAGATCGAGGCTCAAATTATTGGTAAGAGCATAACCTATACCACCCGAAAAACCAAGTCTGTTGGCATCCGGAAGAGTTGGATCGAGATACTCATCTTTTACAGGGTTTCTGTCATACAGAAATCCTGCACGAAGAGCGAGTGAAGAATTGTATTTGTACTCGAAACCGAGACGGGCTATCCATGTATCTTCAAAAAGTCTTTCGGAAGAAGTAAGAACCTTACCATCTGATTTGTAGGTTACAGTCAAATAATCATAGCTTGACCACATTACATACTGAAAATCTGCGGTAACTACGAAGTTAGGCATAAATTTGTATGCGATACCGGCGATAACTTGTGCCGGTGTGGTAAGTTCTGCAGCAATTGGTGCATTTGGTAATGCAGCGCTTAATTGTGCAGGTCCTGTTGTAACAACATCACCTTCAAAGTCATATTTAACCTGACTTCTGTATGTTGCTCCGATGGAGAAATCCAAAGTTGGTTTCCACAATGCACCAATGGTAAAACCAAATGCTGCCATGTCTTTACCTTTAAGGTCAACATGAGCCTCTCCATTAAAAGGAGAAAGGTTTTGTTGTTTTGTGATCTCTACATTGGCAAAATTGTATTGAAAACCGGCCGAAAGGCTCAAGTTGTCCAACAATTTATATGCAGCCACCGCATTAAAACTAAAAACCTGCACTTCTGTAACCACAGCGGCAAATCTGCCAACCCAGTTATCATCCCATGTGGTACCAAGACCAAACGGATTGTTGGCACCAAAGCCAAGAACCAGTTTATCGTCCACTTGATAGGAGAAATAGAGGTGACTCGGGGTGAACAATTTGTTCACCATCTTGGATTCCTGAATTGAGGGTGAAGGGCCTCTAAACGATCCGGTTGGAGCGATAAGAGCGGTACCTGCCGAAACATTAATACCATTCATAAACGCCAATCCTGCCGGATTGAAATAAAAGGCTGATAAGTCATTTGCCAGACCGGCGAATGCACCACCCATTGCCATTGCTTTAGCTCCGTGTTCATTTAACTGAAAGCCGCCAGCAACTAAATTTCCTCCAAGTATTAGAGAAAACAGAAAAGAGAATAAATATTTTTTCACAGTGCCTCCCGGATAAAATAATTATTGATTAACCAATTAGAAATAATTTTGCTCCTTTTTCTACGGCAGAACCTTCATCAACATAAATGTCTTTGATTATTCCGCTGAATGGGGATTTGATATCGTTTTCCATTTTCATCGCTTCAAGAATCATAATGGATTCGCCTTGAGCAACCTCATCCCCGGCATTCTTCTTAATTTTAAGAACCATCCCGGGCATAGGTGATTTGATCAATGAGTGGTGGCTTTTCTGTTTTACATTGGAGAGAACCTGGCGGGCTTTTTGTTCCAGATTGGTTCTCACTTCAGTTTCAAAATACTTTCCCTCGATTAAAATCAGAGAATTGCTTTTATCTCCCAAAACTTTGTTTACTTTGTAAACTCTGTTGTTAAGCCGGAGTAGATAATAATTCTCATTTATCTCTTCAATTCGATAATGATATGATCTTCCATCAATCTCAATTTCACCGGGTGCAGTGAAACGGACAGATTTTTCTTTTTTGTTTAGATCGACAAAATAGTCAGGCATCACTCTTCGTTGCACCAATTATTTTCTGTCATTACCTCATTTAATCGAAGATTGTTTGAACTGTTTCGTGAATGGTCCCTTAGAATTGCAACAAAAGCTGTGGCAGCATCTTCGATTTCATCGCAGATACATTCTTTCCATTTCCCCGGAACCAAAGGAAAAAACTCGTTATCCAACAAATTTATGGAATATTTTCCACTTAAAAAAGAATCGTTGTTCAATAACCACAATAAAACGGATAAATTTGTCTGAACACCGGTGATTGAATAGGATGCAAGAGCAATTTTCATTCTTTCAATGGCAGAGTGTCTGTCGCTGCCATAAACTATTACTTTGCTCAACATCGGATCATAGTGCATGGTAACATCCGATCCTGCTTCAATTCCCTCGTCCACTCTTACCCCGGGACCTGTAGGCAGTCTGTGGAATGTAATCCTTCCGGTGGAAGGTAAAAAATTATTATCAGGGTCTTCTGCATAGATTCGACATTCTATCGCATGACCTGAAAGTTTAATATCTTTTTGTGAAAAGGATAATTTTTCTCCCGCAGCAATTTTGATCTGCTCTTTAACCAAATCAATTCCCGAAATCAGTTCAGTAACAGGATGCTCAACCTGAAGTCGCGTGTTCATCTCCAGAAAATAGAAATTTTTCTTTTCATCCATTAATAATTCGATTGTTCCTGCGTTGTAATAGTTGCAGGCTTTGGCTGCATTTAAAGCAGTTTCGGTAATTTTTTTCCTTGTGTTACCATCCATCACAGGTGATGGAGATTCTTCAATTATTTTCTGATGTCTTCTTTGAACAGAACATTCCCTTTCAAACACATGTAC
The DNA here is from genome assembly GCA_016707285.1 of Ignavibacteriales bacterium. Lineage (GTDB taxonomy): Bacteria > Bacteroidota > Ignavibacteria > Ignavibacteriales > Ignavibacteriaceae > UTCHB3. Next base: position 561,537 of record JADJIA010000005.1, read on the forward strand.
ATAATTTCCAAATTTATCCCCAAGAATCTGAACCTCAATGTGTTTTGGATTCTCAATAAATTTTTCGATATAAACTGCACTGTCACCAAATGCCGAAAGTGCTTCCCTTTTTGCCGAGAAAAATGCCTCTTCCATCTCATCAGAGTTATAAACTTTTTTCATCCCCTTACCTCCCCCGCCGGCAGAAGCTTTAATCAATATTGGATAACCAATTTTTGAAGCAAAGGCAGTTGCCTCCTCAACAGCTTCCACGGGTTCAGTGGTTCCAGGAACAAAGGGAACACCATTTTGTTTCATGATCTGCCGTGCCCCGGTTTTACTTCCCATCATTTCAACCGAATTTGCGGATGGTCCGATAAAAACCAATCCCGCATCCTCAACCGCTGTAATAAAGTGAGCCCTTTCGGATAAAAACCCGTAACCGGGATGTACCGCTTCGGCACCCGATATTTTTGCGATTTCAAGCAATTTGGGAATATTGAGATATGTGTCTGCGGCTGATATACCGTTAAGTGGGTATGACTCGTCAGCATATTTTACATGAAGAGCACTTTTGTCAGGATCTGAATAAACAGCCACCGATCCGATGCCCAACTCTCTGGCTGCCCGGATTATCCGAACGGCAATTTCACCACGGTTGGCAATAAGAATTTTATTGAAATACAACATCTACTCCAAAAATTCGATGATAGTAACACCTTCACCTCCGGCATCTACCGGAGCAAAATAAAAATTCTTTACTTTAGGATGTTTTGTCAGCAATTCACGAACCACTTTTTTAAGAGCACCTGTTCCTTTTCCATGAATTATTTCGACACGATTCAAGCTTGCAATATAAGCATCGTCAATGAACCGTTCAACTTTATTTTCAATTTCGATCGCTCTTTCCCCTCTTATATCAAGTTTATAACTGACATCAGAGTAAATTTCGAACTTTGCGCTTTTTCTTTGCTCTTTTCTCTGTTCCCTGCGGGAAACTTTTGCACAATCAACAGTCTTCACAGAAATTTTTAATGGCCCCGTGGAGATTATCAGATTTTTCTTGTCGGGGGTTATTTCAATAACTTCGCCGTAGGTTTCTGACTCTCTAATTCTTACGGTATCACCAATCTCAATTATTGAATCAACTTCGTCTTCTTCTTGCACAGGATTTACGGTCAATTTTCCAAGTTCTTTTTTAAGATTCGTCACCTTGTTTGAAGCAGATTTTGAAGCCTCTTTCGACGCCTGAGATTCTTTGATGTCTTTTATAACTTTTTGAATCTCTTTATTCGATTCTTCGATAAATTTGGCTGCGTTTTCTTTGGCATCCCGTAAAATTTTGTTTTTCTCTTTATCAAGTTCTTTGATCTTTTTTGCATAGAGATTGGAAAGCCCGGTAAGTCGTGTGTTTTCGCGTTCAAAATGATCGAGTTTTTTATTTAACTCCTGTTCTCTTTGTTCAACCTCTAAAAGGATTTTTTCAAGCCCGGCACTCACATCTTCAACATAGTTGACCGCACCCTCTATAAACGCTTTTTCGAACCCGAGACGCATCATTATTTCGAAAGCATAACTTGAACCCGGAATTCCCTGCCGAAAAAGATAGGCAGGTTTAAGTTCATCGGTATCAAAACTCATCGATGCATTATAAAAACCCGGTACTTCGGTTGCAAGAGCCTTCAAAGCAGAGAGGTGAGTTGTACAAAACACCATACTTCCCTTGTTATGAAGTGCCATTAAAACTGCCCGCGAAATTGCCGCACCGGAATCGGGGTCGGTTCCCGTTCCAATTTCATCAATTAATACAAGAGAAGAATCATCAGCTTCATCAATTATTCGTTTGATGTTAGAAAGATGTGAACTAAAAGTGCTAAGATCATCATCAATCGATTGTGAATCCCCGATATCCACAAGTATTTTATCAAATTTATGCAGATTTGTGTCAACCCCGGCAGGAATATGAATCCCCGACTGTGCCATAAGTGCGAGTAAACCGACACTTTTAATAAAAACAGTTTTTCCGCCTGCGTTGGGCCCCGTTATAATAAGCAGATTGCCCGCTTGCACCGAGAGGTTAAAAGGAACGGTTTTTTTTAGTCCATTTTTAATAAGTAATAATGGATGCCTTCCACCATAAATAGTTATCGGTTCGGAATCTTCAAAACGGGGAAAATTGCCAACAATTTCGATTGAATAATTACCTCTCGCGAAGATGGAATCAAGCCGGGTGACAGTTTCGAGACTGAGAATCAGATCATCATAATTATTTCGAATCCGATGGGTAACCTCTTTAAGAATTCTTTCGATCTCTCTTTTTTCCGCAAAATTTAAAGAAACTATTTCATTATTTAAATGGAGAGTTTCTTCAGGCTCAATGTAAACTGTCTGCCCTGTTGACGATTCGGAATGGATAATTCCTTTTAATTGGCGTTTGTATTCAGCTTTTACCGGAACTACAAGTCTTCCGTCACGAAGAGTTAAATAATTGTCTCTTGACAGGTCTTTATCGGTGAGATCTTTTGCAATTTTGCTTACAAACCTTCTTAATTCTTCCGAGCGTTCTCTTATCTCTTTGCGGAGGCTCTGAAGAGTTTTGCTTGCTGTATCCTTAATCTCACCCGAACTGTCAAATATCGTGGAGATGTAGCGCTCAAAAAGTTTATCTTCGAATAAAAATGTTGCAAAATCGGATAATTCAGGGGCAAGTGCCCGGTTATTTACCAGGTAGGATTTTAATTGTGCAGAGCATATCGCAAGCTCAAAAATGTTAAAGACAGATCGAGCAGTAAGAACTGCACCTTCAATTTTAGAGAGGTGCAGATCTCTTAACGGATCATTTATTGAGGCAATTGGAGGGTACCCGGCTTCATTAATTAAATCCCGGGCTTCTGTTACATATTTGCCTTCAAGTATCATCTCTGTTTTTGTTTCAAAAGGCGATAAAGAATTTACATGCTCTTTTCCTTTTGATGTATAACAGAATTTAGCGATATGATTTAATATCTTATTAAATTCAAGTTTATTTGAATCAAACATCTACTTTTTATTGTCCAATTCTTTTTGATTTGTCCCCTTTTTAATTGAACCGGGGGCTCTGGACGGGACAATAACATCAATAATTCCGGGCAATACACCTGTAACTGTTTTGTAAAGCAGTGAACTTTTTGTCGTTGTCTCTGAGGGAAATGAAAGTTTTGATGCAAAAAAGAAAATTGCACTAAGAAAGATTACAACTTGAGTGGCTCCAATTAACCCGCCTACTATCTTATTCAACAGATGATCAACCTTGTCATGAATCTTTGTTGCTTTAACTATGATGGCAGTTAATATCTGAAAAAAAATAAAAATTGTAACTCCACCAATAATTCCGGCAGAACCATCGGCAACACCCAGTAAACTTTTGTAAACTCCACCAACTGCCCCGGCAAATTTAATTGCGAGAAAAATACCGAGGAAAAAACCAACAATATCAAATACTTTTTTGATGAATCCCTCTTTATACCCAAGGTAAAATGAGGCACCGGTAAGCAGAACAACAACAATATCAATCCAGCTCAAATTTTATCCGCGCAAAAAATCTTCAACTGATTTTTTTATCAGGGAGCCATCAGCTTTCCCCTTTAACTCACGCATAACAGCAGGCATTAATTTACTGAATTCGCCTCCTTTTTCGATTGAATTTGCAGCAGCAATCTCAGTCACTTTTTGAAAAATGTCTTCAGCTGTTAACTGTTTTGGAAGGAACTCCATAATAATCTTAAGTTCACTCTCTTCCTTCTCATAGAGGTCAATCCGGTTGGCAGCTTTGTAGATATCTGATGCTTCTTTTCTTTTTTTAGCTGCTGAATTTAGAATATTAAACTCCTCAGCTTCATTATTGAGCTCACCTTTTCCACTTTTTTCATACTCTAATATGGTGGCTCTGATCGATCTGATTGTTTCCAAACGGAGTTTGTCACCACTTTTCATGGCACTTTTAAGTTCTTCGTTAATTTTCTCTTTTAGATTCATGATGAATTCTCAATTTGATTTTTGGGTTGAAATATAATTAACTCGCAAACATTTTGCTTTACGAAGTTCGATCTGAACTTTATTTACAAGATCCATTGGTATGTTTTTGTCCACCCTCAACATTACCACTACCCCGTTCACCCGGGAACGAACCACCTCCATCTTTTCTTTCACTTCTGAAAGAGACACAACCATGTCGTTGATCTGAATCTTTTCATCTCTCCCGATAAAAAGATGAGCAGTCAACCTTCTGTTATCAAATTTTTCAGCTGTTGACGTGGATGGAAGGTCAAATTCCACTTTTACATCCACCTCTTTAAGCACTGTGGAGACCATAAAAAATAGAAGCAGGATAAAAATGATATCCGGCATCGAAGCCAGAGGTATCGCCTGACCTCCTTTTTTTCGTCGAAGTTTGCCTGCAAAACTAATCATTTATTTTTTATTTCTCCAATAGAAATAAGGACTGGTACTTTTTCAATCACTTCGGCTTTTTGTGTTTCATCCAGTACCTTAAAAACAGTTCCGTATTTGGTGCGGGAGTAGTCATCCTGTACGGAACGGTACGCCAATTTCACTTGATCCAACACCTCAATATACTTGAAATATCGAGTGGAGGTTGATGAGAGGATAAGAACCAGATATTTTTCTTCACTTGAAAGATTAATACTCTCTTTAGCACGAGTGGAAACAACCTCTCCAATAGACGCCAAATCGGAGGGTGTTCCATTTATTAGAAGTGAGTCGGGAAAAATTCTTATTTCAGTGACGCGTGATTTTTCAACCTGAGAGGGTGCTTCATCCGGTTTATACTCGGGTAGAGTCAGTCCAAGTCCGGTTTCACTGTCAATGGTTGCTGCAACAATGAAAAAAATCAGGAGCAGGAATGCAATATCAGACATCGAAGCCAATGGAACTTCGGGAAGTTCTTTTCGGCGGCGTCTGATTAAACTCATCTGTTAACTGTTTTTTGTTTATGAGTGTACAAACTGTCGATCAGTTGCACTGAACTCTCTTCCATATCAGAAATAATACCGTCAATTTTAGCAACAAAAAAGTTGTAAAACACTTGAAGTATCATTGCAACTACAAGCCCAAAAAGTGTTGTAATTAAAGCTTTTGCGATACCTCCAGCAACAATTGCAGGCGAAATTTGATTGGCTTCTTTGATTGCTTCAAATGCCTCAATCATTCCCTGCACTGTTCCGGTAAATCCAAGCATTGGAGCCAAAGCGATAAAGAGTGAAATCCAAATTAAACCCTTTTCAAGGAAACCTGTTTCAATTCCACCATAAGTCATAATAGCTTTTTCAACAGAATCCAATCCTTCATCATATCTCTGAAGACCTGCATGGAAAACAGAAGAGACGGAACCGGGAGTTTTTTCACAAAGAATTTTTGCCTCGTCAATTCCCTTCTCATTTATTGTACGGGTTACTTTTTCAACAAATGATTTGGTATTTATTTTCGATTTACGAAGGGTATAAAGTCTTTCGAAACTGAAAATCAGCCCCAGAATAAAAACGAGAAGTATCGGGTGCATAAAATCACCACCGTCGATATACATTGATGTCAACGAATTCATTCAGTCTCCTGAGTTTCTATGATTGGATGTTACCAATTGGGAAACGGTAACGCAGTTTAATGATGTTTCCGGATATAAAATGGAAGTTATCAAAGAGTGACAAGATAAGATCACCAACTTCAGTCGGTTTTATCAATGTTTCATGTTCATCATTTGGTACCCAGCTTCTATTGTCGGGAGTGTCAAGTATAAAGGGAGCAATTGCATTTACACTCATGTTAATTTTCCTCCCCTCCTCTGAGGCTGTCTCAACCAGATATGAAAGTGCCGCTTTTGATGCTCCATAAGCAGATTTTCCGGATTCACCTGTGAAAGCTGTCATCGCTGATGTAAAGATGGCAGAACCACCGGCTGAATCGGCAGCCAGTTTTTTAAATTCTTTCAGAATATTAAAATTGGTTTTCAGATTCATGGAAAACATTTTCTCGATGTCGTCGAGTGATGTATCTTCAATCTCTTTTCCACCCAGATAGCCTCCGATGGTACTAAAAAGGAAGAGGAACTTGTCTTTAGCCGGAACTACATTTTTAAAAGTATCTTTAACATTTTCTTCGTTTGAGAGATCGGAAACAACCACCCATTCTTCATTATGTTTTGGGATTCCTTCAAAACGAGTGCCAAAAAGCCAGACTTTGTTGAATCCGGCGAGCCTGATTTTCTCAACAACGCCGGATCCTAAAACACCGCAACTGCCAAAGACAAGTATCTCTCTGTTCATAATCTATTCTTGCATCTGTATGGATTCGTCACCATCACCTTTTCCGGTGAGTGAGACATTACCATCTTTGATATGTTTATAAAGCATATCATTTTCGATTATGTAGTGGAATCTTTTTGTGAATTCATCGAGGGAAATTCCACAGGTTGCGGCAAATTTTGCAAGTTCGTGTGGGTCTTCAAAATCAGAACTGCTTAAACGAAGCATATATCGTCTTGCAATCAGGAATGATTCGTTTGACGGATCCACCATTCTAACCTTGGTCTTTTTGGTTTTGGGATCAAGAATATCTTTAAAGTAAAGTGGTACAAACTTGCCACCCTGGATCGAAACCATTGCGGCATTTCCACCATTTAAGATAAATTGTGCAGCCGAGTAACCAAGATCACGGGTATATTCCATATCAAATGGAATCGGGTCGGCACACCTTAATTCATAACCGATGTTTTTTGCAACTATGGTTACTTTAAGTCCGTATTCTTTTAGTCTCTCTTGAACTTTTGACTTGAGTATTTCACCAACATTAACTTCTGCAATTCTCAAGTTATCATGAGCATCTCTCTCAACTTCACCCAAAGCGATTAGATCATTAGGATCGAGATGTTCAACAAGCCCTTCGGCAAGAATTGCAACACCATCCATTTTGCCATAACTGACACGCTTTATAATGGCACCAACCAGGATATCAATAACATGATTAAGTTTGATGGTTGTGCTGGGGAACTCTTCCGGAATCAGGCTAAGTGTGGCACCTGCAGCTTTCCCAATTCCCAAAGCAAGATGCCCGGCTTTTCTTCCCATGGTTACGACAAAATACCATCTTGAGGTTGTTTGTGCATCAACCATCAGGTTTTTAACTATCTCAACACCAATATGTCTTGCTGTCTGAAATCCAAATGTTGGAATACCGTGAGGAAGATCAAGATCGTTGTCAATTGTTTTTGGAACATGTACTACTCTGATTCTTCCCGCTGCCATTTCTTCAACTTTCATTGCAGAAAAAGCTGTGTCATCACCACCTATGGTGATAAGTTTATCAACATTAAGTCTTAAAAGTGAGGTAACGGTGTTTTCGAGGTGTTTTTTATTTTTTGTTGGGTTTGCTCTTGATATACCGATAAAAGAGCCACCACGGAAATGAATTCTTGATACATCATCAATGTTGAGGTGTTGGCAATGACCAATTTCACCCTCCATTATCCACTGGAAACCGTCTTTTATACCTATTACATCAATACCTTCAACTGCCGCTCTGATAGTGGCACTACTTATCACACTGTTGATTCCGGGAGCGGGCCCACCACCAACAAGTATAGCTAATTTTTTGGGAGCAATCATTTATTCAGTCCTTGTTTTTATTAGAACTTCTATTTATTTAAGAGGATTTTAATCGTATCGGAAAAGCCGGATTGTTCGACTCTAACGAAGTAAACACCACTTGGGAGACCCGCAAGACTGATGTTTAATTCGTTGTAACCTGATAAATTCGTGTCTTTGTATGGAGTTTTGACTTTTTGACCGATACTGTTAAAAAGGGATATATTAACTTCTCCCTCACCAGGGAGATCGAGGATCAATTTAAATTCGTTATTAAATGGATTTGGATAACTTTTTAGTTTAATCGATTTATTGGACTTTTTTTTTAAGTCAATCTCGTTTAACGAGCTGACTGCGGATGGTGAAAGTCTCCTGTTAAGAACAATCATCACTGCATCAGCACTGACAAGCTTCCCGGCTTGAAGTCCCTCATTTGAAAGGGTTACTACATTACGCTGTCCGGCTTTCAGGAAATAATCCCCAAGCTTAAACCACCTGCGGAGATTAACATCTGTCTGATTCATCGTGGTAAGAACAGAAATACCACTCGAGTCGGTGGTGGAATAACGAGCGGAATCAGTACGGTTTACAGCAGCTACATTGAATGCATAAACTTCATAATATCCATCAGCGGGTACATCAAAATTATAGTTGATTGAAGCGGGAGCTGAATTATCGGCATAAATGGATGGCCCGTTATATCCAAAGATATTGCTCGAATTCCATGTCCCTGTTCGAACAGCATTCAGATTATCACTAATCTCAACAATTCTATAATACTCTCTCCAATTCTGTGAAGAGTGAGGAGGATAAGTGGGTGTAGTGAAGAGGTTTTGTTTAATATAGGGGAAAAAAGAACCAAGATCAGAAAAATACCAGATAGTACTCCCCTTAAATCCTTTGGTTCTTATGGCATTAACAAAATTTGTAACTTCCTGGGTTGATATCAAATTTCCATTTGGGCTTAACGCAAAGGCAGGATAAATATCATTGATATCGGGTACAATTTGAGTGATATAGTTAAGTATCGCTGAAAAAGAGTTGGAATTACCAACATAAGATTGAACCTGAACATTGTCCACTGATCCATCACGCAACCAGCCGATCCAATCCTGGCAAAAACTGAAATAGGATGTGTAACCACTCGAAGAATAAAGAGATGGTGCATTGGATATGTTAATATGTGGATTTATCGTTTTTATTGAATCACGGGCACGAAGCATAAAATCATTAAGGTTGTTTGCTCGCCATCTGATCCATGAAGTATCAGATCCATTCGCCGGAGGAGGACTTCCACCATGTTGTGCACGGTATAAACTGTCGGTGTATGGATCGTATCCATATTGAACACTTGAATACCGAATTCTGTCAAGCTCAATTCCATCGACATCATAATTTCTTGCAATCTCGGTACACAATTCAATCAAAAAGTTTTGCACTTCGGGTTTTGTGTGAATCATCCAATAAAAATTGGAATTGTCGATCTCGGTGCCATCATCTTTCCTGGCAACCCAGTCAGGATGTGTTACAAAAATTGGACCCTTAACACCCACGGGCTGATTTCCCGTCCAACCGCCAACAAAACCGTATTCAAACCATGCTTCGATGTGAATACCGCGTTTGTGTCCTTCAGCAATTGCTTCTGCGAGAACATCTCTTCCCTGATAGGTCGGGTCGATATATTTCCCTGTTTCTCTAAAAAATACATCACTTTTCCAAAGAGGATAACCTCTGCTCCATACATTTATGAAGGCTGTATTAAAATTGTTTGCTGCAAGACTGTCGAGGGCTTTGGCAAGCACTTCTTTGCTCGACAGACTGTTTCGTGCAAGCCATGTTCCCCTGAATTCCTGGGCTTCAAGGGAAAAAACAATTAAAATAACGAATAAGAAAGAGTGAATACTTTTTGTGAACATTTTTTTAGTTCTGCACTTTAAGTTTCGCAAATTTTAACATAAGTTGTTTCATATTGTTTCCGTCAAAAACAACTGTAACTTTTTGATTATCTCCGTTTCCAACAACCGAGATAACTTTTCCAAGTCCAAATTGCTCGTGGAAAACCCTGCTCCCCTGTTTGATGAGAGCTTTTTGTTGTTCCCAATCAACATATCCGATCGATTGAAACTTTTGGATGATCTTCTCTTTTTTGGTCTTTCTGCCTTTACGATTCTGACTGGCATCCTCTTCTTTAAGCAGAGCACTTACGATTTCGTTGATGAACATGGAGCGGTTTTCGTAAGCCACTTCACCAAAACGATAGCGGGCACGGGCATGAGATAAAAAGATTTTCTTTTTGGCTCTTGTTACCGCTACATAAAAAAGCCTTCTCTCTTCTTCAATTGTCGCTTCCGGTGAAAATTTGGTAGAAAGCGGAAATAACTGTTCTTCAAGTCCTGAGACAAAAACAACCGGGAATTCCATTCCCTTTGCACTGTGAACAGTCATCAATTTAATCACATTTTCCGACTCATCAATTCCATCAAGATCAGTCATTAAATTGACGATTCTAAGATATTCTTCGATAGGCGATTCAGGATTTTTCTTGGAAAATTCTGAGATTGATACCAAAAAGTCGTTTAAGCTGTCGATCTTATCAAGTGATTCGTGTGTTGTCTCTTCGTTAAAAAGTCTCTGGAGTTCTAATTCCGCAACGAGTGCATGAGTCAGTTCACCAACAGAAAGTTTGTCTTTGAGAATAATATATTTATCAAGAAGAATCTTGAAGTTTTTAACATTTTTCTGGATTCGCTCTTTTATGTCGATCACTTCAAAAACACGACCCATAGTCTCAAAAAGAGTTACTTCGTGTTTCTTTGAAAATGTAATCATTCTTTTAATTGTGGTCATGCCAATCCCTCTCTGAGGGAAATTCATGATCCTAAGCAGACTTTCTTCATCTTTTGGGTTGATTATTACTTTAAGATAAGCAATGAGGTCTTTAATCTCGCGTCTTTTGTAATATTCTATTCCACCAAAAATCTTGAATGGAAGCCCTTCTTCAACAAAAACATCTTCAAATGCGCGGCACTGGTTGTTGGTTCTGTATAAAACTGCAAAGTCACAATATGAATACTTAAATTCAGCAATTTCATCCTTGATAAACTTGGCGAGCTGATAAGCCTCATCCTTTTCATCCGAGCACTTGATTAATGAAAGTGGTTCACCATCTTCATTTTCTGTAAAAGTTTTTTTAGCAACATAATTGCTGTTTTTGGCAGATATTTCAGTTCCGGCTTTTATCAATATTGGTGTGGAGCGGTAACTTAATTCCAGCGTAAACACCTTCACACGCGAAAATTCCTCTTTGAATTTTTCGATGTTTTCCGGTTTTGCACCCCTCCAGCTATATATACTCTGAGCTTCATCACCCGTTACAAATATTTTTCCCGATTTTGAACAAAGCATCTTTATGATTTCATAAAGCGCCATGTTTGTTTCTTGAAATTCGTCGATAATAAAATGTTCAAATTTCTTTTTGTATTTGTTAAATGCTTTTTTGTTGTCTCTGAGAAGTTCCATCGATTTGATTATCAGGTCCTCAAGATCCATGGAATCGTTTTCGCGGATTTTCCGTTGATATTCCTGATAAACTCTAATGAATTTATCTTCAACAGAGGTTCTCTCTTCCTTTTTTAAAAGGTCCTCGGGAAATGTAAGCACATTCTTAAGATAACTGATTTTGCGCGTTACATCCCTTGGATTGAGGGCTTCACTGTTGATGTTAAAATCATTAATAATGTTTGTGACGAGGGATTCTGAATCTTCTGTATCATAGATCGAAAAACTGGTTGAATACCCTACCGCCCTGGCTTCCACTCTTAAAATTTTGGCAAGGACAGAGTGAAATGTACCAACCCAGGGAAAAGAAATATCATCTTTTCCCAATAACTCACGAACCTTGTTTTTAAGGTCAGTCGCGGCTTTATTGGTAAATGTTACACAAAGGATAGTTTCGGGGTCAATACCTTGTTGAATAAGGTAAGCCAATTTATGAGTTATTACTCTTGATTTTCCCGTACCGGGACCTGCGATGAGTATCTGCGGTCCATTGTTGTATTCTACGATTGCTTTCTGCTGAGCATTCAGTGTATCAAATAGAGACATACCACCTTTTGATTTTTTTGAATTACAAATATACGAAAAAATATTGGATTTTTGGAGATTGGATGCTATGTCAGGCAGGGTAAAACCGTATGCTAAAAGGAGAAAGAAAGTAGCGGAGTATCGAAGTATCGAAGTATCGGGCTGTCAAATGGAAGTATAAAACCACAGAGCACACCAAGAACACAGAGGAGAGGTTGAAACATTCATCCGTGGAAATCTCCCAATGGGATGCCTTCGGCAGGTGTTCAATCCGTTCCCGACCAGTCGGGACGTGGAACTATCCCATTTACTGCATGGAGGTAAAACAAAAAAACACTGAGGAGTGTTAATTCCTCAGTGTTTGAAAGTTTAATTTGCAGTTCCAATCAAACCAAAATTACTGCATTATTGGATTATTGGATTACTGCATTAACTACACTTCTTTGAATTCTGCGTCTTCAACATTCTTTTCTTTTTCCTGTTGAGCGCCGGATGCCTGCTGAGCATTTGGATCAGGGTTTCCACCCATATCAGGGTTTGGTGCTCCCTGCTGCTGATAGAGTGACTGTGAGATTTCAGCCCAGGCTTTTTGGAACTGATCAAGAGCAGATTTAATGGTGTCTGCATTTTCTGTCTTAACAGCATCTTCGAGTCTGGAAATCTCAGCTTCAAGTTTGCTCTGTTGGTCAGGAGTTATTTTGTCTTTTAATTCTTCCATCTGTTTTTTGGTCTGGAAGATCAAATTTTCTGCTGTGTTTTTTGCTTCAACAAGATCTTTTTTCTTCTTGTCTTCAACAGCATTCTCCTGTGCATTCTTTTTCATTCTATCGATCTCATCCTGATTTAATCCACCGGAACCGGTGATTTTAATCGACTGTTCTTTTCCGGTGCCTTTATCTTTGGCTGAAACATGAAGAATACCGTTTGCATCGATGTCGAAACTGACTTCAATCTGTGGAACACCTCTCGGAGCCGGTGGAATACCGTCGAGATTAAATCTTCCAAGTGATCTGTTGTCGTTTGCCATTGGTCTTTCACCTTGAAGAACATGAATCTCAACTGAAGGCTGACTGTCAGCAGCGGTTGAAAATGTCTCTGTTTTCTTGGTTGGGATTGTGGTATTAGCCGGAATCATTGTTGTCATAACTCCACCAAGAGTTTCGATTCCCAATGACAATGGTGTAACATCAAGCAAAAGCACATGTTTAACATCACCGCTAAGAACTCCACCCTGTATGGATGCACCAATTGCAACCACTTCATCAGGATTTACACCCTTATGAGGTTCTTTTCCAAAAAGACTTTTTACAAGTTCCTGAACTGCAGGAACACGGGTCGAACCGCCAACAAGAATTACCTCGTTGATCTCACCTTTTGAAACGCCTGCGTCTTTGATCGCCTGCTCACATGGAATGCGGGTTCTTTCAATGAGGTCGCCAACAAGATTTTCAAATTTGGCTCTGGTAATCGTCTGGACAAGATGTTTTGGACCATCCTGAGTTGCAGTGATAAATGGCAGATTCACATCTGTTGAAACCGAGGATGAAAGTTCAATTTTGGCTTTCTCTGCTGCTTCTTTAAGTCTCTGAAGTGCCATTGGATCGTTTCTTAAATCGATCTGTTCTTCTTTTTTGAACTCATCTGCAAGAAAATCAATCAATCTTTGATCAAAATCGTCACCACCAAGGTGAGTGTCACCATTGGTTGACTTCACTTCAAACACTCCATCCCCTATTGTGAGGATCGAGATATCAAAAGTTCCACCACCAAGATCGTAAACTGCAACTGTCTCTTCTTTTCCTTTTTTGTCGAGTCCATATGCAAGTGCAGCAGCGGTTGGTTCGTTGATAATTCTACGAACTTTAAGACCTGCGATTTCACCGGCATCTTTGGTCGCCTGTCTCTGAGCATCGTTAAAGTATGCAGGAACAGTGATAACAGCTTCTGTTACTTCTTCACCTAAATAATCCTCGGCTGTTTTCTTCATTTTTTGAAGAACCATCGCACTGATCTCTTGTGGTGAATAAAGTTTGTTGTCTATATCAACTCTGGCGGCATTATCGTCACCGGGTAAAATTTTGTAAGGAACTTTGGTTGATTCGTCTCTTACTTCATCAACTCTTCTTCCCATAAATCTTTTTATGGAGAAAATTGTTTTTTTAGGATTTGTGATCGCCTGTCTTTTTGCAGCCTGTCCAACAAGTCTTTCACCTGTTTTTGTAAATGCCACCACCGACGGGGTTGTTCTTGTTCCTTCCGCATTTGGTATTACAACGGGCTCGTTGCCTTCCATAACGGATACGCATGAATTTGTGGTACCTAAATCAATTCCAATGATTTTTCCCATTTTAATTCTCCTTTTCGTAAATTTGTTTTCAAATCTGATTTTTTTTAATTGCACCTGTACTGCAATTAACATGCCAAGAGCAAATTCCTCTGTTTTAGAGGTTTTTTTTCAAGGTTTTTTTTGAGTATGTCATAATGTATGACATTTTGTATGATAGTTTGTCATTGATTGAGGATAGAATGTTTGAAATAGAAGAATTTGATATTAAACTTGAGACCGAATACATAGGCCGTAACTTTATTTATTTGGAGGAAACTGAATCCACTAACAGTTTTGTTTTGGATCGGGCTAATGATATTAAAACTGATGGAACTGTTGTGTTTTCCGAGTTCCAGTCAGCTGGTCGAGGACGACTTGACAGGAAGTGGGTTTCAAGTCGTGGACAAAACCTCACTTTTACAATTTTCCTCGATCTGAAGGATAGAAATATCCCCGAACCACAGCTCTTGAATCTGGCGGCTTCTTTAGTGGTTGCCAAGTCGATCGAGAATCTCCACATGATTAAAACGAACCTGAAGTGGCCCAATGATGTCCTGATCGGTTCCAAAAAGGTGGCGGGAATCTTGTGTGAATCTGTATCACAAGGCGATAAAATCAACAGAGTCGCTGTGGGTATTGGAATTAATGTAAACCAGGCAAATTTTCATTCGGGTTATCTTGTGGATCCCACCTCAATCAGAATGGAACTTAAACAGTATGCCTCAAGGGAAAAACTTCTTGCTGAATTGCTCTTAAATTTTGAAGTTACCCTCGAAAAACTTGAACGCTCACCTGCTGCAATAGTTGAAGAATGGAAACCTTTTTGTAAAATGTTGGGAGACAAAATCAATATTAAAGCAGGTGACGAGGAAATCAGAGGTATTTTTGCCGATATTAATGAAAAGGGACACCTTATTCTGCTCGATTCAAATGAAGACAAAAGGATAATCACTTTTGGGGATGTCTCTGCTTCATGAAAGTAATTGCAATCGACATCGGAAACACAAGAATTAAAACCGGTGAGTTCTACAATTCAGAACTCATCAGAACATTGATTATTGAAGACCCACTCGAGATAAAACCCCTTATTTATGGAAGTAAAATCGATGTGGTGCTTTCTTCCGTCGTTCCCAAACACACCTCTTTGATGGAGGGAATCCTAAAAAATCACCCAAATACAGATCTTTTCCTGATAGAGCATAATCTGGATTTTGGTTTTGCAATTAATTATACTCCACTCACCGGACTTGGAATCGACAGGCTCTGCTCAATCTCGGGTGCCAAACATCTGCTTGAACTCGACAATACTCTTATGGACTATGATTATGTTATTACATTCGATTTTGGTACCGCCACTACGGTAAATGTCCTTCAAATTGGTAAAAGTCCTGTGTTTACAGGTGGGATGATTGCCCCGGGCTTAAAGATAATGAATGCCGCACTTAATCACCATACTTCAAAACTTCCGTTGATTGAGCATTTTAACACTTCCGGTTTTCTCGGAAACAGTACCGATAATTCAATCAGATCGGGAATCATCAATTCGACAATTGGTCTGGTGGAGAGGGTTTACAACCATTTTTCTGCTCTCTCGGGAGATATGAAAATTTTTATCACCGGTGGTTATGCCGAAGCATTGATTCCACATCTGCAAATTCCGTTTCAGCATGAACCATTCCTTAACCTGATTGGAATCTATTCAATCTACTATAGAAACAAAAAGTAAGTTTTGATAAAACGGCAAAAACCCGTATATTTGTAAGCTAAAATTTGATGCACCCGTA
Organism: Ignavibacteriales bacterium; assembly: GCA_016707285.1. GTDB lineage: Bacteria > Bacteroidota > Ignavibacteria > Ignavibacteriales > Ignavibacteriaceae > UTCHB3. Next base: position 577,343 of record JADJIA010000005.1, read on the forward strand.
GCTCAATTGGATAGAGCGTTTGACTACGGATCAAAAGGTTGAGGGTTCGATTCCTTCCGGGTGTACCAATTTCAAAGCCTTGATGCCGCAAAGTGTCAAGGCTTTTTTTCTTTCTTCCTTGCCACAATGGAATATACCATCGGAATTTTGTCCCCCAAATGTCCAATGCGATATTTTCCTTGTTCAAACTCGATTGTTTTGTTAAAACAGTTGTAAGGTGAATAATCATATTCCTCAAAAGAATTTATTTCGAGTCCGTTTTTTATCAAACTTGTCAATACTTCACTTAAACTGTGATTCCATGAAACAGATTCGATGACAATGTCTGCACTTTTGTCGGCGTATGTCCCCTGTTCAGTTTCCACAATTGCATCTGATTTAAAATAATTATATCCAACCTTTTCAAAATTATCATCAAACATCCAAACCACGGGATGGAACTCCACAAACACAAATTTTCCGTTTGCTTTTAGAAATTGAGAAATGATTTTTGCCCATTTATCCAGATCAGGCAACCACCCAATTGTTCCGTAACTTGTGAAAATAACATCAAACTGTTTGTCCAAATGGTTTGGCAAATCGTAAATATCACAACAAATGAAATTTGTTTTTGAGTTGGTTTCAGCGGCTAACTGTTTCGCTGCTTCAATTGCTTTGTCCGAAAGATCAACACCAGTTACCTCAGCTCCGAGTCGGGATAAAGAAATTGTATCTTGTCCAAAATGACATTGCAGATGCAATATTGTTTTTCCTTTTACATCTCCAAGTAAATCCAACTCAATACTATTTAAAGAAGTTTTTCCTTTAATAAAATTATCAAGGTCGTAGAACTTCGATTTTAAATGTGTCTCCACTCTGTTGTTCCACGATTGGCGGTTAATTTCTATATAATTGTTCTCTTTTTTCATTTCATTTCGTTTTGTTTATTAAAATTATATCCAGACTGCATCAGCAGTTTGTTCCCCACCGGCATCTCCGGTGTTGACAGTTCCGGCCGGCTCTATCAAAAGGATTTTACATTCCTTTGCGGCAAACGGCTTATGTTCAACTCCTTTATGAACCACTGCCATCTCACCTTCGTTAAGAGTAACACTACCATCTCGAAAATCAATCCTGAGTTGACCCTCCAAAACGATAAACACCTCATCGGTATCTTTGTGATCATGCCAAGTAAAATCCCCTTCAATCCTGGCGAGCTTAAAATGATAATTGTTGAGTTGAGCAATTATCTTGGGAGACCATTGGTCGGAGAATTTTTCGAACATTTTTTGAAATTGATTGCTTCGGTTTGCATGGGTTCCTTTGATAATTCAAAAGGGCTAAAATACTCAATTTTCCCTTTTAATGAACCAATATTTGTAGGTTTTTCATCGATAACTGACTACCACATGATAGATAAATAGAGAATACCGGTTTAACGATTTATTCAATTTTTTGGTGAACCAGTACAAATTTTGGTTAGCATTATTTTTTTTTTTGAATAATTTAGAAAAATTCTATTTAGCATACTCTAAATCTTAAAAAGCATTTAAAGAGATTTGTAAAATATCATAAGGATTGAACAATGAAAACATTAACTACTCTAATAGCCATTCTGGTATTAGTTGGGTGTGAAAAACAAATAACCGGGCCTGAAAAAGCGAAATACGCTCCGGTTGAATCAGTTCATCAACATGCATACTATTCTTTGCCGACTCCCCCACACGGATTTACTGCTGCAGTCGGTTGGATGCAAGCGATTGATATTGATGGAAAAGGAACTCCAAGTAAAGTTGAAGTGGATTGGATGAAACTGCATGCCATAGTCAACTCAAAAGATACGGTATTGTACGAAGATCATTTTGAATCAATGATAGCAGCAATGTCATGGTACGGATTATACAGTCGAAACCCATGGTTTGGCGGGGATAGATTGGAATCGATGCCTTTTAAAGTTGAAAATGGTATATTAATGTTGGAACCACATATATATTCGTACCGCGTTTATCACTGGTGGAATACCCAAAGAGCGTTGGTGCCGCTTGGTACAAGTCGAGTATGGTTTGAAGCTGCGGTCCGAATAACCGGGAGAGCTGGAGTTCAGGCCGGTATTGACTATTGGATAGATTTGTCTGCTACCCCAGAAGGCCCACAAAAAATAATAGAGAGTCCGGCGCGAGTGATTGGATTGGAAATAGTACATCAGGCTGGCAAATTCTCACAGTTGGAAAGCCTTGATAAATTATGCATTATTCAAGAGTATGATAAATTTTGTTTTTAACAATCGGAGGTGACGAATATTCAATCCTCTCCGGGGATAATTTTGGGAGGTGGAGATTCCTATTTCTACCCATAGGATACCCCTGCCGGGGCAAATGGCTTTTTGGGGGTATTTTTACCAAACCTGCCCTGCCGGGGCAAATGGCTTTTTGGGTGGGGTTTATTCTATCCATACGTAACCCCTGCCGGGGCAAATGGCATTTTTGGGTGCGATTATTTTTGCGACCACAATCGTGAATCTACCCATAGGATACCCCTGCCGGGGCAAATGGCTTTTTGGGTGGGTTTATTCTATCCATACGAAACCCCTGCCGGGGCAAATGGCTTTGGGAGGGATTATTTACCAAAGCAATTCTAGGACGGGCAAAATAATGTTGTCATAATCAAAAAAAATCCGTGGCCATCCGTGTTAAATCCGTGATATCCGTGGCCATCCGTGTTAAATCCGTGATATCCGTGGAACCATAAAAATCCCTTCCGACAGATCGGAATTAAAATCTGCGAAAATCCGTTTAATCTGCGTGTATCTCCCAACGGGATGCCTTCGGTATGCGTCCCACTTCCCTAATCCAAGTTTTACCGCTTATTTCTGTTAAGAAATTGTTAAATTCAGGTTTAAATTTTTAATGTTTCAAAAATTAAAAATAGACTATGATTTTTTCTGAAAGTGATTACAGGTTCATGTACCAGGCTCTTCAAGAGGCGCAACATGCTTTTGATGAAGAGGAGGTTCCTGTGGGTGCCGTGGTTGTTCGGGACAATAAAATTATTGGCAGAGGATATAATCAAAATTTAAGATTAAATGATCCCACTGCCCATGCTGAAATGATTGCTATCACCGCTGCTGCAAATCACCTCAATTCTTCCAGGCTGGAGGGAGCGATCCTCCATGCCAGACTTGAAAAAGTTATCTTCGCCGCGTTTGATCCAAAATTTGGTTGCTGTGGGTCAATTTATAATCATCTGGAAGATGGAAAGTTTAATCATACTATTAAAGTGTTTTCGGGTCTTATGGAGAATGAGAGCCGGTATTTCCTAAGGAATTTCTTTCAAAAGTTAAGAAATTGAAATTTATTTGTTAGTTTTGCTCATTGATATTTAAGTCTTTTGACAGAGATACTATAAGGAAGATCATGTATTTAATTTTATTCGGAGCTCCGGGAGCGGGTAAGGGAACACAAGCCAAAATAATTAGCCAAAAATATGGTTTTGAGCATATCTCTACCGGGGATATTCTTAGGGAGTCAGTAAAAAAAGGGACTCCATTAGGAAAAAAAGCCCACGAGATTATGTCGAGTGGACAACTTGTCCCCGATGATATCATGATAGGTATTATCAAGGAAAAATTGTCTGAACCCCAACTTCGCGATGGATTTATATTGGATGGATTCCCACGAACCGTGTCGCAGGCGGAAGCTCTCGACCGGCTGTTTGGTGAACTCCAGTTTGGTGTAGGCGCTATTCTTGTTTTTCAGGTTGATGAAGAAGAACTGGTTAACAGACTTGCCAGAAGAAGAGCTTGCAGAGAGTGCAACAATATCTTCAGCAATGATGTGATAAATAACCTGACAGAGTGCCCCAAATGTGGTGCAAAATACTCCTTTTATCAAAGACCTGATGATGATGAAAGTGTTATAAGAAGACGACTTAAAATCTTTATTGATACCACTTTACCTGTGGTCAATTATTATAAGGATTTAAAGGACTTACACCGAATTAACGGTTTAAGACCGATAGAAGAAGTAACTGAGCAGATATTTGGAATTGTGGAAGAGCTAAAATCCAGAGGCTAACACGGGAGACGACGGGTTTTTATGGGGATGAGTTTACTCATCCCTTTTTTTTTGATTTAATTTTTAATTTTTACGCGACCAATCTTGCCATCCTCGAGTTTATAAATCCTCCCTTTTGTGTCAATTATATCATAATTGTGAGTCGCCAAAAGAATAGCCGTCCCTTTTCTGTTGATCGATTCAAAAATTGATATAATTTCTTCAGAAGTTGCGGGATCCAGGTTCCCGGTGGGTTCATCGGCAATCACCAACAATGGTTCATTTACGATGGCTCTGCCAATCGCAGTTCTCTGCTGTTCTCCGCCCGAGAGAGTTTTGGGAAATGCGTTTTTAAGATGAAGAAGTCCAAGATCACTTAAAACGGCTTCAACCCTGTTTCTGATTTTTTTGCGGGGATATCCATTAATTTCGAGGATATATGAAAGGTTTTCAAAAACAGTTCTGTCGGATAAAAGTTTAAAATCCTGGAATACAACACCAAGTTTCTGGCGTAATTGTGGAATCGATTTTTGCGAAGCATCCTTTGCAGAAAATCCACAAATTTTGATCTCACCAGACTGTGGCAAGAGATTAAAATAACATAGTTGAAGGAATGTGGATTTTCCACAACCACTCTTCCCTACCAGATAAGCAAACTCCCCCTCTGCCATCGAAAAATCACTCTGATCGAGTATTTTATGATTCCCGTATGCAAAATTGACACCTTTAAAATCAAGTATCATCCGTTACTCCTTATGATATACTGAATGCGGAGTGTATTTTCTGTAACTTTTTTACCTGTGAATGCCTCAAATGTGCCCACAACTTTAAAATTATTACTCTCACAAAGTGCAATTATTGTCTCTTGAGGGAAAATATATTCAAAATGATCCTCTTCAACAACCTCTCCCGATGGAAAAGTGATCAAAAACCTGTTTCTGTGTCGTTTTTTTATCGCATCATATTCAGACGATTGCTGGTATTTCATATCCCCTGTTTTTCTTTTTTTGCTGTATGAATCCAAATAACTGAATGAATTATGTTCAGTTACAACATCAAAAAGGAAATATCCTCCGGGTTTAAGAATTCGGTTTACCTCTGCAAAAAGTGAGTTAAGACGAGATTCTGACTCAAGGTGATTCACGCTGTCAAAACTCGAAATGACAAGATCACACTCCCTTTTAAATGGAATCAGTGTCATGTCAAAACAGACTCGAGAATTTGATTTATCTATATGAGTTAACATTTCGATTGAAATATCACTGAGAATCTTAAGGCGGGTTTCAATGTTTAATTTAGAGAAAAGTTTTCCCGTTCCGGAAGCAAGTTCAAGAACCACATCGTGACTTATATTGTACTCATCAATAATATTTTGAAGATATTCTGCCCAGCCTGAGTAATTAACATGCCTTACCAGATCATCGTAAATCAAAGAAATCTTTGAGTATGTATTACCCGGCATCAAACAACCGACGGTTAAAACAGATTCTTTTACCCCAGTCAACCGATTTAATTATGGAGCTTGCATCAGCCTTGTTTTGCCAGGCGATGTCAAATGCGGTTCCGTGATCGGGTGAGGTTCTCACAATTTTTAGTCCGGCGGTGTAGTTTACACCCGATCCGGAAGTGAGAAGTTTAAAGGGGATAAGCCCTTGATCGTGATACATCGCTAAATAAATATCAAAATTGAGGTATTGTTTCCTGCCAAAAAAAGCATCCGCGGGAAATGGACCCTCAACACCCTTGCCAAATCTTTCAATTACACCGGAGATTTGATCTATTTCTTCGGTTCCGATTAGTCCATTTTCACCTGCATGGGGGTTTAATCCAAGTAGGGCGATATTTGGGTCACTAATGGAAAAATCGCGGTTTAGAGATGCCTTTACGGTCGTTAAACACCTTTCGATGTTCTCACCCGTAAGTGCTGCAGGAACCAATGAAATGGGAATATGGATCGTAGCCAGAGCACATTTAAAGTTATCTGACAGGAACATCATCACAAACTTGTCGGTACCCGACCATTCTGCAAGCATCTCAGTATGGCCCGGAAAGTTAATTCCCGCCAATTTTAGAGCATATTTTGATATTGGAGCTGTAACCAGAAAACTGTGATGATCGTCTTCACACAAAGCATAACCTGTTTTTAAGGCTTCAAAAGCTGCTCTGCCGGAAGCTTTGGATGGAATTCCGGGATTTAGATCACAGTTCCCGATATCGATTAGCTCAAATTGACCATCAGGTTCTGGATAAATTCCGGTTAACCGTTTAACTTCCTCAAAAACATTTGCCGGCATTACCAATTTGATATTTATCTTTTTTGCCGGAATAAGTTTACCAATTGCCTTTAATGTTATTTCAGGACCAATTCCATTAATATCTCCACAGGTGAAAACACCTGTAAGGGTTGAAGACATTTTAGCTGTTCATCATATTTAGAAAATCTTTATTGTTTTTGGTGCCTCTCATTTTATCGAGCATAACATCCATTGCTTCCACAGGTGAGAAGTCACTTAAATATTTTCTAAGGATATAAATTCGTTGAAGGTCTTCTTCTTTCAGGAGCATCTCTTCACGACGGGTACCTGATCTGTTGATGTCGATCGCAGGGAAAATTCTTCTGTCACTCAGGTCTCTATTGAGAACTATTTCCATGTTACCTGTTCCCTTAAATTCCTCAAAGATCACATCATCCATCCTCGAACCGGTATCAATAAGTGCGGTTGCAATAATTGTTAATGAACCACCATCTTCGGTGTTTCTTGCAGCACCAAAAAATCTTTTTGGTTTGTGCAGAGCATTTGAATCGAGACCACCCGAGAGAATTTTTCCTGAGTGAGGAACCACAAGGTTGTGGGCTCTTCCAAGTCTCGTAATCGAATCAAGCAAAATAACCACATCATGTTTTGCTTCCACAAGTCTTTTTGCTTTTTCGATAACCATATCGGCAACCTGTACATGTCGTTCAGCAGGTTCATCAAATGTTGAACTGATTACCTCTGCATTAACACTTCTTTCCATGTCGGTAACCTCTTCAGGGCGTTCATCGATAAGAAGGATGATAAGTTTAATTTCAGGGTGATTTCTGGTAAGTGAGTTTGCGATTTTTTGAAGGAGAATTGTTTTACCACTCTTTGGAGGCGATACAATTAAACCTCTTTGACCTTTTCCGATAGGAGTTAAAAGGTCCATGATACGCATGGAATATTCACCGGGAGCAGACTCAAGGGTAAATTTCCGGGTTGGATATACGGGAATCAAGTTATCAAAGAGGGTTCTTTCCCTGATCTCAATTGGATCCATACCATTTACCGCTTCAACGCGAAGCAATGCAAAAAATCTTTCACCCTCTTTTGGAGGTCTTACCTGACCACTTACAAAATCACCTGTTCTTAAATAAAATTTCTTGATTTGGGATGGTGAGATGTAGATGTCATCGGGTGACGGGAGATAATTATATGCTGCTGACCTTAAAAATCCGTAGCCATCAGGTAAAACTTCCAATACCCCCTTGGAAAATGTTAAACCGTCTTTGGCTGTTTGAGCTTCCAGGATTTTGAAAATCAACTCCTGTTTCCTCAGATCAGTGAATCCGCTGATCTTTAATTCTTTTGCTATCTCGTTGAGTTCAACGATCCTCTTAGATTTCAGTTCTGAAATATCCATTTTATACCTTGTTTTTTAAACTTTACAAATTGTTACTGTAATATTTTTTTTCGAATACTTTTTTTACTTCCGCCACCAGATACATACTCCCGTAAACCACCAGACATTCCTTCTCGGCTGAGCTGATGAATTTTTTTATAAATGAGGGGATATCATTCTGAACGGAATATTTGATGCCATTATTCTCGGCAATTTCCACTAATTGTTCAATTTTTGCCGCTCTGTCGTTGTCCTTAAGCTCATAAAGATATACCTTGTCAAAATGACCTTTGCTCTGAATTAACATTTTATCGAGCGATTTATCGTTAAGGCATGAAAAAAGAAGAAAACACGGATTTGTTTTCGTTTTATCCTTTGTGAACTCCTTCAAAAAATTTTGCACACCTTCATGATTATGAGCCGAATCAAGAATGATTTTTGGATGGTCGTGAACCTTCTCATATCTGCCTTGAATGCCGGTGTTGAATACTACATTTTTGATACCACCCAGAATTCTTTTTGAATCTGTAAATCTTAGAGTTTTATTGAGAGTAAGAATAGCAAGTGAAGCATTCAATTGTTGATATGCCCCTTTTAGAGGTGCTGACAGATGATCGATATATAACTCACTTGAATAATACTCAAAATAGTTCTCCCGTTTGTTGGTGTAGTCGTTTAATTTATAATATTTGCAATTTTTCTCCACTGCCATTTCAATCAGGGTTTTTTCCGCTTGTTCCGGCATTTTGCCCAAAAACAAAGGAACTCCGGGTTTTATTATTCCTCCCTTTTCCTTTGCTATCTCCTCAATTGTATTTCCGAGTATATTGGTGTGTTCAAGACTGATAGAGGTGATAACTGAGGCAAGAGGATTGATAACATTTGTTGCGTCAAGTCTGCCTCCCAACCCTGTTTCAATTATTGCGTAATCAACTTCCTTGTCTGCAAAATATTTAAATGCCAAAACAGTGGTCACTTCAAAAAATGTTAAATTTGTATCATAGATCAGCTTTTCATACTCTTCCATAAATGCAATTACATATTTATCGGGGATTATCTGTCCATTGATTCTAATTCGTTCATTATATCGTATAAAGTGGGGTGAAGTGTAAAGTCCTGTTTTATATCCCGCTTCTGTTAAGATGCTTGCTATAAATGACGATGTGCTCCCCTTGCCATTTGAACCTGCCACATGAATACACTTGATCTTTTTTTGAGGATTCCCCAGAAGATCCAGAAATTCCTGGGTGTTCTCCAGTCCCAGTTTAATCCCCCTGTTATGGAGATTAAATAAAATCTGCAAATAATGATTGATTGAGGGGTTAGTTAAGCTCATAAGAAGCTGTCAGCGATCTTAATTTATTAATTTTCATTGTTTCACAATAGTTGATTAAACCGTTTACGATTTTGGTTGCCGCATCGGGTTGAACAAAGTTAATTGTACCAAGTTGAATTGCAGTTGCTCCTGCTATCATAAACTCGAGAACATCATCACTGTTTGAGATACCACCGATACCAATGATCGGGATGTCACAATTTCTGCTGATCTCAAGTACTTTTGCAAGCGCAACGGGTTTTATTGCCGGTCCTGATAAACCTCCGGTCACATTATGGATTTTTGGTTTTCTGGTCCAAATATTAAAAGCTGTTCCCACAAGTGTGTTTATTGCCGAGACCGCATCAGCCCCGTTCTCTTTGGCTCTAATCGCAAAATCTGCTATTCGGGCTGTGTTTGGTGATAATTTTATAAAAACAGGTTTTGAAGTTACCGCTTTAACTGCGGCTGTAATAGTTGAAACCTGGTCGGGATCATTTCCAAATATTAATCCACCTTCTTTAACATTTGGACAGGAAACATTAATTTCAAAAGCGTGAATGGCATCTTCAGTTGTTAATATTTTAACACATTCAACATACTCTTCAATTGTGGATGCCGCAATGTTACAGATTATATTCGTGTCATACTGTTTTAAAAAAGGAATTTTATCCTTTAGAAACTCCTCAACTCCAACATTTGCAAGTCCAATGGCGTTTAACATTCCCGAGGCAGTTTCAACAATTCTTTGAGGTGGATTCCCTTTTCGCGGTTTAAGGCTTATCGATTTTGTAACAATTCCACCAATTTTATTTAGATCAAGGAATTGTGAAATTTCATATCCGTAACCAACTGTTCCCGATGCCAAAAGGATCGGGTTTTTAAATTTTAATCCTGCAATTTCAACACTTAGATCAATTCCGTTCACAATATCACATCCTTGATGTTAAAAACCGGTCCATCTTTGCATACCAGCAGATACTTGGAACTGTTGTTTTTATCTTCGATTGGACAACCCTGGCAAATTCCAAATCCACACGCCATCGCACATTCTGTTGAGATTTCGCCATCGATATTGTTTTGAAGCAGAGCCGCCTGAAGTGCCTTGAGCATTGGTGTTGGACCACAAGCAAAAACTTTTATCTTTTTCCCCTCAAATTTATCAAGGTTTTCCAAAAAGAGTTTTACCACGGTTCCCTTTTCTCCCAATGACCCGTCATCGGTGGATACAAAAACATTTTTTAATCCGTAAGTAACAATGTCGGCTTCACTTCTGCCTCCAAGGAAAGTATATATCCCTTTTCCTTGAAGTTGTTTTGTCAAAAGTGGAAAGGGAGCAACTCCCAGTCCTCCACCAATGAGAACTGCGGTGTCAAAATCGCCATCGGTGTTAAAACCACATCCCAAAGGGGCTAACACATCAAGCAAATCACCCTTAACTTTATGCGTCAACATCCTTGTTCCCTCACCGTGCACATTAAACAAAAGATATATTTCATCACCGTTTACATCGGAGATTGAAAATGGGCGTCTGAGTAAGGGGAATGTGGTGTCATTTACCTTTAAATTCAGAAATTGCCCGGCTTTAAAACTATTTGCAAGTGCGGGTGAATAACATTTTAAATGGTAGATATGATTTTTAAGCTGCTCGACAGACGAGACTGTTATTTCAGTAATTATCAAATTAATTTCCCGAACGAAACTAAAATCGGGTGGAAAAGTGGAAAAGTAAAGTTGTTAAGACTTAAATGGGCGTTTAGAGCCGAAAAAAGGAACAGTATATTTTTGTAATTCTAATTTAATAAAAATATAATTTAAAATCTATAGTAATTATTCGAATAAATATAACTTTTATTTAATACCCCATTTTTAACCCCGAAAATTGAGCTCTTCAATTTTTGAGATTTTGTCGAGTCGTCGCTGGTGTCTTTCACCACCAAAACCGGTGGCAAGCCAGGTGTCAATTATCGATTTTATCGTTTCATCTCCGAGAGTTTTGGCTCCGAGTACAAGTATATTGGCGTTGTTATGTTCACGGGCACTTCGAGCAGAAAACTCATTGTAACAGGTTGCCGCTCTTATACCCTTAAATTTGTTTGCTGTTATTGCCGATGGGATACCTGTGGCATCCACAAGGATACCAAATCCAAATTCCATTTTCTGAACTGCCAGTGCAACTGATTTTGCAAAATCGGGATAATCACATGCTTCATTTGAAAATGAACCTGTATCCTCAACAACAATTCCCTTTAATTTCAGGAAGTCAATGATCATTCTTCTGCAATCATAACTGGTATGATCACCACCAATAATTACTTTAAGATTAAAGTTTTGTAGTACGGGAGCTTGAGTGGTTGATTGCTCTTCTGTGGCAACTGTAATCCCCAGTCTCTTGATTCTGTCCCATGCAAGAGGAGTGACAACACAGTTTTTGCAAATCTGTAAACTTCTCTCCCCTCTTTTATAGGCAGAAATAACATAATCTTCAGTAATAAGCTTTTTCATTAGAGCAGGTCACTCATATTATTGTGTTTGAGGAAATCCACGATCTGTTTTACATCCTGCGCCTGATCACGGCGACACACCAATAGTGAATCTTCAGTGTTTATAATTATTAGATTGTCAACGCCAATCGCAGAAGTAAATTTATGTGGAGAGTAAATATAGGTATCGTGGGTCATATTTGTAAACACATTCCCCGTTGATGCGTTTCCTCTTTCATCTTTTTTGCTGAGTTGATAGACCTCTTCCCAACTTCCAACATCACTCCAGTTAAATGATGCTTTGATCAGAAAAACTCTGTGAGATTTTTCCATAATGCCATAATCTATCGATATTCCTTTGATCTGACTGTACGCTTTTTCAAGCATCTCATCAAATTTGTCGGTATCTATGACAGTTTTTAGGGTACCTATCTGTTCAGCAAGTTCGGGTAAAAAGATCGATATTTCATCAAGAATTACGGATGCCTTCCAGATAAACATACCGCTGTTCCACATAAAGTCACCCGATTGAAGGAATCTCACCGCAGTAGCATAATTGGGTTTTTCAGCAAAAGTAGCAACTTTAAAGACACCATCTTCCGGCTTTCCCGACTCAATTTGAATGTATCCATATCCTGTTTCAGGTCTTGTGGGTGGAATCCCCAAAGTGACAAGCCCTTCAAGTTCATAAGCATAATTTGCACCTTTCAGAAGATCGGCCTGAAAAAGTTCTACATTTGGAATAAGGTGATCCGCGGGTAAAACAAAACATACTGCATCTGGGTCTCTTTTTGATACAATAGCAGCAGAGAGTGCAACACAAGCAGCGGTATTTCTGCCATAAGGTTCTGCGATAATATTAGCTGCCGGAATTTCGGGAAGTTCTTCCTGAATAGCGGTTGCTTGAGCCTGGTTTGTAATCACGAGGATATTTTCAGGTGCAACAAGTCCACTCAACCGGCTTACAGTTTTCCTGATTAATGATTCTTCATCAAAAAGATTTAAAAGTTGTTTTGGTTTTTTTTCCCTGCTTCTGGGCCAAAATCTTGACCCGACGCCGCCTGCCATTATAATTGCATAAATATTCATCGATTTAATCCTTTTTATAAACTTTGAGACTTTCGGTAAAAAGTTGATTCCTGAGTATGTATTCGGTGATATCGTGTTCCAATCCCCTGATGCGAGTAACAATTACGATCATCGAAGCTCGAAAATAGTCGAGAATGTCCTGCGAAACAGTAACCTCTTTATTGTAGATCAACCTAAGACAGTTTGCTATGTTTGCATAAGGTTGAACAAGTTCATCAACGCCATTTTTTTTGCAAAACAACATTCTTTCATCAAAAACATCCGAAAACCGGAATACCTCGCTTGATCTAAAATCCTCTTTTTTCATTCTTCGTAACAATTCCTCAAGATCTTTGATTGGAGCATACAAAAAATCTCTTTCCGATTTGAGGAAGTCGGTCTTTTTCTTTTCACTTACCGGGTGTTCAAACAACGGTAATTCAGGTTCGTCACTTTTCGATTCAATCTTTAAAGATCTTTTTGGCTTAATAATTTTGGGAGGAATTGAAGTTAAATCCTCATTTAAGTCGAGCTCAATTTTTAATGTATTCCCCAATTTATCCACAGGAGTAGCTTTAATTTTTTCAATTCTTGCGAGTATTTTTTGGAAAGTGAAAAGATTAACACTAAACAAAAGATAATCGAGATCAGTGACCAAAAAAGTAGAATGTTCCTTAAACTTGTCGGATAGTTTCTTGTAATCAATGGATTCAAATTGTAGATAATTATTAATATCCTGAAGCCGTATTGCCAATTTTGAAGTTTCAGTGATCCTTTTCATTGCGGCAATATCTGCCTGTAAATTTTCTCTACCGGCTATCCATTCTTCAAGTTTATTTAATAATTCGATCTTCTCAGAGTTAAGTCTCAACTTCTTTGAAGCATCAGAGATTGCACTGATCATATAGTTTTTTACAAAATCCATTTATTCTCCATAAACCCTGTGCACCCGTTTCGAGATGTTACATGTTATTTCATAGGGGATTGTATCAAGAATCCGGCACCAATTCCAGGCATCATTTGCCGGGTTGTTGTCGGTTGACAAAATTGTTACATCGCTACCGGGTGGGAGGTAATCATCACCAAGATTAAGCAAAATCCTGTCCATGGTAACAGTTCCAACTTGTGAGTAGAGTTTTCCAGCAATACCACATTCAAACTTTCCTCTGAGTGCTCTGCTAATCCCATCGGCGTAACCCACCGGAATTGAGGCAATAAAGGAATCCTTTTCAAGTATGAATCGTCTGCCGTAACTGATGCTTTCACCTGCGATAAATCGCTCAACTGTAGAGAGTTTACTTTGCAGAGACATCACAGGTTTTAATCCAAATTTATTTGAAGTCTCTCTGTCTTTATAATATCCGTACAATGCAATTCCGGGTCTCACAGCATCGTAGTGAGTTGAAGGGTGGTCAAAAACAGCTCCACTGTTTGCAGCGTGAACCATTCCGGTTGGAATTCCGGCATCACGGAGTTGGGCAAGTAAATTTAAAAATCTTTCATTTTGCAGAGTCGTAAAATTGCCATCATTCTCGTCTGATGTGGCGTAGTGAGTATATACACCCTTTATATTAATTCCCGTGGAAACCCTAAGTTCATTAATAAGAACACCAATATTATAATACTTAATCCCTACTCGCCCCATTCCTGTATCGAGCTTCAAATGGATGTCAATATTTTTGTCAAATCCGGCATCTCTAATCTGTCGAAGCTGGATTGGTGAAGTTATACTAATTGAGAAGTTGTACTTCTTTAGAGCCGGTATTAATTCGGGACTGAATGGCTCAAAAACCATAAAACTCTGATCAGGAAAGTATTTTATCAAATCGATGACTTCTTCAACAGTTGCAACAGCAAAACAGACAGGAGGAGATTCAAGAGTGATGAGTTTTTCAACAACCTTCCTCGCTCCGTGCCCATAGGCGTCAGCTTTTACAACCGCAATGATATCTTTCCCTCTGTTTATTGAAGAGATGATCCGATAATTATCAGCGAGGTGTCGAAGATTTATTACTGCTTTTGTTGGTCGTATCTGCATAAATTTAAAATTGCTCTATACAATAATAGTTATTTGCAGTGAAAATCTAAAAAATGAAAAATATTGCGATTTTTTTTATAACAAGATATTTTATTCTGAATATTTTTTGTAATTTAGTAAAACAGATTATTAATATTTAGTTATTGATAAAACACTGTAGTTAACTACCAATGTAAATTTGTAGAAATATCAGAATACCATGTCACACGATTTACAATATATTGTAGCTTTCATTCTGGTAGCTGTGCTATTCAGTATTGTAGCTCTTCTTACAGCCTGGCTGTTAAGACCCAATCGCCCCACCTTCGAAAAACTCCAGGTGTATGAGTGTGGAGAAGAAACACAGGGTGTCCCCTACATTAAATATAATGTAAGGTTCTATGTAGTCGCTCTCCTCTATCTCGTTTTTGGTGTTGAACTTGTGCTTGTGATCCCCTGGGTTGCATCATATCTTGAATATGGCCTCTTTGGACTTATACTCGGTCTCTTTTTCCTGATCATTCTCGGTGTTGGTATCGTTTATGAATGGAAAAAGGTGATCTCGACTGGTTCACTTATGAGGATGCTCTTGTAAACGCCCGAATTGTTAAAACTCCTGAGCAAAAAAAGAAAGTGATTAAGGAGGAAGTGGTCTGATGGGATTTTTGGATAAAGAATTCACACAAGATAATATTGTTGTTACAAACCTTGAAGCCCTGCTCAACTGGGCTCGCCTCTCTTCGATCTGGCAGACTACTTTTGGTATCGCCTGCTGTGCAATCGAAATGATGGCAACTTCAGCTTCTCACTACGATTTTGACAGGTTTGGGGTTATCCCCCGTCCCAGCCCGAGACAAGCTGATGTTATTATCATCTCAGGCACTGTTACTTTTAAAATGGCAACCAGAATCAAAAGAATATATGAACAAATGCCCGAACCAAAGTTTGTGATCTCAATGGGCAGTTGCTCAAACTGCGGAGGTCCCTACTGGGAACATGGTTATCATGTATTAAAAGGTGTTGACAGAGTGATTCCTGTTGATGTTTATGTTCCGGGATGTCCTCCAAGACCTGAAGCTCTCCTCGAGGGATTGTTAAAACTTCAGGAAAAAATCAGAAACGAATCCATGATTAAATCGGCTTAACAAATGAAGTCTTTTGAAGAAATTTTAGAATTGTTGAAATCGAATTTCAGCGGAGAGAATGATATTTCATCCTCAAAAGAAGGAACAGAGGATATTATAAATGTCTCCCCTTCTCTTATTAAGGAAGTATCAAAATTCCTGGCTTCAACTGAAGGCCTTGAGTTTGATTCCCTGATCCTGCTTTCCGGTGTTGATGACGAAAATGGTGAAAAAGTAAAACAGGAAGATGAATCGATCGACATCACCGGTGGAACACTTAGTGTATATTATCATATCGAATCTGTTAAACTCGTTCATAAGTTGATCTTAAAGGTTTCAGTTGAACGCGAAAATCCCGTGACCACCTCTGTTTCCTCTGTTTGGGGATGCGCAAACTGGCATGAAAGGGAAGCATTTGATATGATTGGAATAATTTTTAATGAACACCCCGATCTTAAAAGGATTTTGATGCCTTACGATTGGGAAGGTGGTTATCCACTTCGAAAAGATTATAGAAACCCTGAATTTTATAACGGTATGAAAGTACCCTATTAATACTGCCATGTCAAATACCATTACAAAAAACTTAAAAACGGATGAGATGATCCTTAACATGGGACCACAACATCCTTCCACTCATGGAGTTCTCCGGGTTGAACTAAAACTTGACGGCGAAAAGATTATAGAAGCCGAACCACATATCGGTTATCTTCATCGCTGTTTTGAAAAGCACTGCGAAGCCCTCACATATCCTCAGATAATTCCTTATGTTGACAGACTTGATTATCTCGCTTCAATGAATAATGAATTTGGTTTTGTTTTGGCGGTTGAAAAATTGCTCAAAATTGAGATACCTGAAAGAGTAGAATATATAAGAGTTATTACCGGTGAATTGCAACGAATTGCATCCCACCTTGTGGCTCTCGGAACTTTTGGACTTGATGTTGGTGCCTTCACTCCTTTTCTCTTCACATTCCGTGACAGAGAGAAAATTTTAAACCTGTTTGAAATTACATGTGGGGCTCGCCTTCTTTATAATTACCATTGGGTTGGTGGAGTATCTCACGATTTACATCCTGACTTTTTAAGACTGACAAAAGAATTTATAGATTATTTTAGGCCAAAAGTTGAAGAATTGAATGGATTGTTGAGTTACAACAAAATATTCATCGAAAGAACTGCCAACATTGGTGTGATTCCTGTGGATGTTGCTATTAACTATGGTGTGTCGGGTCCAAGTCTAAGAGGATCAGGTATCAAATGGGATATCCGCAAAAATGATCCTTATTCAATATACAACAAGTTTGACTTTGATATTCCGGTTGGACAAGGTCTTGCAGGAACCCTTGGTGACTGTTGGGACAGATATTTTGTAAGAGTTCTTGAAATTGAACAAAGTCTCAGGATTTTGGAACAGGCAATTGCGCAAATCCCCGAAGGTGATGTAACTTCTGCCATTCCAAAAAGAGTTAAACCAAATGAAGGCATCTCTTACGCAAGAGTTGAAAATCCCAAAGGTGAACTCGGCTTCTTTATTGTAAGCAAAGGTGGTGTTCAACCGATGAGAGTTAAAGTTCGTGCCCCTTCATTTGTAAACCTGAGCGTTTTCCCCGAGATTGCCCCCGGACACATGGTTTCCGATGTGGTCGCAATTCTTGGAAGTCTTGATATTGTTTTAGGAGAAATTGACAGATGACAACAATTTTTAATGTTTGGGATTTTCTTCTTATCCTGTTGTACGCCATCATCCCGCTGGCCTACATCATTCCCTTCGCTCTGATGGCGGTTTATGCTGAAAGAAAAATTTCTGCATGGATTCAGAACAGAGTGGGACCAAACAGAACAGGCCCGATAGGATTATTCCAAACAACTGCAGATATCCTCAAATTAATGCAAAAAGAGGATATTGTGGCAAATGGCGCAGATAAAAAACTCTTTTTACTCGCCCCAATCGTGGTTTTTATTGGAAGTTATGCTGCCTATGCTGCCCTCCCTTTCACTTCGGTTTATATCGGCACAAACATCAACCTCGGTGTGCTTTATATGGTTGCCATTTCAGGTTTTGTGGTTGCGGGTATAATATTCGCAGGTTGGGCATCCGACAATAAATATTCGATTATGGGTTCCCTCAGATCTGCCGCACAGTTGGTCAGTTATGAAATTCCAACCCTGTTTGTGATTATCTCAATTTTCGCAATTACACAACAGTTTAACTTGCGTGAATTGAGCGAGATGCAAACCTCAAATATCCTTAACTGGGGTATTTTTGGATTTGACGGACTTGGTTATAAAAGAATCCTTTTAATACCCGTCCTTTTTGTTTTGATGATCATTCTCTTTATCAGCACACTCGCAGAAGTTAACAGAACACCTTTTGATCTTCCCGAGGCTGAATCGGAACTTGTTGCCGGTTTTCATACTGAATACAGCGGAATGAAATTTGCCCTCTTTTTCCTCTCTGAATATGCAAATATGTTTGCTGTTTCAGGGCTGGTTACTGCGTTTTTCCTCGGCGGATATCAATCACCGTTTGGCTACCTTGGTAATCTGCTTGGATTGTCATGGCTTGTTCCTATAGAACAGGTGCTTTGGTTCCTCACTAAAGGTATTCTTCTTGTCTGTGTTCAAATCTGGATGAGATGGTCACTCCCCCGCCTTAGAATGGATCAACTTATGAGAGTTTGTTGGAAATATTTGATCCCGATAGGTTTTGTTTGCTTTATTTACATCACGATCGTAATGTACTTATAATATGATGACAGCACTAAATAATTATCTGAATGAAATAAAATCAGCAGTTTTAACAACTCTTGTTGGTATGAAAATTACCTGGAAGAATATGTTTTACGAGTCTGTAACTATTCAATACCCCGAGGTTAAACCTATTCTTACCGACAGGACAAGAAACAGGTTATTTGTAAATATGGACGACTGCATCGGTTGTGATCAATGCGCAAGGGCCTGCCCTGTGAGCTGTATCGAAATTGAAACAGTAAAATCCATACCAACAGAAGACCTTGGAAAAACCAGCAACGGTAAAAAGAAAATGTTGTGGGTAACGAAGTTCGACATCGATTTCGCAAAATGCTGTTATTGCCAGCTTTGTGTATTCCCCTGTCCTACTGACTGTATCTATATGACAGATGTTTATGAATTTTCTGAATATGACCGTGATTCACTTATTTACAACTTTGCCACCCTCACTCCTGAAGAGACTGCTGAAAAGAAAGAAAACTTCAGAATTTTACAGGAAAGCAAAGCCAAACCTGAACAACCACCTACTGTTAGTTGATTATGGAACTATTTGATCTGTTTTTCTACCTGTTTGCTTCTGTTATTGTCATCTCCGGTGCAGTAACAGTACTGAATAAAAACCTTATTTACGCAGCGTTTGCACTTTTAATTCTTCTTAGCAGCGTTGCAGCGATGTTTTTTATTCTCGGTGCAGAATTTCTTGCCATGGTGCAAATTCTGATTTATGTGGGCGGCGTGCTTATCCTGATCGTTTTTGGTATAATGCTCACCGGTCAGGTGAAATCAGTACCCATGAGAGAAAATTTTGTTTATCTCCTCATTGCTGCTGTTTTTACGGGTCTTTTGTGTGGACTCTTGGTAACAGGTATTACCGCAAGACCTGACATGACTCTTTCGGCAGATATTGCTTCAACACCGATAAAAATGTTGGGCAATCTATTAATTAGTAAATATTATTTAATTTTTGGCATGCTTGGTGTTCTGCTATTGGTTATTCTTATAGCTGCTGCAGGCATGGCACGAAACAATAAAGAATAGCTATGGTTGGTCTAAATCATTTTCTGATTCTCACTTCAATTCTGTTCAGCCTTGGGCTTTTTGGTGTAATTACACGTAAGAACGCAATCACTGTTCTTATGGGTCTTGAACTTATCCTTAACGCAGCTTCTCTGAACTTTGTAGCAATAACCAGATTCACCGATGTTGCTGCCAGCGGACAGGTAATTTCACTGTTCATTATTGTTCTTGCAGCTTCAGAAGCAGCAATTGCACTGGCTATAGTTCTTAACTTGTATAAGAACTTTAATAATGTAAATGTTGATGAAATTAATTCCTTAAAAGAATAACTAATGAACACTCAGCTTACAATCTTTCAGGTACTCATAGTTTTACTGCCATTATTTGGTTTTTTGGTCGCCATTCTGCCACCAAAAAGCTATAAAAAGATGTACATTGCCGAAGTTGGCATTATGTTCATCACTCTTGTCCTTTCGGCGGTATTATTTTTTATGAAGATATTCAGTCTTCCTGATGAGACAATCAGATCAACCTTCACTCTTTTCACCGTGGGTGGAAGTGACGGTTTTAATTTTATTGTTGATCTCACAATGGATAATATGACTGTTGCTCTTCTTTTTATGGTTTCGTTGATCAGTTTTCTTGTGCATTTCTTTTCACTTGAATACATGTCACATGAGCCGTTAAAGAATCGTTACTTCGGATATCTTGGACTTTTCACTTTTTCGATGTTAGGACTGCTTAGCACCGGAAGTATCATTTTCATCTATATCTTTTGGGAACTTGTGGGACTTTCATCCTACCTTCTCATCGGTTTCTGGGGATTCAAAGATGAAGCAGCTTCTGCTTGCAGTAAAGCATTCATAACCAACCGTGTTGGTGATTTTGGGTTTTTCCTCGGAATATTGATGCTTTTTATCACCTATAACAGTTTTGATCTCTTTTTTATATTTGATCAGATTGGTGCAGGAAAATTTCCATTGGGTAGTGAAATGTGGCTGACGGTTACCGGTCTGCTCCTGTTTGCAGGCGCTGTTGGTAAATCTGCTCAATTCCCCTTACATGTCTGGCTTCCTGATGCAATGGCGGGTCCAACCCCTGTCAGTGCCCTTATACACGCCGCTACGATGGTTGCAGCCGGTGTTTACATGATTGTTAGACTGTTTCCATTATTCACAGAGACATCGTTCCTTATAATAGGTTTTATCGGTGGCTTCTCTGCTTTGATGGCTGCTACAATTGCATTGACACAAATCGACATTAAAAAGATACTTGCCTATTCAACTGTAAGCCAACTTGGTCTGATGGTACTCGCCGTTGGTGTTGGAGCATATCATGCAGCGATTATTCATCTTCTCTTTCATGCCTTTTTTAAAGCAGGATTATTTCTTGGTTCGGGTGCCATTATTCATGCAACCCATTCACAGGATATTAATGACATGGGCGGGTTAAGGAAAAAGATGCCGGTAACCTTTTATACCACAGTTATCTATTCGCTGGCATTAGTGGGTTTCCCTCTTACCATCGGGTTTCTTAGTAAAGAGATGATTTTGACTTCCTCCATTACTCTGGGCTCCCTCTCCGGAAATTATATCTATTTTATCTTTGCTGTTCTTACAAGCACATTAACATCGTTTTACATATTCCGTTATGTATTTCTGATCTTTTTTGGGGAACCAAGAAATCATCATGCT
This sequence comes from Ignavibacteriales bacterium, assembly GCA_016707285.1. Classification (GTDB taxonomy): domain Bacteria; phylum Bacteroidota; class Ignavibacteria; order Ignavibacteriales; family Ignavibacteriaceae; genus UTCHB3. Next base: position 598,488 of record JADJIA010000005.1, read on the forward strand.
TACGAACACGCGCATGACTTCAATATCTTTATCAAACTGCCATTAATCGTTTTGGCAGCATTATGTTTCTTCTTCATATTTACTTTCAATCCCATTACCCTGCATGGCACCTGGCTGACGGATCTGATTTTCAGACTGCCAAAAATTCTGTTGCCGGACAATGTAACATATTCCTTCTTGACAAATGGTGCGGAAGGATCGATCTACTCTGAGGTTTATGCACATACAATGCATGCATCAGAGATTGTTGTTACGATTATTTCGCTCTTAATTATCTCCGGAGGTATTGGGACTGCATGGTATATGTATATGAAGAAAAAGCTTGTACCAAAAGTTCCTGAGGGATTCTTGGGCAAAGCTTATATGTTCTCCCAAAAAGCCTGGTACATCAACGAATTGTATGATGTAACAGTTATTAAAGGAACCATGCTTTTTGCCACATTGATGACAATTATCGATAAATATCTTGTGGATGGGATAATTAACCTTGGAGCAAAAATTACCATGATTCTTGGCAGATTCAGCGCCGGATTCGACAAGTATGTCGTTGACGGCTTTGTTAATCTGGTTGCCTGGATTAATGGATTAATCAGTATGATTTTAAGGAAATTCCAAACCGGTAAAGTTCAGACATATCTAACACTGGTTATGGTTTTCATTGTCTTTTTTGTAATGTATATTTTTTCTAATTAAAGAAACCGGAAGAATATAAGATGTCACAATTCCCGTATCTTTCAGTATTGACCTTTTTACCCCTTATTGCGGCACTGGCTCTGATCTTTGTGCCGGCTGAAAAGAAAAATTCAATCAGATATACCGCTCTTGGTGTGGTTATTATTCAGGTTCTCATCACAGTAGTTATGTGGATGAATTTTAACTTCAGTCTCGCCGGTATCAACGATATTAACGGTTACCAGTTCATAGAGAAATTCGATTGGATTGTCTTGACAGGTATTCCACTTATTGGCACATTCAAGATTGAATATTTTCTTGGTCTTGATGGACTGAGCATGCCGATGGTAATCTTGAGTTCGATAATTGCCTTTATTGCGGTTATCTCTTCATGGAATATCGAAGATTCAACACACAAACCAAACAGTAGCAAAGGTTATTTCATCCTTTTGATGATCCTTAACACCGGTACACTTGGTGTATTTCTTGCTCTCGATTTTTTCATGTTCTATATTTTCTGGGAACTTGTTCTGCTTCCGATGTACTTCCTTATCGGAATTTGGGGTGGACCAAGAAGAGAATATGCTGCCATCAAGTTTTTTATCTATACACTTGCCGGTTCAGTCTTAATTCTTTTGGCAATTATCGGCTTATATCTGAGTGCTTACGAAAGTCCTGAGTTTAAGGTTCACACATTTAACATGTTAAACATGATGGATGCTGCCAACTTTAAACCCGACAGCGTGATGTCGGTACTTAATCCCGGAAATTTCAGGTTTCTTGCTTTCCTTGGATTATTTATCGGTTTTGCAATTAAAATACCCCTCTTTCCATTCCATACATGGCTTCCTGACGCACATGTTGAGGCTCCAACTCCTATCTCTGTTGTTCTTGCCGGTGTGCTCCTTAAAATGGGTGGCTACGCAATTCTCAGAATCATCTATCCTATATTCCCTGAACAAGTTCAGGAGTGGATGTGGTGGATTGCATGCCTTGGAATGATAAACATTGTTTATGGTGCTTATTGCGCTTTGGGTCAAAAAGATTTTAAGAAATTGATTGCCTATTCGTCAGTTTCACACATGGGATTTGTAGTCCTGGGAATTGCAGCTCTTGCTAAAGGTGGAAGCACACTCGGATTAACAGGTGGAGTTCTCCAGATGTTTAATCACGGTACTGTCACAGCAATGCTCTTCCTTATCGTGGGTGTCATTTATGAAAGAACTCACAAACGGGGTCTTGACGATTTTGGCGGACTTTCAGTTCAGATGCCTATGTACACAGGAATTGTAACTCTCGCATTTTTTGCCGCTTTTGGTCTGCCCGGTTTAAGCTCATTTGTTTCAGAGTTGATGATCTTCATCGGTGCATTTAGTACCGAATCGATCAGAACTTTAACCATCATCTCAGCAATAGGAATTGTGATGGGTGCAGTTTATATGCTTAGAGCTCTGCAGAAAATTTTTCTTGGAAAGCCCAGAGAAGAATATAATGACTTAAAAGACCTGACTTTGAGAGAGTACATTATGTTTGTTCCTCTCGCAATCATCGTGATCATTTTTGGTATTTATCCAACACCAATGCTTGAGATTATGAACAGTAGCATGACTACCCTTCTTGATGCAGTGATGAAATAGGACGACACAATAATGGAAATGACCAATCAATTAAATTATTTGTCAACGCTGATCCCTGAATATATCATAATATTCTTTTTGATGGTGATAGTATTTATGGATATTAGCAAAGAAAAAATCGCCGCAAAAATTCCATTAGTGGCGATGAGTGGCATCTTTCTTGCTATCATCGTTGCGGTTATCTTTTCCGGGAATTTTTATTCCACAGAAAAGATTTTAGACCCGAACGCAATTTTTGTTAACGATGGCTTCGCTTTCATATTTAAGTTTATGGTGCTTGCATCTTCCTTGATTATGATCTATTTTTTCCGTCATGATGAAGAAGTTAACAGTTATAAAGGGAGAAAAGGCGAGTTTTACATTCTGTTCTACTCGATGGTTCTCGGGATGCTACTGCTTGCATCAGCGAATGATCTGATCTCTGCTTATGTAGCTCTCGAAGTCCTTTCACTCCCCTCTTATGTAGCAGCCGGTTTTCTTAAGCGCGATAACAGAAGCAGTGAAGCTTCACTTAAATACCTTCTGTTTGGATCTGCAGCATCAGGAGTAATGCTTTTTGGAATCTCATTAATCATGCTTTCTGTCGGCTCCACTTCCTTTGCATCGCTCACGGGCATTGGAACGGTTATTCCTGCTGATGTTCTGGTGGTTATGGGACTTCTATTCATAATTGGTGGTTTTGGTTATAAAATTTCGATGGTTCCATTTCATTTTTGGGCTCCTGATGTTTTTGAGGGATCCCCCGTTTCGGTTACGACATTCCTTTCTGTTTCATCAAAAATTGCCGGTGTTGCAGTTTTTGCAAGATTTGTTTTGTCATCAATTTCTCCGGAACTTCAAACTGCCGGGATTCTTGATCTTGGGATGAACATCAATTCAATTCTGGTGTTTTTCTCCATCATAACAATGACCGTTGGAAATTTTACTGCTATTTTCCAAACCAATATGAAACGACTTTTGGCTTACTCAAGTATTGGACATATTGGTTTTATCGTGGCAGCTCTCGCCTGCGGAAGTGAAAATGGTATGCTCGCAATACCAACCTACCTGCTCATCTACACATTGATGAATTTTGGTGCATTTCTTGTTATTTTGTTAATCAAAAGCAGAATTAACTCTGAAGATATCAGAGATTATAAAGGTCTTGGTTACAAAATGCCATTCCTTTCTGTGATGATGGTTATCTTTATGGTTTCACTTGCAGGGTTACCACCAACTGCCGGATTCTGGGCAAAGTTTTATGTGTTTACTGCGATAATGGAATCAAAGCTCTATTTACTTGCCATTGCAGCGATATTTAACACAGTTGTTGCAGTTTTTTATTATTTCAGAATTCTGAAAACTCTCTATTTTGAAAAATCTGATTCGGAAGAAGTTCTTCCAATCCTCAGCACAGGCAACAAGACAGTGCTTGCACTCCTTGGTGTGCCACTCCTGATTCTGGGTATTTATTTCTCCCCTGTCATCGAATTGGCAAGAGAGACTTTGAAAATAGCAGGATTTTAGATATTTTTCGAGGTAGATGAATAAAAATAATTTGATCTACCTCGATAACAATTCAACCACCCGTGTTGATCCCCGTGTCTTCGACGCTATGGCGCCTTACTTCCACGAATTATATGGAAATCCCTCATCCCCACACAGATACGGCCTGGAGGCTTCAATAGCTGTTGAGGCAAGTCGTTTAATGATCAAAAAGTTATTTGGAATCGAAGACCGGGAGTTATATTTTACTTCTTCGGCTACAGAGTCCATTAATATTGCGATTATGGGGACGGCTTTTGCCAATTTTTCGATCAAAAAACATCTAATTACCCAGGCTACTGAACACCCTGCTGTTCTTGAGGTCTTTAAGAGTCTTGAATCACTCGGATTTCGAACTACCGTACTGGATGTGGATGGTCAAGGATTTGTGGATCCTCAAGCCATTAAAAACGCAATTGAACCCGATACACTCCTTGTTTCAATTATGGCTGCAAATAATGAAATTGGAACGCTTCAAGATTTGGTCAGTATCGGAAAAATATGTGAAGAGATGGAAGTTCTATTCCATTCTGACCTTACACAGGCAGCAGGAAGATATGCTTTTAATGTCAGCGAAATTAAACTTGACATGATCTCCGGAGGGGCACACAAAATTCATGGTCCTAAAGGGATTGGGTATCTCGGATTAAACAAAACCACAAAAAAGATCAGGATTAACCCATTGATGTATGGTGGCGGACAGGAAAACGGGCTTTCTCCTGGAACTTTAAATGTCCCTTTGATTGTTGGTTTAAGTAAGGCACTGGAAATTTGTGAAGAAAACAGAACCGGGGAAACAGAGTTTTTGAACGGCTTAAGGCAACTTTTTTTTACTACTCTAACCGAAAATATTGAAGGGGTCCATCTTAATGGGCCCGGAATAAGACTGCTTAATAATCTTAGTCTCAGGTTTGATAACATCAGCTCAAATGACTTGATAAATGGTATTAAAACTCTTGCATTTTCAGCCGGTTCAGCTTGTGCAACAGGTGAAGGAAAACCGAGTCATGTTCTTAAAGCTATTGGATTGAATGACAGTCAGATTAAATCCACTGCCAGATTTGGTTTCAGCCGCTTTAATTCCGGACATGAAATTCTCACAGCGGCAAACGAAATTGTTAATTTTATAAAATTAAAGAGAAAATAATGAACGAAGCATACAATCTTCTGATAAATGAAAAGGAAAAATTTCTTGGTTTTTATAAATTCCGGTTCCCTGTTTTTCACAAATCAAATGTCTTCTACAGAGATATTGTATATTGTGTAAAATATTACCTGGGTTCAAGAAATCTAACCCTTAAAGATAAGATACTGGAAAAAACAACACAAGATTTTATTAAACACCTGGAAACTTCGGGAATATTAAACTATATGAGTCCTAAAACATGGCTTTTGAATTATCCTGAATTTTCCACAGTAACACCTGTTCCCGGTGCTGAAGCCGGAGTCCAAAATTAAGATGAGGTCTTAAATGAGTGAATTAAACGTTGAAAACGAAATATTAATTTCCGAAAAAGCTGCCAAACAGATTTTGAAGATCATGGAAGAAAATGCTGTTATCGAAGGCAGTGGCCTTCGAGTAGGAGTAAAGGGGGGTGGATGCTCGGGTCTTTCATATACCATGAATTTTGATTCAGCTCCAAAAGAATCGGACACAGTGGTTGAGTATAGTGGAGTAAGATTGTTTGTTGACCCAAAAAGTCTTTTTTACCTCATGGGAACTGAACTCGATTTTTCTGATGGTCTAAATGGAAAAGGATTCACTTTTAACAATCCAAACGCATCAAAAACCTGCGGTTGCGGGCAATCTTTTGGTGTCTAAATGAAAAGAAGAAATTTTCTTTCTGCTGTCGGACTTTTTACCGCAGCAGCCGTTGCCTCTCCGGTAACTAATACACTCAACAAGTTTAACCAATTTAACTCAAATACGAGGAGAAATAATATTATGTCAAAATTTGAATTACCGGCTCTGCCATATTCCTACGATTCACTTGAACCTGTGATCGATAAGATGACAATGGAAATTCATCACACAAAACATCATCAGGCTTATGTAACAAATCTCAATAAAGCCATTGAAGGAACAGAGATGGAAGGAAAATCACTCGAACAACTAATGAGTGAAATTTCCAAATATCCGGCTGCCGTTAGAAACAACGGTGGTGGTCACTTCAACCATTCTCTTTTCTGGACAATAATGAAGCAAGGTGGCGGAAATCCTTCCGGAGCGCTACTTGATGCCATTAACTCTGCTTTTAATTCAGTTGATGAAATGAAAGAGAAATTTAACAACGCTGCTATGACCAGATTTGGTTCAGGTTGGGCGTGGTTGAGTGTCTCCGGAGGTAAACTTGTAATTTCTTCAACTCCAAATCAAGACAATCCTTTAATGGATGTGGCTGATGTAAAAGGAACACCTGTTCTTGGACTCGATGTGTGGGAACATGCATACTATCTGAAATACCAAAACAGAAGAGCCGATTATTGCGGAAACTGGTGGAACATCGTTAATTGGGACGAAGTTGCCAAAAGATTTGCCCAAGTAAAATAAAACAATTTGCCGTCCCGGTGGTTTAAGCCATCGGGACACTTAAAAACAAGAATTATTATGCTACCTATATTCCCCCTTTCACTTGTTGTATATCCCGGTTCGAAGTATCCTCTTCATATTTTTGAGGAGAGATATAAGAACATGGTTAAATATTCAATGAAACTCGATGAACCATTTGGGATTGTGATCTTCGAAAACAATACTCTTGGCAGGATTGGGACAAAAGTTAAAGTTGATTCAATTACAAAAAACTATCCTGATGGAAGTTTTGATATAATTGTTCGTGGGAAAGAAAGATTTATTCTCAAAAACCTTAATGAAAATATCATAGGATTTTTTGAAGCTGAGGTGGATACTTATGAAGATGTTATTTCCGGGATTTATCGTGATCTTGAAAATCAAATGATCGACATCTTCTCAGAAGTGATCGGAAAAGCAAAAATTGATCTCGGTGATAATTTTTATTTCAATCTCGAAGAATCGAAGATGAAATCATTTAAGATTGCTGAAAAAGCCGGACTTTCTCTCGAGCAACAACAAACTTTGTTAACACTTCAAAACGAAGGTGAAAGAATTTACCTTCTAATCGAACATTTGCGTAAATTATCAGTTGAACTTGACACTCGAGAACAACTGCGACAAATAATGCAACATGATGGTTTTGTAAACTAAAAAAAAATCCCGGTTTTGAGCCGGGATTTTTTTTATAAAGATGACCTTAACTTAATCCGGTTAAGAGCTCTGCTCAAAGCAGCCTCTGCCCGCGAAGCATCTATTTCCTGATTATGTTTTTCACTTAATCGTTGTCGTGCACGCTCGGCAGCTTTTTCAGCCCTCGTCATATCAATTTCCGATATATTCTCTATCGACTTAACAAGTATGAGCACTTTGTTATGCAACACCTCGATCACTCCGTTTGAAACAGCATAAATTTGTTCCGGTTCATTCGCAGTTTTAATTTTAATCCTGCCAATTTCGAGAGTGCTGATAATGGGTGCATGATTGAATAATACCTGAAACTCACCAACCGTACCGGGAACTGTTACCGAGAGGATATTCCCCTCAAACATTTTCTTGGATGGAGTCAATATTTCGAGATAAAACTCTTTCATTAGTTGCTCATTTCCTTGGCTTTTTCAAAGACTTCTTCAATTTTACCAACATACATAAATGCCTGCTCGGGGAGATCATCACATTCACCATCAAGAATGGCTTTAAATCCTGCAATGGTATCCTTCAGTTCAACATATTTACCTTTATAACCGGTAAACTGCTCGGCAACATGGAATGGCTGGCTTAGGAATCTTTGAATACGACGAGCGCGTCTTACAGTGATTTTATCCTCGTCAGATAACTCATCCATTCCAAGAATGTTGATAATGTCCTGGAGGTCTTTATACTGCTGTAATACCTCTTTTACGCGTTTAGCAACTGCGTAATGCTCATCACCGACTATCTCCGGTGTAAGAATTCTTGAAGTTGAATCGAGTGGATCAACCGCCGGATAAATACCAAGTTCTGATATTTGACGACTAAGAACTGTGGTAGCATCAAGGTGAGAGAAAGCTGCAGCCGGTGCAGGATCTGTTAAATCATCTGCAGGTACATAAATTGCTTGAACGGATGTGATAGAGCCTCTGTCTGTAGAGGTAATTCTTTCCTGCAATGCACCCATCTCTGTTGCGAGAGAAGGCTGGTAACCCACAGCAGAAGGCATACGACCAAGAAGAGCTGATACTTCAGAACCTGCCTGGGTAAAACGGAAAATGTTATCAATAAAAAGAAGAACATCCTTGCCTTCTTCATCACGGAAATACTCAGCAAGTGAGAGACCGGTTAAACCAACTCTTAGTCTGGCTCCCGGTGGTTCGTTCATCTGGCCAAATACCAAAGCGGTTTTATTAATAACTCCCGATTCACTCATCTCAAGGTAAAGATCGTTACCTTCTCTGGTTCTTTCACCAACGCCGGCAAATACTGAATAACCACCATGATGGGTAGCGATATTGTTGATAAGTTCAAGAATAACCACTGTTTTACCCACACCCGCACCACCAAAAAGACCGGTTTTTCCGCCTTTTGAGTATGGTTCGAGAAGATCAATTACTTTGATACCCGTTTCAAGCATTTCTGTGCTTGTTGAAAGGGTTTTAAATTCAGGAGCGGGTCGGTGAATTGGATAATGCTTATCTGTCTCAACAGGACCTTTACCATCAATTGGTTGCCCGATTACATTAATCAACCTGCCAAGTGTGGTGGGGCCAACAGGTACCATGATTGGTGCACCGGTATCATAACCGATCATCCCTCTAACCAAACCATCGGTAGTATCCATTGCAACCGCTCTAACTTTATCTTCTCCAAGGTGCTGCTGCACTTCTACTATTAATTCTTCGCCATTTTCACGAGGTATCTTAACCGCGTTTAAAATTCCCGGTAGATGATTGTTTTCAAATTGTAAATCGACTACAGGGCCGATAACCTGAACTATTTTGCCTTGAAGCGCCATTTCATTCCTTATTATTTAAATTCAGAGTTACAAATTTACTATTTTTTCAACTCTTTTTCAATTCCTGATTTACCAAGAGTTGGCTTTTGCAAAGGAAATATTCCTTTTAATTTTTAATTATCTGTCGATAATCTGTATCTGACAATTTTGCCGTTCAATTTGTCAACCACAAAAAGAACTCTGTCATAGTGGGTCAATCCTGAAGGCTGTGAAAAGTTTTCAGGTCCGCCAAATTTTTGCAGTTGACCACCAAAAGAATTAAATCTGTAAACAGAATCTTTCCCGATATCGGCAACATACATATTCCCCGATCTGTCGATAGCTACATCAGAAGGCAGAGTAAATTTATTTATCTGCATCAAATCAGAACCACCGGAGGGTGAAAGTTTTAATTCGTATTGTTCTCCCAAACTGCTGACCACATAAGTAAGCCACTGTACACGGAAGCTGTTATCACCCGACAATGTTAAAATAAAGTCGATGTTCTTTTTGTCAAATCCAACAAGTGAAGAGATCCCGTTTGCCGAAAGAATTCCCGTTCCGTTTGGATCGATCGCCGGTAATCTTCCTATAAGTGTATCCTGCCTGGAGGCGTTTTTTTGATACGAAAGGATTGAATTATCAGGGTTGACGACACTGGTATTGTTTGGACCTGTTCTTGAGATATAAAATGAGTTGTTGTAAAACACTGAAACACCGGTATAACTCAATCTAAGATCCAAATCTGAAACGCCTGAACCCGGTTTTGGAAGTAATCTGGTAACAGGAGCTGAAGCAAGATTATGCCCTCCGGCAACCATATCTATCTTATATACCGCATCCATGGTTCGTGGAACACCATTTAATACCGTGTCAAATTTGCCAATAACTATCAGATTCAACTGATAATCCTGCTCAACTTTAAGTGGTTTTGGAAGTGTTTTGCTGCTTAATTGATCACCATTTTGATTTAACATCAGAAGCCGGTCGTTTCCGGTATCTGTTACATAGATAAAATAGTCTTTGCCAATGATTATGTCGGTTGGTGAATTAAAACCCGTCCAATCGGGCGTTAATTTGATGTAAACAGTATCCCCGGTAACATTTCCACCCGTTTTACCCGAATCAAAAACACTTAGATCAAATTTCTCACCACATCCTGAAAACAGGATCAATGCAAGAACTGATAAAACAAAAGTCTTTTTCATCTCACATCCCCAAAATAATTGATAATCTGTGAACTGCTCCCAGTCGGTCAAAATTGACATAAGCATAATCAAATGTAAATTTTGCCATTGAAATAGGGAGATTTAATCCGGCACCAAAACTGTAGTTTTGTTCCTCAACATTAATTTTATAACCACCTCTTAGAAGAAGTGAAAAACCGGTTGTGGGTTCCTTGAATTCGTATTCTGCACCCAGCGAAACATTTTCACTGTTGTCGTTTGGATGGTTCAACTGGATTGAGGTGGTAACTCTGTGCTGTTCCGTTTGGTAGGGTTCAAATGCAAAACCGAGTCTGAACATGGTTGGAGGTGAAAACTCCTGCCAGTTTGATTTTGTTCTGTTTCCGGTTAATACTACTTCCCCATCCGGAGCAAGCTGATTACCAAAATTAGACATCACAACTGCAAATCTTGTTGTTCCAAGCCCGGTCCAATAGTAAGTTCCGAGATCAATAAGTACACCACGCATTTTTAATTTGTCGAGTGTTTCTTCCATATATCTAACGGTGGCACCAAAGCTGAACTTGTCAGTCATTTTCCTCGAATAGCTCAACGATAGAGCAAGATCAGAGAAAGTGAAGTAAGCACCCGTTCCAAGCGGTGCAAACTCTGTGGTGACCTTCATATCGCCTGCAGAAAGGGATGTGACTGACACTCCCACAGCATCATCACCGGTAATGTGATAAACTGCGCCGGCAAAATTGTGTTTCACCCCAACTAACCAACTGTTATGGGAAAACATTACCTGGTTATCATCAAACTGTACAAGTGCTGCAGGGTTCCAGTAGATTGCTGATGCATCGTTACCAACTGCAACAAATGCGTCACCCATTGCTGAAGCTCTGCCACCTACACCAATTTTCAGAAATTGAGCTGTTGAGATACCTGCTCTTTGCCCGCCAAGAACGGGGAAAAGCTGCCCAAAAGACTCTCCAATTAGAAGTATTGCGAAAATAATTAGTGTTTTTTTCATCTTAAAACTTAAAGCTCACACCTAATTTAACATTGCGTCTGGTTAGATATCTTGCAGGGTTATATGGATAAGGGTTTAGTGGTGCCTGTAAATCAGGATAAAGAGGATCGTTCCAACTGCCTGGTGTTGCATCACCATATTCGTAGGCTCTTCCCGTAACAGGATTGATGATAGCCGAGTTTTGTCTGTCAAGCAAGTTGTTCACTTCAACAAATACACTGAATCTAAACTGCCCGATTTTCAGATATTTTTCAAAATTCAGATCGATATAAAACCAGTCGTCAGCGATTGCTGTGTATCTTTCGCCTCTTACATAATCATATTGGGGTCTGCCATCAACCTCATAACTGCCTGTGAATACAGCCGGTGTATATCTCTTGCCTGACTGGAAGAAGAACCTCAGATTTACATTATAATCATCAAGGATTCCATTTCCGAATCCAAAAAGAGCCTCATCAGGGCCAACATAAAAGTTCGCAATCATTGTTGCAGTGATTGGTCGGTCCCAGGGAGCATATTGTTCTTTTATCGACTCTTCAAGAGTTCCCTGAGCAATAAGCACACCTTCATCAGCTGATGAACTTTTACCTGTAACTTCAGAATAAGAAAAGACAGCAGTTCCACGGAACCACTTTCCTATTCTTTTTTGATACTCAAATTCAACTCCTCTTGATCGGGCATAGTCAGCGTTTACATAGGTTGTAAATCGCTGTGATGCAAATCTTGGACTTGAAATTCTTGCAGTTCTTGTGTTAATATAGTCAAAGATATCTTTGTAGTATGCAGTTACTGTCAATACATCATCATCTGTAAATTGAGTTTTAACTCCAAGCTCATATGCAACAGTGGTTTCCGGTTTTAAGTTTGGATTACCAAATCGTTGGAACGATGATTGCGAATTGTATGGATCCAATTTTGCATATACATACTGTGGTTTGGGCCATTTACTAAAATGTCCATACGAGAAAAACAGTGTCTGCGAATTGGTAATTGGATGAGATATTCCGAGGCGTGGACTCAACCTTGCCTTAAAGTATCTGTCACCAAAAAACTTAAAACTGTCGTCATAATAATTTTTTCTTACTTCATCAGGTATTGTGATAACATCAGGATTTTTTACTGCGTCATCAACATACTTCCCAGGAAACCAGACATCCAATCTTAACCCAAAATTCAGAATCATACCACCAAAATTGATGTTATCCTGTGCATAAAGGGCAGCAATCATTGGATTAACTTTGTAGATATCGTTGTTCAACCCGAGTGTACCTACCCACGGTTGATAAATATCAACAACCTGCATCTCTTGAAATTGGAGCTTAAACCCGGCTTTAAATTTGTTTTTTTCATCAAAAAAGCTGGTTACATCGCCTGTTACAGAAAACTCATCAAGATAATGATCATGCCAGGTGTATGGATTTCCAACATCCCAGAAGCCATCACCCGGAATCACGCCAACTGTATCCCGACCCAAATTGTAATATTCAACCGGAAAGTTAGGAATATCCTTTGGTTGACGATAGAGTCTCCAGTCAAGACCATTTGCATCTGTTCTGAGATTGGTTAAAAATTTACTGAATTTAATTTCATAAAATGTTTTTGTGTTCAGTGTATGTGTAACACTTACGGTGTTGTAGATATTCTTGTGAGTGAATGCATTTGCATTTTCGAGAATATTCTGAAATTCATACTGATAACCGGGACTTGGTTCAACATATTCAAGATTCGACTGAAGCGATTGCGAATTCTGGTTAATCGAAACTGACTGATTAAAAGAATAGGCTATTTTAAATGTCGGAGTAACTTTATATGTAAGTTTTGCAAGACCATACCAACTGTTCTCAAATTTAGGAGCAAATCTTGTCCCATAAAAGGTCGAAGAATTTAATTGTGCAGATTTGGTTGGTTTGTAATAACCCTGGGTAATTCCATCCGAAAGTCCAACATACAAGTTTGAAAAGAAGGAGATTTCACCCGGAAATTCCAATCCCAATGCCGGAAGAAGGAAACTTGTAATCGGCTCGGGACCCGACAAACTTATTTCAAAAATATCGATGTTAAAAACATGCGGATTCGATTTGTCTGCGATATTATCGGTTTTATAAGAGAGATATCCGTTGTAATATCTTACACTTCCCTCTTTTGTTCTAACATTAACAATTCCTGAAGTTGCCTGACCAAATTCGGCATTAAAGCCGCCTGTGATTACTTCCACTTCTTCAAGTGAGTTGGCACTGATCTGAAGCCCAAATCCGGTACCTGCCAAAGGATCCTGTACAGAAACACCATCAAGAAGGAAAGCATTTTCATAAGCTCTTCCGCCCCTGATATGTAGTGAATTATCGCTGGAAACCACACCGGCCTGTTGTGCAATTACATCGGTGACATTTTCCACTACTGCAAGCTCGATGTCTTCGCTTGAAACAGTTTTTTTACTCTGTGTCTCTTCCACATCCAACAACGGTTTTTCACCAATAATAACAACATCTTGTGTAAGCGTTAAAGAAGTTTCTTCAAGTTTAACATCAATTGTTGTTTTTGTGTTGGCAGTAACCTTTGTGCCGGTAAACTGGGTTGTTTTATACCCTATGAAGGATATTTCAAGTGTGTAAGAACCGGGTGCAACATTTTTAATGTTGTAATTTCCGTCGGCATCAGAAGCGGCACCATAATAGGTTCCCTTTAGAATCACATTTACTCCGGGAAGCGGAATATCTGTTTTTTTGTCGACGATTTTACCCGTTATACTTCCGTTCTGAGCAAAAAGTCCGGTAGTTAATAGAAGAAAAATTATGGGTATCAGTTTATTCATTTTTGCACCATAACTCATAGATTTACGCCAAACTCTTGAAACAATACTTTTTCAAAGAGTTGATGAACATTGCCATTTCCATTTAATTTGTTTAGTGGAAGTGCAATGAAAAATAAATTTTTATTCCCGTTAATAAAACCTGTGTGCCCCGGAATCTGAGTCCCCGAGGATTTATAGATTGGACGAGCAAGGGTAAGATTTGGATAAAGTCCAAAATTGCCAAGAATCGTCGATGTGGTTTTAAGGTTTGGGTAACCATTGTTTGCCGGGTTGCTGTTATCAACAACAAATTCGGTGTTGCTTGCCAGAACCGGCACTAAATTGGATATTGAGTCCACAGGGAGGAACTCTTTTAATGCAAGGATATCAGGTGGTGGATTTCGGGGAAATTGCATTGAAAAGAAGATTTTTCCGCCGTTATCAAGATATTTATTAACCACATTTTGTGCCGCCTGAATTGATGGATTATTGTCTGCGTACCAAACAACATAATCGAACAACTTAATCGTCAAGAAAAAGTTGTAGCTGAAAAATGGTATCTGTTTGCCGGCGATATTTAGTGTGTCATATTTCCCGGCAAGTGAACCACCATTTATTGTAGAAAGCTGATTGTTAAAAAAAGCAGTTGCATCGTCACTTGTTACATAATCATCAATAAGGAGCATCTTACCGACAGGTTTTCTGACAAACCAGGTTTTGTTTTCTCCAGGCATTTGATAAAACGGAGTTTTTGCTCCGGAGATATCAACCGCCTGAACATAAACCTTGTTAAACCCGTCTAACACCATCCCTTTTAGTTTCTGGGCGTAAATATTAAACTCGGCTCCATCTATCAAAATTTCGGTTTCAGGATTGGCTGAGGTAAAATCTCTCACCCTGAGAGTGACAAGTCGGGTATTTCCTCTGAGTTCTACAAAGTTTGCAGTGTTGTTTGTATCATTTAATACAATATTAATCTTTTGGATGGTTTCATCACCATCGAGATCAGAAGCTTTCCATCTGAATGTCATTACAGGTAATGACGAAGCAGGAACCACCGTTAAAGTATCCCACGAAAGCTCAGGAGGAGTGTTTTTTATCGGAAATTTTAATTTCGCAGGAGATGGATCAATCAATCCAATATCATAAAACTTCTCACCTGCATCATAAACACCATTTCCGTTTGCGTCAACAAATGGCTCGGGTCCAAAATTAATTCCGTTCTGAACTATTGAATTATCGTAAACACCGTTACCGGAGTTATCCACTGCACAAACTTCAAAGAAATAGGAAGTGTCGGCAGCACCTATCTGGAGTGCAAAAGCACTGTCGTTTTTTGTGGTAAAAGCCCAGTTGCTCTCATCCCAGGTAAAGTAATAGCCAACCACGAGTCCATCAGGATCATCACCCCACCAGTTAACAGTCAGTTTACTTGGTTGTTGTGAGATTGTGGAATCGGGATACAGGAACAAATGCGTTTGGGGTGGTTGGTTACCCACAGGGTTTCCGGTCATAGTGTCTGAACATGATGACAGACCCAGAACCATCAACGCTAAAAAAACAGATAAGAGAATTTTTTTATTGAGCTTCATACAAAAACCTGAGGGAGACCCTATCGGATCTCCCTGTGATTAAGAAAATTATTTCATTAAGATCATTTTTTTAACAGAAGAATTCAAACCGGATTCAATCTTGTAGAGATAGACTCCTGAAGGCAAAGATGAGGCATTAAAGTAAACTTTATAGTTACCGGCTTCTTTGTATTCATTGATGAGTGTCTGAACACTTCTTCCAAGAACATCAAATATTTCAAGTTTAACATTCTGTCCCTTTGGTATGCTGAATTCTATAGCAGTTGAAGGGTTGAACGGGTTTGGATAGTTTTGTCTCAGAGCAAACTCCGCAGGCACCAGATTATCTTTGATGTCTGTTGTGTATCCCAAAAGATCGGCATCTTTTCTTGGAGTCAACTTGTAGTTTGAGAATGAGAAATAAAGAACACCAGTGATTGAACTGAATCTTGCTAATGAATCCACTTGGATTCCGGAAAGACCCGGTTCCCAATTATTGTGGTATTGGTGATTACCATCCTGTAATTCAACGCGGGTACCACCTGAATTGTCATCAACAAGCATTTCACCAAAATTGCCACTTGGATCTGCGTTGGGTTTTGTGATAATTGGGTTTGTGTATTTAATCAAAACACTTTCATATTGTTCAGCATCAACCACACCACTTGCTTTAGCACCGATTGTACCTGTAGCCAATGCGATTGGTTCAGGAACTGTATTACCGGTTGAATTTACTACAATTGCGGTAACTGAATCGAGGCATGTAACGCTGAAATCTTCTACAACCTTACCACTTACAGTAACATTATCACCACGATTGAGGTTTAATGCATCAAATCCTTTAACCCAGATTCCGGACCATGGGGTAGAACCGTTTTGAATGTAAACTCTTAAGGCTGTTGAGCCAAATCCGGGGATGTCTGAAGTATCTGCAGTAACCACACCGGTAAGATTTACTCTATAGTTATTTAAAGCACTAAAACCTGATCCATAAGGACTGTATTGAACATCCTGAATTGAAAGAGGTCTGGTGAGCACCGGATAAAACCATCTGTTTCTTGCCGTGTCAGCAGGATTCATTGTGATTCTGTTTTCATTATCTTGAGCCCAGAAGAAATAATCCACCCATGCTGAATCGGAATCGACGCCGGGAATGGTGGTTGAAAAGATATTGGTATCAGCAACTCCGCGGGTAAGTGGCAGTTCTGTATATCCACCTTTGTTCACTCTGTAATAAACTTTTGCAGATGTGATCATGCCATCAAGATCAACAATTCTGGATGAGATTTCAACCGGAACATTGCGACCAACATAAGCGTTGTTTCTTGTAACACTTGCAATTGAAGGAGGCGTTGCACCAACAACCATATCACCGGGATATAAAGGAACGATATAATAACCATCAGCTCTTGTGTGTACTGTTCCACGAATATATTCAAGGAATGTTCCATCTGCAGGTACCTGATAATCAGTTATTCCTGTTAAACGGTGGCCTCTGAGCGTGTAAAAACCTGATTGATCATACATAGTCATGTAGTTACCGTTGCCGTCGTTAAAACGGAAGGTTCCTGATGATGTGTTTCTATCACTTGTAAGAACATTTCTGATCACAACATACATGCCCTCATATTTTTCGCCTTCACCCTGAAGAACTCCGCCATCCATAAAGGTGGTCATTGGAAGTTCAATCGGGTTTGGTCTCTTGAGTTCCTGGGATACAAAATCAACAGGAACAGGTGGGTTTACAAGCAGGTTTGCCTGAACTGTGTTACCCGAAAAAACGGAAATTACAGCAGTAAATTCCCAAACCTGGGCGGTATCAGTAAGATCAAATCCTGAACTCTGATTAACTCCGGTTGTATCGTTTTGAATAACCGAAATACCACCAAAAGGCTGACCATTAATATCTTGAACATAAGCATACCATCTGCCACCGGCAGCGATAACTCTTCTACGGTCAGTTGAAGGATCTACAAGTGGTTTAACAGTAATTAATCCTCTGAATCTGACTGTATCTCCGAGGTAATCGGAATATTCAATACCGGATCCAAGAAGAGAATCAGGTGTCTGAGTCAATTGTTGAATTGTTACTAAAGGATACTGCTGCGAAAAAGCAACGCCCGTTAGTAAAAATACGATGAGTAAAAAAGATTTTTTCATTCTTTTTCCTTTTTTATTTGATTACTAAAAACTTTCCGGTTTTTATTTTTCCGGTATTTAAATCTTTAACCGAGAAAAGATATAAACCTGTTGCAATTGCCTGATCTCCATCTGAAATCAAATCCCATGCATGTTCTCCACCTGACATAACCTGTGTTCCACCCGGTGAAAAATTTTCAAACCATCTCAATTCGCTGCCATTGCTGTTACCGTCATGATCAAGTTTTTTGATTACATCCCCTGCCAGTGTGTAAATAACAATTTCAGCGCGAGCCGGTAAATTGTAAAAATATATTTTTCTTAATCTTTCAAATGATCCATCCCAATAAGCATTACCATAATAAGGATTTGGATATACTCCAATTTCAACATCTTCCTGAGATGTTGGAGTTGTGCCGGGGATAAGTCTTTTTACATTAAATAAAAAGCTGGATTCAAGACTTTCAATCCTGTTTACGGGGTCACCCTTGTCAAATGCGGACACATTAAAAAGATATTGCCAACCATTTAACAAATTATCAACATCAAATTTATACCAGTATTCAGTGTTATCACCCTCAAACTTTACAGCTTGTGGAAGTTTCACATAATTAAATCCCGTGTTAAAAAAGAGTGAGTTACCTGTACTGTCAAATTCTGCCATTTGTACCAGAGCCTGTGCATCATTTGCGTTATTCTGGAAATCAAAACCCGCATTTGATCTGTATAATCTGTAACCTTCAAAATCTTTTAGACCTGAAATGGGATCGATACTCTCTTCTGCTGATTTGTCCCAATAAAGTGATACTTTCCCATTTTGCGGGACAGCAACAACTTTAGGAGAAACAGGAGGTGCAGGAAGGATATATCTGTCCAACTTTCCGTTTCCGTTTAAGTCTTCACCCGGATCAAGAATGTTATTTCTGTTTTTATCTTCACCACTGTAAGCTCTTTTAGCCCAGTCAGCATTTGCTGCAAGAGTTTTTTTCTGTTCGTCACTGTCAAGAGCCGCAGGATCATCACCAAATTTTTTAGCACCCAAAATTGCAAAAACCACATTTATAGAGTCTCCGGGAGCAATCCGTTTAAAACTTCCTGCGGAAATCATAAAAGAACGGTTTGAAGGAGATTTTAGAGTGGCTGGTGTAACTCCGGCATTATATCGGGTGTTTCCACCAAAATAACCCTGAAGTTTTACATATCTCTCCTGGTCTGTCTGCGGTGCAAAGAAAAGTGGATCTGCAGTATTTCTAAACTGCCAGCTTACATAATTTACGCTGTCATGTGGTGTGTCAGACCCAAGAAACTGAACACCCAGGTAGCTGTCTGTGAATCCGATATCACCATTTGAGTCAAACTCATAAGCAACATCGATAGAATCCATAAATCCATTACCACCTTTATTAAAAAAAGCGGATCCTCCGGGCGAGGTTACTTTTGTATTTCTGACAACTGCATCTGTCCACATTCCTACATAAACACTGTCAACATATTTATTGCTTAGATTTTTGATGGTGTAGTTGAAGATAACGAAGAAATCGGCGAAGGGAAAGTTCCAGGCATAAGTTTCGAGGTGAACACCAAGCCCCAATGGTGAATGTTCCTGAATTGGTTCATTGTTTTCCCACACAAGGTTGGTATCATTAAATTCGATAACAAAATCCTGATGAGAAACGGCTTCTGGTTTATAATATCGTGATGTAAGTAAAGATGACCGCTCTACAATCCGGGATTCTTTATCATTTGTAAATTCAAATCCACCACCCCTCGCAGAAACTGAAGCTGCATCAACTGCTCCTGTGGTTACGAATGGACCAAGCCTTCCGGAGCCGAGAGAATCATTACTGATGAAGCCACCAATATAGAGTCCGCCATCAAATATATGTTCGATACCACTCCCCTTTGGATATTCCATTGAGGGATTTTGAGGCCACAAAGCAAAACCATGTCCGTAGGTTCCGAAGTTTGTAATGGTTATCCCGATATTTCCAACAGATGTGAATTTTGTGTTATCATCTTTAGAAAGTCTGGATATTGACCGGATCTCCTGCTGAGCAAAGAGTGAAGAAGAAATATAAATGAATGCGAATACTATTTGGTAAATTTTCATAAAACATAAATTTTTGAAAAGAGTGACTTTAAATAAAAGGAATTATTAACTCTCAAAAAAGCAGTTAATTATTTAATAACATTACTGCGCAATTGTGACCATTCTTGCCTGCTGATCTGCATGGTACGAACTTCTGACCAATGGAGCTGATTCCACAATTTTAAAACCCAGTTTTAAGCCTTCTGTCTTGTAAAATGCAAATTCATCAGGTGTCACAAATCTGTGCACAGGCAGGTGGTTTCCTGTAGGTTGCAGGTACTGGCCAATCGTTAAAATATCACAATGGTGAGCAACAAGGTCTTTCATCAACTCAACAACTTCTTCTTTTGTCTCACCAATTCCAACCATGATTCCACTTTTGGTTTTGAGACCGCGATGATGGAACCAATTGATTAAATCAAGACTTCTCTGGTATTTTGCTTGAGGTCTTACCGCATGATACAGTCTTGGAACAGTCTCAAGGTTATGATTTAGAATATCGGGTGGATTTTGCATTATAATCTCAAAAGCATCTTCCATCCCCTTAAAATCGGGAATGAGTATCTCAATTGTACAGTCAGGAGTGGTTTGTCTGATTAATCTGTTCAATTCAGAAAAAATGGAGGCTCCCCCATCCTGTAGTTCATCGCGGTTTACCGAGGTGATAACAACATGGCGAAGTTGAAGATTATTTACTGCTTCTGCCACTCTTCTTGGTTCATCAAGGTCAAGTTCGGTAGGTAAGCCAACTTTTATATTGCAAAAACCGCAACTTCTTGTGCATGTATCTCCAAGAATCATAAATGTAGCAGTTCTGTGGTTCCAACATTCTGCAAGATTTGGGCACCTTGCTTCTTCACAAACCGTATTCAGTTTGTTGTTTCTCATCAGATTTCTAACTTCCACATAGTTTTTACCCGTTGGAAGTTTAACTTTTAACCACTCGGGCCTTCTGCCAAGATCTCCCCGTTCACCCTGAACCTGATCAGCAAAATCCCTTTGGTGTTTATTTATTGTTTTTCTGTCCAAAATAATCGTCTCTTAGTCTATATCCAGTTTTCATTAAAATTTTCAAGGTTGTCTTTTACTGCTTTTAAAAACAGTCCACCAAGCATACCGTCAACAAGTCTGTGGTCATGAGCCAGAGTCAAATACATCATCGGTTTAATCGCAATTGTATCCTGTCCATCAACTTCAATAACTACAGCTCTTTTAACAACGGCTCCCACACCCAAAATTGCTACTTCGGGTTGATTGATGATTGGCGTCCCAAAAAGTGTTCCAAAAACACCATAATTGGTGATTGTGAAAGTACCGTTGGTGATATCATCAGGAGTCAATTTTCTGTTTCTCGCTCTGAGAGCTACATCATTAATCGCTTTTGCAAGTCCAACAATGTTTTTATTCTGAGCGTTTTTGATATTTGGTACAATCAATCCATTTGGTTGCATTGAAACTGCAATTCCCAAATTGATAAATTTCTTTTGAACTATATTATTTCCATCAATACTGGCATTCACCAAAGGATAATCTCTTAAAGCTCTGTTTACTGCGTGTGCAATAAATGGCATATAAGTTAACTTTACACCTTCGGATTTTTCAATCTCTGCTTTTTTGGTTTGAAGGAACCGGTAGATTTTTGACATGTCAACTTCAGCAAGTTCCGTAACATGAACAGAAGTATCACGACTGATCACCATGTGTTCCATGATTTTCCTCCGGATGTTGTCCATCGGAGTAACTTCTGTCTCACCATTGATATAAGAGGGCATGGGCGAAGGAACCGGAGCTGCCGTTCTGGTTTGTGCCGGGGCAGATACCGGAGCAGAAACTGAAACAGGTTTGGCAGGTTGAGATGCTTTTATCTCAATAAATTTTAGAATATCATTTTTTGTAACTCTGCCACCAATGCCGGTCCCTGAAATTGAATCGAGCTCACTTGACGATACACCCTGTTTCTTGGCAATATTCATAACAAGGGGGGAGTAAAATCTGTCACTTCCCGATTCTTCAACCTCAACCGGTTCATTTCTCTGCGCATTTGCGGCAATAACATCATGCATTGAAGGGATGGGCTCGGCAGGAATAGAAACCGGTTGAGCAACCTGGGCCTCTGATTTTATTTGTGCCGGTTTTGCGGAAGCGGAAGTGGAAATCCTGGCAACAATGGTTCCAACATCAACAGTCTCCTGCTCCTGAACCAAAATTTCAACTACAAAACCATCTTCGGGGGAAGGAATCTCGGTGTCAACTTTGTCTGTGCTTATCTCAAAAAATGTTTCATCTTTTTTAACAGAGTCACCAACTTTTTTATACCATTTAATTATTGTACCATCCATTACCGATTCACCCATTTTTGGCATCGGAATATCAGTCAATTCACCTTCAGGTTCATTTATTGACACAACAACAGGTTCAACAGCTTGTGGTTCAGGAAACGAAACAGGTGCACTCTGAGGTGCAGTAGTTTGGACGGGTTCCGAGGTGGATATTCCATCACCTTTTTCTGTGGAAAGTCTTGCCACAACAACACCTGCATCAACAGTTTCCTGCTCATTAACAAGAATTTCTTCAAGTACACCTTCTTCAGCGCAAGGAATCTCAGTATCTACTTTATCGGTACTGATTTCAAATATAATTTCATCTTTTTTTACAGTATCACCCGGTTTTTTGTACCATTTAATGATGGTTCCTTCGGTAACACTTTCACCCATTTTTGGCATTACTATGTCAATTTTCATCTCTAAAACCTCAATTTTAATACTGTGCTAATTCTTTAATTGCTTTGTAAACACCTTCTCTTGACGGTAGTATCCTGTCTTCGAGTATAGGGCTATAGGGAATATGAGCATCTTTCGCAGCATATCGTTTTACCGGACCATCAAGATGTTCAAAACAATCTGAGGAAATCAAAGCCGCAATTTCACCACCAAACCCACCTGTTAGAGTATCTTCGTGAATTACGATTGCTTTTCCTGTCTTCCTTACCGAATTGTAAATGGCATCTCTGTCAAGTGGTGTAATTGTTCTGATATCAATCACCTCAACGCTGAAACCCTCATCCTCAAGTCGTTTTGCAGCAAAAACTGCCTCCCAAACAGTTGCCCCCCATGTAATCACGGTGAGATCTTTGCCTTCCCTTACAGTCTTCGCAACTCCAAAAGGAACCAGAAAATCTGAAGCAGGTTCAGGAGCCATGGCAAACGACTGCCTGTAGAGTCCCTTGTGCTCACAAAAAATAACAGGATCGTTTAATCGAATAGCAGTTTTTAATAAACCTTTTGCATCAGCTGCGTTTGAAGGATATGCGATGAACAATCCCGGTACATGAGCAAATATCGATTCAATATTCTGACTGTGGTAAAGTCCACCATGAATGTAACCGCCAACAGCTACTCTTGTAACAAATGGAGTTGCCCACTCGTTATTTGATCTGTATCTGAAAGTGGCAGTTTCATTTTTGTATTGCATAAATGCAGGCCAAATGTAATCACCAAACTGAATCTCAACAACAGGCTTTAACCCTGCAAGTGCCATCCCTGTGGCAACTCCCGCAATGCTCGCCTCGGCGAGAGGACTGTTAAAAACTCTGTCATTGCCATACTTGGATGAAAGTCCTTTTGTCGCTGTGAACACCCCGCCTTTGCCGTCGGCAATGTCTTCACCAAAAACATAGATGTCGTTATTAATCTCCATCTCTTCGGAAAGAGCGTGGTTTATGGCATCCACCATTACTATTGGTTTTCCTGCGGGAGTCGTTTTTTCGTAATCGAGTGATTCTCTGTGCCCACTCTCATCATACATAAATTTTTCGGCTGTTTCAGGATCGGGATTTGCTGCAACTGCTGCCTCATCAACTGCAGAGTTGATCGCTTCATCCACTACTTTCCTGATTTCTTCAAGTTCATCTTCAGTAAAGATGTTTTCAACAAGTACATCATGTCCAAATTTGAATATTGGATCATTTTTCTGATCATCTTTAAGTTCATTTTCAGAACGGTATTTTTTATGATCATCGGAAGATGAATGTGAATGCAGTCTTACTGTATCAGCTTCAATTAACGCAGGACCACTGCCCGATTTGATATATTCAATAGCTTCTTTTACAGTCTGATATGATTTAAAGAAATCAGTGCCATCCACAATAAATCTTTTAAGATTGGCAAACCCTTTCATCATCTCTGATATCTTGTGACCTTCTCCACCACTTTGTTGAGAAACATGCACAGAAATGGCATATTTGTTGTTTTGGATTACAAAAAGAACCGGGAGTTTTTCTCTCGATGCCCAATTGACAGCCTCGTGAAACTCACCCTGACTTGTTGTTCCCTCGCCGGAACTTGCATAAGAGATGTTATTTATTCCCTTTCTTCGTGAAGCAAGAGCGGTTCCCACTGCCTGAAGGAATTGTGTTCCGGTTGGACTCGACTGAGTTGGCACAAGATTAGGTCTCTTCACACCAAAATGACATGGAAGTTGTCTTCCACCTGTTGCGGGGTCATCAGCTTTTCCAAAACATGAAAGAAAAAAATCTTTGGCAGTCATCCCCGACATAAGTGTAAGTGTCAAATCCCTGTAATACGGGAAAATCCAATCAACTTTTGAATCCAACAACAAGCCAAGTGCCGCCTGTATTGCTTCATGCCCCGCACCTGCGATATGAAAAAATGATTTCCCCTGCCGGAGAAGATTCATTGCTTTGGTATCTATTTGGCGAGCGAGGTACATGTAACGGTAGGCGGTTTCGAGAGTTGCCTTATCAATATTAATCGATGAGGAACCATTATTTGGGAGTGCTGTTTTTTTGCTGTTTGAATTTTTTTCTAATATTGCGGTTTTAGCCATTTCGGTCCTTTTTTGTATCATTAATGAACCAATTGATAAATATCAATTTCTTTCAGGGTAGTGTAATCGAAGTGTAAAACAAATTGATCTCTTAATTTTTGTTTCACTTCGTCGATGTTAATTTCTCTTTTTAATAAACGGGAAAGTGAAGTAACTTCCTTGTCCTTTATACCACAAGGGATAATTCCGTTAAAAAGTTCAAGATCGGTGTTAATATTAAAAGCAAACCCGTGCATAGTCACCCATCTGCTCACTCTTATTCCGATTGCTGCGATTTTGCTTTCTCCAACCCAAACACCCGTATATTCAGGTTTTCTGCCCGATTCGATCCCATATTCTGCAAGCACTTTGATTATTACTTCTTCAAGATTTCGCAAATAGAGATGTGTATCAGGCTTCCACTTATTTAAATCTATTATCGGGTAACCAACAATCTGACCGGGTCCATGATAGGTAATGTCGCCACCTCTGTCAATCTCAAAAACTGAAATTCCGTTTTTCTCGAGATACTCCTCAGAACCGATGAGATTGGTTCTGTCAGCAGTCTTGCCCAGCGTATAAGTGTGGGGATGTTCAAGCAATAACAGTGTATCCTCGATGGCACCCGAAGTTCGCATCAAATGAATGGTCCTTTGCAGATCCCATGCCTCCTGATAGGAGACGGTACCAGGATTGGAATAAAACAATTCCTTAGATATGGATTGCTTCTCCATACGCCATGGCAGCAGCTTCCATCACCGACTCTGATAGAGTGGGATGCGCATGCACTGTTTTAATAATCGTTTCATAAGTAGCTTCAAGTGTCCGGGCAATTGCAAGTTCGGCAATCATCTCAGTGGCTTCAGAACCAACTATATGAGCACCAAGAAGTTCACCATATTCTTCATCAAAAATCAACTTCACAAATCCGTCGCGTTCACCTATTGCAAATGCTTTACCCGATGCCATAAAAGGAAATTTACCAATTTTAAGTTTATATCCTTTTTCTTTTGCCTGCTCCTCGGTTAAACCGATGCTGGCAACTTGTGGCTGGCAATAGGTACATCCGGGAATATTTCCATAATCAACGGGTGTGGAATGTAAACCTTTGATTGTCTCAACACAATGAAGTCCCTCGGCACTTGCTACATGAGCCAACCAGGGTGGTCCTATAACATCACCAATTGCATAAATACCCGGCAACATTGGTTGAATAATCTTTTTTATCAACTTTAATATGGTTTTTGAAGATTTCAATTCCAAGTTCTTCCAAACCAATTCCTTCAATGTTTCCCGTAACTCCAATTGCAGAAAGCACTTTATCAGCTTTCATTTCAATCTTTTTACCATCTTTGGTAATGGTTACAGCAACGCCATCTTTTCCGGGTTTTGCAGATTCTACCACAGCTCCTGTGTGAATCTCCACTCCCCTTTTTTTGAAACTTTTGGCGAGTGCGTCTGAAACTTCCCTGTCTTCAACAGGTAAAATTCTGTCCAACATCTCAATAATGGTTACTTTTGTTCCGAGAACGGAATAAAAATACGCAAACTCGATTCCGATGGCACCAGCACCAACAACAATAAGACTTGAAGGCATTTCAGGAAGGTTCATAGCTTCAGAACTTGTGATTATGTCTTTCCTATCCACAGGAATTGAAGGAACATTTCTGGGACGGGCACCTGTTGCAATAATGATTTTATCGGCTTCAATTGTTGAAGTCTTTTTGCCATCATTGTCTAAAATATCAATTGTGTTTTTGCTCGAAAGTTTCCCAAAACCTCTGATCCTGTCCACCTTGTTCTTTTTCACCAACATTTCAACATTCTTCGATATTTTCTCGGAAATGTCGCGACTTCTTTTAATAACCTTCGAAAAGTCGATGCTCAACTCTTTAAAGGAAATACCAAAATCACCGCTGTGGTTTGAAAGTGTATCGTAAATCTCTGCATTTTTTAATAGTGATTTGGTGGGAATACAACCCCAGTTAAGGCAAATGCCTCCAAGATTGTCTTTATCAATTACTACTGTTTTAAGACCCAACTGTCCTGCTCTGATGGCAGCAACATAACTGCCCGGTCCTCCTCCGAGAATGGCGAGATCGTATTTCGACATTTAGATGTTCCTGGAATTTGATGGAAATGTAATTACAAATATACTCATTTTAAAAATGCCTTTCAAACAGGAGAGATTTTGGGGGAACATTGTGATAATTTATTAACAAGAAGAAAAATTAATGGCTATACGGATTGTTCACTTATTTGGCATCAAATCTCTTTTAAGAGCCCTCATAAGAAATTTCCCGATGTCTCCGGACTATTGGTTTTGTTTTTGCAGTAATGAATCAAATTTATTGAGAGTCCCCCCGAATGAATTCGGGGGCTATTGGTAGCTTATTTACAGAAATTTAGACCAATAGCATGGGGTTTCAACCCCATGAGAATGGGCAAATTTATTTCAAAAACATCATTTTCTTGATATCCGTATAAACCGGCAGGCCTGAAGGAGAGATTACATTCAATTTATAGAGATAAATTCCGCTTGATAATCCTTCTCCTGTGAAGGATGATTCATAATATCCGGCTGAAAGGGGCTCGTCTCTTAATTCTTTTATCTTTTCGCCGGTCAGGGTATATACGGTCAATTGTACACGACCCTCCTCTTTCAGTCTGAAGCCAATTACTGTTCCGGGATTAAATGGATTGGGATAATTCTGAAATAGTCTGTAGTCCATTGCAACTTCATGACCCTCTCCTTTTACACCCACAGGAACTATCCTGATCTCTTCACTTGCATCTGATATGTTTCCATGGTTATCTTCTGACTTAAATGATATGTAATAACTTCCGCTGAATCCGGGTATTATCTTTGTGAATGTTGTATCTGTTGTTGTTCCAATCAGATGTGTCGAGTCGGCATTAAATCCCTGAGTTGTATCACCATAAACCAGATAATGTTTAAAATCGCTTTCGTGATTCCTTTTCCAGTTCAGTTGTGTGGTGTCTCCTGTTACAGTTGCAGTAATTCCTCTTGGTTCCAAAGGTGCAAGATCAAGATATGGATAAGTTGTCCCATAAGGACCTCCATATAATCCAATATCACTTCGGGTGCCGTCTTTATCTTTTGCAAGAGTGTCTCCGGCATCAATTAGAGGTGAATACTCTTGGAGATGGTAATCCTTATCTTCATTCACAAACATAGGAAAACGGATTATATTGGAAATTGAATCTACCACACTGCCATCTTCGGTTCGATAATGTCTGCTGTTACTCCAAAAGTTATTAAATCTGAGCGGGCTTTGGCCGAGAAAACCGTAAAATCTTCCCCCCGAGATGTGATTATTGAATATATCCCGGTAGGTTGATGTTCCGTTAGTTCTGATGGCAACTCCAAAGTTACCCGTTAACAGATTATTTTTGATTGTATCAGGACCTGCTTCAATACCCCATGAGTTGTTGTCGATGTATGTCTCGAATATACTCAATAAAATGTTGTTATATATCTTCGCTGGATTACTGAATCCTTCCTGAATAGTTGTAAATTTCATAAAGTAATAAAAAAAGTAAGGTGCTGATACCAATACATTATCGTGTATACTACAAAAACTCCCAATTTGCATGTATAAAGCCTTGTCTGAGGCTGTGACAAAATTGTTTGCAATGACAACATTATTCAAACTCGTTGTTATTCCCTGTTTGCATGAATCTACTATACTATTGGATACATAGTTTGTATCTGCTAATAAATTGTAGAACCCATGCAAACTGATGCCAACAAAGAAATTTGAAACTTTTACATTATTAATCCATACATTTAGATTCTCATCTGGACCCCTGTCAGCGAATATCCCTTCTGTAAAAGTGTTTACACCATTGCCTTCAACTTTTAGATTTTTTATCTCACACTGATCTTTTAGAATGACAGCATAAGATGAATCTGGAATTAACTTTATAATTGTATTCTCCCATCCTATTCCAATTAATATAACCCCTCGGTTAAAACGGACTATTTCGGTAAATACTCCTTTTCCAACAATGATTGTGTCTCCTTGTATCGACAGACTCATAGCCTTCATGATACTGTCTGCTGCCGTCTCCCAACTTGTGTAAGGTGGAGTACTTGTTCCGGTTTTACTCACATAACGCCTCTCTGCAAAGTTTTCGGCACTAAAAACAATCAGAAGAATTAAGATTATGGTCAACCTATTTCTCATTATCTCCCCCTCATTTCAATAATATCATTTTTTTGAAAGAAATTTAACGGGTGAATTGAGGAATCAAGCAGGTTTGAACGGTTCTGATGGGATGAACACTGTCTATTGCATCGAGGTTGATTGAGTGTTATCAAATATTTTTGATCGGGGTGTAAGAATTAAATTCGCCTATAATATTTTTAACGATAAATCCGATGGAAAGTCTCACGAATAAAATACGCTTCTAAATATCATCATCATATACTTCGATATAATCGAGAATCAGTTCTGCATTACCAAGCCAGACGATCCCGAATTCTATCTTTGTATTAATGTCATAAATATTCTCAGGGTAATAGCAGCTGGGGTGAAATCAAGTCGCCTGCACCAAGTGTGGCGCGGTGGGAAATCGTAATCATATACCACTATAAAACCTTTGAAAGTTTCCGTAAGCATCTGTTGTGTCACGAGTTTGCTGTTGAGCAACACGGAATCGAAGGGTGTTTTTTAACTATTTAAATAATAACAAACATCATCACCCCCGCCAATAACCTGCCCTTTTTTTAACCTGAAACTTACTTTATAGGTTATCCGGTTGTTTTGGTTATACTTATTTGAGTAAACATATTTTTGATATTGTGAATAGTTTGGGCCATTGATAAAAACTGAGCCTGCTTTTACTGTATCGATACCTGTTGAGGTTGTTGTACCAACAAATTCACAAACTGCTTTTTGGTAATCAATTGACGAGTCCGGGGAGAGGGGGTACCAAGAGGTGACCGCTTGGTGTATAATGCATTCGTGAAAAATATGCCAATCGACCTTTTCAGCACCTGTGAAAACAGGCTGCCGGTTAACATTAATCCTGCCAAGAGTAAAAGTTTATTTTCATTTTGAGTCACTTGTTTTATTCTAATTGTTTCCAAAATAATCGAAAGTAGTGTCAAAGCCGCAATTCTCATATCTATTCAAAGTTTGATTTAGATACCTGTTAATAATGATAACTGAACTGAAGAGTTTACCTTGGTTT
>JADJIA010000006.1 GCA_016707285.1 Ignavibacteriales bacterium
TGATGATTGACCATTATCTACTTAATTTCTATTTTTTTGAAAATGAAAAGGCTTATAACACTATTAGAAAATATCATTAATATTGACTACAAATTAGAGTTTTGGCAGATATTAACCAAATAATTCAGGGGGTCCTCATAGATTAAGCAGCGTAGAATTTTACCATTTTTGACAACAGATTCTGCAAAGCCACTATTATCATTTTCGAGTGAAAGGATTATAGGTTCAATGCGGGAGTCCACTTCCCAAGCTAAACGGAATAAAAACGCATTATCATCCAATATATTTTCCCCCTCGTACTTTTCAAAAACCACAGCAATGTCAATGTCACTAAATTCTTTCTGCTCACCTCTAGAGTATGAACCGAACAAAACAACATATTTAGGATTAAAATGTTGTTTTACTTTAATTATATAGCGGTCAATTGAAGAGATTGTTTCATCATCCATTTTGTAAACCGTACGGTTCCATTAAGTAGAAAATTGTAAAATAAGGCTGCAAAAATTTAACTAATTGGTTTGTAATAAAAAAGTAATGTATACCTGGACAAGACCCCTTTGGGAGAATCCAAAGAGACTTACAACATAAACCATGTATTTATTATATTGTAAATGAAATTTAGTGGTTTTAAAAATGTATTCAAATTGCTAATAGAGACATATCGATGAAATATGATGATATCATAACAATTCAAAGCGTAAAACGATTTGGTAAACCTTATATTAGAGATACCAGAATCAGTGTTTATGATGATGTATTGGGCTGGCTTGCCTCGGGATGACGATGCAAGAAATCCTTGAAGATTTTCCTGAGTTAACTCACAAGGATATACTTGCTTGTTTGGCATTTGCTGCGGAAAAAGAACACCGGATTAAAAATACGAAGTGAAACTCTTTTCTGATCTATTCTTTTACACTCTCATTTTTGTCGTTCATATAGTGTATTCCCTTCTTTCAAGGCTGTGAAATAGATATAGCCCTAAACAGATCTATAGAGATCAAGATCGGTCTCCGTCGCAACAACAAAATCGATCGAGACTGCTCCACTCCTGACTTTTTGATTAAGGTGTTATGCAGTATGTCTTCTGTGAATACCATCCGCGACAACAATTAACAAATCAATGTCATTATATTTTTCTGATACTCCGGATATAGCTGCAATATCATTAAAAATTATCAAGGTTCTACCTCATTAAAATGACTTTCAAAGTATTTATCTCTTTAGGAGTTTGAACTCTAATTATGTAGATCCCTGATGTCAATTTATTACCAGCAATATCAAACGAATTGGTACCAATTGCCAGATCTCCATTAAAAATTGAAAGTACTTCTTGTCCAAGAATGTTATACATATCAATTTTGGCATTTTGAATCTCAGGTGAGTGAACCTCAAGATTTCCTTGTGAAGTAAATGGATTTGGGAAAAACCCGATGGAATGTCTCTGATTTGGTTCTTCTGTTTCTGTAATCTCTTTAACATCAGTTGGGTCATAAATTGCTTTGTAAATTGTAGTATTTGAACAGATGTAGATATTGTCTGCTTCATCCTTAAAAAATTTACCTTTCAATTCACCATCAAACTGTGAGTCGATCGAAATTGAATTGAAACTACCGGTTGGTGGAATATATGAAACATAATAAGTAATTAAATCTACTCCTTTCTCCGTATAATAAATTCCCATATCCTTCCCTTCTATTAGATATTGAAGTGAATAAATATATTTAGTGTATGTATAATTTGTTGAATCGGCGGGTTGGAAAAATAATTGATTCATGGAAGTGAGGAAATAACCATCCCTGCTTCTTGAATATTGTGCATCGGTAATGGATTCCGGGATTACAAATCCGTTATCAAAAGAAGCACCGTTATTTGCAGAAATTGATATTTTATGAAATCTTTGGAGAATTGGCCAAGTATAAGTAGCGTAAACCGCATATATTTTCCCATCAGGTTTCGTTTTGATCGATTTGACTTCGGGATAAAGTTCACCGATGTTGGAATTACGCCAGGTTACTCCAAAATCATCTGAATATCTCATGTGTGCGTACTCTGGTGGACCACCCCCCGGGTCGTAATAATTCGCTGCAAATATTCGGTTACTAAATCCTATTCCGAATGCAGACAATATCTGCCCATTATGAATAGTAGTCCATGTTTCACCCATGTTACTCGAGTGATAAATTATCCCATAGTATAAAGCAATTATATTCGGAGGGAATAAGAATATTCTAGTAAAAGCAGGTGGTTGTGAGGTTTCTATCTTACTCCAATTTTCACCTTTGTTAACTGAGATGTACAAACCATATTGAGTAGAACAAACTATTGTATCTCCATAAACAGCTACACTCCATATCTTATCTTGGGGCAATCCGGTGCTTATATTCATAAATGTATTATTCTGATATTTCACAACACCAGCTCTATCCGCTAACAATAAAAATGACCCATCTAATGCCACGGAAAAATGATATGGTGAAACATCGCTAGATTTAAGTACATTGCTCCAGTTTTGAGAATTCAAAGTCTTCCTACTCAACCCTTTAAAGTGAGCAACCACAACTGTGGAATCATCTATCATCGAGATGTGTGAAAGTTTAGGGTTTTCTAAAATAAGGTTATCTACAACCCATGTCTCCCCTCCATCCAAACTCTGATAGACTGATTTATTATCTATCGCAAAGAAATTACCGTTTGGTGCTTGAACAAAAGATTTGATTCCGTTGGGCACCTCATCCCCTCTGAGACTCCATGTTTTCGCAGTATCATAGGAAGCGAAAAACTTTGTACCAAAGATGCCAAATATTGTTGACCTGTTGCTCCCTAGACACAGTTTCGCGGGATTCATGTCGGGGGCGGAGATTTTAATCCATGTCGCACCTTTGTCGTTGGAGATAAGCAGATCGGGAGAAGGAGAATTAGGTGCAAATAGCACCGTGGTAGTGTCAATTTTTAAGAGTTGTCCGGTTAGCGGAAAATGGTTTCCCAATTCGCTCCATGATTAGTAGTTCTAAGCAATCCTTTATTATATACTGATACAAGAATGATTTTATCTCTAAAGTAAACCAAATCTTCAATATCAGGATATGGATCGGTATCACTTCCCTCTCGAATCTGGTTCCAGTTTGCACCTGAATTTTGTGAAAGATAAATACTCCCCGATTTCATTCCTGCGAGCATAATGGTATCATTTACATTGACCACTCTGTTCACGGTTCCCTGGTATGGAGAATTCACTTCTTCCCATTTCATCTGAGAGAAGATATTACCTTCAAATATTAAGAAAATAATAAAAAGTTTAACAAGGTTTTTCATGGAAATTCTCTAATATTTAATCTACCACATTATTTCTTGAATATTTTTTCAAATAAGAGTATCGATTTTGATATTAAATCTTAACTTTGTTAAAAAATTACATCTTTAACAATGACTTAAAAATGGAGTAAAGTCTTACCTAAATAATAAGCAATATTTTCATAAAAAGCAAACAGTGGAAAATGGTTGAGCGCAATCAGAATAAATTAGATTGAAGTGTTCTGATGAATTCGAATGTCTAACACCCCCCCCACCCCACAAAAAAAACCGGATCGCCAGCTATGACAATCCGGTTCAAAATCAAAATTTACTGAAAATTACTTTACAGGTTTGATGTTTTTGAAGATGTATTCAAGTTCTTTTTCATATTTCTTCAATGCTTCAGGGGCTGCAAATGCGTTGATGAACAAAGTGGTATTTGCAACAGGTGTGTCGATAAGTCCCATATAAACTTCGAGTCCATCAGCTGTACCTTCAATGTATCTGCCTTTCATACCATTGATTTCTTCATCTTTTGCTTCACCCATTTTAAGGTTCTTCACATCAGCAGCAAGCGATTTATCAACCTCTGCCATCGCAGCGTCAAGTTCTTCGGCTTTAAGAATAATAAAATTTACAGCGAGTGAACTGTCTGCAGAATGAGCAATCATACTGGTTTCATCAGCTTCATAATACCAACCCTCTGGAAGAGCGATGCTAACTTTGGCTGCTTCATTTGTGAAAGTTTCACCGCTAACAGGGGTTTCTGTTTGTGTTGTGACGGAATCAGTTTTTGGTGCTTCAGCAGGTTTTTCTGCTTTTTTGCAACCACCAAGCAATAAAGCTACGGCAAGTATTGCAACGAGTGAAAAATATTTCGACATGGAGTCTCCATAATTGAGTGATTTGGTTGTTTATTTTAACAACAGTTAGTCTGTTGCAAATCTGATCCCTGAGCCTGCCCCAGGATATTTATCTCGGGACAGGGCAACCGGAAAGTTGAGGAACAGGTGAAGACCTGCAAAAAATTTAATTACAAAACATGACTATAATATATTAAAATGTTTCAGCTTGTTTCGAGACTACAACATCGTAAAAGCTGTTCTGATTATCGCTTCTTGTTGCCTTGCAGCCAGTTTACCCGATCCAACCGCGGGACTGGCACTTTCCGGCCTGCCGACATATTGAATTTTCATATTCGTTTTCAGAATGTCATACAATCTTGGTCTGAGGAAATTCCAGGCACCCATGTTTCGTGGCTCCTCCTGAACCCACAACAGTTCTTCCATGCCGGTGTATGTTGAGAGGATTTCACTCAACATTTCACCTTCAAATGGGTAAAGCTGCTCGATCCTTACAATTGCAACATCTGTGGCACCGGATGTTTTCCTGTATTTGTCTAATTCATAATAGATTTTACCACTGGTGAGAAGCACTTTCTTCACTTTGTTTTTTTCTATTCCCGAGGTGTCGTCAAGAAACTCCTTAAATGTTCCTGTCAGGAAATGCTCCCGTGGGGATCTTGCTTCAGGCAGTCTCAACAGACTTTTGGGCGACATTACAACCAATGGTCTTAATACATCCTTTTTCATCTGACGGCGCAGGAGATGGAAATAGTTTGCCGGATCTGAAAGATGGCACACCTCCATATTATCCTGTGCGCAAAGGATCAAAAATCTTTCGAGACGGGCACTGGAATGCTCAGGACCCTGTCCCTCAAAACCGTGAGGCAGCAGGAGAACCAGATTGTTGGGTGTATCCCATTTCTCCTTGGAAACAACGATAAAATTGTCGATGATGATTTGAGCTCCGTTAACAAAATCACCAAACTGGGCTTCCCAGATCACGAGACAAAGTGGATCTGCAGTGCTGTACCCATATTCAAAACCCATTACAGCTGCCTCTGAAAGTAAACTGTCAAGAATTTCCGCTCTCGCCTGATCCGGGTACATATGGTTGATCGGGAAATATTCACCACCTGTCACTACATCTGTAAATGCCATGTGGCGTTGGGTAAATGTTCCGCGAACACAATCCTGTCCGCTTAATCTAACCGGACTTCCCTCTTTCACCAACGAAGCAAATGCAAGGAACTCGGCGGTTGCCCAGTCTGCAAGCCCGTCATCTGAAACGGCGAGTTCTTTTCTTTTTTCAAGAAATTTGACCAACTTGGGATGGAGATTAAATCCCTCCGGAAGTGATGAACCTTTAATTAACAGTTCTTTGAACTCATTTTCAGTCAAAGCTGTAGAATGACTCTTTTTTGTAATCTGAATTTTTTCAGTGTTCACCGCAAGAGGAATATCAATTTTAAATTCGAACTTTTTCCTTGCAACAATCTGAAGTGCGTTATCCAATTTTTGGCTGTAAGCTGCTTCCATTTGGTTAAGCTCATCCGGTGAAATCACTCCCTCGGCAACAAGTTTTTTTCCATAAAGTTTTGTAACCGACGGATGTTGTTTGATCTTGGCATAAAGAATAGGCTGGGTATATCCCGGATCGTCTCCCTCGTTATGACCATGCCTTCTGTAACCTACAATATCAACCACCACATCCTTGCTAAATTTCTGGCGATATTCAAATGCTATTCTAATAACATGCAGAACCGCCTCGGGATCATCACCATTAACATGAAAGATGGGAGCCTGCACTATTTTTGCGACATCTGTAGCGTAAACAGACGAACGGGCTTCTTCCGGAGTTGTGGTAAAACCTATCTGATTATTTGTGATAATATGGATAGTTCCACCCGTTTTATAACCTGCAAGCTGCGAAAGGTTGATGGTCTCCCCAACAACACCCTGACCCGCAAAAGCTGAATCACCATGAAGCAGAACCGGAATTATGTGGCTTCTATCGAGGTCCTTTGTCCGCGTCTGTTTTGCTCTTACAATTCCTTCCACAACGGGATTAACCCATTCGAGGTGGCTTGGATTGGAAGCTATTGATACACCAATTTCTTTTCGGAATCGGGTTTTTACCTTGTTATATGCACCAAGATGATATTTTACATCTCCCGAACCGGCGTATGAATTTGGATCAATTATATCCTCAAATTCTGAAAGTATTGAATCGTAAGCCTTCCCGACTATGTTGGTGAGAACATTTAACCTGCCCCTGTGTGCCATTCCAAGAACGATCTCACGGACATTATTGTCGGCAGCTATGGTTAACAGATGATCGAGAGCAGGAATTGTTGACTCAAGACCTTCCAATGAAAATCTTTTATGACCAACAAATTTGGTATGAATAAAATGTTCAAACCCCTCAGCTTCTATGAGTTTGTTTAAAATCTGTTTTTTGGTTGCAACATCATGGTTTGGTTTATTCTCAACCGGCTCCATTTTGTTCTGAAGCCATGCTTTTTCATCACTCGATTGGATGTGCATATATTCAACACCGATATTTTCACAATATGTGCGTTGAAGTTTATCAAGAATTTTTCGGAGCGTAGCCGTTTTATATCCGCCAAAATCGTGTGTGAGGAATGGTCGGTCAAGATCCCACACCGTCAACTGATAAAAAGCCGGATCAAGTTCATGATGATATGTTGTGTTCTTGCCTAATGGATCAATTGTTGAAATCAGATGTCCACGAACCCGGAACATATTTATCATCTGTCTTACTCTGCCCTGCTTGGCAATCTCTTCATAATTGGTATTTCCGTTTCCAAAAGCAGGAACAAGATCACTTTGCCATTTGTGTGGTTTGTGCGGGATATTCAGACTTTCAAAAATAATCTCATAAAAATCATCCTCACCTGAGATCATTTCGTTTATCTTTTTAAGGAACAGACCCGACTCTGCACCCTGAATAATTCTGTGGTCATAAGTGCTGGTAATGGTCATTACTTTACTGATACCAAGATTTGAGATCGTCTCGGGCGACATGGCAACATATTCTGAAGAATATTGAATTGCACCTGTGGCGATAATTGTTCCCTGCCCAAGCATCAGTTTTGGTGTTGAAGAGATCGTACCAATAGTTCCCGGATTTGTGAGGGAGAGAGTTGTTCCCATAAACTCCGCCGGATCAATTTGCCCTAATCTGCTTCTCTTTACAAGATCCTCGTAAGTATCGTAAAATTTCTTAAAATCCATCAAATTTGCATTTTTGATGTTGGGAACCATCAGATTCCTGCTTCCGTCTTTTCTTTCCACATCAATAGCAAGACCAAGATTTATTGATCCTCGCTGAATTACGACAGGTTTTCCATCCACTTCTGAATAAGCGTTATTCATTGACGGATAATGTTTGGTCGCCTGAACAATAGCCCAGCCTATTATATGAGTGAATGAAATCTTTCCGCCTCTGATTTTTGACAGATATGAATTTATCAGTAATCTGTTTTCTTCGAGAATCTTCACCGGTATCGTTCTTAGTGAAGTGGCAGTTGGAATTGTAAGTGAGGCTTCCATATTCTGAAGAATCTTCGCTGCCCCACCTGCTATTACCCTGGTAGTATCACCTGCAAGTGGTTGTGGCATAGGGAAACTCTTTGCGGGGGCAGAAACCTTGGCAACCGGAGCTTTACCGGTAGATTCAGCTTGAGATACTTCACTCGCTGAAATTTCACCTGCGAAATATCTCTTCCATTGCTCAGGAACTGTACCCGGATTCTCTTTATATTCTTCATATAAAGACTCAACGAACCAACTGTTCGATCCAAAATGTTCAATAAAATCTTGCTTGTCCTTGGGTGAACCGTTTTCACTCATAATTATTACGATACTCTTGTTATTTTTTGAATGGAATTTTGTTTTTCTTTGTTCTAAATGCAGAATGCCCTCTTAACCAAGAACAAAAAATCTAATCAGGAAAAGTAATCAAATTAGAGGAACTAATAAAATGTCATTTTATGAGAACCAACATATAGCAGCTTTAAGAAAAAATTATCAGCTAAAAGGACTTGATCTTCCCGATTTACAGGAGGACCCAATGATCCAGTTTTCTACTTGGTTTTCTGAGGCACTTGAGGCTGGAATTACTGAACCAAATGCAATGGTTCTCTCTACTGTATCCTCCGATGGTGCTCCTGCTTCAAGAACTGTACTTCTTAAAGGAACCGACAAAAGATCATTTCATTTTTATACTAATTACAACAGTGAAAAAGGAACACATATTAGCGAGAATAATAATGTGAGTCTGCTTTTCCTTTGGCTTGATCTTGAAAGACAAGTCAGAATTACCGGTGAAGCATACATGTTATCAAATGAAGAATCTCTAAACTATTTTCGAAGCCGACCGCTGGATTCTCAAATAGGAGCATGGGCATCAGATCAAAGCATGGTGATCCCTTCACGACAGTTTCTTGAAGAGAAGTTTTCAGAAATGAAAAAGAAATTTAAGGACAACGCGATACCACTTCCCCTGTTTTGGGGTGGTTACAAAGTGGTACCGTCAAAAATTGAATTTTGGCAAGGACGACCCAACCGGCTCCATGACAGATTCCGCTACACAAAACTCGACGAAAACAACTGGAAAATTGAAAGACTCTCACCGTAAGCTCAGCAGTGTAAAAGGGTACGCGGATACACGCAGATTAGACAGATTCTCGCAGATAGCGATTATTATTCTTATCCTCCCCTCTACTTTTAGGAGAGGGGTCGGGGGTGAGGTCCATTAAGTGGTTTCCCTCAATCCCCCCTTTGCGTCCTTAGCGGCCTTTGCGGTTTAACTTTGAAATCCCCTATCCAATCACAAACTTCCGTCGTCGTCGTCTCTCAACCATCACCGTTCTAAGGGCAATTGCAGCAACTATTATCACTCCTCCTGCTATCGCAAATGTCGATGGCGTTTCCCCGTAACCAATCAACACCCATACCGGATTAAGGACCGGTTCAATCATTGCGAGAAGTGAAGCCTCAATTGCTTCCACTTTGTTAATGCCGTAACTAAAAATTACATAAGCAACCCCTATCTGGAAAATACCAAGATAGCCAACCATCAGCAGGTCGGAAGAGCTTAAAGTCGTAATTTCAAACATCGAAAATGAAGTGAACAGCGCAACAAACAGATTTCCATAAAAAATGGTACTCCATTTAAAGTCTTCCCCCGATTTTCTCATTCCCAGGAACATCCCGGTAAGGCACAAACCGGAGACAAGGGCAAATGAGTTCCCTTCAATATCGCCGGGTGACAGTTTTCCCACAAAAAAGAGAGCCATTCCAATAAAACAAAAAACGATTGTAATCAGATTTACCCGTTCAAACTTCGTCTTTAACAGGAGCGGTTCAAGAATCAGCACATAAATAGGTGCTGTATACTGTAAAAAAATCGCATTCGCAGCGGTTGTTAGTTTGGTCGCCATTACAAAAAATACAAGGACTCCTGCATAAAACAGCCCTGTCATTATCGACCATTTATTGAACTTTAACGCATCCTTTCTGAACAAAGCAAGAATAACAAGACCCGCAAAAAGTGATCTAAAAAATGATAATTGTAATGAATTTAAGGTAATCAGTTTGATAAACAGCCCTCCGGTGCTCCAGAGGAGTGCTGCAATAACAACCGCCATGATACCTTTTTTGTGGTATGAACTGTCCAAGCTTTTCCTGAAAAAAAGAGAAAAATAAACGATCAAATTTAACCTTTTACCCTTTGTTCTTGAGACAACTTTCAAAATATATTTAAATAAATTAAAAATAATGGAAACTAACTATTGCATATTTAGTTTCCATATGCTATTTTAGAAACCATAATATTAATTTTTAGTTTCCATGACAAAACAAGAACAACAAAAACAAAAAATCGCCGAATTTGCTTTAAGTCATTATCGACAACACGGATTTTCAAAAGTCCCAATGGATGATATTGCTTCAGGGCTTCGCATAAGCAAAAAAACGATTTATAAGTATTACAGTTCGAAAGAAGAACTTGTTGAGGCTGCGTTTCGAACTTTTATGGTTTCAGCTTCAGGGTTCGTAACCGAGGTCTCATTAAGCGCAAATCCTTCTGTGGTTAAATTGGTTCTGATTCTAAGGCATATGTTGAAGGAATCGTCGACTATCTCAAATCACTTCCTTATAGATCTTCAGAATGACTTGCCCGCTCTTTGGAAAGAATTTGACACCTTCAGAGGTGGAATGATGCGAAAGGTTGTTCCAAAAATATTCAAACAGGGAGTTGAGGAAGGTTATGTGAGGGATGCCCCTGTTGCGCTTGTCGTAACGATATTCATCTCGGGTATCAGATCGATACTGAAAAAGGAGTTTCTTGATGAAACCGGTT
Source organism: Ignavibacteriales bacterium (assembly GCA_016707285.1). Taxonomy (GTDB): domain Bacteria; phylum Bacteroidota; class Ignavibacteria; order Ignavibacteriales; family Ignavibacteriaceae; genus UTCHB3. The sequence goes on from JADJIA010000006.1 coordinate 10,522, forward strand.
TTACGATGAACCAGGCATTGGGCCACTTTTATAAATTTTTATTAGGTACCATTCTTACCGAAAAAGGTAAAGAAGAATTTTCAAATATGTTATATGGAGTATTTCAAAATGAGAAGTATTAAAATTCTCGTTCTATCCGGTCTTTTTTCACTGGTTATAAGCGGTTGTAAGGAGGAAGTGGATACAAAGAGTGTAAAAGTCTCAGGAAATCTGGAAGCAATCAGTGTCACTCTTGGTGCTCAAACGCCGGGTCTTGTTGTCAATTTTCCCTTCGAGGAGGGTGATGAGGTGAAGATGAACGATACAGTTGTAAAAATTGACGATTCCAATCTTCTGCTTCAACTCGAGAAAATGGGTGCTCTAATCGACGGAGCCGATGCACAATATTCTCTGCTTTTAAGCGGTGCCAGAAAAGAGGATATAAAACAAGCCGAGGAAATGAAATCACAGTTGGAGACAAATTTGAAATTGGCTGAGTCTGATTATCAGAGAATTCTAAATCTGCATAACTCAGGTTCAGTAACAAAAAAACAACTCGATGATATCGATACAAAAGTGAAATTGCTGAAATCACAATTGAATGCTGCAAATGAGAATCTGCAAAAAGGTTAAAACAATTATCAGACCGGAAGAATTAAAATCTGCGCTGGCGAGAAAAAAGGAAGCTGCAGTTGGAGCCGATATCCTCAAAAACAGTATAGATAAGTGTTATATCATTTCACCCATCGCCGGTAGAGTTGTAAAAAAATACTTCAGAAAAGGAGAGATGGCGGGGGCAATGTCATCGTTGGTTAAAATTTCGGCAATAGAAGAACTGGATCTGATTGTATATCTCCAGGAAACAGATCTTGGAAAGGTTAAAACCGGACAGGCGGTTGATGTAAAAATTGACAGCTATCCAACCAAATCATATTCGGGTAAAGTTATTTTTATCTCACCTGAAGCTGCATTTACACCCAAAAACATTCAGACTGAGGATGAGAGAACTCGCCTCGTTTACGAAATGAAAATTAGAGTGAAAAACCAGAACAACGAGCTTAAAGATGGTATGCCGGCAGATGCAACCATCAAATTTTGATTTTTCGGAATATAGATGACGACGCAAAATCAAATCAGTAAAGAATTAATTCCGGCGATAACTATTGAAGGACTTTCAAAGTTATTTGGTGAAACCGTTGCTATCAAAAAACTCTCACTGACGCTTTATAAAGGTGAAATGTTTGGACTTGTTGGTCCGGATGGTGCAGGTAAAACAACAACGATGCGGATTTTGTGTGCATTAACAAAACCCGAAGCAGGAAATGTCACTATTTTTGGAAAACCGATTGCACTTGCCAAAAGGGAAATTCAGAACGGTGTTGGTTATCTGTCTCAAAAGTTTTCGCTCTATGGTGATCTGACGGTGGATGAGAATATCGAATTTTTTGCGAGGATTCATAATGTAAAAAACTTTGAGAAAAGAAGAGATGAACTTCTCGAATTGATGCGGCTGATAAAATTTCGCGATAGAGCTGCCGAAAAACTCTCCGGTGGAATGAAGCAGAAGCTTGCCCTCGCTTGCTCCCTTATCCATAAACCCGAAATTCTTTTTTTGGACGAACCAACTACCGGCGTTGACCCCGTTTCAAGAAGGGATTTTTGGAAAATTCTTTCAACTTTACAGAGAGATGGGATAACCATACTACTGACCACCCCCTATCTCGATGAAGCTGAGAGATGTAACAGGATCGGTCTTATGAATCAAGGCGAACTGATTGCAACAGGAACTCCTGTTGAAGTTAAAAACTCGGTTAAAATGTCTGTCCTTGAAATCTATATTGAAAATGTAAGGAAAATCTCAAAATTTATTAAAGAGGATTTAATGATTGAATCCCAGGCTTTTGGAGACAGAATTGCAATTGTCACTAATGAGCCGTTGGAAACATTACAAAAGATTGAAAAATCGCTTTCTGAGACAGGTTCGAAAATATCAGAGCACAGAATTAAGCCACCATCTCTTGAAAATATTTTTATTCACCTGGTAAGCAATAACTACAGGTAACCAAATGACTTATAAAAACATAAAAACAATTTTTGCAATATTGATTGCAACTACAACACTCGTTAATGCTCAAAAAATGAGTCTTGAGGAGTGTATTAAAAGAGGTCTCGAAAATAGCAAATCGCTATCAATCAGCAACACAAACATCGCCCGAAATGAAGGATTGAATAATGAGATTTCAGCAGCTAAACTGCCTCAAGTCAAACTATTTGCATCCTACTCGCGGCTTTCAGATGTGCCAAATTCTGAGATAAAACTACCGATAATGCCTAATCCCGTTGTTCTTCAAGAACCGATTCTGAACAGTTACAATCTTCGCCTGAATGTGACTCAACCTGTTTTTACCGGGAACAGAATTTCCTCTCAGGAAAAAGGGATCGAAAATCAGACAAAAAGTTAAAAGCCGATTATGAGATATTAAAAAAACGAAGAAACGATCAAAATAATCGCAGCTTATTATAGTCTTTCAGCAGCTATGGAACAACTGAAGCTTGTGAATGAAAACATTGCTATGATGCAAAAAAGACTTACTGATATAAATGATTTTCTTCAGAACGGGCTCGCAACAAAAAATGATGTTCTTAAAGTTGAAGTGCAGATTTCCAATCTGATTTCAAAAAGAATAGATGCAGAGATCGCAATAAATTCCGCGAAAGCTCAATTGAATACAGTAATGGGGAGAGATATTAATACTCCTCTGGAAATTGATGAATTCATTTTTCGCCCACTGGAATCAGCCGGAGAATTTGAGTGGATGAGAGATATGGCTAAAACAAAACGAGGTGAATTCAACTCCCTTGCACTTAAACAGGAGGTTTTGGAAGAGAATCTTAATGTTGCCCGCTCGGGATATCTCCCCGATCTCTTTTTGAGTTCAAATCTCTATTATTCTAATCCAACACAAAGAATATTTCCGCAAAAGGATGAATTCCGTGCAACCTGGGATGTTTCCTTAAATCTCCAATGGACCGTTCTCGATTGGGGTTCAACATCAGCCAAGGTTGAACAGGTTAATCAATCGATTAAAGGTTTGCAGACCTCCAAAAAACAGATTGAAGATGCTATTGACAATGAGGTATATCAAAATTATATACTCTTGAATGGGGCAAAAGAAAAACTGTTGAATTTGGAGAAAACACTCGAACAGGCAGAAGAAAACTATCGTGTGACACTCGAAAACTATAAAGCACAGAACGCAACTGCTGCTGATCTTCTGGATGCAGACACTCTTCTCTTTGCGGCAAAAATAAATCTCCAGCTTGCGAAAATTAATCTGGTTGTGTCAGACTATAAACTTAAAAAATCGACAGGAAGGCCTCTTTTCTGATGAGTGCAATTGAAGTGATTAAATTGACCAAAAAATTTGGGGATTTTGTCTCAGTTGATGAAGTAAGTTTTTCAATAGCGCAAGGTGAAATTTTTGGATTTCTGGGGGCAAACGGTGCAGGTAAATCAACTACCATAAAGATGCTTTGTGGACTGCTTGAACCAACTTCAGGAGACGCCAGGGTTGGAGGTTACAGCATCATCAGTGACCCTGAAAAGGTTAAAGCCAATATTGGATACATGTCACAGAAATTCAGCCTCTATAATGATTTATCCGTTGAAGAGAATATCAACTTTTTTGGCGGAGTTTATGGCCTTAACAAAAAAGAACTTGAAGAACGAAAAAAATGGGCAATGCAAGTCTCCTTCCTTGAAGGAAAAGAAAAAACTTTAACCGGCAGCCTTCCCGGGGGAATAAAACAGAGGCTTGCTCTGGCAACAGCAGTTATCCACCGACCCGGAATAGTATTCCTTGATGAACCAACCAGTGGAGTTGACCCAATATCCCGCAGAGCATTCTGGGAATTGATTAATTCCCTTTCAGAAGAGGGAATTACAGTTTTTGTAACCACTCATTACCTCGAAGAAGCTGAATATTGTGCAAATATCATTTTGATTAATGCAGGGAAAATTATTGCCGAAGGCACCCCGACAGCTTTAAAACAAAACTATATAAAGTCGAAAGTTCTTGAAATAGAAGCAAAAGACAGCATAGAGTTGATGAGTCTGATCGAATCTTCCCAACTTAAAGGCGAGATCTCAATTTTTGGTGAAAAGATTCACTTCATACCTGAGAGCAACACTGTTTCTTCTAATCAAATAATCGCCTGGTTGCTTGCAACTTATAAAGATTATGACCTCAAAATCACGGAAATTGTCCCTTCGTTGGAAGATGTTTTTATCCATCTAATCGAAAAGAAGTACTAAGATGTTGAACACGACAATTGCAATAGCAAAAAAGGAATTTAAACATCTCGTAAGAGACAAACGACTTTTTGGAATACTTATCTTTTTCCCGGTATTTTTGTTGGCATTTTTTGGATACGCTGTTGATTTTGATGTAACCAATATCAAACTCGCTGTACTGGATCTCGATAATTCACCACTGAGCAGAAAATTTATCAGCGAAACTACTTCTTCGGATTATTTTGGTGATCCACTCTATCTGAATAGTTCCAACGAAATTAAAAGTCTGTTGGATCGAGGGACAGTACAAGTGGCAATAACAATCCCCGAGAATTTTGACTTTGAACTTCAAAATGGGAACAAGACAGCTATTCAATATTTGGTGGATGGGGTAAATGCAAACTCTGCAATAGTGATCGCAAATTATCTTGAGGCCGCAATAGCCACATTTAACGGGAAGTTCAGAGCGGATAAGTTAAAGATGAGTGGTGTCAATCTTACACCACCGGTAACCCTCACCCCCAAATTCCTCTACAACCCTGAGCTTAGAAGTACTCTGTTTTTTATTCCGGGGTTAATCTCGATGATTCTTATAATTACTGCTGTGGTTAGTGTATCACTTTCATTGGTTAGAGAGAATGAAAGAAACACAATTGAACAGATCAGGGTATCACCTGTCTCCACCATGTCGCTACTGGTGGGTAAGATTCTCCCTTATCTTGGGGTTGCTTACTTGAACGCGGCGATGATTCTTATTGTGGGTTATTTTCTTTTTGGGGTGGAGACGATGGGGAGTTATTTTGATTTAATTTATACAACTCTGATCTTTTTGTTTGCATGTACATCTTTGGGCTATCTGGTATCGGTAATTTCGCCCAATACTCAGATTGCTTTTACGCTGGGAACATTTATTTCGCTGTTGCCTGCACTGATTCTTTCAGGATTTATTTTTCAAATTGAAAGTATGCCTCCCATTATTCAGATTATGACAAATATTACACCTACAAAGTTCTTTAACAATATAATGCGGTCAATTATTCTTAGGGGCACAGGAGTTGAAACTTTTTATAAAGATATTTTTTCTTTATTGGTGTACATCGCAGTAGTCTTGGCGCTCTCCGTTGGTATTACCAGGATTAAAGACAGGAAACTTTAATTATGAACATCATCCTTCGGATAATCATAAAAGAATTCCAACAGTTCCGCCGTGATCCTAAAATGTTTGGAATTATCCTGATTTCACCGATCATTCAATTGGTACTGTTGGGTTATGCCGCCACACTGGATCTTAATGTTGTTCATGCTGTGGTTTTGGATTTGGATAAAACAGAAACAAGTCGGGAATTGATTCGTGAATTTTCAGGATCCACTTATTTTAGTATCGACAAATATTGCACTACCTACGATGAAGTATATAACGAAATTGACAATGGAAAAATTCTGGCAGCTGTGGTTATTCCACGCGATTTTGAAAAGGATATCAACAGGAATGAGACGGCAGTGGTTCAGGGGATTTTTAACGGAAGTGATGGTAACTCAGCATCAATAGCTTCAGGGTATGTCTCGAAAATATTGATTAAGTTCACCGGTGATCTCGCCACGGAAAGAATCAAGTTGAGAGGTATCCAACGAATCCCTGCAGGAGAGGTTACTTCACAGTCCAGAATTTGGTTTAATCCGGCACTTCAATCTCAGATTTTTATGGTACCGGCAATTGTAGGGTTGTTATTGAGCCTTATTACTTTACTTTTAACTTCCCTTGCTATCGTTAAAGGAAAAGGAGATTGGTACCCTGGAGCAACTCATTGTTACCCCCGTTAAATCTTATCAACTTATCGCCGGTAAATTAATTCCATTTGCAATACTCGGTTTTATTTCTGTTGTGATAGTCCTTACCGGAATGAAATTTATTTTTGAGATTGATGTAAAAGGTGAGGTTTCGTTTCTTTTTGTAAGTTCATTTATTTACATTTTGTCAACTCTTGGACTGGGATTATTAGTCTCTACTTTTTCAAAAACACAGCAACAAGCAATGATGCTTGCGGTTTTTGCGATTATGTTACCCCTGGTCTTTTTGTCCGGATTTGCTTTTCCAGTCGAAAACATGCCCGAAATATTTCAGGATATAAGCGTAATTATTCCACTCAAATATTTCCTCCTAATTATCAGAGGAGTGATTCTAAAAGGAGCGGGTTTTGCAGAGCACTGGCAAGATGGACTCGCGATGTTTGTTATCGGAGTTGTAATTCTGGGAATAAGCATCCTCCGTTTTAAAAAATTGAGTAAACGGAATTAGATTAAATATTAAATATTATTTTGCGAAGTTCTTCCAATAAAAAAAGCCCGTTAGGTATTCTAAACGGGCTTTATAATTTATCACTCAGTAAAATGTTTCACAACAAATTAATCCTAATAAATAAAAAAAAACTTAATTTTCCTATTTTGAACATATCTTGAGTCCATTTCAACCTGATATAAAGAGGTGAAATATGTACCAAAAACACCAAACCCGCCCGTGATGTTCGAGAAAACCTGTTCATCAAGTCTCAGACTAAAATTATCAAGAAATCCGTTAACACTTGAATAATAATTTGATAAAGGTGCATCATATTCTGTTGCCTCAAATATCACATGCAACACCCGAAACAACGATTTATCAGGCTCCCCTTCCGAAATTTTATTCATTGCCCAGTCGAACGATGCCAGATCATAATTGGCTTCTTCGTCCCGGTTGGCAACAGGGTAAATAGGGGTTGGAACTCCATTTCTGTCAATTACTTTTAAAGGAATTTCAATACTTTTGGAGACTTCCCTGTTCCCTTCTTTTTTTGTATAATAAAGTTTCATCTTTGGGAAGCAAAGGTTAAGTTCCTGTGAAGCCCAATAGAGGCTCCATGTTTTTCCGTATTTGTACACATCCACATCTGTTGTAAATCCGCGGGGGAAAATAATGGATGATTCGTAGTATAGATATTTTGGCACTCTGGTACCTGATGTCAACAGAACACCATTTGAAAGTCTTGCAGTTATCGTAATGGTATCACCCGAATACAGAGGAATTGCCTTTCCAAAATAAAACTTTACTGGATCATTATATCTTGACGAGTCTTCCCTGTCAACAGTTGAATCTTTCAATAGATAGGTATCGCCTCTGAATTTTATTTCAACTCTTGCTCCGGCTATCTCAGGTGCTTCAGTGTTCAAATACGGGTCAGTTCCCGGAACATCATATACTCTTGCAAGAATCACTTTTGGCACAACAAGTTCCCCTATTTCCTGTCCGGCAGTGATTGAAAAAAGGACATACCCTTCCTTAAACTCCGATCTTGGAGTAAAACTGTCCTCACAGCCTGTGGCAGAGAATAGAAATAACATTAGAATGATTGAAGAAAAAAACGCTTTCATGTTAAAACTCCGCTTTCACAAACAATGCAGGGAGAATTGGCAGTTGGTTTACCCTCTTTCCTGTTTTTTTATCAAAATAGTAAATATTGGCTCTGTTATAAAGATTCAAAACACTCGCACCGATGGTAAAATCCGCAAATCCCGTTTTGAACTTCTTTGTCACCGAGAGGTCAAGTCTGTGGTAAGATGGAAGTCTGCCTGAGTTTTTGATGTCGTAGATAAATTGAGGTTCATAACCATTAAATATGTTGATGGGGGTTGTTCCATCCAACAACAATTTATCAAAGAAACCGGAAATTGGGGTAAACGGCATACCGGAATTAAGCATCCAGTTTGCTGTGAATTGCCAATTGCCACCCGGACTGAAACCCGCAAGCAAACTGAGCGAATGTCGAACATCATATCGTGGTGCATAAGTTAAATCCTTCGCCTGTTTCTCTGCCCAACCAAGGGCATAAGTGGCTCTACCGTAAAACAGACTCCCCTCAAACTTTAGCGAAGTTTCAACTCCATAGGAAACTCCGTCGATATTCTTAAAATCGAATTGTACTGAAGTAAATTTTTTCTCATTAACTTCCATCAGATTCGACATTATTTTATAATACGCCTCAATCTCAAGAACAACTTTGTCTGTAAAATAAGATGTAAATCCCGCAATAAAATGAGTAGCCTCGGCTGCTGTGATATTGTTTGGAATGATTATCCAGGGTTCAAAAACCGAGATCAATTCATCCTCGTTTGCGAGAGAAACCAACTCTTGTGAATACCGCCCAAAGGCAAATTTGAAGATCATCAATCTGTTTAATAAATAAGTGATGCTTATTCTTGGCTCAAAAAGAAATGGCCTCTTGTCAGCCATCGACAAGAGATTAAATCTCATTCCAAGATCGAGCCCTACATCATCCCATCTAAAAAATTTATAATTCAGATATGCTGCAAGTGCACTTTTGTTTACAGTGTAATCCATTTCCCGTTCGAGTTGATTTTCCTGTTTCAGGGCAGTGGTAATATATTTATTCTGAACACCAAAAAGGAGTTGATCCTTGCTGTCATAAATATATGCAAAATCAGCATTTACTGTGAAATCTTTAACATTGTTTTCCCTTGGCTTTGAACCACTGAAGTTTGGTTCAACCTTTGCCATATAATGTGAATATGAAAATATCACATCAGAAACGAGTGGTGAGCCATTCCATATTTTACTCCATTTGAATCCGCCGATATTATTTCTGATATCGTAATCCTCCAATAGCGGATCGTGATTTATAACCTGATCACTGCTTAAAAATGTATGTGCGCTAAATTTGCTGTTCTCATCGATAGATGGTGAAGAAAAATTCACTTTGAGTGAAAGATCATAAAAATCGAAAGGAGTATCTTTTTCATTCAGGTATTTTCTTAGAATGCCCGAATAATAACTTTTTCTTCCGGTCATCAGGAAAGAACCTCCGGGAATTGGTCCTTCAACCGCAACTTTGCCGGATAAAAGCCCTGCTTGCAGTGTCCCTTGATAAAAATTCTTGTTTCCATCCCTGGTTATTATATTAAGAATAGACGAGAGTCGGTCACCTGAAGAAGGAGTAAATCCCCCTTTATAAAATTCAAGTGACGAAATAATTTCAGGATCTATTACGCTAAAAATTCCCAATGCGTGAAATGGATTATAAACCGTGGCTCCGTTTAAGAGAACCAGATTCTGATCACTCCCTCCCCCACGGACATAATATTTTGATGTGGCATCCCCCGTGGTATTTACTCCGGGATTATTTTGAATTACCCGAAAGATATCCATCTCTGCACCTACAGGTTGCAATTCTATATCTTTTACTGAAATTTTTTCAAGTCCAAGATCTGTTTCATTTTCCCTGGCATTTCGTTCCCCGACGATTGTCACCTCATCTATATCCACTGAAATTCGAGTCAGTTTGATGTTTAGATCATTAATTACGCCCGGTTTTATGTTAATCTCAACCTTGTTTGTCTGATACCCGATACAAGAGAATTTAACCACCCTTTGCCCTACAGGAATTGATGGGATAAAATAATATCCCGAACTGTTGGAGGAAGCTCCAAATTTTGTTGTTTCAATAACAATATTTGCATATGGTATGATTTCACCCGTTAATGAATCGGAAACTATGCCTCGAAGATTACCTGTGGTCTGGGCTTCAACAGAGGTGTAGAAACCGGTCAAAAGTAAAATCGTTAGAATATATGTAAATAATGATGTGTTTGTTTTGGAAAGAAAAAATGGAGATAATAACACAGTGAATTTTCTTTAAATATTTTGATAAAATAAAAAGGCTGCCGTCTCCAGCAGCCTTTCTTTTAAAGTATCAGGTATTAAGTATCAGGTATCAATTCTAATGCTTTAGACCTCAACTTCAATCTTATTTCATGAGAAGCATTTTGTTTGTAAGTCTTACATTGTTCGAAACCACTTCGTAGATGTAAGTACCTGAAGCCAATTTTGAAGCATCAAATGAATAAGCATAAACGCCTGATCCAAGATTTTCACTAACGAGAGTAGCTACTTCTTTACCAAGAATATCATAAACCTTCAGGGTTGTGAAACCGGCTGACTTCAATGAGAATTTAATTTCAGTTGAAGGGTTGAATGGGTTAGGATAGTTCTGGAAAAGTTTAAAGTCATCGGCTACCATACCGAGATCTTTAATACTTGATGGGTTTGGATTGATGAATCTTTCAACCGGTGGATAGTTTGAAGCACCAAATGCGATAACATAAGCTGTATCTCCTGATGGTGAAAAAGCTATACCGCGAGGTCTTGCATCAGCTGTTCCTGGATATGTATTCCAGATTAAGCTATCGGTGATCTCACCAGTTTCGGTGTTCATTGCATACCATGCTCTTGAAGTCCAGAAAGTTGTTGCACCTGGATATCTGTTTGGAAGATCATTGTTTGATCCGGCAGATGCCCAAAGACGATTGTATTTTCTGTTCCAAGCCATTGATTCTGAATCAAATCCTTTAAATACTGTATCAGTTACAGTAAATGGTGAGAATTCATCAGGTCTGGTATATTTTAATACTGCATGGTTGGTATAACCAGCCCAGTATATTGTATTACCATCGGCACCAACTTCAAATGATCTTGAAAATCCAACTGACGAATCAACTGCGTTTCCAAGGAAATTAAAAGTAGGATCCCAGATTTTGATTGGGTTTCCACCAACTACGTTTGCAGTGAAGATGTTACCATTGGCATCTGAAGCAGCAGCTACGCCTGAAGCACCAAGAACATTTCTCATAACACCTTTTGATAAGCCGGTTTTGTAGTCAACCTTCTGAACAAAATCAAAGTGTGTTGCAAGAATATCACCATCGTAGTGAGCTTTCATACCTCTACCTGTGTTTCCAACCAGGGAATCAACAAATGTTGGTCCAACGAACACTTTAATTGGTGAGAAAGATGCCTGGGTTCCGTCAGGATTAAAGCAAAAGAGCGCACCTGTTTTTACCCATGCGTTACCATTCCAGATTGAATCTACAGCAGAACTGTAAAGATGTATCCAGACTCTTCCGTATGGATCGCAAGCGACGCCATGACCGCCTGAACCGAAGCGAAGGCTTGTAGTATCCGGGAAATATCCGTCAAAGGTCCATCCTTGAGCGAAAACCCCGCTTGTCAGCAACACAAACATAAATAGTGCAGCTAATTTTTTCATTTTGTATCTCCTATGTGAGTTGATTATGAGCTATAAAAATAGTAAACTATTTCCGAATAAAAAGTGAATTATTTTCTACCTGAATAAGCTGCACCTTGCACGCCCATCAGGACTTTTACGATTGTTTGGTCGTTTGTTTTTCCAGAAACCAGACCTGAAGCTCTTGTGTAATAGAGGTTCGAGCTGTTATCCCATGTAAGATACATGGCGTTTAATGGAAGAAATACTCCCGGGTAATGAACTGAAACAACTCCTGCCGGAGTAACCTTCAGAATTGGTTCAACATTGTTTGTCGCCAGGAAAATATTCCCGTTGATGTCCATCGTAAATTGATTGATATAAACATTAAATCCGACCGATGCACTGAGATTGGCAACAGTCTGTGCATTTGCAGGGTCTATATCACCGTTTACATCCAATGGGAATCTGTAGAGAATACCGGCGGAATCCTTTTTAACAGCAACATATACTGCGTTGTTATAGACTCTGATGGCAGAGGCAGTAGCAACAAAGGGATATGATTTCAGAACTTTTGTGGGACTCACTCTAAACAGGGATGCATTATCACCACAAGCCCAGATATTTCCCGCTTCATCAAAATCGATATCAGCTATTTTTACTGTATTTGGAGTGATTGCAAACCATGAAGCGATTGCCGCACCTTCCGTCATTCTAAAAATGGCACGAAGTGAATTTCTTACACCATAAAGAGCACCGTCAGGTCCCATTTTGAGGCTTGTGAAGACATATCCACCACCGATTGAAGGTGTAAAGTTAGACTTAACTCCTGCCGGAGTAACTTTAACGATATTATTAGTTACTCCACTTGTAAGGAGTGAATAGTACATGTTACCGTTTTTGTCAAATTCGAGTGCTGAGGGCAACTCAAAACTTTGAAACGCAAATGGAAACTCCGCTGCCTGTATCAGTTTAACAGTTACAGTATTGCTGAAAGCAAGTGCACCTTTTACTCTGATTTTTACAAGTGCAGTTGCACCGGCTGCTGAGACAACTCCTGCCCTTACTTTTATCATGGTTGGAGAAGCCTCAAGAACAGTTCCAATCGACTGATTGAAATAAACTGTATTCTCTGTGAGTACACTTGAGAAGTTTGTGCCTGTGATTGTCAACTCGGTTATTCCACTTAATCCACTGTCAGGGGTCACTGTTGAGATAACAGGATCCGGCTTAACAGCAACATTGGGGTCAAACAGAGTGGTTGTTGTGTCGTTACCACACCCGGAGAAGAGTATCATCGTCGATATCAGAAGATATACCGGGAGCAGAACATTTTTAATTTTATTCATAAAAATAGCTTTCATTTTTTAACCCGTCTGATAAATTAATACTCAAATCTGACAGTGAAGTTGTGAACTGAGCTGAAGATTCCAAATGGTGTATAAGCATAATCAACAGCCATTTTGATACCATCCAGTTCAGGACGAATACCAAAGCCGAGGTTGTACTCTTTTTCATCATTAGGGAACGAAACTCCGCCACGCAGGTAAACCCACTTCATAAAATTATACTCGCCACCGATATATAATTGCTCGGGATAATCTCTCGGGTGAGAAACATCAACAGCAAGAAGGAAGGAGTGTTGATTAGCAAGACTTGGGAAAAAGTCCATCAGATTCATTGCCACACCTATCTTAAAGTTCAACGGAAGCTGGAAACCATCCTCTTTATACTTTATTTCGGTTGAGAAATTCCTTACACTCATTCCAAAATTAAGGCTCTTGAATCCGGTTTTATAGAAAATACCAAAATCGTAAGCAAGTGTAGTGAGTGAATTTTCTTCAGTTAGCATTTTACCTGTGTTGTCAAAAGAAATCGGGCTGACACCCAGATTCTGGCGGACATATTTAACCTGTCCACCGACACTGAATTTTTCAGACAGAGCGTTGGCATATCCAACACCTATTGCAATAGCAGTTGGTGTGAATGTTCCAACATCCCTGTAACCTCTCTCCGTGGTTCCATCAACTACGGTCATCAAGAGATCACCATAATTAACAGCCATCACTGAAGCACCAAACTTACCCCATGAAGGGTCAGCCGGTTGAAGTGAAAAACTCGAATATACATAATTGATATCTGCGATCCATTTGTTAACACCTGCGGAAACATCACCGCGGGTATCACCAAATGCCATTGTGGCAGGATTGTAGAACAGTGCTGCAGACCCGCTTTCTATAGCTGTGAAGGTCTCTCCCATACCTGTTGCTCGCGCATCGGTTGGAACACTTAAAAATTTCATACCTGCCTGCGCTAACTTCGTCCGCTGTGCGAGAGTGTCAGGCTGGAGAAAGCTTACGGCAAGGAACATCGTCGCCGTAATTAATAAATACTTTTTCATAATCTTTTCAGTCCCGGTTAAGTTAGCGAATAATTACAAATTTAACCGTGTGTTTTTCACCGGTCTTTGTGTCTGTAATAACACCAATATATACACCACTAACAACAATCTGACCTGATGAGGTAACCTGGTTCCAGAACTCATCGCCCGATCCGTCGTTGTGCTCGATAGTTTTGATCAATTCACCCATTTCGGTGTAGATCTTTATCGTGCATTCTCCGGGTATATCATAAAATGCTATTCTGTCGCCTGCCGCACCACCCGGGAAGCGCACCTGATCGGGCACAGAACTCGAGTTATACGGATTCGGAACAACTCTAATTTGATTTAGCGCAGTACCGGCTTTTCTTTTTAGTCTTGCAGGATCATACGATTGTGAATAATATCTTGAGCTTTTCGCTCCACCGGCACCAACTGCAGAAACATAATAGTAATAATCGAATCCTCTTGAAAGTGAGGTATCGTTATATGATGTGGTTCCGGCAGGAAGTGTCTGAATCAGATGATATGTTGAGTCAACATTTGCAGAAGCTCTCCAGATCTCGTAACCCGATGGATTTTCACCATCATAAAGTGACCAGGAAAGAGTAATTCTGTCGCCACCTGATTTGATATCAAGAATCTTTGGTGGTTTTGGTGGATTCGGAATGGTTGCCCAGTTGGCATCATAAGCATCTTTGATTTTTTTGAAAGTTGCCATAAGGGAATCTTTTCCCTTCATAACTTCCTGATTTTTTTGCAACGCTGTTATTGTTCCATTCTTAAATCTTTTACCAACTTCAAGTCCGGCTTCATAACCCATACCTGCAACAGCTTCTGCCCAAACGATGGTAACAGAATCACCGGGTGCTAAAGTGTAAGGACCATATCCATTAACTGCCGAAGTTCCACCGGTACCGGTTCCGTAAGGAGCAGCGGTTTGAGCGGCATAATTACCATCAGGTTGAACAGATTTAGCATGTCTTGGTGATTTGTGACCTGCTGACATAAGGGTATATTCACCCTGCATTCTGTTCACGTTGAATGCGTTGTTTCCGGCAAGGAATTCGTTTCTGTCAGAATCTTCCCATCCGGTGGTGGATGGCTGACTCGGATCATCAGATTTGTCGGTTGCTGATTTATCTGCATGAAGTGTAATGTTACCAACAAACTGCCATGCAGCGAGACGACCTACTGTGTCACCTTTGTCAAGATATCTTGCAGCATTGGAGTTAATCGACCATATCGGTCCTCCAATATTGTCATAAGTTACTTCTTTTGCCGGGTGATATCCGTGCCATGAGAACTGGCATCTGAACTGTTCACCAACAGGGTCAACTTCAACGCCATCACCTCTGGTATCCACCATGGTATTAATACCCCATCCGGACGAGTTACCGATAACATACCGGGCTTGTTTATTGATGGAATATCTAAATGTATAGTAGAGATAAACACCTGTTAAAGTGTTGTTTGGAAGTTCGATAGTTGTTGGATCAGCGTCAGTGTTTCCGGTGTTTTTATATGTATATTCATACACAATAAAATTGTCATATCCGGGTGCACTGAACTGATAAATTTTTCTGTTCATGGTTAAACCCAGCTGGGTGTGTACCACATTATCCAACATTCTGTCTGCTTTAAGTGTAGGATCTATTCTGTCGATCGAAACATCTTTCTCATACGAGATATTCCCGTCAACATTAACAATCGGAGCATCATATTTGGATATGAGTTCAAATTTTTCAGGGAAAGCAGCCCAGAATTGTGGGTTTCTTGGTCCAATTGACACAACCTTCACGGGATAAAAATCACCTTTTGCGTCGGTGAAGTTGGCAGCGCCAATCCAGTGACCTTTCATGGCAACATTATCCTGATAACGGTAGATGGCAGGATAAGCGAGCCCTTCTTGCTGGGTTTTTACAAATCCCTGCTCTTCAAGCTCACTTCCAATTTCTGAATACCAGCTGTGCAATGAGCCAACTGACATCCATTTATTCTTAAACTGTGCATTCACATCCATTGAACCAAGTATCAACAGCAGAGTAAAGACAGTTAAGAACGACTTTGAAAATTTAATTACAATTTCTTTTTTCATTATTTCCTCAGATTTATATTCCATTCCTGGTTCACTGATCATTACTTAAGTTCAACCATTATTCTCAAACCCCAATAGATTGCTCTTGGGTTTAAGAAAGCTGTGTAAGCAAGGTTTGGCATATCAATGTATGATTTGTTTTTACGCCATTCTTCTTTTTGAGATTCGCTGGCATTATCATCCCAAGGAATGTACTCTCCGGTTCTTACATCTCCGGGTTTGTCTTCTCCAACTATATTTTTATATCCAAATTGACTGAATTCAGATGCAAGATGGAGTGACTGCATATAAGCATCATAATCTTTTGCATCAACAAAGCCGGCTCTGTAATCGAGGTACTTTATGTTGAAAAGATTGGATATATCAGCAAACATCTCAAGTCCTACAGGTCCAAGTCTGAAGGTTTTCGAAATTCTCATGTCAAAATTGTAAAAATCTTTCCATTGAATGTTATTCGAGAAACCGGGTCTTGTGCCGCCGGGGCCTGTCCATGCAAAATATGTTCCCGATGACCAGGTTGCAAGAAGATTGATTCTGATATCCTCGAGCAAATAAATGCCACCAATTTCAGGACCAAATTGCATTGGTGTAAAGATGTCGATGTTGGCTCTGCCATAAGGCTGAGGAACAGGTTTCACCTGATCAAAAAGTGCTGTATTTCTTTCAGATTCTCTTTGAAGAGCAGGGTTTTCGTAATAGGTTGGAAGTCCAAAATAGCCGTAGGAAGCAACCATGTATGTGTAGTTAACAAAACCGGTTATCCATTCACCTCTGTTTTTAGTAAGTGTAACTTCAAACCCGCGGATATCACGGTACATGTTTGGTTCAGGAACACTGTATGAAACCGAGTTGTCGCGGCTGATATAACCTACAAGTCTTGACTCGTCACTAACATCTTTGTAGTAACCCGCAAGTCTAAGAAGGAACATATCACCAAGATTGTGCTCATAACCCAACTCATAAGCCACTGTTTTTGGAAGTGGATTGTTTGGATTTGCAAGTCTGGTAACTGCATTGTTTGTAGTATTTCTTCTAAGAAGGTAAAGATTCTCAGGAGCAGGCATCGATCTGAAGTGACCATAGTTGAAAAACAACTTGCTGTTCACTGTAATAGGAAATGCCACGCCCAATCTTGGACTTAAACTTAGTATTTTCTCGGTGGATTCTTTCATCAACAGATTGTCGATGTCTGAAGAATATGCACCTGAAAAAGCTTTGTTGTATGCATCATAAAGATACCACTCTCCACCTGCGTGTGAATAATCGAGACGAAGTCCGATATTGGCTATCATTCCTTCAAACTCAAGTTTTGTCTGACCATAAATGGCTCCCCTTACAGGGAATGTGTGCCATTTGGAGGTAGAGTTACTTGTTGGGAGTGAAGGCTCAATAAGAGCGTAGTTAACATTGTTATCGGTGTAGATGAATTCAACACCTGCTTTAACCGCCATAATTTTGTTGAGCTGGCTTGAAAAATCAAACCTGCTGCTCCAGGTATAAACCTTTGAACTGTCTCTGGAGTTTGAATACCCCAAGCCCATGTTCATCGAGCTTCCGATACCTGACGAAAATCCGCTAAATACACCAAATGGTGATTCATCATAAAAATTGTTACCAATTTTCACAACATTACCGGTGTTTCTTGGGCTGCCCGGATTGGTGCTGTATTCAGAACCAACAACATTTAATTGAACTTCATAAAAAGTTGATGGTGAAAGAACATGCACAAACTTTGCGCCCAACATTTTTCTGTCAACTTTTGTTGGTGCCCAATAATCCGTTGCAAAAGCTCTTGCATCAGAATAACTTGCTCCTGAACGAATGTCCATATCTGAGACAATCGAATATGCGGAACGGAAAATACCGGGTCCACCACTTCTTGAACTGCTGGTGCCAGTCTGTAATCCGAGTAAACCTTCAATAGTAAATTTCATTCCTTGTGCGATGTCAGAAGTAATCTTTACGTGAGTACTCCAATCATGATAGGAATTTGTTGAAAGTGGAATTACATACATTTCGCGGCTGGTTCTGTAGGAGGCGAGGAATCTAAGATCACCAAGACTTGAACTTACAACGGGAACTGGTCCACTAATGCTAAAGTCCATATCATAGTCGGGTTGAGTGATTCCCATCGGTTTTCTGTGCTGCCACAAAAACAATTGCTGAGCAGCTTCAGGTGTAAGATCGTTAGAAGGATCTTCATCGGATAAAAGTTCCTGAGAAACTTTATCCCATCCTCTAAATTCATGGTATTGAGCCATTGTATAAGCATCCCAGGCTCCGCTTTTTGTACCTGCGAATGCTACTGCGGGATCAACATAAGGTCTGATGTAGTAGGCATTGTAGTCATTTGGTTGCTCACCCCAGTTTTTTGCACCTGCGGGTCTGTATCTGCCAAGAAATACTACATTATATTTATCTCTTTTTCCTTCAGTGGTAACCACATTCACGAGACCGGAACGGATATTACCATATTCGGCGTTAAAACCACCGGTTTGAATCTGAATTTCTTCAACAGAGGTAAAACTGATTCCTGTATAAGAAGAGTTATCTCTTTCATCTCTAAAAGTGATACCATTGATCATAAATGCAGTCTGATCTGAGCCACCACCTCTTACGGTCAAGCCCTGAACACCTGCTTGCAAGCCAATAACACTTGCAACGCTTACTATCGGAAGATTTGCTACATCTTCCATTGAAATGTTAACAACGCTGGAAGAAACATCTTTCTCGATCACGGGTTGAGTAGCGATGATAACTACTTCCTCTGTGGTCATCGATTCATCAGCCAAAGTAAAATCCACTGTTGTGGTCTGGTTGATGTTTACCTTAACTTCCTGGTATGATTTTGATCCGTACCCGATCATCGATGCTTTAACTGTGTAGCTGCCCGGTGATATGTTCAGGATAACAAAATATCCTTCAAAATCCGTTTTTGCTCCCAGCTTTGTGCCTTCAATGATGATCGTGGCACCAATCAGAGTCTCTCCTGTTTTCTGATCTTTGACAACTCCGGTCATTTTTCCCGTCTGCGCAAAGAGCGGATAACTGAGAAGGAGAAAGGTTATACATAAAATTGTATGCCTAAACCGCATATTACTGACTCCTGTGTGTGTATCTTTTAACAAAATTATATAAGCAATGCCGCTTTGATGTTAGTAAATCTGTGTAAGTGAGTTTGATGACTGATCTCTATTGATTATTACAACCATAATAATTAAAGGTTGCCCCCTTTCTATGTTTTTATAGAAATCATTCTACCAAAACTAAAGAAAAAAAACGATATAAGGAATAGAGACCCGCTTTTTTATCACTTTTTTCTACTTTTTATGCAATTGTTCTTCAAAAAAGCCGAGCATCGAGTTAAACAAGTGCATTGTTGTCCCCTTACCTTCAGAGATTCCGTGTGATCTGTTTGGATAAGGCATGTATCTGAACTGTTTTCCGGCGGCAACAAGTTTGTTTACGAGGTATTCAGCATTCTGGAAATGGACATTGTCATCACCAGTTCCATGGATAAGAAATAAATTTCCTTCAAGATTTCCGGCATAGGTTACGGGTGAACATTCCTTGTAAGCTTCAGGGCTGTCCTGCGGAAGTCCCATATATCTTTCTTCATAAATTGTGTCATAAAACCTGAGATCGGTAACAGGTGCAACAGAAACCCCAAAATGATAAGACTTCGGATGTCTGAACATCATGTTAAGAGTCATGGAACCACCACCGCTCCAACCCCAAACGCCAACCTTTGTAGCATCCAGGTATGGTCTCTCATCAAGGAGAGTCTGAAGTGCTCCGGCCTGATCCTCCGTAGAAACAACACCAATTTTTTGATAAATAGATTTTCTCCACTCTCTTCCCTTTGGAGCGGGTGTCCCTCTTCCATCAACACTCATCACAACATATCCTTTATCTGCGATTATTTTGTGATATAAGCCCATAAAGCCATCATATTTGTCGAGAACAGTCTGACTTGAAGGTTCATTGTAAACATAAAAAAGTACAGGATATTTTTTGGCAGGATCAAAATCAGATGGTTTTACGCACCAGCCATCAACTTCCACTCCACCGGGGGTTTTTACCGTGAACAACTCGTAATTATAATCAACACTTTTCAGTTTCGCCTTGAGTGTTTCATTGGTGATCTCAGTTCTGATGATATTGTGTTTTGGTAAATCGATAAAATATACCGATGCAGGTGAGTTAATGTTGTAATGTACATGATACGCAAACAACCCGTCACCCGATATGGAATATGTGTTATATCCCGTAAATTTATCGGGTGTGAGCCTCCTGGGTTCAAATTTACCATTGAGACTTGCTTCATAAAGATATCTTTGTGTTCCGCTGTTGGGGGAAGCATAATAATAAACTGTGCCGCTGTTCTCAACAAACCTTACCAGTTCCATAACATCGTGATTGGTGTTCATTATATTCCTTGCCTCACCTGTCTTCAAGGAAACGAGGTACATCTGAGCATACCCGCTTTTGTCACTTATCCAAAACATCTCTTGATCGTTATTTATGAATCTCCAATCGTCAACCACTTCGGTCCAGGCATTTTGTTTCTCGTTATAAAGCTTTTTTACTTCACCTGTTGCCGGATCACCCAGATACACTGTCATTTCATTTTGTAATCTGTTTAAATGTTGAAATGCGAGTTTACCTGTGTTACCTGCCCACTCCATTCTCGGAATGTAGTTGTTGGCAGGATCATCCCCCACATTCATCCAAACAGTTTTTCCGGTTTTTATATCAACAGTTCCGACTATACATTCGCTGTTTTTCTCCCCTGCTTTGGGATACTGAACCGGTATGGTATAGGAATAAAGTGAGTCGGTGTTATTGATCATTAAAAAATCTTTGATGTTTTTAGCATCCAATCTCCAGAATGCTATTCTGCTGCCATCAGGACTCCATCTAAATCCATCACGGATGCCAAACTCCTCTTCGTAAACCCAATCAAAAGTGCCGTTGATTATGGTTCTGCTTCCATCAGTGGTTAACGCTTTAATTGTTCCCGATTCAAGATCTTCAAGATATAAATTGTGTTCTCTTACATAAGCAGCATATTTTTCTGTCGGATCGATTTTTGCGAATTGAAGGGTAGATGGTTTTGCATCACTTCCGCCTAATTGTCGCAATTTTTTTGATTCGGTATTGTAAACCCAATAATCCCCCTTTGAATTTACTCGCCAGACTCTTTTGGTATTGGTATAGATCAGGATGTATTTCCCTGATTTGCTGAATTTAAAGTCATTTAACCCAAGTGGAGTGTTTTTCCCTTCCGGAACAAAATCTTTCGTCTCTGCAAGCAGGGTTTTATTACCTGTTGAAATGTCAACTTTAAAAATCTGAGAGCCATCGGTTCCATCTTCCATCTTATAGTAAGTGTGCCCGCTTTCTGTCCAACTTACACTTTTAAAAAACTCTCCTGAAAATTCCCCGCGGAAAAGTTTTTCAATTGTCACTTTCTCCTGCGCTGATGCAGAAAATAATATCAAAACTATAAATAGTGAAATTTTCTTCATGTTAAACATATCGTAACCTGTTTTAATTAATTGATCTCTTTAAATTGTTTTATTTCTTCCATGGTGAAGAGTGGAATGAGCCCAAGCCCCTTTTCCCCAAGGTTTTCATAAGCTTTTGGCTCTCTTAAAATCACACAAAGCACCGAAGCAACAACAGCACCCTCATCTCTAAGATCAACAGCGCTCAGATTGATTTGTCCACCTGTGGTTACAACATCTTCTATTATACAAACTTTTTTCCCTGCAAATTCTCCACCCTCCGCAACTTTACAGGTACCATATTTTTTTGCCTCTTTGCGAACAAATATTACGGGTAAACCGGTTTTCAAAGAAAGCACGGTTGCAAGCGGAATGCCCCCCATCTCAAGTCCCGCCAATACTTCTGTTCCTTCGGGAATAAGATTTACCATCTGCTCGGCGATTGCATCCAACAACACAGGATCAGCTTCAAATCTGTATTTATCAAAATACTCATTGGATATTTTCCCTGATCTTAACAGGAATTGCCCGGTAAGATGCGCTGTATCAAAAATTTTTATTGCGAGTTCATTTTTGTTCATATTCTTATTATCTTTTTTTTACTATTCGATTGTTTTTACTGTCTGCAATTGTTAAAATCCTGATCGACGACACATCCTCCTGCTCCCTCAAGGAACGGGATCATAACCACTGCCACCCCATGGGTTACATCTTAAGATGCGCCAGATTCCAAGGCGTAAACCCTTAAATGGACCATGTTTATGCAACGCTTCGATCATATAGTTTGAACATGTCGGATAAAACCGACAACTGGGAGGGAAAAGGGGTGAGATCAATAATTGATAGCCACGGACTATCGCTACAAGCAGATATGACACGGCGTTTGCCATAAATCTGATAAATTTCATCTAATACCAATCGTCCAAAATATCTCTCATTCAATTCACAATTTAAGGGTTTTAGGTTTAACCGCAAAGGACACAGAGAACGCAAAGGATGATTTTAAACCGCAGAGCACACAGAGCACACGGAGGAATTTTGAATTTAACCGCCAAGTACGCCAAGAACGCAAAGGATAATTTTTAAAAACCACAAAGCACACAGAGGGCATTACTCAAAATGACCCTCCGTGAAAATCCGTGTGAAATCCGTAAAATCCGTGGAACTATTCTCTTCCTCTGCGAAAATCTGTTTATCTGCGTGTATCTGCGTCCCCTTCCTACGACAATCCACCATCCCCTACCTCAGTAGCACCATCTTTTTCATTGATCGGAAGTCACCTGCGCGGAGTTCACAAAAATAGACTCCACTCGTTAATCCCGAAGCATCAAACTCAACTTTATGTTCTCCGGCGGTCATATTACCATTTATCAATACAGCAACTTTTTCTCCCAGTGTGTTAAACACATTAAGTGTCACCATTCCCGACACGGGCATCGAAAACCGGATAACAGTTGACGGGTTAAATGGATTTGGATAGTTGTCAAATAGCTTATAAGCAGATATTGTTGAAGCATCACCAGCTTCATTAATTGAATTGATAACACCCGGATAATAAGCTGCAGAAACCAAACCAATCAGTCCCGTTGAACCGATAACAGTCCCGTTTCCGCTCGATTTTTCGATTGCTGTAAACTCACCACTTACAGATGCCACACCGGTAAAACCAAATAAATTTGCCGATTCATCAAAAAACAGAGACCTGACGGGTTTGTTATTTCCCAGATTACCAATTCTGATTGTGTCGCCGGTTCCTTGCACAATTCGCAAAATCTTGTCTTTGTCGGCACCAAGTGGTTTATAAATGGAAGCAAAAAGCCGGTTGTTTAACGGTTCAAATGCAATAGCAGAAACAGTACACTTCACCGAATCAGTTCTGAGTACTGAATTTTCAGTTTCGTTGTATTTATATAAAATGTTCCTTTTTGATACCAGATAAAGAGTCCCTGAAGTATCAAATGCACTACTCGTAACATCTGCCAGATCGAGGGTGGTTCGGGAGTAGAGTTTACCGCTGTTTGCGTCCATTTTATGGAGAAGCGTTTGTCCCCCGTTCGCTCTGAATCCATATATCACACCAGTTTTTGGATTTGCCGAGATCGAGCTAAAGGTGGTGCCTCCCGCAGGTCCAAGAAGTGTTGACTCACCGGTTGACTTGTTAATCAAGAAGGTTCCACCACTATTTGTGGAATTTGTAACCACAAGAATTTTTTGAGGAGCAACCGGATTGAGATCAAAAGATTCCACTCTTACAGGGATTCTGTTTTCAACCGGGTCGTTATCAACCAAAACCAAAGTATCGTACAACATTCCTGCTGTCTGTGGATCGCAAACCATGCTGATTGAAAGGCTGTCAAAAGAGTTTATTGTAAGTGGATATTGCAACTGACCCACCAGACTAAATGCCGGATTTGACAAACCTGCCGAGTTAATTATCAACTGTTGTGAACCTACATTTATCATCTGAAAGGTGATAGTGTCTTTCTCTTTTCCCCTCTCCATCTCCAAAAAGTCTATCTTTGGAATATCTGTAAGCAACGAAGCACCTGTAACAGGCATCATTCTTACTTCACCCACCCGGTTGCTCCATACACTTGGAGCTGCAACATATTCACTCATCATCCAAAATGTTTCACCTGAAGGATCAAGTGAAATTCCAAGATAGTCACCCCACCTGTTTCTGCCACTCCCGTAGTCTTTTTGATATTGCCCTCTCCCGGACATCAGAAGATAAGGTTGTGTAAAAGTGGTTGATCCATTCTGTTTTCCAACATAGTAGGCACTTACATATTCAGTTGGACTTGAGCGACTTACTGTGAAAACCATATTTCCTGCCTTGTCGATCATGATGGCAGGGTAAAAATACCAGGTTGAAGGTGTCCCAAAAGTTAACTGTTCTATCGGCTGTGATGTGAGAGGATTTAGTCGTGCCACTCTAACTGCGGAGAATGAACCATTCGCCGGATTTCTTGTTGAATGTGTTAGCCAAATTGACCCGTCTCTGTAAACAGGTTCGTTGGTAAGTTCAGGACCACTCGATTCCAATGCCACCCCGCCCGGTTGCGATGCCTGTGGTGGATCACTATAAGCTGTAACCGGAACAGCGCTTCCACTAAGAGCCGGGATACCATTTACATCGTAAGTAACTCTGTAGATTACATAAGCATTTGAAGAATAATATGGCACATGCACAAAATATGAGGTATCAGAAGGTGTAAAGTGAATTACAGGCCTGATATTAAAAACACTTTGACTGTTCCCCGGATACTTAATGTTCCAGAAGTCATACCATTTACATGTGTCTGTTGAATTATTGTAAATCTCAGATTTTTTAATCACCCTGATCTTTGCATAATCAAAGTAACCACCAAAATTGAATTGATTTGATGTGATTAGAAAATTTTCTTCATCGAACCCGACTCCCTGATAATCTCCCCAGTTGGATGTAGTGGTTGCACCATTAATATTTGACGGCATCAACCAGTTTCGCCATGTTCCCAAAGGATTTGAGTCATCAGAAACAGAAATCATGATATACCCTCTTTGCGGGGAATCTCTTTGATCGAGCCATACCATCACCCATCGTTGAGCAAAATGATCATAAACAACTTTTGGATCAAACGGGTCAACACCAAAACTTGAATACCAGTTGCCGGCATCAATTCTTTTTAACAGATTACCATTTTTGTCCCAAATTGCAAAATCGGAGTTAACAGTTCCTACAACATGATCCGGACCCACTGCCACATGAGGATCGGGAGGGATCGAATTCGACTCTGTGTTTCCTTCAAAACTTTTTATCAATGCCACTCCCCCTGCTTCGGTTGAGACACCACCCTCATTATAAATATCAAGTTCGCCCGGCAACTTCTCATTATGTTCTATACTGAACGCAAATCCTTTAAATCTTATTTTATTTCGAACAGTCTCAAATTTTGGAGATTTGCTGACAGGTTGATTTGTGAACGAATTTGTGGTTACATAAACGCCGCTTGCATAACTCCCAAGCGCAGGTCCCTGATGACTCTGGGAAAAAACACTGTTTGCGATTAATAGAGTTGTAAGAATGAGGATTTGCCTCATGGTGCCTCGAATAATTAAATATGAATGGAATTGGGGGAAAATTGAAGTGGAAATTAACTATTTTTGAGTTTATGTTTTACATCAATTTTAATGGTCAAGATTAGTCACCGTTATCAACCATAAACCGGATATCAATATGACACAAGAAAAAATTAACAAATTACAAAACCTGATCAAAAAAAACGGCTTGGATGGCTGGTTATTCTACGATTTTAGAGGATCAAACGATCTTGCTCTTAGCGTTCTCGAATTCCCTGCCAAAGCACACCTTACAAGAAGATTCTTCTATTTTATCCCGGCTGAAGGGATACCACAAAAGGTTGCAATGGCAATCGAACTCCATAATCTTGCCCATCTTCCGGGAGATATGCACCCTTACAGTGATTATAACTCACTAAACAAAATAATGGCAACACTGTTAAAAGGGGTTAAAAAAGTTGCTATGGAATATTCCCCTAAAAATGCAATCCCCTATCTTTCAAAACTTGACGCCGGAACTTATGAATATTTGAAAGATTTTGGTATTGAGATCGTTTCGAGCGGCGATTTGTTAACCGAGTTCACTGCTGTTTGGACAAAAGAACAGTATGAAGACAATATCCCTGTTGCTCATGCTCTAACTGATATAGTTAACCTTTGCTGGAAATTTATCAAAGAAAAAATTGAATCAACGGGTGAGACAACAGAGTATGAAGTTCAAAAATTGATAATGGATGAAATCGAAAAGCGTGGATTTGAAACGGATCATGAAGTAATCGTTGGTGTAAACGGCAATGGTGCCAATCCTCACTATTCCCCGACTCCTGAAGTGTGGGAAAAAATCCATAAGGATGATTTTGTGTTAATCGACCTTTGGGCTAAACCAAAAAAGGATAACGGCGTTTGGGCTGATATCACCTGGGTTGGTTATGTTGGAACGGAAGTACCTGAAAGATATATCAAAATATTTAATATCGTTAAGGATGCTCGCGAAGCAGCATTTAATCTTGTTAGTGAACGGTTTAAAAACAGTCAGGAAGTTAGAGGATGGGAAGTTGATGATGCCTCTCGCAAAGTGATCGCGGATGCAGGGTATGCTGAATATTTTGTTCACAGAACGGGTCATTCCATCACAACAAACCTTCACGGAACCGGACCTCACAATGATAATTTTGAAACTCAGGATATGCGCCTGATACTTCCCGGAACTTCTTTCTCAATCGAACCCGGAATCTACCTCAAAGGTGATTTTGGTGTTCGCTCAGAGATTGATGTTTATATCCATGCAGATGGAAGAGTTGAACAAACCGGTGGTGAAAGACAGTGGTCGGTTGTCCCGATCTTAAAATAATTGATCTTGTATGATTAAAATGAAAAAGGCTGATCCTCACGAGTCAGCCTTTTTTGTAAAAATTTTAACGGTCCGGGATAACTTAATCAGGTAAAAAGCAGTGTTACCACCGTCCCGGCATATTTTTCGGACTTTATCGACAGGTCGATATTGTTGATATCACTAAAACCTTTTACCGCGGCTAAACCGAGACCAATCCCTTCATACTTTCGTGAATAACCCTGGGATTCCTGTGAAAACAGACTAAAAACCTGCTGAAGATATTCCTCGTCCATTCCAATTCCTGTGTCGATGATCGAGATTTGTAATCTTCCATCAGGAGTACGCGTTATGTCTATTTCAATAATTCCTTTTTCAGTATAAGCAATGGAATTATCGATGAGATTGGAACAAATCTGAATAGTTGAATATTTGTCGGCAGTAATCTCACAGTTTAAAGTGGTCGAATTAATAATAAATCGTACCCCCCTTTTTTCGACCAGTGACTTTTTCACTGCAATCATCGGGGCGAGAACTTCATGAAAAATATCAAATCTTTCAGGCTTTGGAGTGTATGTTCCACTTTGTAATTGTGAAACCTGCACCATCAGATCAATAGTTCGGGAAAGCCGGTCGCTGTCCTCCACCATAATGGAAGTCAGTTTTGAAATATCTTTATTATTAAAAAAACCAAGATCAGCCTGGAGCTGTTTGGCGGCCTGCTGAAGAGAATTCACCGGGGTTCTAATCTCATGAGAAATCATCGCGAGGAATTTACCAACCATTCCAAGGTTATCTGCACACTGTCTTGAAACGAATTCCAACTTTTCGAGAAGTTCCTGATTCTTCTCTTTTTCTCTTCTCAATTCCTCAAGCAGTTTTTCATTCATTTCAGCTTCATCCTTTGCAAGGATCATTTGACCAAAATCATCTTACGCACTTCAGAAAACTTCGGCGTAACAAGTTGATAAAAATAAATTCCGCTCGAAAATTGTGTCATTTCTGCATTTACGGAATATTGACCCGGAACAAGTTCTTCATCCACAAGCACTAAAAGTTCTCTTCCAAGCACATCATAAATCCGTAATTTCACAACACTTCGCTCCGGCAATGAAAACTGAATCCTCGTTGAAGGATTAAAAGGATTTGGGAAATTCTGAGAAAGTGAAAACTCCTTCGGCAACAAATTGTCTTTTGACTCCTGAATATCAGAAATAAACAGCGTTGGATCAGGGAATCCGTCGCCGTTTTTATCAGGTTCAATCATCGCAAGGTTGATTAAAGAATCGGGACCCGCATTTCCATCCACATCGGGATTGTCGGGAGCAGCATCACCGGCACCATAATTAAACCCACCCGCAACAAGTGCAACAAATTTGAGTTTTACACCAACGGGTAACTGCCCTACACCAAGTTCATATAAATCGTTCCATGCAACAGCAACTTCTGCGCCCATTGCATTAACACCTCTTTGAGCGTTTACTTTTGTAGTCATATCAACACTTGAACTGTCAACTACTTTATACATCCCGGGTTTTGTAATATGATAGGTTGGTATAAAAAAGTCGATGGCATCCTGCGGCCGGAATCTGAAATTTTTTGCATAATCACCGTAATAACCTTGTTGACTGTTGAAGTTGGTCTCTCCACCGGGCAATCCGGCATCAAGATATACCATCATCGTGTTATAGGTGTCAAAAAGTTTGTAATCGATTCCGATATAAAGTGAGTCGGCATCCCAGGTTGAATAAACTCCAAGCAGTTCATTATTCATCGTATCAACAGGACTCCAATAACTGTCAGTGTCTGAATCAGCTACAAGAAGCCATTCAGGTCGCCAGTCATCCAAACCTTTTATTATGTTGCCATCAATTAATGGTTTACCATAAGTGGCAATTACTGTATCAAGATTTGCTTTTACAATCAGGTTATAATTTGCGGCACCAAACGCCCCTTTTCCATCCGTCACTCTTAATTGGACAGCATAATTACCTGTGTCTGAAATTGCCGGATTTCCAACAATTTTACCTGTAATTACATCCACATTAAGGAAATTTGGAGCCTGGGCAAAAAAGTACCTTAATGAATCACTGTCAGGATCGGTGGCAGATGGTTGATATTCATATCTGACCGTTGCTTTTATTGTAGTATCGGGTATTGCCGAAATTACAGGAGGCAGGTTCCTGAAAATCGAAAGTGCAAATGTATCTTTAACAGATAATCCACGCGGATCAGCTACGGTAATTATTATGTTTGTTCTGCCTGTATCTGAGAATGTTGGGGTACCGCTCAACAACCCCTTATTATTAACACTTAACCAACCCGGATTCGCCTGCAGCGAAAATGTTAACGCAGTATCGTTGACATCAGATGCTGAAAGCTGAAGCTTAAATTCTGAGTTTGTGTAACCAATCTGATCGGCGACGGATAACAACACAGGATAATTGTTAATACTTCGTGTGGTATCCGGAATATAAATTGTATAACTTCTTGGTGGAGCCCAAAGTTTAATTCTGTTTGGTGGATTTCCTCCAACTCCGCCAACCACTTGTTTATTTACATCGTGACCGGTAAAATCTTTATACCAGGTTCCAACCGGTTTGTCGGTATCAACCCAAACATCAATCCATTGGGTAGGGTTGTCATTCATTACGATATATCCTCCCGGTTGCTCTCCAAATCCATTTCTTTTGGCAACATATATGTCGTTTGAAAGCTCTCCCTGATTTGTATTTCCATCCTGACGGATATAATACGGGTTTAAACCTGATCTTTTTGTGGTTCCACCACCCAGAAAATTTTGACGAATCCAGATGAGTGTGTCAATTTTACCACTTAAACCAAAATCGATGTAATCCTTGAAAAAGACCGATGGTCTTCCTTCAGCAAATATTATATATGCGTAACCCAAATCTTTGTTGTAGATAACAGGATCATGCCCCGTGTCGATAGTGCCATCCCATCCTTGTCTGTCAAAATCATGATTCTCAAGAAATGTGGAAACATCAAAACCTGAAAATCCTGCATTTACAAGTCCTGCACCATCAAGGTTGTTCATGTTAAAACCGCCGTTGGTGGTGTTGCACATATCGCTTAGATGAT
The DNA here is from genome assembly GCA_016707285.1 of Ignavibacteriales bacterium. Lineage (GTDB taxonomy): Bacteria > Bacteroidota > Ignavibacteria > Ignavibacteriales > Ignavibacteriaceae > UTCHB3. Next base: position 40,329 of record JADJIA010000006.1, read on the forward strand.
ATCTAAGAGGAAAATCGAACATCGCAACATTTGCACCATTTTGATATTTGGCAACTTGAAGCCAGTTCCCTATTTCTGAAGTACTTCCCCACAATTCAGCAACTGCATAACCCCCGGGATTTGAGCCATTTATCCACTGAGCCATGAAAGCGGGATTTATCGATTTTACCGCATCAAGTCTAAAACCATCATAACCAAGTTCGTTGCGAAGATAATTTCCCCAGGCAATAAGACTGTCTTTAACATCCTGTTTGTTGTGGTCGAGCCACTCTCCAAATCTAAAAATAGGGTCAGTCTGAACAAATAGAGGGTCAACCCAACAATTCACCGAATTTGGATAAAAGGAAGCCGCCGTTTTTTTGAACCTTCCCGATCCGGAAGGGTATTGGAAAAGCATATATGCTGAATCAGGAACGATGTAGTTTCCATTGTGAAGAGGGCGACATTCATAAGGTACTTTCTGTTCGCCACCCATCATGTGCCTTACAACAGCATCAGCAAAAACCAACATCCCCACATCATGAAAGGCATCAATTGCCCCCTTTAGCTCCGTTTTGCTCCCAAATCTTGTTTCTCTACTCCCCTTCTGATTGTAATCTCCAAAATCGTAATGATCATACGGGTCATAACCCATCGAAAAGCCACCGCCTGCCCCTTTCGAGGAAGAAGGGAACCAGATGGCACTAAATCCTGCGGATGCAAGTCTTGTTGATAGAGCTTTTAATGAATCCCACCAGATCCCACCCGGAGGTGAATTCCAGTAAAATCCTTGCATAAAAACATCCGATTTGGGTGAATTTAATAAGAGATTTTTATCCTGTGCGTGTAAAAGTGCAGGGATTAATAAAAAAGAAAAGAGGAAAAGTTTGGAAACAATCTTCATTTTTTGGTCCGAAGTTGCATGTGAAAACAATGGTTCTCAGATTAAAAAAAACATAATTGAAAATTTACTTAAATTGAGAATATAAATTAATAAAATATTTCAGGGTGATGTATATTTTTATGTCACAGAATAGTTAAAAAAAATATCTGTACCTTTTGCTCTTAAATTTTTCAATTTCAGAGTTTAAACCCCGCGAGGAAATAAATATGTCTTCAAAAAAACTTTATATGGTTGTGTTAGTAAGTTTCACATTACTCTTTGCAGGATGTGGAATCGTACAAAGCTTTTTAAACCTCTCCCGCTTACAATTTAAGCTTCAGGGTGTAACCTCAATTTCAGTGGCCGGTGTTCAAATTCTCGGGAAAAGAAGTATTTCTGACCTGAATGTTTTCGAAATTGCGCAAATTACGCAATCCTTTTTTCAGGGTTCGATGCCACTTACATTCACACTCAACCTTGCAGCTCTTAATCCAAATGACGGAACGGGTGGTTATCAGAGAACCGATGCTCAATTAACTTCTCTTCCTTTTAGATTGGTAGTTGACAGCAAAGAGTTGATTCAAGGGAACATAGCAAATGCTGTTTCCATTCCCGGCACCGGTGAGGTTGAAAATATTCCGATCAATTTAAGTATTGATTTGGCTAAAGTGATAAAAGATCAGGGATATGAAAGTCTGTTGAACCTGGCAATGCAAGTAAGCGGAGTTGGAAGCGGTTCAAGCAATGTACAACTTTACGCAAGACCTGTAGTCTCAACAACTCTGGGAAATATTTCATACCCGAGTGAAATAAAAATTGTGGATGCAACTTTTTCGAAATAAAATTTAACAAAATTTGTTTTTTTTGTTTGTGGTTCTTGCATAATACTTGTAAAACCGTTATATTTGGAATCTAATTATTTTGATTGCTGGTGTAGCTCAGCTGGTAGAGCAGCTGATTTGTAATCAGCCGGTCGGGGGTTCAAATCCCTTCACCAGCTCTCATATTAAGCCTTGTAAATTAACCTTTGCAAGGCTTTTTTATTTTAAAGGTTGACAAAGGGATAATGCGCTATTATTTTAGAAGCACCATCTTCCTTGTGATTGTTTTTCCACCCGCACTTAGACAGTAAAAATAAACTCCTGAATTAAGTGAATACTTAGCGGCATCAATCATTAAGGAGTGGTGTCCTGCCTCCCTGTATTCATCCAATATTGTTGCCACTTCTCTCCCTTGTATGTCATAAATCCTGAAAAATATATTTCCTCCCTCAGCCAATGAGTAATTTATAACCGTTGAGGGATTAAAAGGGTTTGGGTAATTTTGACCAACTTCAATAGTTTCCGGTGTTGATTCAGGATCATCAATCGAAGTCAGGTAATTATCGCATGTTATGAAGTGGGGTGAACCGCCATATTCATTCCGCCAGATGGAATCTTTTTCGCCTACTGTACCCCAAACAATTTTACCACTCTGCGCCAAAACATTAAGAGAATCGATTAGACTGCTTATTTTTTGGATGTATTCTGTGCTGAAATCCCTCTGATTAAACATTATCGTTGCAGTATAAAAATTACCTGCCGGCAACCTGCCGCTCGAGATGGCATCCAACATTTCATTAAGAGTATTTAAGTTATCAGTTATCTCTGTTGAATCAGTTACTTGATTATGGCATGCATTTCCGTGCAAACGAACTCTTTTTGAAGGATCATGTGTCATCATATTCCATGCCCCTGCCGGTCTCCATGAACCAAAAGCATTTAGATCTCCATTGTGGAACATCCCTTTTGTGGCTGAACCCCAAACAATATCCGGTTTCCAGATTTTGAGTGGGAATTTTTCCCCTCTCATGCCATTCTCAAAAAGTAACCAGCTTTTTAAACCCAAAGTGTCATTCCACAAAAACCCACCAACAATTTTTGAATCACTCACTCCACAATTTGAAATAAGTTGCGCTACATCGGCATAATTATATCCGTTTGACTGATGAGAATGAGCATCCACCTGTATTTTCTTTTGACTATCCTCCGATAACCATTTAAGTACATTTTTACCGTTAGTCGAAGGGTCATTTCCTTTATCAAAATTTATAACTCCCTGCAGGAACCGCCAATCAGCTTGAAAATTATATTTTGCATTTTTGGAAACTACGATATTAGCCAATTCGATTAAATAACTCCTGCTTTGCATGAAGCCAACACTATCTGTATCGTAAAGAATCGGGTCTGTTACTTCATTGTGAGAGCCAAGATTTATATAAACAGGTGTTTGTGCATTCAGTGACACTACAATTATTATTAAAGCTGAAAAATATCTAAACATTGTTTACTCCTCTATTTGATTAAAATTGCTTTTTTGACAATTACATTGTTATTAGATGAAAATTTGAAAAAATATACACCTGATGCCATCTCCCCACCGTTAAAATTATAAACCAATTCAGAACCATCCGTCGTAAGTATTTCGCTGTGAATCTGTTTACCGGAGATATCATAGATTTTAACATCACAAACTCCTGCTCCCAACAAATTTATCTTAAAGCTTGTTGAGGGATTAAAAGGATTTGGGAAGTTTTGCGACACCTTAAACTCATCCGGAATTGAGGGGTCTTCATCTTCAACACTTGTAACACTTATTCTTCTTGCTGGTTTTTCACTCCATTTTGAAGGATTTTGAAAAATTGGTTTATTTGTATAAGAGATGCTCTTTGGTGTAATCGAACCTATACTTCCCGTCTCATATATATTTTTTAATGCAGAAGCAGCAACGAATAGAAACTCCAAAGGATTGGCAGAAGGAAATCCGTTCGTAATAACACTTGAAGGTATTCGAGACAGAAACTTGTTATTTGAGGCATAATAGTTAAAAAGTGAATCGTTGAACTCCACAGCTTTTTTAACTGATAATGAATCAAGTGGTAAAAGTGAGGAAAGATTTACTACTGTTGTATCAAATGGACCATTGATATCAACTGTAGTTATACTCCCCGGAAGAGACCCCGTTGCTAAATACTCGGATAACGATTTTGTTAAGGTGTAATACGCGTCGGCAATTGAAAAGTAATCTCCGGCAATAGTAAAAAACCTTGGTGGAAAATTGTTGGGATTAGACGAAGTAATTGTGTTTGCAATATTGTAAACCTGGTTTATTGAAACACTCCTTTCAATATCAGAGGAAATTATCGACTTCAAGTCTTTCATTATATATGTTTTAATGTTTGGATTTGATGCTGCATAAGCGGCGAGGGAATCGTAATAACTCCAAAGTCTTTCCTCCTGTTGTTCCGAATTTGTCCTTATCCAGAAATTGGTCCGTGAAGTATCAAATGGTGCTTGTAATGGTACAGTTGACATCGAGTCGGAGTAGTAACAAGCACGCCATGGTGGCAGATTATAATGGAAGTCGGTTTCATGAATTATTGCATTTGCGAAGTTCAACTGATTATTGTTGATTGTGTTCATTTTTGAAGCAAGATAACGAGCCGGAGCATATTCTGTCTCATCAGGTGTTCCAATCATCTCCCACCAGAATTCATCATCCGGCTGTGAACCCGCAGTCCACCGTGTAATACTAAAATCCACAGGACGCAATAACATCCCCTGTGAATAAAATAACGGGTAATCAGGGTCTGAACCCTCCTCGTGGAAGAGAAGAAGTCCTTCAGCACCCATACTTTTACACGCAATAATATCTGCCCTGCCCATGTTTGATGTAGGCCCACTCTCCCCTGTCGATACAGTAAAAGGTGCCTCATTAAATACTTCTTTTACATATTTATAGCCACCTGTGTACGACGAGTTATATCCACCCGTAACGAGATCAAGACGATATTTTTCATAAGAATCAAGCACATATACTAATGTATCAAGCGGTTTCTTGGCTAAATTGTTGATGTACGACGACTTAAAAGAAAGAATGTGTGGCGCCCGATGGTGCAGATTTATTCCCATCCCGAGGGTTTTTAGGGAATCAGGGAACCAGGGATAAAATTGTACAATGTTGGTTATTAGCTGTTCAACAAAATAAAAATCAGCTTTGACTCCGTGATTATTAAAGATGTGTGCAGCTCTCATCAGAGTTTTGCAGGCTTGTGCCGGTTCCGTAAAATCGTGAGCATTAACCACAAAATTCAGGTAGAGGTATCTCTCCCCGTCCTTTTCTCTTTGGTTAATTATTGTCTGTGGAAATACCGGATTAAAGATTAAAATGTTGAGTAAAAAAATTATTAAAAAACGATTCATAAGGTTCTCCTTTTTTGGATATAGGACACCTTAAATTCATTAATGGTTTAATGGTAAGTGGTGATTCAGGTCACAACGGTACAAAATCACAAAGGAAATTTAGAGTTTACTTCCCCTCAATCCCCAACCAATCCCCTCAGGGACCGTAATCTCACCATTTTCATAAACAGGTGATTCTGCAATATCCTCTTTGAAGTAGGGAGCCTGTGATACATGATCCCCCGGTAAATTAACTTCTATTCTGGATGAAAAATGGACATTGGCAGTTTTCCCAAGTGCCGATTCATACATCCCGCCACACCACACCGAAACACCATTGTTGGAACAAAGTTGTGCAATTTTTAATGATTCCAGAAAACCCCCAACTCTGGGTGGTTTTATATTTATTATCAATTTTTTGGTGTCTGAAGATTGTTCCCAAAGTTCAATTGCCTGTCGTGTATGAACAACATTTAAGATGCTTTCATCGAGACAAATTGGAGTTGTAAGCCCGGCTAATTGTCGTGAATGATCCATTATGTCGTCATTCCTGCCGGGTTGTTCAATCATGGTTAAATTATAATTGTCAAGTTCCTTAAGGAGAGCGATATCCGTCGGTTTAAATAAATCATAAGCAGCGTTTGCATCCACTTGTAACAAAATTTCCGGATATTTTTTCCTGACTGCTTCAATATAATTAATATCCTTTCCCGGTTTTATCTTCATCTTGATTCTGGCAACTTTCATCCCCTCAACCGCATGTTCTATTTTTTTCATAAATAAATCAATTGTCGATTCAAGACCAACACTTGTTCCCGCCAAAACTTTCTTTTTTGTACCACCAAACAGTGTTGAAACAGGAACAGAATTCATCTGAGCGATTGCATCCCAATAAGCGCCTTCAACTCCTGCTTTTGCAATTTCATGTCCAACGATCCATCTATACTTATTTATAAAAGAATAAATATCAGTTACCGGTGAATTACCCGGAGCTACAATTCCATCATTTAAATCAACAGGCTTTCCTGTGAGGGATGAAGATATATAACCTAACGCTACCTCCACCGTCCTGTGACATTCGTAATTATACCATGGTGCATCAAGAGGTGGGCATTCCCCTGTTCCCGTAAAAACATCTCCTTGCTCAGTTTCAAAATCTATAACAGGAAAAAGCCGGGATAGTGAAGAAAACCTTCCAAAGGAGGTTTCAAACGGGATGGTCATTTCCATCCGCTTTTTGACCACTCTTACCTTGCGGATAAACAGTGGTTTATTATTGATGAATATGCCCGGATTCTCCGGTATAATCAAATTTGACATTCCGATTCCTGTAACTATCAGTAAAAAACAGAAGATAAAAAAATATAAAACTTCACAGACCATTTCTGTCAATGAAGAAATTTAAATTCGCTGAGACAATTTAAGAATTCGAAAGGTAAGATAATGCAGACCGGGATAAAATACACACTTTTTCAAAAACAGGTCTCCCTCACATCCATTATTTAATATTTTTGCGTAAATTCACTTTTAATTTCTTAAACAATCAACAACCGGTTTAATCAATTATGTTAGAAAATAATCAATTGACAAAAAGGCACCTTACGGGGCTTGCTTCCATCTTTTTATTGCTGATTGTTTCTGTTGTTACCACAAGCTATTATTATTATCATCAAACAAGGGAAAACCTGGTAAATGAAAAATATGAGGAGATTAAAACCCTTACCGTTCAGAAAGCAAACAGAGTTTCTTATTGGATTGATGAAAGAAAAGCCGAAGGAACTTATCTTGCTACCAATAATGTGTTGCTCGAATCCCTGAATAATTACTCATTTATCGATGACATTCAGGCGAGGCACAGGATAGATGAACTGTTTGAACAATTGCGCGTGAATCATGACTACTCAACAATTGCATTCCTCGATACAAACGGAATTCCTCTTCTTACTACCGGACTTCCGGTGGAAACCGGCGTAAACAATAAATATCTCCTCATTGCTGATACATCACGAAAACCGATTCTGCTACAGGACGAACTTGATGCAATAATTCCTTCGCCTGTGATTCTTACAGCTGTTTTCTTAAAAAACAAGACGAGAATGGGTTATATCTATCAGAAAATAGATATAAGAACCGATATCCGTCCTGTGGTTCAGAGTGAACTGACAGGAAAAGCTGATTTTAAAATTAATCTGATTTTTCTTAAAGATGAACAGTTCTATTTTATTCTTGATACCAATGGTGTCCCCTATTTAAGGGATAAAAATTCTGATGGGACCATAGCCGATCAAATAATAAGTCTTGTAGCAAGCAAAAAAGATGGTAAACTTGGAGGCACAGGGTTTGACAAAAAAACAAAAATTGGCTACCTGGCAAGAGTGAATGGTTACAATCTATTTATTTACACAAGCGCCACACTCAACAGAATTGAAGAACCCCTTACTCCTATCTTTATCCTTCTCACGATTATTATCATAATCACTATCGCTATCTCGTCTCTTGGTGCTGTTTTGGTGGTTAAAAACCGGGAATCAAAATATATAGGTAAAATTGCTGAATCGGAGGCTTTTCTCGAGAGTATTAGAGAAGGGATGTCTGATGGTTTTATCGTTTTTGATGAAGATATGAAGGTAATTGCCGCCAACACAAAAGCTATTTCGCTATTTGGTAAAAGCAGAGAATCTTTCACGGGAATCATGGCATCAGAATTTATTCCCCGGCTTGAAACTACATCGTTTTATCAAAATTTTGTTGATGTGAGAAGACTGAAAAAACCAATAAAGAGTGTCGATTATATCCAACAGTGGGACACTTATTTTCAGAATAAATTTTTTCCGGTACATAACGGAATCGCCCTCTTCTTCTCTGATATTACCGAGGAAATAAAATTAAAAGAAGCACTTCATATTACAAACAAACAACTTGAAAGTCTGAATCTCCACCTTCAAGTGGTGACTGAAAATGAAAGGGAGGCAATTGCCAGGGAAATCCACGATGAGCTGGGGCAGGCTCTCACCTCTCTAAAAATGAATCTCGCAATGATCCGAAATTCGATAAATGCAACTCCAAACAATGTCGATTCAAGTTTCATCCTCGATGAAATGGCTACGATGGGAAAACAGATTGATGATACAGTAAAAAGGATTCGCAGGATTATCACCGAGTTGAGACCCGAAGTTCTCGACCATCTCGGGCTTGTTGCTGCCATCGAATGGCTCGTTGACGACAGTCAGGTAAAAAGTCCTGTCAAATATAAAGTAATAAAAAATGTTGAAGATATCGACCTCGACAAGGTGGTGGCAACCGCTCTGTTCAGAATTGTTCAGGAGACTGTTACAAACATTAACAGGCACTCTAAAGCAACCAACGCAGAAATTTTAATCAATTATGATGACCCGGGATTAACCATCGCAGTCTCCGACAACGGGGTGGGCTTCAGTCAAAAAGGAGATACTCCGGTTACTTCTTTTGGATTACTCGGAATGAGAGAGCGGGCTAAACTGATTAATGCACATTTGAATATAAATTCTGTCGTGAAATCGGGTACAACTGTTACAATAAAAGTTGATAATCTAAAAAACTTTTAACTCTGTATTGTTTCTTAATGTCAAATTGTTTAATATTTGATCCGATAACTTATAAAATCTTTAATCCAAAAATATATGATCAAAATTTTTCTTGCCGACGACCATATCCTTATCCGTGAAGGACTTAAGCGGCTCATTAATATAGAACCCGACATCCGTGTGATTGGCGAATCTGCTGATCCGGTTGAGATATTAAAAGCCACAAAAGAAGGTGATTATGATATTTTGATTCTTGATATTACGCTGCCACAAAAAAGTGGATTGGAAATTCTTAAGGAAGTGAAAGCAATGGATCCCTCTGCTAAAGTACTGATCCTTAGTATGCACCCCGAAGAGAGGTTTGCCATTCGTTCTTTAAAAGCTGGTGCCTATGGTTATTTAACAAAAGAAAGTGCCGGCGACGACATCATCCTCGCAATTAAAAAAATTGCCTCCGGTAGAAGATACCTCAGTGAGAGCCTTGCCGAAAAGCTTGCCGGTGGGCTTGAACTGGCAAAAAACAAACTTCCACACGAAATACTCTCGGATCGTGAATTTGAAATCCTCCGGTATATTGCCCAGGGCAAAGCACTAACGGAGATTGGCGAAGAACTGAATATCAGTGTAAGTACTGTTGGTACCTACAGAAGCAGGATTCTCGACAAACTGAAACTCTCTAATAATGCTGAACTTATTTTATATGTCCTCGAGAACCACCTGATCGACTAACCCCCTGTCGAAATATTCCTACACACAGAATCAAGAATTTCCTATAATACCCTTAATTCATTTCGCTTAATTTTGAACAGTTTATTTAAGCGAAATATTGATGAATATTCTAATTGTTGATGATGCTGAGAATGTAAGGCACAATATCCTTAGGTTACTCGTTCAGGAATCAGGAATGAACACTTTCCGTCAGGCAGCTTCCTGTTCTGAGGCAATGGTTTGCCTTGAAACTGAAGTTCCGGCTATCCTGATCGTAGATCTTAAACTGCCCGATGGTAGTGGTTTTGAAATTATCGAGAAAGCTTCTCAATTAACACCAAAACCGCTTATTATTGTTCTGTCAAATTTTGGACTGACAAAATTCAGGGAAAGAGCATTGTCGCTCGGCGCATCATATTTTTTTGATAAAACTGAAGAATTTGACAAGCTGATTGGCCTGGCGAAAAACAATTTCGCTTTTGTGTAGAACTGTTACGACAAATCCATAATTGATATTCTACTTCAAAATCAACATATTACTATAATTTACCGTTTCAGGGAAAGTTAAATTGCATAAGAGAATTTTAGGAATATGTTATGACTGATTATAAAGCCGATAAAGAACCCGGGGGTTTGGACAATCAAGATCTGCAAAACAACCTCCAGAGTGATCTTTGCCACGAGCTCAGGACACCGCTAATCGGAATACTTGGATTTTCCGAACTTTTGATGGAAGAAAAAAGTGTTGACGATGTAACTGTGATGGCTGAAAAGATTAACAATTGTGGGACGAGATTACTTCAGTTTATTGACAAATTATTAACCACTCCCGTGGATGGCCAGTTTGAAACTGACAAAAATATAAATCCGGATATGGCTTATAGTGAAGAGGAACTTAGAATATTTAGAATTGAGTTACTAAACAGATTTAAGAAATTAGCTGCAACCGGAGATTAAGCAGAATGAAAGCAAAGATATTTTTTATGATATACACAACCCACTCAATAACCGGCGATGGTACTGAAGAGTGCAACTATCAGATCTTTGCAATTTTAATTTACTGCTAATAAGTTTGATGATGATGAGTACCCGATGATGGTTATGTATCGCAAGATACAAAAAAAAAGGCTGCCTCCCCGGCAGCCTTTCTCATTTTAAATAGAATCTCTTCTACTTTAGCAGAATAATTTTCCTTGTTGCAGAAAACTTGCCTGCGGTCAGTCTTACAAGATAAGTTCCCGATGAAAGTCCTGAACCGTTGATCTGATAAGAATGTCTTCCGGCCGGTTTGGTTTCATTCATCAAAGTTTTAATCTTTGTTCCTTGTACATCAAAAAGCTCAAGAAGAACAGAGCCTGCATCAGCAATAGAAAATTGAAGAATTGAGACAGGATTAAATGGATTTGGATAGTTTTGATCGAGCGAATAATTAAACACAGGATTAACATCCACCTCTACCACATTGAATATGGTTACACTTCCGTCGAAGTCGGTTTGTTTTAATCTGTATGTCAAAACACCCGATCCTGCATTTTTGTCGGTAAATGAATAAGCCACCTGCGAAGTTGAGTTTCCGGTGCCTTTTACAAAACCTATCGAACTAAATTCTCCAGAACTGTTCATTTTCTCAACATCAAAGCCGTAATTATTGGTCTCTGTTGCAGTGGTCCATTCAAGATTTACCACATCATTATTTGCCGTGGCAGTAAATGACATTAACTCAACCGGAACAGCAGTATATTTGAATATCTGGATATCATCCACATAAAATCCATCTGCAGTTTGTGAACCATCCGATTTGAAAAGGAACCGCAACATAATATTCTGCCCGGTGTAAGCGGAAAGATCAACAAATTCATTTTGCCAGGTGGTCTTTGTTCCATTATATAATGGTTGACCATTTGGTTGAAAACTTCCTGATCCAAGAATCATGCCCTGCGCCCTGAGCGGAGTCCAAACAGTTCCATTATTGGTCGAAATCAAAAGCTGAACATAATCCCAACCTGATTCAAGATCCCATTGAGCCGAGTAACTAAGTCCAGCTCCTAAAGCTGTTCCAAGTTCAACTGCGGTAGTTTTTGACATGGTTGCAGTTATATTGTTCCCGTATTGTCCCGTTGGAGATTCTGAAAACGATGTTGGCGGAGATACTGATTTTGTTGTGCTCAATCCCCAATTATTCGAAATTGTCCAGCCGTTTGTTGAATTTGCATTATCCAACATTACCACATCGGTCTGTGCAACATAAAAACGATGGAATGATTGTGGAGGAGTTGACCCGGGAGGATTAACTCCTGATCCACCCATCGGTGAGGTAACAACTATACTTCCTGAAACATCCTGAGCGGCAATATAATACTCAACTGCTGTACCCATTGCCTGTTGAGGTATTTCGAAATTATAGAGACCTCCTGATCTGCCTGCCGGGGTTCCGGTAACAGAAGAAAACTGGGAATATATTCCACCACCTGACGAGGTTCTGTAATATAATCTTGGTGCAGCAGTTCCCGAGCCCACATCAAGCCCTGTCTGAAGGTCTGCGGCAGCAACAATCGGTGCAGCATATGCGGCTGTTGGAACAGGAGTGTGAACAATCTTCAAATTCAAATTTAGAGCAAAATTGGCAAAAGTTCCGATTGCCAGCTTTGACATTTTGAGGAAATATGGCTGATTAAAATGGTCAATCTTATCATTCACTGTATGATAATAAGCGTTAAAATCGTTGTCATCATCCTCGATCAATAAAATTGCACTATAACCTTTGCTCCAAAATGAAGCATGGTCACTTGCTGTAGAGCCGGGAGTTTTTTGAACTGTGACGATTCCAATTCCAAGTGATAAATTTATCTCTACCATTTTGTTGTAAAGATCCATCGACTGTGCAGTTGCTCTTACATGAAGATTTGCTTTGTTGTCATTGTTTGCATCATAGGCTATCATATCCATGTTCACAACACCAAGAATAGAATCACCTGCTGCTGATGCCTGATTTGCATAGTATGCTGATCCTATCAGCCCCTGCTCTTCTTCATCCCAGAGTGCAAAAACTATCGTATAAGGGAAATCATATTGAGAAAGGATTCTTGCTGCTTCAATAACTGCCGCAGTTCCACTTCCATTGTCATCTGCTCCGGGAGCAATCGATCCCGAAGGCATGTCGTCAAAATGGGCACAAATAATGTATTTTTGATTGGGGAATTGTGTCCCGGTCTTTACTCCGATTACATTTTTTCCTGTTGTGCTAAAACTTTGAAGAGTTGCTGTTAAACCGTATCGCTGAAGAGACTGCTGAATATACTCGGCAGCTTTGTCGTTTGATGCATTGTTTTTATGTCTTGATACTATTGTGTATGGTTGACCGCTTATAGTTACAGGAAGAACACCTGAAAGTTCTTTTACAAACTTCATTAAAGTGTCTTGATTCACCTGATTTACTATGTTTTGTACACTCGTTTGAGGGAATATGGCAGTAGATAATAGAATCACTGTCAGACAAATAAAACTGTAGTATTTACGCATTTTTATCCAGTTTGGTATAAATTATGTATCCATGGAAAGAAAAGTTTCCTGACATTTAAATTACATATTTTTTCCCATATGGTTATGCAAAAAAAGACTGTCTAATAATCCCGGTTCGGACACTCTTTTCGTGACAAATTTGTATATTTGTTGTTGTGATATAAAAAGTTTTATATCATAATTATGCCTCCGTAGCTCAGGTGGATAGAGCAGCAGTTTCCTAAACTGTTTGTCGGGTGTTCGAGTCGCCCCGGGGGCACCCATCTTTAAATGGAGAAAAATAATGACTGAAATAATAGATATAATTGCCCGCGAGATACTTGACTCAAGAGGAAACCCAACTCTTGAAGCAGAAGTTTTACTCGAAGGTGGAGCAATCGGCAGAGCTGCCGTACCAAGCGGAGCCTCAACAGGTTCAAACGAAGCTTGTGAACTTAGAGACGGTGATTCCTCAAGATACCTTGGAAAAGGCGTCGAAAAAGCTGTTGATTTTGTGAATAATGAACTTGCTGACGAATTGATCGGCTGGGATGCCACAGAACAGGTTGCCATCGACAACTATATGATAGAACTTGATGGAACTCCTAACAAATCCCATTTTGGCGCAAATGCCATTCTCGGCGTTTCTCTTGCCGTTGCTAAAGCATCGGCTGAAGCTTTTGGACTCCCCCTGTACCGCTACATCGGTGGAACAAACGCCAAAGTTATCCCCACACCAATGATGAATATCCTGAATGGTGGAAAACATGCTGACAATAATGTCGATTTCCAGGAATTTATGGTTATGCCGGTTGGTGCCCCAACTTTTAAAGAAGCCTTGAGATATGGTACAGAAGTATTTCATACCCTCAGAGGCGTTTTGAAGAAAAAAGGTTACAACACTTCAGTGGGTGACGAGGGTGGATTTGCTCCATCACTGAAATCAAATGATGAAGCAATTGAAGTAATCCTCGAAGCCATTACAAAAGCCGGATATACACCGGGCAAAGACCTTTACATTGCTCTCGATCCTGCATCAACTGAAATGTGGAATCCTGAAAAGAAAACCTACAAATTCTTTAAGTCAACTCAAAAAGAAATCAGTTCAGATGAAATGATCGCTTATTGGGAAAACTGGGTAAGACAATATCCGATAGTTTCACTTGAAGACGGTCTTGCTGAAGATGATTGGGATGGATGGAAAAACATTACCAAAACTCTTGGAAATAAAATCCAGCTCGTGGGTGATGATCTTTTTGTAACAAACACTGATATCCTTGCAAAAGGGATTGAGCTTGGTTGTGCAAATTCCATTCTCATTAAAGTGAATCAGATAGGAACCCTTACTGAAACTCTTAATGCAATTGAAATGGCTCGTAGCGCAGGCTACACTGCTGTAATTTCTCACAGAAGTGGTGAAACAGAAGATGTTACAATTGCTGATATCGCTGTTGCAACAAATGCAGGACAGATTAAAACAGGTTCCGCTTGCAGAACCGATCGTATCGCCAAGTATAACCAACTCCTCAGAATTGAACAGGAATTGGATACTACCGCAATCTACAAAGGACTTGATTCTCTGAACTACAGAGGTTAATTCTCTCCTTTTTACAGGTGTGAGTTATAATGCCCCGGCATAATACTCACACCTTTTATATTTTAAAAACAGTTTACTCTCTTTTAACCCTTTTTTATTGTACCTCATATCACATTTCCACCGAATAAATCATTTTAAATTCAAAAAAAATATGTTTTTATTGACATTAATTATTAATTGTGTTATATTCACTTAATCGTTTCATTAATCTTAGAGATACTATGAAAGTTATATTGGCAACTCTCTTACTGGTTGGAGTGGTTTTTTTTACATTTAATGGATGTAAATCAGATGATTCACCAACCAACCCGGCAACCCCGTCCACAAAAACCATGATCATGGGCCATTTTGGCGTGGATTTTTCAGAGGGTAAAGTCGGAGACCCTGAAACAGCATTACCTAATGAAAAAATTGACGGTGAAACAATTGCCTGGTGCCCAAACGGTTCGGGTGGTGGATGGATGACCGGAATTTGGTTCAGATCCAGAGAAGATAAACTCTATCGGATTGGACCCGGCGATCTTGCTACAATTACTGCAATAGATACAACCAAATGGTCGGCGGATGTTTGTGCCACCGCTCTTAAACCCGGTGACATCTGGGCAGCGAAAGCACTTGATGGATATGTAGTCTTTAAGGTTACTGCCGTCGCAACCGATTCTGCCGGAATTGCCAACGGTGTAAACTGGCCTGCCACAGTGGAATATAAATTCTCAACAACTACTAAATTTAACTGAAATCAGGCTGCTCCGGCAGCCTTTTTTTTAGAGAAACTTTCCCGTTACACTCTTTTTGTTTAATTTTATCTCCTCCGGAGTGCCTTCTGCAACTATCCTCCCTCCCGAGTCACCTCCACCGGGGCCCAAATCGATAACCCAATCAGCTGCATTCACAACATCAAGATTATGCTCCACTACAACTACCGTGTTCCCTTTGTCAACAAGTTTGTTAATCACTTTAAGTAACACTTTTACATCTTCAAAGTGGAGTCCGGTTGTTGGTTCATCCATAAAATAGATTGTTTTCCCTGTGGAAATTTTACTCAGTTCTGTCGCCAGTTTTACCCGTTGAGCCTCACCCCCCGAAAGAGTGGTTGCTTGTTGACCAAGCCTTAGGTAACCCAGACCAACATCATAAATCGATTGTATTTTTCTCTTTATCCTTGGCATGTCTTCAAAAAAATCGAGAGCTTCAGTTACTGTCATTTCGAGTACATCATCAATGGATTTTGTTTTGTAAAGCACTTCAAGTGTCTCACGGTTATATCTCCTTCCATGGCAGACATCACATTTTACATATACATCGGGAAGAAAATTCATTTCAATTTTTTTTAACCCGTCTCCACCGCAAGCTTCACATCTTCCACCGGTAACATTAAAGCTGAATCTGCCGGGTGCATATCCCCTCATTTTGGATTCGGGAAGTTGCGTAAAAAGGTCCCTAATGTAGGTGAATAATCCTGTATAAGTGGCGGGATTCGACCTGGGGGTTCTGCCGATTGGTGATTGATCAACTTCGATAACTTTGTCAACAAATTTGAGTCCTTCAACTGAATCATACGGAAGTGGAACATCTTTTGTTTTGTAGATGTCAATCATCAGAATTTTTACAAGTGTCTCATTTATCAATGAGGATTTCCCGGAACCGCTTACTCCGGTTATCGCAACAAATTTGCCGAGAGGAAGATTCAGGTCAACCGATTTAAGATTATTTCCCTTCGCTCCTTTTAATGCAAGCTGTTGTCCGCTCCCCTCTCTTCTGGTTTTAGGTGTTGAGACAAATCGTCTGTTCTGAAGATAATCGAGAGTTAATGACCCCTGAAAATTTTTATCCTTTAACAATTTGTCAGTTTCACCCATAGCCACCACTACCCCACCATGTTCACCGGCCGCAGGGCCAAGATCAATCAGATAATCGGAGCTCTCAATCGTTTCTTTATCGTGCTCAACTACAATTATAGTATTGTCGAGATCTCGAAGCATTTTAAGTGAATTTATCAGTCTTACATTGTCTCTCTGATGTAACCCGATAGATGGCTCATCAAGAACATATAAAACTCCGGCAAGTTGAGTACCAATCTGAGTCGCCAAACGAATTCTTTGCGATTCGCCACCGGAGAGACTTCTTGCACTTCTTCCAAGGGTAAGGTAGTCGAGCCCGACATTCAACAGGAATTCAAGCCTCGATTTAATTTCTTTCAGAATTGGATTTGCAATAATCTCATCTCTGCCAAAAAGTTTGGTCTCCGTGAAAAAATCGCGACAGTCTTTTATTGATAAAGCAGTAATCTCACTGATGTTTTTACCCCCAAACAAAACAGCAAGTGACTCTTTTTTTAGTCTGCCCCCGTTGCATGAGTTGCATTTACCAATATTCATGTATGATTCAACCCATTCTCTAATTTTTGCGGAAGAGGTTGAATTAAAATAGTTTTGTAAATAGCCCAAAACACCTGAAAATCTGTGTTTATAAGCCACTTCTTTTTTGCCGCCGTAGCTGTAGAAAAACTCATATTTCTCTTTTGAACCATGGAGTACAATATCACGGGCTTCTTTGGAGAGATCTTTTAACGGGGTGTCAAAGGTGAATCCAAATTTCTTGGATAATGTTTCGAGTTGGTTAAAAATATAAATTGAACGGGGTTTCCCGAGAGCCGCTATCCCCTCTTCATTTATCGATTTATTCCAGTCGGGGATGATCAATTTTAAGTCAAATTCTTTTTTTTCGCCCAATCCATCACAGTCGGGACAAGCTCCAAAATTAGAATTAAAAGAAAACGAATTTGGAGCAAGATCCTGGTAGCCTGTTCCACAAGATGGACAACTTAAGTGACGGCTAAAAAGGTGGTCAATCTTTCCATCATTCACCATCATTACACCATTCCCGTAATTCAAAGCCACATCAACCGAGGATTCAAGTCGCTCTGTAACTTCATCCTTTACGATAAACCGGTCGATCATAATGTCGATATTATGAATTTTGTACCGGTCAAGTTGTAACCCTTTTTCAATTTCCTTCAACTCACCGTCAACTCTCACTTTAAGGAAACCATCTTTGGCGGTATCTTCAAAAAGTTCTCTGTAGTGACCTTTTCGTCCTCTTATAACGGGTGCAAAGATTGAAATCTTTTTGCCGGAAAATTCCCTTCCAATCTTCTCTAATATTTGCCCGGGATTTTGTTTCTGCACCGGAGTGCCACAATTGTAACAATTTATTACACCAAGTCGCGCATAAAGCAATCTAAGATAATCATAGATTTCAGTAACAGTCCCAACTGTTGATCGTGGGTTACCCGAGGTTACTTTTTGTTCAATTGATATTGCAGGACTTAATCCTTCTATCAAATCAACATCCGGTTTTTCGAGCATGTCGAGGAATTGCCGTGCGTAAGCTGAAAGACACTCAATGTATCTCCGCTGACCTTCTGCATATATGGTATCAAATGCCAGCGAAGATTTACCTGAACCGGAAAGTCCGGTTATTACAGTAAATGAGTTGCGGGGGATTTCAATGTCAATGTTTTTAAGGTTGTGTTCGCGGGCGCCTTTTACAATAATCTTATCTTGAAACAATTTACTTCCGGGTTAAAAAAACCAAAATCTATATATATATTTAAAACAAACTTTTTGTGAATTAAATTTCATCATGGCAGACAAAATTCAATCATACACTACTATTAAATCAAAATCAGAATCGAAATATAAAGAGAAGGGATCAATCTTTCTTGCATTTGCACACCCCATAAATTCAATTTTCGATTTTGATGAAATCCTCCACGCTTATCGTAAACAATTTTATGACGCCGTTCACCACTGTTCGGCTTACAAACTGATCGATGGTTCTTTCAAATATTCCGACGATGGTGAACCCGGTGGAACCGCCGGTTTGCGAATTTTTAGCGCAATCGAACGTGCCGGACTTAACAACTGTGCTGTTATCGTGGTCAGATATTTTGGAGGGGTAAAATTAGGAACCGGTCCGCTGGGAAAAGCCTACTACGAAACGGCAAACGAAGCACTCTCAAATGCAGAAAAAATCTTTTTCCATCGATTCGACAGGTATGGTTTTTCTGCCCCTTATGAATTATCATCGTTTTTATATCGACACTTAACAAACGATTATGTAAAAATCAACAGTTCCGATTATGCAACCGGAATAAACCTTGATACATTCCTCAGAAGTGATTCTGCTTCTAAAATAATAGAAGAAATTATCGCAGGGGCAAACGGGCAGGTGGAAATTATCGATAAAAAGGAGGAGAGATTCTTTGAACTTTAGAACCTCGGAACTTCAGAACCTCGGAACTTCAGAACTTCAGAACCTCGGAACCTCGGAACCTCGGAACCTCGGAACCTCGGAACTTCAGAACCAAACAATTCTATCCGCGTTCATCCGCCTCATCCGTTTCATTCGCGTTCTATTAAAAATTCCGCTCTGCGTAACTCTGTTTAATCTGCGAGTATCTCCCGAAGGGATGCCTTCGGCATGCAGTCCCCTAAAATCTCTCTGCTTGTAGGAAAGTCTGTTGTAGTAGAGTCATTATTTTATTTTCAACGGTTTTGCCGTCGGGTGGGAGTTTTCCATATGACCATTTGTTTTCAAACGGGTTGAATGAGAATCTAATAGCTACATCTCTTTTATTATCATAGTGATAAACATTAATCCAATTTAATTTTACAAAAGACACAAATCCCAGTATTATCGGCTCGTTTTCCGATAACATCACATATCGTTCTTTTCCATGTTTTGCTTTGTTTCGTAACAATAACAGTATTATCGGATGGAGTGGAAGTTCGGCTAATTTTGTTGCAGTATGTTTGCTTACAAACCGGATTTCCATCGACTTCATGAAATCTCCATGATTCTGCAAAAAATCGCTGCAATTACATTCAATCCTGGTGATTTTATTTAAAGTTGAAGCGTCCAACTTTACACCATAACCCAAAACCGGTTTAAAGTAAAAGTTCCGATTGTGCTCCTCCATGCTGCTAATCGCATCCCGAAGATCATCAAATTCACGCAGTCCTTTTTTGAGCGGTCTTTTAATCTTTTTATCTGATATTTCGATTTTATCTTCTTTTTTCATCGGATTCCGGCGGGTTGGCTAAATTATCGTCCAAAATGAATTACATTCAAAACATCAAATTTACCCAAAATTTAATAATTGAATATCTTTACATTTGGTTAAGATTTTTAAACATTTTTTGATATTGCTTTGAAACGACCTCTGCTCCTGCTCCCTGTATTATTAATCTCATACCTTATTCTCGTTCTTCCGGGTTGCTCTCTCGGAAGCAATTATATAAAAAAAGGTGAATCGTTTAAGCCAACGGCTGAAAAAAATGCCATTTACACACTCTATCTGATCGGCGATGCCGGAAAAACCCTGAGTGATGACCCTGAACCTGCGCTTATTTCTCTAAGTAGTGAAATCTTAAAATCGAACCCTGATTCTACACTTGTTGTTTTTCTCGGCGATAACATCTATGACCACGGTCTCCCTGATGAAAATCACCCTGACAGATCGAAGGCTGAGAACTATATAAAAGACCAGATTAATGCCCTTGGCGCAAATCATCGGGCACTTTTTATCGCCGGCAATCATGATTGGGACAACAATTCACCCATGGGAAATAAACTGATGAAAAATCAGGAGTTGTTTATTCGAAAATACAGCTCAGCACGAGCACAACTTCTTCCGGAAAATGGATGCCAGGGTCCTGATTTTCTCGATATAAATGAAAACCTGCGCCTGATCTATTTCGACAGTCAACGGCTTTTCAGAGATTGGTTGGATATCCCCGATTCATCGGAGTGTAAACCAATCGATTTGAATTCATTTTTTAACAATCTCGAATTGATATTAAAAAACTCAAATGGAAGAAAGTGTATTCTATTGCACCACCATCCTTTCATAACCTACGGGGAACATGGTGGAAAATTTGATTGGAAAAAACACATCTTCCCTCTCACTGCTTTCAACAAATATTTTCTTCTACCGCTGCCTGTTGTCGGTTCTCTCTACCCGATTCTCAGGAGTAATGGAATCACTCCACAGGATATGTCAAATGATGTTTATGGCAACTACACTGCCAAAATGCGTGAAATTTCCAAAAAGTACAATCCCGTCTTTTCAGCCTCGGGGCATGAACATTCTCTCCAGGTAATCAGAGACCCTGTCAGTAATACCATTCAGATTATTTCAGGGAAAGGAACCCGCCTGACAGATGGAACAGTTTCCACCGGCGAAGGCACAATTTTCGCCTCTCCCTTCTCCGGTTTTATGAAATATGAAATTTATGCTGATGGAACCTCCCTTCTCACCGTAATTGTGCCTGATGACGAAGGAAAAGCCGCAGAAGTTTTTTATTTTCCATTGTAAAAAGAGAAAAATTTGTAAATGACCCTTTTAGAAGTTTGTAAATGACCCACTCAGAAGCTTGCGACATTTTAGGCATTAAAGAAGGTGCCGATCCCGATGTGGTTACTAAAGCTTTCAATAAGCTAAATAGTGACCTCACCCGTCAAATCGACAACTCAACTTCAAAATTTTTAAGGGAAACCCTCTTTAAAAATAAAAAAGCACTCGAAGAAGCTTATAAACTTTTGATTAAAGGTTCTGAAACGGAAGGATCAATCTCTTTTAGTGATGCATATGCATTATTGGTCGCTTCGGAAGATGACCCGCTGAGTATGATTGAAGCGAAATTTGTGAATCTTAAAGAAGAATATGGTTTTGGACTAAGGGCACCAAACAAAAAAATCAGAGAGATTGCAGCAGCAGATATTCAAATTCTCACCGGGGTTTTTGAACATATAATCAGCAATATCAAAAAGCCAAAGCTCGAAGATCTGCCCCAAAGTTTTGTGGAATCCATAAGAGATGAAGCAAGAAGTAAGTTAAAAGCCGATTTCGAGGTTACTCTCTCAGATTTGACGAAAACTCTGAACGAGACCACTGAAAAATATCAGGATGAAATTTCCAGTCTCGTCGCATCAAAGAAAAAGCTTCTGAATGATCTTCTCCAACTGTTTGATGATGTTTCAAAAAAAGATCACGAGTATTGCAGATTGTCGGCTGCAAAGCTTGAAGAAAAACATCAAATTGGTGGTCTGTTGTCAAAAATTGATGCAATTTTTGAATCAGGAATAAAAACACTCCCAAAAGGGAGTCAAATAGTCCAGGAGCTTAAAAACGAACCTGACAAAACAGGTTTTGGTATTGAAAATGTAAATATCGAAATCGCAGATGAAAACATCGATAAATTTATCCTCAAACAGAGTAAGATGTTTGACCCAAAACCGACTCCGCAATTTCAACAAATGTCTGAACAGGAAGAATCAATAGATTCAAAAACAGTGGCTGAAAAACTTTTTAGTGAAGGAAGATATCAGGATGCTCTTTTCTATTTTAAGGAAGCAAAATCTGATCAACCACTCGACTATTCCCTCGAAGTTTATATCCAGGAACTTGAACATCTCGTAAACCAACCCGTTGACGATGAGTCCGCTACAAACAATAAAGGATTTGAGAATTATGAACTTGAAGCTTATGAGGAGGTATTAAGAGACGCTAATAATCTAAGGTCGGTAAAAAACTTCCCGGCAGCATTGGAAATTTATAATACTTTGTTGGTAAGTGACCCGGAAAACCCCTATCTGCTTTATTGCAAAACCGAGTGTGAAGACGGAATTAAAAGATCGGGTGAGAAGAAACCTGCTGCAGCTGCCAATGTAAGGCAAACCACTACAGAGATGTTGACACTAAAAAGAACAGGTGACGAGTTTTTTAATCAAAAGAAATTTAATGAAGCGCTTGGCTATTATCGCCAGGCTCTAAAACTTAACCCTGATGATATTTATCTTCAGATTATTATCGACCAGTGCACTAAAGCAATCACCAATGAAAACTAAGGCTTATTGGTAACACTGTCTTTAAGTGACACTATTCTCTCCTCCATGAGTAACATAAAATCTTTATAATCTTCAGGATTTTTCATGTAAAAATCGACTGTTTTATCATATAGATTTCTGTTCACTCCATTCCTTTTCAGAATTTCTTCAAGTGCCGGTTTCATAAACATGGCTGAAGTGCCAAGACTGTCTTGAGCCTTTAGCACTTCTAAATAGATCGTGACAAATTTTTCTTCCGGTATTATTTCCACTTCCTTTTTGCTGCAAGAAAAAAACAAAAAGGGAATTGAAAACAGAAACAGGAAAAAGAGAAGTTTCTCCCTTCTTCCCAAAAAAAACTTAATCACCCTTTTTCGACATCCTGTTGCTCGCCTCAAAAAGTATTTTTTTCTCTTTTTCTGAAAGGTTTTTGTAACCTGACACACTTATTTTATCAAGAATCCTGTCAATCTCTTCCTGAGTTATTGAGTCATCAGATACATCCTTAAACTTTGCATCAACTACTCTGTCACTCCCCTTTTTTGTTCCAAATCCAAAATTAAAACCCTGTTTTGGCTTCTGAGTGGTTGTGGGACCTCCTGAGAAGTGGTCATCATCGTCATCGTCTCGATTGTAAGGATATCCTGACGAAAATTGATTTGGTCCTCTTCCGCCTTTAAGTCTCGTCTTAAACGGAAAATAAACTGCCGGATCAAAAAAGAGGAAGAGAAATCCGGTTATCGCTCCACCGATATGAGCGAGATGTGCAACATTTGAATTTGCGTTTCCAAACATAAAAAGATCGAGAAGGATCATAAATCCTATCAAATACTTCGCTTTTACCGGGAGAAGGAAATAGATATAAATGTACCTGTCAGGGTTGAAAAGTGCAAACGCAATCATCACTCCATAAAGGGAACCTGAAGCTCCAACAGTGATTGCCGGATCAACTCCCAATAATGGTGTTGCCAAATGAAGCAGACCGGCGCCAACCCCGGAAGCAAGATAAAAAATTAGAAACTTCTTCGAACCAAGGGTATATTCAACCTCGGTGCCAAACATCCAAAGTGCAAAAAGATTAAAAAAGATGTGGCTAAAATTGGCATGCATAAATTGATAAGTAAACAATTGCCACGGAAGAAACCCATCGCCAACAGGGAAAAGTGCAAAAAATCGAGTGAACATTGAGCTAAGAGGCTCACCCCCTGACCTGATTCCCTCAGTCATCATTTCAATAAAAAACACTGCAACATTTGCAATGAGAAGACTTTTAATTACAGGGGAAATAAATCCAAAACCGACCGGGCGGTAGTTTCCGTTTGACATCTGATTCCTTCAATTTAAGAAAGGAGTTGCCCCTTCAGGGCAACTCCATCCAAATATTAAGCATTATTAAGAACATCTACTCCGGGTAGAACTTTCCCTTCCAAAAATTCGAGGGAAGCTCCTCCGCCTGTAGAGACATGAGTAACTTTATCTTTTAATCCGGCCTTTGCGATTGCCGCAGCAGAGTCGCCTCCACCAACAACCGTAACTGAGCCGGCGGCTGTTGCCTCAACAAGCGCTTGTGAAATTGCATCAGTTCCGAGAGCATAGTTATCAAATTCAAAAACACCCATCGGACCATTCCAGACAACAGTTTTTGATTTTTTGATAGCTTCTGAAAACAATTTAATTGTTTCAGGTCCAATATCCAAACCCATCTTGTCAGACGGCATTTTATCTACTTGAACAGTCTCAGCGGGTGATTCATTACTAAACTCTGCTGTAACTCTAACATCAATCGTAAGCAAAAAGTTTAATCCCCTGCCTTTTATTTTTTCGAGGAGCTCTTTTGCCAGGTCAACTTTCTCAGCTTCGAGTAGTGAAGTACCAATTTCATAACCCATTGCCTTAAAGAATGTATAAGCCATTCCACCACCGATTATGAGGGTGTCCACTTTGTCGAGAATGTTGTTGATAACATCAATTTTACCCGATATCTTTGCTCCGCCCAAGATCGCACAATAAGGACGAACAGGTACGGAAAGGGCACTGCCAAGATAGTCAAGTTCTTTTTGCATCAGATAACCTGAAACTGCCGATTTAACAAATTTGGTGACACCTTCCGTTGAGGCATGTGCGCGATGAGCGCTTCCAAATGCATCATTAACATAAATATCCGCAACTTTGGAGAGTTTTTCAGCGAAAACCGGATCATTGGCTTCCTCTTCCGGATGGAATCGAAGATTTTCCAATAATAAAACTTCGCCGGCTTTCAGATTATTGGCAAGTTTTTCAACTTCTTCTCCAATACAATCTGGCGCAAACTTTACTTCCTGACCAATCAATTGTGCCAATCTCTCAGCAACGGGTTGCAGGGTGTATTTAGGATTAACTTTCCCTTTGGGTCTTCCAAGATGACTCATTAAAATTGTTTTACCACCATCTGCAATTATTTTTTTAATTGTGGGCAGAGATTCAATTATTCTGTTGTCATCGGTTACATTTAAGTTTTCATCAAGGGGGACATTAAAATCGACCCTCACAAGTATTTTTTTATCTTTTAATTCAACATTATCTATTGTCAATTTTTTCATTTTATTGCCGTGTTTAAGTTACACCATAAAAAAAAGACGCAGCCGAAACTGCGTCGTAGAAAATAATTACTGAATTAAGCGATCTTTTTTAACAGATCGATAACTCTGCATGAATATCCCCACTCGTTATCATACCAGCCGACAACTTTAACAAGTGTTCCGCTAACCATTGTTGAGAGGGAATCAAAGATACATGAACTTGGATTATGAACGATATCAGAGGAAACGATTGGATCTTCTGTATATTCAAGAACGCCTTTCATTGGACCTTCGGCAGCTTTTTTCATTGCTGCGTTTATTTCTTCAATTGTTGCTTCTTTTGAAAGTATTCCAACAAAATCAGTGATCGAACCGTCAGGTGTAGGAACTCTTAGTGAGAATCCATCAAGTTTACCTTTTAATTCAGGGATAACTTTTCCGACTGTTTTAGCAGCACCTGTGGTGGTAGGGATGATGTTTGTTGCTGCTGTTCTTGCTCTTCTGAGATCGCTGTGTGGGAAATCAAGAACTCTTTGGTCATTTGTGTATGAATGAACCGTTGTCATGAAACCTTTTTCAAGACCAAATGAATCATTTAATACTTTTGCCATTGGAGCGAGACAGTTTGTTGTACATGAAGCATTGGAGATAACCACTTCTTCACCTGTTAAGATATCATCATTTACACCCATTACGATGGTTGCATCGATATCACCTTTTGCAGGTACTGTAAGGATAACCTTTTTCGCACCGGCTGCGATGTGTGGCATACATTTTTCTTTTGTGGCAAAAACTCCGGTGGCTTCGATTACATATTCAGCGCCGAATTCTTTCCACTTCAGATTTGCAGGGTCTCTTTCTGCTGTGATCTCGATCCTTTTACCGTTTACGATCAGGGCATTGCCTTCTACTACAACTGTGCCGTTAAATTTGCCGTGAACTGAGTCATATTTTAAAAGATGACCAAGTGTGCGGGCATCTGTAAGGTCGTTAATAGCAACTATATCTATTCCACCAACATCAAGTGCTCTTCTGAATACTAATCTTCCGATTCTTCCGAATCCATTTATTCCAACTTTTAGTGACATGTTTTCTCCTCATCATTAAAGAATTATTTAGACTTTCAAATTTACCGATCTTTGAGATATTTATCAATGCAATTATTCGTTTTCACATAAGGTAAATTATTATTTATACAGATTTTTACATAAATGGCAATTTTTAGACGAAATGTTACCGTTACAGAAATTATTTAATTTGATATTGTGATAAATCTCACTAAATTGGGTAAAAAAAAAAGGAACTTTTAATGGACAACCTGGACTTTCCAAAATTTGTACCTCTCTTCGAGAATCTTGAGGATGAAACTATCCTCAAAATCTCTGAATTGGGTAAAATGAAATCTTTTGTTAAAGACGCCGTAGTCCTGCTCGAACATGAAACCGGCAACGCTCTCTTTGTGATCGTCTCCGGCAAAGTTAAAGTAAGTCGCGAAAGCGACGATGGAAGAGAAGTCATTCTGACCTACTTGAATCCAAACGACTTTTTTGGTGAAATGGCTTTACTCGATGGGCTTGCAAGATCTGCTACTGTTACAGCAATTGAAGATACTGAATTATTCATTATCGAAAGAGCTGATTTCCTCGATCTTCTTTATAGTCACCCCGAGGTTTCTATCAGTTTGCTCCAGGAACTGACCAAGAGACTTCGCGCTGCCGACATGAAGATCAAATCACTCTCCTTAAAGGATGCTGAAGGTAAAGTTGCCACTGTAATTCTTCAGATAGCTGACGATGTTGGCAAAATCAGACAAGGTGTAGTGGAAATCGAGAAACTCCCCTATCAACACGATCTCGCAAATATGGCAGGAACTTCAAGGGAAACGATTTCAAGAACCCTTCACAATTTTGTTAAAAAAGGTCTTATTGAACTTGACGGTAATAAACTCAGAATTCCCAATTATGAAGAATTCAGGAAGTTCTTTTCCTGAATAATGGGTTTTAAAGCCGATCTACACACACATACCACTCATTCAGATGGGTGGTTGAGCGTGGAAAGTCTCCTCAGAAGAGCTATCCTGCAGCAAGTTGATGTTTTGTCAATTACTGATCACGACACAGTTTCCGGTTTTATTGAAGCCGAAAAAGTTAATACCAAATATGGGCTGAAACTTGTTCCGGGGATCGAATTGAGTGCCCAATACATTGAATTCGAAGTTCATGTGCTTGGTTACTATTTTGATACAAACAATAAACAGATAACGGAATACACCGAAACTTTAAAGATTGACAGACTTCAGAGATGTAATCGAATTGTTGACAAACTTAAAGCCGAAGGCGTGGATATTTCGCTCGATGAGGTAAAAGCTGAATGCAAAGGGGAAATTATTGGCAGACCACACATTGCAAAAGCATTGATCAAGAAAAAAATTGCCAAAAATTTTTCGCATGCTTTCAGAAGTTTCCTTGGCAATAATGCCGCATCTTATGAAAAAAAATATTTTATCTCCCCTACAGATGCTGTAAAAATGATACATGATGCCGGTGGAATTGCAGTTCTTGCTCACCCGGGCAATTTTGATGATAACACCCTTTCTATTATTCTTCAAGAAAATTTTGATGCCATCGAAGCAATACACCCTTCTCACTCCACTCCACAGCAGCAAAAACTTATCAATATCTGCAAAGAAAAGGGAATTCCTTATTCCGGCGGTTCCGATTTTCATGGTGGAAATGCAACCGACCGGGGATATATCGGTCTCTATTTCCTGAATAAAAAAGAGTTCTCAGATATAGAATCTCTTAAAAAGATGTAAATTATTCAGTTTTTTTATATTTACTCATTCTTTATGTTTCCTGAACCTATTTTTGATTTTGAGGATTGTTATGAAAGAAATAAACGGATTATTACAAGCCGATGGACTAAAGTTTGCAATTGTTGTGAGCAGGTTCAACGATTTTATTACAAATAAACTTCTCGAAGGAGCCATTGACTGTTTGGTAAGGCATGGCGCTGAAGATGAGAACATTACTGTCGTTCGTGTTCCCGGAGCATTTGAGATTCCTTTTATAGCAAAAGCTGTTGCAGAAAAAAAAGAATACAATTCAGTAATTTGCCTCGGTGCTGTGATTAGAGGGGCAACCCCCCATTTCGATTTTGTTGCTTCCGAATCTGCCAAAGGTGTTGCACAGGCATCTATGTCAACCGGTGTTCCCGTTATCTATGGTGTTCTTACAACTGATACAATTGAACAGGCAGTTGAAAGAGCCGGAACCAAAGCAGGTAATAAAGGCTGGGATGCCGCTTTAACCGCAATAGAAACCGCAAATCTTCTAAATGAATTGAATAAAAAGTAGCCTGATAAATGCTGAAAACGATTTTCGCCCTCCTTTTAATGATTTTTACAGGGAATATTTTTGCTCAGGAAGCCTATGACTGGCGTATTTATTCCAACAAAAAGAATCTCTCTGCAATCCACTTTGATGGTGTATCCATCTGGGCAGGATCTGATGGCGGTGCTTATCGTTTTACCCTCCAGGATTCTTCATTTACTGAGTTTACAAAAGCGGCAGGTCTAAATGGTTCTGCTGTTACTGCCATAATAATCGATAATCAGAATAAAGTCTGGTTTGGAAGTAAAAATGGTATAATCGATGTTTATGAACAGGAAACCGGCACTTTTAAAAGAATTATGGCGATTTCAAATTCAGGAAAACCACAAAAAGGAATTAATAATTTTGTCCTTTATGGTGACACCGTTGTGGTTTCTACCGATTTTGGAGTCTCTTTAATCAACAGCAAAACCCTCAATTTTTACGACTCTTTCATAAAATTTGGAAATATTGCAGCAAATACCAAAGTAAACTCTGTATATCGTGATTCGAGATTTTATGTTGCCACTCAAGGGGGGCTTGCAGTGCAAAAGGTGGGTACTACCAATCTAAACGATCCCGAAGCATGGGATGTTTACCAGAGCATACCCTCTGTCGGAACAGTTTCATTCCAACTTGTAACTGCTGACAATGGAATATATCTGGCTGGAACAAATAAGGGCCTTTACTCTTTCAGTAACGGAGTGTTCACACTTTTTAGTGCTGATCTCAATAACAAAACAATTAAAAAATTCGCCAAAGCTGGTTCAAACTCCTATTTCCTCTCAGATTATTCGATTCCAGGGGGTAGCAGGAGTTCGATCGATGTTTTTAACGGCACAACCAAAATCAAATCTGTTACTGACCTTCCAACAACCGTTGACCTGATTCCCGAATTGAACTCGTTCCTTTATGCTGCTTCCACAGAGGGACTTTTGAAAATTAACGATGTCGGGATTACAGGAGCGATTCAACCTAATGCACCTTCAGCAAACATCTTTAGTGGAATAACAGTTGACCTTAACGGAAATCTCTATTCCGCGAGCGGACGGGATGTCTCGGGTAAGGGTTTTTACAAATATGACGGGAACAGTTGGACCAATTATGATGTGGTCTCCACTCCCCTCTTACCCACGAATGCATATTATAATGCATCAACCACTCCCGATGGTTCTGTGTACCTTGGAAGTTATGGAAGAGGTTTACTACGAATAAAACCTGATGGCAGCCTGATACCTTATACCACACAAAACACTCCTCTCGTGGGAATTAGTACCGATCCTTCATTTCTCGTTGTTGCTGCAGTAAAATCTGACTCCAAAGGTAACCTCTGGATATTAAATTTTGACGCAGGAAACAGAAAAACCCTTAATATGCTGACAACTGACAGCACCTGGTATGGTTTTGAAAATAGTTTTGGAATCGGCTTAACAAACTATTCAACGCTTGAAATCGATCAAAACGATGTGAAGTGGTTTACTACTCCATTAAGGAACTCACTTTTCTACTATTCAGAAAAAGGAACCCCGGCAAATACTGCGGATGACATCTCGGGACAACTTAATGAAAGTAATGGTATGAACGGTCAAAAAATCAATGCATTGGCACTTGATAAAAGAGGTGACCTCTGGGTTGGTACCGATCTCGGAGTTCAGATTATTACTTCCTTAAGCACCGTCCTTCAAAACAGTTCCACGGCAAAACCTCGCGTTTCAACTGTTTTTTCGCTCAGACAACAAAGGATTAACTCAATAGTGGTTGATCCTGTAAACAGAAAATGGGTAGGCACTGATGCCGGCTTGTTTCTTGTTTCATCCGATGGAACAAGTCTCATAGCATTCTACGATGTGACCAACAGTCCACTCCTGGCGAACGAGATCACGATCATGGGAAGTGATCCAAAAGAGGGAAAAATATTTATTGGACAGACAGGCGGGTTAATTTCGTTTAAAACTCAGGCACCTTCCCCAAATACCGATTATTCAAATTTATATACCTATCCAAGTCCTTTCAGACCATCAAATGGTTCAATGATGACAATCGACGGACTAATCAAAGAATCTGACATTATCATTCTTGATATTGCCGGAAACAAGGTTAAGTCGTTCTCTTCTCCCGGTGGAAGAGTTGCAAACTGGGATGGCAGGGATGACAACGGAAATGTAGTTTCAACCGGTGTTTATATTCTCGTTGCTTCTGATAAAGAAGGGAACACCGTTTCAAAAATAAAATTTTCCGTCGTCCGATAATTTAATTCATATATAATATCCAGAAGATTACAGGTATTAGAATACCTGCGGCAACAATCCATTTGCCCCGTCCAACTATTCCATTTTTGCCTCTGACCATAAAGATGCCCGACCCTGCAAGAAAAATTAGCAGTACGGCAAAAACATCTGCAACATAAGTCCACACCTTCTTGGGTTTATTCAGATGAAGAAAGTTCACTTCTTTAAGTACAGGTTTTCCACTTGTGGTCTCAATTGTTAATTCACCTGTCGCCATATTAAAATCCACTTCTTTCCCCTCAAAAAAAAGTTTTATTTGCTCGTCAGATTCCTGAAAGATATCTTTTAATTCACCTTCAAGTTTAAGATGTTTCATCACAATATTACCAAGATTTTCCGACTCCCAAAATTCTTTTGACAATGTATCTGCTTTGAACATCTCTTTGGTTATTGTATAGCTGGGATTCCAGTCATCTATATGGTTAACTGCCACTCCTGAAATTGAATATATTATCGTTAGACCTGCAATAAAATAGCCGATATCCCGGTGCCATTTGCGTAAAAATATCCTTGTTTTTTTCTCTCTCTCAGTCATGTTTTGTCCATTTTGTTACAAAAAAAAGGTCTTAAAACACAATTGGTAATAAGACCTTTAAAATAATTATACCACAGTGCTAAAAGATTTTAGCACCACTCCCTTTTATTCTGTAAACGGTTTTACCCGATTTAATAGTGGAGGCATCAAACTTGGTGCCCTGCTCTTCAGCTTTATGTTTTTCAGCTTCGATAAGTTCTTCCTTGGTATATACCAGTTCCTCAACAACGCCCTCAACCAAAGCTTTATGACCTTTTTTGCTTACAGGGAAAACTATTACACCATCATCAACTTTAACTTTTATTTTTTGTCCTTTTTTGTCGCCTGAAATTTCCATCCAACAACCTCTTTTTTCACAAACATCGATGATTGTTCCCTCAACAAGCACTGTTTTACCAACAAAGTTTTTGGGTGTTGTAAAAATAGAAGAGACTTTTGTCTTTTTTGTTAGTGTTACGCCTTTGCCATAATTATCACCCTTTTGTCCGAATGAAACTCCGGAAAAAGTGAAAAGAATTACAGCTAATCCAAATAAATATTTCATTTGTTATTCCTGTTTTGTTAAAAATACTGCCAATTAAAAAATTATAGAACCGTCAATGTTTGACCATTATCTGAGCAAAAAGGTTTAATACACACTATTAATGTTCTGCATTCTCGGGAAGAAGTAAATCTTTTATAAAATCGGTAAATTTTGAAATATCAAGAGGCTTTGTATAGAAAAAATCGAAACCTTCTTCCAAAATCGCTTTTTTGTCAGAATTTAGAGTGTATCCGGTTACTGCAATAAACGGGATCAATTCATACCCGGGAAACGATCTTATTTTTTTCATGGTTTCCACTCCTGATAAACCCTCACCCAAATTTATATCAAGAATAACCATGGAGTAGTTTTTTTCTTTTGCCATTTTGATCGCAATTTCTCCATTTTTTGCGGAATCAACTGTACAAATCCTTCTCAGATAAAGAGCGATCACATCCGAATTAATTCTGCTGTCCTCCACAATTAATATTTCATGTAATTTATCGGGAGCGATAATCTTTTGAAAATGTTTTATTTTATCATCATCTTCTTCGATATTTTGTTCACTGAACTGGGCAGGATTTAAAATTATTGTAAATGATGTCCGCTTTCCCGGAACACTTTCTATTTTAATCGTTCCACCCAGCTTTTTAAGAATTTCTTTTGTGACCTTAAGTCCAAATCCATTCCCGCTTCTTATTGGCGAAATATCCGAAGAAATTACCGGAGTTTCTCTGAAAATGGCATCGATACTTTCCTTTTTAATACCCGACCCTGTATCCGTCACTTTGATGATAATCTCTCCACCTTCAACAGGAGGACTTAGAATTTCAACCCTGATTGAACCCTCGGTTGTAAATTTTACAGCGTTGTCCAATAAATTGCCAACAGCTTTTGAGATGAGTTGCGGGTCAGTAACAACTTTAAGATTTTCTTGTATATAAGTATCGAATCTTAACCCTTTTTCTTCAGCCATTTCGCGATAGTATGCAAGTACCTCGGACAGAACATTGCTGATATCGCTGGTTTTAAGATTTATCTGCCAGGAGTCTTTTTCAATGTTTAAGATATCGGTTACTGCGTCCAACCGGTTGCGAATCCTTTCAGAAGAATGTTTTATCGACTTTAACAGTTTTCGCTGGTTATAGTCTGTCACCTCGGAAATCAGAAGGTCAAGAAAACCTGAGATACCATTTAATGGATTCCGAATCTCATGACTGAGATTTTCGAGTAACATCACTTTCTCTTTGTGAAGTTGATCAAGTTGATCCCGCTGTTTCTTCACTTCACTTTCAAGTTTTTTCCGTCTTGTAACATCAGTTTTAAAAGCTGAAAGGGAGACGATATCCCCTGTTTTGTCTTTTATTCCGGCAATCGACGCAGAATCCCAATAGTGACTGCCATCCTTTTTCCTGTTTATGATGTCGCCCTGCCACACTTCTCCCGACAAAACAACCCGCCAGAGATTTTCATAAAATTGAGGGGGCAACACACCGGATTTAAATATTGAGGGTTTATTCCCAATCAGTTCAGCAGGCTCAAAACCTGTAATTTCTGTTATCTTTTTGTTGATAAATGTAATTATTCCGGAGGGGTCTGTGATCAAAATTCCAACAGGAGCTGCTTCCACAAGTTCTTTAAAAAATGAAAGTTTTGTAACTTCATCGTAATACCAGGTGAGATCCAATGCAGACCCTGAGATCATGGAGGGATTGCCTGAAGCATCTTTATGAACCTCTACAACCGAACGCATATATCTAATCCGTTTGGTCTCCTGATCTATTATTCTGTAATCAAGTGAATAACCTTGAAATTTGTTGATCAGATCGCCGGCCGCCTGTTCAACTTTTGCACGATCTTCAGAAACTATCATTTCATTCATTTTGGTTTGAAGATATTTAAGTTCCTCAGGATCATCCTTCATTACCCGGCGGATGCCAAAGAGGCGGAACATATCATCACCTATCCAAACTTTCCCTTCATTCAGGTCAATCTCCCAGTAGCCTGATTCGATATTGCCATGATGTCTTTTCATCCTGGCAAGGTTTATTTTATCTTCTACCACTTCAGTTAAAACTTCACCCGGATATCGAAGCAACAACATCCATCCAATGTGAGTCCCTTCTTCATTCTTTACTGCAGAAACCACTCCGGTTATGTTGGTCTCTTTAATCCCAAACTTTAGATGTGACTTATTACTAAATCTGTAATTGAGTCCACCCGATTTTACCTGCTCAAGGATCGATTTTAGATTAAGCCCTGTTTCAGGATCATCTACCTGCAAGATTTCAGTAATTCGCTTGTTAATCAATTGATCGTAGTTGAGATCAAGCGTTACTTCAGCACTGTAATTGAGATAGGTCACCACTCCATTTGCATCGGTCATTATTAGAGGGTCACCTATTGCCGAAATGGCAGAACTGAGATCACTGTTTGATTTATTAAGGCTGTCAATTTCTGAATAACGATGTGAATAATCTCTCTGCGTGGCAAAACAACCCAACAATTTCCCTGAATTGTCATAAAGATTTACAAATTCTGTCTCTATCCAAATAAACATTCCCGGCGAAATCTCTTCCGATGTTTCCATATGGAGCCATCCTGAATTCAAAAGTTTTTTCCATGCCGATTTTCCACTTTCAGTATCGTAACTAAAATATCTTTCAGGTGATACGCCAAGCAAATTTGCTTTGAAGCCGGGGTTAAGATCGATAGACCTTTTATTGTGAAGAGTGATTTGTTGTGTTTTGTAAATATGATTAAACAAAACCTCGTCGGGTTGTCTGGGGTTCCAATCCACCGGCTGGTTTAACATCATTGCAAAAAAACCATCCGGCGAAGCCTCAAATAGAAGCCTCAAAATATAATTTGCATATGGTTCTGTGTGCACGGTGCTTATCCTCGGCAAAATCCCATCAGCCTGTTTTCCGGCGTTCAAAACCGTGGCTCTGTTATTCTTGCTGTTTTCCATGTACAAACCATCATTCCTGGATATAAATTGAAGTGAAACCGGCTTTATTGGATTCGTTATTAAAAGACCAGCTTTTTTGGTCTGTAGTCGAGATGTAATAAATCCCGGGTGATAGTGCCATATCAGGCTCCACTTCCCATAAAACTGAAGAAGTTTCCTTTTTCCCGGATTTCACCTCTGCCTGCCACCTGCCCGTCTCTTTATTTTCTTTGTCAGAAAGTATTATATAACCGGCCGGGGCACCTTTCCCATCATTCCAATGATAGGTTCTTATCTTTAAAATTTTTGTCTCTTTGTATATCTGAAACATAAATGGTGTTGCCTCACCATGTAATACAGGTCGGTTGTTCTCATTTGAGTAGGCTTTCTTCGCCTCAGGTGAACAACCCGAGAGAATTACAGCAGTAAACAGCAACAACAATATTCTCATCATCTAAATTATTTTCCGTTCAAAATTGAATCAATCAAGAACGATAATTTAGTTTATTTGAGTGAAATAACTAAACTATTTTTAATCTCAATTCAACTTTTGAATCAGATTGTGCGTATCCTCAAAAACAAACCACCAATTACATTACTGCATTATTGGCTTACTGAATTACTTCATTATCTCTGTGCTACCTTTTTTTCAAGTGTTTTGTTCCCGACGCCATGACATGCACTACATTTCTGGGTTTTGAATGAAACCTCAATTTCGCCGGGGTGTGAAAATTCAAGGCCCTCCATGGAGAGTTGTTTCCCTTTCTGCGGAGTTGTTTGCGCCAGCAATACATGGCAACTGTTGCAATCGTTGGTAATCACTTTACCATCGTCAGAGACATGATTTCCATCATGACATCGGAAACATCCGTCATAGTTCATGTGACCCAAATTATTGGGATAGTGCCTCCAACTTACTCTCATTTCAGGGAAATAATTGCGGGAATATATTTTTTGTAATTCTTTGATTGCAGTTGCAATCTTTTGTCCGTTCTTTTTTGCAATATCAGGATAATTGTTTTTATAAAAATTTGTTATTTTGGATGAAATTTTTGATTGAGCTTCATCCTTTGTTTCGTATGTTCCGTCGAGTGCCTGAGTGGCAACACTTTTTATATAGGGAAGCGTGGAATCAATTATCCCTCGTGACATTGAGATATTGATTATTCGGCTTGGCTCGTTGTATATGTGTGCCGGTCTGTTATGGCAATCAATACAATCCATCTTCCTTATTTCTTCGCTCCCCTCAACAACTTTTTTGGTACTGCCCTTCAGCTTGTAAATGGTTTCTTTACCCGTTTCCTTGTTAACAGCCTTCACCCAGTCTATTGTCTGCCGCGTATGATCGGTGGAAGTGTAATAAATATCGTTGGCAATATTCATATGCCAGTGGATACCATTTCTGTTACCGAGTTCATTATTCCCTCCACCCACTCTCATAAGAAGTGTAAGAGAGGATTTTGTGTTTTTTTCATCCGATAGATAATAGTCGAGATCCACTTTCTTTTCACTGAAAAAATGTTTCGGCCAGTGACACTGTTCACAAGTCTCCTGAGCAGGACGCAAGTTTTCAATCGGAGTTGGGATAGGTCTCGAATATTTATTGAAAGTTACCGAATATAACTGATAAGAGCCTGATATCTTTGCCCTTACAAACCAACCGGCTCCCTCACCTATATGGCACTTCACACATCCAACTTTGGAGTGAGGTGAATTTAGATAGGCGGTGTACTCAGGTTCCATAACTGTATGACAGACTGTTCCACAAAACTCATCAGAGTCGGTATATTCATAAGCCTTAAAACTTCCAAATGCCGAAAATAGTAGCAGAAAGATTGTACCAACCGAGAAAAAGACAGCGGCAGATAACTGTTTTGGATCATTTAAATCAATTTTGGGAAATTTACGGGCTTTAAAATCGATCTGTTTTGATCTTTTGTGCTCCCGATACCATCCGTATGCAATTATCAACAGACCGGCAATTAAAAAGACGGGCAAAATTACAAAAGCAATAATCCCCATATACGGTTTGTGAACAGCACTGAAAGTCTCAATGATCATCAAAAAGATTATCAGTCCAAAACTGATTCCTGCGAGTAGTGCCCCGGCAACCGAAATTGGATTGTATAATGAAACTGGAAAAATTTTACGCATTTGTTAAACTCTCTTGTTTAATTTTGTTCACTTGTCAGACTGATTTTTTCTTGCGAATTATTTTAACCAACCCAATTAACAGTGCAACACCGGCAACAACAAGCCCAATCATCAAAAAGGTACCTGACCATGAAGTTCCCGGTTCTTCTGTTCGTTTTACCTCGGGTTTCTTAACCTTACCCGGAGTTTTGTGGATGTTCCCTGATGCAAAATCCGCCCCCGCTCCCGGATGACATTTCCCACAAGTGGCTTGCAGATTTTTTTTGTTGACAGAAGACGCTGGTTTCTCCGAATCAACGATGGCGTGACTTCCATGGCAACTGTTGCAATTTGATACTGTTACCACATCCCCTTTAACTGTTAAACCGTGATAAGTGTTTTTAAACACTTTGGTTTTGTTGTTTGAAAGGGCATATTCGGTTGATAGTTCAACAGGTTCATGGCATGTTCCACACACCTTTGCCGTGGCAACATCTAGGGGTTTATGTTCATTATGACAATTTGAGCATACAGGGGCATCTTTGATTTTCTTTGCAAATGCATCAAAATGCACACTTCCCTCATATTCTTTTTTCTGATCGGCGTGACATCTGCCACAGGTATTGAGGATATTCCCCGCAACCACAGTGGAAGTTGAATCATCTGTTTTGCTAATTTTGTGGGAACCATGACAATCAACACAGCCTGCTGCTTCACCATTTCCGGAAGCTACTAACTTTGAGTGAGTGTTTTTTGTTGGCTCGGTTATAAAACCTTTATTAACAGTAAATCTTGCCTTATTCTCCGGTGTATCGATGTGGCAGTTTAAACACAATTCTTGTTGAGCTGTTTTTAGTCTGACTTTGTCAGATCCGAAAGAACCTTTAGTAATTTGTGCCGAATGACAGTTTATACATGAAGGTTTTTCGTGAGCTCCCAGACCGTATGAATGGATTCCGGCGTTATATTCGTTGTTTTGTGGAACATGGCACTTGGCGCATACAAGAATTGATGAACTCCGGGCAATGTTTTTATAAGGTTTGGCATCATGGGTACCGTGGCATGACTTACAATTTACATCTTTGCCTGTTGAATTTGAATTTGACTGGAAAATCTGAGGGTGGAACAGATGTTTTATCTTTGCATCCTTATGACAGGTCATACAATCTATCGGTTTAATATCCTCTTTGTGAGGAAGATCTTCCGGATTAAATCCGTCATGACATGAAATACACTCAAGTTTTTTATGTGGTGAAACTCCCAAAACCTTTTCATCAACATACAGGGAAAGCGGTTTTCCGTTTTTCTCCATGCTCAACGATTCATCCGAATGGCACACAAGACAATCATCATTTGATGTTAGCTTAAATCTGTTGGATGGTTGTGTGGCGTGTAGTAAATCAGGTGTTCCGACAAAGAACACAAACAAAAGAAAAAGAATCCAGTGAGCGCAGCGTTTTTTATCTGTCATGGTCATTTTCAATAGTTACAAAAATGGGAAAATTAAATCTTGCAGGTATAATTAGATGGGATACCTGAATAACGAAACATTATGTTTCAATAATTATGCCAAAATATAAATGTCCATTATAATCTATAAAAGGGATATATAATTATTAAGCCCTCTCAAAAACAAGAACAAAATCGTGGTGATTTTTAATTTTTGGAATATAGTTCACCTTCATAATCATATTTGAGGATTGAAATTTCAATGGAATTATTTAATTTGAATTTTAATTTGGATTAATTGTTCCCCGTTACCAACTGAGAGTATAATGCACAAAACCTATTTGACTTTTGACGATATTAGTATAATCCCCCGCGTTAAATCAACTATAAATTCCAGAAGTGAAGTTGATCTGAAAGTAATGACAAACTCTGAAGCCTTCCTCGAAGCTCCAATCGTTGCATCTCCGATGGACACTGTTTGCAACGGAAGTATGGCAGCAAAAATGAATCAATTTGGACTCGTTGGGCTTATCCACCGATTTCAATCGATTTCCAATCAGGTTACCGAATTGAAAACCGCTATTGACCTTATAATTGAGTCACCATTAAACGAGCGTGAACATATAAATCTCGGAATTGCAACCGGTGTATCCGGCGATTACCAGGAGAGATTGTTTGAACTGAACAAGATCATGCAACATTATAGAAAAAGCGAAAGAATTGCTCCTTTCAGTTTTTGGGTTTGTTTTGATACTGCAAATGGATTCAGTTCTCTAATGGAAGAAGCTGTGATTTGGTACAACAGTCATTATTCAGGATACATTACTGTTGCGGGCAATGTTGCAAGTAAAGAAGGGTATCTTTTTCTTGCAGAACTTGGTGTTAATGTTGTGAGAGTTGGTATTGGTGGTGGTTCTGCATGTAGCACTTCAATAGCAACAGGAATTGGTGGTGGATTGATCTCCATTCTCGAAGAGATAAAAGCAGTAAAACAACCCGGTTGCCTCGTAATGGCAGATGGGGGCATAAGATATTCGGGCGATGTTGTAAAATCTCTCGCTTTGGGAGCCGATCTTTGTATG
Source organism: Ignavibacteriales bacterium (assembly GCA_016707285.1). Classification (GTDB taxonomy): domain Bacteria; phylum Bacteroidota; class Ignavibacteria; order Ignavibacteriales; family Ignavibacteriaceae; genus UTCHB3. The sequence continues at coordinate 79,559 of JADJIA010000006.1, forward strand.
CTCGGCAGACTTTTAGCCGGATTTGATGAATCTCCGGGAGCAGTGATCAAAGCAATAGACGGAAAAAAATATAAACTTTTCAGGGGACTGGCATCAAAATCTGCATCAGAGATTCTTGGACAACAAAAAAAGGCTGTTGAAGGAATTGAGACTTTGGTTGAATACAAAGGCACTATCGACGATTTTGTTCAGGAATTCCTCTACGGCATTCGATCAGGATTAAGCTACTGTGATTGCAGAAGTGTTACGGAGTTCAGAAATTATATCGACTCAAAAGATGACATAGTAGTTGTCAACTCACAAAATGCTTTTATCGAAAGAATCCCAAAGCTGGTTTAAAATAGAAATGAGGCTGCTTTTGGGGCAGCCTCAATCTACTCACTAACTCACTTCACATCAACAAATTTATTCTTTTGGGGACGATCCTTCGTCTTTTTTATCTTCAATCTCTTTATTTGTTGAATCACTTTTTTCTGTTCCTTCCACAGCTCCACTCTCCTCTGCCTCAAGAGCTTTTAATCTCTCCAGTTCAAGCGGATGTTCAGCTTCCATCAATTCTTCACTCATCAAACCGGTGATGAATGCTTTATTTAATGGATATACTTCCGGACTAAAAATCACAAAATAGAAGTGCCAAACAATAATTGCGAGTGTTGCAAGCCAGGCTTCGTAATAATGGATCAAGGTTGCAATGTCGAACCATATCTTAGGTGCATTGGCAAGGAAGAAGTTGTTGAACATCAGCAACAAGCCCGTTGCCGACATCACAACTGTTCCCCAAACAAGTGCCCAGTATTCAGCTTTTTCCATATAACTGAATCGACGGAAAGCCGGAGTCTCATCACTTCTGAATGTAAGATATTTAAAGTTGACTTTTACATCATCCCAATCGTGCCATGCAGGGAGGAAATCTCTTAACATCTGTTTTCCATTTTTGGTGAATAACAGATAATAAGTGTGGTATAACGAGACAATAATCATTATCACACCAAGTATCCGGTGTGTTAATCCTCTAATTTCAAACGCACTGTCACCCAAAACTGATCTGATAGCTCTCACCCAAAGGGCATCAGGATAAACAAGCGCAAATCCTGAGATTACCAGTCCGATGAAAGATGTTAAGAGGAAAAAGTGTTGAATTCGCTCATTTTTGGTCATACGGACATAATATTTTTTGTCCTTTTTCATCTCAGCTATAACATGTTTGTGTTTCTTTTTATGCTGTCTTTTTCTAATCCAATCAAGTACATTATGAATGAACATGATCCCGATTGTAGCAAAAATTAAAAAGATGTAACCTGTTTTTACCAGGTAGAGCATTATCGATTCTTCCTGGGTATTTGTTACATGCACCTTTGCAAATTTATTATCAAGGCTTGCGTTTGGATGACATTTTCCACAGGTTTTTGAAAGATTTGATCTGTGAATCGATGAAAGTGGATCAGTACTTGGTCTGATATCGTGATAATTGTGGCAACTGGCGCAGTTGGCTGCAAGTTTTGATCCACCCTTTACTGCGAGACCGTGATAACTTTCGTAATAACTGTCAGCCTGAATCTGTGAAAAATTATATCTTGAAGCAAGTTCAACACTCGCATGGCAATCAGAACACAATTTTGCTATGAATTGATTTTTTACACCTTGATTCCCAAATCTGTTTGGTGACTCAATCTGATGGTTTCCATGACAATCGGCACAAGCTGGCGAATCTATTTTCCCTTCTTTCAGAGATTTCCAATGGATACTTACATTGTACGCATTTTTCTCTTTAACATGACAGCCCGACACACCACAAGTTGCAGCAATATTCGACTTGTGAATTGAAGATTTGGGATCACTTGCGGGCAACATAGCATGTCCGGTGTGGCAATCAGAGCATACAGCAGCTTTTTCATTCCCGGCTTTTAACGCTTTCCAGTGGGCTGATTTTTCGTAGTGCATAATGTCAGAACTTGTCGCCTTGGTAAGTTTGAGCACTTTCTCATTCTTAACATGGCAGTTCATACACATTTCTTTAATTTTCATCTTTGCAAATTCAGGGCTCTTCACCTTTGATATCTGATGTTCACCGTGACAATCGGTGCAAACAGGAGCAATGTCTTTATATTTTTTGGCGGCGAGACCGTGTGACGATGCATTAAATTCTTTAAGCGCATCCTGGTGGCATCTTCCACAAGTTTCGTTAATGTTCTCTCTTTTTACTCTGTTTTTTGAGGCTTCAAGTCCCTCGGCAGTGTGGTTGCCATGACAATCTGCGCATGAAGCAGCTTCAACTCCATTTGCCTGAATTCCTGCATGTACACTTGTTTGATATGTTTTAATGAAATTAACAAGTTTTTCATTATCTTTTGGGTGAAAGATTGTGGGATTCATGTGGCAGGTCATACACTCCTGCGAATTCCTTGAAAATCTGTTCACTGCGGCAAGATGTGAACCATGGCAACTTGTACATTTTGGAAATTCTGCCTGATTTGCTCTTGAATGGAGCTCAACAGAAAATTGAGTTTTGTGTGTCGCATGACACTTGTTACACAACTGTGTTTCAGTAAATTTATTAAACGCTACTTTTTTAATTTCGTGTGAGTTGTTACCATGACATGTTACACAGTTTACTCTGTTACCTGTCTTGTAAGCTTTGTAATGACCACCCTGGGTAAATTGTTTTACACTGCCGGTTGAGTGACATGACATGCACAATTCAACCCTCCCGTTGGTCATATTGCTCGCTGGAAGAATTGAATGTTTTGTATGGCAGGAATAACATTCAACATTTTTGGTACCATGAATGCTTCCTTTAAATGCCGCTACATCGTGACAACTGCTGCAATCAACTTTATGAATATTTGTACCGGCTTTGTGGGGAAGGTCTTCACCGTTAAAACCTGAATGGCAATCAACACATTCCATTGAGCCGTGAATTGAGGAAATATATCTCCCGGATTCAACAAACAGAGAGACGGTTTTCCCGTTCCTTGTGGTAGTGAGTGATTCATCGCTATGACAAGCCATACAATCATCATTACTGTTTTGGGCAAACAATCCGGATATAAAAAGAACAGATATAAAGAGAATTTGTTTCATGGTCATATTGAAATTATTTTACTGCATTTAGAATTAATGCATAAATTAAGCAAAAATTATGCCGTGTTTCATCGTCGGCAGCGTAAATCACATTTGTTACAGTGGGCCGTTTATAGTTGATAATCATAAAGTAAATAACATTCACTGTTGAATAATTCAACATACTAAAATCTCATTATTTAGATTTTCAACACTTCATTTCTCAAATTTGGAAAAAATCTATTGATGAGTGTGCCCTTTCTTTATATATATAAACTATATGTCTTGGCACGATTTTAGCTATATCTGTGACGAGCTGAAATTTATACTTACTAACACAAAAACATGAGGAGAAATAATGAGAACTTTAAGTTTCATTATGATCTTGGGAGTAATCTCACTTACTTCCTTTACAAACGCACAAACAAGATATTTCCTTGGCACAGGGGATCAGAACTCAGTCGGTATGGATGCATGTGCAGCCTGTCACCGTAGTGGTGGATCTGCTACTGCACAATATGATACATGGAAAAATACTAAACATGCCACTGCCCACACTGCATTGACTTCCAACACCTCTTATGGTTATTCCTGCCTGGGATGCCATAACACAGGTTGGGATCCTAACACTGCAAACTATGGTGCTGATGAGTATGTCACCTCTAATCCGGGCGGCACACCAAATTACACAATCAATGATGAAACCAATTTCAACAGAGTAAAAAATGTTGGTTGTGAATCATGCCACGGTCCACTCGGAAGTTCTGCAAGAATGCTCGGAGCTGAACACTGGGGTTTTGGAACTACCAATAAATTGAACTACTCTGCCGAAGTATGCGGAACCTGCCATCAAGGCAGCCATCACCCATACATGGAAGAATGGAGCTCGTCGGGACACGCAGCAACAGCATCACAAGCTTTTATAACAGGAAACAAATCCTGTGTAAAATGCCACGTAGCTCAAAACTTTATCGAATGGGTTGAAAACCCAACAACTTATGTTGACACAATTCTCGTAACCGGCGACGACATTGAACCAATCACCTGCGTTGGCTGTCATGATCCACACGGTAGCAGCAATCCCGGTTCACTTCGTCTGCCTGTAACAGGTCAGAGAGTTATCTGCGATGCTTGCCATACTGTTGGAACTGAGCCTGTAAATATTAACTCCACACCACATCATACTACTTCTGAAGCATTGAGTGGAACACCTAACTTTGGATTCCAGTATCCGGGACAGACTTATCAAAACTCAATTCACACTTTTGCTGCTACCGAAAGATGCATCAACTGCCATGTGAAAGCAGTTTCCGGTAATCCTGCAAAAACTGGTCACACTTTTGAAGCTTCACCTGTTGCTTGCGGAACTTGCCACCCTGATTATTATACATCTGTTGATACATCTAACCATGCAACAAGATTTAACTATAGAGGCATCCAGTCAACTTCCGACAGTTTGATGAATGTATTAAGAACAAAACTTAATGCAGCTTCACCTGCTGACTCATTAACTGATGCATTCAAACAGGCAAATTACAACCTTCTTTCATGCGAAGCTGAAGGCAGCCGCGGTATTCATAATACTCTGCTGACACAAAAACTTCTCAGAGATGCGATTGCAAATTTCACACCAACCGCAGTTAAAGAATTTGGCGCAGTTCCTTCAAGGTTTAACCTCGAACAGAATTATCCAAATCCATTTAACCCAAGCACAACCATTGAGTTTGCGGTTCCTGAAAGAGCCAATGTAACTCTTAAGATTTATGATGTATCGGGTAACCTGATCGCTGTTTTACAAGATGGTGAACTTGAAGCCGGTAATTACAGATCAAACTTTGTTGCTTCAGGATTGGCAAGTGGAATTTACTTCTACAAACTCGAAGCCGGTAAATTTAATGCCGTCAAGAAATTCATCCTGATGAAATAAGAGGAGGGTCGATTGTTTAATTCATTCTTTGAGTGAATCAACATTAAAACCTGAAACATATTACAAAAAAAAGAGGCTGTCTCGATCGAGACAGCCTCTTTTTAGTTTAAATTTGATTGACTACTTAAGCAGTATAAATTTGTTAACTGCGGAGTAGGCACCAGATTCTATTTTGTAGAAATAAAGCCCTGAAGGAAAAGATAAAGCACTTAGTCTAAATTCATTTTGGCCTTTGGAAGAAACTCCAACTTCATAAGCTGCAACTTCCCTGCCGGCTGCATCAAAGACCGTAATTTTTGTTTCAGCCTGATCAGGAGTAACCCATACAATTGTTGTTGAAGGATTAAATGGATTTGGATAATTTCCTTTGATCACAAAATCTTCCGGAGTTATTTCATCTTCAACAGTTGTGGCGTTACGGGCAATCTCAACAACAAATTTAGGACCATACGCCCATAAATCAAATTCATTAGGAATGTAATCGTGGTTCGTACTCAAACCAACCGAGTAGATGGTATCTTTTAATTTGTTGAACGGTGCTGTGTAATAAAAATCCCAATGAATCGCTGTGTCACCGGGCTGCATAGCCAGTGGAAATTTTTGTGTCAGTTCGTTGTCCAACCATAAAACTGTGGAATCTACAGTTGCCAGTGAACCAAATCGTGAAGCAACATTAAAACCGCCGCCCAATGCCGGCCCTCGAGAAACATAGATTCTGTACATGGCAGTTTCACCCGGGCGGAGGGATTTTGGTCCCTCCACTCTGGTTAAAACAGTTGAATCCTGGTCGATTGTGTGGCAGACACACCCCAATCCATTTAATTCAGTACATGAAATCACATCAGTATTTTCTGTATCATGAGTTGGTGGATCGCCAAGTGTAAAACCAATAAATACGATTGAAATAACAATCGCGAATATCTGAATTTGTTTCATTCTACTTTGAAAGAACCATCTTTCTTGTAATGGTAACTTCACCTGCCACCATTTTATAAAAATAAAGTCCACTCGAAAGTTTAGAAGCATCAAATTTTACTTGATGATTCCCTGCAGTCATTTGTTGATTAACAAGTGTGCTTACAATTTCACCAAGTGAATTATAAACGCTTATTTTTACCATCGACTCAGCAGGTACAGCAAAATTGATAACTGTTTCAGGATTAAACGGGTTTGGATAATTCTGCATCAATGCATATGAATTAACAGCACTTATCTCAACCTCAACCGTCTGTGAATACTCAAATTGACCGGAGAAATCGATCTGTTTTAATCTGTAAGAGTAATTTCCGGCATTAAGGTTTTTATCTGTGAAATTGTAAATCGACTTTGCAGTTGTAGTGCCATTTCCTTTAACTGTTGCAACGGTTGACCAGCCGGAACCTTCACTTCTTTGAACTTCAAATCTGTCGTTATTCAATTCAGTTGCTGTTTCCCAGGAAAGTAAAACGGAATTTCCATTTGATTTTGCAACAAATGAGGTTAATTCAACAGGTACTGCATTCACCACTTGAACAGCAAAATTTGGTGCATTATTCCAACTGTCGGCGTCAGTTGGTTGACCATCACCATTTACGCTGTTTGAGGTTGCGTAAAGAGTGTCGTAACCAAGCGTGCCCGGTGCTGTGTAGCTGAATGTCCAATAAACAGAATCTGCGGCACCAAAAACTCTTGGTGTTGTGTGTGTAAGTTCACCTTGCATCACCTGAACCCCGGGATCTGTTGTTGAGAGTGAACCTGTCTTGACGGCTGCGTTAAATCCACCTTTTACGGCAGGCCCGCCTTTAAGACTTACAGTAAATGTATTGCTGCTTCCCGGTAAAACTTGAGTTGGTCCCCATATTCTTACTGTGACTGTTGGATCTGCAACAGGATCGTGGCAGACACAGCCATCACCATTCTTTTGGGTAATTCCGGTGATACCGGTGCTGTATTGAATACCACCATAAACGATCGCACATACGGTTATAAAAACCGAAAAATAGTAAATAGAGCGCTTCATGTTACTTCCTTTATTTTAAAAGGGTTAACTTTTTGGTTAGTGACTTGCTTCCGGCTTTTAGCCTGTAAAGATAGACACCTGAATTAAGATTGGATGCATTGAATTCAATTGAGTGATTTCCTGCCGGTAATACTTTGTTTTCAATAATGTTGGTAACTTCCCTGCCGGTAATATCAAAAACTGCGAGATTAACCTCTGCCTGCTCCATAAGAGAGAAAGCAATACTCGTTGACGGATTAAATGGATTTGGATAATTCTGCGACAACGAAAATTCCATCGGTGTTTCCGTGGTAACTTCTATTGTATTTGAATATTCAAATTTTCCATCATAGTCAATTTGTTTTAGCCGATAGAGATAAACACCGGTTGCTGCCGGTTTGTCGGTTAACATATATCGTCTCTGAATTGTGGTGGTGCCATGACCCTCCACTTCCGAAACTTTTGTCCAATCATCGGTTAAAGATGCGGTTCTTCTCTCAAGCTCAAATCTCGCATTGTTCAACTCCGTAGCAGTTGACCAGCTCAAAATAACTTCACCATCAGACACTGTGGCATAAAAACCTGTTAATTCAACAGGAACAAATGGCACTGTGGCTTTGTAACACCCTGGTGACTGAGCCGCAAAAATTGTGAGAGTATCGATTATATTAACGCTGTAGTTACTTGCCGAAAGAGTTGTGGTAATCCAATTTTGACCACCATCTCTGGTTATATAAATATTGCTTCCCGAGTATCTTCCCACCATTATGAAATCCGAGTTTTCGGGAGCAATGTCAACACCCCACATACTCTGACCTGTAAAAAATGGAATCAATGTCCATGTGGCTCCAAAATCAGTGGATTTTACAAGTCCTCCTCCACCACCCCATTTTGTGCCATAAGCTGTTCCTTTATTTCTACCATCTATGGCAATCGTTGGAATTTCGCCGGATGTAGTATAAACGGTTGACCATGTTACGCCATAGTTCGTTGACCTGAAAATTCCGGTTGTGTTATCTCCAACAAGAATGATATGTGAACTGTCGGGAAAAACTTCAATGTCACATGGTGTTGCAAACGAAGATGCTGTGCTCACTTGTGTCCATGTGGAGCCAAAATCGTAGGATTTGTAAAATATATTGTTACTCATCGTGTAAATAGTATCGGGATGAGAAGGATCGGGAGTCATGGGAATTCCGAAGTAGGAAAAAGTGGCATTGTTTAGAGTTACAACCCAGGTTGCTCCCCCATCAGTGGTTTTAACAATCTTATCGGTTGATGCTTCAATTGCAGCAAGCATAGTCTGGCTGCTTTTGGCAGTGGTGATTATGTTTTTAACCCTTGTTGATCCTGAGATCGGTGTACCCCAGTTACTGAAGGTTTCACCCCTGTCGGTACTTCTATAAATTTGAGCGTTTGTACCATAAAAAATTATATTTGAATTGTTTGGATCACTTGTGATAGGATCCCCAAGGCTGCTTCCACTTTGTTTCAGTGACCATGAATATGATTGTGCCCAGCCGGTTGCAGTAGTTGCAACCAAAAAAAGAATAAAAATGAGTTGTCTCAACACTATACTCGATATTTGTTATGTGAATTGATTATTATTCGGGAGGAGAATTATTTAACTATCACAAATTAAGGATAATTTAACTCTCTACAAAATTTTTGGAGGGAATTTTTGACTTTTTTGGTAAATATTTTAAAATTTGTTGACAGAATAAAAAAGATCGGTCATTTCCCTGATCTTTTCTTTTAGCTTTTTTGGTTCCAACACAGTGATATTATTTTGCCAACGCAGGCACCAGCTTGCAAGCCGTTTATTTATCGGTACACATGTCCTAAGTGTTATATAACCTTCGCTGTCCTCTTCAAGATTAAATTCCGGGAACCAGATTTTTGAGTAAATTCCGTTACGACAATCGGGATGGAATCGTAGAACAACTTCATAAAGTTGATCGGATGACTCTTCAGTCCCTTTCACAAAAACCTCACCTGTCAGTGAAATATTTCTAATTCTGCTCAGGTAAAATAATTTTTCGACACTTTCACCCTCCTTCACAGCAATCAGTGACCAGTTAAACTCATTGATCCTAAGCTCAACCGGTTTAACTAAATATTCATTCTCAATGTTGTCGGTTATTCTTTCATACCGGAATCGAAGATATTTTTTCTCTTCAACAGCTTTGGCTGCAAGAGTGAGAATCTGAAAGAAGTTTCCGTTTCCGGCTTTTGAAAGAGCTTCAAGTTTGTCAAGTAAAAGCCTGGAATTGAGCTTAAAGGCGAGATATTCTGAAAGGTATCCGGTCAATTTTCCCGGATCGGGGTTGCTGCTAATGAAAAGCACTTTTTTTCTGCTATAAGTCGAAAATCCTTCAGACCTGAGAAAATTAAAATCGCGATTAATGGTCGATTCACTTACATTATATTCAAAACACAAGTCAAAAACCGTGAGCGGCTCTTTATTGATTAATCTTGCGAGGATTTCGGTCCTTCGCATATTATCATTAATATAATCTCTTTGTGCAGCCATTTTACTTCCGGTTAAAAAATTGTCATTCAATGACAATAAATTTCGATATATCCATCTCTATTTTTGAATCAGTAATTGAAAGCATTACTAATATTACTTTTAATCATCAGGTGAACCAACATATTAATTTCGGGATTTGTCGTTAAGTTGAGGGGAAAAAGTTTGAGGTTGTCCGATTTTGGGCAACCTCTTTCTATTTTGTCAATATAAATGGAGCATCAAAAAAAATTACTTCTTCCAAAGCCCCCTGCTGTTTTCTCGAGCTTCAACAAATGCTGCCCTGAATTTTGATTCATATTTTACATTGGGTGCAATGGTTAATGGATAAGCATATCCCTCACCAATCATAATCTCATTTAACATCCTGCCATCCTCTAGATAAACATAACATAAAAATCTGCCATATTTGTCCCGCTCCTGAACATCAAATTCCAGTTTTACTCGATCCCCCTTCTGAATCTGTCTCGCAATAAAAGCTTTTGCTTCCTTTCCCATTGCCACAATCTCCTCTTGGTCAAGTTTCTCTTCTTTACCTTGTTTTTTGGAGCGATCATTTCTTCTCGATTCAGGAGTATCTATTCCAATAAGTCTGATTTTTTCTTTCCTGCCGTTGAATATCACCGAAAAAGTGTCGCCGTCGGTTATCTTTTCAACGGTGGCGAATTCACCATTTTCTTCCTTTAAAGTGTTCTGATCATCGCCGCCACAACCGAAAAATGTTAACAAAAGGGAGAAGAAGATAAATATTTTTTTTCTTCTCATATCACTCTCCTGATTTCTGAATTTTGTAATTTTAAATATTTCATAAACGGATTGAGTTATTAGAGGGTTATCTCAGTACCGTTTTTACCGTTGCTGTAGAGCTCAAAAAATTTGGCGCCGATATTGTCAGGGTTATGCACCGGGTTGCTTGCATTTACTATTCCACAGATTGTAACTGTACCAACAATTATTCCTGTTCCTTCTACAGCTTTAGCAAGCGACATACTTAAATTCCTGATACCGGCTTTGCCAATCCCAAGTGAACCAAAATTAGGATCTGGATATAAAGAATAACCGCCACCTGTTAACAAAATGCATCCATTACCCCTCTTTTTCATCCCCGGGATAACTTCGTTAGCGGAGATTACTGCACCAACAACATTCATTTTATAATCGTATAACATCCCGTCACTTGTTTCACTGAGAAGATTTACCCCTTTCACATTTGCAACATTGTAAAGAAGTACGTCGGGCGTTCCAAGTTCTTCTTCAATTCTTCTGAGTGCATCTTTTAAAGAGTATTCATCTGCTGCATTTCCGATATAAAATTCAGACCTGATACCATGAGTTTCAAGGATATCTTTGTAATCTCTCAACTTTGTCCCGTTCCTGCCAATCATGGCAACAATAAAATTCTCCTTGCCAAATTTGAGAGCTGTTCCCAATGAAACTCCCCCACCCATGCCAACGATGGCAATTACTTTTTCTGTCATAACCAATTCCTCTCGAAAATAAAATTTTGTTTGTATGATCCCGTTGAACTATACTCTTTTAGTAGGCTCCCAGGTCGCAGTAGTCTTTCTGAAATAGTACTTAAAAGACCCCGCCAAAAGGGCTCCCAATGTACCATAAAAGTAATAAAAAAGCAAAAATGGTAAAAACCTTTGGCCCACAGCATTAAAAAAGTAACCAAGAACTGCCAGGTTAATGGTGGCAGCGATCGAGTAGATACTCAACATAAAAAACGACGAATAGTCGAGTAAAAACAGATTGCAAAAAATTACAAGAAGTAATAAATGCGGCGAAAACCACCGGAGAATTTTATGCGACCAAAGTGCAAAAGCAGTGAACCCGGCAAATGGATTCAAAAACTCTTTTACATATCTTAGAGTCCCCAGATTGCTAACCTGAATTCTTTTTTTTCTCTTAAATTCATCTTCATTGGTGGCAGTTGGCTCCTCATGAGAGAAAGCTGATGTATCGTATGTAAAGTCAAAACCCGCTGAAATTACTTTCAAGGTCATCAATATATCGTCCTGAATTGTTTCTCCAACAGGATATTTCCAATAGAGCTCCCTCCTGATTGCATACATCCCACCGTTAGCGCCGATTAATGATCCAACTTTACCTTCAAAATCTTTAATTCTTGATTCGAGTCTCCAATAAGTGCCTTCCTGATTACCGGTTTTACTCTTTTTTAGCTTAATCTCGCCTGAAACTCCCCCAACCCTTTTATCAGCAAATAATGATGCCATCTCCATAAGTGCGTTTTTGTCAAACAGTATATTTGAATCACAAAAGACCAGCACATCACCAAAAGCTTTCTCTTCTATCCTGTTGAGAACCCCGGGTTTTCCATTCCTCTCAAAAAATGGATAAAATTTAACCCGAGAGTCAGTTTCCGCCAACTCCTGCATGATCTCATGAGTTTTGTCTTTTGAATTGTCAGACCCGACTATTACTTCAAACCTGTCTTTGGGGTACTCTGATGCCAAAAGTGTTTCAACCGTCTCCCGGATCACTTTTTCCTCATTGTATGCTGCAATCAAAACAGATACTTTTGGTAAATTACTCTTATCTTTGACGAACTTTTTTGCGGCAACAAGTGAATATAATTTCACTATTACCGGATAAAAAAGATAAGTGTGAAACAGAAAGAACAGAGAAATTATAAATATATAAAACAGAATGGTTTGCATCACTACTTTCAGAAAAAAACTAATCTGCTAATTTAATAATTATCGCTCTGCTAACCATATTGCAACTGATTATTTCGCCTGCAACCGTTATATTTGTTGTTGTAATTTTATACAGAAAGGTAAAATTTTAATGAACATAGCTGTTATTGGAACGGGATATGTTGGTCTTGTATCCGGAACCTGTTTTGCTGAAATGGGTAATGATGTAATCTGCGTAGATAATGATAAAAACAAACTCGAAAAATTAAACTCCAACCATATTACAATTTACGAACCGGGCCTTGAAGTGATTTATTCCAGGAACTTCAAGAACGGAAGACTAAGGTTTACCGATGATCTGAAGGCTGCCGCCCTCTCTTCCGATATGATCTTTCTGTGCCTGCCCACTCCGCAAGATGAAGATGGTTCTGCCGACCTTAGCCATGTGATGAATATCACCGGAAAACTTGGTGATATTCTCTGCCAGATAGATGACTTTAAATTGATCATTAACAAAAGTACCGCACCTGTTGGTACCGGGGAAAAAATCTTTGGTATTCTTACCGCCAAAGGAATCAAAAATTTTGCTGTCGCTTCAAATCCCGAATTCCTTAGAGAGGGATTTGCTGTCGAGGATTTTATGAAACCTGACAGAATTGTTATAGGTTCTGACTCCGATAAAGCTCTCAAAATGCTCCGCGACTTGTATGAACCTTTCGTTGCGCTCGGAAACTCGATTATAGAAATGGATATCAGAAGTGCTGAAGTGACAAAATATGCAGCTAACAGTTTTCTCGCCACCAAAATCACTTTTATGAATGATCTCGCCAATTTCTGCGAAAAAGCTGAAGCCGATATCGATCTCGTAAGACTTGGGATGGGATCCGATACAAGAATTGGACATAAATTCCTTTTCCCGGGTATTGGATATGGCGGTTCTTGCTTCCCCAAAGATGTGAACGCCCTTATTAAAACTTCAGTCGATTTTGATGCAAAACTTGTTTTGCTCGCAGAAGTTGACAGAATCAATCAAGAACAAAGAGCTCGGTTCTTTATTAAAATTTATAACCACTTTAATGGCGAACTTAAAGGGAAAAAACTCGCCGTCTGGGGTTTGGCATTTAAACCTGATACCGACGATATGAGAGAAGCTCCTTCTGTTACGGTTATAAAACGGTTGGTAAGTGAAGGTGTCTCTATCTCTGCCTATGATCCCGTTGCATCAGAAAATGCCCGTTTTTATCTCGATGATACAATTATTTATTCTCCCGACAAATATTCTGCTCTCGATGGAGCTGACGCACTCGTTATATTTACCGAATGGGGTGAATTTAGAAAACCTGATTTTACTGTTTTGAAATCGAAGTTGAATTCACCTTTGATATTTGACGGAAGAAATATGTATGAAGTTAAAGAGATGCAAAAACTTGGATTCTCCTACTACAGCATCGGAAGAAAAACCACCAAAGGTAACAATTAATGAAAAAAACAGCCGTCATTACCGGTGGAGCCGGATTTCTTGGATCACATCTTGCCGACAGACTTCTTCAAGAGAATTGTAAGGTAATTTGCATCGATAACCTGATAACGGGTAATCTCGATAATATAGGTCATCTTTTTGGAAATGAAGACTTTTCATTTATAAAACATGACATCACCAATTTTATCCATGTGATGGGTCCGGTTGATTATATCCTCCATTTCGCTTCACCGGCAAGCCCTATTGATTATCTTCAACTCCCGATCCAGACACTCAAAGTGGGCTCCCTCGGAACTCACAAAGCGCTTGGCCTGGCTAAAGAGAAAAATGCAACTTTTCTCCTTGCTTCCACTTCAGAAGTGTATGGCGATCCGTTGATCCACCCTCAAACCGAAAGTTATTGGGGAAATGTAAATACAGTTGGGCCAAGAGGAGTTTATGATGAAGCAAAAAGATTCGCTGAATCATTAACTATGGCATATAACCGCTATCACAATGTTAAAACCAGAATCGCGAGGATCTTTAACACTTACGGTCCAAGGATGCGACTAAACGACGGGCGTGCCCTCCCGGCATTTATCTCTCAGGCTCTTAACAACGAACCCCTGACAATCTTTGGCGACGGTTCCCAAACGAGAAGCTTCTGTTATGTGGATGACCTCGTCGATGGATTGGTTCGGCTACTTTTTTCTGACGAAGTTTATCCCGTTAATATTGGCAACCCGGCAGAAATCACAATAAAACAGTTTGCCGAAGAGGTTATTGAACTTACAGGCACCAAAAGCAGTATTACATATATGGAACTGCCCGAAGACGACCCTAAAGTTCGCCAACCCGATATTACAAGAGCCACAGAAATCCTGGGATGGTCTCCAAAGGTTGATAGAAAAACCGGCGTTTTAAGAACCATTGATTATTTTAAAAATCAACTAAAACATTAAATTTTTATGACCCAAATCCCCGTTAATCAGTACGGAGACAAAATACTCCGCAAAAAAGCAATCCCTCTTCAAAAAATTGATGCCGAAACAATCAAGTTTGTGAAGGATATGTTTGAAACAATGCATGAAGCTTCAGGCGTCGGCCTTGCTGCAAATCAGGTCGGCTCGGCAAAGTCTGTTTTTGTGGTTGACATCTCTGTTATGAAAGACTACCCAAACGAAAAACCAAGAGTCTTTATCAATCCCAAAATTACTGAAAGATCGGAAGAGATGGCTTCTTATGAAGAAGGATGCCTCAGTATCCCCGATGTTCGAGCTGAAGTTTTACGACCAAAAAAAATTAAGATTCAGTTCAAGGATCTCGAGTTTAATGACCAGACTCTTGAAGTGGAAGACTTCCTTGCCCGTGTAATTCAACACGAGTATGATCACCTGCAAGGAATCTACTTTACCGATCGTATCCCCGAAGATCAACAAAAAAAATTAAAAAGAGAACTTATCAGGATTAAAAACCGAAAAGTGGAAGTTGACTATCCCGTTACCGAGAGAGAACGCGACTAATGAAAATTGTCTTTTTCGGGACTCCCTCTATAGCTGTTAAATGTCTCGAAAGACTTGCCGAATCTGAACATGAAGTTGTTGCAATTGTTACAGTAACCGACAAAGAACAGGGACGCGGAAAAAAGATTCTTCCCTCTCCTGTAAAACAATTTGCGATTGAACACAATATCCCGGTAATTCAACCTGAATCTCTAAAGTCAGAAGAGTTTGTTTCACAACTTAAAGAAATTAATGCCGACCTCTTTATCGTCGTGGCATTTAAAATTCTTCCTGCATCGGTTTACAACCTCCCTCCATTGGGAAGTTTTAACCTGCATGGCTCACTACTCCCTAAATATCGTGGTGCTGCTCCAATCCAGTGGGCAATTATTAACGGCGATAAATTAACAGGTCTCACTACCTTTAAACTTGCAGACAAAGTTGATACGGGTAATATCTACCTAAAAGAAGAAGTGGAAATAGCCGATGGTGATAACTTTGGCTCATTGTATGAAAAGATGGCAGAGGTCGGGGCTGGTTTGGTAATAAGAACAGTCGAAATGCTTGCCTCCGGAAATATACATCTCCTTCCGCAGGATGATTCACTTGCATCACCGGCTCCAAAAATCACAAAGGAAATCTGTCAGCTCGATTTTAAGAAGGATGCAATCTCAATTCATAATCTTGTTAGAGGACTTTCCCCTTCACCGGGTGCATTCTTCTTTCACAATGACAAACACTTCAAAATTTATAAAACAGCACTCTCAGATCAAAAACTGTATCCCGGCCAGGTCATGACGACCAAACATCAGATATTTGTTGGAACAGGAAATGGTTCACTGGAAATCCTTGAAATTCAGCCGGAAGGTAAAAAGCGGATGACAGCCGATGAGTTTTTAAGAGGTTATAAACTCTAAAGGCCAAAATGGATACCGAACTAACCTCCCTCACACCTTTTGAGATGATTATCCCTGTTGAACAAGAACATATTGATCAACTGAATCATGTGGGTAATCTGATCTATGTTAAATGGATTCAGGAAGCTGCCATTAACCATTGGATGACATGCGCAGAACCCCATTTAACCGAAACAATTGCTTTTGTAATAGCAAGGCATGAAATCGATTACAAATATTCAGCGAAGCTGGGTGACACCGTTGTTGTCAAAACATGGGTGGGAAAAACCCGCAAGCACCTTTTTGAAAGATACACCACTATCTACAGGCAATCCGACTCCCGCGTGTTCGTAGAAGCACTCTCCCTTTGGTGCCCAATAGACCTAAAAACCTATCGCCCAATACGACCCACTGAAGAGCTAATTTCTAATTGGTCGGTTGAGTAACGGTTGGTCTCAATTATTAATTATTAATTATTAATTATAGTTCTCCCACAGAATTTTTGAGTACTCAATAAATTTCTGCACAATTGAAACCAATTTCTCCCCTCTGCGGAAATCCGTGTCATCTGCGTGTATCTGCGTCCCCCTCATTATTGGATTACTGCATTTTTGGATTATTGGATTAAACCTGTATAACCCCCAACTTAAACTCTTCAAAAAAAGGATTGTTATTGACAGCTTCGATACTGCGAGAAATATACTCGCGGGTTTTTGCAGGGTCAATTACTTCATCCACCCACAATCTTGCCGCTGCATAAAGTGGTGAAGATTTACTTTCATAAGAATCACGAATTTCGTCATACATCTTTAGTTTTGTCTCTTCATCCAAAACCTTCCCGGCTTTTTCAAACTGTTTCGTCTTGATATCCATCAATACATTAGCTGCCTGACTTCCACCCATAACACTGATTTTTGCTGCAGGATATGCAAATATAAATCTTGGATCATAAGCTTTTCCACACATTGCATAATTCCCTGCTCCGTAACTGTTACCAACAATAATTGTAATTTTGGGTACCACACTGTTTGCAACAGCATTTACCATTTTCGCGCCATCTTTGATGATTCCACCATGTTCAGCTTTTGTACCCACCATAAAACCAGTCACATCCTGAAGGAACAGAAGCGGAATCTTTTTTTGATTACAATTCATGATAAAACGGGAAGCTTTGTCGGCACTATCGGAATAGATTACTCCACCAACCTGCATTTCACCTTTTTCTGACTTAACAACTGCCCTCTGGTTGGCAACAATTCCCACTGCCCATCCGTCAATTCTTGCATACGCAGTGATGAGGGATTTACCATATCCGGCTTTATACTCATCAATCTCAGAACCATCCACTATTCTTGCGATGAGTTCATAGGTATCATATTGTTTGATCGCATCTCCCGGAAGAATTCCGTAAATCTCTTTTTCAGGAAAAGCAGGGAGTTTTGGGGTTTCTCTCGAAAATCCGGCTTTGGGTTGTGCACCAAATTTTTCAATCAACGATCTGACCTGATCGATACACTCTTCATCATTTTCCATGATGTAGTCGGTAACACCTGAAATATTACTTTGAACCACGGCTCCGCCAAGAGTGTCGTTGTCAGTAATTTCGCCAATGGCAGCTTTTACAAGGTGAGCACCCGCGAGGAAAACCGAACCTTCACCTTTCACAATTAAAGCTTCATCACTCATGATCGGGAGGTATGCACCACCAGCAACGCAGGGTCCCATGATGGCAGCAATTTGCGGAATACCCATCGCCGACATCTTTGCATTATTCCTGAAAATCCTGCCAAAATGTTCTTTATCGGGGAAAATATCGTCCTGAAGTGGCAGAAAAACACCTGCGCTGTCAACAAGATAAATCACAGGTAATCTGTTTTCGATCGCAATTTCCTGTGCTCTCAGATTTTTTTTACAAGTTATGGGAAACCAGGCACCGGCTTTAACAGTGGAGTCATTTGCAACAACAACACAATCACGCCCGTGAATCTTCCCAATCCCAAAAATTGTTCCTGAACCGGGAGCTCCACCATACTCTTCATACATGCCATGCGCTGCAAAAGTGTTTAACTCAAAAAAGTTTGTTCCCTTGTCGATAAGTCGGGCAATCCTTTCCCTCGCAGGCATTTTCCCCTTATCTTTCATTTTCTGGAGAGCTTTGTCTCCCCCGCCTTTGTGGGTTCTTTTTCTTTCGTGTTCAAGTTTCCTTACAAGTTCCTTGTAAACATCTTCCTTAATATGAAAGGATTCTTGTTCTGACAAGCTTTTGCCGATTTTTCTCATTTGTTAATCACTCAGCATATTTCGGGAAATCACAATTCTCTGCACTTCGGATGTGCCTTCACCAATAGTAAGAAGTTTTACATCACGATAAAATTTTTCTACGGGGAAATCTTTGATGAAACCATATCCGCCAAATATCTGAACAGCCTGATTTGCACATCTCTCGGCAACTTCACTCGCAAATAGTTTTGCCATGGCGGCACTGTTTCCAAGTGGTTTACCCGCATCTTTAATGGAGGCAGCTTTAAAAGTCATTAATCGTGCGGCTTCAATTTCAGTTGCCATATCGGCAATTTTAAACTGAATCCCCTGGAAAGAGTTGATTGGCTTCCCAAACTGTTTTCTTTCTCCGGAGTATTTAATCGATTCAGATAGTGCTCCTTCAGCAAGTCCCACACTAAGTGCAGCAATGGAAATGCGTCCACCCTCAAGTATCTTCATTGTCTGCTTGAATCCTTCACCCTCAACGCCAATCAGATTTTCGGCTGGAATTCGGCAATTGTCGAACATCAACTGGCAAGTATCGCTTGATCTCATCCCCAGTTTGTTCTCTTTTTTCCCAACGATAAATCCCGGAGTCCCTTTCTCAACAATAAAGGCGGAAATACCTTTGGAGTGTTTGGTTTTGTCGGTAACAGCCATGATTACCGCAACATGCCCAACTCCACCATGAGTTATGAAGGTTTTGCTTCCATTCAAGACCCACTCATCTCCATCTTTAACGGCAGTTGTAATCATGGATGCGGCATCACTTCCGGAGACAGGTTCGGTAAGTCCCCAGGCACCAATCATTTCACCTGTTGCAAGTTTTGGCAAATACTTTTCTTTTTGTGCTTCACTACCATTCATCAGGATATGGTTTGTGCAAAGTCCGTTGTGTGCGGCAACCGTTAGGGCAACAGAAGGATCAACTCTGGCAAGTTCCTCAACTATCAGGGCATACTCGGTGTAGCCAAGTCCGGAACCGTGATATTTTTCGGGAACAAGAATCCCCATACACCCCATCTCAGCAAGCTCTTTTACTATGTCGAATGGAAACGCCTGCGATTCATCATATTCCATCACCACAGGTTTCATTCTCTTCTCTGCAAAATCTCTTACTGATTCTTGTATTGATCTCTGCTCCTCAGTAAATTCCAACAAAAAATTTGATTCCGTATTTGTATCCATTGATCTCTCCATTCTTAAAAATTCTTTTCCTTTAAAAACTCCCTGTAGGAATTTACAATTTTCTCTGCCAGTCTGAATGGCGAAATCTGTTTCCCCATCACCTCAGAAATTGAGCCGTGTAATAGTTCCGCTCCACCCGATGCCCATAATTCACTGAGGATTGCCCCTTCAACAATGCCTTCGAGCCGGTTCTTCTCTCTCTCTTTCCTTCTAACCGCTAATTTTCCGGTCGTTTCAAGGTGTTCTTTGTGGCGGAGAATCTCGCGGGCAACTTCATCAACTCCTTTGTTCTCATGAGCAGAGGTTTTAATAACTGCCGGCCACCATGTGTGCTCATCGTGTTCACGGAATTGCAGCATCGTTTTAATCGCCGCAACTGCCTGCTCTGCCCCCGGTCGGTCACCTTTATTCACCACAAAAAAATCAGCAATTTCCATCAATCCGGCTTTCATTGCCTGAACTGTGTCTCCTGATTCAGGGACAAGAACCACAATGGTTGTGTCAGCCGCTTTAGCTATGTCGAGCTCTGACTGACCAACACCCACTGTCTCATAAATTATAATGTCGTACCCCGCAGCATCCAGTATGTCGGAAGCATCCACAGCTTTACCACTTAAACCACCGAGGCTCCCTCTCGTTGCCATACTTCTGATGAAAACTCCATCCAGATTGCTAACTTCGGTCATCCTGACTCTGTCACCCAAAAGGGCTCCACCTGTAAAAGGACTGGTGGGGTCAACACAGATAACAGCAACACTTTTGCCTTCTTTCTTGAACCACTTAATCAGCTGCAAAGTTAAAGTACTCTTGCCTGCACCGGGAGGTCCGGTAACACCAACTTTGTATGCTTTTCCTGTAAATTTGTGGAGCTCTTCCAACAGTTCAACTGCACCATCGTAACCCGATTCTATATGGGTTATTGCACGAGCTACACTTCTTTTATCTTTATTTAAGATTTTTTTGATATCGATTGTTGCCATTAAAAATAAAGTTTCTTCCGTTTAATATATTCAACCACAGCTTCGGGAACGAGGTAATCAATCGAAAGCCCGGCTTTTATTCTCTTTCTTATTTCAGTGGCGCTGATTTCGATTGCAGGAGTCTCAACAAAAACAGCTTTTTTGGTAAAAATGTTGGGTGTCCACTTATTATCTATCTCCCTTTTCAACACAACTAATTGAGCTTCAGAAACTATCTCTTCAGCTTTATACCATTTGTCGAAGTCAACAAGTTGATCAAACCCGATGATGAGTTCAATCTCACTATACATCTGTTTCAGGTGGAGAATTGTATTAAAGGTGAAAGAGACTCCCCCCTTTTTGAGTTCAAAATTGTCAATTTCATATTTTGGATTGTTCCCAACGGCAAGCTCAAGCATCCTTAGCCTTGTATCTCCATCCAATATGTCAGATGCTTCAACCTTAAAAGGTGAGATGTTGCACGGCATGAGAATAATCTTTTCGAGATTCCTGATTTCCATTACTCTCTGCGATGTAATAAGGTGTCCCAAGTGAACCGGATTAAATGAACCGCCAAAAAGACCAACAGCCACTATAGATATTCCTTATATTCAACAAACAGTTCTGTAAAACGGTCGTGCATCTCGTAGCTGCAAGCATGCACACTCTCCTTGCTTGAGAGGAAAATATACAGCTCCTTAAAATCGTGTGCATTCTTCACTACAATTCCTCCCGATTGGAGCAGTGGTTTTGAGTCAAGTTCCATAATCAGGGGAAGAAGTTTGTTGTAATGCTGGTGGAGATTTGAAATAACCGAAGTTTGTCGTTGCTCAAAATAATTGAAACCTATGGCTGAAATGAAACCATTAACCGAACGGATAACAGCAGAAATTTCTTCTTCTGATTCCAAAAGTTTTATCAGATTTTCATAAATCTTTATGTTCAACCCCATCATCAAGGGATTAACAACCATCAGAGGTTTCTGGTTCCCTCTTGTTTCTTCGATAATTTCCCTTAATATTTCTCCCTGATTTCCTTCCTCAAAAAAAAGAACCTCAATATTGTCAAACCTTTGAAGTTCATCAAGCCCGTCTGCACCGATATCAAACTGATGGAACAGTGCAAAAATAGTGAAGTCTGACTTTAATAAACTGATAACCTCAATTTGATTTATTAACAGATTCTTCCATAAAGAGGAAGAGCTGCTTTTGTCAAATCCTTCGAAGTTGCCCACTTCAAATTGATTAAACACCGGCTGTGGTACATAAAAAAGCACATTAATAGGACGGGGCATTGGATTCTGTGCGGTTGAATATTTTTAATGGAAATCGCAAGTTAAGAATTTTTAAGCAATAAGTCAAAAATGGTGTTAACCTTTCCTGAACCCGAGAGTGAATGTTGAACCTTTCCCCGGCTCCGATTCAACTTTAATCTCGCCATTATTGGCATCCACCAGTTTTTTAACAATTGGCAAGCCAAGTCCCATTCCTTCAAATGGTCTGCTGTATCCCATTTCCTGCTGAACAAAGGGCTCAAACAGATCAGGCAGATATTCTTTGGATATCCCGACTCCTGAATCCTTTATCGAAATTCCTACACTATGTTCATCTATATTAAAAAGGGATATCTCCACAGTTCCATTTTTAGTGTATTTTACTGCATTGTCGAAAAGATAATGGATGATATTTTTAGCATCCGTGGGATCAACAAAAGCTGAATCATCTTCCAAAAGCCTGATTACTGAGACTTCAAGATTTTTCTCCTGAACATGTTCCCGGAGGTCGTTAACCACCCTCTCAACAATAGTTGCCAGACCGGTATGCTCCGGCTTACAAACATGGTCTCCTGTTTGAATTTGTGACATCAAGAGCATCATCTCAACAGTATTTATCAATCTTTCAGTACTTCTTACCAAAGAGTTAAAAAAACCTGTCTCCTCAGGAGATGCTGATTCCTCAAAGATTTCCTGGATTATCCCCGCCATTCCAACAATTCCATTAAGTGGTGTTCTGATCTCGTGTGATAAATTATTGATGAATGCATCCTTTAAGGCACTGGCCCTCTCTGCCTTCTCCTTGGCGATCAACAAACTCTCCTCAAACAGTTTTATCTGCGTTATGTCAGTTATCGTGCCTACATAACCGATTGTTTCTCCATCCACTATCTCGGGGACTGAATTCCCCATCACCCAAACAATTGAACCGTCAGGTTTTATAAATCTGTAATGTGCCAAAGATTCAATTTTGTTTTTGCACGCCTCCGCCCATTGATCAGACATCGGTTTTTGATCCTCAGGATGAACCCCTTTCATCCAACCAAAACCAAGTGCGTCTTCAAACGGAATACCGGAGAGTTCTGACCAACGGGGATTAACATATGTTGTGTATCCCGATGTATCAGTCCTGAAAATGCCGACTGGTGATACAAGGGCAAGCGTGTGGAATAATTGTTGACTCGCTTTCAGCGCATCTTCAGCAATTTTTTTCTCTGTTATATCCTCAACAATTCCATCATAATATAGAGGTGAACCGTCTTTGTCCCTTCTCAATCTGGCACTTTCCCTCACATAGATGTAACTTCCATCTTTCCTCATCCATTTAGAATTGTGTCCTTTCAATTCTTCTGTTTTATCGATCAAATTAAGGAACAATTGCCGCTCATTAAAACTTTCAAAACCTTTCTCTTCAATGTTAATCTCCTTCAATTCTTCTATTGAGTCGTAGCCCAACATATTAAGCAGAGTCTGGTTTGCAAGTAATACTTCTCCTTTTTGATTTGTCCTGTAAAGACCCATAACAGCATTATTGTAAAGTTCGCGATATTGTTCTTCACTCTGCGAGAGTTGATTTTGTGTCCAGATCCTTAGCCTTTTTTCTTCTCCCAGTTCGAGAGCACGATTTATTGCCGATGGAAGTCTGGCTAATCTGTCTTTTAAGATGTAGTCGGTTGCCCCGGCTATCAAAAGTTCAACAGCAGTCTCCTCACCAATAGAACCGGAAACACATATAAAAGGTATCAACAAAGAACGCTCCAATAGATCTTCCAAAGCTCCAAATGCATTGTAGCCGGGGATCATAAAATCGCACAGTACGAGATCAAAATCAGGATTCTCAAGCTCTGCAAGGTATTCATCCCTCGAGGAAGCCCACCGAATTGAGGTTTCAAAACCGGCATCAGATAACATCCTTGAGATCAGTTCAAAATCGTATTGGTTATCTTCAAGATGAAGAATTTTTACGCTCTTCATTTCCTTGTTATTCATTTTCTCTCCTTAAATATGATTCATTGGTAATTCATTCAGGATACCCCAAAAAATCCCAATTTGTTTCACAGCCTCAATAAATTCGTTAAAGTTCACCGGCTTTACCACATAAGCGTTCACTCCGAGTTCATAACATGTTTTAAGATCAGGTTCTTCCCTCGAGGAAGTTAACATCACAATAGGAAGTTTTTTAAATCTTGCATCATCTCTGATTGCCCGAAGCACTTCAATTCCATCCATCCTCGGCATTTTTATATCGAGCAGCAGAACAGCGGGTGGCTCGGGACTTCGATTGCTGTATTCACCCTCGAAGTTGAGATATTCCATCACCTCAACACCGTCTTTCAAAACAACCACATGGTTGGCGAGGTTATGTTCATTTAATGCTTCAAGTGTCAGCTCCACATCCATCGGATTGTCTTCTGCAAGCAATATGGTTTTCAACATCGTCATTTTAATTCCTTTGTTTTTTGGGAAGTGTAAAAAAGAATTGTGCCCCTTTCCCCGGTTCAGCAACTGCCCAAACTTTTCCACCGTGCCGCTGGATAATCCTTTGAACATTTGCGAGTCCGATGCCGGTGCCTTCAAATTCTTCTTTGGAATGGAGTCGTTGAAAAACTCCAAAAAGTTTTTGCGCATATTGCATGTCGAATCCGGCTCCATTATCTTTTATGCTGAAGATATAATCAGAATAGTTCTCGCTAAAAGAAATTTTTATATTTGCTTCTTCAACATTTTTTGAAAACTTTACTGCGTTGGAAATCAAATTAACCCATACCTGCCTAATCAGCGGAGCATCTGCGAATACTTCGGGTAATTCGATAATATCCCAGTTAATTTTTCTATCTGTGATTCCCCTGGTAGTTGATTCCACAAACTCTTTAACTATCCCATTCATATCAATGAATGTTGACCTCATTTCAGCTCTGCCGGTCCTTGAAAATTGCAGCAAATCGTCAATCAAATCTCCCATCTGTTTTGCTGCAAGAGCTATTACATCAAGGTAGTGTCCACCTTTTTCGGAAAGATTTGCACTCTCCTTTTTTTGCAAAAGTTCAACAAATCCACTTATATGCCTCAAAGGAGCTCTTAGATCGTGGGAAACAGAATAAGAAAATGCTTCTAATTCTTTGTTTTTATAATCGAGCTCTTGCGTTCTTGCGATAACCCGTTCTTCAAGTTCTGCATTTAGTTTCTTAATTTCCTCGCGGGCTTTTACACTTTCCGTAACATTTCTGCCAATCCCCAATAAGCCAATAATTTCACCCGAATCATCTCGAAGGGGAAGTTTTGAAGTTAGCAGCCAGATTATTTCCCCATTTTCATCCAGAACATACTCTTCACGATTGATAATGGGATTGCCGGTTTCAATCACATGCCGGTCGTCAGCCATGAACCCCTCAGCCAACTCTGCCGGATGAAGATCAAGGTCGGTTTTTCCGATGACTTCCTCCTCCGATTTTACATGCATATTAAATAGATCGGCTGGATTGGCAATAATTTTTCGTAATTTTTTATCTTTGCTGTAGATGGCATCGGGAATATTATCAATCAATGTTCTAAGCAATTTCCTCTCCGACCTCACTTCTTTCTCTTTTTCCCTGAGTTCTGTTATGTCCCTGATGATTGCAATAAATTCATCACTTTCCTCCAAATAAAACAGTCGGGCTTCAAGATCGATGTTGCTCCCTGTCACTTTTGAAACAAACTCCATATTCTTCAGGTATTGTTTTTCCTTGTTTGAAGAAATCCACGGTTGAATTTCAGCAAGTACATTCTCGGGAAACAGCACAGATACAGGTTGATTCTTTATTTTTTCAGGGTCTTCGAGATGGAATGTGGGATTGGTTGTGTAACAATCGAGAATTACCCCGTCCCTTGAAAATTTAAAATAAAGATCGGGCAAAACACTAAACACAGCTCTTAACTCGTTGGCACTTTTGATCGCCTTAGTCTGATGATATTTTGTTTCATTGGTTGAAGCTGCAAATGACAATGAAGTAAAAGCAAGTATGCTGATAAAACCCTGCAAAAGTAGAAGGGATGTGTTCAGCGAATCTTTTACAAAAGGCCCATAACCATTCACAGTGCCCTCAACGGCGATTATCGAAATGATTGCAATACTCGAAACCGCAGCCAGAATGTTAAATTTTTGCGCTATCCAAATGATTAACGGGAAAAATATATATGGAATTAACAGAGACAAAATATGGTTTGGATCATTTCTGAAAACGAGTAGCGACAAGGAAGCCAGACCAATGGATATCAACGCTGTTTCAACTATGGTAACAGGTTCAATCTTATCTTTTCTTAAATTTAACAAAGTATATACAATAGGTGTGAAGATTATGATCCCGGTTACATCCCCCAGCCACCAGGTAAGGAAAAAATTGGGATAAAAATCCCAACTCGCAAGATCAGCCATACAATATGCCGCCGGTCCCATCCCCGCACTGACCAATGACATAACAAAAGCAATGACAGTAAATATCACAACTCCTCTTACGCGGGTGAACAACGAGGAAAGAATCGCAAATTTATTGATCAGCCAGTAACCAACAATACCCTCAAGTGTATTTCCTATTGCTGTATCAACAGCTACAACAATCGGGAGGGCAATACCATTTGATATATCCCCGGAGAGCATCGTCCATACATTTGCAAAAAATGCGCCGGCTGCTATCCCCGGAGCAATGCGATAACCATACAATAAGAAAAAAGCAAGGGCTATCCCCGACGGGGGCCATACAGGTGTGGCGTTGCTCCCGGGCAACGCAAGCAAAAGACTTGCTCTTGCAACAAGAAGATATATTAAAGCGGCAATAAGATTATTTCGTAGTATCTTATCGGAATGCTGTGAAGAATCTTCATTTAATTGATTATCTGGCATAATCAGAATCTTCTATTCTAATGTAGTTGAATTATCTTTATTAACACCTCAAATTACTCATATTTATAATAAAAACCTTTTCCTTCCATCAAAAAAAATGGAAGAATGTAAAGTTAATTTGCTCCAAACTGATTTATTTTTCCAACTGCAACCGGGAGAATCGTTTTTTTTCTCTCAAGCTCAACCTCTTTTTAATTTCCTGTAAACTGCCTCATAAATAAATTCGGAAGATTCCTTCTGGAATTCAAAGTTTTCTGTTTTGTTTTCCTCCTCAATTCTCTCAATCTTTTGAAGTGGTTCCTCCTGATTTCCATCTGTTGCGGGCAATATTTTAGTCATCCTGTTTTCTATAAAACGGTTCTTCTCCACTCTGATAGCATAGATTATTGATCTGCTTATTATGACCATCAAAGTGAGATTTATGAGATTTGCTCCTGTTTCAAGAGCAATGTAGTTCCAGACAGAATGCGAAAATGCCGGAAAGGGAGCCGCCAGAAGGAATACTAAAAATTTATTGTGTATCTTCCTGCCGATAAATAAAAAGAGAAGTATAAAGAGAAGATTTTGAATACTGTGCATTGGGGCAATAATTATTGTTCTCTCTACCATACTCCTTAACATCTGTTCACCACTCATATTAATTGATGAGTAAAGCAGATTTTCAAAGAAGGCAAAGCCCAGTCCAACACTAAGTGCAATAAAAAGTGAATCGAGAAGTTCCTCACTTTTCATTAACCTGATTGCAACCAGGGTGGCGGAGCCTTTTGCAATTTCCTCTATCAACGGGGAGAAGTAGATTGAGCGGGTGTGCCCGGAATACATGATTGAGGCAATTTCATAAATCTGAGACAAGCCGTACTGAATCCCGAGAGTAAGAAGGATGGAAACAAAACCTCCAAGAAGTGAAGGTAATATATATTCCCTTTCATTCCTGAATTTGTATCGATCAAATGAGGAATAAAACTTAAAAAACAAGGCGGAGATGGCTCCGCCTGTTACAATCGTCAAGAACACTTCAATGATCGTATTCAAGCCTGAATTACCATTTTTTGAAGTCTGTTATCTATTTTATCCAAATTCACACGATCTTTGTTATTGATTTAGTCGTAACGAATCCAGTTAATCAATTCCTTGAATGATGGCACCTTGCCATAAGACAAAATTCCTATCCGGAAAATTTTAACCGAAATTTTAATAATAACAAAGATACTCAGTACTAAAATTCCCATTGCTATCAAATGTTCATATAAAGGAACTTCTACCACATTCATTCGTGCAATCATTACTATTGGTGAAGTGAAAGGAATGTATGCAAATATCTTTACAAGACTCTGATCCGGATTTTGTATGATCGGCATTAATATCACAACCGGAGAAACCACCAGCATGGTCAGGTAACCAGTGATCTGTTGTGCCTCCTGTTCGGTGTTGACCATGGAACCAACTCCCACAAAAATAGAAACATAAAACAGAAATGCCAAAAAGAAATATGGAAGTACCATGTGCATATTTTGAACCGCCGAAGAGGTGGCAATTACAGGACCGGCAATGCTGAATGCCATCAATCCCCAAATCCCAATTTGTGTAATTACCAACAGTGTCAGTCCCATCACCTTACCTATAAGTAAATCATCCGGACGACAACTCGAAAGGATAATCTCAATTAATCTGTTGGACTTCTCCTCAACCAGACTCCTGACGAGTGACCCGCCTGTGAACATGATGATAAAAAAGAGCGCCATCACCAACACAAGGGTTGATAAAAACTGGGTTTGGAAATTTATGTCCTCTTCCCCTTTCATCGTAATCTTAATCGATCTGAGATTAACTGATGCTGTGAGGGAGTCGAGAAGGCTTTGTTCAATATTTTTGTTTTCAAGTAAACGGGTACGACGGATGCTGTTAAAACTACTCTCAATGATATTTATATCTCTGAAGTTGCCCATCGACTTGCTTCTAAATTCAAGTTGAAGACCTGAATCCGATTTTTCATATATAAAGATGTACGCTTCAAGCACACTTTTGTTGAAAACTGAATCATCAAGTTTTTTTCTTGCTTCTATTACACCGCCATCTTTGGGAACAACATTTTTTGGGATTAAAAATCTCGGCTGTCCGTCTTCCAATTTAACTTTTTCGAGCGAGGTTCTCAAAGCATCTTCATATTGTCCCGTTGAATCGAGAATTGTGATCGCTTTTGGAACATCAGAATCCTTGTCAGCCAATAGTGTTGGCAAAATTGAAAATGCGATGAATATCACGGGAGTGATGACAATAGAGATTATAAATTCTTTGGATCTTACCTTCTGCAAATATTCCCATTTCGCCACTTCGAATGCTTTTTTCATCTATCTATTCTCCTGTATTTCTTATGGTGTCAATGAATATTCTGTTTAAGGTTGGTGCTTCAATCGAAAAACTCCTTAATTGCAGATTGTTAAATATTTTGGGCAAAAGATCTTCGGCGGATGATCCAACATTTAATTCAATTTCACCAAAATTGCCATAAATATCGGCTGTTTTTACTTCGGGAAGAGTTTTAATAAAATTTGCATCTCCGGCATATTCAATTTTGATGAACTCTTTCCCAAAGTTCCTTTTAACTTCATTTATTGGTCCATGACAAACTTCCTTCCCCTTGTTAATGAGGAATATGGATTCACACATTTTCTCTGCCATGTCCATTTGGTGGGTGGAGAGAATTATGGTTTTACCTTCAGCTTTCAACCGAATAATTTCGTCTCTCACCAATTCCTGGTTGATCGGGTCGAAACCACTAAACGGTTCATCAAGAACAAGTACTGTGGGGTTGTGAACCACAGAAATAATAAACTGAACTTTTTGTTGGTTACCTTTGGAAAGCTCCTGTACCTTTCTTTTTTTGTAATCTTGAATATCAAGTTTTTTCAGCCACTCAATTGCTGATTTTTCCGCTACAGAAGCAGGAACTCCCTTTAAGCCGGCAAAATATTTTATAATATCGAGGATTGTGCTCTTTTTGTAAAGACCTCTCTCCTCCGGAAGATAACCCGTTATATTGTTAAAATCTTTCCCGGCAGGTTTTCCATCTATAAAAATTCCTCCCGATGTTGGTTTTATGATATCGAGAATCATCCTGATGGTTGTAGTTTTACCCGCACCATTAGGACCCAATAGTCCAAATATCTTCCCGGGTTCCACATTAAACGATAAATCGTCAACTGCTACTACATTTTTAAATTCTTTTCTTATATTTTTGACTTCAAGCATTAAAATTCCATATTATTTAACCATGTGAGTTAATGATTTTTAAACGAAAAACCATTCTTTTATTGACAAACGGTTTTATAAGTTGACAAAACCCCATACATTTAATCACACCAACATTTGACAACCAATCTTTGAATTCAACAAGATTGCTAAAGTCGAAAATTGAATCGATGATGTCAATAAAAAGTTAAATCCTTTTTATTACAATTTTTAATCTACTCATTTTATTGCAAAAAACATCATTACCTCAAATCAGTTTTGGCTCAACACCTTATAGGAAACTATAAAAAGTATTAGGGGAAGGTCAGGCAATGATTAATTTTGAAAGAAGGCAACCATACAGCTGAAATATGCGAATAAACCTCGATTTTGTGTTCAAATAATAAAAGGCTGCCCCTTTCGAGACAGCCTTAATAAATTAGTTATAGATTTTGAAATCAAATGTGACTTTGCTACTTGAGCAGCAAAGCTTTCATTGTTTTTGTGTAATTAGTGTTTGAATGTTCGAGCGATTGTGCAACCAAACGGAAAATGTAAACTTTTAGAGTGTGGGATTTGCTGTTACTATCAAAAGAAGGTTTTAGGGTTTGAAGATGTGGTAAAGATTCTCTTTATTTGGAGCGAATCAGTTTTACGAGGCTGTTATGTTAATCCTGTTATTCCTGTTTCAGGCAGTGTTAAACCAAAATAGTTAATGATAAAATCGAAGAATCCGATATGTGGTAAATAATCAACTCCAGGCCGGGGAGTGCTCTGAGCATTACACAAGCCCGTAAGAATTATAAAAATAATGTAGAACTTTTTCATCGCGATTACTCTCCAAAATTAATTTAAAGTGAATTTAATTATTTCAAATATTGAATTTTCGCATTTTTGTTTTGATGTTTACCCCCTTTCTCAAGATCAAGTGAAAGTATATATATCCCGGTTGATGCTGTTATATCCTTAAAATTGATTATTTCTGTGTGACCTCCTTTCTCAATATAAAGTGTTTTGTTAAATATCTCCTGTCCAAGCATATCGTGAATTTTTAACTGAATAACCCCCGAGTCAGGCATAGTGAATCGTACTGTAACCGGTCCATTGGTGGGATTTGGTGAAATAGTCAAGTCAAGACCGGTAATTTCTTCTTTTTCTTCAGTTTTCGTTTCACCATCTTCAATAGCCATCGCCACTCTTTCACCGGCCATGATGTAGAATGTTCCTTGTGCAGCTCCGGGCTCACCGTGTACTCCAATTCCAATGTCGTCAATTCCATCACCATTCACATCACCAACCCGTTCAATTATATTTGTTGGTCCTGAATAATATTTTGATTGGTGTGTCATCCGGTTTATGTTTGCCTCCCAGAAAAAGTCTTGCACCGTAATAATTTAAGCAGGTCAAAAAATCACCGTAGCCATCTCCGTTTACATCTCCTAAAGAGCGGGAATATAACCACCCTTCATTTTGTGTGTTAAAACCTTCTTCCGGGATATAATCTATGTTTCTTGATCCATAAGTTACTGCTAAACGATACCAATATGGATACTTGAACTTTGTATCATTGATTACCAAATCAGCTTTACCGTCTTTGTTAATATCCTGTATAATTCTGTTTGTCCCTACAATATCAACAGAATCCATGAAATTTAATGTATCTTCGAATGAAAAATCAGTTCTGCCAAACACAAATCTTCTCAGTCTAAAGTTCACGGAATTGAGGAACTGTTGAGTAAAAAAGTCAAATCAGTTCTACCGTCTCCATCCAAGTCACCGTGGGTTATACCTACACCTTGTATAGCCTCATCAGGAGAATAGGTTACTATTTGATCCGGGATCGAATCCATCTCAGGTGAGGAATCATATACAAGAAACGCACTTTTTCGGTTGAACATTTCATAGGCTCTTACGATCAATTCTTCATATCCATCTCCGTTGAAATCTACCGGCCAGTCTCCTCCAATAAATGTGTATGAACCCACTGAATTATCCGGAGCTCTAAAGGTGAAATCGGGAATTGTATCCATATTCGGACCCCCAAGATATATATTAAGTATTAAGGGTTTCACATTAAATGTAGTAATAATCAAATCTCTATATCCATCCCTGTTAAAGTCACAAGCACTGATGTGATTAGGTATAAAGCCCTTAAATGCAACTTCGAAAACAGGATTGGGGTCTATTGGGTTTCCCCCATGGAAGAGTAAGGCTTTGCATCATAACCCGAGGTTGATAAATGTTTTATCAGAACAAAATCATCGCAACCATCATCATTCTGGTCACCCATGTAGATGACAGCCTTTGGCGCGTATATATCATTCCTTGCGAATATAATTGAATCGAATTGGGCGCTTACCTCAGTTGTAACAAACAAAAGAAGCAATCCCGATACCGGGACAAATCGAAGCATAAAATGTCTTAAATCGAACATAGAATTTCCTCACACAAAGTTTGTGTTGATGGATCAAAAAATAGATTTTTATCAAGAAGAGTTACATGAAGGCACAAAAAGATTGGGAATCCCAAATTTTTGTTATTTGGAAAATGATGAGATGAAAGGAAAGAGACCCAAAATAAAATTGAGGATTTTTTCCTGATTGGATATAAAAATACTTCCGAAGTATTAATGTACTGATGAAATACAAAAATATGGAACAATCGGCCCATGATATAGTTTACTCCCAAAGAAATGTCAAAGCGATTGAATGAAAATTAAAATTCAATACTCTCCGAAACTTTGTAAAAATTTCCGAATATAAAAGGGTAAAAAGTAATACACTTATTTTGTATTAAACAGAAACTGAGGTGAAAAAACGATGAACCCCTGAGATGGATCAATAGTCACTGTTTCCCAATGTATCATTTTGTAGAACAGTTTACACTTTCACCACATTGTTCGAAAGTTCACTTTTTAGGGTGTTTTAAGATTGCTCAAATTTTGAGTTGATAATATACCACTAAATTTTCATCAGTGTTTTTTAAGCCTTAAGCGACCACCATCACAAATAATAACCATTCATAATAATATTTTAGTGGTAAGGTTATCCGATGTTATTTTAATTTTTGATTTTAATATTTTATCACAATCCAAGGAATATAAGATGAGAAAAACATCATTTTTAGGGTTTTTAATAGTTACCCTCTTCACAACAACGCTTTTTAGTCAATGGTCACAAACTAACGGAATCAAGGCCGGTTATTTCACATCGGTGGTTTCAACAGGATCAGGTCTGATTGCCAATTCCGGAAACGGCACTCTTTTTGAGTATGACGGTACCAACTGGTCAGCCGGTCCCTCTACTATTTCTGCAACATCATTACATAATGCAGGTAATGGGGCTCTTGTAGCAATTAATTATGGAAAGATATTTGTTTCCATCGACAATGGCACCTCCTGGAATGAAAGATCAATTCCGGAAGCTGTTAATGCAGATCCTGTGGTGAAAAACGGTAAGATATTTGTTTTAACCGCTTCCGGTGATTCACTCTATCAAAGTTCCGATCTTGGAACAACCTGGAACGGTTTACAAATGGGAAAAACTTTTCAACACAACGGTGAAACCAAAAATATTTTTATGGTCACCCATTTTGATGTGGCAGGAGACCGTCTTTTTGTGAACGCATTCACCGATATGGCGCCTGTTTCTTTTATCCTTCTTGAATCACCCGATCTCGGTCAAACATGGTTTGTTTCGTATCTTACCCAATCCCCTGAACAGATTCAGCTGGTTGGTGCAGCAAACGATCTTGCTATACTTTGTACAACCGAAGGTGTCTATAAAAAAACCGCAGGTAATACATGGAGCCTCGCAAATTCAGGTTTACCCGTTCCTGTGACAACAAACTTAAACTATTTTAAGCTGAAATACTTAAACAACAAGTTTTATACAATAGTTACCGGCGATGCTTCCGGATTGTTCAGGTTTGATGGTGAATCATGGGTTAATATGAATGCAACAAGTTATGTAACTGATTTTGATCTGCACGACGGGTCACTTGTTGCCTCAACTTCAAAAAATATCATAAAGTTAACGGGTAATTCCTGGACTTCACTTTCAAATGATCTAATCGCTTCAACAGCATCACCGATTCCGCTGAACAAAGATGTTGTGTTCTCTAAATATGGCTATTCACTGTATAGAACCACAAATGGTGGAAGCTCCTGGGATTCCGTTGCTTCTGCGATTGGGAATCTGACTTTCAGAAACAACGAGATTTTTTCATGGAATCAATCCGGCATGATTTTGTCAACCGATTTGGGCTCTACATGGAACCCCGTTCCCAATTCGGGAATTCCGACAGATTATCAATCAAAAGTGGGTGGTATTGCAGTCAATGGCAATACAATTTATGCAACCTTCCATGGTACAAGAAGAAGAGATCATCTTCCTGCAGTCTGGGAACAGGGTGGTGTGTATCGTTCCACAAACAACGGTACATCATGGGAACCATTAAACAGCGGAATTACCCATGAGGGTGGAGTACCTGCTCCAGGTTCAGAAATATATGCTTCAGGTTCGACTGTTATTTTTAGATCGATTGAGGGAGTTTATACACTTACAAATTCATCGTGGACGAAAGTAAGTAATAGTATCCCTGCACCTGTCTATTTTACTTCCTTTGATGTTGTTAATGATTCAATCTTCATCGGCAGCAGTCGTGGTTTATTGCTCTCAACTGACAATGGATCAAGCTGGTTAACGATTAATCATGGATTACAATCAACCAATTTCCAGTTCTATTACTTAAAGTTTTTCCGGTTTATGGGGAAACAATATGCATTTGATGACCAAATTGATGTGATGTATAAACTCACTGATACCACCTGGTCACCTGTTTCGTTTAACCCCCCGTCAGAACTTCAGATAATCAGTTTTGCTCAGGCTGAAAACCAATTATACATTGGGACAATTGACCGTGGAATTTGGAAATATACAGATGATCCGACCAATGTCGAAGATGAAAATAATGTTCCAACGGTGTTCAATCTGGAGCAGAATTTCCCAAATCCATTTAATCCATCAACAACGATAAGATTTTCTTTGTTGAAAGATGGATTTACCACATTGAGGATATACAATATTCTTGGTGAGTTAAAAGCAGAACTGCTAAATAATGATATGACCGCCGGTAATCACAGTATCAACTTTGACGCTTCAAGTTTCGGCTCAGGAATTTATCTTTATACGCTGACTTCAAACGGTAATTCAGTAACCAAAAAGATGACTCTTTTGAAGTAGTACCATTTGACACCACAAATTTGATTCGCCGGTGGACAAGTCCTCAGGATATAATTCTTTAAAATATAAAAGCCTTGAAACTTAAAATTTCAAGGCTTTTTTCATTTTGAAGGGTAGCGCGTACGGGATTCGAACCCGTGATCTCTGCCTTGAGAGGGCAGCGTCCTGAACCGCTAGACGAACGCGCCAGATTCAGACTTCAAAAATACGGCTTTTTTTGCAATTTACAATGTGGGATGAAGGATCAATTGAAGGGAATTGACATAATAAGCACTTTTGGGAACAATTGAACCCGACTGCTCTGTTAATTTTAGAGGAGATAAAAATGTTAACGGATTACAGTTACCACAATAAGTGCAGTTATTAATGCAAATATTGTGAATACTGTCCGTAATTGTGCTTTTTGATAAATTGGCATTTTGATTCGAAATTAATTTTAGTCCAAAATTAACTATATTCGGAGTCGAATTACCCAGATTTTTGATTAAAAAGAATTAACCGTGTTCAGTGAGTTAAATCGGTGATACACGGTATTAAACTATAAATTATTCGTGAGTATTGAAACTGTATGGCAAAGAAAACTAAAATAATTATCTACTCAGTGATAGCACTGATAATCTGCACAATTATCGTTTATCCCTTGTTCACTTCAGGGGAGAAAAAAACAGACAAAGGGAAATCGACTAAATCAGATGGACCTGCAAAAGTAAAAGGTAAAATTCTGAAATTCGATTCATTTGCTTCTGAAATTAAGGTGATGGGAAAAGTTATTGCCGACGAATGGGTTGACTTATCTCCGGAAGTCGCCGGAAAAATAACCAAAATCTACTTTAAAGAGGGCTCTTCAGTAGCAAAGGGACAGCTATTGGTTAAAATAAATGATTCAGAACTTCAAGCCCAACTGAAGAAAAATGATGTTAAATTACAACTTGCCGCACAGAATCTTGACCGTCAGAAAAAACTTCTCGAATTAAACGGTACATCTCAAGAACAGTATGATAATTCTGTGTTTGAATACCGCTCGATTGAGGCTGATATAGATCTTCTTAAAGCCCAGATCGCCAAAACAGAAATTAGGGCACCGTTTTCCGGTCAGATCGGTTTGCGTTATGTATCGGAAGGCGCATTTGCAACTCCGGGAGTAAAAATTGCCACACTCCAAAACAAATCTGCACTTAAAATCGACTTTACTGTCCCCCAAAATTATTCGATTTATATGAAGGAAGGCAGAACAATTTCTTTCACAACCGGAAACGAAGTTGACCCCCTTCAAGCAAAAATTTATGCAATTGAACCCGGTGTAGATCAACAAACCGCCACTTTAAAAGTTAGAGCTTATGTTTCAGGAAGAAGTGTTGAGCTTATCCCCGGAAAGGTTGTTGAAGTTCTGGTAAGTCTTTCTGCTCCTGTTCAAACGATATTAATCTCAAGTGAGACTCTGGTTCCTGAAATTTCAGGCTATTCAGTATTTATGTACAAGGCAGGAAAGGCTGTCTCCATCCCTGTCCAAACCGGTGACAGAAATGAAAAAGTTGTTCAAATTCTGGGTGGGATTGCAGAGGGTGACACGATGATCGTTTCAGGTTTGATCCAGCTAAGGAACAACTCTCCTGTTAAGCTCACAGAAATCGTCAAGTAGGGGCGCCTCATGAGTTTATCATCCATCAGTATCCGCAGGCCGGTGCTTGCGATTGTTATGTCGATTACTATTGTTCTTTTTGGTGCGATTGGCTACACTTCACTCGGTGTGAGAGAATACCCCAGTATTGATCCACCCATTATTACTGTTTCCACTTCGTATGTTGGTGCAAATGCAACTGTTATCGAAGCTCAGATAACTGAACCACTTGAAGAGTCGATTAATGGTATAGCCGGAATTAAAAGTTTGACTTCATCTTCCCGGGATGGAAGAAGCATTATTACGGTAGAGTTTAACATCGATGTAGATCTTGAAACTGCAGCAAATGATGTCCGTGACAGAGTTTCAAGAGCTACAAACCAATTACCGCCTGATGTTGA
Source organism: Ignavibacteriales bacterium (assembly GCA_016707285.1). Classification (GTDB taxonomy): domain Bacteria; phylum Bacteroidota; class Ignavibacteria; order Ignavibacteriales; family Ignavibacteriaceae; genus UTCHB3. Next base: position 116,625 of record JADJIA010000006.1, read on the forward strand.
TCCACCCGTGGTAACAAAAGCTGATGCTGATGCATCACCAATTGTAATGGTAACCGCAAGATCCAATAATAAAACGCTGCTTGAACTTTCTGATTATGCAAGAAATGTGTTGAAGGAACAACTTCAGACAATCCCCGGGGTAAGTCAAATTCAGATATGGGGTGAAAAAAGGTATTCCATGCGTTTATGGATGGATCCTGCAAAATTGAACGCTTATGGTATCACACCGGTGGAAGTGAGGAATACTTTAAGAAATGAAAATATCGAACTTCCCTCGGGTAAAATCGAGGGTGATAACACTGAATTAACGGTTAGAACTCTGGGACTTCTCCAAACTCCCGAAGATTTTAATAATTTGATTATTAAAGATAGTCAGGGTAACACTGTCAGATTTTCAGACATAGGTTATGCTGAATATTATCCCGAAAATGACAGAACAATTCTCCGTCGCGATGGAATTCCTATGACGGGAATTGTAATTGTTCCCCTGCCGGGAAGCAATCACATTGAAATAGCGGATGAATTTTATAAAAGACTTGAGAGATTAAAAAAAGACCTTCCTGCTGATATGCAGTTGGATATCGGGTTCGATAATACAACTTTTATCAGAAATTCAATCGGTGAGGTAATAGAGACAATCTTTATAGCGTTTGGACTTGTAATCATAATTATTTTCCTCTTCCTCAGGAATTGGAGAACAACCATGATTCCGATACTTGCGATCCCAATCTCCCTGATTGGTGCGTTTTTTATAATGTATCTCGCCGGATTTTCAATAAATGTATTAACTCTCCTCGGAATTGTGCTTGCAATTGGAATTGTGGTGGATGATGCCATCGTTGTGCTCGAAAATATCTATAAAAAGATTGAAGACGGTCTAACTCCCGTTGAAGCAGCGGCAAAAGGATCATCAGAAATCTTTTTTGCAATCGTGTCAACCACGGTAGCGCTTGCTTCGGTATTCCTTCCTATAGTTTTTCTCGAAGGTCTTACAGGAAAATTGTTTAAGGAGTTTGGATATGTAATTGCGGGTTCAGTAATAATTTCTGCTTTTGTTGCTCTTACACTCACCCCGATGCTAAGTTCAAAATTGCTTAAGTCATCAGAATCTCATTCAAAATTTTATAATATGACCGAGCCCTTTTTTGTCTGGATGTCAAAAACATACCGTGGCATGCTTGAAGCATTTATGAGGGTAAGGTGGGTTTCATTTATTATCATCCTGCTTTCAGCATTGGCAATATATTATTTTGGTGGTAATCTTCAGTCTGAACTTGCCCCGCAGGAAGACCGTAGTGCCATGAGAATCACGGCGACGGGACCCGAGGGAACAACTTTTGATTTTATGGATTTTTACATCAACAGAATGATCGAACAGGTAAAAGAACTCGCTCCTGAAGTAATTACACTGGTATCGGTAACTTCTCCCGGATTTGGCGGCAGCTCGAGTAATTCAGGATTTATCAGGATTTTACTTTCCGATCCAAATGAGAGGGAGAGAACTCAATCTCAGATCGCCCAACAACTCTCTGCCGCAGCAAAAGGACTAAACGATGCCAGAGCAATTGTTATCCAGGAACAATCAATCGGTGGTGGGTCAAGAGGGGGTCTGCCGGTTCAATATGTAATCCAGGCAAACAGTTTTGAAGAATTAAGAGAAGTAATCCCCAAATTTCTGGCAGAAGCCCGTCAAAGTCCAATTTTCGCCGTTGCCGATGTTAATCTGAAGTTCAACAAACCGGAAATAGTTGTAGAGATTGACAGATCAAAAGCTCGTGATCTCGGAGTCTCCGTTTCTGATGTTGCAACAACTTTACAATTTTCACTAAGCGGACAAAGATTTGGCTATTTTATCATGAATGGCAAACAATATCAAGTGATTGGCCAATACCAAAGATCGGATAGAAATAAACCCGTTGATCTTAAATCGATGTTTGTAAAAAATAAAAATGGTGACCTGATTCAATTGGATAACATAGTCTCACTGACTGAAAGAAGTTCACCACCGCAACTTTACCGATTCAACAGGTTTGCTTCTGCAACCATTTCGGCAGGTCTTAATGAAGGAAAAACCATCGGCGACGGAATCGCTGAGATGGACAGGATTGCTGATATCGTCTTGACAGATAAATTTTCAACTGCCCTTGAAGGTGCCTCCAAGGAATTTGTTGAGAGTTCTTCTTCGTTGATTTTTACTTTCGGACTGGCTATAATCCTGATTTTCCTCGTACTCGCCGCCCAGTTTGAAAGCTTCCGTGATCCATTTATCATAATGCTCACCGTTCCCCTCGCGATCGCAGGAGCAGTTATGTCTCTCTCATTTTTTGGACAGACACTCAACATTTTTAGTCAAATCGGACAGATTATGCTTATTGGTTTAGTGACAAAAAATGGGATTTTAATTGTAGAATTCGCCAATCAAAGAAGGGAGGCGGGGATTGAACGGGTTACGGCAGTAAAAGATGCAGCTGAATTAAGGTTTAGACCCATACTTATGACAAGTCTATCTACTATTCTCGGTACTCTGCCTATAGCACTGGCACTTGGTGCCGGCTCTGAAAGCAGAGTTTCTATGGGAATCGCTATTATTGCCGGACTGATCTTTTCTACAGTACTTACACTATTTGTAATTCCGGCAATGTACTCATATCTGTCACCAAAAGAGATTCATATTCTTCCTGATCTGACAGAAATGGAAAAATAAATTATACTACAAAGGAAGAGTACAAGTAAAAGTTGAGCCTTTGCCCTGTTGGCTGTCAACTTCCACTCTTCCTTTGTGGGCTTCCATAATCTTCTTTACGATTACCAGTCCAAGTCCGGTGCTCTTCTCTCCGGCTGTTGATTTAACACTAAGCTTTTCAAAAGGTATAAAAAGTTTATTGATCTCGGTTGCGGGGATACCCTGTCCGGTGTCTTTTACACCAAATAACAACTCATTGATCCCTTTTTTAACAAACACTTTAATAGTGGTGTTCGGGAAAGAAAATTTTATCGCATTCGAGATCAAATTATTTAAAACCTGCTCAATTTTTACAGGATCAATACTGATTTCAAATTCTTCCAAATTTGATTCATAGACCAATTCAATATCTTTTTTATCGGCAAGTACGCGGTTTAACGATATGTTGTTTTGTACAAGAGTTGTAAACTCAATTTCCATCGTTTTAAGGTTCACTTCACCCGACTCAATAACGGAGATGTCAAGAAGCTCGTTTAGCAGTTGAAGTACAAAATCACTCGATTTTACAATTATTTTAACAAACTCCTGCTCATCTTCCGAAAGCTTTTTCTTCCCCTCTTCCTGCAGAATCAATCCAAAACTTAAAATCGCACCGATTGGATTCCTCAAATCATGAGCCGCCATCGATAAAAATTTGTTTTTCTCTCTGTTCAACTTTTCAAGTTCATGGTTTTTCTTCGCAAGTTCTCTGTGCATCCTAAGGAGTTGCTGGTTAGCCTCCGCAAGTTCACCGTTCTTTTGAATTGCGTTTTCATATGTTGATAAAAGCAGATCTATTATCTGAATCTTGTCAGAATTAATGAAATACTTTTTACCTCCAAATACAATTTCCATCCCCATATTGGAGACAGGAGAATTAAGACGAATTTCCTGGTTAACCAATATGTATCTGATTCTCGAGAGAAGAAAATCTTTGTTATATGGCTTGGTGAGAAAATTATCCGCTCCCGATTGAAGACCCTTTATAACATCATGGGGATCAGAAAGATTGGTAAGAAGCATCACCGGGATATCTTTGGTTTCATGTGTGTTTTTAAGAGTTTTACACAAGTCATAACCATCCATCTCGGGCATCAAAATATCCGTTATTACAAGAGCCGGTTTTTCTTCTTTTACTACCTCCAGCCCCTGAGCACCGTTAACAGCAGTCTTTACACGATATCCTTCACTTTCAAGAATATAGGCAAGCTGCTCTAATTGAGTGGGGCTGTCTTCAACTACTAAAAGATACATTTCCATTAAAATCCTCAGGTCTCAATTTCTCTCTTTTATGATCGGAATTTTCAAAATCCCGTAATACTAATCTATAAAAGAGTATGCTATTTATTTATCGATTAAGTCAATTATCTTTTTTTTCGAGCAAAAAATTAATAGTTTCGATCAAAACTGACTGATCAAAACTCTTTTTTAATATATATGCATTTGCCCCCGCCTTGATTCCACGCTCTTTATCTTCATCCTTTGCAAGTCCCGTTACCAGAATTACCGGCAAATTTTTTAATGAAGATGTCTCTCTTACTTTCGAAGTGAGATCAAGACCGTTCATATTTGGCATTTCAATATCAGATACCAACAAGTCATAGTTTTTAGACATCAGCATCCTGTATGCCTCAACTCCATCCTCTGCTGTATCCACTTTAAATCCCGCAAACTCGAGAATTTCAAGAAGGAGGGTGCGTGAAGTTACCGAATCATCCACCACAAGCAGATCCACTGAGCGTTTGTTGCCAATCATCTTCCTGTCGCTTCTGTTTACTTCCTCAATTCCAAGAAGATATGCTGCACTCAACACAGGATATAACCTGCCGTCCCCCAATACTGTTGCACCCGACCAGGTTTTTATGCCGTCTATGGGTACCTGAAAAGGCTTGATTATTATCTCCTGTTCTTCATAAATTTCATCCACAGCAAGGGCAAGCGAATTTCCTTTTGAAGTGATGAATACTGATGGGATCACTTCATCTGTAACAGGTCTGTTGTCAATCCCCAAATCACTTTTTATTATCGACAGCGGGATGATTCTCTCCTCAAGCTGGATTCCATATCCGTTCCCAAAATATTTTATCCTTGATTTAGGAATCCGGGCTATTTTTTCCACAAATTGTGATTCCAAAATAAACTTAAAATTACCGGCTTTTACGAGCACTCCTCTTGTTGAAGATATGGTAACAGGTAATTTTAAAACGACTTGCATCGACTTACCACTTTCAGACTTAAGGGAAATAGACCCCTTAAGTTTTTCAACTTTCTCTTTTACGATGCTCATCCCAAGTCCCCTGCCCGAGATGTCTGTAACCACTCCGGAAGTTGTTACTCCGGAATCAAAAATCATATCTTCTATCTTTTGTTTTGTTTGTTCAGGAGAGTCATCTGAAAGGACTATCCCCTTTTCCAAACCTTTAAGCCGTAAGGTTTCCACATCAAGTCCCCTGCCATCGTCGGTTATGACCATTTCGATATTACCTTCGATTGGGCCGGTAATTTCAATATTTATCCTGCCGGTGGAAGGTTTACCTGCTTTTATTCTCTCCTCGGGTTTTTCAATTCCATGATCGACGCTATTCCTCACTATATGCAGAAGTGGATCTTTTAACTCTTCCAAAATTCTTCTGTCAACTTCAATATCAGCACCTGAAATAACAAGATTTACTTCTTTGTCAAGATGTTTGGCGAGATCCCTGACAGATTTTGGAAGAAAATCGAGGACAAAACTGAATGGTAACATCAGTAAAGTTTGAGCCTGATCCGATACTTCATTAATTAGTCTGTGTGAGGCCGATTTTTGTTTTTTAATTGAACTGACAACTTCATTCACATGACGAGAATTTGAATAGGAACTTTCAACAAGTGTTTTAACCGATTCGGAGATATACTTAAATTGTTCTCTCACTTCTGAAGGCAATTCTTTTGTCAGCTGTGAAAGTCTCTTCAAACTCTCTGCAAGCCTTTCGATCCCCTTTTGTTCCGATTCCACCTGAGAATTAACTTTTCTCAGATCACTTAACAACTGATCATAATTTAATTTAATCGTTAAAAGTTCTTCAGTTCTACTCCTCAAATCATCAATTTTTGAGGTACTCACCCTTATCGTTTCAGGAGTTACCCGGAGTGGACGATGTTCCTCGTTTTTTTTTATTGGTGTTGCAGGGGCTTCAGTGGTAATAACTTCTGCTTCAGGAAAATTTACAGATTCTTTTTTAGGTACTCCGGAGTGCTCCTGATTTTTTTTGAGCTTTTTTCTGATTTTGTTAAGATTCAGATTATAGGTGGCAAATTCCTCATCCCGTTTTATTTCCTCTTCTTGTTGAACTGTTTTAACTTCGTGCTCAACAAAGTGCTTTAATGGCATTCCCTGAGCCAGAACTTTAATTTCTTCAGTTAAAAGGCGAATTGAGTCTTCACCCTCCGAGTCATCCACACCCTGTTTTTTTAGATTCAGAAATTCTTTGGTAAGGTCTATGGCTTTAAATAAAAGATCAAAATGGTTTGGTTCCGGGTCTAACTCCTTTTTCTTAACCAAAGAAAAATAGGTTTCCATATTTTGCAGTAGAAACTCGATTTGGCTAAGCCCAACGGCTCTTGAAGCACCTTTAAGGCTATGTGCCTCTCGATATACCTCCTCGATTATTTCAGGGGCATCAACTGCGGGAGAAGCGATTTTTTCAAGTTTTAACAAACCGGCTGACATCAGGAACAGGTGTTCTTCTGCCTCCACCGAAAAGGTTTTGAATAACCTGTCGTAAAAATTGTTATCCATCACTCTTTATAAATTTGAATTTTTTTATCTGACTCGCAATACCATTACTCAAATTTAATAACTGGTTGGTATATGATTCCACCTCACGCGTCGAATTGGCATTATGAGAACTTGCTGTTCTGATATTCTCCATTGCTGCTGCAATCTGATCCATCCCAATCTGTTGCTGTTGATTTGATGAGGTAATCTGAAGTGATGCATCATACGATAGTTCGATACTCTTAACCAACTCTGTGATTACTATCCCTGTCTGATTCGAGGTGGCAATTCCATCTTCAAGAGCTTTTGAGGCTTGCTCGGTTGATAACACTGCAGAATTTACAAAATTTTGAATATCCTGAAGTATAAGTCTTACCTGTGAAGTTGATTGTTTTGACTGTTCCGACAAATTTCTGATTTCCTGGGCGACAACCGCAAATCCTTTTCCTTGCTCACCTGCCCTGGCTGCCTCAATTGAAGCGTTAACCGCAAGTAAGTTTGATTGTTCAGCTATATCGTTTACAGCTGCAATGATCTCGCCAATAAGCCTGCTTCTCTCGTTAAGTTTTAGAATGTTATCAGAAATGGAGTGCATATGTGTACCAAACTTGGTTATAACACCAATTGTTTGTTTGGTCGATTCCTGTCCCGTCGCTGAAATATCGAAAGATTCCTGAGCTCTTTCAGCCACTTCTTTTGCCTTTTTGTTGGAGAGGTAGGATGTCTGTCTTACTTCTTCAACTGTAGCAGTTGTTTCCGTTATGGCGGCAACAGTTTCTGTTGAACTGCTTGCAAGTTCTGCTGTGTTGCTAAAAATCTTGTTTGAATAAGTGTTAAGAGTAATCACAGCTTCGTTCAGTTCCGAAGTTATTTCTTTCAGCGATGATATCATATCCGCAAATGACCTGGCGAGCACTCCAATTTCGTCTTTGCGGTTGATATGTGTTACCATCACAGTCAAATCACCGGTCGATACCAATTTTGCACTTTTGCTCAGATCCAGCAATGGCAGGGCAAGATTTGTAGTAAGAAATGCAATTAATGCTGTTGCAAGAAGTACCAAAAAACCACCCGTTATAAACAACAGCATTCTTTTGTTGTCAATTATCTCATCAACAGCAAGGATGTTCTGCTCTGTTTTGATCTGATAAGCTGCGATAAGATTATTCACTACCAGATTTATGAGTGCAAAGCTACTTTGTTGTGTCCTTGAAAGAGAGGTAATGATATTTTTGTCGAGTGGGGTTCCGGTTACAGCGCGGTGTAAATAATTAAGAAGCGAATCGGTAGATAATAAATATTGATCGGCAGTTTTAGTCAAATCAGTAAGAATATTTATATCCTCAACTTTGGCAAACTTCTGTTTTATTGTATCCAATTCTTTTTCAAATTCAATCCTGATTTTATCATATTCCTTTTGCCTGCTCCATGCTTCGGCGGGAAGTGCGTTAATAACTTCCTCCTGAATCGCACCCGTTTTTTTCTGAACTGTGTTTAATTCTGTAACAATTTTTGTGTATGAAGTAACTTTTTCAGTGGTCAATTCTTCGATACTGTCATAAGCATCAAGATTGAAGTAGATGAGAAGGAAAGAAAAGATAATTAAGCTTGAAAATGAAAAAAACAATTTCCAGCGGGTTGATATACTGTTAATCCAGTTCATGAAAAAACCTGTTTTAAAATCACAAAATTTTCAGACTTTCGTCTTTTACTAACTTTTCAAAATTGATGCATCTGGCAGAGTCATCAAACACTCCGGTAATAATTGGCGGCAGAAGTTCATTACTGCTGTTTTCCAATAAATCAGCAACTGAACGGTTTTGAATGCCGGTTATCTCCTCACAAGAGATTGCGAATTGGACTTTCCCAAAACTGCAAACAATTATATAGTGATTTGAAGCTGAATCACCATTTTTGCCATTTAATAACTTTTCGCCGTCATAAACTCCAAGAATTGAGCCGCGAAAATTGAAGATGCCGGCTAGTTTTTTGTCAACTCCCGGAAGAGCCGTCACCTCTTTGTAACGAACCACTTCATCAACATACTCAGATTGAATAAGAAAACTGTCTCCACCACATATAAACGATAAATATTCTCTTTTTTCGGCATGACCACTGCCGGGCTGCCTTACCAAAGCCAGTCTATCAGCTCTCTCATCAAGTATTTTTTTTATTTGGTCCGGAGTCATATTAAAACTTGAATATATTTCTAAAACCATCAAAACTGTTGCTTTTTAATCGCTCTGATATCGCACCTTCAGCAAGTCCCGTAATTATATACCCGCCGGGATTTAGAAGTGATAAAAGATTATCGATTACTCTTTCAATTGAATTAGGATTCAGATATAAAAAAATATTTCTGCACAAAATGATATCAAATCTGATTCCGTTAAAATAATAATCGATGTTCTGTGAGAGCAGATTATATTTCCTGAAGTAAACATTTTTCATGTATTCTTCCTTAAGCTTAAATTTCTTCTCATGAAGGTCGAAATATCTGGTTTTGTAATCACTCGAACATGTTCTTAGTGACCACTCGGTGTACACCCCTCCCAGAGCAAGATTTATTAACCGCTGATTAATTTCCGCCCCATAGACTGATACTTCATTATTGAAAAAATTATTCCTTAAACTGATTGAAGTGCTATAAACCTCTTCACCTGATGATGAGGCTGCACACAAAATATTCACTTTGTCGCGTATAGTCATCACAGAATCGGTCAGTTGATTCACACGCTCCAAAATTTCAGGCTCCCGGTTGAAATATGTTTCACTCACGGAGTAAAGATCGATTAAATCTTCGTCAACAGGAGAAAAATAATCGTGGTTAACGGGTGCAGAAAAAACTTCCATAACCCCGGATTCACCATGTTTCATTATCAGCTTACCAAGAATAAAAGCTGTATTCTCAATTTTTGACGGAATTACAAACCAGCCAAACTTTTTTTCAAGATAAAATGTAAACTTTCTGAAGAGGTCAACATTCTCCCCTTTTTTCATCTATTCCCTTCCAATAATCTTTCTCCCGTGTTTAAATTAATCAGAATATCCTCTTTAATAAACGAGCCCAAGTCGTTGATGATAAATCTTCCCGTTGAATCTATGAGCACCGCCCCTTTTGTGTATGTGTTCATGGCAAAATTACTAAAATCTTCTGCGTCAAGTTCAACCACATCTGAAACTTCATCTGCTATAATGATAAACTTGAAACCGTTCCAGGTCATCAAAATCATTTTGTGAGTCAGTTCAAGTTCTTCAAATTTTAATCCTGTTCTAAAGTGCATATCAATCACAGCTACCGGCTCACCTTCAATTATGACATAACCCATCAATGAACCACTTAATTCAGTCGGGTATTGCCTGATGGTTGCAGCAGGCAACACTTTTATAACTGTTCTTAAAGGAACAAAAAACTCGAACTTTCCAATACCAAACTTAAGGAAATGCTCCAAAACTCACCGGTTATTTCAATTGAGTGAAAGCGTAAATATACAACTAATTTTCAATATTCAGGGTGACCGGAAACCGATTTGTCGGATGTATGGAGATTCTTTTTTAGAAGTGATTCGTCATAATAGATCTTTTCCCCATGATTGATTTCACGGGCAATTTGTTACAGGCTCAATCTTTGCAACTCAAGTACTGAGGTCTCTCAAGTACTGAAGTCTCTCAAGTGCTGAGGTCTCTCAAGTACTGAAGTTCCGAAGTTCTGCGGTTCTACTTCAGCAGCACCATCTTGTGAACTCTTACCTCACCTTCAACATTAAGGACAGCCATATAAATACCACTGGGGAGATGACTCGCATTCCATGAAATTTGATAACTGCCAGGCGACTGGTATTCACTCATTAACTTTTTTACCACTGAACCTGTAATGTCATAAATTGTCAGATTGGTAAAACCTGACCTGCTCAAGGAATAACTTATCTTTGTTTCGGGGTTAAATGGATTTGGGTAATTTCCCCATAATCCAAATTCGGTTGGAAGTTTTTCATCTTCAACTGATACAGGCGGGTTTCCCGGATATGAGACCTGCAGATTATCAAAATAAATTGTACCTGAATATACCTGTCCGGGTATTTTTGTACTCGATAATCTAATCTGAATTTCTTTAAATCTTAACGGGAAATAGAGAGTGCCACTGGTACCTCCCGGAACCGCACGGCTTACGGCTGTTTTTGTCTCTTCAAACATAACCGAAGTAATGTATTGAGCCATGGTTATCCTGAAGAGTTCATTGTCTTCGTCGGTAACTGAATATGTTACATGATGTTGAGGTCCATCGGCTTTCACATCGAGATGAATTGAATCAGGAACCCCAAAAACAGGGATATCGGATTTTAGGTAGATGTAATTTGTTGCCCCCGTCTGGTATGTAAATTTATAATCAACTTTGAATGCGCCCGGGGCTGTGGTAAAGGTATCTGTTGAAATACTCAATTTGGTTCCGGCTGTATCCATAAGCAGATGATCAAGAGTCCATCCTGTAAGATTGTCCATACTGCTTAAAACTCGATTGTTAGTACCAATTTCAACATTAATCTGAACTGTATCTTTGTTGCCCCTGTGGTTTGCAACCACTCCGGTGGTCCCACCTGAAGTTCCTTTAAATCGACCGGTCGAATCTACAGTGCCAATTGACGGATTTAGAACCGACCACTCATAAAGGTTCAATTCGAGGTTTCGGGGAGTTCCATCCAGGTCCCACGCCTGCGCTTTGAGTGGAACCAATCTTGATGTATCCGTTACCGATGATTCGGGCGAAAGTTGAATTCGGGTAATTCCTTTCACGATTATTAGAGCAGAATCTCTCAGTCCCTGATAATCAAGATAAACAAAACCGGTGTCGGGGTCATTTCCCGCAGTAAATGTGTTCCCATCAAGAACACCGATCCCCGGAGTTACCGAATATGTTACAAGTGACTGGTTTATTGGGACGGGATTAAAATAATCATCAAATCCGTGTGCCGAGAAAGAAACCGATTCAGAGTGGTAGAGTCTGTAGGAATTGGGTGAAATTTTCACTTTGTTTAAAGAACCTTGTGGAGATGATGTAAAAACTGCAAGAGCGTTTGATACAGTTCTCTCAACACCGTCTGAAGTTACATTTAAAACAGAATCCCTTACAAAAAATGTTGTGGATCCACCACCATCAAGATTTATTCCTTGATAGATGCCTATCCGTTGCATAAAATCTGCCAACTCATGTAATGTCATTCCAATACTTTGAGCCGATCTTCCATCCACAACAACAAAATAGACTTTATTGGAATCTTGTGAAAATCCCACAGCTGTTCTGGGATGTCTTTCATAGGTGTGAGAGGGGCCTCCTTCTTCGAGATATCCCTGATCAACATAATCCGCACCATTAAAAATTATTCTTGGAAAACCACCAATCAATTCTTTTAGCTTTGGTAATCCCGGAGCGATCCCTGTAAATAACTTAACTGTATCGCCAACATTGATATTATTCACTAAAAAAGTTGAAGAAGTGCCATGGCCTGAAAGCACCCAGGTTGTATCATTCAGCGCCATCGAACCAACTCCTGTCACTTTTGAGGTAACGATAAACGACATTGTATCGTTTACTGCATACCCACCCATCGGTTTAATTTTGATCTCTGTCCCAAATGAATTTGTTCCGGTCGAATTTCCATAAAATTTGTTATAAAGGATAAGTTGATTATCCCCTCTTGTGGAATTTACCGTATAGATGGATCGGGATTGATTCCCTTTTTTCAGGGAGCCTGAGAAGGTTACCCTTGCAAGCATCGGTTTTTTAGCTTCATTAAATCCAACAGTGGATTGCCCACCGGGACCTCGCAGAATTTCACCATTCCGAACCTGAATGTTTATTGGAATCCCTGTTCCACCATAAAAATCGCCATTAATGGCACCAACAGCCACATGTCCGGGGTAGGATCTTCTTCTCGCCATCGAGCTTGTTTTCTCGTAGCCAGCAAGTTTGTCCTGAGCTTTTATCGTCTCAATTGAATTATAAGGAACTGACATATCAATTTCGAGAACATAAATATTCCAGGGTTTGGAATATTCAACATATTTTTTGTAGAAAATACCCATCCCCATTTGGAGATTGGTAACAGTGTCGAAGTTTAGTTGTGAAAAAGCAGAAGAGATTAATAAGAGGGTAAATAGTGAAGTTTTTACTAATGTTTTCATTTGGGTGCCGGTAGTGTTTATCCGCAAAAATCAAAATTACATCATTAAACTTATGCAAATATTTTGAATTTGTGATGTGGTTTTGGTTCCTTTTAGAGGAAAGGATTTAATCTTTTTTCACTTCCGATGGTCGTTGAGTTTCCATGCCCCGGATAAACAACGGTTTCTTCGGGGAGAGTTAATAATTTGGTTTTAATTGAGTGGAGTAGAATTTCATAATCACCACCCCATAGATCAGTCCTGCCAATTCCCTGCTCAAAAAGGACATCACCTGCGATGCAAATCCCCTCACTCTCAGCATAAAGGCAATATTCCCCCGGTGTGTGCCCGGGAGTAAAAAGCGGTATGATCTGAGTAGCTCCGAGAGTAAAAATGGTGTCTTCATCATAAAAACCATCGGGTTTCAAAACCTCATCCATTTCAATTCCGAATGCACTGCCCATTTTTGGTGCATTTTCGAGAAGAAAAAGATCTTTTTGAGGAATCAGATAATTCGGGTTGTACTTCAATTTTACAAAATTATTGCCAAATATATGATCAAGATGACAATGAGTGTTGATTAAATATTTTACATTAAGCTGTTCCTCTTCAATAAATTCTACGAGCATTGCCTCTTCCCCCTCAGAATAACAACCCGGATCGATTATTGCTGCTTCTTTTGTAACTTCATCATAAACAACAAATGTGTTTTCATCAAATGGACTGAATACAAACGATTTAACTTTCATGTGATCCAAAATTCTTTCTTAATCCTGAATGAATTGAATTTTTGTAATTTCTAAAATTTTCCACGGTTTCTTTTATGGAATCCCCACCAAACTTGGCGGAATAAAATTCTGCCAAAGCCCATGCAACCACACTTTCGCCAATTACAGCACAAGCAGGAACTGCCGTGAAATCGCTTCTCTCTCTTCGAGCATCAATTTCAGTAAAAGTAGAGAGATCAACACTTTTTAACGGCATCATAAGGGTTGCGATTGGTTTCATCGCTGCTCTCAAAAGGATATCTTCTCCGTTGGAAGTGCCTCCTTCAATACCCCCAGCCCTGTTGGTTTTTCTGATTATTGAACCATTTGAGATGATAATCTCATCATGAACCTCAGACCCGGGATTTATCGCAGTGGCAAATCCGGCACCAACTTCAACGCCTTTAACAGCATTGATCGACATTATCGAGTGTGAAAGTGCTGCATCAAGTTTTTTATCATAATGGACAAAACTGCCCACTCCGGTTATCAGCCCTTTTGCAATAACAGCAAATGTTCCACCAAGAGTGTTCCCCTCTTTTTTTGCATCACGAATTTTTTCTTTCAAATGTGTTTCTTGTTCCGGTTCATTAACCCTTAATTCACTTGCTTCTGCAAGATCCATTAAGTTTTTAAAATCCACTTCTTCTTTATTCAGAAGTTTTTGATATAAATCACCCGATCCCTCAACTCCTCCAATACTTTCGACAAAACTAAATATTTCTACACCATATTGTTTCAACAACTGCTTTGCAATTGCCCCGGCAACAACTCTAACCGCGGTTTCCCTCGCACTCGATCGCTCAATGGAATTTCTGATGTCGTCAAGGTCATATTTTGTAACTCCAACCAAATCTGCATGACCGGGTCGCGGGATAACAATTTTTTCTATCGCTTCTTCTACGGCTTGAACCGACATTTTAGTGCCCCAGTTCTCCCAATCCTTGTTTTTCACAAGAACAGCAATTGGTGCACCCGTTGTCTTCCCAAATCTCACTCCGGCGATGAATTCAGCTTTGTCAGTCTCAATCTTCATCCTGCCACCACGACCATAACCTGATTGTCTTCGTGCAAGCTCTTTGTTTATCTGCTGAAAATCAATTTTAAGATTTGCGGGAAACCCCTCAATAATCACAACCAACGACTGTCCGTGTGATTCACCGGCTGTTAAATATCTTATTTGCGACATAAATTCCAATTTTGTTTAGCCAAAAATAAAAAAAATGCCGGTTAGACCGGCATTTTTAAATAATTCGATTCTTAAGTTTAGATTAGTCCGGTACTTCGATACCTACATATCGTGAGTTACCCTGACTGTCAGCAACTTCCAGAAGAACAGCTTTTCCCTTTTTGCTGCTGATGATCTTTTCGAGTTCAGAAACAGAGGAGATATCTTTTCTGTCAGCTCTTGTAATTACAAGTCCTTTACCAAGTCCCTGATCATAAGCCAGACTGTAAGGTTTCACCTCGGTAATAAAAACACCGTTGTCAATCTTAAGTTTTTTTAACTCTTCAACTTTGAGATCTCTTATTGAGAGTCCGATACTTTCAAGTTTTATTTGCTCAGTCGGGGTATTGTCCTGTTTCCCGGGCTTGTCAACATCATCCTTCACCGCAACCTCATCGTCACCTTTTGGTTTTAATGTGACACTTCTCTCAATCTGTTTCCCATCTCTCCATAATGTAAGAACAACTTTTGAACCGGCTGTTTTTCCGGCAACATAACTCTGAAGTTGATTTGGAGCATTTACTTCCTTGTTATCAACTTTTAAGATTACATCACCTTTTTTAACATCTGCTTCTGATGCCGAGCCACCCTCAACTATCTTCTCGATAATAACACCTGTTGGTTTGTCAAGACCCAAAGATTTTGCAAGTGCTGCATCCACTTCACGAATTTGAACACCAATATACCCTCTGCTCACTTTGCCGTTTGCGATCAAGTCTTTAGCAACATTTTGCGCTAAATTTATTGGAATCGCAAATCCATAGCCGATGTAGGTACCGGTTCTCGTCGCAATGGCAGTGTTAACACCGATAACTGCTCCATTTAGGTCCACAAGTGCACCACCACTGTTTCCCGGGTTGATTACTGCATCAGTCTGAATAAAATTTTCAACACCATAACTATCGTTAATAAGTCTTAGAGACCCTCTGTTTAAGGCACTTATAATACCCGCAGTAACAGTCGAAGAAAGCGAAAGCGGGTTACCTATCGCCATTACCCATTGACCAACTTTAAGTTGATCACTGTTGCCCAGATAGGCTGCCGGAAGATTGGTAGCATTTATTTTGATTACTCCAAGATCTGTAAGAGGGTCGGTACCAATAACTTTTGCTTCAAATTTGCGTCTGTCGTTAAGAATTACCTCAACGCGTTTGGCATTTTCAACCACATGATTATTCGTCAAAATATATCCATCATTACTGATTATAATTCCACTTCCGGAACCTTCCGACTCTTTTGGTGAATTATCAAACCCGCCCCACGGGAACCAGTCAAGACCTCCCTGACCTTGTTTCGATTCAGATACCACATTAATCTGAACGATTGAAGGAGTAACTTTTTCTGACACATCGATGAACGCCTGGCTAAAGTTGTTCAGTTCTGCATTGGGCATCACCGGTGATTTATCAGCACCAAGTTTTACATCAGCAAGACCGGGCTTCACCCAACCAAACCCTGATACCAAAACCGCACCAAAAAGAATTCCGAGTACAATGAGGGCTGCTGCCCCGAGAATGCTCTTTCCTCTCATTTTCCAATCCTATTTGTTTATTACTGAATAGATAACTAAAAAGTAAATATTAATCTAAATGCCTCCAATGAGTCTAAATGCTTTTAATCCTTTAAAAGTTTCAAAATGTGTTCGTGTGTATGTCTCCAACAAAAGGAACAAATCTGAAACAGTTTTTTTGTCAATTACTTCGATTGTTAAACCTTTATTTAGACTTTCGAGAAGTCTGTAAAGTTCCATGGAAATATTTATACCCCTTCTTTTATCAAACCCACATTTTGCGCATAAAATTCCATTCCCGGGGTCAAACCTAACTTGTTCAGAATTAACAATCATATTACCGCAGGTTGAACAACTTTCTGAGTGGATTCCAACTCCCGACTCTTCCAGAAAAAAGAGGAAATATTTGAGGAATAATATCCGGGCATCCCCAATATTATCATCCATAAGCCTGATTATCTTCTCGCTTCCACGGTAAAGTCTGTCGTTTTCTTCATGTTCAGGTGTGAGTTCTTTTAACAATTCCACAACTGAAGTAGCGCAATACAATGAAGTAATGTCAGTGATAACATGTTTTGGATAAAAAATTAATTCTGATGTATTTATTGTGAAGAGGTCTCTCCCCTCTTTTTCATAATAAAACAATTCAACAATATTAAGTACATCAGTTGCAAGCCCCGATTTGGATTTTAAGCTCCTTCCCCCCTTTATCATAGCAGTGATTCTTCCCCTTTTACGGGTATAAAAATTGACAATGTTGCTGGAATCACTGTATTTGAATTTTGAGAGGACAATCGCCTCGGTTTTAACGAGACCGCTTCGCATTAACTAAAGTTATAGGGATATGTGTAAAATCCCTTTTCTGTGATAATTCCGCTGATATTTTCAGCCGGTGTTACATCAAATGATGGATTAAAAGAATCGATATTTTTAAACCCGAGATCGGGATCAAGATATTGAATAAGTTCGTCCGAAGATCTCTCTTCAATTGGAATGTCTTCAAATCCGCCTGCCTTAAAATCAATGGTTGAAGATGGTGCCGCTATGTAAAAGGGTATTCCACTGGTTTTACACAAAACTGAAAGCGAAAATGTCCCCAATTTATTGGCTGAATCTCCATTTGAGGCTATTCTGTCAGCTCCTGTGATAACAAGATCAACTTTTCCGTCTCTAATAAGTACTCCCGCTGCAGAGTCGGGAATCACCTTAAATGGAATGTTACTTTTTGAGAGCTCGTATGATGTTAACCTCAACCCTTGAAACAATGGTCTGGTCTCATCTGCGAATACCATCTCAACAAGTCCTGCTTCAAATCCACGAAGGATCACTCCAAACGCAGTACCAATTCCGCCGGTGGCTAACTTTCCCGTGTTGCAGTGAGTTAACACCCTGCTCTTCGAATTGAATATTTTTTTTCCATTTTCGGCTATTGCTTCACATCCCTGCTCATCCTCTTTGTGAATAGCAATTGCTTCAAGAATCAGATTCTCAAAATTCCTTTTATTCTCCGGTAAGTTCTCGCAAAAATCTCTCATCCTGTTTAGACAATTAAAAAGATTTACAGCAGTTGGTCTTGTGGATGCGAGGGTGAGGTATGAATCGTTAAATAATTGTTGTGAATAACCTTGTTTTACTGAAAGCGCAAGAGCATATGCTGCAGCAATTCCGATCAACGGGGCGCCGCGAATCTCAAGTCTTTTTATTGCTTCTGCTATGCGGAGATAACTTTGTGTGTGGACATAATCTTCAACGGCGGGCAGCTTTGTCTGATCAAGAAAAACCACCTCACCGTCAGAATATTTTAAAGAAAACCAGTTATCAGATTTCATCAAATCTTGATATGGTCAAAAATTCTCTGTAGCGATCCTGTACCCGGAGATACGAGAGATTTTCAAGGGCTTCTGTGCTAAATTGTTCAACACAAAACGAAGCCATTGCGCTACCGTAAATCACAGCTCTTTTGATGTTTTCGGGGCTTAGATCCTGCGTTTTATGAAGATAACCGGTGAAGCCTCCTGCAAAAGAATCACCTGCACCTGTCGGATCGTTAATCATTTCGAGTGGATATGCCGGAGCTGAAAATACTACATCTTCAGTGAAAAGAAGTGCACCATGTTCACCTTTTTTAATGATGAGTATTTTTGCACCCATTTCTCTGATTGCTTTAGCCGATTTTATCAAATTTGGTTCATTTGATAAAAGACGGGCTTCAGAATCGTTAATTATGAGCACATCACTTCTCTTTAATACCTCTTTAAGTTCAGCCTGTTTTCCTTCGATCCAATAATTCATTGTGTCACAAACTACAAAATGCGGATTTTCCAATTGATCCAAAACCTTCAATTGCAGAGTTGGATCAATATTTCCGAGACACACATAAGTGGATTTTTTGAGCTTGTCGGGAATTATCGGGTTAAAAGTCTCAAAAACATTCAATTCCGTGAGGAGTGTATCACGAGTGTTAAGATCATAATGATACTTCCCTGCCCAGCGAAATGTGAGTCCGTCTTCCACAATCTGCAAACCGGTGAGGTTAACATTGTGCGCCTCCAACAAATCAAGATATCTTTTTGGGAAATCACTTCCCACAACTCCAACTATGTAAACAGGAGCTGTGAAATAACTTGCTGCAAGTGAAATGTATGTGGCTGATCCACCTAAAGCGTTATCAACTGAACGAAATGGTGTTTCAACGGAATCAAAAGCTACGGAACCGACTATTAACAGGCTCAAATATACTCTCCGGATTTTGTTTGTTTAATTAGAAAAATAAAAACTTAACCTTGCAAGTTAAGTAAAATTTTAGACCTAAATCAATTTGATCAATTCAAAATAGTATTTTTCGTGGTGGAAATAGCGGTTGATTATTTCAGCTGATTTGCGCTGACCGGGCCATGCCATAAGCCTGATCGCCTCTTCAAATTCAAACCATCCATAATCGTCATGTTCTTCGGAAATGGTAATCTCACTATCTGCAGCAACTCTTCCGACAAAGACCGGGATCAAACTGACAGTGTCTTTGTTGGGATTGTAAAACGAATTAACATTAGGGACAACCCAAAATTCACCGGGTGTCAAATTAGTCTCCTCTGCTATCTCTCTCAGAGCTGCTTCGTATGCAGTCTCCCCCTCATTCATTCTGCCTGTCACAGGTTGCCAAAGCAACGGATAAACCTCGTTTGCAGCTCGTTTTAGCAACAAAAATTCAATACGACCCTCAATGAGCCGGAAGATATGAGCCTCAATTATATCATCAATTATTTTCATTTTATCTCTCTAAAAAAACGCTCTGACTTCTGCCCGGGCAGTATGAATCACTTTTCCTCCACCCTGCGATCTGCCATCGTAACCCAATGTACTTTGCAGATTTGCAGATATTCTGTAGTCAAAATTTAATCTCCAAAAATAGTTTTTTCCAACAAGATTTCCATTGGTGAGTTCAAAGGGAAGAAAGTTTTCAGTGTCATTTTTAATGAGTTCAGTTCTCTCCACTTCAAATCTGATTCTACCCGTCCCGGCAAAAGAAAAATTCACTCTCAGTGATTGACTGTTTGTTTTAAGTTCGGTTGGGGTTCCGGGATATTCATCTTTTGTATTACCTGTTTTTAAAATAATCCCTGTTTCGATATAATTTTCTGGACGGTAAGAAAAATCAAGAACAAAATCGGTTGAATTGATTTTACGATTCCTTAATGAAGCAGGGGGTGCTGCCAGATTGTTCTCACCTAATATCACATCTGTTTGAATGCTGAATTCCCTCACGAGGCGCAATCTTGCTCTTACACTCCTCTCAGTAAAAAGTCCTTTTTCAGCACCGCCACTGAATTCAGTGAGACTTTTTCTTTCGTTAAACCTTAATCTAAAATTTAAATCAGAGCTGTTTTCAAAAATGAATATATCTTGAAGTATCGATTGATTTCCTCTGATCGTGTTTAGATCATTCAGGAAATAAGAGAACTTTAACAGATAAATTTTTTCAATATCTTTTTCCTTGCTGTTTTCTTCAATTCTTACCGTTGTTTCAGTACTTAAAAAATCGAGGAATTTAAGAAATCCAGCTCCTTCATTCGCCAATTCCCGTAATTGCACTTTAAATCTAAAGCCTGTTTTAAGGTCTATTACAGGATAAAGTTCTTCACTCGGGAGGGTTACAGCTATAAAATCGGCATCGTAAATTGCTGGCTGAAACTCGTTTTCGTCGTAAAAACCGTTGTTGTTTATGTCTCCGAGATAGATATAGTTTCCGGTTCCCCTTTCAACTTTTACAAACACTCTCTCAAGCACTGATGCTCTTCTGGTGGATGCTTCGTAAAACAGATCACCGTTGATACCACTATTAACCAAAGAGAATCTACTCCTCATTCGCAGGAGCACGGTCTGATTATCGGTTAGCCCCTGAAGTTTAAAGTTATTGTTGTATCTTTTCTCCCGGACTGCGAGCGAGACTTCCGAATTAAATTCTCTGTTTCCACTATATCTCAGAGTAAATTCCTGTCCTGTGGTTTTTGATTCTTTCTCAAATATTCCATTCTGCGATACTTCATCTTCCCTGAAAGTGAGTTTTCCGGTAAAGTTAATTCCATATAACAACGGAATCTCAAGCATTGGTCCTGTCTCATAAAACCAATAACTCCCCGAAAGAAGTGAATCATTCCCGATTACCCTGTCTTTTTTAATTTCACTGTCGAAAAACCCGCCGATATTCAAGAACCCAATGTTATATGTACCCATCCCTTTTTGTTTTAACCAACTGCTTTTCAGGGCTGTATTTTCAGAAGAGACGAAGTCGGCGGTGTAAGAGATATCTCTGTTTTTCTCTTCGAATGACCGAAAAGTACCATTAATTCGTTCTGAAGTAAAATTATTCCCTTTTTTAAGAAAACCGTAGTTCAGGTCAAATCCGGTTCCATCAATCGGGAAAAATGAAACTCCGGCTTCTCTTAGAACCTCTGCTCCCCTTCCGGAAGCCCCACCTGTGTTATAATCTCTGTCGAATTCAACCGAATTAAATCGATCGGGAGAAGTAAATCCTTCTTCGACATATCTTTCACGGTATTTTAGAGTGAATGAATTCAGGTTCACATCAAAAAGCTTAAACTTCGTTGGATTAAATATCACTTCAAAATTCCTGGCGTATCCCTCACCCGTTGAACCTTCAAGAGTGGAAAACTGGTTTTTATTCAGATCACTCCCGGCAATTTCACCTTTAAATTTTAAGAATGATAAAGGTTGGTACTCAACCAAAACATTTCCGGATTTTCGTTTTTCAGGAAGAGGCAAATATATGATTGGAGAATAAACTCCCTGCCCTTTTCCAACAAATTTAAACTTCCCAATCGATTCACGGGAATAGTCGCCGATTCCAAATCCTGAATAGCTAAAAGACACATTATAAATTGCATTAATTGAACCCGGATTATAAAGATAATATTGCGCTGATTCCCCTCTGATTGTGGTATCACGGAGTTCGTAAAAACCATTTCTTCTTCCGGTTGAATCGACATCCACTAATCTTGCTCCCGGTTTCACCGCTTTTTCTCTGTCACCACCCGCATTTTTTAGAATTTCTTTATCCGCATCAGTGAGTGAAAAGTCAATTGGATTGTCTTTATCATCTCCCTCCTGAATATATTGAATGCTGTATTTTAATTTTGAGTCAAAAAGTGAGCCTTCGGTGCCCGCCGAGAAAAAATTTCTTCCATATTTTCTGTCGGAATATTCAAAATCAACATTAATTCTGGAGGAGGAAGTAATAATTCTCCTGGTGGTAAAAATGAGCTCTCCACTGGAATAGTCGATTGTGTAGTCGTTGTTTTCACCCCGTTTCATCTCCTCACCATTCAGGAAAACCTTCTCGGAACCTGCGATTATGATGATATCGCGTTCCCCATTTAATCCTGTGAGTCTGTACGGTCCCTGCACCCCCTCTTGTCCTGCAAAAATATTTGAATTGGTTCTTCCGCGTGAGCTCGCAACCGCAAAATATCCACTAAATTTATCATACTTCACCTCACCATAAAGTCCCTGTAGTTTTCTGCTCAACTTTCCAAATTCGCCCCTGTTTGAAAACAGGTCGTAATCGCCAAACACCGCTTTTGCATTTGGATGAGTGATCTGTATAAATACTTTGTCGATTTCGTCCAGTCGTTCCGTGTTCCCCTCGGGTTGAATTGGGGTATTTTCGTCAGAAAGTGCGGCTACAAGTTCGATGTTATCTGTCAATTTTCCGTTCAACTGTAGTTTTAATCCACTTTGCAGTGAGAGGTCTTTGTTGGTACCAAAAGAGAAACCTCGAACAAGAGTACCACTTTTTTGCATACCTGCTCCAAATATATTATCCGGTGATAACATATTCTCAAAACCTTTAAATCCCTTAACAGTATCTTCCCCTGAAAGTGCGATAAAAGATTTTAATTCCCGCTTTTTATATTCCCTTGTTAATGAGGTGAAAATCGCTTCATATTCAATCCGAATGGTATCAAAAATAGAATAAGCCAGTGATTCGGAAAGGGAAAAGGAGTTTGAAAGATAATTGAATGAATAATCCGATTTTAACAAAATCTTATCCCTGATAGTTAAGATTTCACTTCCGGGGATGATTGCAGTGGCACCAATCTGATACCTGTTATCAACCCTTACAGGGAGAAATTCAGTTTTTTTATATGTTCCGGAGGAGGTTTGTGCAGAAGAAACCATTGGAAATGAGAGAATAAGTGTGAGAATTAAAATCCCACGAGATATATTTCTCAATCGCAGACACAACTTATGATTGTTTTTCCAGGATGGACAGAACCTTGAACTCCACCTCTTCAACCGTTATTGTCTGAAGACAATTCCGGTGTGGACAGGTTCTGCCGGCATCAAATTTACAATATTGTTCGTCAACCGGTGAACAATCGAGCACCTTGTATATCATTATGTGCTCCTCACCGTTATGACGACAGTAATCGGGATTTGTAGGACCAAAAATTGCGATTGTGGGAATTCCATAATATCGCGCAATGTATACCGGACCGGTATCGTTTCCGATTAAAAGTGCAGCATTCTTTAACAATTGTTCATACTCGGAAATATGAGCCGGCTCTGTTACCTTAATCCCTCTTAGCTTGAGGTCTTCCATGTAACGGTTTTCTAATTTGCCCTTTTCAACCACAAAATTAACAACCCGGTCTTTATTTAATCTATCAGCCAGTTCGATCATATTCTCTATCCCCCACATTTTGGCATCCCAACCTGTAAATGGGGTAATGATTACTTCATCACCTTTAGTTATTGAGAGGGGAAAACCATAATCAGCTATTTCCCTGTCCACTTTTTTAAACGAATCAACAGCATCAAAATATATATCCGAGAGATGCGACTTCATCGTAAGTAAATGAGAGTTATCAAAAGCTTTTTTATATGCTTCACGGGCAATTCCGTAGAATTTATTACCCCCCGAAAACAACATCAGGAAAATCGATTGAGGATTTACAGAAAAGCTTATTGTTGTTCCATTTCGCAGTGCACGCGTTTTCTTTATCAAACCAGTGGAAGGGAATTTTCCACCCAATATAAAATCAGACTTTTCAACAAAAATAAATCCAAAATCAGGGAATTCCTTCTGCAAAATAAATTTCATATTTGATTGTGTTACCAGAGTAATTCTTCCACAACCATCAATTTTCGAGAGTTTTTTTAAGGCGGGTATTGTAAAAACGGTGTCACCAATATTACTGAAAGAAATAACAGTAACTCCATCACCACTTTTTGCGAATATCCGAAGTAAATTCTTTAGAAGCCAAACGATTGTATTGGTAAAAAACTTGAGATAATTACGGTTATCGAGATCCAAGGAGACGGGTTTTGAGCTCTTCATACACAGAATTTCTGGTTAGATGCAAAATTAATGGATAGCCCAAAATTAAACATATTGGGAGTATCAGAGTGGTCAAATTAAACTGACTGATAATCAAAAGTGCACCACCTGTCAGGAGTGTCGAGTACAGGATAAATTTGAGAGTATTTTGTTTAACACCCTTTTCAGAACGATAATCAGCCCGTATCTTTATAAATACAAAACAAGAAATGGATTGAAGAATAAAAACTACAGATGTTGCAAGTGCAAGACCATTTTGTCCCATCGAATCAACCATAAAATATGACATCAGATACTTTAGAGCCAGACCCAAAAAGGAAATAATTGTCAGAAATGTACTCCCCCTCAAACTGTAGGTGTAACGCTGAGTGATTGCATAAAGTGCATAAAATGGGAGGCTGAATGAGTAATAAAACAGTGTTCCCTGTGTTAAATCTGTCGAGTGAGCGGAAAACTTGCCTCTCTCGAACATCAGGGATATCAGGTCTCCACCGGAAAAGATAAGAATCAAAACGCCCGGAATAAACAGAAGTAACACTAATTCAATTGCTTTAGTGAATTTTGAATTTGCCTCTCTAAAATCACCTTTCGCAATATTTGATGCAAAATCGGGCAACAGAGCACTCCCCAATGCTGTGGTGAAAACAGAAACGGGAAGCATATAAATAATGAATGAATAGTTAAGAGCTGCAATACCTCCCTGATCAACCGAGGAATAAAACAGCCTGTCGATTAAAAAGAACATCTGCCCGGCAGTTTCAATAAACAGAGTATTAAAAAAAATTAAATAAGGCACATTTCCGGACAACTTTAACTTAAACCGGCTTAATCGGGGAAGTACCTTCCTCCCTCCGTACAACAAATTTGCAAGTTGGAGCGCATTTCCAATTATGAAACCGATGACAATCGACAATGTACCCAGGGATTTAGAGAAAAATATTACTGTTATAATTACCGCAAGATTTGTCCAAAGCTGCGAGAGATAAGTTACTTTAAACTTAAATTCTGCAACCAGATATGCCGAAAATACACTGATTAATGCATTTAGAGGGAGAGTAAGAAGTGTCGTTCTAAATAATTTAATAACAAACTGTAATTCTGAATCTGTTGGGGAGGAAACAAACAGTGATACGATTCTTTCCGCTGAAAAATAAAGAATAACAGCGAGTCCGGATATAACGACCAGAAAAAAAATGAGCGAGGAGACTAAAAATGTATGTCCCTCTTCCGGTTTGTTCTCTTTCAGATTGTTATATGTTGGAATAAAGTAATTCTGTGCCTGGTAAAAAAGGATTGAATTTATCATCCCGGGAACTGTGAATGCTATCAGATAAAATTCAAAATCCTTACCAACGCCAAATTCACCGGCAAAGAGGATTTCTCTTAAGAAACCGGTTCCTTTCGATAATATTTGAGTTATAAGAACGATCAAGGCAGCACCACCAATACCTTGAAACAGTATCCTCAGTCGGTTTTTCATAATTTTACCGGAGTTTTGGGATGGTGTTATACCCGTACATCAATTCAGGTATTTTTTTACTTCTTCTTCTTTTTTGAAGTAATAAAGAAAAGTGAGAAGAAAGAAAAGCAACCCGGCTCCAATCATCGAAAAAAACATTTGTGGAGAAGATGCTCTCATGGGAGGCGTAGCAGTATCGAGTACTTCGATTGTGGGAATATCTTTTTGCTCTTGAATTATCTCTTTGTAATACTGCTGCTGAAGCATCGAATACACTTCGTTGAGTACTTTTACTTCTCTGAAGTAATTGGAAAGTTTCATACCAAGTTCAGGAGCGTCCTTAAAGCCGACAAACAATTCGTCAGAATTGGTCTGAAACTTCTGATAAGCTTTTTTGAGAGACTGCAATTTGCTTTTTGCCTCCATTACCTCTTGAACATCTCCACTAAGAGTTTTTTGCAAATAATCCAATTGAATTTCGGTGGTTATAATTTCACTCTTTACTTGTGCAGCAACTTCAATGGAAGCTTTCAGTTGCTCAGGAAGTGATAGAGTTTTATTCTCTTTTTGAAATTTTGCGTAGTTCAATTCTGCACTATCGAGTTCTGCTTTAGTCTGTGTTAATCTTCCTTCGATAAACTGTCGGGTCAACTTTGCCTTGTTATGAAGTTTATTCCTGTTAATACTGTCTAATGCATTAACAAATGTATTACATACAAGTGCTGAAAACTCTGCGGCTTTTTTCTTATCTAAATCGTTTCTGCCAAAATATCCTGTCTTAATTGGGAATCCGATTTTAATAATCCCCTCTTTCGAAACTTCAACCTCCACATTCCCGGTTGTTTTAACCAAAGCCTCTTCATTGGTTTTTACACCAAAATATTCTTTGAGATCAACTCTCGAAATTACATAGTTCGCCGCTGACCGGCTTTTGATTATCTCTGCGTATAACTGCGAATTTCCTGATGCTCCACCAGTTATCAAACTCCCCATATCCTGGGCACCTAACATCCCCGCAAGTCCTGTGGCTTTTTGTGTTTCGGGAGGGAGAATTGTTGCCATTGAAGTAAAAGTCAATGGATAGGCAAAATATAGTACAACTGTATAAATTACCAGGGCAATTCCTGAGAGAACAATCATCTTGAAAATGCTCTTTTGAAGCACTAATAGTATCAGTTTCATCTACCTGCTACTCACAATCACCGCAATCGTTGCCGCTACAACAGTTGCAACCTGACCAAGTATCGTCAATGAATCTTTAAATATATCCCAAAACTTGGGAGCCGGTGGTTCTTCCGGGATCCAAATTGTATCACCGGGTTCAAGAACCATGATTTCATCCACTTCGATCCATTCCCCTGTCTTGGCTTTAACAATTCTCACCTCACTTTGTTCTGCACGCCACGAAAATCCGCCGGCAAGTTTTATATAATCCTGCACTGTCAAACCGGGCATATATTCAACATTTCCGGGAAACACAGCTTGTCCGATGATAATAATATACTCTTTCTTTTCAGGGATAAGAATTTCATCACCATTCCTTAAAACTACATCATCTTCATATGACCTGAATATATTCCGGAAATCAACAACAACCTGTCCTTTTCGCTGACGGGATTTTGCTTTCATATAATCATATTCATCATCTGTCATATCGGGTCGTGGAATTAATTTAATTCGCTCCAACTCGGCGTCAACTGTATCGGCTCCAATAAATCTTCTTAAAGAGGCATCCATCAGGGAAGCTTTCTCGAGGTAACCACCGGAGATTGTTATCAACTCACTAAGATGGGTTTTATCTTTATCAATCTTGTATTTCCCGGGATATTTAACAAATCCTGTGATTGTTACAACATTGTCCTGTAAATATTCCGGTTTGGATCTGACAACAACAATATCTTTGTTTTGAAGGAAGAAATTATTTTTGATGAAGTTCTTCATTTGATAATTTGATGTTGGTTTGAGTTTTTGCATCGGGAAGGAATCGAATTACTTCGATCGTATCAGTGAATGCTTCATCGACTAACCCACCTGCAACTTTTATTAGTTCGAGAACTGTTTCGCCTGATTTATATTCATAAACTCCTGCATACCCAACCGCACCGGTGACATTAACGCTCCTGTCAATCTTGCCAAGGCTGATGTAATCACCTTCTTGCACCACCGGATTTTGAGTTCTGTCTGCCAGCCTTATGTATTGCAGCAGGTCGTAATAATTTGTGACATTCAGTTTTGAAATTACTTTAACATTCCTGATGTCTGCCTCTTTGTTGATTCCGGCTTCAAGCAGAACATCACTCAACCTTGAATTGGCAAAAATTACTTTGCCTCCCCTTTTCTGAACTTCACCAAAAATATCAACTTTTACACTTCGGATGGTTGAAAGAGTAACTAAAATATTGTGAGTTTTGAATTTCTCACGGATGAGTGTGATAATATTCTTTTTGGCATCCTTGAGAATCATGCCACTCACTTTAACGATACCTGCTTTTGGAATTATTAGAAATCCATCGGGATTAACTTTTGCTTCATAAACCAATGCCTCGGCATTGTCGATACTTATCGAAAATACATCACCCGGTCCAAGTACATAGGTTTCTTCATCCACACTCAAATCACCGGAGGGATCTCCCGATTTTGGTTGTCCGTTTGCATCGAACACGATGGAGCTGCGGTCCGTGTATGTGGGGATGGTTTGAGTAAAAACCACGGTATTAATACAAGAAAGGAATAGCATAAATGCTATTCCTTTTCTAAAGTTGGAAGTCAACAAAACTATCTTAAGGATAATAGTGTTAAGCATTATCTCCGGATTTCGTTGAGCGTGAATAGTAATAGTAATATTTGTAATACGATCCATAAGAACTCTTGTAAACAAAGTTATTCAACACAGCACCGATGAAGTGATGTTTACCCTGTTTCAGAATCTCACCGGCTCTTCTTAACAGTTCCATCTCAGTAGTATCTGCCGAGACAACAAGAATCGACCCATCCACATGTCTGGAAAGAATTTCAGAATCTGTTACTGCAATTACAGGAGGTGTGTCAAGAATTATAAAGTCATACATATCTCTAACCGTTGCAATAAACTTTTGCATTGCATCCGATTCCAGCAACTCAGCGGGATTAGGTGGGATTGTTCCGCAAGGAATAAAGTCCAAATTCGGCATTTCAGTTTTACGGACTATCTCTTCCATAGTGTTGTTACGGAAAAGATAATCGACCAAACCAGGGTGTCTATTCATGTTGAAGACATTGTGAACCCTCGGTTTTCTAAGATCGCAGTCAACCAACAGAACTCTTTTATTTATCTGTGCGAAACTGCCGGCAAGGTTTGTCGAAATAATTGTTTTACCTTCAGTAGGTGCAGAAGAAGTAATTAAAACAACTTTCATTTTTTCAGGATCAGGGGAAGTAAATTGAAGTCTGGTCCTTAATGCCCTGAATGCTTCCGCAGGAATAGAATCAGGTTTTGAGAAGACAATAAACTCGTTTGAACTTCCTTTTGAAGCATCAATACCTTCAATTCTGGGGATCCATGATAGAACATTAAATCCAAGTTTTGTTAATTGATCAGGAGTTTTTACTGTCTTATCGAAGTAATCTCTAATAAATACATACGAAATTGAAACAACCAATCCCAATACTAACCCAATTATTACAATCAGAGTACGATTTGGCTTGGCTGGTTCAGTCATTATTCTTGCAGCCTCAATTACCACAACATTCCCGGGTTGTGATTGTTCATTGATAACAGCTTCCTGAAATCTTTGTTCGATAAGTGTATAAAGTTTTTCAAGTCCTTCTCGTGTTCTTGTCAGCTTGGCAAGTTCAATTGCATTTCTTGGAAGAAGCCCAAACTTGTTTTCGTATTGGCCCAACATGCCGGCAAGCTGGGCAATGGAGTAGTTTAACCCCTTCTCCTTAATTTCCAAATCAATTATCTCAAATGACAAGGTCCTGTATTCCTGAGGTGTACTGGCAACTGCTCCCTTCTGAAATTTCTCAATTTCTTCATCAAGCTTGTCTTGAAGCATATTTATCTTTAGATCAAACTCTTTAAGTGCTTTTGCATTTTTAGGATCTTTTTCATTTCCAGAGACAAGCAATTTTTGAATTTCAAGTTTTGCAATTTCTGTCTGTAACTGCTCAAAATAACCCTTTGATGTATATTGGGAAAGATAATCTAAGGCATCGGGATCAAGCTTAGATAGTTGGTTTCTATACGATTCTAGAGCAGTTTGCGCCGATTTTAGTTCAATTTCTTGCATACTCTTACTTGCTTCAAGAGTAGAAATCTGAGAAATCAAATTGGAAGCCTGATTATCAAGCGCGATAATCCCCCCACTTTCTTGGAATGCCTTTAATGTTTCTTCAGCCCCATTAAGTTGATCAAGTTTTTCGGTCCTTTGTTCATCAAGATAATTCTTAACAACAATTAACTGATCCCTGTTGAACATCAAATTAAGATTACGATATTCAGAAGCGTAAGTATTAGCTATAAGAGCTGCCTCATAGGGCGATGGAGAGCTGGCTGAGAGGATTACAAAATCCAAACCTCTTTTTTGTTCAACCGTTGTAACACCCAGAAGTGTTTGAGCAAGAGCATCCTTTGTCAGCAATTTTTTCTTGGTTTGGTCGAGTTTGTCCGAAGTAAGAAGGACTGAGAAAGTATCCTTTTTTTCAGCGACATTGAAGGAATCAATAAGTGCGGAAGCAACTCTTTCTCTTAAAGTATAACTTTTTATTATCTCTATTTCATTTGAGATAAATCTGTCCTCTGAACCAAAAGGTTGAAGCAATGGATTTGATTCAAGTATGTTACCCGAGTTTTTGTTAACCTTCACCAGAGTGCTTGAATTGTATATGTTCACAGCATTTATCGCATATACCAATGCGAAGATGAACGATACTGCGGTTATGATAAGGATCGGTAAAAAATTTCCGCGAATCAGTTGCAGGTAATCTACAATGGATTTTGTTTCCTGGAATTGCGAATTATTGAATTCTGTATCCAATTGTTCCTCTAATTTCGTGTAATATTCAAGATTAAAATAACTAAAGATATCGCTGCTGAAAGAATCTGCAAACCGATCGAGAGGTAGTCTCTAAAGAAAAATCGTGGTTCACCTTTTAGGAGTAGTATGTCACCCGGTTGAAGCGTTGGAATCGTATCAATCGGTGTTACATAATCGTCCCATAAAAGTGAATTATAATTGAGTTCCAAGACACGGTTGCCCGTTTTAGAAATAAGTGAACTGTCTTTTGCATTTTGAGGTGCCGGGAATGCTGTAGTATCACTGCTGGCATATCTAAAAAGGGCAATCTGCTCAAGTAAGGCATCAGTAGTGGGTCCTCCGGCGAAAGACAAAAGATCCAGCACATTCGTACCATCAGGTACCATATACTTACCAGGGAATTTTACATACCCAAGTACTGAAACAGGTATATTTAATTTATCCGGGTCTGAATAATCATAAAATGCTCCCCCGGCTTGGTAAGGAGTTACGTCCCTTCCAACTTTTACATCCTGAGCTTTTACAATAAATGTTGTACTAATAACCAAAAGGAAAAACAGTAATTTGGTAAACCGCATAACTCTACTTTTTATTTATGATATGCAAATATATTGATTATTTGAGTTATTTGAAAGATAAATCACGAATTTAACTCAATCTTAACAGAAAAAGAGGCAAAATATGTGCCCAGAATAGCGATTAAAGGAGCTGAAAAAATTGATAACAGCGTGCCTGTTGTCCTGTCCGATCCGGCAATGCTTATTTCTAAAAATTCCAAACCTAAATTTACGATAAAATTATAAACTAATAATGTGATTAATGCACAAAAACTGCTTAATATAAGTGTAGAAAGATATGCCGGTAACTTAATTTCCCGCAAACTGCCCCCTACAAGCTTCATTGTATTAATATCTTCCTTCCTCGCTGCAAATGCTGACCTGATAGAAGTGTATGCTAAATAAACTGCAACAAACAGGAATATTGCGGTAACCACAAAAGTTATTATTTTAATTCTCGCAACAACAAGCATCATTTCATTTAATAACTGAGACCGGAATTCATGACTCTCAACACCATCCAAAGCAGAAACCGACTTAACAGTATTTTCTAAAATCTTCATTTCATAGTTGGCAGGATCGAGAGTTACCAACATCGATGCTGGGAGAGGATTAAATGTTAATACTTTCTTAAAATCTTCTCCGGTCTGTTTTACAAAATCCTTCTCAGCTTCTTCTTTACTGATAAAATTAATAGATTTTACTCCCTCAAACTTTTGAATTTTTGCGATCAAATCATTAATTTCAGAGACAGGCAGAGAATCCCTTAGATAAAACGAGGCAGTTACATTCTTTTTAAGATTCTCCTGAAGGTCATCAGAAAAACCTGCAAAAATAAATGATGCGCAAATGAAAAGGGAGGCGAACAGCAATGATAGAAAAGTAATGATTGAGGTTAACCCTGCAAATCTTAAATTTCTGATAGCTTCTTTAAAGTAAAATATCATTTTTATAGATTCGATTCATCAATCCATCGCGATATCTGCCACTTTTTTGTGTTGGCATCCTTCTCAAGGGTGAGATTGACTCTGCCATTAATTCGGACAATGTCGCTGGGATTGAATGTGATAGTTAAGTTGAAACTTCTTACAATATTGATTTTGGTTGAATCCCCACTCGATAGAACAATGTTATTCCACACAAGATCGAGCCTCTCTGAGTTGGAAAAAAGCCCTGAGGTGGTTCTGAGTTCTTCTTCTCTCCCCCATGTAACATCAGCACCAAGGTCATAATCACGAAATGTGAATATAAAATCATCCTTTATTAGCGCAGAATAGATACTGGTATCTTTAAAGGTGTAGGCATATTTTAGATTGATGAAAACTCCATCTGAAGTTGAAAGATCACTGAGGACACCTCCCCCACCCTCTTCATCCTCATAAGTCCCCGGGGCAAAAGGATTTTCGCACCCAATAACAAGCAAAGCCAACAGAAATCCTGTAAATAACTTCGCTCGAATCAATTAAAATATCCTTTTAACTCACTCCAGGTGGTCGATTCGCCCGATTTGATGTCCTGCCACTGATAAATTGTCCAAAGCTGTTGTTTATCCCGTAACAACTTAAACTGCAATTTGCCGCTAAAAACATTTGCAAGCCCCTGAATGTTGTGCGGGACGGTTACGCTATAATTAGCCGACAGATATGCGCTGTCTCCAAAAGAAACGAGTTGCTCATCATCAAAGATCACTGAAATTGATGATTCCTTGGGAATCTTATTAATAATATTGTTAAAATATTGTTCTTCATCTTTAAGTGACCATCCAAAAGCAAGTGAAGCATACTTCGAAACTGCCTCGGCATTAGCAACAAATTGGAAAGATTTACCGTTTTTTAGCGAATCACTAAATGATTTTACATAATACTGTGTACTTTTGGTGGAAACCGAGTTAACCAGATTTGTTATCACACTGGATACATCCACAGGTTGCAGATAGTTAAACCTGGGGACATCGGGTGCTTCCGGTGCTCTTGTTGTGAAAATGTCGCATCCCGACAACATAAATGTTAACAGGATTAAAATTATGAAACGAGACATATTATTCTTGGTGAATTGGATTTCTCAAATCTACTTCCATCATAATCACCAAACAACGATATATTTGATACCCCTGTTTCTTTAAAAACCTCTATTATTTGGTCATGATCAAATAATCTAACCGACTCTTTAAAACACTTTTCACCGTTTCCGTCACAAAACTTAATCGATTTTATAACTCTTTCATCCCGAATAGATCGCTCTTCGCTATAGGTTACTCCCTGAAATTCGGTTATTGAACTTGGAATAAGATTTTTTTTAACATACTCTGCATTCAGAAAATCGAGAACAAAAAATCCCCCGTCCCTTTTTAATGAAACAGCATTTTTTAGAACTGCAAGGTTTTCCAGATCAGACTCAAAATATCCCCAGCTTGTAAAGATATTTAAAACAAGATCAAATTTAGATTTAAATGGCAAGTTTCTGATATCTCCCCTTACAAGTGACAGTTTTGTCTCCTGACAGATCGCACCGGATTTTGCCTCTAAAAGGAGATGTCTGCTTAAGTCATATCCTGTAACCTTAAATCCGAGTTTGCTGAACATTATTGCGTGCCGCCCCGCCCCGCATCCAAGGTCGAGTACACTGCTACCGGATTGAATCCCTGTGGATTTGCAAATTAATTTGGCAAGTTTCCCGGCTTCAGAGTTATCTCTTCCATGGTAAAGTTTTAAATAATGTTCAGAATCAAACCAGTTTTGAAACCATTTATTCGAATTAATCGGGATTTCAGAATCCATTAAAAGAGCCCTCTTCCGGTTACCGCCCTGCCAATTGTTGCATCATCCGCAAATTCGATATTGCCACCAATTGGCAAACCTCTGGCAATTCTGCTGACCGAAACATCAAGTGGTTTTATCAATCTGTTGAGATAAAGTGAAGTTGCCTCTCCCTCAGTGTCAGGATTTAGAGCAAGAATTACTTCTTTGACCTCTCCATTTAATCTCTGCAGAAGTTCTTTTACTTTCAGTGATTCCGGACCAACCCCGTTGAGTGGAGATAATACACCACCCAAAACATGATAGGTGCCGTTATACTCGTGAGACCTTTCAATTCCGATAACATCGTTGATGTCTTCAACAACACAAATTATCGATTTGTCTCTTCTGTCAGAACTGCAAATATCACAAATATCCGACTCACCAATGTTAAAACAAATCTTACAAAATTTAATTTTTGTTTTTAATCCAATTAAAGATTCAACCAGACTGTCGATTTGTTCGTGCGGTTGTCTTAATAGAAAGAGTGCCAATCGCCTGGCACTCTTGGCACCAACGCCCGGAAATTTCGAAAATTCTTCAACAACCGCCTGTAAAGGCCCGGCGAGATTCATTTATTTAGAATCCCGGTATGTTCATCCCAGGAGGAATAACACCTTTAGTGAGTTTTGCCATCTCTTCTTCGTTCATTTTTTTTGCTGATGTTACAGCTTTATTAACGGCAGCAACAATCAAATCTTCCAGAACTTCCTTGTCATCCGGAACAATTACTGCAGGATCAAGGACGATTGAAATAAGCTCGCTGTTACCATTAACTGTGGCTTTAATCATTCCTCCACCGGCTTCTTCAGTTACGGTCTTCAACGCAAGCTCCTGTTGCGCTTTCGCCATATCTTCCTGCAATTTTTGAACCTGACGCATCATTTGCTGCATATTGGGTTTATTAAACATCAATACTCCGTGAAATTAAGTTATTTTTAAGAAATTGTTTATTTATGTACTTGACAAATTTTATATTTGGCATTTACTTATTTTTGATATTGAAAAGTTACAGAAGTGCAGATTGAACTGGATGATCTTCACGGTTCGCTCAGAAATAATGAAATCCCTGTTTCTAATTTACAAGGAAATTCGTTAATTATTTCGCCACAACTTTTTGACTATCTAAAGGAGTTTAATCTCCCGCTGATCTTCAAACAGAGTGAACTGTCAATAAACCGGGATGGTCGATATTCAACCACCGGGTTTTATGTTAAAATTTACAACCTTGCCGACTCTTACATCGCAAAGGCAACCGGTTTATCATTATTGGATCATCTGAAAAATCCGGCACATTTGATATTTATAGATGAACGGCTAAACACTCCTGTTAGTGAATCCCTTCTCTACTCAATGGGTGTTTCGTCTCCGGAAGATATCAGAACTTTAACCAAGTTAACCTATAAACTGAATGCTGTTATGAGACCCTTCTTTGAGAGAAGAAATGTGGAACTCGTTTCTTTTATCTCTCGTTTTTTTATTTTTGAAGGGAAATTTTTAATTGATGGCGATTTCAGGTATGATGACCTTCTTTTGATTCCGGTTTCGGAAGATAAAAAGATAGTTAACCATATAAAAAAGCCATCTCAAAAATCAAAAGAATATTATATTAATTTTATCACAAAAGTCCTGGAATAAATGTTTACTAAATACGGTTACTTCACCATTGGAATAGTCCTTATTATCTCTTTTATCCTTGTTGCTGCGGGAATTTGGTTCATAGAAAAACCTTTTCTTAAGTATATTCTTTTTGCTTTGGCAGGATTTATTACAATCTTTACCCTGAATTTTTTCCGCGATCCAGAACGAACCATACCGCAGGGAGAGGATATTATCGTATCACCTGCCGACGGCAAAGTACTTTTTATAAAAGAAGTTTACGACGATGAATATCTCAAAGGTAAAGCTCTTCAGATTTCTGTGTTTATGTCACCTCTGAATGTGCATGTTAATAGAATCCCAATCTCTGGTAAAGTTGAATACTTAAAATATCACGAGGGGAAATATCTGGTTGCCTTCGACGATAAAGCTTCTTCTGAAAACGAAAGGTGGCTGACGGGAATCGATTTTGGGAACGGTAAAGTTCTTTATTCTCAGATTGCGGGTTATGTAGCCAGAAGGATCGTAAATGATCTGAAAGTGGGTCAACCGGTAACAATGGGCGAGAGGTTTGGCATGATCAAATTTGGCAGTCGCGTTGATATTCTTGCCCCAACTTCAAGTATTCCACAAGTTAAAGCCGGCGATATGGTTTCGGCCGGTGAAACCATACTTTTTAAATTGAGCCGGGAACAAAAAGATGTTTCAAAATAAACGGGCTGTTATACCCGGTCTGTTAACTCTGGGAAATCTTACTTGCGGTTTCCTTTCCATTGTGTATGCCTCTGATGGTGAATTTACCACAGCCGGGTATTTGATTCTTGCATCTGCATTTTTTGATATGATTGATGGACTTGCCGCAAGGTTATTAAACGCAGCTTCCAACTTTGGGGTGCAACTCGATTCACTTGCTGATGTTGTGGGGTTTGGTGCGCCAACTGCTTTCCTTATCTACAAATATAAACTTGAAAGTCTCGAAACCTGGGGCCTGGTTATCAGTCTGCTTTTTCTCGCATGTGGTGCTCTTAGACTTGCAAGATTTAATACTGAAATCACAGACCTGAAGAAAAAGGATTATAAAGGAATACCGATCCCCGTCGCTGCACTTATTGTCACACTTCTTGTGCTTGCTCAACTCAACAGTTCATTTATCCCTACTTCAATGAAATGGGTTTTTCCTGTAGTAACAATACTCTCAGCCCTGGGGATGGTCTCGAGTATCAAATTTGCCGCCTTCCCAAAATTTAACAAAGCTGCCATCATGGCAAATCCACTTCAATTGGTTTTGGTCGTTCTGTTGCCGTTTGCACTTTATTTCTATTCGATGACAGGGCTCTTTGTTATCTTTACTTTTGGGATTTTATTAAATATAGCATATAGCTATGTTTCCAAAGAGAAAAAACAAAAAAATCAACGGAAATAGCGTGTTTAAAGCAAAAGTTATTATCAAAAGAAGAAAATCAATCCTCGATCCTCAAGGGAAAGCAGCCGAACAGGGTGCTAAATTGCTTGGTTTCTTAAATATCGATCAAGTGAGGATTAACAAAGAAGTTGAATTTTTTGTAAACCTTTCCTCAAAAGAAGAGGCTTTAAAAGAGGTTACAGAATTCTCAGGGAAACTTTTGGCAAATCCAATCATGGAAGATTTTGAAATCCAGTTGGAAGAAACAGATGAATCCTAAATTTGGAGTAGTTGTTTTTCCGGGATCCAACTGCGATCATGATGCATATTATGCCCTGAAGCATGAACTGGGCTACGAAGTTGAATTCCTTTGGCATAAAGAGCCATCACTTAAAGGTTGTAATGTAATAATCCTGCCGGGTGGATTTTCTTATGGCGATTACATCAGGTGTGGTGCAGTGGCAAAACTCTCTCCAATTATGGCTGAAGTTATCAAATTCGCTAATGAAGGAGGCATTGTCATAGGAATTTGTAACGGTTTTCAAATACTCTGCGAAAGTGGTCTGCTTCCCGGTGTATTAATTAAAAATAAAAGCCTTAAATTTATTTGTGAAGATGTACACCTCCTGGTGACAGGTAAGTCGGAAGTTTTTGCAAATGATGCATCAGGTTCTGTCGTAAAAATCCCGATTGCTCACGGTGAGGGGAATTATTTTATTGAACCCGACAAAATTGAAGAATTAGAAAAGAACGGACAAATACTCTTCAGATATTGCACACCAACCGGTGAGATATCGCTTGAGTCGAACCCAAATGGTTCAATTAACAATATTGCAGGATTAACAAACAGGGCAGGCAATGTACTCGGAATGATGCCACACCCTGAAAGAGCTTGCAGTAAAACAATCGGAAACGATTCCGGTAAGTTTGTTTTCAGTTCAATTGCGAATTTTATAAAATCAAAAGAGGTAGAACATGTTTTCTAACTTAGGTCCACTCGAAATATTTCTCATCGTGCTTGTTGTGCTCCTGCTTTTTGGCGCAAAAAAAATACCCGAACTTGCTCAAGGTGTTGGAAAAGGCATGAGAGAATTCAAAAGAGCCATCAAAGATGTTGAACAGGATATCAAGGTTGACGATACCGCGGATAAAGATAAAAAGAATTGATCCACGGTCGATAATTGTTGCTATATTCCTCCCTTTCTCACAAACGGGAACTGATCCTCTCCGGCAAACTTGATCTGCTACAGAATGTTAAATTCTTTCTTGAAAATATTGAGAAAAACAAAAACCTCAACAGCTTTTTGTTTGTAAATTCTCGAATTCTTGAAGAAGCACAACAACTGCTCGAAAAAGTAAACTCAGGTCTAAAACCCGGCTCTCTTTTTGGTGCTGTTATCGCAGTAAAAGATGTGATTTCGGTAGAGGGGATGCCCATGACCTGCGGCTCAAAAATTCTTGAGAATTTCCATCCAATTTATGATGCAACAGTTATTAAAAAACTTCGTGATGAAGATGCACTGATCATCGGTAAATTAAATTGTGATGAATTCGCCATGGGTTCGTCAAATGAAAATTCTGCTTATGGGAATGTTCTAAATCCTGTTGATCAGTCAAGAGTTCCGGGTGGGTCTTCAGGTGGTTCAGCTGCGGCTGTGGCTGCCGGTTTATGTGATGTGGCATTAGGAAGTGATACAGGTGGTTCGATCAGGCAACCGGCTGCCTTTTGTGGTGTATATGGAATCAAACCAACTTATTCCAGAGTGTCAAGATACGGGCTTACAGCTTTTGCATCTTCATTTGATTCTATTGGTCCACTCGCAAAAAACCCGGAGGATTGTGCACTTGTCCTGGATGTGATTTCAGGTTACGATGCCAGGGATTCCACTTCAACCAATTCCGAAATTCCTGTAAAAAGTGAAAAAATCTGCGATAACTCCAAATTTAGAATTGGAATACCAAAAGAATATTTTGGTGATGGACTCAATTCTGAAATCCGCGAATCAATTAAAATCCTCGTAAAAAAACTTAAAGATGCAGGAAATTCAGTTGATGAAGTTTCATTGCCCAACACTCATCTGACAATTGCCGCTTATTATGTTCTTACAACTGCTGAGGCTGCCTCCAATTTGTCACGATATGACGGTGTGAGATATGGAAAAAGATCGCACGAGGAAACATCATTGGGAAGTATGTACGCCGGAACAAGATCAAAAGGTTTTGGGAAAGAGGTAAAACGAAGAATTATGCTGGGGAATTATGTGTTGTCAGGAGGCTACTACGATGCCTATTTTAACAAAGCACAAAAGGTAAGACGACTGATAAAATCAGATTTTTCACTGGTATTCAAAGATTACGATTTAATATTAACCCCTGTTACACCTGAGTTACCATTCAAATTTGGTGAAATGTCGGATGACCCACTCTCCATGTATCTTGGAGATATTTATACCACATCGGTAAATCTTGCCGGGCTCCCGGCGATTTCCATTCCTGCAGGAGAATCGAAAGATGGATTACCGCTCGCCGTTCAATTTATAGCACCGGAATTTGAGGAAAACAAACTCTTCAGAATAGCTGATATGTTACAACAGCTCTGAAATTGAGTTTAGTATCATATGCCCCATCTTATCCCTTTTTGTCTCCAAATATTTAATATTGTTTTGATTTGGAGCTATTTCAAGTGGAACTCTGCTTGATACAGGAATTCCATAAGCAAGAAAATCATCAATCTTTTTTGGATTATTGGTAATTAACTTCACACTTTTGATGTTCAGTTCTTTAATAATCTGGGTACCCAATCCATAATCCCTTGGATCTGCTTCAAATCCCAATTTTTCATTTGCTTCAACAGTATCAAATCCCATATCCTGAAGCTTGTAAGCTTTTAATTTGTTGCTTAGTCCAATTCCTCTCCCCTCTTGACGAAGGTAAACAACAACTCCTTTGCCATAACCATTTATCAGTTCAAGAGAATGATTCAACTGGTCGTGACAATCACACCTGAGAGAATGGAAAATATCACCGGTTAAACATTCAGAATGAATCCTTACGAGAACATCCTCTTGACCTGATACTTCTCCTTTAACTACTGCAATGTGATCTTT
Source organism: Ignavibacteriales bacterium (assembly GCA_016707285.1). Taxonomy (GTDB): domain Bacteria; phylum Bacteroidota; class Ignavibacteria; order Ignavibacteriales; family Ignavibacteriaceae; genus UTCHB3. Next base: position 156,563 of record JADJIA010000006.1, read on the forward strand.
GGAATCAATTTGAGACTTAAAAAGATGGAGTTTAAAATCTCCATGAGCAGTGGGAAAATTTATTGTAGTGATTCTGCTGATGAATTTTTCATGTATCATCCGGTGTTTCATGATTTCCTTTACAGAAATCATTTTTAACCCAAACTTCTGAGCTAATTCAGTCAACTCTTTCATTCTTGCCATTTCACCATCCTCTTTCAAAATCTCACAAAGAGATCCTGCAGGATTTAACCCGGCAATACGACAAAGATCAACAACAGCCTCGGTATGCCCCGGTCGCTTAACAACTCCACCTTCAGTATATCTTAGTGGAAATATATGCCCCGGAACTGCAAAATCTTCTGTTCTGGCTTCATCAGAGGCTAATGCTAAAATGGTTTTTGCACGGTCGGATGCAGAAATTCCTGTTGTGGTCCCTTCAACAGCATCAACAGATACAGTAAAATTTGTACCATGAAGCGCGTTGTTTGATCCACTCATAAGCGGCATCCCCAAATGATCGAGCTTTGATCCCTCCATAGCTACACAAAGTAACCCCCTGCCATGTGTAATCATAAAATTTACAGTTTCAGGGGTTATAAATTCAGAGGCACAAACAAAATCTCCTTCATTTTCGCGATTTTCATCATCAGTGATAATGATTACTTTCCCACTTCTTAACTCGGATGCAGCTTCTTCGACCGTGCAAAACATTTTTAGTCCGTTATTTCTTTTCTAAACTTGTGGTTGTACCATCACTGTTAAGTATGGCAGCAATCGCATTTTTGTCAAATTTAATTTTTGTATTGTCTGATACTTTTACCCAAACAATTTTATCTTCAACACCTGTAACCTCACCATACATTCCACCGGAAGTGACAACTTTATCTCCCTTTTCTACCGCTGAAAGGAGTTTTTCTCTCTCTTTTTGTCTCTTCTGCTGAGGTCTGATGATCATAAAATAAAAAATTAGAAAGATGGCACCGAACATTATCAGTGTTCCCATCATCCCGCCGCCACCCTCACCACCTTGAGGAGCCATTGCAAATAAAGTTTCCATTTAATTCTCCGTTTCTTTCTTTTCTTGGTCTGTTATTCTTCTTAAAGTTATTTCTTTCCACTCCTTAAAATCTCCTGCGAGAATGTGCTCTCTGGCAGCTCTTGCAAGTTCAAGATAAAAGTGGACATTGTGAACCGAAACCAATTCAAAGCCAAGGAATTCGCTTGCCACAAGAAGATGGCGCAAATATGCCCTTGAATGATTCCTGCATGTATAACAATTACAATTTTCATCTAAAGGAGTAAAATCATTTTTGTACATCGAATTCTTAATTCTTACCGGTCCATTCCATGTAAAAATGAATCCTCTTCGCGCATTCCTTGTTGGCATCACACAGTCAAACATGTCGATTCCCCTCTCAATTGCCTCCAGAATGTTTTCCGGTTTTCCAACTCCCATTAAATATCTGGGTTTGTTTGCCAACATAAAATCTGTTGTAAAATCGACTAATTCATACATCTCTTCGGCCGGTTCTCCAACTGCAAGACCGCCAATGGCGTAGCCTTCAAAATCGAGCTCAAGTAACGATTTTACCGATTCTTCCCTGAGTTCTTTGTAAGTGCTTCCCTGAATTATCCCAAATTGATTTTGTTCATAACCATATAACCCGGTGGTCTTGACAAAAGCCTCTCTGTTCAAAACTGCCCACTCTGAAGTCATTTTGGTGGATCGTTTTGCATAATCAAAAGGACAAGGATAGGGAGTACATTCATCCAAAACCATCATGATGTCTGACCCGATTGATCGCTGAATATTCACAACCTTTTCGGGAGTGAAAAAGTGTTTTGATCCGTCAAGATGTGATTTGAATTCAACCCCGTCATGTTTGATCTTTCTTAGGTCAGAAAGAGAAAACACCTGAAAACCCCCACTGTCGGTTAGTATTGGACGATCCCAGTTTATAAACCTGTGAAGTCCCCCTGCCTGTTCAAGAATATCTGTCCCGGGTCTGAGATAAAGGTGGTAGGTGTTGCCCAGAATGATATCTGCATTAATATCATCCCTGAGGTAAGAAAAATTTACCGCTTTTACAGTTCCCTGAGTACCTACAGGCATAAAAATGGGTGTTTTTACCACACCATGTGCCGTTGTAAACTCTCCTGCCCGTGCTTTTGAAGCAGGGTCAGTAGCCAATAATTTAAAGTTTAAACTCAAGAAATATCAAATTTTGTGATTTTAAATTTACTGCTTTTATAACTCATGCCCAAACTAATAAAACTGTGGTATTATTTTGAAGCCGGTGTATATGCTAAGTGGGTGGAAAGTCAATGGCTACGAAGATTTAACCCCGACGGGGTAACAGTTATTTAGCAGAATAAAATATTGTAATAGACATCCTTTCGACAATTCGGAGTTTCTCAAATCCATCCGCGAAAACCTCCCAAAGGGATGCCTTCGGCACGACTAATCTGCGTGTACTTGTCCGCTGTAGTGAATCTGCGTGCAAATAAGAATTACACTTAAACGATTTTGATAAAAAAAACCTCTCCATTTCTGAAGAGGCTTACAATTGGATTATTGGATTATTGGATTACTGCATTACTGCATTGACTCAAAGTCCCAGTTTCACAGAGAATGTATGTCCCAATCCCAGGTCTTGCCCAAATGGAGTAAGAGCATAATCGAATGCAAGGCTGTTCCAGTAGATTCCAATGCCGGTGGTTAATCCTTTGGCTTCATATAATGACTGATAACCCAGTCTTACTGCAAGCAGTCCATCATAAACTGCTTCTACCCCTGCGTTGATATGGATATCATCTGTTGATAAAAATTTCTGTACTTCAAGTCCTGTGGAAAAATTAAGTTTGTTTTGTGGCATGGCAAAATTGTAACCGGCACCAACTCTAAAATCTGTTGGAAGTTTGGTGGCTATTGTTTTTAGCTCATTCATCGCACCAAGATTTCTGATTGCTGCCGTTAAAAACAAGGCATCATTTACTGTGTATCTACCTGAAAGATCAACAGCATATCCTGCCGCATCTTCGTAGAACATCCCTTCGTAGAGATATTTTAATACAACACCGGCACTTACTTTTTCAGAAATTTTAAAACCTGTACCGAGTGAAATTGCGATAAAATCAGCCGTAAAAGTGGAAAGTGCATCGCCGGGTCTCTCTCTTACTTCAATCTCCCCGATTCTGGTTGAATTTACACCAAAACCCATTTTCATCCCAAAAAGCGAAAATTTAGCCGCCAGCATTTCGGTTCTGACTCCTTGAATCCATTCGTTATGTGTGAACGATATTTCAGAGTTGTCATTTCGACTTAAATTTGCCGGACTGTAAAAAATTGCAGTCGCATCATTTGCGAAGACAGTTCCATTGTCGCCCAGAGCAATATTTCTTGCACCGGAACCGATTTTAAGGAATGAGAGTCCACTGCCACCGGCTGATTGAGCGAACAAAACCGGTGTAGTTAAAAGGAAAACGGAGATAAATAATAGTTTTTTCATCAATTATCAATTTTTAGAAAATAAAATTTAGACCAATTATGTGCCTGTCAGAGCTTGAATACTGTTCAACTTGAAAAGCGTAATCAAAACCAATCCTGTAATTCCCCAATTCTCTGGAATATGAAAATCCAACCGATGGTTTTACAGGTTCATCACTTTTGTTCAGGAAAAAGTTGTCGATACCACCTCTGAGAAAAAGACCTTCATAAATATTATATTCGGCGCCAAACCTCAAAAGGTTGGTACCATAATTGTCGGAGGCAAACTCAGCGGCGAGCTGTAATTTGTATGGTTTGTAATAATAGCTAACCCCCAACTTCTTAAAAAGCGGGAATTTATCGATGGTTTCTCCACCTTCTGTGTTGTAGATAGGAGCTGTATTCCACTTGTACTGAGAGTTCAGATCGGAAAGTACCAGTGATATTGCCAATTCTGGAGTAACTGTGTAAATTGCTCCGATATCAAAACCAAGACTCGTTGAAGTCACTTCCTCATACAGTTTGTAATAATAGAACCTTGCAGTTACACCAACAGAAATTTTTTCAGAAAACTTGTTTGCCAGAGATAAAAAGAAAAGATTTTCTGAAGTGGAGAGTGTCCCTTTCTTAAATCCTTGATTATCCCTTTGATCAATGTTCCCCACTCCGGCATTGATAAGCCCAAGAGAAACTCCTGCAGTTGATCTTGGAATTCTTGTTTCGGGAATTGTATCATTTTTTGAATAAAAATCGAACCGCCTTGTGAAACTCACAAAATTTAATGATCTGTCGAGTCCAAGGAAAGTATATTGAGCACTAAATGCATTGTCATCCTGAAAAACGGAAAGTGCCGGGTTATAAATTGAGGAAATATTACCTGATTTCACAGTGGAAAGGGCATTTCCCATTCCGATCCCGCGAGCTCCAAATCCAATCCTGCTAAATGCTCCGGGAGCAGAAGAGAGATTGTTCATTATTCTTTGAGCATCAATCGGAGCAGAAAGAAAAAGTATTATAATCAACAAAAATATTTTAGTGTTTTTCATTTTATTGCAGCACCATTATCTTTCCAAAAACCGGTTTTTCACTACCGGCATCAATTCTGTAGAAATAAACACCATTTGGCACCACTTTTCCTGCATCATCCTTCCCATCCCAAAAATCAATTACTCCACTGATCCCTGTTGTATTCACGGTGTGAGTTGGATTCCCTCTCGGAGCACTTTGAATCACTGTTCTTACATAATTCATTCCAAAATCAAATATCCTGATTGTGACATTTAATTCTTTCCCGTTGGTTGAGTACTTAATTTTCACCTGTTCTGTTTTAGGTGAAAACGGATTTGGGAATGCGTATGATTCCTCAACAGACTCAAGTGGTTGAGAGGCGAAATAGAGCTTCCACTTGTCGGGCCATACTCCCACAAAACCACTGTTTTTAATAAGACCATCCGCAGTACCAATATACAAAACAGTTCCTGCTTCAGCCCAGACAGCGGAGTAAAAAGTGGTCGTTTTTAAAGATAATTTTGAGTCAGTATCAACTATATTACCGGGGGAATACCAGTTCTTTCCAAAATCATTTGATTTATACAATCCACCCGATGCCGCAGCTACAACTTTGTCGGTAAAAACTGCAAAGTTATTTATTCTTTCACCATCAAGACTTGTAATCCAGTTTTCACCTCCATCTGGAGAAAAACTTACACCATAAGCTTCATTTAAATCTTCGGCTTTCCATGTTGCAGCCCAAATCTCGTTTGTCCCTTCCTTGTTCCCAAGTCCAACCACAAAGTTTCCCGACATGGGATTCACCTGATTCTGATGATTAAATTTAACCCAACTGATTCCCCCATCGGTGGATTTATTAATCCCGTTTGCAGTTCCTGCATAGATTACAGAATCTCCCGTTGCCATCACACTAAAAGCACGATAGTTAAGATATCCTTCACTACAAAACTTCCCCGGAACGGGTGAAACACAAAAACTGAGATTATCAGTGGGTTTAACAGAATTTAAAAAATCAGGAGGAAGAATAACTCTTTGCCATGTGGTTCCCATGTCGGTTGACTTCCTTAGTCCTCCGGCAAATGATGCTATCCAGACAACTCCACGGGTTACGGCAATATCGTAAGTGATATTCTGTATCGCAACTGTAACGGGGAGGGCTCTGAGAGTGCTGTTTCCATACACAATCAAAGTATCGCTCTCTTTGTCAAGCGGTTGGGCAATTTTTGTCCAGGTCTCACCACCGTCAGTCGTGTAACGAAGTCCACTTCCTTCGGGAAAAGTTTGTCCTGATCTCTCAGCAGAGTGAGCAGTGGAAACCCAAAGCACTCCATTATATTTATCCCAGGCAATTGCAGAGATATTTTCTGTGCCAAATGCGGGATCACCGTAATAATTGCGCCATGAGGCACCCTTGTCGGTAGATCTGCTTAACCCACGCGAGGTTCCAAGCCAAATGGTATCTCCCTGGATATGAATGGCACTGATACTGTTGGAAGCCGGATTCTCCGAGGATGAATAAGCAACTGTAGCAGGTGAATCTTCAAATTTAAAGGAGAAAGGACTGTTTTGTGCCACAACTCCGGAAGAGGCTGCAACCAAAATCAAAAACGATAATTTTAATTTATTCAACATCTACTTCAATACAATCTTTTTAATTAGCTGTGTACTTTTCTTTTTACCCCTGTCTTCTGCCGTAAAGGTGAATGTATATTCTCCCTTTTGATTTGTAGAGAATACACTGACAATGATAGAATAGATATCATCGCCCGAGACTTCATCCCCATGATCGTTGAAATTTCCGTCATCATACATAAGGAGTGCTGCGTTGTTAGAGGTGCCATCAGGCCGGGTAACAACAAAATAGACTCGTGAAAGGTCCTGTTTTCCGTTAGGATCAATTGCTTTCATGGTAATTCTAAAAACCGTTGTATCCAAAACAACAAGAGTATCCGGAGCAACAAGATCACTAATTACCGGCTCCTGATTTGCAGCACCGTTATCATAAACAAATTTGCTTACGGCTAATCGATAACTTTCACCCGAGTTGTCGGAAGCGTAATATTCGGATCGGTATTCACCGGAGATATATCCACTCGACATCGGCACTTTTAAAGAATATATTTTATCGCCGGCAACTTCATCTCCGCTTGCAACACTGCCGTTATCAACAAGATAATAAGGAGTGGAATTTACTTTTTGGTCGCCGGGAGAAAACAAGTTCATATAAACACTGGCTGGTGTTGTGTTTGATGCAATATGGATTTGATACCTCACCAATGAATCGACAGGATTAAATCTGAGAGTGTCAAAACGGGCTACACTTTGAACTGAAAATTTTGCGGAGACGGGATCAACAACACTGCTGAATTCCTTTTCACATCCGCTGAACAATAACAGGATCAGGACTCCTGCTGCTATTTTCTTCATTCTGTTTCTAATTTTTTTTGAGTTAAAATATCTAAAATCTGTAACAATTAAAATATGTAATTATGAGTACGGACTGTTATAATACACCTGCATCAATAATAAAAGGCATCGGTATGAACGAGGTAATAAAAATCAACATACCAAAATAACCCACTGCCATTCTAACCGGTCCAATCGGTTCATTTATATAGACTGGTGGATGTTTCACTTTAATGACAAAGTATAACAATACCGCCCAAAGGAACCATCCGGTCCAACCAAAATCGAATGGTGTTTCGTAAAACTGGTTAACCACTCCAAGCCCGCCGGCAAAAAGAAGGAAAAACATTGTTATCCATGCAACTTTCTCTTGAACCTTTTCGCCAAACATTGCATATATGATATGGCCACCATCAAGTTGACCAACAGGAAGCAGATTTAGAGCTGTTACAAAAAGACCAAACCATCCCGCACACAGATAGGGATAATGATAAATTTCACTCATGGGAGGGATAAACCCATCGGGTGACAGTGCAAATATGTCTCTTAAAAAGACAAATAACAGATTGTCACCAAACGCCAGAGAAAGTCCTCCCTGTCCATAGGATGGGAGATCATAATCGGGATGCAAATTCAGAATAAATTCTTTTCCGGGAAGATTCTGGAAGCCATATATCAACACAATCAGAGAGATAACAAATCCTGCAATAGGTCCTGCAATTCCAATATCGAAAAGGGCTTTTCTGCTGTAAATGGGGCTTTTGGTCTTAATAACGGCACCCATTGTCCCAAAGTTCAGCATCCCGGCAATTGTCGGGAATGGAATGAAGTATGGAAGAGTGGCTTTAACATCATGATATTTAGAAGCAAAGTAGTGTCCAAATTCATGAAATCCAAGAATTGTTAAGATCGAGATTGAATATGGCAAGCCTTCTGCTATTTGAGCGAGCTCAAGACCTCCTGCCGGAGAAACAACCCAAAATGCACCTGCAATGGTTGTGGTCACAAGAGTTGCTACAAAGAGAATTAAAGGTATAATATAAACCTTAAAAATGTCGTTATTGTTCGTCAAAGTATCCGAATTTTCCGATTCATTCATAATTAAAAATCAATTGTTACGCCTGTCGAAAAATGTTCATCATCAATTTCGTAATATTCACCATGAACATTTTTCCCCGAAAAAAGTGTGAATACAACTCTGAGTCCACTTCCAAATGGTTTTCCAAATTTTAGCCCGATTTGTGCTGTATGATTCGAATTGTATGCTGTGGTATATCCCATTTTGTAATCGTAGGAGACAAACGGATAGATATTGCCAAATGACAATGAAGAGGGATAAGTGTCAAATCCTGCCTGAATAATCCAGGGCTCAATTTCAGTTGGATCAACATGAAACAAGTATGTTATACCAAGATAAATTCTTCCGTCACCCGACCGGTAATAAGGGAAAAGTTCAACAAATTCACGGCTGTAAACCAATGGATTTCTGTTGTCTCTCCATCTTTGCGATGAGCCATCATAATGCCCGTCAACAAAATGTGCGCTGATATGACTTAATCTTGCCCTGATACCAAACTCACTTCTTCCTTTTAATGGAATTTTGTAGCCGGCATTAAGTCCAAAAAGGTAGTCAACAGCATCCACAGGGAAATGGAAATCGGCTTCACCGCGAAGCCTGGTATAGGTAAAAAAATCGGCTCCGATAGAAAAAAGAGTTCCATTGTTACCGGTAAACCGTGCTATGTCTTTTGAAGCTCCGATGTCGAGTCGTAAATCATTTTTACCCGATTGGAAAAAAACTCCCATCCTGGGTTCTAAAAAGTTGGAAGTGAATGGTTGTATATTCAGGTCACCGGGGAAAAGTTCCACTTTTTGCGCTGTGAGAATACCTGAAAAAACAACAGTTAAGAGCAATATCCTAATATATTTCAAGTGCAGTTCTATTTTCATTTTTTCAAAAAATATAATCTTAAAATATAATAAATACAGACGACTTAAATGGGTTAGAACTTCCGCCCCTTCCACTCAACCGATTTACTGAACAATAGTATAAATGGGAGGAAAATAATGTAAATGAAATAATAAATTTCAAAAAAAGGAAAATATTTTAAAGTGTAAAGCTGCCTCATTCTATGAACGATTGAACCAAGAAAAAACAGGTCTGCTATTACAATCGTGAGAATGGCAAATAGTCCTGTAACAAGAGAGAATGGTAAAATAAGAACCGAAAGCAAATGAGAAAAAAAGGCCGTCCCTAAAACCAGTAAACCATGAGGTGGAACATTTAATCCTCCAATTCCCCACCGTTTTTTTTGTTTGTAGAGAGAAATAACACCTTCAACAGGTATCGATTCAATTAAAGTATCTTTATCGAGAGGATAGATTATTTTATACTTTTTTAATTTTGAGATCGCTGCAAGAAGTTGTGAATCCTCAGTAACACTAAATGGCATGCTCTCATACCCGCCCGTTTCATTATAAGCTTTTCGTAAATATGCCATATTGTTTCCAATTACACTTAATGGCAAGCCTGCGTTTATCGTCCCTGATCCGGCTCCAAGAAGATACATAAAATCGAGATGCTGCATCCCCTTCCAAACCGATCCTGTTTCCTGTGAGGTCATCCCCCCCAATAATCCAACTCCATCTGTAAAATAGGAAGCAAGAGTCTTGGCCCACAATGGATTAACTTTACAATCCGCATCCGTTGTTAAGATAATCTCACCCGTTGCAACTTTAAGACCTTGAACAAGTGCATTGGTCTTCCCTCTGAGGTGGCCTGTTGGTTCTACTCCATCAATAAAAGTGAACTGCGGCTTTCCCAAAATGAATTTTCTGATTATTTCACTTGTAGCATCGGTTGAGCTGTCATTTATCACAATAATTTGGAGTTTACCTGATGGATAAACCAGTTTATCGAGTGCATCAAGACAGCGTGAAATAACTTTTTCCTCATCCCGAACGGCAACCATTACAGAGGCTGTGGGTAATTGATCATCAGCTAATCTGTTAAATCTTTTGTATGATGCCAAAAGGTAAATTATTACCTGGGTTGCATACAGACAAACCACGATTGCAACGATCAACTCAAACATTCTGAGGGTTCTCCGATTTTATAATCTTTTTCATTTGCAATCTGTATTGTGCTTTTTAATGATTCAATAATCGTGTTTTTGCTTTTTAAATTGTCGTGATAAACTATAATGGAATCTGAATTCAGGTAATTTCTGATTACTTTTTCTGTGTCTTTTCTGTTTCCCAGATAATCGCCCGAGAGCAGGCTCCACATCACACATTTTTGTCTTGAGTCTGTGATTGCCTTTAACACAAAAGGATCAAAAGCACCATAAGGAGGCCTGAAATATACAACCGGGGAACCAGTTATATCTTCGATTGCCGATTTTGAATCAACTATTTCCTTTTTCAAAACATGCCCTGATAAAAATCTGAGCTTTTTGTGAGAGAAAGAGTGGTTTCCAATCAAATGACCTTGTTTAATAATTTCTTTTACCGGGAGTCTGTTTTTTATTGCTGCATCCGCGGTTACAAAAAACAAAGCTTTTACCCCGGAGTCACCAAGTGTTTCCAAAATCTTAGTTGTGGATGATTCGCAGGGACCATCGTCAATTGAAATAAGGATGTTGTCAGAAGTTGAATTCCAAATTATTGAACGAAAAATTTTCCTGAGCGGTGCCGGTGGTACATAATAATATTTTGGTCTGATCATCGGGATAACTGCCTCCCTTTCCAGACGAATCCTCCAAATGCCCCTAAAATTGCTGTAAAAACTATATAGGGAATGTGCATTAATTCAGCCAACAGGAAATGTGATAAATCAACATTCTCATAGAGCAACCCCTCCCCTTCCAACAATACAAAATATTCCGTCAATCCCTTAAATACTATTGAAATCATTACTAAAAAGGATCCATTCCACCCAAAAAACCAGATCGTAAAAGGTGATAAGATAAGAGATAAATAAAATAAAAAGATCAAAACAAGTTTAAGAATTAAAATCGGATTTTCATAAAACAACCCTTTGCTTGCCCATCTGCTTCTTTGTTGAACAAATCCCCCGACACTGTCGCCGGGGTTGGTCTCAACTATTCCCTCCTTGTTAAGCAGGTATCCAACCTTGTGTCCCAATCGAGCAATTGACCGCATTAAAAACTCATCATCACCGGATGAGAGGGAGTTGTTGAGATTATATCCTCCAACTTCAATAAAAAGTTTTCTCCTGAATGCCATACTTGCAGCACTGCAAATTACCGGTTCACCCGAACCAATCAGTCCTGCCCCACTCAGGATAAGTCCCCCAAACTCAAGTGCTTGAATTTTAGTGAATATGGAATCATTACTTTTATATTTAACCGCACCGGCAACAAACCCGGTGTTTTCATCAAACTGCCCGACCATCAATTTAAGCCATTTTGTCGGAATCCGACAGTCAGCATCTGTAACGAGAATAATCTCACTACTCGAATTTTTGATCCCTTCCGTGAGTGCGTTTTTTTTTCCTGTTACTCCCGCTCCAAGTTCGATGACCCGCCAGTTCTCTCTCTCCCGGATTTGATTTTTATATTCCTGCCAGTCATCCTCGGAGTGATCATTCACAAATATCACATCAAAATTAATTCCATCTTTTTCAAGGTTCGCAACATCTTCAATCAAATTCCGGAGATTTCTTTCTTCATTTCTAAAAGGTATAACAAGCGTGACACCGGTTATTTTGGAAACTGCAGAACCCCCGGGTTCTTGTTTTAACTTTCTCAGACCACTTTTTATCTTTAATAAAAAACAGATGTAAAAAAGCATCGGTAACAATAAAATAATCAACAACAGATTCAAATCATCACTTGTTTCTTCTAAAAATGAAGATTGCTCCCGGAATCGCGGGAATTAAAATATTTATCGTGTAAAGCATTAATGCTGCATTAAAACAGGCACCTGCCTCAACCCCAAAATGACCGAGAAAATAAACAGATGCACTCTCTCTTATGCCGATTTCTCCGAAGGTAATCCCCGGAATGATACTTTTTGTAAAGAACACCAAAGAACTGCCCCAGAGTGATGTAAAAAAATCAGCCTGATCGGAATAGGCAATCACAAGAAGTACAAATTGCGTGGAAAAAACCAGATAATTCAAAACCGACAACGAAAAATTTTTTGCAAAAATTGTCCGGTTAAAAAGTCCAATTGATTTAAAATTAAGAAAATATTTTTCGATAATCTTAAATTTACCAATCTGATCTCCCACAAATCCTCTCCAGAATTCAGGAGACAATATTAGATAAACCAAAAGGAGATAAATCCCTGTCAACAAAAAAAGAAGTGATATAGTAAGGTTATTGTCGATCGAATAAAACTTATTCAAAAACAGAAGTGATGCAAACGACCCTGCAATCAGTATCACCATCAATGAGTTTAACTTATCGATAGCCGATCCTGCTGTAACTTCGGAAAGTTTTACATCTTTTAACGGAAACGCTCTACCCGGATATTCACCCAACCTGCCGGGAGTTAATAAACCCGTACTGATTCCTGTGAGAATTGAAATAAAAATACTGCTCTTTTTTTGAGGAGGGTAAGAATAATCACAAATCAGTTGCCACTTTTTATATTGAAGGAAAAAATTGAATGGAACCAATATCAAAGCAATAATAAAGGCAAATGCAGATTTAAAATCGAAGAAAGTGGAAAAAGAGATGTCGCTGAATTTAGCGTTCAGATAATAAAGCACCCCAACGGTTATAAAAACCTTTATCGCAAGGAGGGTTCTTATTTTCCATTTATCGAGGTTTTTGAAGTTAAAGGCTGATGTCAAATGGCACTTCTATAATTAAACTTCTATTGTAAAATTGCCTTTCTTCATGATCAGCTTTCCATCCAGATAAACATCAGGTGATTTAACCACACCATCAAGATGTAAAGGTACTTTAACTTTTCCACCAAAACCCATATTATCACCAACAGCAATATGGATCGTTCCCATTACTTTTTCATCCTCAAGTATCAACCCTGAGAGTTGAGCCGACTCATTGGTTCCCACACCAAATTCAGCAATATTGTAGGCATCTCCACCAACTTTGGCGAGAATTTCGGCAAGTTGTTTTGCATTATCTCCCCCTTCAATATCGGTGACCACCCCCTCTTTTACTGTCAGCTTTATGTCAGAATTTTCCATAAGACCAACACCTGCAAATGATCCATCCACGATGAAAACACCCTCTGCAGTTCCTTCGACAGGCGCAAGAAATGTTTCACCGGTTGGGAGATTACCACTTTCTCCCGGGGCATGGAACAGCCCTTTGGAGGCATGAACACTTCTTCCCTCAATCGAAAACTGAATATCAGTCCCTTTTTCAGATGTTACTCTTACATGTTTTCCTTTTTCAAGAACTGCTTTCAAATTCAGTGATCTTTCTGCAATCCTTTTATAATCTGCGTTAAGTCCACGAATCATCACATCTTTGGTTATTCCCGGGAAAGTGGCAACTCGTGCTCCCGTGGCTGAAGCATCCCTTCTCGCCTGTGTATGGGTGAGTGATCTTAAAGTTGGACAGAGCACAACATCAAATTGTTTCATCATGGCTGCAATGGAAGCAAGTGGTTCCTGACCATTCACTTCTAAAGGTTCCATTTCCACATACACCGACTTGTGTCCGAGTCTGATGGCTGCGAGATAGAGTTCATAACCAATCTCATGTTTTTGAGTATCACTCACCACTAATACAGATTCACCGGGTTTGGCACCCATGCAGTCTCTGATTGCAATTTCACAAGCTTTTTGAAGTTCTGTCATATATTTTTATAAAGGAATTGATAAATTGAATTGTACACCGTAGAAAAGCCCGCCCTTTGTGACGGCATTTTCCATCACTTCAGTGCTGCTTTCGTTAACAGTAAGTTTATTGCCGGCTTCATCAGTTAATACACCAACTGAAAATTCTGAATATCCAACTTTACCCTCTAAACTGATATTCTGATCGATGATAAAGAGAATAAACCCGGAAGCGAAATTAAACCCGAGCTGTGATTTATCCGAACTGTATTTAACCCTTGTAACAGGATTATTTATATCTTCAGTCCGTTTATAGAATTGAGCATTACCATAAGTAACCTCCAGTTCAAGGATTTTCCAGCTAATGGATTTCGAAAGTGGGGTACCAAGTTCGATTCCCGCACCATAAACATTTTGTTTATATTCGAGACTGTTGGTATAAATGGAGTTTGAACCTTTAACCTGAGTTTCTTTCACCTCATTCATCATCTCATAAAATATTTTTACTGTGTATTCAAGTCCTGAAACTCTGTTTCTCAAAAGATTGATCCCCAAACGATAACCTTTAAGCATGCCAAACTCCCCGATCCCTGCAAAAAGAGAATCTCCGTGAAGCTGGTTATATGCTGTTACATAGTTGTTCAGACCGGTCGCTTCATAATGTTTTACCTGGTAACCTGCAAAACCACCAACAAGTCCAAGACAACCAAAACCAAATTTGTTCGATTGGGATTCGGCTGCCCCGGCAAGTAAAACAAAAACAACTATAAAAGTTTTATATGGTATCAAATCGTAATTTTATTCTGATAAGTGTGTCAAAGAGACAATTATAATCCACTAAGGCAACATTTATCACATGTCATTTCTGAGCATCTAATTTTTTCTTGTGCATTAATCCAAATTCAAGACCATGCCCGGCGGCTTTTCCCTCTGCCCATTTAAGCATGAATGCAAAAAAGAGTCCAAAGAAACCGAGTGACGAGAAAAGGTACATTCCAAGTTCATAACCACCGGATGAATCGTTTGCCCATCCGATAAGAAAGTTAAACCCGGCAAGCCCGATGTTCTGTATCATTGTCATCAATCCATAAGCAGTACCAAGTTTTTGCTCAGGCACAATCAGTGCAACCGAAGGCCACATTACTGCCGGAATAAGCGAGAATGAGAGACCCATCATCGCCATCGGTAACCAAGGTGGAATAGCGGTTTGTAACAACATGATATAGACGGGTATCAGTAAAACTGAACCAAACATCATCAACAACGACCTTTTTCCGATATAATCAGAAAGCAGCCCAAAAAGTGGAGTTAAAATCATTGATGAGAGGATCAAGATACTGTTGTACATTCCGCCCACTTCTCTTTCCAGTCCGTGAAATTCCTGGAAAAATTTAATGGCGAAAGTTCTGAACGGGAAAATCCCCGAATAAAAAGTTACACACAACAAAACAATAAACCAGTAGGATTTACTAAAAGCCAACACTTCACGCAGAACCACTTTATCCTGCTTTGCTTCAGGTTTCATGTGGTAATTGTTTTTTGCATAACTGTCGAGATACCAGTAAGCCAGTGCTGTAATCACTGAAATAAAAGCCATTATTACAGCGATCATCAAAGGAAGATCCCATGATGTGAAATATGACTTAAAAAAGGTAGGTGAATTGTCAGCAGCAAAAGAACCAAGACGGGCTATGGTTAAATTTATTCCAAATGCAAACGAAAGCTCTTTTCCAATAAACCATTTGCCAAGTGCAGTGGTAACCGCCACAATCAGCGATTCCGCTCCCAATCCAAAAATCAATCTTCCTAACGACATAACAACAAGTTCGTTGCTGATGTCAGAGTTGAAAACCGACCTGAAAATATCACCTACAAATGCTAATTGAACTGTCATCACGGTAACAATTGAACCAACAAAACAAAGGATCGAAAAGAGGGTAATCGACTTAACAGTTCCAATTCTGTCAATAATCAATCCACCGAGCAACACCATAAGGATATTTGGCACACTGTAAATCCCCTGAAGCAGACCAATGTCGGAGTCAGTGAACTTAAGCTGTGATGCAAGCAAATCAGCAATCGGGGCTATTGAGTCATAAACATAATAATTCCCAAACATTGCCAGTGAGACAAGAACAAGTACCCCCCACCTGACGGCGAAGGGTACTGTTGGTTTGTCAATATTGAGCGTTTCGTTTTTCGCCATCGTTATCTTTCGGGAACGGTTTCAAGTACTTTTAGAAGGTGATACCAAAACTTCTCAACTGAAGCTATATTTACCTGTTCATCAGGTGAATGAGCTCCTGTGATGGTTGGACCAAATGAAACCATATCCATCTCAGGATATTTCTCTTTAATAATTCCACATTCAAGACCGGCGTGGATAGCTTTCACCTCAGGTACCTTACCGTAGAGTGCTGTATAAGCATCCCTTGTTACTTTCAGAATTTCTGACTTAACATCGGGTTTCCATCCTGGATAGCCATCACTCGTTTCAATTTCTGCTCCACCAAGTTCAAATACACATGATACCATGGTAACAGCATCTTCAATCTCAGATTCAACAGAACTTCTCTGGCTTGTTCCGATTTCAATTGCGTTTTCAGTCATCACTAAAGTTGCGAGGTTGGTTGAAGTTTCCACCAATCCCGGTATATCAGCAGACATCTTCAGAACACCATGTGGAAGTGCATAAAGCATCAGAATCAACTGATCTTCAGATACTTCATCAAGCACTTTTTTGGTTCCTTCAATTTTTCTGATCACAACACGAAGATTTGGTTCAACGGTTGAAAGTTCAGCCTGAACCATCTTCTCAAATTCCATAACTTCTTCAATTACAACACTTTCATCTTCAGGATCAACAGCAAGAATTGCGGAAGCTTCTCTTGGAATCGCATTTCTTTTGCTTCCACCTTTCACTTCAGCTACACTTACAAGATAATATTGTTGAAGAGTATTCAAAATTCTTGCGAGAATTTTAATCGCATTCGCTCTACCGGTGTTGATATCAAGACCCGAGTGGCCTCCTCTTAATCCGGAGATCAACAATTCATAAAAAAGATAATTTTCAGGAGCTTCTTCCTGTTCAAAGTGAATGGTTCCTTTGGTATCTCTTCCACCGGAGCATCCAATATAAAGCTCACCAATCTCTTCTGAATCAAGGTTTAAAAGAATCTGACCTTCGAGAAGTCCCTCAGCAAGATTGGTAGCTCCCGTTAAACCTGTTTCTTCATCAAGGGTAAGAAGTATCTCAAGTGGACCGTGTTCAATTGTTTCATCTATGGCAACTGCAAGAGCAGCAGCAGCACCGATTCCGTTATCGGCACCAAGGGTTGTTCCTTCAGCTTTTACCCATTCACCATCAATAAATGGACGAATACCTTCGATGTCAAAATCAAACTCAACATCACTGTTTTTTTCACATACCATATCGAGATGTCCTTGAAGAACAACTGTTTTTTTTGTCTTCAAATCCTGGAGTTGCAGGAACTTTTATGATAATGTTTCCGGCTTCATCTCTCTGATAATCAAGAGCATTTGTCTCGCAAAACTCGAGAACATACTCAACAACTGCTTCTTCTTTTTTTGAGGGTCGTGGTCTTGCACTCATCTCTTCAAATATGTCCCACAATGGTTGTGGTTTCAGGGTTCCTAAACGATCTCCCATGTTTCTACCTCAATTTTCAAGTTCTTTAAATGTAATGATTTTGTTATGATACATCATGGAAACAAATTTCACGAGCCTCTCTCGGGGTTCGATCCTGTCTCCAAGTTTCTCTTTAACTTTTTCTCCAACTTCTTTAACTTTTCTTTTGCCGTCAATCGACACCCAGACTTCCGATCCGATCTCATCGAGATCGAGTCTGAAGTTTGGATCCCTCCCGTTTTTCACCATATAATTGTGAACAACACTCCATTTGAATCTGGGGATCAGAACCGTTATAATTCCGTTCTCACCCGTTTCAAATTCCTGAATTTTAACAGGTGTCAGCTCAAGGGCATCAATACCCTTGAGCTTTTTCCTGTCATTATAATCTTTGAAAATACTTTTCAAACCGTTATTTCTGTGTTTTTGTTGCTACTTTGTAAAGACCGTATCCAAGAAGGACAAAGACACCAAGAGAGATCAAATCTCCCGCTCCGCCCAGACCTTCAACAAGACCTACATGCAAAACATCAATAACATTTTTACCTGCTTCAACTTCTGTTGCAATTAAAACTGCAAGAAGAATTCCGGTAAGTGAACCACCGGCTATGAGACCCGAACTGAATAATGCTCCCGGTCCAATTTCACCGTCATCTTCTTTTGAACTGTTCTTTTTCTCAACAAACCATTTCACCAAACCACCAAGGAAAATCGGGGCTGTGGTGGAAAGTGGAAGGTATGCTCCCACTGCAAAAGGAAGTGACCTTACTCCCGCAAGTTCAAGAACTGCTGAAATTCCCATGCCTGTTACAACAAGACCCCAGGGTAAATCCTGTGAAAGAAGTCCTTTAATTACAGTAGCCATGAGAGTTGCCTGTGGAGCAGGAAGTGGATTGGCAGAAACTGTTGAATCAGCTCCAATTCCTATTGCGTTGTTTAAGATCAACATAGTTGCACCAATTACAACAGAAGAAGCAACAACACCAATTATAAGTCCATACTGCTGTTTAATTGGAGTGGCGCCAACGATGTAACCCGTTTTAAGATCCTGCGAAGTGGCACCCGCATTTGCTGCCGCGATACACACAATGGAACCTACAACCAAGGCTATTGGCTGGTGGGCACTGCCTGTCCATCCAAGTCCCACAAATATAAGACTTGTCGCCATAAGGGTTGCGATTGTCATTCCTGATATCGGGTTGGATGATGAACCAATGATTCCCACAATTCTTGATGACACTGTCACAAAGAAAAATCCAAAAACCACTATCATTATCGCTGAAAGCAGATTAGTTGGAATTGACGGGATAATTGCCATAAAAGCAACGAGAACTACTGCACCAACAAGTACAAACACGAGTGGCAAGTCTTTTTCAGTTCTAAGAGTGCTCTTTCCGGCAGAACCGGCTTTGAAGTCGCCAATCGAATCTTTGAAGGCACTTACGATGGTTGGAAGAGTTTTTATCAGAGTCATAATACCACCAAAAGTAACCGCCCCGGCACCAATGTATCTGATATAGTTACCCCAGATTTCGCGGGCAGACATATCTCTGATAAGTTGTGCTTTAACTGGTGGAAACGCGGTTTCCAAGCCACTGCCAATGAGTGTGATCAATGGTATAAGCACCAACCACGAAAGTACACCACCGGCAACCATTATGCCTGCAATTTTGGGTCCGATTATATATCCAACACCAAGTAATTCAGGAGAGATTTCCCCCATTACTGTACCGTTTGGAAGGGCTGAATCTTTGCTGAATGTGTAGGCAGGTGCCTCTTTCCAGAGACCAAAAACCGACATCAACACTTTATAACCAAATGATATTCCCAAGCCGTAATAAACTTTTTGGGCAAGGTTTCCGCCTTTTTCGCCTGCAACCAAAACATCAGCGCATGCAGTTCCTTCCGGATAAGGTAAAACCCCGTGTTCTTTTACTATAAGCGAACGGCGCAGGGGTACCATAAACAGTACACCAAGAATACCGCCGGCAAGTGCCAGAACAAATATCTGAAAATATTCGAAATACTCAATACCACCGTCTAAAAATAATAAAGCAGGGATTGTAAATACAACACCTGCAGCTACCGACTCACCGGCTGAGCCGATGGTCTGTACAATATTATTTTCAAGAATGGTTGATTTGCCGATTTTTTTAAACACTGCAATCGCCAATACGGCAATTGGAATGGAGGCACTTACAGTTAAACCAACTTTTAAGCCTAAATAGACTGTTGCCGCACCAAAAATAATTCCAAATAATGCACCAAGAATGATTGCTTTTGGTGTAAATTCTGGAATAAAGTCCGTTGCAGCGATATAAGGCTTGAAGGTTTTCTCATTTTGTCCGTTTTGAGCCATAATTATCCCGGATTTATTGATTACCAAAAAATAGAAACCACAATTTACCTATTAATTAGGAAATAACAAGGGAAGAACTTGAGGGAAAGGAGAGACTTTAGGACTTGAGAACTTGAGAAACTCAGAGTGCAAGACGGATGCATTGATCACTGAGGTTAACTCTCTTGAATCTCGAGGTTCTGAAGCTCCGAATCTCCGAAGTTCTCCTTTACACTTTTAGAAACTTCACAACTTCGCTTGCTTCCAGCTCATTGGTTCCCAGCATGTCGCCGAGGTTAATTCCTTCTGCAAGGGCGATGATCATCCCGGAGAGGAGTTGGGCATCCTCTTTGGTTTTGCAAAATGGAAGCAGCGCGGTGGTTATGGTGTCTTTGGTCTGCTGAAATATTTTTATGATCTTAAATCCGAGCTTTCGGTTCCCTGTTAATATTTCAAGCCAGATAAAATGAAGAAGTTTGGCATTTTGGGGCTCCGATGTAAGGGCAGTGAGAGTGACACCCACAATGTCACTCCCCTTTTTGGCTTTTAAGTCTCTAAGTCCCAGCACAATCCGCTCAGCAGCCTCTTCAAAATTTTTTCTTGCAATCTCCTCAATCAAACTGTCTTTTGATCGAAAGTGATAATAGAGAGTCCCTTTGCTGATCTTAATACTTTTTGCAATGTCGGCAAGACTTGTGTCCCTGATCCCCTTTTTGAGGATCTGAGCCGATGCAGTTGCAAGAATTCTATCGTAGGTTGGCTCTTTTGGGGGAGCCGACTTTCCGGTTGTGAGCATCAGTTTACCCCAAGTTCAGCAATTAAGTTATGGGCTCCACCAACTTTCTCAATATTCCACAAAACATACCGGATATCCACACCAATCGATCTGCTGTAAGCCTCGCTCCAGGCATAATCATTTATGGTTGCTCCATAGGCACGGTCAAAATTTAATCCGATAAGTCTTCCCCAGGCATCAAGAACAGGGCTTCCTGAATTTCCTCCCGTTGTGTCAAGATTATACAGGATTGCCACAGGAAGATCGTCAAGTTTTTCATCTTTAAATCTGCCATAGTCTTTGTTCTTCCACAATTCTTTCAATTTTGGAGGAAGTACATAATCCGGATTCCCCGAAAAACTTTTTTCAATTAAGCCGGTTAATGTTGTAAATGGTTTATAATAGGTTGCATCAGCAGGGGTATAACCCTTAATATAACCATAGGTTAGACGAAGTGTTGAGTTTGCATCCGGGATAAATGAACTGCTAAGATATAACTTTTTAACCTCGATGAAATCTGCAAGTAGTGAATTTAGATTTCCTTCTGCGTTTTTGGCAATTTCTGCGTAAGAAGAAAACTGTTTATCAAATTCTTTGTACATGGCAACCAATGGATCATTCAACTTTGCAAATTCTTCAGGTGCCAAATTGAGTAATTCCATAAATGCCGTTTTATTAAGAAGCTTTGTTTTTGAGGCAATACTTTTAAAATATTCCTCGGCTTCAACTGACGCAGGACGATTTGTAAAAAACCTTTGAAGCACATCGATATCTCTAAATTCGCTTCTTTTTGCAGCATCTGCCACAATTATTTTAAATTGGTTGATATCAGCTTCAGGTATATACCCTTCAAAAAGTTCGTCGATTGTGCTTTGGAGCATCGCCTTGTTTTTATCTTTAAAAATATTTGGTCTGTTTTGATCAGGCAAAGATTTGGCAGACATATATTCAGCCATCAATTCACCAAGCTGATATGTGGTTGAAAAGCGGGATAGAATCAGTCCAAATAAGTTGATAGAAGTAACCTGATTGAGGGGTTCATATTCCTTTTTTATCTTTTGCATCAATCCCGAATATTTGTTACGAAGTTCTGAATCACCGGCAATAAACTTCTCAATTTCAACTTCTTCTTTCTCTTTTTGGCCAATAATGTCAACTTTATTAAAACCGGCGAGTTTTCCTCTGTAGTTCTTCTCTGTGTTTGCCATCGTCTTGATTTGTGGATCAAGTTTCAATTTCCAATCGAGATTCTGCGCACTAAGCTCTTCAAAATTTGAAATAATTGACGCAAACACCTGCTGCATATAAGGAAGTCTTACATCTCTGTGTAGCTTCAGAAACTCGGAAGGACGATTTCTATAGGTCGTACCGGGATAACCGAGTACAAAAATAAAATCGTTTTCCTGAACACCATCGGGATTTACGGGAATAATTTTTTTAGGTTTATAAAGGACATTTTCTTTCGCATATTCCGCAGGTGAACCGTCAGGAGCTACATAAGCTCTAAGAAATGAGAAGTCACCTGTATGGCGGGGCCAAACCCAATTATCTGTCTCTCCCCCAAATTCACCAATCGCTCTCGGTGGAGCATAAACAAGTCTTACATCCTTAAGTTCAAGATATTTAAACAGAATATAGGTTTTCCCGATGAACATTTCTGAAACCTCTGCTTTTATTCCGGGCTCCTTTTGAGCTTCTTCCACCAATTTTTTGCGAGCTTTGTTAATGGCATCAATCCGGTCAGAAGACTCTTTCCCTGCAGCAGCATCAAGAATTTCTTTTGATACATCAGAATAACCAACCGTTATTTGGCACGACTGCCCTTTAGCAGGGAGCTCTTGATCTCTTTCTTTCGCAATGAAACCATTTTCAAGATAATTGTTTTCTGCACTGCTTACGGCTGCGATGTCCCCAAATGAGCAGTGATGATTGGTCAAAATAAGTCCATCCTCAGATACAAACGATCCTGTGCATCCCCTGAGTTTTACCAAAGCATCAATGAGACTAACGCCATCGGGATTATAAATTTCCTTAACATCTATCTTCAGTCCTGCTTCCCTCAGATTAAGGCCGGGAATCTCACTGAGGGGAAACATCCCTTCATCAAGTATCTTCGAACCTGAGAGAATAATAAGTAGTGTAAAAAGGAAAAAATTTAATTTGAATCGTTTAAAGAATGAAAACATCGGTAAGTCCAAAATTTATTTGAGGATCAATTAATTCATAACTGCAAATTACAAATTTTAGCCAAAATTCTTCCAACCTTTTAATAGAACCGCAGAACCCCGGAACTTCGGAATACTGAAGTACTGAATCTCGGGAGTTCTGAAGTTCAAAAAAAAAGCTGCCCCGGGATGAGCCAGGGCAGCTTTGTGTAACTTTATTATTGGGTCAGGTGGTAATCGTTTGAGCTTCCACTTTGGCAGTCCAGCCATAGCGGTCTTCAATGACACCTTTCTGAATGCCGGTCAGTTCTTTAAAGAGCCGTTCAGCAAGTTTACCTACTTCTCTATTGCAGAAAACGAGACTTCTATCTTTGTATTTGAGTTCACAAACAGAGGAGATGATAGCGGCTGTGCCTGTTCCAAAAATTTCAAGCACTTCACCTTTTTCATATCTATTAAGCAATTCCTCAAGAGAAATCAGTCTTTCGTTCATATTAAATCCCCAGTCTTTGAGGATCTGAATAGTTGACTTTCTGGTTATTCCCGGCAGGATTCCACCGGAAAGCATCGGAGTTGCAACTTCATCTTTGAATTGTACAAAGATATTCATCGTTCCAACTTCTTCTATATACTTCAATTCAACTGCATCAAGCCACAGAGTTTGTGTACAACCTGCTTTGTGTGCAATTTCTGCACCCGCCATGCTTGCGGCATAGTTTCCGGCGGTTTTACACTCTCCAAGTCCTTTTCTTACAGTACGAACATACTCGTCCTGAATCAATATTTTGACAGGCTTAAAACCTTCGGGGTAATATGCCCCAACAGGTGAAAGCAGTAAGATCAGCGTATAAGTATCAGACGGTTTAACACCAAGAAACGGATCAGTTCCAAACATGAATGGTCTCACATACAGTGAGTCACTCTCTCCACGAGGGATCCAATCTCTCTCGATCCAAACAAGTTCTTTGAGTGCTTCAACGCAAAAATCGACATCCACTTCCGGCATACAGAGTCTTTTGGCAGAATTATTTAATCTGATAAAATTCTCTTCAGGCCTGAACAGCTGAAATTCGCCATTCGCTGTGTAATATGCTTTTAGTCCTTCAAAGATCGTCTGACCATAGTGTAAAACAGATGTAGCCGGATGCATCTGTAACGAATTGAGTGCCGTGATCCGGGGGTTATACCACCCTTTTTCAGCAGAATAATCCATAACAAACACATTATCTGTGAAGTATTTCCCAAAACCCAATTGTTCAGGTAATACTACCGGCTCTGTTCTTTCGAACACATTATATTGAATATTTTCCAAGTCTCCCGTCCTTTCATTTTTAGGGTGAAAGTTGTACGGAAATGTACAAAAAGTTACTGTCTTTTAAAAGTCGAAAAAGTAACTATATCCGCATCATCATCGCCACTTCTTGTGCAGCTTTCTGATTAAATTCATTTGTCAGCGATTTATTGTTAACAAGATCCATTATTGTGCCAATCAAACACAAACCACCGGTAAACAAATAAAGAATTCCCATTCCTATCTGTCCAAGATAGAATCTCTGAATACCGCCGGCCACAAAGAATCCAAGTATTGTGAGGATAAGAACTGTTTGTGCATCTTTCCTTTTTTGTGAATACATCATGGTAAATTCTCTTGCTTGCTCATCAGAGAACTTTGAGTAGTACATTTCAAGGAAACTCATCTCCTCCATAGAAACTGCTGGAAGAAAATCTTGTACTCTTGCCATTGCTGACCTCTTATATAAATGAATGAATTTGGTTTTAAGTAATAAACTTTTATTATAAAATTTTCTAACGACTGCTTAATTGTGCCTGATTTTTTTGTCGCAATCTGAGCTGATTAACTGAGATTTGTATTATCCTGAAGGTAATAGCCACCAGTGCAAACATCCCCATTTTGTGTGTTTCCCATGCCGCTGCAATTTCACCATGAAGCAAATAAGAAATTGATCTGCCAAGCCCACATCCGGGACAATGCTCAAAGCCGAGGTTATCCAAAACACAAAAACTGAACTCCGATTGTTGGAATGGATTATAGACGAGCAGGTAGAGAAGAGCAATCAGCCATAAAACTGCTTCAAACCAGGGGGTTTTGATGAATTTTAGTATGTATTTTACAAGTGTCAAAAACTTCTCAGATTTTAAAATTAAGTTAAGAAAGTTTTTAACAGTAAAAAACAATAAGATTATCAAATTCATCTATAAATCACATTTTTTTTAGAGAATCGACTGAAAATGGTTGCCAAACCTGACTCGTTTCCCCTTTTGAAATCATATAGCTATTTAAAATTTTTATTCTTATTTTAGAGTATGAAACAAAATGCTTTATTACAACCGGTTTTTCAAAAATGATATTCGTAAACCCTTTGTCATTTCCCCCCATCTCGAGAATATAAATGGTTAAATTCTACATTCCTCGTTTCACTCTGTTGATGTTATTTCTGTTTATCGCCCAAATTGCTCCTGCATTTTCTGCCGGTAGCCTCTCCTTCAATCCTGAACAAGGTGCGATTGTGCCTCTGGAAAAAGGGTTTGGAGTGGTACTTCTCTCGGGACCCAATCTTGAAGACGCAAAAAAGATGGGAAAAAAATATTCGGAGAATGGAATCACCGTTAGAGTGGTAAAAAATGACAAAATGAAAAAGAACCGGTATAGAGTGGTTGCAGGTCTCTTTTCAAAAAGAACTGATGCAGAATTTTACAAAAAACAACTTCAAAAAGACTTAAACCTTAAAAAACTCTGGGTTATGGAATTCACTTCCGATTCTAAAGTTGTGAATACCTATAAAGCTAAAAATGTCCCTAAAAAGAAGGAAGAACCGGAAAAACCTGTTAAAGAAGAAGATGAAGAAATAATTCCACCAATCGGGAAAGAGGCTGAAACTTCAGACAATATGACTGAAAGTGAGAAACAAAAAGAAAAACGAGTTAGTGAAGAAGTGTCTTCTCTCTTAAATACTTATAACTCTGTATTGATCGTCTATAACATCGGTGAATTAAAAGCATTGAATGAATATATCCATCCCGCTAAGGGTTTTACAGTTATGGAAAATTCGGGTGCATATGTCAATTTGACCTGGTATAACAAAATTGATTCCATTTTGGATCATCCATTGATGAAAATCCCTCCAAAATCGTGTCAGCCAAAATTTGAAGCAGCGCCACTTTATCGTTGTGAACTCGAAAGCTGGAGCAAAACCGGCTGCTATTTTTCAAAGGTTGATCCACTCTCAAAAGAATTTATCAAATTCCTTCGTCCGGATCATGAAGAAGACCCCTTGGTAATCGAGAAAATAAAAAAGTGTGAAACCGCAACGATGTGGGTGCTTACCCAATCTGATAATGCACCTTATTACCACAAATTCCGCATCTATTTTGGATTCATCGACGGTAAATGGTATATCACCGGTATCGATCTTACGATTCCCTGCTCGGCGTGAGAAAACTTCAGTACTTCAGAACTTCAGAGTTTCGGAACTTCAGAACTTCAGAGTTTCGGAACTTCAGAATTATATAAATAAAGTCCATCCCTGTTTATCCGGTAACCACGCAGTTTTGAGTACTCGAGTCACTCTGGTACTCAGGTACTCAAGTTCTCCTACTGTTCCTGTCTTAGAGCCTCAATCGGATCAAGGTTGGCAGCTTTATAAGCCGGATATGTTCCAAAAATAACTCCAACAAGTACACAAAGCCCGATCCCAATGAAAATCCAATCGTAAGGGATGGCTGCCTGAGCACTTAACAATGAGCCGGCCATGTTGCCGATTGAAACACCCAGAATGATTCCGACAATACCTCCAACAAAACAAAGAAGTATTGCTTCAATAAGGAATTGTGTTAATATCTGGTAACTTTTTGCACCAATTGCTTTTCGAATTCCTACTTCACGGGTTCTTTCGGTAACAGAAACAAGCATAATGTTCATGATTCCGATACCGGCAGCAAGAAGTGAAATGAATGAAATTACACCCGCTCCAATTTTGGCATAAATGGTTACATCATTTATCTGACTTAATACTGATTCATTACTAAATATCTCAAAATCACTCTCTTCGCCGGGAGGATTTTTCCTGATCCCCCGCATAACGCCGATGGCAGTCTCAATCACTTTATCATAATCTTCCTTTGAATGGGAAGTCACAGTAATATTAATACTGTTGCGATATTTTCCGTAATAGGATTGATAGGTTGTAATGGGAATTGTAACGAAGTTATCGCGGCTTTGCCCAAACATCTGCCCCTGTGCCTCGTAAACTCCAATCACTTTCATCGGTTTTCCGTCAACTCTGATTTCCTTGCCAATCGGATCCAAATTATCAAATATCTTATTAGAAACATCTTTACCAAGGATCACAAAATTTGTGCTGTTTTCAATATCGGACTCACGCATTTCTCTGCCAAGTTCCACTTTCCAGTCATTGGTTTTAATTGCGGAAGCCGTGATTCCGGAAATACTGACATTGGGATTGGTCTCTTTATTTCTAAACTTGATAACTTTTCCAAAATTCCATTGTTCAGCTCCTATGTATTTTGCAGAAGTCAGGGATGATTTTAGCCGGTCATACTCCTGTAATGTCAGATCTTTTCTGTTGCGATATTTAGCCATCCCACCGGGACCACCGGTTCTGATAGCAGGGAATTTTTGTATCTGAAATGTGTTTTTTGCAAGAGAAGCCACTCCACTTTCGATACTTGACTGAAGCATTGTTATTACAGTCATGATTACGATGATGGAAAAAATACCAACAACAATACCGGTAATTGTTAATATTGCTCTCAATTTGTTTGCTACAAGAGCACCAAGAGCCAGCTTTAATGATTCAAAAAAACTTGTCATTCATACCTCAACGCATCAACAGGATCAAGTTTTGATGCCTGCCAGGCCGGAGCAAATCCTGCGAGTACTCCAACTATAAGGGAAATTACAATTGCAACCACAACGGCATCATATTGCACAGATGTGGGCAGCCACTGGTTTACCAGCATGCTCAACAGCACTGCGTTGATTAATCCAATTAAACCGCCGAGTAAACAAATCGCAGAGGATTCAAGCAAAAATTGCATTAAAATTGTTCGGCGTTTTGCTCCAATTGCTTTTCTGACTCCAATTTCTCTGGTTCTTTCTTTTACAGAAACAAACATGATATTCATAATGCCGATTGCGCCAACAAAAAGTGAAAGACCTGTTATAAAAAAACCGCCAACCGAAATAACCCCAACAGTCTGATTGTAATTCTGCATCAGTCCCTCCTGTTGGTTAACTGAAAAATCGTCGGCTTCACCAAGTCGAAGCCCCCTGACTTTCCTCATCACACCAATTGCTTCATCTTTTACTTCATTTACCTGTTGATTGCTCGGAGCTTTTACATCAATTGTTACGCTTCTGAAATTTGAGTTTACAAAGTGTTTAAACAATACTCCAATCGGTACAAAAACCTGCCTGTCGGGGTTAAAATTCCCCAACATAAAACTTCCCTGTTCGTTGAGTACACCAACGATTCTAAAATCAAGGCCACCAATCTTTACATAATTACCGAGACTGTTACCGGCAGGAAACAAATTTTTCTCTATCTCTGAGCCAAGAACTGCCACATATCTTGATGCTCTGCCTTCGATGTCGGAATAAAATCTTCCGGCTTTAAATGTAAAATTTGTAGTCTCAAGATATTCAGCTGTTGAACCCGAAACGAAGATATTTTCCATCGAAAGGTCTTCTCTTTTGACAGTTTCATTCGACCAGATTGTTGGGGCAACTGCAACCGGAAGTTTCGCAAGGCGTTTATATTTTTCATAATCCTCCATGGAAATGTTAGGTCTTTTACGAATCAACCACCAGTCGGTATTACTAAACCATTCCCACTTGTCAATGTGCAAAACATCTGCACCGAGCGAACTGATGCCTCTCTCAAATGCACCATCAATGCCTTTAATTGCGGTTGACATCAACACCACCGAAGTTACACCAATTACAATTCCGAGCGTTGTTAACATCGTTCGAATTTTGTTGGCTTTAACCGCGGTGAAAGCGATAACCAAACCTTCTTTCAGTTCATATAAAAAACGGCTCAAAGTTCTTCCACTCCCTCGTTAACGGTGGTTTTTGATTGGAGACCGGGGATTATTCTGTTATGAACTTGTGTATCACTTTCGATCAAACCATCGCGAAGTCTGATGATCCGTTGGGCGTGTCGGGCAACTTCATCCTCATGGGTTACCAGAATTATGGTGTTCCCCTTTTGATGAATTTCGTGGAAAAGTGCCATTATCTCCTCACCCGTCTTCGAATCCAGATTTCCGGTGGGTTCATCTGCGAGAATAATCGCCGGGTTGGTGGCAAGTGCTCTCGCCACTGCAACTCTTTGTCTTTGGCCACCCGAAAGTTCATTTGGCTTGTGGTGTATTCTTTCACCCAGACCAACACTCGTAAGTGCTAATGTTGCTCTCTCTCTTCTTTCCAATTTTGGCATTCCGGCATAAATCAGGGGAAGTTCAACATTATGCAAGGAATTGCTTCTCGATAAAAGATTAAAGGTCTGAAACACAAAACCGATCTCTCTGTTTCTTATTTCCGCAAGTTCATTATCAGTCATCTGACTGACATTATTCCCTTTGAATTCATATCTGCCACTCGTTGGAGTATCAAGACAACCAAGCATGTTCATCAAAGTCGATTTTCCCGATCCGGATGGCCCCATTATTGCCACATATTCATTGGCGTCTATCGTCAAAGAGACACCGTCGAGAGCGCGTACTTCCTGAGTGCCGATCTTGTAGATCTTTTTGATGTTCTCAATCGTTATAATGTTCATTTCAAGCCTGGTTTTTCTATTTTTTATCCTGTTGCGGTCCGCCGTTATCCACTTTAACCAGCATGTCGTTTTTTAGCTCCCGTGATATTGCACGGTAAGGTCCACTCACAATTTCCTGACCTTGTTTTAATCCCGACTTGATTTCAATATAATTGTCGTCACTGATACCACTCACAACGGGAACTTCTTTAACTTTTCCCCCTTCAACAATAAAAACTATCTCTTCCGGTTTGTCTTTTTTTGCAGGTGCTTTTTTCTTCACAGCTTCCGACTCTTCGCCTGATCCCTCAGCTGGTTTCATTTCTTCAACTTTAGCAGTGACTGCCTGAATTGGAACTGCAATCACATTAACCATCGTTTCAGTTTCAATCATCGCATTACACGACATTCCCGGTCTGAGTTTTGATTCGGAATCTTGAATTTTAATCTTAACTTCAAAGTTTACAACCTGCTCTTGTGTGCCGGTTCCGGAAGTTTTTGAGCTGTTTGAAATCTCTGATACAGTGCCAAGAAATATTTTGTCACCATAAGCATCCACTTTAATTTTTGCTGTATCGCCAAGTTTAACATTTACGATATCATTCTCGTCAACATCAACAATTGCTTCCATATTCAACAAATCAGAGATAGTCATAACATTGGTACCCTGACTGAATCCACTTCCCAAAACTCTTTCACCTTTTTCGACATTAAGTTTTGTTACGGTTCCGGTCAAAGGTGAATTAATTGTTGTTTTGGCAAGCTGTTCTCTTGCTTCACGAACTGAAGCAGAGTTTTGCATTATATTTGCATTCGCTGCATCTATTCCTGCTTTGGCAGAAAGCCATGAAGCCTTAATTGCATCATACTCTGCCTGGCTCGACATACCCTTCTTAAAAAGTTCTTCCATCCTGTTGAGATCAAGCTGGAGTTTCATCATTTCAGCTTCTCTTTGTGCTTTTTGGGCTTTTGAGGATTCAAGACTTGCTTCACTTCTCTCAAGTTGTGAAACATAGATGTCGGATTTTATTCTGAATAGAAGATCTCCCTGAGATACTTTATCACCATCTTTAACTGCAAGCTGGGTGATCTCACCGGTAACTTCAGGAGTGATAAGAACTTTAAATTCAGCTTCAACTTTTCCTGTGGCGGTTACTGTTTGAGTAACAGTTTTCATCGCAACTTTTTCAGTCTGAACTGTAAGAATTTCCTCTTTTGAGCCCTTTACTATTACAAGGGCAACCACTACTGCCAATAGTAAAAAAAGTACACTGAAAATAATTATTTTTTTTGAACGCTTCTTCTGAGCCATTGCTTACTCCGGTTATAAATATCTTTTATTCAAAATTTTCTGTATTGATTGATCCGAGATCATATTTAAGTTGCTCTTCAAGCAGTAGAAGGTCAAAAAGCGAATTTATATAATCAACTTGAACTCCTACCAAATCAGTATTTGCGAGCTGAAGGTTAATAAGTGTTCCCGCACCAACTTTGTATCTTGCTTCTTCAAGAGCACGATTAGCCTCTGCCGAAACGATGCTCTTACGGGCAACTTCAATCTTCTTCTCTGCTGTTTTAATTTCAAGATATGATTGAAGAAGATCTCTCTTGATCGTCATTTGAAGATCAGAAAGCTCAAGTTGTTTCGTTTTTACTTGTATCTGAGCAATCTGCTCGTTTGCTGTAATCGAATAACCGCTAAAGATTGGAATTGAAAGATTAAATCCAAAAGAGATTGTCCGGCTGTCGAGAATGTTCCATGGAGTTGTACCACCAACATTGTAGGACAATGAGTTGGAAATTGTTGGCATATTTACACTTTCAGCCATCGAAACACTCGATTTTGCATTTTCCAGCTCAAGTGTCACCTTTTGGTAATCTGCTCTTTTTTTAATAGCTTCTGATATCAAATCGTCTATCGATAAATCATACCATCCATCTCCCTTTACAGTATCACTTTTAACCTTGGTCAAAAGTTCTACTCCGTCAACAAACTCATATTCGTCAGTTACATCCAATCTCAGGAAATAATATAATTCACGCTTTGCATCATTTAATGTTTGTTCTGCTTGAACGAGGGCGAGTTCTGCCTGGCCAACTTTAACTTCCTGTTGCCTGACATCTGTCATGATGCCGGAACCAACATCCACTTTGGCCTGAATGATCTTCTGGTTTTCAATATTCCAGTCAAGATTTTCTTTTCTTACTTTAAGAATTTCCTTAAAATTAAGAATTCTGTAATACTGGGTAATGGTTCTATAAACTATTTCCTGGTGAATTCTTCTCAGATCCAGTCTGGCAGCCTCAATATCCCGGGTTTTCATTCCGATGTTAAGGTATTTTGAATAGCCGTCAAAAACATTATAACGCGAACTGATCCCAAGCCCCCAGCTTCTGCTTTCACTTGATAGTGAATTGTCGCCAACCTTAAAAGTCGGATCTCGACCAGTCCCATGAAGCATTACCCGTTATAGTAGGGTATAGATCACTTCGAGCTGAAAGCAAACTGCTTTTGGAAGTTTCCATACGAAACTGCGAATTCTTGATATTCGAATTATGCTGGAACCCCAGTCGTATGGCTTCTTCAATTGTTAATATTTTCTTCTCTTGTGCATCAATATTTATAAAGAGAATGAGAGCAATAAATGCTGCAAAGAATTTATTCATTAGTCACTCCAAAGTGAGTTTTGTCTATTTTTTGTAATCACTATCACAAATTAGGGAAACGGTTTTACTTGAGGGAATTTAGTATATAAACGGTTATATTAATTTATGAGCGGTGGAACAAATCGTTAATAAATTGTTTGATTATGAATTATTTTACCAATTTTCCGGCAACTTCAAGCATATACTTGAATGCGGCTTCATATTCGTTAGGGATAATCCCTTCGAGAATCGCTTCTTCGATTGCGGTTTTAACCACTCCAACCTGTGGACCGGGTTTAAGATCGAGCACACTCATGATTTCCTCACCTCTTACAGGGGATTGAAAAGCCCTGAGAGCATCTTTTTCTCTTACCTCAAGCACCCTCTGCATAACGCGTTCATAATTCTTGAGGATATTCCTTACCTTATTTTCATTTTTACTTGTAATATCAGCTCTGCAAAGAGTTATCAGATCCTCAAGATCATCTCCTGCATCCACAATCAGCCTTCTGACAGCCGAATCTGTAACTTCTTCTTTTGAGATGGCAACCGGCCTCAGGTGAAGTCTGACAAGTTTTTTTACATAGTTAATTTTCGCAAATGGAAGTTTCATCCTCTTAAAAATGAACTTCATCATTCTTGCACCAAACTCTTCATGACCGTGATAAGTCCAGCCGGTGCCCTCAACAAATTTTTTGGTTTGTGGTTTTGCGATATCATGAACCAATGCGGCGAATCTCAACCAGACATCCTCTGTAACTCTTGAGATGTTATCCACAACCTCGCATGTATGATAAAATACATCTTTGTGCCGGTATTCATCCACCTGCTCAACCCCGCCGAGTTTTTCCATCTCGGGGAAAACAACCCCCATCACTCCGGTTTCATACATCAATCTCAAACCAATTCCGGGCTGCGTCGTTGCCATTATTTTCATAAACTCTTCGGTTATTCTTTCCTGGCTAACTATTTCGAGTCTGTGCGCATTTCTTTTTATCCCTTCAAAAACTCCGGGGTCGAACGAAAAATTAAATCGCGATGCAAATCTTAAAGCTCTCATTATCCTTAAAGGATCGTCATCAAAAGTTAGATCAGGCTCTAAAGGAGTACGGATAATTCCGGCAAAAATGTCATCAATTCCGTTGTAAATATCTGAAATTTCTCCAAAAGTATCTTCGTTTATTGAGACTGCAATTGCATTGATTGTAAAATCTCTGCGGGAGATGTCATCTTCAAAAGTTGAAGGTACCACTTCAGGATTTCTACTCTCTTTGTTGTAACTCTCTTTTCTTGCGGCTACAAATTCGAGATCAAAATCATCAAACTTAAAATTTGCCGTCCCAAAATTACCATACACCATCACTTCCTGAATGCCCAGCAACTTTCCTAATTCAACTGCAAACCCGGTACCATCCCCAACTACGAGAATATCGATGTCTTTTTTGCCAACTCCCATTATCAAATCTCTGATATAACCGCCAACAACATAAACCCTCTCCCCTCTTATTGAGGCAAGTTTGGTGGCATGTTCCATAAAAGGGAGCTGTCGAAGGTTTTTTTCTATTTTTTTTCGGATAGATTCAATATTATTTTCCGGTCGCACTAATTTCCTGTCTAAATTGCAAATACAGCCCTTAATATACGATATTTCGAGATTTCTTGAGCATAATGCAGTTCTTTTTCAACAATGGATTCAAGAATTAACCTCGCTTCATCCGGTTTAAAAGTCTTAATAAACAGAAGACACAACCTGAGTTTTGCACTTGCGGGAAGAAATTCGATATAACTGTTTAGCTCTTTCAATTCATCAAATCGAGAGAAAGATTCCGCATAAATGTCAACAATTGCCTCAAGAACTTCCGGTTTTTTTCGATAATCGGGAATTGTTTTTAACATTTCGATCCGTTTAGTCCCTGATTGAACAGAATAAACAAAAGGACCCAAACCGTTTGAGATTAGCGTTTTATTAAATCTTAACCGTGTGATGACAAATTCAGGTGTTCCTGATTTTTCAAGTTCATTATAAATTACTTGTGAAGTAATTGTGTCACCTGAATTACCAAGTACCGAATATTTCAATAATTTAAGGTTCGTCTTTCTACTGTAGGAAAGATCCCCCATTTCATAATCCTTAATTGCCTCCAACGCCAATTTATCTTTCCCCAAAAGCATCAAACAATAAATTTTTGAAGCAAAAGGGACAAAACTTCCCTCGCGAAAAGCAAATTGATCATATATTTTTAAAGCTTCTGTATAATTCCCCGCACCGTAGAAACCGGAAGCCTCATCCATTTTTTCAGCAAAATATCTCGGACAACTTTTTTGGACAAGCGGTTTACTGTCAAAATAAAAATTCAGAACTTTTGCGTCCGGTCGGTCTTTTATCTCTTTTAATTTAAGTTTATACGATTTGACAAATAATTCCTGCTCTTTGTTATAAACTGCCTGAAAATCATTTTCAAAGTAATAATCCTTAAATTTAGCTATTCCTTCCCTCTCAATCAAAAATTTGCTAAACGAACCACTTACCAAATAAGCCAGAGAAGGATTGATCGAAAAGAAGTTAAATCCTGAAAAGAGCCCGGATACATCCGTTTTATATTTGGATTCAAATACCGCTGCGGCAAACTGATCAATCGAATATCCACCAATAAATCCATCTGCTGCCGTCGCCGCTCCCTCAATTAGTGCAGGATTAAATGATCCTGCAATCTTAAAAATACTCCAGCCAAATTCTGAAGTAAAAAGATGAGCAAGTTCATGTTTTAACGACTTCTCAATGTTGGAGCGTGTTGTGTACGCCTGCCCAAGCCAGGGTTTTGCCGCATCTGCATTTTCAATTCCAAGGTATTTCTTTTTTGTGGCAGAGCTTGAAAAAATAACCGATTGCAGATGTCTTACCGGTTTCACTTCATAAAAGGATAGTAACTCCTCATAATAAGTCTCATGTAGATGTGCATAATAAACTCTCTCCGAGGGAGTCATTAACTCTTCTGATAAAATGAGAAAATGTTTTGTAATAATCCCATCTTTGAAATGTTCTGTAAGTTTCTCCTTTGGAGTAACGATACCGGCTTCCTGAGAGATGAAAATCGAGAGAACCGGCAACACAACGATAATCCCAAATCCAAAGTACAGTCTCTTTTTATAATCACTCTTTTTTGTAAGAAGTTCAACCAATAAAATCAGGAGACTTACAACGATAATAACGGACTTATAAAGAACGATTTCCCCGGTTACAGGGATAAATTCATCATAGATAACTCCGGGGTAATAAGTTAAAATTGCATTGAAAAAATAGAATTGTGGATGAAAATAAAAGTCAACCACCCAACTGAAAAGAAGAACAACAAAGAGAATGGTAAAGATTGTTTTTTGGATGTTAATACCTGTCAGCTTAACAGTGGCAGCGATTGCCGATCCAATAATTGGAGCAGGAAGTGTAAAAAGCAGATAATATTTTATGCCTGAAAGGTAACTACAATCGGCGTGAAAAAGTGAAGTTATAAGATAAATTATCGGGGGAATAAGGATAAAAAGAGCAAAATCGATTAGAAGTGGCCGGATTTGAGGCTTGCTGTTGTCCTCCTTTTCCGACCTCTTAAAACAGGAAAGTCCTGATAAAAAAGTTATCAGGACTGAATTAATTACTGCCGATTCGTAACTGAAGTATTGAATAACGGGCAAAAACGCAAAGATGATATTTGCAGCAACAAGAAAAAATATTGAACCGCCCGAAAAGGCGAAGAACAACTTTCTAATATTCAGTACCGGGAACGCGCTCAATGTCAGCTCCCAGGGCACCGAGTTTCAATTCAAGATTTTGGTAACCTCTATCTAAATGGTAAATCCGCAAAACTTCTGTCGTTCCTTGTGCTGCCAAACCCGCCAGAATCAGACTCGCGCTTGCTCTCAGGTCTGTTGACATCACCTTGGCACCACTAAGTTTATTGTTTCCTCTAACCACAGCAGAATTATCTTTAACCTCTATGTCGGCACCAAGCCTTGAAAGTTCGGGGACATGTGTAAACCTGTCACGATAAATAGTATCAGTAACCGTTGACACTCCATTAGCTGTCGCCATGTATGCAATCCATTGCGCCTGCATATCTGTAGGATAACCCGGGAACGGGCCTGTTGTTACATTCACTCCCTCAGGTCTGATTCCGGTTGCATCAACAGTAACAGATCTGTCACCATATGTGATAGTTACACCACTCTCTTCCATTTTAGCTATTACAGAATAGATGTGAAGCGGATTTGAAGATTCAACTGTAACTTTCCCACCGGTTATGGCACCGGCAACCAGAAGAGTTCCGGCTTCAATTCGATCAGGAATGGTTTCGATATTCGCTGATTGGAGATCATCAACCCCGGTAATATGAAGAATTGGAGTTCCAACACCTTCAATCCTGGCTCCCATTTTAATCAACAATTCCGCAAGGTTTGTGATCTCGGGTTCCATCGCTGCGTTATTCAGGATAGTTTCACCTTGAGCAAGAACAGCAGCCATAAGTAGATTACCCGTGGCTCCAACGGATGGTACATCAAAATTTATCCTGTTGCCTTGTAATTTTTTTGCCTTTGCAACGATATATCCATCAACAAGATCAATCTGAGCACCAAGTTTTTTTAATCCTTCAATATGAAGATTAATTGGTCTTGGTCCCCAGGCACATCCTCCCGGCAAAGATACCTTCGCATAGCCGTATCTGGCAAGAAGTGGACCCAAAACATAAACAGAAGCCCTCATTTTTTTTACATGTTCATATGGAGCTTCAAGAACTGCCACACCTGTTGTGTCTATTGTTACTACATCATTCTCAAATTGTGCATCAGCACCGAGATGCCTGACGAGTTTCAACATTGTGTAAACATCATTTAACCCGGGCGTGTTATACAGTTTTGATACACCCGATGTCAGAAGTGCGGAAGGTATCAGAGCAAGAGATGCATTTTTTGCACCGCCAACCTTAACACTTCCAAAAAGACTTTTACCGCCTTTAATAATAAACTTATCCAAAAATTTTCCTTGTCAGAAATTCATAAACAAAATCGCGCCTCCCGAGGCAGCCATATACAGTCTTGTCTTCCCGGAAGTAACAGAATTAATTAAATTACCCGCAACTGCCGGTTGATATTTCCAGCTCTCTCCTGCATCCTCACTTCTAAACAAATCACCTTTGCTTGAAAGGATGACACCATTGGATGGAGTACTGAATCTTACAGCAACAAGAGGAGCGGAGATATTAACATCAATCCTCTTCCATTCGCGTCCACCGTCGGGTGAGCGGAAGATCTGACCATCACCACCTACGAGTATATAAACACCACTACCAATAAATTTG
Organism: Ignavibacteriales bacterium; assembly: GCA_016707285.1. Taxonomy (GTDB): domain Bacteria; phylum Bacteroidota; class Ignavibacteria; order Ignavibacteriales; family Ignavibacteriaceae; genus UTCHB3. Next base: position 193,954 of record JADJIA010000006.1, read on the forward strand.
ATGTCTTTCAGGTAGGTATTGGTTACTGAAGCACCGAGTATCCAGGTATTACCACCATCATCTGTTCTGATGATAGTTCCATTATCCCCCACTGCAACGCCACTGTTCCCGTCCATAAAGTCAACTGAATAAAGATTGTTTACGACACCTGTAACACTTTTTTTCCAGGTTATTCCCTTGTCATCAGAAATCAACATATCACCATTGGCTCCGAGAGCAATGATTTTACCGTTGCTCAATACCTCGATGTTTAAGATATCAGACATCGCAGGAGTAACAAGTTTTCTAAAAACTGAATCGCCCGGAGCAACAGATTGCAGTGCCCCATTAGCGCCACCAATCAGAAAACCGTTCTGACCGCCTGCCGCTGTGGCATACCATTCTATCGGTTCCGGTGAAATAATTGTCTTCCATGATGAACCGTTATCTGTTGAAATTAGAATTTTACCACTGTCACCAACAACAATTGCAGCACCGGAACCATTAAACGCAACACTTCTTAGATTTATATCAACGCCCGTATTTAATCTTTCAAAAACATTTGCACCCTGGTAATAGGGGTTAGATGTTGATGAAAAACTGGTATCCATCACCGTCTGTTCTTTTGTTTTCAGAGTGTCCTTAAAACCGGCAATCAGCGTGTAAAAAAGGTAAACAATTCCAACAAAACCAATAAAAGCAAGTATCGCAAAAATTGTGAATTTAACCGATTTTTTAACTTTTTCTTTATGTTGCTCTTCCATTGGAGAACGATCTTTTGTCGGGCTTGGTCCCTGCCTGATAATATTCAGGGCATAACCAATTTCCTGAAGAAAATCGTCGCAACTTCCAAATCTTTTTGCCTGATCTTTTTCAAGAGCCTTTGCAATAATTTTGTCCACCATCGGAGGTAATCCGGGAATAGTGGCAGCAAGTTTTGGTGCGGGTTTTTTAAGATGCCCCTGCATAATCTCAAACTCAGTGCCCGATTCGTATGGTGTAATACCCGAAAGCATCTCGTAAAATGTAATTCCTATCGAATAGATATCACTTTGGCGGGTAGGTTCTTCAGCATTAATCTGTTCGGGACTCATATAAAGCAGTGTGCCGATCTTTGTCCCGGTTTTTGTAATTCCTTTTTCGTATATCGATTTGGAAATTCCAAAATCCATGATTTTTGCAACTCCGTCAGAATCCATCATCACATTGGAGGGTTTAATATCCCTGTGAATGAAACCCTTTTGGTGAGCATAGCCAACCCCTCGAAGAATCTGTTGGAGAATATCCAAAGTCTCACCCAGTTCAAGCGATCCTTTACGATCGATGATTTGTTCAAGTGTCTCGCCATCAACATATTCCATTGCAATCCCAAGATAACCTTGTTCATCAATAAAACCGTAAACGGGGATGATATTCGGGTGATTAAGTTTTGCCTGATTTCTTGCTTCTCTTTTAAATCTTTCGATGAATTGAGCACTCTGAGAGGTCTGTGCATTCAAGATTTTGAGGGCAACGAATCTTTCCAGCTTGAGATCGAGTGCTTTGTAAACGACACCCATCCCGCCTTCACCAAGCTTCGAAATGATTTTATAACTGCCTACAATGGCGCCTACCATAATTAATCTTCTATTTGTTACTGATTATGATAAATGTGTAATTATCAGTGGCTCCATTCTCTTCAACCAACTCGGATATTCGAACATCCATGTCCGATAAATCCTTTAGCGAAAGAATGTCCACAATATCAGATTTTTTCAGCATGCCGCTTACTCCATCTGAACAAAGGAGAAATTTGATCTCATCTGCATAATCGATCTTCATTTGTCCCGTCTCAATTTCAATATCTTCTTTCTCGCCGACTGCACGAGTGATAATGTTCTTAAAAGGATGGGTTTCTGCTGTTTTTTCAGAAATTAATCCTTTATCCACCATCGATTGCACAAGTGAATGATCTTTGGTTAACTGTTCCAATTCGTTTTGATTATAAAAATAAATCCTTGAATCGCCGGCATGCGCCCAATAAGCACCCTCCTTATCGAGATAAAGAGCCACGACTGTTGTCGCCATTCCCTTCAACTCAGGATCAAGCGCAGCCTCTTCAGCAATTCTTTTATTCGCAAACCGGATTCCATCTCGAATTTTTAGAAGCGGATTATCTGAAGTGGATTCTTTAAATGCAGATATAATCGAATCCACTGCCAGTTCTGAAGCCCTCTCTCCTCCATTATTGCCGCCAACACCATCACAGACAACAGCGAGGAACCCGTCATATGTTTGAAGGGTGCCTGCATGATCCTGATTAGTATCGCGCACTAATCCACATTTTGATTCGCTTATATAATTAATGTTCATAAAAGATCCAAAGTAAACTCTAATTCACTGTCGAGAATGGTCAATTTCCAAACTCTAAAAATGCAACTAACAAATTAATCAATTTTACTTCGATTTATCAAATAAAGTGTGCGAAATATTTCAGAATTTAACTCAATTAAATGAATACTAATAATTTGTGAAATTAATCACCAACTTGCGTCGGGATAGCTTTTAAAATCGCAATTTTACCGTTGTCATAACCAATGAAAATTAAATCCCCGTTGCTTACTGCTCCGGTTCTGATTCTGCCATCAAAACTGACGGTTTGAATCGGTTCAAGTTTTGAGACATTCAACAATATCAGCCTTCCGTCAATGACAGGAACAAAGAGTTTGTTTCCTGAAACACTTAAAGGAAGATTTATCAATCCACCGGTATCAAATTTTGCTTTAATTTCACCGGTTTTAATGCTGATTTTGAAAACCGTTCCCGCGAGGGTACCCACATATAAATAACCTCCTGCAATCAGGGGTGTGGCTACTGTTTTGCCCGTCTCATGTTCCCAGAATTTATGGCCACTCTCTCCCACATAAATCAGCTGACCACTTTCAAGAGACACAATAAAATTATCACCAATTTTTGTAATTGATAAAACCGGTTCACTAAATTCCGGGATCACTTTTTTTATCGTTTTCTCTTTTATATCAACAGTCTGAACTTTGCCTGAATAGCTGCCCAAATAGATTTTTCCGTCGATTTGATTCGTTACACAACTCAATTCTTCATCAAGCGTAACTCTTTTTTGTTCAATCAGCAATGTATCATAAAAAAATATTTCATTTCCGGCAATCACAATAATTTCACTCTCAAATTGATGAAGCGTAGCATCACCGGCAACCCCTGCCTCAATCTCCATCTCTTCTTTTCCCGATCTCAAATTATATTTTACGAGATGCAGTTCCGGAAGGAGTTTTTTTCTGTATAAATAATACAATTTATCGCCGGCGAATTGAGGTGGGGAAACAATTGAAGTGTTCCGGATGCTTGCGTATCCCACCTCTTCAAAATCTTTGATATCAAATGCATATACCCTGCCACTATAATCACCTGCAAAAAGATAACCCCCCTGAATTGACAGACCACCCGGTATCAAACTGCCATAAGTTTCCATCGTTTCCACAACTTGCAAAGAATCGTATTCCGGTTCCTGAAGTGAACCAACCGGATCCGGATTAAATTCTTTGATGGCTATGGATGAATAACACCCCGATAAGGTAATCATCGAAACTAAAATGAATAATCTTTGGATTCTTGTTTTCATCAAAAATCCCATCCAAAAAAGAATTGATAAAAAAGTCCATCTTGAAATCGGGTAAAATTCCCTTCAATTTTTTTCCCGATATCATATCTGAAAACCATCAGATTAAAAAGATTAAATCTAAAACCAAATCCAACACTTCCAAGCGTCTCTTTGTAATTTTTATCCCACAATGAGCCTGCGTCAAAAAAGAGAGCTCCTCGCAAACCGGAAAAACTTATTCCAAAAAATGGCAGCTGTAGTGCAATCCTGTCGATCAAAGGGAATCGCAATTCCACTGAAGTCATCCAAAATTTTTGCCCCCTCAAACCAAATCTCGGGTATCCACGAAGGTCCCAACTCCCCCCTGCGATATATCTTCTCGTTGTGGTTCCTTCATTCCAATAAAGTGAACCTCTAAAAGCCAGTGAAGTTGTATAAAGCAATCTCTGATAATGTCGATAGTCAACAATCAGACTGTAATAGTTTTCGTTTCCATAACGGATATCGTGTGTCATTCCAAGTTGAAGCCTGAATCTTGTTCCATCCAACGGTCCCGAGGGTCCCCATAAAGCATTGTCAAAAATATATGCAACGCTGTTTGAAAGGAGAAGAGATTTTGTGTCATTCCCAAAACCGATGATATCTTTATTTATATTCGCAAGAGAAACCGAAGTCTCAACCCTGTCAAATGATGAAAAGGGATATTGTAATAAAAAAATAGGAACCAAAACTTTTTTCGTAATAATATTCATCACTTTCTCTCAGGTCATATCTTCTGCCTCTGTAATTAAATATTCCATAGCCAAGGTTCGCCCTGTTTTTTGAGATGATGCGAAAAATATCCACATTAAAGTTTTCGAGGAAATCTGATTGGGTCTCCGCTGTATTAAAAAGCAACATGAAAAATTTGTCGTCTCCCAAAAGATCACTTAACGAAAAAAGTGCCCCACCCCTTGTCCCAAAAACAGGATCGGTTGAAATCTGACTTTGTGCATAATCAAGGGTGTATTCTTTTTCGTACTTTAACAGTGTCTTTTTTGCTTCTGTGGATAGTAGTGAAAACTCCTTGTTTGTAAACTTGTTTAATTTACTATTTACTAACGGAGGAATTTTGATTGAATCCCTCGCTGACAATGAATATCTGTAGATATCAAAACTGAGCTTTTCGATGGAAGTAAAAAAGAGTGTGTTATTTTTGTAGGCAAAGGGAGTTTCAATCCCCGAATAAAGCGCAGAGACGGGATATGCTGTATCTGCGATCCTCCCGTTTTTAACTTTATAGTTGTAAAGATTAAAAACTCCATCGTGATCATTTGCAACAATCAGCTCTGTTTTATTCTTTACCAGTTTGGGGTAGGCGAAACCGGAACTTGCAAAAGTAATCTGTTCAACTGCTAAATCGTTTTTATTCAGTTTAAACAGGTTACTGATATTTTTTGTACCAACTGATGTTCTGTCTGAAACAAAAATTATTTCATCTTCAGTGAATCCCTCTGAAGGATACCTGTCATCATAATTGTCATTTGTCAATCGAGTGAGTTTATTTTCGCTCTGATTAAAAGAGTATATATCGGTTGACCCCTTTTTGTCGATACCACGAAAAAGCAGCTCACCCGTCGAGGTAAATGATGGATCAGAAATTGAGACAATACTGTCAAATCTTACTGAATTTGTCTCTTTTCTGTCTCTAACATCATAAAAATGGATCACATCACTTCCCCCCGATTTTGTTATAAAAGCGGCAAGTCCATTTGCAGAAACTGAAAGCGATGGTTCAAAAAGGTGAACAGCCTCATATTTTGAGCCTCTTTCAGCAGTAATCAGGCGGTGGGTAGTGATTGTTTTGGTAAATGTGGAATCCATCTCTGCAGCATAAAGAGATGAGTAACCATCCTTGTTTGCAGTATAGACCAAATAATGTTTACCGGCGGAAGAATCGACCCAGATGTTTGGATCAAAATTATACCCCCCCTGAACTATTTTTTTTGCTTCCAATGCATTTGATGAATGGGTTTGAACAAGTGGAAAATATTTTTTCCTTTCAAATTCTCTCCACTCTGCATCAATTTCATCCACAGGTTTACGGAGAGTTATTGCGAGTACTTCATCAAAATCTTCCGAAAGGTGGAGGTTCTCAAGTATCTTCGCAATATACCACCTTCCATATTTTTCACTCACAAATTCCATGAAAGACTGACCAAACTTATACATGATAAAACTGCCATAAAAAGCATCAATGTCCTTCAGACCTGTGAAGTAATTATTCAGCATGGCATCTCGCATAACCATATTTGCCTGTGCATCCGGTTTTGTTGAGTAGAATTCTGCTATCCCCTCGATGAACCATAACGGCGGAAAGTTCCCGGCTGTCCAACGACGATCCCGATATATTCTGGAAATTTTTGTGGTCATGAATACATGAGTAAGTTCATGGTTAATCACATGCCTGAACTGTTCCATCGAACCGAGAAATGGGATTACAACCCTCCCTTTCATAAATTCAAAAAAACCACCCACTCCTTCAGGAATAAACCCCGGAGAAACATTGGTCTGTTGAAATTGAATGTGGGTGTTATAAAAGATAAGTGGAATCGGATAGGTGATAACATGGTTAAAATCGATCTTGAGGCGGTCATAGGCACTCTCAGCTATACCGGCACCAATTTCGGCAACCTGCTCCATTTCGGAATTGTAATAAATGTCGAAGTGTTTTGTCTTCAGAACCCGCCAGTCAAAATCCTCATATTGAACCTTGTTTCTGCCAAAATAATAATATTGTGCAAAAACCGTCACCGGCAGCGTTGCAAAACAGATTGTTAACATTAAGATGGCTTTTTTCAATAAAAAATTTCCATGACTATATCAATATGATCTTGAACAACTTCCAAATGATGGCATTTAACTGGATTCATCCTCAGATAATGTGCCTTGTCCTCTGTATATTAAACTCTTCAAAAAAGAGTTGGATTTTTTCAATAACTTCCTCTTCAGCAGAACATTTAAAACATTCATCAGCAAGCTCTTTCGCCCTGCTATAGCTGAACGATCTTATTGTCCTCTTGATCGAAGGAGCCGCCGCCGGTGATACTGAAAGTGATTTGATCCCCAAACCGATCAATAATGGAACAGCCAGAGTGTCGGCAGCCATTTCACCACAGATACTGATTTTAATATCAATATCCTTACAGTCAGTCATTATATATCCAAGAGTGCGGATGATGGCTGGATGAAATTCCTGGTAAAGATCGGCAACAAGATCATTCCCTCTGTCAACCGCCATCATATACTGGATTAGATCGTTTGTACCGATACTAAAGAAATCAACTTCGAGTGCCAACTGAGATGCAAGAACAGAAGCAGAAGGGACTTCAATCATTATTCCCAACTGAAAATCAGGAGAAAACCTTTTCCCGTCACGCTTGAGCTCTTCTTTACATATCTCTATTAATTCTTTTGTTTCCCTTATCTCTTTAAGTGTGGAAACCATTGGGAGCATAAAACTGATGTTTCTGTTAACAGCAGCTCTGAGAATTGCTTTTATCTGCTGTTTAAACAGATCGGTATTGTCGAGAAGAAATCTTATCCCCCTCAAACCGAGGAAGGGATTTTTCTCTGAAGGATGGAATAATCTTGTTTTGTCTCCTCCGAGGTCAAATGCTCGAATGGTTGCATTATCGGGATAAACTCTTGCCGAGAGATCAGAATAAATTTTTGTTTGTGTTTCTTCATCGGGGAACTCACCAAGTTCTTCGATTAGTTGTTCAGTCCGGTAGAGCCCAACCCCTGTAGTTCCGCTTGTCCCAAGTTTTTCGATCTCTCCACTTACATCCACATTTGCCTGAATCTCGATCTCAACTCCATCAAGTGTAACAGATGGAAGATCCATCAGCTCTTTCATTCCCTCATTTACTTTGTCGAGATGTTCAATCTTGTCCTTAAAAAATTCTACTTGTTCTTCAGTTGGATTAATGAAAACATATCCATAAAATCCATCAACAATCAATTCTGTCCCATTTTCAACCATTTCGAGAACTTTTGGAACACCAAGTATCGCAGGGATATTCAGTGATCTTGCAATAATTGCTGCATGAGAAGTTAATCCACCATGTTCGGTGATATAGCCCTTAACATCACTTCTTGCAAAAAGAATGGTATCTGCCGGTGTAAGCATTTCGCTGACCACAACAGTTCCCTCGATTACTTTCCCCGACCATCTCTCTTTTTTTAAATTCCTTATTATTCTGTTTCTGATGTCTTCAATATCGTTGGCTCTCTCTTTCATGTAGGAGTCCTCGGCATTATACATCACAGTCATTACTTTGTTAAATTCCTCCTTTACGATGCTTTCGGGTTCGCGCTTCTCTGCAATGATCCTGCTTTCAATCATCCCAATAAGATCTGGATCTTCAAGAATCAAAAGTTGTGCTTCAAAAATGGCAGCTCTTTGCTCCCCCATCTTCTCCTTGGCAACATTAAAAATCTTGTCGAGTTCCTTTTTTGATCTCTCCAGCGCTTCGTGAAATGCAGAAATGGCTTCATCAACATCATCTATTGTTCCATCTTTAACAACGATCGATTCTTTTGAGTAGATATATGCATTGCCGATATAAAGCCCCGGAGCAGCGGGTATCCCCTTTAGCCAGTTGTACGAACTTCTTAGAAGTGACTCATAACCTTTCATAACTCTTCAAATCCTCTCGCAAAAAAGGTGCATACTTCATCCGACATTTTATCTTCATCTGCCCCCTCAAAATCGAGGTCCAATTCAGAGCCTTGTGCAGCTGCAAGTGTCATTACACCAATGATGCTTTTCCCATTTATTCTGTATCCATCTTTCGAGATGAAAAACTGCGATTTATATTTTGAAGCTATTTTAACGATCATGGCGGCAGGTCTTGTATGTAATCCTGCTCTGTTTACTATTTTTACTCTCTTGTTAATCATTTATAGCACCTATTTCGTCCGGTTAAGCAAGGCATTGGCTAATGATATAAACATTTCAATATCCTTTGGATTCTTTAATACTTCCAATTGGTGTAAAGCCTCATTTGTAAGTCTTTCAACCTCAATTCTGGCATCTTCAAGCACTCCAAGATTGGTATAGAGGTTTTTGAAATATGAAATTTCCTCCGGTTTGGCACCCTTGTTGGTGATTATTCTTTCGAGTGAAGATAAATCATCACCGGTCGCTTTTTCGAGTGCTTTGAAAAATAAAAATGTCTTTTTCCCTTCGAGTAAATCACCACCAACGGGCTTTCCAAGAGCTGAAGCGTCTGCGGTGATATCAAGCAGATCATCCTGGACCTGAAATGCAAGTCCAACAAGATATCCATAATTTGAAAGTGCTTCCACTTCGGCGTCACTTCCTCCGCCAAGAATTGCACCAACGGCACAACACATTCGTGAAAGTGCTGCAGTTTTTTTGCCGATCATCTCGATGTATTCGTTTAACGAAACTTCCCCTCTTATCTCAAAATCTTTGTCGAGGCTCTGTCCTTCACAAACTTCAATCAAACCCTTTGTAAAATGCTCAACAGCTTTGGCATTCCCTTTCAGGTCCCGTTGCAGATATTCATAAGCAGCAGCCAATAACACATCCCCAGTCAGGATTGCAGTACTCAGGTCATATTTAATATGAAGCGTCTGTCTGCCACGCCGTGTGTCGGCATTATCCATAATATCGTCGTGCACAAGGGTAAAATTATGAAGCATCTCAACCGCAAGAGATGCATGGATAACATCATCCCATGAACCTCCAACAGCCTTTGCTGAGAACATCACGAGGACAGGCCTGATCCTCTTCCCCGGACTTTCCATAATGTAACCCGCAGGTTGATATAATGATGCCGGTTCTCTGCCATTCATTACCTGCATTAACAGAGTGTCAATTTTTTCTTTGGCTTCGCCGTATAATTTTTTAAAGTCTTCCATCTCTTAGAACATATCCTGTTTTTTTACAATTTTATCCATCTTTAACTCCTCAATAGTTTGTGATCCGGTCAAAAACATTACTTTTTTTACTGTTTCAAACCAATCATAAACCATTTTAACAACACCGGGTTCTCCGTTTTCGTGCAATTCCCTTAAAATTTTTCTTGCAGAAGCAGTGAGGTCAGCACCCAAAGCCAACGATTTGGCTATATCCATCCCCGAATTTATCCCACCGGAAGCTGTCAGGAGAAAATTGTAACTCGCTCTGAGAGCATTTACTTTTCTGATACAGTAAGTTGTGGGCATTCCCCAATCCCAAAAATCGTGTTGGTTGTCACCACCATTTCTTAAAATTTCCACTCCAGACCAGGAGGTTCCTCCGGCCCCCGCCACATCAATCATGTCAACCCCCGTCCAGAGTAATTCATCAGCAACCTTTTCATCAATCCCTGAACCCACCTCCTTAACGATTATCGGAATGCCAAGTTCTTTTTTAAGTGAGGCAATTGCAGTAAGCAGTCCTTTAAAATTTGTTTCTCCTCCTTTTTGGAAGAGCTCCTGTGCAGGATTCAGATGCACCGTTAGTGCATTGATATGAGAGTTTGTTATTAGTGCGGAAAGTTTTTTTATGATCCCTGCTTCAACCACCTGTGCAGCTCCAATATTCCCTATTAACGGAACTTCACCCGAGGCTTCTCTTATAAGATCAAAATGAGAATTAAATCTCTCACTGTCAAGAGCATACCGCTGACTGCCAAGCCCCAACGGGACATTAAGTTCTTTTGCAACACGAGCAAGTTTCAGATTTATATTAACTGTTTCATCAGTTCCTCCGGTCATACAGGAGATATAAAAAGGGAGTGCAATTACCTTTCCAAAAAAATTAAAACTGAGATCTATTTCATCAATATTAACTTCAGAAAGGGCGTAATGCAAAAAAGAATAGTGTTCAAATCCGGTTGTAGTTTCTCTAAAAGCCACAGCATCAGAAGCACACAAGTCGAGGTGTTCTTGCTTTCGTTTTATCAGTTCGTCGTCAGAGGTCATTCATATCAAAAATATTATGGTAGAATTTTCAATATAAACAATTTTTTTGAAAATTTTAGAAGGTTTGAACGGGTTGGAACCAAATTAGACTGTCTAAAGTAAAAAAGATAGAATCAAGTGCCTTCGTCATCAACCGTCGGAAACTTTTTTCAGTCTAAATAACCATTTCAGGTTAGACTCACAGGCGTCAATTAAGGCTGTCTCTCGCAACAGACAGCCTTTTTTATTTGGATTACAGTGCCTCCGTGACTTCGTGACTCTGTGACTTCGTGACTCTGTGACTCTGTGACTTCGTGACTCTGTGACTCTGTGACTTCGTGACTCTGTGACTCCTTTTCTCCTCTCCCCCTAAAAAAAAATGAAAAAGTACTTGACAATTGATTTTAAATACCATATATTTGAATCAGACTTTTTTATCTGATTTAAGAATGAAAAACAAAATGCCTAAAATAACTCAAAATCGCAATGTCAAAATGGTCAGAATGTTAAAACCTCTGGTTTTGGATATTCCCCGTTCATTGTCAGGCTTTCATTTGAACATAAATCAGATTTTTTTATCCGAATTAACTCTGGAGGTATCATGTCTTTAAGGACAATTTATTCAACAATTTTTTCTCTCGCTGTTCTTTCTTTAATTGTATTACCCGGTTGTGGTGGTGATGCAGAGGCACCAAAAAAATCAAACGCTGCTGCCACTTCTTCAGGTGTTGAAAACACATCGGGGCTATCCGATTTTCAGCTTGAAAATGGAATAGGACCTGTCACTGAAAAACTCACCCTCGGCGAAATTGATCTTGCTAAAGCCTCAAAAGGTGAAAAAGCATTTAATGAAAAGTGTGCATCATGCCACAAACTTGATGAAAAATATGTAGGTCCCGCTCAAAGGGATGTTCTTACTCGCAGATCACCCGAATATATTGTGAACATGATTATGAACCCCGATGAAATGGGGAAAAAACACCCTGAAGCTAAAAAAATGCTTGCTGAGTATATGACTCAAATGCCTTATCAGAATGTAAGCATGCAAGAAGCTCTCGATATCCTTGAATACTTCAGATCAGTAAATCCTAAAAAATAACCATCAATCGAAAGTAACGCGATGCAAAAGAAAATTCAATTCCTCGTTCTGGCTGTGATGTTGCTCCCTCTGATTTTCATCATTGGTTGCGGCAAAAGCTCCTCTTCACTTGATACGGGTGATGCTGCACAAAGAGTGTATGTAAAACCCGGAGAATATGACGAATTTTATTCATTTATGTCAGGTGGTTTCAGCGGACAACTTTCCGTTTATGGAATCCCGTCAGGTAGATTATTTAAGGTTATCCCTGTTTTTTCACAAAATCCTGAAACAGGATATGGCTATACAGAAGAAACCAAAGCGATGTTAAACACTTCACACGGATTTATTCCCTGGGATGATGCTCATCACCCGTCTCTTTCTCAAAGTGACGGACTTGCCGATGGTAAATGGATTTTTATCAACGCAAATAATACCCCAAGAATTGCAAGAATCGATCTAAAAGATTTTGAAACTGCAGAGATACTTGAAATCCCGAACTCAGCCGGAAATCATGGCTCCCCGTTTACCACTGAAAATTCTGAATATGTGGTTGCCTCCACAAGATTTTCTCTCCCAATCCCTAATCAGGATGTTGATATTAAATCATACAAAGAAAATTTTAAGGGCACCATATCATTTATAAAGGTTAATCCTGAAAGTGGTAGAATGAACCTCGAGTTCCAGATTCTTGCGCCCGGATTCAACTATGATCTTGCCCGTGCAGGTAAAGGTCCATCACATGGTTGGGCATTTTTTACATCTTACAACTCGGAACAAGCCAACACACTGCTCGAAATTAATGCATCAAAAAATGACAAAGATTTTATTGCAGCAATCAACTGGAAAAAAGCTGAAGAATATGTAAAAGCAGGTAAAGCCAAAGCCATGCCGGCAGACTATTATCACAACCATGTTGATGAAAAAACCAGAGTTGCAAAATCTGAACAACTTAAAACAGTTATGGTTCTCGATCCAAAAGACTGTCCGGGAATGATCTATTTCCTGCCAACTCCAAAATCTCCTCACGGAGTGGATGTTGACCCGACAGGTGAATACATAGTAGCAGGTGGTAAACTCGCTACAGTTCTCCCTGTTCACTCATTCTCAAAAATGATCAAAGCAATTGATGGCAAAAAGTTTGATGGCGAAATTGATGGTATCCCCATCCTGAAGTATGCTGAAGTTAACGCCGGTGAAGTTCAGAACCCGGGTTTGGGACCTCTCCACACCGAATTTGATGAAAAAGGTTTTGCATATACCTCAGCTTTCATTTCGTCAGAAGTTGTAAAATGGAAACTTGGGACATGGGAAGTGGTTGACAGAATCCCTGTTTACTATTCCATTGGTCACTTGATGGTAATGGGCGGAGATACCAAAAAACCTTTTGGTAAATATCTCGTGGCTCTTAACAAAATTACCAAAGACAGATACCTCCCAACGGGACCATCACTCACCCAGTCAGCCCAGTTGATTGATATCAGTGGCGACAAAATGAAACTCCTGCTCGATTTCCCAACTATTGGTGAACCTCACTATGCTCAGGGAATTAAAGCGGATATCCTCACTAAAGATTTTATGAAAATCTACAAAAATGAGGATAACGGTAATCCTTACGCAACAAAAGGTGAAAAAGACGCAAAGGTTGTTCGCGAAGGTAACATAGTTAGAGTTTATATGACTGCCGCAAGAAGCCACTTTGCCCCCGATAATATCGAAGGTATAAAAGTTGGTGATAAAGTCTATTTCCATGTAACCAATCTTGAACAGGATTGGGATGTTCCACACGGATTTGCCGTGAAAGGAATGAACAATTCAGAGCTTCTTATCATGCCGGGCGAAACGAGAACTGTCACTTGGGAACCAAAACAACCCGGAATTTATCCTTTTTATTGCTCCGATTTTTGCTCAGCTCTCCACCAGGAAATGTCAGGTTACTTAAGAGTATCTCCGGCTAATTCAAATGTTGAACTAAAGTTCGGAACCGGAAAATAGTGTAATTTATGAAGTGGAACCCTTAATTAGCAGGGACAGGGTTCCACTTCAATCTTAAACGGAAACTAAAATGAAAACCAAATCAAAAATTCTTGTCATTATCGGATCCATCCTCCTTCTCGGAACTTTCATTTTCCCTATCTGGAAAATTGACATCGAAGCACCTCAATACCCCGAAGGAATGGGATTATACATCTGGATAAACAAGATCACGGGTGAAGGTCCAAATGACCTCAATACACTCAACGGACTTAACCACTACATTGGAATGAAAACTATTGACGAGGAATCGATTCCGGAACTTGTTTTTATGCCATACATCATTGTGACTCTCACTTTTCTCGGTCTTCTTGTTGCATACAAAGGAGGCAGCCGCTCGATTCTTACGCTAATTATTCTCATTATCCTGCTTGGTGTTGTCGGAATGTACGATTTTTACATGTGGGAATATGATTATGGACATAATTTGAATCCTGACGCCCCGATAAAAGTGCCGGGAATGAGTTATCAACCACCATTTATTGGAAGTAAACAACTTCTTAATATAAACGCCACTTCCCTCCCGTGGATCGGAAGTGCATTTATTGGAATGTCTGTGTTATTGTTCGGATTTTCGTATCTTAACGAAAGAAAAAACAAAGGAATACAAGCATGAAAATCCATCTCATTACTCTGATTATTGCTTCATTTTTTGCACTTGGCTGTGCAGGAACCGATCCCGTGCCCATCAATTACGGTACCGATAACTGTGCTTTTTGCCAAATGCTAATTACAGATCACAGATTTGGAAGTGAACTCATTACTCCCAAAGGAAAAGTGTTTAAATTTGACTCAATAGAGTGCCTCGTCCAATATTCTCAGATGCCTGATAAATATGATGCAAAGGAAAGCGCTGTTTATGTTACATCAATGTTACAACCTGATGTATTAATTGATGCAAAAAGTGCAATGTTTGTTATCAGCGATGAAATAAGCAGTCCCATGGGTGCAAACCTTGCTGCTTTTACCACCCATGAAAAAGCAAAATCAACCGTAAAAGATGAAAAAGCGGTTCACTATAGCTGGGATAAACTTTTAAAAGAATTCAAATAAAATGCGACTAATTTCACTTTTCAGCTTAATTCTCCTGTTTTCGATTTCAACTCTTGCATCCACGATAAAGGTTGGCAAGAGCGAAAAAATCAAATCGATTACAACGGCTGTTTCCATGGCAAAACCAGGAGACACTATTCTGGTATTGAAAGGTGAGTATCTTGAAAGAGATATTAAAATTCAGAAACCCCTCATTATCACGGGAGTTAATCTTCCCGTGATAAATGCCGGGGGCAAAGGTTCCATCTTTTTTGTAAGATCAAATGGAGTAAAGATCTTTGGATTTCGACTGATAAATTCTGAAGTTGGTTATAAATTTGAAAACGCAGCAATCAGACTTGAAGAAGTTTCCAACTGTACTGTTGAGAACAATGACCTTTACAACAACTTTTTTGGTATCTATCTGCAAAAAACAACCTCAATAAAGGTTGTGAACAATGTTATCCACTCATTTGCAAAGTCAGAGACAAACTCCGGTAACGGAATTCATCTCTGGAATTGTGATTCAATTCAGATTATCGGAAACAAAATCTCCGGTCACCGCGATGGCATTTATCTCGAGTTCAGCAAAAATAACCTGATTCAAGGAAATTCTGCCAAAAACAATATCCGCTATGGATTACATTTTATGTTCTCTGACAATTGTTCTTATTTTAAGAACAGATTCTCCGAAAATGGTGCAGGTGTTGCGGTAATGTATTCATCAAAGATTGAAATGGTTGAAAATCTCTTCTTCAACAACAAGGGTCCCGCTTCCTACGGACTGTTATTAAAGGATATCAATCAATCACATGTATCAAAAAACACTTTCTCCGGAAATACCAAAGGCATCTACATGGAGGCTTCGGGAAGATCACTAATCGAAAAAAACATTTTTGTAAAAAACGGTTGGGCAATTGATCTTATGGCTAACTCGATGGACAATCAATTTACCGGGAACAGTTTTTATTCCAATAATTTTGATGTCGCAACTAATTCAAAACAAAATTTTAATACTTTCACAGAAAACTACTGGGATAACTACGCAGGATACGACCTCAATAAAGATGGTTTTGGTGATGTCCCCTATCACCCTGTATCTCTTTTTTCGGTAATTGTGACTGAATATAAACCCTCCCTCATCCTGATGAGGGGATTATTCACAAAGTTGCTCGACCTTGCCGAAAGGGTTTTTCCATCGCTTACACCAAAACAATTGATTGATGAAAAACCGGTGATGAGGAGGATTGTATGATAACTATTACAGGATTAAAAAAAACTTATAAACACCATCAGGTGCTTAAATCGATCGACATCGAAATTCACTCCGGTTCGGTAACAGCCATTGTTGGACCTAATGGCTCAGGCAAAACAACTTTGTTAAAATCAATTCTGGGACTTGTAATTCCCGAATCAGGTTCAATATCTGTGGGAGGATCAACAATTAAAAGCAGTGACCAATACAGAAAACAAATTGGATATCTGCCACAAAATCATGGTTTCCCCGCAAACCTTAAGGTGAAGGAATCGATTAAACTCCTTCAAGACTTAAGAACTGATGTTAAGGATTATGATCTGGAACTGTATGAAGCTTTTGGATTGGAAGAGTATAAAAACAAACAAATAAAACACCTTTCAGGTGGCACTCTTCAAAAACTTTCTGCAGCCATCGCTTTTATGTTCAGACCAACTCTCCTTATTTTGGATGAACCAACATCATCTCTCGACCCTTCAGCTTCAATCCTTCTGAAAGATAAAATTCGGAAAGTTAACAATGAGGGTGTTACCGTTCTTCTCACTTCCCACATTATGCCAGAAGTTGATGAACTCGCCGATGAGGTGATTTTTATGCTCGAAGGATGTGTACGCTACAAAGGGAGTGTAACGGAGCTAAAAAACATCCAGGAAACACCTTCACTCGAAAAAGCTGTTGCGAACATAATTAAAATGGAGTTTTCACCATGTCTGATATGATCAAAATATTTAAATATCAGACAAGAGATGTGATGAGATCACGACTTGTGATTTTTTATCTTTTGTTTTTCTCACTGTTTACTTCGCTCCTGTTTTATTTCAATAGTGAAACATCGGGAGTGATTGCAAATATTCTAAGCATAAATGTCTCCTTTATGCCCCTTTTAACTTTGCTTTACGGAACCACATTTTACTACAACAGCAAAGGTTACATCCTTTTTATGTTGACACAACCCGTAAAAAGGGCAAATCTTGTTACCGGTATCTGGCTGGGTGTGGCACTCCCATTGGTATTTTCCCAGTTAATAGGGATCACAGTTCCTTTTTTAATTTTTTCAAATCTCGATGTTGAATCACTTCCCGCAATAGGAGCTCTTCTTTCATCCAGCTTTTTTATTACACTAATCTTTCTCGCTCTCGCTTTTTTTATTGCAATATTGCAGGATGATAAAGCAAAAGGATTTGGACTCTCGATAACAATCTGGTTTTTGCTCGCTCTGCTTTATGATGGTTTTATTTTGGGAATCTCCGTTTTCTTCGCAGATTATCCACTCGAACTGCCTCTGCTAATAATAAGTTCATTTAATCCAATTGATCTGGCGAGAATCTTCTGCCTCATCCATTTGGATGCTTCTGCGTTGATGGGCTACACCGGGGCAATTTTCCAGGATTATTTTCAGTCAATTACCGGCTCTGTAGTCTCTCTCACTGCCTTGACACTTTGGACATTGATGCCACTAAGTGGTGCTCTCTACAAATTCAAAAAGAAAGATTTTTAGGAACAAAGTGATTTTCTCAAAAAAATGTGAATACGGTTTACAGACAGTTTTGCTGCTTTCGACACTCCCTTATGGTGCAACACTCTCAACGGGTGAGATATCATCCGTTCTGACTATCCCAAAAGATTTTACAGGTAAGATACTTCAAGAATTGGTAACTGCCGGGCTTGTCGATTCAAGAAGAGGCAATGGTGGTGGATTTGGACTTGTTCAACCCGCTTCAAAAATTAAACTTATCGATATCATTGACGCACTCGATGGACTCGATATCTTTAATTTTTGTATCCTTGGCTTTAAACGATGTAACCCCGATAACCCCTGTCCCGTTCATCATGAATGGGATGGATTAAGGCAGATGGTTTATGAACTCTTTTCGTCCACAAGCCTCGAAGACATCAAAGACAGATCAGTAAAAAAAATTGAAAACCTCTTCAACGATGAAATTAAACTTAGAATGGAAGCGACTGAAGAAATTAACAAATCAAAACTCTCAGCTTAATTACGATGGAATAAATGATGAATACAACAACAAAACCCGATTTTATTAACTCAGCACCAAAACTTGAACTTGATGTAAGACCCTCTCTTGCCTCAGGTGTTGACCCTTTTTCCCTGATTATGAAAAATATTGACACCCTTAAAGATGGAGAAATATTACACCTGATAAATACTTTTGAACCACTTCCTCTCTACAATGTACTTGGGAAAAGAGGATTCAATCATTTTACTGAAAATGTTGACGGCATCTTTAATGTTTATTTTTTCAAATCTGATGCAGGATTCGAAGCACCATCTCAGGAATCTCCCACAATTTCAAAAATTGAAACCGTAGTGGAAATTGATGTCAGGGAACTTACACCTCCTGAGCCGATGATGGTAATTCTCGAAAAACTTCGTGATATGGATGAAAAATCGATACTGCTTGTTCACCACCACCGCGAACCAATGATGCTTTATGAAAAACTTGATGAAATTGGCTGGGAAGCTGTTACCAACAAAATCAACGAAAACTATTATAAAGTGGTAATAACCAGGAAACTTTAAAATGGTACCAGGATTCGCAACAAAACTGTCCCCGTCATTTAAACTCGTCTCCCTCTATTTTTTGACGGCTATTGTGTCGTTGATCGCAGCGGTGTTGATGATGATCGTTGACTATGGCGGGTTGCGTGGTCATCATTTTTCTCCTGTTGTTTTAGCGGTAACTCACCTTACAATTCTGGGGTGGATCGCACTTACAATCTTTGGCGCAATCTTTCAACTGATTTCGATTATCATGAAAGTGAAGCTCCACTCCGAATTATTAGCTTATATTCAATATTTCTTCCACATCGCCGGAATGATTCTGCTCGTGACATCCTTTTATCTGTTTGAGTTTGGTACGATGATGGTTGTTGGTGGAAGTATGCTCGTGTTTGCAATAATTCTCTTCCTCATCAATCTTGGAATCACGCTTGGTAAAGGTGAAAAAAGAAATTTAACGGGAATCTTTTTAATAGCATCAAATATTTATCTCTTCCTCACTGTGCTTTTGGGACTTTTGCTTGCTATTAATCTCGGTTTCCCTTTCATTTCCGGAGATCATCTGTCCCTTTTAACTGTACATGCTCACCTCGGGGTAGCCGGCTGGATCGGAATGGTAATCGCCGGTGTTTCTATGAAATTGATTCCGATGTTCACCCTTTCACACGGTTACTCCGTTAAACCGGCCTGGGGAGTTTTTATCCTTCTAAATGCAGGCGTAACGGGATTTTCGCTTTTCAGAATTTTTGGTCTCTCAGAAGTTTCAGATTATATTTTTGCTCCTATGATAGCTCTCGGATTCATTCTCTTCTTTTATCAGATTGTGCTCATCATTAAAAAGAGAATGAAAAAGAATCTTGATCTTGGAATCAAATTTTCCCTTTTTGCATACACGGCGCTTGTAGTTGGACTGGCACTCGGAATCTCCATACTCTTCAGCAGTGGTAAAGGGATTTATGGTGATATGAACCCTAACATCATATATGGGTTCATCTTTATTTTTGGATTTATCACCCAACTGATCTTTGGACAGATGTATAAAATCATCCCGTTCCTCATCTGGTTTCATTATTACAGCAGCAAGGTTGGGCTTAGCAAAGTTCCACTCCTCAAAGACCTGCTCAACAACAGTCTCACCAAAACACAATATTATCTCACCAATTCAGCATTGTTCATAATATTGGTTGGATTAATTTTAGGTATCGGTGAGGTACTGCTTGGTGGCTTGATCCTCTATCTCGGAGGAGCACTCCTGTTTTCATTTAACATAGTTTCAATTTATGTCAAGAAAGATTCAAATGGCAACTAAAGAAGAAGTACTGGAACAACTGACAAATGTAATTGACCCCGAATTGGGTCTAAATATTGTTGAATTAGGTTTAGTTTACGAAGTGATAATCAGAGAAGATGTTATTCTTGTTAAAATGACACTGACTACACCCGGGTGCCCCATGCACGACAGTATCCTTGAATGGACTGAAAGACAACTTCAACAGGCATTTCCACAATTAAGAATTTTTATCGATCTCGTGTGGGAGCCGGAGTGGACACCCCATAAAATGTCACCCGAAGCAAAACACAAACTTGATCATATGTTTGGATAATTATTAGAACTTCAGAACTTCAGAACTTCAGAACTTCAGAACTTTAGAACTCAATTCACTCGAGTTACTCAAGTACTCGAGTCACTCAAGTACTCAAAAAAAAGGAATATCTCATGTCAACTACAGACTTAAACGGAATAGCATCTGAATTAATTAACTATTCAGAAAAATCAATAGTAAGCAGACAATTATTAAAAAATCCTTCGGGCAATGTAACTCTCTTTGCATTTGACAAAGACGAGAATCTGACAGAACATTCTTCACCATACGATGCACTTGTAAATGTTGTAGAAGGAAAAATGGAAATCAAGATTGGTGGAGAGCCTTATATCGTTGAAACAGGTACAATTATAAAACTTCCAGCAAACATCCCTCATGGTCTTGTCGCCCTCGAAAAAACCAAGATGATCCTGATTATGATTAAGGGATAGCAGCAAACGGATTTTACGCCGTAAGAGTGAGGAGTGGTAATCGTCCCGATTGCCGTCTGCAAGGTGAATAGCGTGAGAGTCAGGAGTGGTAATCGTCCCGATTGCCCTATGCAGAATGATTCACCGTTAGAGAAGTATCAAGCCTGCCTGTGGGCTGGTGATATGTTCTTCGATATAAATGCGCCCCGGAAGGGGTGCCGTATGGGTAGAGAATTTCCAACAAATGAAGAATTTGGCCCCGGAGGGGTCACCTATGGGTAGAATAATTGCAAAATCAATGCGCCCCGGAAGGGGTGCCCTATGGGTAGAGAATATCCAACAAATGAAGAATTTGGCATGGGGGGGGTCGGGGGGGAAAGGAAGGGGGGTGGGGGGGGGGGGGGGGGGCGGAAGTGTTGCTGTGCGGGGGGGGTGACAACAATTGCTGCCCGGAGGGTCCCTAGGGTAGAATAATGAAAATTAAGTCCCTCCGGAGGGGGTCGCCATGGGGAGAAAATTACAACAAAATCAAAGCGGGCCGGAGGGAAAAAAAGGGCAACCGAGAATTTGGGAATTGGGGGGAGCATGAGCATGGCTACGAAAATCAAATCCCTGCCGGGGATAATTTTTTGGGGGGGACTATTCAAATTCTTCTACCCCGGCACTGCCGGGGCTTGTTTGTTTGCTTCTCGGGGGCACCTCGGTGATAAAAAATATCCGCGAAAATCCGTTTAATCTGCGGTATCTGCGTCCCACCCTTATCCGTGGCAATCCGTGATATCCGTGACTATTGCCCCTTTCATCCTGCATAGGGCAATCGGGACGATTACCTCTCCTCACTCTTACGATCAAAAATCTACATAAACTGAGTTCATCCGCAGCAAAAAAACATTATTGGATTACTGCATTATTGGATTATTGCATTAAATAATCATTTTCATTTCTTTGACGGCAGTGAAGGCATCTATGGAGTCGGTGACGAGTGGAGAGAGTTTTTGATGAACACGCGTTTCGGAGTGCATGAGATCGTCGAGGGTTGTTTGTTTGAGGACACCGTCAACCACTCTTTGGATCATGCCCCAGAGCACTCTGACAGAGCAATCAATGTCGTGTGTACAAGAGGATTCGTTGCCGGAATGATCAGTGCAGAAGGTATTGTCAAAAAGTCTGCCTCCGAGGTCGTTTAAAACATCAGCCACTAATATTTGACCGGGTGTGCGGGAGAGCTTGTAGCCCCCCCGCATCCCTCTTAGAGAATCGATATATCCACCCATTCGAAGAAGCCGCAACAATTTTGCAGTGTTTGCGCTGCTAAGACCCTCTGCCTCGGAAAGTTCAGGAATTGTCATTCCTGCAGAAGAGGATGATTTTGCTATCCTTAGTAAGAGTCTTAAGCCGTATTCTTCTTGTGAACTGAATTTCATTCGAAAAATTTATCCTTTGTAAAGAGGAATTTTAGAACCGCACATTTTGGCATACAACACTTTTTCGAATTGATCAGCCGGAATGGATGGACCTGTTGCAGAACAATGTTTTTCGAAAGCAACCATAATATCCTGTGAGATTTCAGCTGCGGTTCTGCCTTCTATGTCAAGTCTGGGCAGGAAATAAAGAATCTGTCCATCTTTGAAAAGTGCGGCTGATGGTGAAGAGGGTGGAAATCCTTTGATATAGGATCTCAAGCGATCTATTGCATCGCGTTCCTGACCTGCAAACACTGTATAATATTTGTCGGGGATTGTATCATGCTGAAGCGCAAGAGATACGCCTGGTCTTGCTGACCCTGCAGCGCATCCACATACTGAGTTGATTACAACGAATACAGATTTTCCGGGGTTGTTAAGAATGGCGTCATCAACAGCTTCGGGGGTTCTTGCTTCTTCGAAACCAACTGCCACGAGTTCATCCCTCATGTGCTGTACAGCTGCTTCGTCATATAGTGGTGATTTAAGTGTATTTAACATTATAGCTCCTTGTTAGCTTTTGCTATTAGGGTTTGATCTCTGTCCTTATTTGACAGGTTGTTTGTTATAAAAATCCAAGTTCAAGTTGAGCGACTTCGCTCATCATGTCTTTATCCCATGGTGGATCCCAGACAAGTTTTATTTTGACATCATTTAATCCCTCAACAGTCCTTAATTTAGCCTCAACTTCTGAAGGGAGACTTTCAGCTACGGGACACATCGGACTTGTAAGGGTCATCTCAACGATGAGATTTCGCTCCATGTCAAATTTGAGGTGGTATATTAAACCAAGCTCCCAGATATCCACGGGTATTTCAGGATCATAACACGATTTAAGTGCATTAATTACGCGTTCCTGCAATTCTTCAATTTCTATTAATGCCATCTGTTTACTCCGTGGTTACTACTGTTTCGCTGTGAAGTGCTGCATGCATTGTATGCCATGCCAGTGAAGCACACTTTACTCTGACAGGGAAATCCCTTACACCTTGAAAGACTGAAAGTTTTCCAAGATTCTCAATTTCTTCTTCATCTGTCAGTTTGCCCGTTACCATGTCATGAAATTGGTTAAAGATTATTTCAGCTTCTTCCACTGTTTTTCCTTTGAGTTCAGCGGTCATTATTGACGCAGAGGATTTTGATATGGCACATCCGTTTCCATCGAAGGATATATCTGCTATCACTCCATCCTGGATATCCAGATAAATAAACACATGATCACCACACAGAGGATTTAATCCTTCACTCGAGTGGGTGGAGGGATCAATCTTTCGGAAGTTTCTTGGGCTTTTGTTATGGTCAAGAATTACCTGTTGGTAAATCTCTTTTAATTCTTCATTCATCAGGCAAATACCTCCAAAACTTTTTTTATTCCTTCTGCTGCACGATCGATATCGGCTTTTGTGTTGTAGAGCCCGATTGAGATTCTTGAGAGCGCCGGAACACCAAAGTGTTTCATTACGGGTTGTGTGCACATGTGCCCTGTCCTGATCGCAACTCCCTCCATATCCATAATGGTTCCAACATCGTGTGGATGCACATCTTTTAACTTAAAGGAGAATACACTCCCCTTTTTTTCAGCACATCCGATAAGAGTTACTTCATCAATGGGCAGTATAGTTTCTTCAGCGTATAAATAGAGTTCACTTTCATATGTTGAAATTTGATCTATTCCGATGGATTCGATATAATCGATTGCCGTGCCAAGAGCGATGGTATCGGCTATGTTTGGTGTACCTGCTTCGAACTTATATGGTATTTCGTTATAAACAGTTTTGTCGAATGTAACTGAAAGGATCATATCGCCACCTCCCTGATATGGAGGCATCACTTCGAGCAGTTCTTCCCTTCCCCACAAAACTCCGATACCGGTGGGTCCGTAGAGTTTGTGTCCCGAGAAGGCATAAAAGTCGCATCCTATTGCTTGTACATCCACTTTAAAGTGTTGAACCGCTTGAGCGCCATCGATCAAAACTTTTGCACCGACTGTGTGCGCTAAACGGGTAATCTCTTCAACAGGGTTTTCTGTTCCAAGTGTATTTGAAGCATGCACAACAGATACAATTTTTGTTTTTTCAGTGAGGAGTTTTTTATACTCGTCCATCATTAGTTCACCAAGATCATTCATCGGAATAACCTTTAGAACTGCACCCGTCTGCTCACACAACATCTGCCATGGAACTATATTTGAGTGGTGTTCCATCTCGGAGATGATTATCTCGTCACCTGATTTTATGAACTTTCTGCCATAACTTGAAGCAACGAGATTAATTGCCTCTGTTGTTCCTCTTAAAAGGACTATCTCCCGGCTTTTTGGTGCGTTAAGAAACTTTTGAATCTTAACACGAGCCTTTTCGTATTCGTCGGTTGCTTTTTGGCTTAACTGATGAACACCACGGTGGATGTTTGAGTTGTAACCTTTGTAATATTCTGCGATTGTATCAATTACCACTTGTGGTTTTTGTGTGGTCGCGGCGTTGTCTAAATACACAAGCGGCTTGCCGTGAATGTTTTGATGCAGAACAGGAAAATCTTTCCTGAACAGTTCCGGATCAAAATGGCTGTATGCCGCCCCGTTTATTTCTTCAGTCATTTTTTAACTTCAATTTTTTGCAAGTTTTATTGCCACCCGCTCTTCGATCCGGTCTCTGACATCTGCTATTGAGATGGTGTGAACAGCATCGTTTGCGAATGCATTAATAATCATTGTTTTTGCCAGTTCCTCGCCTATTCCGCGGGCTCTAAGATAAAAGAGTCCTTCTTCGCTGAGTTTACCGATTGTTGCACCATGGGAGCATTTTACATCGTCTGCGAAGATTTCGAGTTGAGGTTTTGTGTCAACTCTTGCGCTGTCAGAGAGAATTACAGTTTTATTCTCCTGGAAGGCATTTGTTTTTTGGGCGTCTTTCCACACATGCACTTTACCGTTGAACACGGCACGGCTGCTGTCGTCAAGCACTCCTTTATACATCTCATGACTTTCACAATTTGGCACTGCATGGTCGATGAGAGTATGATTGTCAATATGTTGTTCACCGTCGGCGAGGTACAACCCGTTAAGTGTGCAGTGTCCGTATTCACCATGGAAACGGGCATTGAGGTCGTTACGCACGAGGTTTCCGCCGAAATTAATGTTGTAGGAGGAATAGATGCTTTCTTTTTCCACATCTATTTCGGTGGTCGAAATGTGGAATGCTTTGAGGCTCTCTTCTTGTATTTTCACATGTTCGAGGATACCGTTTTGGTCAACATAAGTTTCGGTTACGCTGTTGGTAAAATATTCACTTTCACCTTCAGAATAATATGATTCAACTATTTTTGCCTGAGCGTTTTTACCGATCACAAAAAGGTTACGGGGCTGAATCAAAAGATTATCACCACCCGAGTTTACATAGAGCACCTGAACAGGTTTGTCGAGGGCTTTGCCTGATTTTACTTTTAGGAATACCCCGTCGTTCAAACAGGCTGTTGAGAGGGCAGTGAAAATACTGTCTTCAGCTTTGGCAAATTTGCCAATGTGGAGATTTATCTCTTCAGGGTATTTTTTAATTGCAGTTTTCAGGTTACAGAGTGTTATTCCCGGTTCATCAAGTTCCTGAGAATTAACTTCATCATAAACGCCGTTAATGAATACTATTGTGTAAAAGTTTCTCTTGTTGAAGAGATATTTCTCAAGGTCAACATTTCCATTGTCAAATGATTTGCCAATTACATCAACAAATTTGTGGTTAAGAAGCGACGAAACATTTGTGTATTTCCATTCCTCATCTTTTACAGTCGGAAATTTTGCATTTTGGAACTCTTCCAGTGCGGTTTTTCTCGTCTGGTGAAGCGGAAGCTTCGTTTCTCCATTCAGGCTTTCCTCAAACTTCTTAAAGCTCTCGGAATACCATTTTTTGAATTCAGTTGTATTACTCATTTATTCCCTGCCTTAAACTGCAATAAATTCATCAACATGGTCTTTTACCCAGTCATATCCTTTTTCTTCCAGGAAGAGGGCGAGGGATTTGTCGCCTGATTTAATTATTCTTCCTTTGTAGAGGATATGAACAAAATCAGGGACGATGTAATCGAGCAGTCTCTGGTAATGGGTTACGACGATAAATGCGTTGGTTGGTTTTCTTAATGAATTTACACCGTTGGCAACTATTCTTAATGCGTCGATATCGAGGCCGGAATCAGTTTCATCGAGAATCGCGAGTTTAGGATCAAGCACCGCCATCTGAAAAACTTCATTTCTCTTTTTCTCACCACCTGAAAATCCTTCATTCACCGAACGGTTCAACAAATCTTGTGGCATCTCTACAAGTTTCATTTTCTCTTTGATCATTTTAAGAAAATCAAGAGCATCTATCTGCTCTTCACCTCTGTATTTTTTGATCTCGTTGACAGCGGTTTTTAAGAGATTCACATTTGAAACTCCGGGGATCTCAATAGGATATTGAAATGCGAGGAACATTCCCTCTCTTGCTCTGTCTTCTGCTTTGAGTTCAAAAAGGTCTTTTCCGTTGAAAGTTACACTTCCTCCAAGAACTTCATAATCTTCTTTTCCTGCGAGAACTTGAGCAAGTGTGCTTTTCCCTGAACCGTTTGGTCCCATGATGGCATGAACCTCACCCGGTTTTACGGTAAGATTAACACCTCTTAAAATTTCCTTGCCATCAATGGCAGCTCTTAAATCTTTTATTTCAATCATTTTTTTAAGTTCTTTCTAATTTATATTAACCAACACTGCCTTCAAGGCTTATGCTGAGGAGTTTGGTAGCTTCAACAGCAAACTCCATCGGTAATTCTTTAAATACTTCTTTACAATAACCATTTACGATCATACTCACAGCGTCTTCGGTGGCAAGTCCCCTCTGGTTCAGATAAAATATCTGATCCGCACCAATTTTCGAGGTGGTTGCTTCATGCTCCACAATTGCTCCCGGGTTGCCTACTTCAAGATAAGGGAAAGTGTGGGCACCACATTTATCACCGATCAGAAGGGAATCACATTGTGAGTAGTTTCTGGCATTAACAGCTTTTTTGCCTATTCTTACCAAACCTCTGTAGGTGTTGTTGCTGAATCCGGCAGAAATTCCTTTACTAACAATAGTGCTTTTGGTGTTTTTCCCGATATGGATCATCTTCGTGCCGGTGTCAGCCTGCTGAAAGTTGTTTGTAACCGCAACCGAATAAAATTCGCCAATTGAATTATCCCCTGTCAAGAGGCAACTTGGATATTTCCATGTAATTGCAGAACCTGTTTCCACCTGAGTCCAGGAGATTTTTGAGTTGACGCCTTTACAATTTCCTCGTTTGGTTACAAAATTGTAAATACCGCCTTTGCCCTGTTTATCACCGGCATACCAGTTTTGGATTGTCGAGTATTTTATCTGGGCATTGTCCATCGCCACAAGTTCAACAACTGCTGCATGCAACTGATTTTCATCACGCATTGGAGCAGTGCAACCTTCAAGATAACTTACATAAGAATAGTCATCAGCTACAATCAGCGTTCTTTCAAACTGGCCTGTGTTGGCGGCATTTATTCTAAAATAAGTGGAAAGCTCCATTGGACATCTGACACCCTTGGGGATGTAAACAAATGAACCATCGCTAAAAACCGCAGCATTTAAAGCTGAGTAAAAATTGTCAGCGGCAGGAACCACCGATCCGAGATATTTTCTTACAAGATCGCCGTGCTCTCTAATAGCTTCAGACATCGAGCAGAAAATGATTCCAAGTTCGTTTAATTTTGCTTTGTAAGTGGTTGCCACAGAAACTGAGTCAAACACGGCATCCACTGCCACATTTGCCAGAATCTTCTGCTCTGCGAGGGGGATTCCAAGTTTTGCAAATGCACTTAATATCTCGGGATCAACCTCATCAAGACTGTTGAGTTTCTTTTTTTGTTTAGGTGCCGAATAATAACTTATCGCCTGGAAATCCACAGGAGGATAGTTAACATTTGGCCATTTTGGCTCTTCCATTTTGAGCCATTGGTGGTAGGCTTTTAATCTAAGTTCAAGCATCCATTCAGGTTCTTCCTTCTTTGCAGAAAGTGCCCTGACTACATCTTCATTTAAACCCGGAGGAAATGTATCAGCATCGATATCAGTTACAAATCCATATTTGTACTCCTGATTCGCTAATTGCTCTATCTCATTTATCTCGGTATTACTCATGCAATTTCCTTGTCTCTCTAAAATTTCAAATATCCGATATGTAAATTTATCAAATCTGTACAAAAAAGTCAAGATTTATTATAAAAATTTAACAACTATCTTTTATAATCAGTTCCATAGGGGGGGAAAGTAGGTTAAAGGAAGGATAGTTCCACGGATTTCACGGATTTTACACGGATGGCCACGGATAGAGGGGACGCAGATACACGCAGAAAAAACGTGCCAAAGGCATCCCTTTGGGAGATTTTCGCAGAGGAGATTTTAAAGAATCAAAAAAACGCCCCGGATGGGTGCCCTATGGGTAACAATGTCCAACAAATAAAGATTTTGGCCCCGGATGGGGTGCCCTATGGGTAGATGTCCAACAAATGATGAATTTGGCCCCGGATGGGGTGCCCTATGGGTAGATGTCCAACAAATGATGAATTTGGCCCCGGATGGGGTCACCTATGGGTAACAATGTCCAACAAATTTTGGCCCCGGATGGGGTCTCCTATGGGTAGAATTGTCCAACAAATGTTGAATTTGGCCCCGGATGGGGTCTCCTATGGGTAGAATTGTCCAACAAATGTTGAATTTGGCCCCGGATGGGGTCACCTATGGGTAGAGAAAACGGAAATTATTAACGCAAAATCATGAATTTTTCTGTTAGATATTGTATATTTAAGTGCAGCAAATATCAATAATTACTGATTATTTCCCCGAGAATAAATTTCCTGAATTTTGGAGGTATTTCTAAATGATACGAGAGAAAACTTTGGGAGAATTCACATTCACTACCGACAGTGAAAAAATTGATTACGAGGTAGTGGTGGATTTTCTCAAACGAAGTTATTGGGGATCACATCTTGCACCTGAGACGATTATCCGGGCAATTAAAAATTCCCTCTGTTTTAGTGTTTATTTTGGTGATACGATGATTGGTTTTGCGAGAGTTGTGACTGATTATGCAAGATTTGCATATCTTGCTGATGTTTTCATCCTCGAAGAGCATCGAGGAAAAGGAATTTCAAAAAACCTTATAAAGTTTATTATCGATTATCCCGGTGTAAAAGGCTGTAAAATCATGCTCGCCACCAAGGATGCCCATGGACTCTACGCAAAGTTCGGATTCAAAACCCTTGACGAGCCATGGAAGTATATGGAATTAAAAGACTGAAGTTAACAGCCCCCTTGTTATTTTGAACACGATAATCACGATTTGAAAAGATATTCACGATGAAGATTTTGAACGTTAGAGTGAGGAGTGGTAATCGTCTCGATTGCCGTCTGCAAAATGAAGGGGGGGTAGAATACGCAAATTGTCTGAATCAGGATTTACAGGATGCTTTTGGATGAAGATTCGCCCATGCGGCGAGATGTGGGTGGGTCGCAGAAAAAATTCCCGGCAAAGCCATATCCTTTTTAGCTTTCAAATTGAAATAAATTTAAGTAATTTTGAAGGTTACTTTTAAAAGGAGAATCATATGAAAATGCAAATAGAAATTGATAAAGAAATACTGGATGAAGCAATGAAGCTTGGGAAACACAATAGCAAAAAAGCTACCATTGAGGCTGCCATTAGGGAGTATATTGCCCGTAAGAAACGCATCGAAATCAAAGAACTTTTTGGATCAATCGATTACGACCCGGAATATGATTATAAACAGTTAAGACAGGCTCGATGAAAGTAATCGTTGATACATGCGTTTGGTCAAATGCTCTGCGCAATCAACTGCAAAAAGTGACTCAAAAAGATTTGCTGCTCGAACAATTGATAGAGAATGATCAAGTAGTTATGTTGGGACCTATAAGGCAGGAATTACTTTCAGGAATTAAAGATGAAAAAAAGTTTGATGAATTAAAAAGCAAACTTCAATGGTATGATGATTTCCTGATAAAGACTACTGAATACGAGTTGGCTGCATCATTGTACAATAAGTTGAAATCAAACGGGATTCAAGGGTCACATATCGATTTTTTAATTTGTGCAGTCGCTCTTAATCACGATTTGGGTATTTACACTTATGATAAAGATTTTTTTAGATTTGCCAGCGTTATACCTATTAAATTATTACAATAAATA
>JADJIA010000007.1 GCA_016707285.1 Ignavibacteriales bacterium
CAAATGGATCCGCAAAATTGTTGGAATATGCCGAATTTATGGGAATGGCTCACAAACCTGACAAAGCCATCGATGGATACCAGGTATTTAAAAATCAACCTAACAATGTTGAGATCCTTAGCTTTAGCAGTCTCTATTACCAAAGAAAGAGCTGGATAAAGATTGGAGATAATTAACCGAGGATTAAAGTTGATCAAAAATTCAGAAGCCTTTTTTACCTTGGTTTTATCGAGCGTGAAAAGGGAGATGTTGCCAAAGCCAAAGCCACATGGCAGAAACTTGTAAAGGATTTCCCAGTACTCCGGAGCCGAACTTGCGGAGAAAGAACTGGCAAAATAAAAAGTGGATGAAGTTTTTCTGGAAGAAACGGGCGCATATTTGTTCGCCCTTCTTCTCATATCAATAGTCCTGTTTTTCTACCTGAGAGGGAAAAGCAGAACCTCAAAAAAAAATGTAAAAAAGATTGAGGAAGCAAAAAACCTCGGTCTCTTCGAACCCGTCTCTCTCCATCCGTTTGTTAATGAAAATATTTGTATCGGAAGTGGTGCTTGTATTGAAGCCTGCCCTGAAAAAGACATCCTTGCTATAGTAAACGGCAGGGCAACAACAGTAAATGCTTCAAGATGTGTAGGGCATGGAGCCTGTTTTCATGCATGTCCTGTTCAGGCAATTGCTTTATACATTGGAACTGAAAAAAGAGGTGTTGACCTTCCGCATGTAAGCCAGGAGTTTGAAACAAATGTGCCTATGCTCTTTATTGCCGGAGAACTTGGCGGAATGGGGCTGATAAAAAATGCGGTTGAGCAGGAAACAGGCAAGGTAATTTATCTTAATAAGAAGCTCAAAAGGACCACAAAGCCCAAATTTGATGTGATTGTGGTTGGCTCGGTCCCGCCGACATCCTGCAACACTAAAAGTGCGGAATATGGTCCCAAAATATAAAACACTTTGAGCAAGACTCAATTGGTGGAACTGTTTACAGTTTCCCCAGATCAAAGATAGTAATGACCTCACCGATGGATCTTCCACTTCTTGGAAAAGTTAAACTTGTTGAAACAAATAAAGACGAACTTATAACAATCTGGTCGGATGTTATTTCAAAAAACAACATCAAAATTGATGAAAACGAAAAAGTTGAATCAATCGTAAAAGAAGGTGAAATCTTTAAAGTGACGACGGACAAGGATTATACTTTTTTTCCGTAATTTTGGCAATCGGAAGAAGGGGTTCTCCCAGAAAGCTCGGCGTTTTGGGCGAAACAAGAAAAAGTGTTCTATCGTTTATTGGAACCTGAACACATTGATAATCAAAGAATTTTAGTAGTTGGTGGTGGGGATTCAGCAATTGAATCCGCTATTCTCCTCGCACATGGTAGTAACACGGTCCATTTATCTTATCGTGCTGATGCCTTTTCACGAATAAAACCTAAAAACCTCGAAAACATAAATTCTTACTCACAAAGTGGTAAGTTACAGTTATTGTTAAGTACAAATGTTGTTGAAATAAAAGATGAATCTGTGGTACTTAACAGAGGCGATAGTTCCGAAGACCTTTTCGAAGTTGAAAACGACCTTGTTTATATCTTTGCCGGCGGTGATTGCCGGTTAAGTTTCTTGAAAAGGCCGGCGTGCGGATCACAAAGAAATTTGGAGAAGCAATTTTAAGCCATAAATAATAAATTAACAAAACCGGAATTCCAATGTTTCGTATCCTGTTTGTCACATTAATATTTTCGATTATTGTCAGAGCACAGTTCTCTCCCGGTGATCTGAGCAACGCCACGCCAATCTTGAAGGCATGAGTAATTGCGACAAATGCCACACTTTCAGGCGATGGAGTAAAATTCCAAGTGCCTTTCATGCCATACTGAGATAAATACTCTTGTTAACAGTGGAAGAGGTTTACACGCCAGAGAGGCAAAAAGGGAAGATGTGTTATGCCTGCCATAGTGAACACCATGGTAGAGGCTATAATTGATGAGTTTTAATCAAAAGGTTTGATCACGGAAGGGCAGGATATGTTCTTCAAG
This sequence comes from Ignavibacteriales bacterium, assembly GCA_016707285.1. Classification (GTDB taxonomy): domain Bacteria; phylum Bacteroidota; class Ignavibacteria; order Ignavibacteriales; family Ignavibacteriaceae; genus UTCHB3. Next base: position 2,030 of record JADJIA010000007.1, read on the forward strand.
GCAAACACCTTCCCAACTTTCTTGTGCAGGATGTCATCAGGCAAAAATACATTAAAGGGAATGCCAAAAAAGAGCCAGGCAGAACTTTTCTTGGGTTGGAGCAGAATTGTCTCCGCTGCCATACAGATGTGCACAAAACTACCCTTGAAACAATTGTACGGGTTGCCACACCCAAAGTGCTTTTAAACCTGCAACGGTTTTAACCATGCAAAAACCAATTTTAATCTAACGGGTGCTCAACAAGAGTGGATTGTTACAGATGCCACACCAATACCAACCTCGCAGGTAAAGATTCAAAAGTATTTAAAGGAATTCAGTTTGCATCCTGTACCAACTGTCATAAAGATATCCACAATGGAAAACTTGGCAATGTTTGTACCGACTGTCACCAACCGACATTTAAAATGTAAGACTTAACGGATTTGACCGACAAAACGGGTTTTCAACTGCTGGGTCAACATCGGGTTGTTAAGTGTGGCGAGTGTCGCGGAACCGATCTAAATTCAAAACCTGGAACATAAAAATTGTACCAATTGTCATAAAGATTATCATAAAGGTGAGTTCATCTCTACCCGGTAAATCGGGTGAAGTGTTCCGATTGCCACACAGTGAATGGTTTCTCCCCATCGTTATTTACCCTTGAACTTCATCAAAAACACGGTTCCCACTCGCAGGATCACATCTTGCTCAACCTTGCCAGAGTTGCCACTATTCAGGAACAGAGTGGAAATTCAAGAAGGATAATTTTGAGTGTGCAAGCTGTCATAAAAATATCCATGGGGAAGAGATTTCAGCTAAATTTATGGGAAATAACAACTGTTCAAGTTGCCATAATGTTGAAAACTGGTTAAAATACAGCTTTGACCATGAAAAAACAGAGTTTAAACTTACAGGTAAACATGCCTCTCAATACATATTGTGAAAGCTGCCACAAAGAAGTTCACAATTATCAGTTCAAAACGACAGGTGAAAATGACTGTCTGAAGTGTCACACTACTTCCAACTGGAAACCGGAAAAGTTTGATCACAACAATACCCGTTTTTCGCTCACGGGTGCCCATTCACTTATTGAATGTGAAAAATGCCATAAAAAAGCCGAATCGAACGGTGTAATGTTTGTAAAATACAAGATCGAAGATTTCAAATGCGCTACCTGTCACTTTTAATTTCATTTTTGGCATTATTTAATGTCGTTGTTGCCCAGTCACCGCATGGCGACCTGAAAGGTAAGGATTGTGGAACCTGTCATAATCCACAAAACTGGATTGTTGATACAAAAAAGCTCGATTTTGACCATTCCATCACCAACTTCCCTCTAAAAGGGCAACACTCATCAGTTGACTGTCAAACTTGTCACACAACGCCCAAATTTGAGGTACTCCTGTTAATTGCTCAAGTTGTCATACTTCGGTTCACAGGAACACCATTATCAAATGATTGTCACGTTGTCACCCCTGGAAAACTGGCTGGTGAAAGAGATTCTTCCACTTCATGAACGAAGCAGGTTTCCTCTGTTTGGTGCTCATCAGACTGCGGATTGTGGAATGTGCCACCAAAATTATGAAGTCCGTCAGTTTGAACCTGTTCAAACTGATTGTTACAGTTGCCATGCAAAAGATTATTTTGCTACTGCCGTTCCAAATCATCCAAACGGGAAATTCTCAACCGATTGTACGATGTGCCACGATGTAAAGGCTGTCAACTGGAGAAGTTCAAACATCAACCACGAATTTTCCTTGAGGGGGGCACAGCCGCCCAAGTTGTTTTGACTGTCACAATCAAGGGCTTTGCAGGACTTTCTTCCAGGGAGTGTTATTCTTGCCATCAACCAAATTTTGAAGCAGCAAAAAATCCTGATCATGTTCTTGGAATTTTTCAAAACAATGCCAGACTTGCCACAACATAAATGGATAGGTGCCTGCTCAATTTGATCATAACCTGACAACTTTTCCTTTGACAGGAAAACACACCACAGTTCAGTGCTCAAGTTGTCACACAAGGATACACAGGAACACCAAAAACGTTGTAAGCTGTCATCAGACAGATTACAACGCCACAAATAATCCCAATCATACAGCGGCATCATTCCCATCCACTTGCGAATCGTGTCATACAACATCGGGATGGCAACCGGCACAATTTGATCATGATGGTCCCTTTTTCCCTATTTACTCAGGTCAACACCGTGGAGAGTGGAACAGTTGTAGCGACTGTCATAAAAACCCAACAAGTTATGCAGAATTTACCTGCACAAGCTGTCATGAACATAATCAAAATGATATGAACAGTGAACATCAAGGGATACAGGGTTACAGGTGGGAATCTTCGGCGTGTTATGCCTGTCATCCTTCGGGTGATGCAAATGGTGCATTTAATCATCAGACATCGCCATTTCCCCTTACCGGGGCACATGTTACAACCGACTGCGCTCTATGCCATACAACCGGTTATGCTAATACTCCTAATGACTGTTACACTTGTCACCAACAGGGTTTTAACCTGACAACCAAACTAAACCATACTCTTGCAGGTTTTTCTCAGAATTGTACCCAATGCCATAACACAACAGCCTGGGCGACAACCACATTCAACCACACAACATCACAGTTCCCATTGACAGGTAACCATTTGACGCTTACTGTAACCAGTGCCATGCGACAGGTTATCCAAATACCCCAAACGACTGTTATTCGTGCCATCAGACAGGTTATAACTTGACAAACAGGGTAAACCACACTCTTGCAGGGTTTTCTCAAAGTTGTACTGAATGTCACAACACATCAGGTTGGGTATCAACAACTTTTAATCACTCAACCACCACAGGATTTCCGTTGACAAATGCCCACTCCACACCTGTGTGCAGTTCATGTCACGAGACTACTTACACAGGAACGGTGAGTGAATGTTCGTCATGTCATATCGCTGATTATAATTCAGCGACCAATCCAAATCATCTGGCACCCCATTTTCCCACGATTTGTAGTGATTGTCACACAAATTCTGCATGGGCACCATCAACGTTCAATCACGATGTCCAATATTTCCCGATCTATAGCGGTCAACATCGAAACGAGTGGAATAATAATTGTCTCAGTTGCCACACAGTTCCGGGTAATTTTGCATCTTTTTCATGTATCGATTGCCACGAACATAATCAGAATTCAATGAATCAGGAGCATCAGGGGGTTGCAAACTATCAATGGAATTCTCAAAGATGTTTTGAATGCCACCCCGATGGGGATAGCGGGCCAATGCTGAAGCAGGATCACTCATTTTATCCAATTTCTGGAAAACACACATCTGTGACTTGTAATGAATGTCATTCCACCGAGGGTGGCAAACCACAGTGTATTGAGTGTCATCAGGAAGAGTTAACTTCTGCTCACAAACTTGAAGCTTCAAATACCCGGTGTTGGGAGTGTCATAATACATTCTCATTCAATCTTGACGGAGTTACTCCCAAAAAGCTGGAAAGGATAGATTAACAATGAAAAAGTTTTTGTTATTACTCCTTTTAGCTTCTGTTTCCACACTTTTTAGTCAGAAAACAGGTGAAGTGCGGGAAGGTAAAGTGACATTTGTTTCATCCCAAAATATCTATGTTCAGTTCACAACTACCGAAGGAATATTTGAAAAAGATACACTTTGGATGGTTGTTGGTGGGAAAGATGTACCGGCTGTCCTGGTGAATTTTATAAGTTCCAAATCGGCTGCAGGCAACAAGATAGGTGAAGTAAAAATCGAAAAAGAGATGATTTTAAAAGCTTACCCGTCGGTTGTGGTAAAAAAAGAGGAAAAAATTGTTGAAGAACCGGTTACGCCTGTAATTACAGAAGAGCCTAAAGTATTGCCTGTGAACTTAAAACCGGTTGAAAAAAAGAATTACCGGGGGAGATTTTCGGTGCAGTCATCCTCTGATATCAGCAACATCACCGGATCACCCGGAACACAGAGATGGCGATACGGACTCTCTTTTAATGCAGATAAGATTAACGGAGGTAATTTTTCATTTTCCTCCTACACCACTTTCTCATATCTCACTCGTGACTGGGGGAGAGACGGACATGACCTTGGCAGGAAACTTAAAATTTACGAATTGAAGGGTGGCTACGCCTTCGACTCCCTCTCCTTCATAAATTTTGGAAGGTTTGTTTACCGCAAGATTTCCAATATCGGTGCTGTTGATGGTTTACTTTATGAACGCAGTATCGGAAAAAAATGGTCGGCAGGTCTCTTTGCCGGAAGCAGACCAAATATGCTTGACTATGGCTACAATTTTAAGCTCTTCCAGTTTGGTGCTTATGTTGCCCAATCCGACTCTTTGGGTACGGGTTTGATGGAGAATTCGATTGGATTTGTAAATCAAACAAACGATTTTAAAACGGATAGAAGATTTATTTATCTGCAACATACTTCCAACCCGATAACATCTTTGTCGTTTTTTGCGTCATCAGAGGTTGATCTGTATAAACTTGAAGCTGGAGAGGGGAAAACAAGCCCTGATCTTACAAATCTTTATGTCTCAACACGATATGCATTCTCAAGAGAGTATAATATAAACCTGTCGTATGATGTCAGGAAAAATGTTATTTATTATGAAACCTACAGATCTTTTATCGATTCTGTATTGTTTAATGAAACACTACAAGGCCTACGAATAGGATTTAATACTACTGCGATCAAAAACCTGTCCATTTCTCTTAGGTCGGGATTCCGGAACATGGGTAATGATGCCCGCAGTTCTTCAGATTACGGTCTGAGTATTTACTATTCAAATGTCCCGTATATTGCCGGGTATATCTCTGCAAATGTTGGATATTTAAAAAGTGTTTATGTAGAGGGTCTGAATTTTGGAGTGGGATATTCACGAAATCTTCTTGAAAATCTTTACACCACCATTGGTTACAGAAACATCAATTATGAATTCAGTCGTGGTGGGTCGAAGCTTGGCCAGAACATCGTTTCTCTCGATCTTAACTACACGGTAAACAAAACCTTTAACCTTGGCCTCAATTACGAAGGCGTTTTTGAAGGATCATTTACCACGAGCCGGCTGTTTGTTGACATTACTACCAGGTTTTGATTTTAGGGGACGCGGAGTGGGGATAGTTCCACGGATTTCACGGATTTAGCACGGATTTCCACGGATGAGAGGGGACGCAGATACACGCAGATTAGACGGATTTTCGCAGATTTTGTTCGTTAGTGACAGGAGTGGTAATCGTCCCGATTGCCCTCTGCAAAACGAAAAACCGTAAGAGTTAATAGTCAAAAGGGTTTTAGTCATGTTGCATCACACAACGTCCTGTGAATAAATTCACAGGCTATTGGTTTGTCAATCAGGGAAATTTAAACCAATAGCATGGGGTTTCAACCCCATGAAACAGGGCGATCATTTGATTATTTCCCTCTGTGTGCTCTGTGGTTAAATAAAATCCTTTGCGTCCTTTGTACTCTTTGCGGATAAATTTCGCTTCCCCTCTACTCCTCAAATTTTCCCCAAATTCAGAAAACAAGAAAAGATTATATTTCAGGACAGATTTTTTATTAATAGAAAAGAATATGAAGACCCTTAAACTTATCCCGGCATTTGTAATTTTTATAACTCTTGTGGCTTTTCCTCAAAACGAAGAGCAACTTTTTGTTGTGGCTTCTTATAATGTGGAAAACCTTTTTGATACAATTAATGATCCCACCATCGATGATGAGCAATTTTTGCCATCCGACAGTTCAAAATGGAATAGCGAAAAATACAGTGTGAAGCTCAAAAATCTTGCTGCTGTAATCGACTCAATGAACTACGGTTGGGGACCCGACATTCTTGGGCTCATTGAAGTGGAAAACAAAGCAGTTATAGAAGACCTCGTCGCCCGGTTGGGAAGCGGTAAAAAATATAAGATCGTCCATTATGACTCTCCTGATGGAAGGGGAATTGATGTGGCTTTGATCTATAACAGTGACTTATTTTCAATTGCCAGGTCTGAAGCTCTTGAAGTGGAACTCCCCGACAAATGGCCCACCAGATCAATCCTTCATGCCGTTCTCTGCGATGCAAAGGGGATCGAATTCAATTTTTATGTAAATCATTGGCCCTCACGAAGAGGTGGAGAAAAATCTGCTACAGCTCGAATAGCTGCAGCATCTGTACTCAGAAAAAGCATAGACAAACTGCTTGAGGAAGACCCAAAGTCAAAAATCATCATGATGGGTGATTTTAACGATGAACCGCTTGATGTTTCAGTTGAACAAACTTTAAGGGCGGGACTGATGGTCTGCATCCCCGGTTCACAACTTGACACAGCAGTTTATAATCTGGCGATGGAAAAGAAGATTGCGGGAGAGGGAACCTATCTCTATCAAGGCAACTGGAACATGCTCGATCAGATTATTGTATCAGGTTCTGTAGCCGCATCCAACTACATCTGCAATTCATATTCGATATTTAAACCTGAATTTATTTTGCAGAAAAACGGGAAATATGCCGGATCGTCGCTTCCAACATTTGGAGGCAGAAGATATTTTGGCGGATACAGTGATCACTTCGCTGTTTACGCAGTCTTTAAGTTCTAAAAGCCATGTCGGACGAAATAAAAACCGACCTTTTTGACCTTTTTTTAGGTCCCAAAGGGGAAAACTCCCGTTATTTTGAGGAACTTGTTTCACGGGTAATCAGGAGCCATTCAGACCTTAGAGCCAACTATTCCAAGGATGATTTATCACTTTTAAAAGGGATTCCGGGTTCTCCAAAACTTGAGGAAGAACTAATCAAGTTTTTGGAGCTTCAAAAAAATAATCTTCCCTATTTTCACCCGAGATATTCAGCTCAGATGTTGAAAGACCCGACAATTCCTTCAATTCTTGGATATCTTGCATTTATTATGTCCAATCCCAACAATCATGCCTGGGAAGGTGGACCCGTAACAACGGAAATGGAACTTGAAGTTGTTGAGACACTTCTTAAAATGTGTGGTTTTAAATCGGGATGGGGTCATCTCGCCAGTGGAGGTTCCCTTGCAAACATGGAAGCCGTTTGGGCAGCAAGAGATTATTATGGTAACGGGACTGTTTTCTTTTCCGAAGTTTCCCACTATTCGTGGAAGCGAATCTGCAAAATCCTCAATATCGATTCTTATGAGGAGGTAGCTGTTGACGGAAACTTCCGGATGAACCTTAATTCACTTGAAGATGCATTGAAAAAATCAAATAAACCTCTCATGGTGGTTGCAAATTTTGGGTCAACCGGTGCGGGCAGTGTTGATAATATCGAAGGGATTATTGAGTTAAAATCCAGATACAATTTCCATCTTCATATTGACGCTGCTTATGGTGGATTTTTTAGATCATGTATCCTTGATGACAATTACGGGCTTCTTCCGTATGATCATGAAGGGGAAGTTTCTCTTCATTCCTACAACCAGCTGAAACATTTTGCCGAGGCAGATTCCATTACAATTGATCCCCACAAGCAGGGTTTTATGCAATATGGAGCAGGAGCTGTAATCTACAAAGATGAGGCTCTTCGTGAACCACTTTCAAACACGGCACCCTATACTTATCATAAAACTGATAAACCAAATATCGGAATGTTTTCACTGGAAGGATCAAGACCGGGTGCAATGGCAGCAGCTTGTTATCTGACCTATAAAGTTTTGCCCCCCGTTGCCTCAGGTTTGGGTTCTCTGTTGAAACTCTCTCTTGCATCAGCGAATAAATTTTCCGAATTGATGGATTTATCGGATAATTTCAACAATTTTAGCAAAAACGACCTCGATATCTGCACAGCTACAACTATTGCAGGGGATGATGTGGCAGAAATCAATAAAAAGAACCTTGAAATTTATCAGAGACTCTCAGTAGAGAATCCCGATGCACCTTTCATAATCTCAAAATTTGTCGTTTCACCGGAAATTCTCGCACGGGCAAACCCTAATTTAAAGAACATCAATAATGAGAACTTCTCTGCACTTCGCACAGTCTTTATGAAACACTGGAACGCCCTTGATGATTTCAGGTATGTGAGAGAACTTGTTGAGGAAATGAATTTAAGGTAACAGGTATTAGCTATTAGGTATTAATTTTTTTTTTACTCCCCCAACCGTGTTAATCCACCTAATCCGTTTCATCCGTGTTTCATCCGGGTTCTATAAAAATACCTCTGCGAAACTCCGTCTAATCTGCGTGTATCTGCGTCCCACTTCCTCATCCACAACTAAAAATTCCATAACTCATTACCCATTAATTTCCTATTTTTTGATTTTGAATAAATCAGGAATTGTTTGTCGCGGAGTTTATTGATCCCAACGCCACAAGGATTATACTGTCCTGTTGGTGATTTCCATATTGATCCCCATGGACAGGTGGATCGGGCTATCATTTCACATGGCCACAGCGATCATGCCAGAAAAGTTGCCAAAAAATACCTTGCCCATAAAGATTCCGCCGGGATTCTCAGAACCCGACTTGGAAGAGGTATTTCTCTTTCAACTCTTGAATATGGCGAATCTCTTACCTTAAATGGTGTTCGAGTTACTCTGTTCCCTGCGGGACATCTTCTTGGTTCGTCACAAATTCGCTGTGAATACAGAGGAAATATTACTGTATTTACAGGAGATTTTGGAACAACAAAAAACGATACATGCGAGCCATTCCAACCTGTAAAATGTGATACATTTATTCCTGAATCCACTTTTGGATTGCCTCTGTATAAATGGGAAGCTCCTGAAATTGTTTATCAAGAGATAAATGACTGGTGGAGAAAAAACAGGGATAAAGGACTTGCCTCTGTTCTTTATTGTTATTCTTTGGGGAAAGCTCAGCGGATATTAAATGCACTCGATCCATCAATTGCACCGATAATCGTCCATGAATCCGTTGGCCAAATGAATGTTTGTTATCGGGATGCAGGGATAAAACTGCCACAGACACTAAAAGGGTGGGATAGAGGAGGGAAACCCTCTGATGCCGGAGCCATAATTTTGGCACCTCAATCTGCTATTTCTGGTGACTGGCGAACTTTCCCGGGTAAATATTCCACGGGATTTGCATCAGGATGGATGCTTCTTAAAAAGATGAGGAAGATGGGGGATATCGATAAAGGGTTTGTCCTTTCAGATCATGCTGACTGGAATGGATTGTTAAATGCGGTTAAAGAAACGGGTGCTGAAAGAGTATATCCAACTCACGGTTTCACGAAGCAGTTATCAAGATATTTGAAGGAGCTCGGTTATGATTCTTCACCCCTGGAGACTACATTCTCCGGTGAAAAAATGGATGAGGATAAGTCAGTATGAAAGCTTTTGTTACACTTTTCCGAAATCTTGAGGAATCTGCAGATCACAAGGTGAGGATGGATCAGATCATCGATTTTTTTAGAGTATCAACTGAAGAGGAAATCACATCTGCTATCGATTTTCTTTCGGGTAACCGCCCTAAAAAATTAATTGATATTTCAACTCTTAAGGATGCGATTCAACAAATGGCATTTCTTCCTGAATGGTTGATCGAGGAAAGTTACAGTCACTCAGGTGATTGGGCAGAGGTTGTTTCACTCCTGATAAAACCTGTCAAAATTGATACCGGGAAAAATCTTTCTTCAATGATTGCCGGGGTTGAGAAACTGCGAGGTTTGGGTTCCACAATGAAAATGGAGGGAGTTTTCTCCGCTCTGCAGTCAGTTTCGACTGATGAAAGATATTTCCTGATTAAGTTGTTCACCGGGGGGACGAGGCTTAAAATTCCCGAAGAGATGTTGAAAAACTGCCGTGATATTACATCCGGAGTTCCACAAGAACCCGGGGATGGCACCCTCCTTGAGCGAGGCAGCCTGAACAAAGTTAAAGCTGTTCTTCTTTATGTAAAATATGGCAGGGGTGCAAACACCGAATATTCATTTGCAGTAAAAAAGGGAGACGGATTGGTCACCTTAACAAAAATAACATCAGATGATGAGTATAATTTTGGCAATGAAATTTCATCATTTGTGAAAAACAATACAATCGAAAAATTTGGTCCCGTAATTTCTGTAAAACCTGAAATGGTCTTTGAGATTGGATTTGATGAGGTTCGTTTATCTCCCCGGCACAAGTGTGGAGTTTCACTCGTGTCACCCAAAATAATAACTCTTCTAAGGGGGATTACACCCGAAGAGATTGGCTCCATCGAATATATCTCTTCTCTCATCTCCAATTGAACTTCTTTTAATCAATTAATGTTATAACACATAGCATAGATTCAGATAAGTCATTCCTTTTCTGTCAATTTGCGAAAAAAAATAAAATAATAAAAAAATAGCTGTTGCAACATTAAATGTTTTAACATATATTAGCATATCAATTTTATTTAATTATCACCCATAACATGGAGAACCAAATGAAGAGAGCTTTTCTCGCATTATCGCTTGCTTTTATTTTTGCCGGCACATCATTTTCACAGTCATCATGGACATTTGACAAAACCCACACAAAAATTGGTTTCAGCGTGGATTACATGCTTATCACCGATGTTACCGGATATTTCAAAAAATTTGATGGTTCAGTTACTACCGCAAAAGAAGATTTTGTTGATGCATTAGTAAGTTTTACTGTTGATGCCACTACTGTTGATACAGACGAACCAAAAAGAGACGAACATTTAAAAGGTGAAGACTTTTTTCATACACAAAAATTTCCTAATTTTACTTTTAAAAGTACTTCAATGAAGAAGGTAAAGGGGAACAACTATAAATTGGTTGGTAACCTGACTATGAGAGGCGTAACAAAATCGGTTGCTCTCGACGGTACTTTTGGTGGCGTGAAAAAAGATCCATGGGGGAACACCAAAGCAGGTTTCAAAATGACCGGTAAAGTGAACAGAAAAGACTTTGGCATCAACTGGAGCAAATCACTTGATGGTGGTGGTTTTGTTGTTGGTGACGACGTAACATTAAACATAAATGTAACACTTATTAAAAAGTAAAAATGCGTTTAGAAGACGAAATTAAACAAAAAAAGTTCAAAAACGAGTTTCAGAAAGCGGCTGTTAATCTGATCTATACCACTAACTGGTTAGAGGCAAAATTTGCACCGTTGATGAGGGAATTTGGCCTCACTGTCCAACAATTTAATATCCTCAGGATATTAAGGGGACAACATCCAACTCCCGCAACAATTAATCTGCTGAAAGAGAGGATGCTCGACAAAATGTCGGATGCCTCACGACTTGTTGACCGGTTGCTTGAAAAGGGATATCTCTCCCGTCAGGTATGTGGCAAAGACAGAAGACGAGTTGATATACTGATAACTCAGGCAGGATTGGACTTACTCGAAAAAATAGATGTTCATGAACAAAAGTTTTATTCAGAGTTGATTAATCTCACTTCAGAGGAAGCGGATTTGTTAAACAATCTTCTCGACAAGTTTCGAGGGTAGAATTTTATCTCCTTTTAGTTAAAGGCTGTTCTCTTTGAGGGCAGCCTTTTTTTATTTATAATCGTAAAAAATATTTGTTAGTTTGTCTTTTTTTTCCGATGTTTTATAACTTGATTTATTATATTTTGGACAAAAAAGATGAATCTAACACACATCGAACACATTGGTATCGCAGTTGAAAATATGGAAAATGCGATCGCCTATTATGAGAATATTTTAGGTCTGAAATGCTACAAAATTGAAGAAGTAGCAGATCAGAAAGTAAAAACCGCCTTCTTTCAAATTGGGCAGACCAAAATAGAACTCCTCGAATCCACCTCACCCGATGGCCCTGTCGCTAAATTTATCGAAAAAAAAGGACCCGGAATTCATCACATCGCTTTTGCATCCACTGGATTGCAAGAATGTTTGGATGATATCGCTGAAAAAGGAGTTTCACTAATTGACAAACAACCGAGAAAAGGTGCAGAAGGGCTGAATATTGCTTTTCTTCACCCTAAATCCACTTTAGGTGTTCTTACTGAAATATGTGAACACCCTCAAAATTAAATTCGGATATAGAGAGTTATATGGAAAATAAAATTAAAGAATTGATGGATCTCCGCAAACAAGCCCGCATGGGTGGTGGAGAGAAAAGAATTGAAGCTCAACATAAAAAAGGCAAAATGACCGCAAGAGAGAGAATAGATATACTTCTTGATCCCGGTAGTTTTGAAGAATTTGACATGTTTGTTTCACATCGTTGTATCGATTTTGGTCTCGATCAACAACAATATCTTTCTGATGGTGTTGTTACGGGCTACGGAACAATTGATGGCAGACTTGTATATATCTTTTCACAGGATTTTACAGTTTTTGGGGGATCACTCTCAGAAATGTATGCCGAAAAGATTTGTAAAGTTATGGATAAGGCGTTAAAAGTTGGTGCCCCTGTAATTGGTATTAACGACAGTGGTGGAGCAAGAATTCAGGAGGGCGTTAAATCTCTTGGTGGATATGCCGAAATTTTTGAGAGAAATATCCTTGCTTCGGGGGTAATTCCTCAAATATCTGCCATATTTGGTCCTTGCGCTGGCGGTGCTGTTTATTCACCGGCTTTAACAGATTTTATTTTAATGTCGAGAGACACCAGTTATATGTTTGTTACCGGTCCTAAAGTTGTGAAAACTGTTACCGGTGAAGATGTAACTGATGAAGAACTTGGTGGAGCTTATGTTCACGGTTCAAAATCGGGTGTTGCACACTTTATTGCAGAGGATGAAGAAGAAGGAATCATGTTGATAAGGAAACTGCTCAGCTTCCTTCCTCAAAACAACCTTGAAGATCCCCCGCTGGCTCCGTGTGATGACCCCATCGACAGACTTGAAGACCACCTCAACTCAATAATTCCGGATAATCCTGCAGTTCCTTATGATGTTAGAGATGTCATCCATGCAGTTGTGGATTATAACGAGTTTGTTGAAGTTCAGAGACATTATGCTCCAAACATAGTTATCGGTTTTGCGCGGTTTAATGGAATGTCAGTTGGTATGGTAGCAAACCAGCCAAACTACATTGCCGGTGTTCTTGATATAAATTCTTCAAGAAAAGCTGCAAGATTTGTAAGATTTTGTGATGCTTTTAATATTCCTGTTGTAACTTTTGTTGATGTTCCGGGCTTCCTGCCTGGCACAGCCCAGGAATACGGTGGAATTATTATACATGGTGCAAAACTTCTGTTTGCTTACGGTGAGGCAACTGTTCCGAAAGTTACAGTGGTTTTAAGAAAAGCCTATGGCGGTGCATACGATGTTATGGGATCAAAACACTTGAGAGGTGATATTAATTACGCCTGGCCATCTGCTGAAATCGCAGTTATGGGTCCCAAAGGTGCAATTGAAATCCTTCACAACAAAGAAATAAGTGCCATAACAGATGATAAGGAACGCGTGGAATTCATCAAACAAAAAGAAGAAGAATACAAAAGCAAATTTGCTTCTCCTTATGTTGCGGCTAAATACGGTTATCTTGATGATGTAATTGAGCCGAGAAACACCCGTTTCAGAGTGATAAGAGCATTGCAGTCGCTTGCGACAAAAAAAGATACACTTCCTCCAAAAAAACATGCCAATATACCGCTTTAAAACGGAGAGGAAATGACAAAGAAAATATTCTTAATATCCTTTTTGGTATTGTTCTTCTGCGGTGTGGTCTATTCCCAGAATGTCAACGCAAAAACGAAGACGCCAACGGACTCTTCGATAACAACTGCGGTAGATACTTCGGTCAAAAAAGCCCCTGTTGATGACGGCGAACTTATTCATTTTAATATCGCCCGGGTCACCGATGTTGATATCAAGGGTAAGGGAAACAGCCTCATGTTAACCTTGATAGGGATGGGTGTGGTATTTTCTGCATTATGGCTGTTATATGTAAGTTTTGCATTGGTGAGTAAATTACTTAGAAAACAAATGCAACAGAAACAACAAAAAGCCAACCCATCGAAAACTGCTGAACTTGAGAAAGAAGTCTCTATTGAAATTGCTGCTGCAATCGCAATGGCTCTTTCTGTTCATCTTGGAGGCAATCACGATTCGGAAAATGCAATATTGACAATTCAAAGAGCATCGAGGAACTATTCACCCTGGAGTTCAAAGATTTACAACTTGAGACATCACCCACGAAACTGGTAAAACACAGAGACTAAGATGAAAAAATTTAAATTTAAAATTAATGGCAATGACTATGAAGTCAACATTAAAAGTGTTGAAAGTAATCTTGCTGAAGTGGAAGTAAATGGTACTTCTTACGAGGTTGAGCTTGAACAAAAAATGGCACAGCCAATTACACCCCGTCTTGTAAGAGAACGGGCGATTCCATCAACTGATGTTGACAAATCTATTACAAAAACTTCAAAACCACAACCAAAAAAAGGTGGCGGGATCAAAAGTCCGTTACCCGGAACCGTGCTTCAGGTTTATGTAAGAGTTGGAGATACAGTAAAGATGGGAGACAAACTTCTTTTGCTTGAGGCAATGAAGATGGAAAACAAGATTGAAGCCGACAAGGCAGGAACCGTTAAAGAGGTTAATGTAAAAGAAGGCGACACTGTTATGGAAGGCGATGTCCTCATTGTGATTGGAGATTAAAGATGGATGGTTTGACCCAGTTCTGGAGTTACACATCCTTCAGTAACATTACAATCGGACATGTTGTCATGATCATGGTAGGGATTTTGTTCATCTATCTTGCTATCAAAAAAGAGTATGAACCCCTGCTTTTGATCCCAATCGGGTTCGGTATTCTCGTTGGGAACATCCCTTTTGTTGAGAATGTTGGATTGCAGATTGGAATTTATGAAAAAGGAAGCGTACTCAACTACCTCTATTTTGGTGTGCTTCAGGGAATTTATCCTCCGTTGATCTTCCTGGGTATCGGAGCAATGACCGACTTTTCGACTTTGCTCTCTAATCCCAAACTGATTCTTATTGGTGCTGCTGCGCAGATTGGTATTTTTCTGACACTTGTTTCCGCTATTGCTTTGGGTTTTACGCCTGAAGAAGCGGCATCAATCGGAATTATCGGCGGGGCAGATGGGCCTACTGCAATTTTTCTTGCATCGAAATTGGCACCACACCTTATTGGAGCAATTGCAATTTCGGCTTATTCCTACATGGCATTAGTTCCATTGATTCAGCCTCCCATAATGAGATTGATGACAAACTCAAAAGAGAGACTTATCAGAATGAAACCCCCAAGAATGGTCTCCAAAACAGAAAAAATTATTTTTCCAATTTTGGGACTGCTTCTTACAACTTTCATTTCTCCAAGTGCTTTGCCCCTTCTTGGGACACTCTTTTTTGGAAACATACTGAAAGAGAGTGGAGTAACCAAAAGACTTGCCGAGACTGCTGCTCGCCCAATGATAGATATTGTAACAATTCTATTGGGACTTACTGTTGGAGCTTCAACCCAGGCCACCACATTTTTGAATGAAAAGTCTGTGTTGATTTTTGGGCTTGGTGCAGTATCATTCATGGTCGCCACAGCGGGTGGTGTCGGGTTTGTTAAGTTTATGAATCTTTTCCTTAAAGAGGGAAATAAGCTAAATCCACTTATCGGAAATGCGGGAGTATCTGCTGTTCCTGACAGTGCGAGAGTTTCGCAGATAATTGGTCTTGAGTATGACAAAACCAATCACCTTCTGATGCATGCCATGGCGCCAAATGTTGCGGGTGTTATCGGAAGTGCTGTTGCTGCGGGTATTCTGCTCAGCTTCATGACAGGTTGATATTGTTCAGGTTATAAACAGACAACCTGTTTTACATAATATTAAAAGTGGCAAGAGATAAATCCCTTGCCACTTTTTTTATATGTTAATATAATAATTGAAAGTTCGGAAGTTAAAACCACTTCTTTTTTTTGAAATAATAGACAAAACCAAGTGCAACAGAAAGCATCAGAAGCAGAGTTGCCGGATACCCCCACCACTTGCTAATCTCGGGCATATTATGAAAATTCATTCCGTATATCCCTGCAATAAAAGTGAGAGGCATAAAGATGGTTGAAATTACCGTTAAAACTTTCATTATGTCGTTTAAGCGATTGCTGGTGAACGACATATAAACATCAATAAGGGAAAGAGTGCTCTCACGCAGGTTTTCGAGTATTTCTATTACCTGATTAATGTGATCGTGTGTATCATTAAAATAGATCAAAACTCCTTCGCTAATCTGTGAAATCTCTTTTTTATGTATTTTATTCATGATATCTCTTACAGGCCAGATAGACTGACGGAAATGCCTCAATTCGTTTCTGAGGTGTTGCAGAGGCTTAAGATCACTTACGGGCTTATCACTGAAAAACATCTCCTCAATATCTTCCACTTCATCATTAATCTGTTCGAGAACAATGTAATACTCATCTATAACCAGATCGAAGACTGCATAAAAGATGGCATCTGCGTTGGAGTCGGCAAAAATCTTTCCTTGTTCAATTCTTTGTTCAATTATCTTCAGAAAATCTTCTTCAAAATCTTGAAATGTTACTAAACAGTTATCACTGAGCAAAAGGCTAATCTGATTGGAAGAGCTGTTCTTTTTTCCGTTGATGAGCAATCTGTCAATTTCTGCAAAGAGAAGACCCCCGATTTCTTCAATTTTTGGTCGCTGATAAACATTGAGTATATCTTCTACGGTAAGTTCATGAATTTTGAAATATTCGGCGAGGATGGTAAAATATTTTGTCTCTGTGAAACCGATCATACGGATCCATCGTGCACCGGTGTGTTTCTTTTTAAGCATCAACTTAAGTTCTTCGGGAGAGGTTATCTCATGTTTTGAGAATTTCCCTTCTTCAAAATCTATTAGAATAATTGTGGATTTAACATCGGTATTAATTCCGGTGTATAAAAGACTTCCCGGCGGTTTTCCGACTTTAAGGGTATGTTTGCGTTGGTTCATAGTTATTAAATTTTGTTTTATACAATATACTCTTTTTTAGTCAATGGTTTGGTGTTTGGAGAGTCACAAGGGGCTAAAACAACTCTTTGTACTTTATATTATTATTTGTAAGTTTCGAGACAGGAAAAATTTCTTATTCAAGGAAAAAAAATGGATATATACGGAAAAAAAGTATTGGTGCTTGGTGGATGGGGTTTGGTTGGAAAAGCCATAACCCGTCGTCTTATGATCGAAAAACCATCGGGCATAATCATAACCTCTCTTAAGGAGAGCGAAGCAAAAGAAGAAGTTGAATATTTAAATAAAACTTATCCTGAAGCCGGTGCAAATTTCTTCATCCCCTGGTGGGGAAATGTGCTTGTACGCGATGAATACAAAGATATCAGTCGTGCGGAAATGTTAGCTGATCCCGTTAAGAGAAAAAAGATCATTAGTGATGTAATGGATGATCTTACAGATGATGTGCTTGAGGAACAGTCACTTTATAAATTGCTTAAAGAACACAAACCTGATATTGTTATCGATTGTATTAACACAGCCACAGGTATTGCTTATCAGGATATCTTCACTGCATATAAAAATCTTAAAAAAGTACTTTATGAATCAACTGATCGTGATCTGCTCGTATCAGAAACCGAAAAACTTGTTGCAGTTCTCTACATCCCACAGCTGATCCGTCATATTCAGATTCTTTACAATTCGATGCACAAATTCGATACAAAAGTTTATCTGAAAATTGGTACTTCCGGAACAGGTGGCATGGGGTTAAACATCCCTTACACTCACAGCGAAGAGAAACCTTCCAGAGTTTTGTTGAGTAAATCAGCAATTGCAGGAGCACACACTCTTCTGCTCTTCCTGATGGCAAGAACGCCGGGTGGTGCAATCACAAAAGAGATAAAACCTGCTGCCGCAATTGCATGGAAAAAGATCGAATTTGGTACGATCAAAAAACAGGGCAGGGAAGTTGAAATCTACGATGTCCCTCTCGATTCTGCCATCTCTTTGGAAGGTAAAATTTATAAAGAAACGGGCAAAAAATTTGAGGCGAAAGGTGTTTTAAGGTCTGTCTTTATTGATACAGGTGAAAATGGAATCTTCTCACGCGGTGAGTTTGAAGCAATTTCAGCTCAAAAACAGATGGAATTTGTTACTCCCGAAGAGATCGCAAATAATTCCGTTTTTGAGATAATGGGCGGAAACACGGGTCACGACATTATCAACGCACTTGACAATGCAAATATGCACCCATCATACCGCGCCGGATATATGCAACATCTTGCAGTTGCCAAACTTGCCAAACTTGAAGAGGAACATGGAGTTGCTTCTGTTGCTTTTGAGATGCTTGGCCCGCCGAGACTTTCAAAACTTCTTTTTGAGATTGAAATTCTTAAACGCACCTGTGGTACCTTTAAGGATATCGTTAGCAAATCACCGGAAGAACTTACTGAAATATGCACAAGATTTATTCTGGATAATGAAAAATTCAGAAATGAAGCCATTTCAGTAGGAATTCCTGTTTTGATGAAGGATGGTAAAAGTCTTCTTCGTGGTCAGTTGATGAAAATTCCTGTTTTTGGAGCTGAAACCGAACTCGAAATAACTCCTTCCGAAATGGAAAAATGGGCTGAAGCAGGTTGGATCGATCTCAGGACAAAAAACTGGGAAATGTGGATATCCAGAATAAATGCAATTGTGGATGAAGCTGAA
Organism: Ignavibacteriales bacterium; assembly: GCA_016707285.1. Lineage (GTDB taxonomy): Bacteria > Bacteroidota > Ignavibacteria > Ignavibacteriales > Ignavibacteriaceae > UTCHB3. The sequence goes on from JADJIA010000007.1 coordinate 20,586, forward strand.
TTGATCCCCGAGGATGATACCAGTTCACTCCATGTGAGAACTGAGCAGTATTGGAATTACTTCAAAGTAATTGATGTTGGTAAAGTGGTTTCCTGGATCTTCATTAATGAAGAAAAAGGGAATCGTATGAAGGATTAAAATAATCCTGTCTGAATTGTTTTAAGAGGCTGTCCGTTGCGGACAGCCTTTTTTTTATTATATTTAATCCTTAAACTAAATTCTAAAAACCAATCCCCGGATTCATCTGTGTTAAAAAAACGATTAAGTGTAGTCTTCCTGCTATTAATGTCATTTTCCCTGTTAAATGCCCAAAAAATCCCATCCTCTTATTCGAATATCGGTTTTGAAAGGGAGAGGGGTTTATTCTATTTCCAGGACACTGATAAAAAAATATATGAACAGGTACGGAAATCGAGATTTACTGTTGATCAGTTAATTGGTGGAATTACAGGAACCGAAAAAGGAGTGGCATTCGATTTTTCTGATTCATTATTAAACGGGACACTTTATTATGGATTGATACCGGTTGGAGACGGGAAATATTCAATCCCCGTTTGGTTCAACAGGAGTGTTAAAATTGTTGGAGGCAAGTCTGAAGTAAATATAAAGGAAAATCTTTCAAAGACTTACGATATGACCGGTTGGCAAACAAAAGGATATGGATTGTTGGGTTACAGAATAACCTCTGCCGAGGGTGCGATAATATATGACGGCAAAATTGAATTTGTTGTTGGTGATCCGTTTCTCGTTTCGAATACTATCGTGGATGGGCCATTTGTTGATAATGTCACCGAAAGCTCCGCAGTCATTTCCTTCATTACAAATTTTGAGTGTGAACCATCGGTAACCGTTGGGGAGAGGATATATGAACTGGAACCCTCGAAAAAGCATGAACTGCAGGTCACAGAACTGTTGCCCGGTACAGAATATGACTATACAGTCAGGGCAGGGAATACAATCCAGGAATTAAAATTCAAAACCGCACCCCAAAAAGGAAACAACTCAAAGTTCACATTTGCTTATGCAAGCGATTCGAGGTCTGCCATGGGAGGTGGCGAGAGGAGTGTTTATGGAGCAAATGTTTACATCATGAGAAAAATAATGTCTCTTGCTGCATTTAAAGGAGTCGATTTTATGCAGTTTACGGGTGATCTGATAAATGGATATGCATATGATCCCGAGGATAACCGTATTCAATACCGGAACTGGAAAAATGCTGTTCAGCCATTTGCTGCCTTTTTCCCGATTTATGAGACCATGGGGAATCATGAAGGATTACACACCCGGTTTTATGACGAAAACAACACATCAAGATATATAAGAATTGATCGTTTCCCCTATGATTCTCTGTCAGCTGAGGCATTGTTTGCCGATGAGTTTGTTAATCCGGTTAGTGACCTTGAGACTGAAGATGGCTCAAAATATGACCCTGATCCAAATTCAATCGACTTTCCTTCATACCGGGAGACTTCATTCAGTTATGTATATGGCAACACAGCCATGATTGTTCTCAATTCCAATTATTGGTTTGGTCCCGATGTACGGAAGGAGCCGTTGTTATCCGGCAATCCTCATGCTTATATTATGGATAATCAGTTTGACTGGTTTAAAAAAGAGATTTTAAGATTTGAAACTGACTTGGATGTAAAACACATTTTTGTTTCCGTGCATACTCCCATGTTTCCTAATGGTGGACACTCGGGGGACGATATGTGGTATTCGGGCAACAACAAAATCAGACCAAGAATTGCCGGAAGAGATTCTGATTTTGGGATAATTGAACGAAGAGATCAGATGCTTGAGGTGATGGTGAACCAATCAAAAAAAGTAAGGGCAGTGCTTACCGGTGATGAACATAATTACAATCACCTTGTTATCAATCCTGAGATGGAAATGTATCCTGAAAAGTGGGACAAAAAGAGATTGAAGTTAAATCGTACCATTTACCAGATAAATAATGGTGCTGCAGGGGCTCCTTATTATGCGCAGGAGGTTCTTCCGTGGAGCCGTTTTTGTAATTCCTTCACCACTCGTAATGCTTTGGTTTTTATAACCGTTGATGGTGAGAAAATAAGTGTTCAAACTATCAACCCCGATACGCTGGAAGAGATAGAAACATTTGAAATTGAACCATAACTAATGAGAATCTGTTAGTATATTGTAATATTAAAAGTTAAATTTTTTGAAAAAGAACACAATTATGAGGTATAAATGTTAAACGCGAAAATGGAAAAAGCTTTAAATGAGCAGATAAATAAAGAGATTTTCTCTTCCTATCTTTATCTTAGCCTTGCAGCATATTATGAGACTTTAAATTTGTCAGGCTTTGCAGCTTATTACAAAGTTCAGGCAAATGAAGAGTATGCTCATGCAATGAAGATTTATGACCATGTTCACACCCGTGGTGGAAAAGTTGAATTGGAAGCAATTGCAAAACCTCAGGTAGAATGGGCAGGTGCTTTAGACGGATTAAAAGCTGCTTTTGAACACGAACAGTTCATCTCAAAAAGCATTTTTTCTTTGGTTGATCTTGCCAACGAATTAAAAGATCACTCAACCAATACCTTCCTTAACTGGTTTGTTGAAGAACAGATTGAAGAAGAAGAGTCAGCTCTTGCTGTGGTTACCAAACTTGAAATGATTGGCGAATCGAAAAACTCTCTTTATCTTTTTGACAGAGATATGGGGAAAAGAGCCGCGAAGTAGGTATTAATTATTAAGTATTAATTCTTATTTTGATACATTTTTATTGTGGTTTTTGGCTGTTCCTTACGGGGCAGCCTTTTTTTTTGTTATTTAGTTTCCAATAAAATTAAAAATCTGTTAAATTTATTATTCGTTTATTCTAATTTTAGAACAGGAAAGATATGAAAGGTATAATTCTTGCCGGGGGTTCCGGTTCGAGGCTCTACCCAATTACAAAAGTTTACAGCAAACAGCTTGCGGTTATTTACGATAAACCGCTCATTTATTATCCTCTGTCAGTTCTTATGCTTGGAGGAATCAAAGATGTTTTGATAATTTCTAACGAGGAAACCATCCCACTTTATCAAAAATTATTTGATGACGGAAGCCATCTTGGGATGAATATTGAATATAAACTTCAGGATGCTCCGAGAGGAATCGCTGAATCGTTTATTCTTGGTGCCGAATTTATCGGTGATGACAATGTTACTCTTATTCTCGGTGACAACATCTTTTTTGGTGATCTTGAATTTTTCTATAACGCCGTTGCAGAACATACCGCGGGTGCCAAGATTTTTGGTTACAGAGTTACAGACCCTGAAAGATATGGAATTGTAAATTTTGACAGGTCGGGAAAAGTTCTTACGATTGAAGAGAAGCCAAAACAACCAAAATCGAATTATGCAGTTCCGGGATTATACATTTACGATAACAAAGTTGTTGAAATTTCGAAAAATCTTAAACCATCCGCAAGAGGTGAACTTGAGATCACTGATGTAAACAATGTTTATCTCAATGAGGAGGCTTTAAGGGTTGAAGTTATTGGCAGAGGCGTTGCATGGCTTGATACCGGAACACCACAGGCACTGCTTCAGGCATCAAATTTCTTTGGTGTAATTGAGGAACGACAGGGTCTCAAAGTTGCATGTCTCGAAGAAATTGCGTTTAATAAAGGGTTTATTTCAATGGAGGAGTTCAGAACATTGATCGATTCCATTCCACAGAGCATGTATAGAAACTATCTTGAAAAAGTAATTCAAGAATATGAAGAAAACAGATAATACCATTATTGTGAGTAGAAATTGAAAATAATAGACAGCAGGCTGAACGGGATCCTGTTATTGAAACCGGATGTTTTTGAAGATCAACGAGGATTTTTCTTTGAGTGTTTTCATACTGAAAAGTTGAAATCTCTCGGAATTAACCAACAATTTGTTCAGGATAATCTCTCCAAATCTTCGGTCGGAACGATAAGAGGGCTCCACTTCCAGCAGCCACCGTTTGATCAGGGGAAACTCTGTCAGGTGATTTCCGGCAGAGTGCTTGATGTAGTCGTGGATATCAGGAAGGGTTCACCAACATATGGCGAACACTTCTCCACTGAACTCTCAGACGAGAATCATCATATGGTTTGGATTCCACCCGGTTTTGCTCATGGATTTTCCGTTCTTTCACCCATCGCAATCTTTCATTACAAATGCACCGGTTTCTACAACAAATCATCAGAACGAACTCTTCTTTATAACGATTCAACTTTAGAAATCAACTGGAAAGTTGATAACCATATCGTTTCTGAAAAAGATACTCAGGGTGAACCTTTGGCTTCACTCGACACCCAATTTTTATACAAGATTTAACAGATATAATATGAAAAATTCACTCTTTTTTACCGATCGCGAAGCTCTTGAAAGTTATACGCTATCCAATCAGTTTTTTGAACATCTGGAGTTTATACTCGTAAAAACCCGCCAGACGGTTACCGATAACGACATGTATTATGCGCTTTCTCTTTCGATTAGAGACAGATTAGTGAGGAACTGGCTTCGCACACAGCATGTCTATAATTCAAAAGATGTTAAAAAAGTTTATTATCTCTCCCTCGAATTTCTGATGGGAAGACTCCTCGGCAATGCGCTGATCAACATGGACTACTATGAAGACTGCCGTAAAATTTTAAGAAAAGATGATTATGTCCTCGAAAACATTGTTGAGCTTGAACACGATATGGCATTGGGGAATGGTGGTCTGGGCAGACTTGCAGCATGTTTCCTCGATTCGATGGCCACTCTTCAGCTCCCTGCTTTTGGGTATGGAATCAGATATGAGTTCGGAATTTTTAAGCAGGAAGTTGTTAATGGTAAACAACAGGAACAACCCGACTACTGGTTGGCTCATGGATGTCCATGGGAAATCCCAAGAAGAGAATTAACTTTCAGAATCAAATATTTTGGAAGAGTTGTTTCTGTGAGAACCCCCGACGGGAAGATCAAAAACAACTGGATTGACACCGAGGATATTCTCGCTGCAGCTTATGATGTACCCGTTCCGGGTTATAAATCAGACACCGTTAACAACCTTCGACTTTGGGCTGCAAGGGCAAATGAAGAATTTAGCTTCCAGGAGTTCAACGATGGTAACTATGTTGCTGCGGTTGAGAGAAAAAACATCTCGGAAAACATTTCTAAAGTATTATACCCCAACGACAGCTACACAGAAGGTAAATTCCTCAGACTAAAACAGCAATACTTTTTTAGTTCCGCTTCTCTTCAGGATATCATTAGAAAATATGGCTATAACCACAAAACTTTTGATAAATTCCCTGAAAAAGTTGCTATTCAGTTGAATGATACACATCCTGTAATTGCGATTCCCGAATTAATGCGAATTCTTCTTGATGAAGCAGGACTTTCCTGGGAAGAAGCCTGGAGGATTACCCAGGGTACATTCGCTTATACTAATCACACTGTGGTTCCTGAAGCTCTTGAGGAATGGTCGGTTTCAATTTTCGAAGAACTTTTACCGCGCCACCTTCAGATAATTTATGAGATAAACTATAATTTCCTTAAAGAGGTGAGAGAGAAGTTTAATTTCTCCGAGGAAGTTATCTCAAAACTTTCGATTATCAGAGAGAACCCCGATAAGAGAATAAGAATGGCTAATCTTGCAATTGTTGCCTGTCATTCAGTGAATGGTGTGGCGGCACTCCACTCAAACATACTGAAACAGCTAATCTTTAACGATTTCTACACTCTTTATCCTAAAAAATTCAAAAATGTGACCAACGGAATCACATTCAGAAGATGGATCAGGCACGCAAATCCACTTCTTTCTTCTCTTATTTCAGACAGAATAGGTGAAGACTGGATACTCCACAATGAAAAAATCGCTGAAATCGAAAAATTTGCTGATGATCATGAATTCCTGAACGACTGGAGTCACATTAAGTGGTTTAACAAACAACTCCTCGCCAAGTTCATTAAAACTGAATACGGATTGAGTGTTTCAACTGATTCAATTTTTGATGTGCATATAAAGAGATTCCATGAATATAAAAGGCAGTTGCTGAATGTGCTTCATGTGATCACACTTTATAACAGAATAAAAGAGAATCCCCGGTATGATGCCACACCAAGAACTGTAATTTTTGCAGGGAAAGCTGCCCCGGCTTACCACATAGCAAAATTGATCATAAAGCTTATCCATTCTGTTGCCGATGTTGTAAATAATGATCCTGTTGTTGGAGATAAACTTAAGGTGGTGTTTATCGCCAATTATGGAGTTTCTCTCGCCGAAAGGATCATTCCGGCAGCTGATCTCTCTGAACAGATATCCACCGCAGGACTTGAAGCATCCGGAACAGGCAATATGAAATTTGCCTTAAATGGTGCTCTCACAATCGGTACGATGGATGGAGCAAACATCGAGATCAGAGAAGAAGTTGGTGACGACAATATTTTCATTTTTGGTTTGCTTGCAGATGAAGTTCTTGAATTAAGGGCTTCGGGTTACAACCCCAGAGACTACTACGACAGAAATCCTGAACTTCGCAGAGTGATCAATATGATTGCAGGTAACATCTTTTCGCCTGCAGAACCGGGAATCTTCCAGCCGATTATCGATTCTCTGATGTCCAGTGATTATTACATGTTGTTGGCTGATTACGAAGATTACATCCGTGTTCAGGATGAAGTTGCGGCAACATACCGCGACCGGGAGAAATGGAACAGGATGTCGCTCCTCAACACTGCCAGAATCGCCAAATTCTCAAGTGATCGTGCCATCATGGAATATGCCAAAAACATCTGGAACATTAAACCTGTTAAAGTGAAAGTTGATAAATGATCTTAGGTATTAATTATTAATTATTGTTTTTAAAGCTGTTTCCTTCGCCGGAGACAGCTTTTTTTTACATCAACTTAACCGAAGACATTCCGCCATCAACAGGAATAATCTGTCCTGTAATCCAGGTGGAATTTTCACCGAGAAGAAATTCTGCTGCTGAAGCGATATCGCCCGCGGTTCCGACTCTGCCAAGAGGGTGTCTTTTTGCTGATGCTTCAGCCTTTTCCGGGAGTTGAAAGGAGCTTCGCCGCCAGAGGTGTATCTGTCAATGATGGAGCTATTACATTCACCCTGATCTTAGGAGCAAGCTCTGCTGCCAATGATCTTGTTAATCCCTCTACGGCTCCTTTTGCCGAAGCAATGGATGCATGATAAGGCATGCCCGTTGAAACAGCTACCGTACTAAAAAGTACAATTGACGCATGCTCTGCAAGTTTAAGGTTTGGCAGGAAGGCTTGAATCGTTTTGATAGCACCAAAGAGGTTGATGTTTAATTCATTTTGAAAATCATTTAATGAAAGTGACCTGAATGGTTTAAGAGTGATGCTTCCGGGTGCATACACAACTCCATCAACCGCCCCTTCTATTTTTGGAAGAGTGGTGTTTGTATCTGCAAGATCGGCATGAATATGGGTATAGTCATCTGAAAAACCCGCTACTTCATTTCTGCTGATTCCTGTAACTTTATATCCTTTTGAAAGTAATTTTTGAGTGAGTTCTGCGCCGATACCTGAGGATGACCCGGCGACAATATAATGTTTCTGCATTTGGATTCCTTTTTTCTTTATAAACAAAGTAGGAGGGGAGGATGTTCAAAAAGAGAGTTTTGTTAGAACTTGAATGTGAGAGATGGTTACGCGGATTTCACGGCTGAGGGATAGTTCCACGGATTTCACGGATTTCACACGGAATGCCACGGATGGGACGGGATATCACGGATTTTGGTCGTCAGAGTGAGGAGTGGTAATCGTCCCGATTGCCTTCTGCAGAATGAACAGGGAATAGTCCCTCTGATATCACGGATTTTCATTTTTTATTACTACCTTACAGCATATATTTTCCCATCAACTACTATTCTCTCAAAACAAAGGCATTAGTTAAAACAGCAATACAGTATTTAGTAGTTAATAATTTCCTCACTTCAACGAATTCACAAATTCTCTGAAATACTGAACCCGGTTGATCTCTTTTGGATTAACAAGAAATGGCTCAACATCTTTAATTAGCGCATTAAAATCAATTTCCTGACACTTGAGAGAGAGGCGTTCCTTTAAGTTTTTCAGATCTGAAATACCGGATTTGACTTGCAAATAATCATAATTTGGCGAAGTTAGCGAAAAAGCCAGGTGGCATCGTAAAAATCCCTGCCTTTTGGAGTTTTTCGATTCAGGATAGCCCATATCTTTTGTGAGAGCAGGATGTCATGGGGTGCAACTTTTATCTGTTCAAAAACATCAAATTTGTTTAGCATATAATTTATCGGAGAATAGTCATACTTCTGTGATTCGGTATCTAATTGTATAAGAATTTTCTCAGTTTCATATCCTGACAGGTTCAATTTGTAGAGTAACCCGGGAAAGCGGATATAACATCTAAATGCATTACGACTAATAACTTTTATCTCGACTTCCATACTTTCATCAGTCAGTTCTGACTTCACCAACGCCGCAATTTCTGTAAATTCATCCAGATTAAGGCCCATATTATCAAAATCAAGATCCTCAGAAAAACGATTGGTGTTATGGACGATTCTCAATGCGGTTCCTCCAATGAAAATCAGTTTCCCGGCAAACTCACTCCGGTAAATAATTGCAAGAATTTTGTATTGCAAATACTCTCGTAAAATATTTCGTTCAGAGATAATTTCAGATTTTGAGTAATAGTTTTTAATATTCTCCAGATCAAGCATTTGAAATCCAATCATTTAACAGTTTAAATCTTTGACATAACGATTTTGAATCGATAAATCTCAGATAAGCTTCAATTTTTTCCATGTTAATCAAATCCCGGAATTCATCCTGGTTTATTCGTAGTTCATGAATTTCATCCGTACTGTCGAATCGGGGATTCAGGTATAGAAAATCAAGAATGGCTTTTTCAGGCTCTGCAATTCGAATTACGAAATTGTCATAACTTTTAAGATCATATCCAAACATAAACTGGCTTTTAATTTTTCTGTAAGAAAAATTGCCAAATGGAGTTGAAAAGACTGTTGTTTTTTTTGGGAAACTGAAGTATAAGTATAAACAGTTTCGGGGATCAGATTGTAAAAACTCAGAGCCATCTCAAGAGAAATATACGACGGTGAATACATCTTGTTTGCCGTTAACATTAAAAGATGATCGTCAATCTTCTTGTCTGCAAAACTAAAAATGTTTTTCCCGAGCCGAACCAGATAACCCTTCTTCTGCCACTCAATCAGTCGGTGGTAGTACACCTTTTCAGGTAATTTGGTAATATCTCTCGTTGTAATTAGAGGATATTCCTTCATTTCGTTGTGGAATGTTTGGAAGTTCATCATAATATTTCTTTTTTATACTGTTTAAAGTACAAAAACGAAATGGAATATTATCAAAAAATCTCACCGTAGCCAAGATGCTTCAGGATATTGGCGGTGATTGATTTCCTGGCTGAGGAGAATGCAGGGTTTTCGTCATCATAGCCCTTTCTCAGGCGGGTGGCAAAATAGATGACATTGTCTTTGAGAGTCAGATAGCCGACCCACCAGCCGGTATCATCCTGTCCGATGATTTTGCCCCAACCGGTTTTTGCTCGAAGGATGTGGGATGAATCTGCTTTTTCTGTCATAATATCTTTGACAATTGAAAATGTTCTTTTTGAAAAGGGGAGTGCCTCTGAATCGAGTTTTCTGAGAAAATTGACCTGCTGCACGGGAGAAATTTTTAAGGAACCATCAAGCCAAAAGGAGTCGATGTGTGTTCCGATGAATTTATTTCCGTAATTGCATAACTCCAAGTAGTTGAGATATTTTCCCCTGCCAACTTCGGGTGCCAGTTTGCAATAGAACCAGGCAGCCGAGAATTTAAAAGCCCGGCGGAGATCAAGGTCCTGATTCCAGTCGTCTATCCATCGTTTAATTCCATCCCACTTTACGAGCTCATTTTCATCCTTCAAAATTCCTTCTTCCAGAAATACCAAAGAATTAAAAATCTTGGAGGATGACGCCGGCAACAATTCGAGATGTGCATCTGTGGAGTCGCTGAAAATCCATTTATCAGCTTTTTTATCGTAAATGGTTATACTTCCTTTGAATCCGCCCTCATCAAAGAACTTTTGAAATTCCGATTGTGTCTGTGCTGAAAGGGATTTAATGGCAAAAAGAGTTAAAAAAAGTATTAAACAGAATCTATTAAGCATGGGTTTGATAATCCAAATTGTTAAAAATGTGTGGTTGTTTCGTTGCAAAATTAATCAGCATGGTTGTTTCTTCAGGTGTAGAAAAATGTCCCCGGGATAAAGCGGTTCAGGAGTGGAATAATTATATTTTGATATATTCTGATTAACCGTTACTTTTATTGGAGTAATTTGGAAAGATTTTAATGCCAACCTCAACATCGGATGAGCGAATAAAAAATGTAAAGATAGATGAGAATCTGATAACTGTGGATTTGATGGATGGACGGATAATTTCCGTTCCATTGGTCTGGTATCCATCACTAATGAACGCTACCCCTGAACAGTTGATGAACTGGGAGATTGCCGGCGGTGGTTATGGAATCCATTGGCCGGACCTGGACGAAGACCTAAGTACCGAAGGATTTCTCCGTGGGGCACCTTCGCCCAAAAAATTCAACAAAACTGCTTAATACTTTAAAAAACGGGAATGTATGCCCCAATACATCGCTTTACTTCGTGGTATTAATGTCAGTGGACATAAAATTATTAAAATGGCGGAGCTGAAAGAGCTTTTAATGAGTATTGGTTTTCGGAATGTTCAAACATATATCCAGAGCGGAAATGTGGTGTTTGAATCAGATGATACTTCTATACCAGATCTGGAATTGTCCATTATGTCCGGAATTGCAGGGAAGTATGGTTTTGATGTGGAGGTGATGGTTAGAACAGTTAATGAATTCAGTCGCATTATTGAAACCAATCCCTTTCCTGATGCAGAAGGAACAAGCTGTATATAACTTTTTTCCGGGATGCACTCCAAAACATTCCAATTGAAGAGTTGAACAAGGTAAAATCAGAATCGGAAGTTTATCTGTTTCAAGATAAAATCATGTTTCTTTATTGTCCTGAGGGATATGGAATTACAAAACTCTCCAATCCCTTTATTGAAAAAAAACTTAAAACAGTTGCAACCACCAGGAACATGAACACGATTCTGAAATTGTTGGGGATGGCACAATAAATTAATCCACCGCCGGCTCCCTTCCGGGCAGAAAGGGAGCCTTGGTGGAAGAGTACTGTATTCATTCAGACCTAAAAGTATCAATCTTCTTTTTAAGATCTTCAAACGAACAGTGGTTGATGATTTCGCCTTCAACAACAACTGTTGGACCTTTATCACAATTTTCAGCGCAGAAAGTTGCAGACACTTCAAATTCGTCAGATAAACCTTCAACTGAAATATGCCTTACAACCCTGTTAAGCAGTTTTTGTGATCCCTTTACAAAACAGGAAGTTCCCACACATACTGAAATCTTCTTTTTCTCTTCACCACTTTGGATCAGACTGATTCCGCCTTCAAAGCGTTTCCGGCTTTTATAGTGGGTATGCAGAAGTTCATGTGCGATTTTACTTCCGGGGGTTTCGAGGAAAGACTCATAAACCTCTTTGATCAACGGATTTTCATGTGCATTATGAAGTTGAAGCATTTTATCTGTTTCATAAAGTCCTCTACCTCTTTTTGCGACTGTTTCGCTGTTGTGGGTTACAGGTTGTCCGGCACCACCGGCACATCCCGAAGGGCACGCCATCACTTCGATAAAATCGTAAGACTCTTCTCCCGATTTTATTTTATTGAGAAGTTCTTTTGCGTTTTTAAGACCACTTACTACAGCGATGTTAAATTGTCTCTCTTTTACGGTGATTCTTTTCCGTTTTATGCCGTTGCTTCCTCTCAGTTCTATGACATCGGAGACAGTTGCATCCTGACCGTTGAGATTTGAACTTAGATGTCTGACCACCGCCTCGGCAACTCCACCGGAATTTCCAAAAATGATTCCTGCCCCGGTTTTGAATCCAAAAGGCATATCAAAAGATTCGGGTTCAAGTTCACCAAAAACGAGTCCCGCTTCTTTGATCATTCTTCCAAGTTCCTGAACAGTGAGAACATAGTCAACATCTTTAAATTCGGCAGAATTTCGGGTAATTTCGAATTTTTTCGCAGTACACGGCATAATCGAAACAGAAACAATGTTCTTTTTGTCAACATTTACTTTTTCGGGCAGGGTGTTTTTAATAAGAGCTCCCACCATTCCCTGAGGTGATTTGCAAGAGCTGATATTTCCCAGGAATTCGGGTTGATACTGTTCTGCATATTTAACCCATGCCGGGCAGCATGAGGTAATCAGAGGAAGATTTTCTCCTGATTCTATTCTTCCGAGAAATTCATTCGCTTCCTCAAGAACAGTAAGATCGGCGCCAAACGATGTGTCAAACACTTTTTTGAATCCAAGATGTTTGAGTGCAGAGATCATCTGACCCGTTACATTTTCACCATCCTTGTATCCAAAAAGTTCACCAAGCGAAACTCTCACAGCCGGGGCAACCTGAATCACAACATATTTTTGAGGATCATCAAGAACATTCCATACTTCCTGTGTGTCAGATTTTGGAGTTATTGCTGCAGTGGGGCAAACTCTTGCGCACTGTCCACAATCAACACATTCCACTTCACCCAGGGGTTTCCCAAAAGAGGGGACAACCACGGCACCACTTCCACGATTTGCAAAATCGAGTACACCGATTCCCTGAATTTCATCGCAGGCTCTTACACAGTCACCACAGAGGATACATTTGTCCATATCCCTGATTAGAGCAGGCGAAGAGGAATCTATGCCCTTGTTCATCAACGATTTTTTAAATCGGACATCTTCCACCCCAAGTTTTGAAGCAATCTCGAGCAATTTACAGGAATCACTTTTCACGCAGGAGGTACATTCCCTTTTATGTGATGCGAGAAGAAGTTCGATATTGATTTTTCTGATATCACGAAGTTCTTTTGTATGCGTTTTAATTTTCATGCCGGGTTCAGGTTTCATTGAACAGGATGAGTTGATTCCCCTTCCTTCAACATCCACGAGACATAGACGGCATGCACCATAAACACTAAGTTCAGAGTGATAACAAAAAGTTGGCAGGTCGATATTTGCTTTTCTGATCACTTCGAGGAGATTTTTCTCCGATTCGATGGCTATTTCTCTGCCATTTATATAAAGATTATTTTCGCTGTTCATATCACACTCCTTCAGAAATTGCATAAAGGCGGCAAGCTTCTATACATGCTCCGCACTTTATGCACAATGCTTCATTAATAAAATGGGGTTGTTTTTTCTCACCTGAGATGGCACCGACGGGACATTTTTTAATGCAGAGTCCACATCCCTTGCACTTCTCCTCAATCACAACGGGAGTAAGCAGACTTTTACATTTTTTCGCCGGGCATCTCTGCTGCATCACATGTGTCTCAATCTCTTCACGGAAATATCCGAGTAGTGAAAGAACGGGATTAGGAGCCGTTTTCCCGAGGCCACAGAGTGAAGCTTTTTTAATGGCAAGTCCAAGATTATAAAGGATTTCAAGAGTATGTTCATCAGCTTTGCCTTCGGTGATATCCTCAAGGAGGGCTAACATCTGTTTTGTGCCTTCTCTGCACGGGACACACTTGCCACACGATTCATTTTGCGTGAATTGCATGAAAAATTTTGCCACCTGCACCATACAGGTGTTTTTGTTCATTACCACAAGTCCACCCGAGCCGATCATGGCACCAATGGAAGTAAGTGAATCAAAACTTAGAGGAAGATCAAGATGTTGAGCAGTAAGACAGCCACCCGAGGGACCCCCAATTTGTACCGCTTTAAATCCATCAGGGTCGAGGTTCCCCTCATCATCAGTAACACCACCACCGATGTCAAAGATGATCTCGCGGAGAGTTGTTCCAAATGGCACTTCAATTAATCCGGTGTTAACCACATGACCTGTGAGGGCAAAAGTTTTTGTTCCGGGTGATTCTTTGGTTCCGATTGATCGATATTCCAGAGCACCGTTTTTAATGATTCCGGGAACAGAAGCCAAAGTTTCAACATTATTAATAATAGTGGGTTTACCAAAAAGACCTGATTGAGCCGGAAAAGGAGGTTTTGGGTTTGGCATCCCTCTTTTACCTTCTATTGATGCCATAAGAGCTGTTTCTTCTCCACAGACGAATGCCCCCGCACCTTCCATCACATGGATCATAAAGCTTTTATCAGTTCCAAAGATATTATCTCCAAGGATTCCAAGTTTAGTAGCCTCTTCAACAGCTTTTTTAATTCTTTTTACTGCGAGAGGGTACTCAAGTCTTACATAAACATAACCTTCATCAGCTCCGATGCCGAGAGCGGCGATGATCATTCCTTCGATAACAGAGTGGGGATTTCCTTCCATAACACTTCTGTCCATGAATGCGCCGGGATCACCCTCATCTGCATTACAAATCACATATTTTTTATCATTTATCTCTTTTTGTGCAAGAAGCCATTTCCTTCCGGTTGGGAAGCCTCCACCACCTCTGCCTCTTAGTCCCGAATTAAGGATTTCCTGACAAATATCGATCGAATTCATCTCTGTTACGGCTTTTTTGGCTGCCTCATATCCCCCTCTTGAAATATATTCTTCAATGTCTTCGGGATTTATGTTACCACAATCTGCGAGAATCTTTCGGGTTTGCTTTTTGTAAAAATTTATGTCGTGTTGTGTTTTGCAGCTTTTCCCTGAAATGTTTCCTTTGTAAAGCAAGCGTTCCACCGGTTTTCCACTGAGCACGGTTTCGGTAATAATCTCGGAAACATCCTCTGGCTTAACTTTTACATAAAATATACCCTCGGGTTCTATGGTAACAAGTGGGTCCCATTTGGCAAAAGCCCTGGCATCCGCTCCCGGTGAGAAGATTGTAGCTGGTTTCCTCTTTTTTTAGTTCTGTTTCAACTTGAACACCCATCAAAGTGGAAATTCGTTTAAATTCATTACTGATTTTAAGGGCACCACTCGCCATACATCCCGTTCCGGCGCAGATAATAATCCGTCTCGTTACATTTTTGGCTCTGTTTTGATAATCGGTTTTTATGGCATTAAGATCAAGCAAACTGTTCATCACCAACTCTCTCTTTCTCCATGATGTCATCGATCATCGCAGTTGTTTTACCGGGGTCATCAGAGGATGAACCTCTTCGTTCACCACGACCACGGGAGCGATACCACAGGCACCAAGGCAGGATACAGTTTCCAGGGTGAAAAGCAGATCGGGTGTGGTTGTTTTTCCTTTTGGAAGGTTTAATCTGTTCCTTATCTCAGAGAGAAGGGGATTGGAACCTTTCACATGGCAGGCAGTTCCATCACAAACTCTAACAACATATTTCCCCTTTGGTTCAAGGGCAAAATGTGAGTAGAAAGTGGCAACTCCATAAATCCTTGCGGGGGAGATATCGAGTGTAGTGGCAATAAATGCCAGCACATCCTCGGGCAGATATCTGTATTCTTCTTGAACTGCCTGGAGGATGGGGACTAATTTATCTGATTTATAATCGTATTTTTCAAGTATTTCGCACACTTTGGCAAATTTTCGTGCCGCTTGTCCTAAATCATGTTTGTGCATTTTATATCCTTATTTCTGGTCTTTTATTTGTTGTCCAAGTTTCCTTGTGAGAACTGAGAGACTGGCATGAAGCAGCACATTCTCAACAATTATCTCCTTTGGAACACGGAGTTGCACGGGAGCAAAGTTCCATATCGCCTTAATCCCGCCATCAATCATCTTTGCTGCCACTTCGTTTGCTGAAGCCGCCGGAACCGTAATGATTCCAATATGTACATGCATTCTATTGGAGAGATCAGGAAGTTTGTCGATATGGAAAATTGGTATGTTACGGATTGTTCCGCCTGCCTTTTCAGGGTTTGAGTCGAAAGCTGCAATAATATTAATCCCGTAGTTGTTAAATCCGGGGTATCCAAGAATTGCTGTACCGAGACTGCCTGCCCCAACAAGGAAAGCATCAGTAACATTATCCCAATTTAAAAATGATTCAATCGCATGGATCAATTGTGGAACCAGGAAGCCCGTTTTGGGTTTTCCGATGATCCCTGTAAACTCGATATCTTTTCTCACTTGAGTTGAATCGAGATGAAGTTCATTGGCAATCCGGGTGCTCGAGACCTCTTTTAATCCCTCTTCCTTCAATCTGGTAAGGATTTGAAGGTAGCGGGGGAGTCTTCTTAACACCGGCTCAGGGACATGTTTGATCTCTTTTGCTGCCATAAAAATTTGCTCCAAATGGTTGATTTTAAATCGAGAAAAATATATCGAGAAATTTATACTGATTAAAATATGGAAAATTCCGATATTAGTCAAGTTAAATTTTTCAATTTTGCAAATAAGTTTCGGAATATGAAGAAATGTTGACAAAAAAGTGCCAAAAACGACTCGAAACTCGTGGCATGAGATTTGTTACATTTAATTAAATGATGAAATAGAGAATAAAAATGATGATAAACACGATGCCCGAAAACAATTACATTTTTACAAATAAAGCCAAGTGTCAGGATTGTTACCGGTGTGTAAGGGTTTGTCCCGTGAAGGCAGTTGGAGTTAAAGACGGGCAGGCTTATGTAGATGAAAAAAGGTGCATTTTTTGCGGGAAATGTATCGTAGAGTGCCCTCAGCAGGCGAAATATTACCGGAAAGACACCAATAAAGTGAAGGAGCTGATAGCAGCCGATTACGATGTTGTTGCAGCAGTTGCGCCGTCGTTTGCAGGGCTTCTCGACAGAAAGATGGTAAAACGGTTCCCATCGGCGATGCGACTTCTCGGATTTAGTCTTGTGGTAGAGGTGGCGGAGGGAGCAAGGTATGTAACAGACGAAACGCTCAAAATTGCCGGCAAGGGGAGAGGAAATATCTCGACCTCGTGTCCTGCCGTGGTGGAATATGCTGAAAAATATCGTCCTGATTTGCTGGAAACTTTAATTCCTGTTCCATCTCCCATGATAGCACAGGCAAAACTTATCAAAAGGAGGAGGGGACCCGATTCAAAAACAGTTTTTATTGGTCCGTGTGTTGCGAAAAAAAGGGAGGCGGATTTTCCGGAACATGAAGGGTTAATTGATGCTGTTCTCACATTTGAGGAGTTGTTCAACTGGCTTAAAGAGAGTGAAATTGAGTTGTCAAATCTTGAAGAGAGTGGATTTGATTGGGCAAAATACACAGGTGGTGAGTCATTTTGTCTGTCCGGTGGACTTGAAGAAGCTGCAGGTGTTTGTGGGAGTAGCGGTGGACCGGGAGCACAAATCCTCTGCATGAGCAGTTATGAGAGGATGCTTGAAGCATTTAACATTGTAGATGAAGGAGCCGGGAATCTCATTGTTGAACCTCTTATCTGTTCGATGGGATGTATAAACGGACCCGGGATCAACTCTGAGATCAATGTTTTAAGGAGGAGGTTAAATGTTCAGGCTTATTCAAAAGAGAAAAAGGAAACAGGAGAGCCGATAGTTGAAGAGCAAATTCAACTTGTCACCAGTTTCAGAGATAAATCAGGCAATTTCCTACGGGAATTTGAAGAAGAGCAGATTAGAGATGTGATGAATCAAACGGGAAAATACACAAAAGAGGATGAATTAAATTGTGGTGCCTGCGGTTATCTTTCCTGTCGTGATAAAGCAAAAGCAGTTCTTTCGGGGATGGCTGAAATTAAAATGTGTATCCCCTACATGCGACGATTTGCAGAAAGGAAAGCGGATGAGATAATCGACAAAACTCCAAACGGAATTATCGTGCTTGATCGATCACTTCAGATAATAAGTGTAAATGAATCATTCATGAGAATGTTTATGTGCACGGGTTCATCAGTGGGAAAACACCTCTCAACCATAATGGACCCCGACTTGTTTGAAAAAGTGGTAAGTGGTGCCTCGGAACTGATAGAAGAGAGGATGAATTTTGCCAAATACAGTCTATCTACCGAAGCAAAAATATTTAAAATGAGTGAAAATTCGATTGCCGGTATCTTTGTGGATATTACAAAAGTTGAAACGGATAAAAAACAGCTTGATACCTTGAGGGGTGAAACGCTCAAAAAAGCCGAAGAACTTCTTGAGCATCAAGTGAAAACAGCTCAGTTTCTCGCCAAAATATTGGGTGAGGGAACAGCTAAAAGTGAGGCACTCCTCGATAATTTAATGAAACTTACCGAGGATGATACTCGAAAAGGCAGCTCAAACAAAAGCAAATGGTTATGGGATATTTACACTTCGAAGTAGAGACTGCTCAGCGGTCAAAATATGAAAGAAGCCCAAGCGGTGATGTGGTTGAGGTGATCCGAACCAAAGAACATACCACTATAATCCTCTGTGATGGACTTGGTTCCGGAGTAAAAGCAAACATCTTTGCGGCGATGGCGGCTGCGAGACTAAAAGAACTTTTAAGCTCTGATTTTTCTTTGCGAAAAGCATTTACCAATACAGTCGTAACAATGGAAGAAGCGAAACAGGCTGACATGCCCTACTCGGCTATGACTGTTGTAAGGATTTTGAACGATGGACTAACAACAATATTAAGTTATGAAACTCCTACACCCTTGTTCCTTGCAGGTAAAACAGCTTATCCATTAAAAGGGAGGGTTTATAACAACGGAACGGCTTTTATTACCGAACTTAATTGTGTGATCAATACCGGAGAAGGTATCTTAATCACTTCTGATGGTGTTACTCAAGCAGGTATCGGCAAAAGATTTACCTTGGGGTGGGAAACTGAAGGATTAAACAGTTTTGTTAATTCACTTTTGCAAAAAGGTGAAATTCCAAAACATCTTCCTAAATTAGTGGAGGAACAGGCAGTTCTACATTGGGGTCCCAAACAGGGTGACGATGTAACGATAGTGGTTTGTAGTGCAAGAAAAGGGAGGGTGGTTAATCTTTTTACAGGTCCTCCAACTGATCCTGCCGACGATGATACAGCGTTTGAGTCATTTTTTGCCAATCCGGGAGTAAAGCTTATCTGTGGAGCCTCCACTGCAAAAATTGCTGCGAGATATCTTAACAAACCACTGAAGGTTAATGATGACGGTTGTGATTCGATCACCCCGCCTGATTATGACATTGAGGGAGTTGATCTTGTAAGCGAAGGGGCAGTTACACTGAATCAGGTTTATAATATCTGGGATGAAGATACTCAAAAGCTGGATCCTGACAGCCCTGTTACAATTTTATATTCTCTTTTAACCGCCGCAAACAGAGTAAATTTTTATTTGGGACGAGCGAAAAACCCTGCATCTGAAGATATCGCATTTACTCAGATGGGGATTTTAAGAAGAGAAAAGATCATGCCGTTAATCATCGAAAAACTCAAACTCGAGGGAAAACTTGTGGTGGTTAAAGAATTTTGATTAATGCAATAATCCAATAATGCAATAATCCAATAATTTTTTATAGAGCGCGGATGATGCGGATAAAGCGGATTATCACGGATAAATTTTCATCGTGATCCTCCCCTCTCATTTTAGGAGAGGGGTCGGGGGTGAGGTCCTTAGAGTGGTTTAACCCTCCCCTTTGCGTTCTTTGCGTCCTTCGCGGTTTACAACCCAACACTAAAAAATTCCGATGATGTAGAAGTTAAACGAAATGATCCAATATTTTGTTTTAATTGTATATGAAAAATTATTTACTTGAAACAGAATACGATGACTACTAATAAAAATAAAACTTTGATAGTTGTGGGAGCGGGATTTGCCGGTCTGCAATTAGTCAAATCGCTTAAAAATACACCAATCAGAATTGTCCTGATTGATAAATCAAATCACCATGTTTTTCAACCCCTCTTGTATCAGGTTGCTGTAAGTGCACTTTCACCTGCCGATATTTCGGCACCTGTTCGTACTATCCTGAAAAATCAAAAAAATGTGGAAGTGATTCTTGGTGAAGTTACCGAGATCGATAAATCCGGCAAAACAGTCACGGTGGATGGACAGGAAGTAAAGTTCGATTTTCTTGTTCTTGCACCGGGCTCGCGACACTCATATTTTGGGAAAGACAATTGGGAGGAAAATGCCCCCGGACTAAAAACGATAAAGGATGCGTTAAATATCAGGGAAAATATGCTGCTTTCTTTTGAAGAAGCAGAGAATACGGCGTTCCTTTCGGGTAGGAATCTTCCTGTGCAGTTTGTTGTCATAGGAGGAGGACCAACGGGGGTGGAGATTGCAGGTTCTCTGGCCGAGATTGCCACCAAAACCCTCAGAAAAGACTTCCGAAACATCGACACCAGACAAACAAAGATCATTTTGGTAGAGGGTTCCGGAAAACTTCTTGGGGCTTATGACTCTCCATTAAATGAAAAAGCGGCTGAAAATCTGCGGGGCATGGGTGTTGAAGTACGATTAAATACCATGGTCACAAATATCGATGAAACAGGTGTAACACTTGGTGACGAGAAAATCGAGACCAGAAATATCATTTGGGCTGCCGGAAACAATGCATCCCCTTTAATAAAAAGTCTTGGCACTGAAACTGACAGAATGGGTCGCGCCATTGTTCGCGAAAATTGTAGCATCAAAGAGAGTGACGATATCTTTGTGGTTGGTGATGCCGCAAACTTTATGGAAAACGGGAGATCACTCCCCGGTATTGCGCCTGTGGCGATGCAACAGGGAAGATACATCGGCAAACTGATTAAAAACAGACTTGAAGGCAGGGATATCCCCCGCTTTAATTATTCCGATAAAGGCAGCATGGCAACAATCGGAAGAGCCAAAAGCGATTTTTCAGGCGGGGAATATTAAACTTTCAGGCTTTATTGCATGGATTATGTGGGCTTTTATCCATATCATGTATCTGATCGGCTTCCGAAACCGTTACCGCGTTATGGCAGAGTGGGTATGGTACTACATTTCCTTTAAACCGGGCGCAAGACTGATAACGGGGGAAAGAAGGAGAACCTAAGGTTCAATTATTAATTATCAGGTATTAATTATAGCAGTCTTTTCGTGAAATCCGTGGAATCTATAAGAGGAATGCCTTTGGCTCATGGAACTATCAGTAAACCACTCAAGTACTCGAGTACTCAGGTCTCTCAAGTTTCTGGAGGCTCTACTTCGTCTGATCTCTTAAAAACCATTATATTTACAGATCAATTTTAGCTTTTTGAGAGAATGACAAAAAAGAAGATCGTAATTATTGGTCCCGCTTATCCCTACAGAGGAGGGAATTCGCTGTTTGTTTCGAGTCTTTATGATGTTTTAAAGGAACAATTTGATGTTAAGGTAATCAACTATAAATTGCTTTACCCTTCATTCCTTTTTCCGGGAACAACACAATATGACCGGAGTGAAACAAATATTAAAAAAGCTCCAAATGAGAGACTTATTAATTCGATCAATCCTTTTAACTGGTTTTCAGTGGCAAAAAGGATCAAAGAAGAAAAAGCTGATTTGGTGGTTTTCGACTGGTGGCAGCCGTTTTTTGGGCCATGCCATCGTGTAATTTCCTCTCTGATAAAAGACACCTGTAAAAACAAAATACTCTTCATTACCGAAAACTACATCTCACATGAGGGAAGTTTTATCGATCATACGCTCACAAAAATTGGTCTAAAAAACGCAAGTTCATTTTTGACTCTCTCAGCAAAGTTGCTGAAGAGTTAAAAACAACAGCGGGGACAGAAAAATTTACAGAAGTGAATTACCCGTTTACGATTGTTACCAAACGGGGGGTGATGTTACGAGTGAAGAAGCCAAGGTTTCTTTTGGATTCCCCCGGGATTCAAAAGTGATTCTCTTTTTTGGATATGTTCGAAAATATAAAGGGCTTGATCTGCTTCTTGATGCAATGCCCGAAATAATTAAAAAGGACCCATCGATTAAACTGTTGGTTGCCGGTGAGTTTTATGATGAATTTGAGTTTTATCGTGGAATCATCAAAAAACTCGACTTGTCATCCTCAGTATATATGATCAATAAATTCATCTCAAATGAAGAGGTTTATAAATATTATGAACCTGCTGATCTGGTCATTCTCCCTTACAGAAACGGCACACAATCGGGCATATTAAATGTTGCTTATGGATTCCTTAAACCTGTACTCGTGACCCGTGTTGGTGGTTTGGCGGAGTTTGTGGATGAAGGGAAATCAGGATTTGTGATCGCCCCCGATTCTCCGGAGGCAATTGCTGAAGGGGTAATCAAATATTTTGAAGCAAAAAAGAGTTTCAACTTCCCCGAATACATCTCTCAAAAAGTATCACAGAATGGTTTTAACGATATGCCACTTTTATTTAAAAAAATAATTGAGGATTCAGCAAAATGATTCTGAAGCACGATTGTATCCATTTCCCGGGTGACCGCCCCTGTAAATTTAACAAACTTGAAGGCAGAATCTGCACTGATTGTGGAGATTATATAAAATATGATCGTGGTGAAAAACGGTTCAGAATATTGATTATTAAACTTGATGCATTGGGTGATGTGTTGCGCACAACCTCAATCTTGCCGGCAATTAAAAAGATTTGGCCCGAATGTTCAATTACATGGGTTACAAAAAGGAACTCGGTTCCTGTCTTTAAAAACGTCGATATGGTTGATGAAGTTGTTGCTTTTGAGGATACAGTAGAAGTATTAAAAATTGCCGAACAATATTTTGATGTCGTGATCCATCCTGATGCTTCACCACAAAGCGCCCCCCTTGCAACTCTTGTTGGATCATACAGTAAACATGGCTTTGAGACTGATGATCTCGGGAAAGTTATCCCATCAAACAGTAAAGCTGAGGAATGGTTTGAGATGGGAGCTTTTGATCATCTGAAAAAAGCGAACACCAAAACCTATCAACAAATTATCCACGAAATTGCCGGATTCCCTTATGAAAAAGGGGAGATACAGTTAAAGTTGGATGAAGAAGAGCTTAAGATCAAAGAAAGTTTCATCAAAAAACACTCTCTGAATGATGCAAAATATCTGTTGGGAATAAATGTTGGTGCCTCGGGCAGATGGCAGTTGAAACAGTGGAGGATGGATGGATTTGTTGAGCTTATTAAATACCTGTACGGTAGCGTTCCCGGACTGGAAATTCTGCTGTATGGTGGCAGGGAAGAAGCAGAGAGAATATCTGAACTCACGGCACAATTTCCGCAACTGATCTCAACCGGAACAGACAATGACCTGCGAACATTTTTTGCACTTCTTGATATTCCACAGGTGGTAATTTCGGGTGACACCATGGCACTTCATGCTGCCACTGCATTAAAAAAGAGAGTTATCTGTCTTTTTGGACCCACATCTTACCATGAAATAGAAGACTACGGAAGAATAACCAAAATCTATCCACAAATGGATTGTCTGGTTTGTTACAAGCCATCCTGCGACTTTAAACCAAATTGTATGGAGATGATCTCCACTCAAATGGTTCTTGATGCAGTTTTGTCTGCATTTGGATTGGGCCTGGCGTAGATTCTTATTTTAGATAGACTAATTTAATCGTTTTACTTCTTTTTCCGCTGATCAGTCTGGCTAAGTAAATTCCTGAAGATACATCCCCCGGCTGAAAAATTACAGAGTGATAACCCGCCGCCAAATCCTCATTTACCAGTTCAGCAATCACTTTCCCGCTTAAGTCATATACAATAAGTGTCGTTTTTCCACTTGCCGGGAGTTGAAACACTATTTTGGTTTCCGGATTAAACGGGTTTGGTGAATTCTGATAAACATCAAAGGAATTTGGTGAAAAAACTTTATCGTTAATCGCAACAGGAGCTCCCGGGAAAAACCATGAAATCATATTCATCGTATTCGCTCTCCAGAGTCCCCAGCTATGCCCCTCGGGAAATTCCTTTGTATAGATTTGATACCCCTGCAAAATCAGTGAATCTCTAAAACTGCGCATATTTGGATAGAGGGATTCGTATGTCCCCCAGATTGCATAATATTTGATATCTTTTTTGGGACCTGCAACGATGGTATTGTAAATTTCATAATCGTTGGGCCAAAAGGCACCGGAGTGCAATCCACAATTGGCAAATATTTGAGGGTAGTTCCAACTGATGATTGCAGAAATATTCCCGCCAAATGAATCACCAAGGACAAGTCGTTTATTTTTATCAGGTATGGTTTTGTATCTGGCATCGATAAAAGGGACAAGTTCCAGAGCAAAAAATGCCGCATACTGCACCCGAAGATCTCCGGCATATTCGGTGTTCCTGTTGTTGGGTCTTACAAAAACTCCAATAACCGGTTCAATTTTCCCACTGTCGATGGCATTATCAAGAACAGTGGGAGCTTGGGCGAGGAAAAGATAGTCGGAGCCATCCTGAACATAAACTGCAGGGTATCTTTTAGTGGAATTTGAGTCATATCCCGCTGGTAGATAAACATAGATAGTAAAAGATGAATTTGTATTCGTACTGGGGATTGAATATGAAAGCAACTTACCAACAGGTACCCCGGGTCTTTGGGATATTTCCCAGGGTTGAATATAATCAGGCATGGCAAGTTCAGAGTTTGGACCAAAACCACCGGGGCATTGTCTTGGATTCAGTGGATCAAGAATCCAGGTACTGCCGTTTACTACAAGTTTATAATCAAGTCTTGCATTCATCTCAAAAGTGCGAAAATAGTAAAACAGGTTTGTGTTGACAATTTTATTCATCGCAACGGTTGGCTCCCAATTGGTAAAATCACCGGCAATACTCATGGTGTTAGCAGTGTTTTTGTAAAGGAACACTGCCATGTTGCCTTCTTTTATCGGAATTCCTGTGAGTTTGTGTGCGTTCACAAAACTGTCAGCTACTTCAGCTTTTCGAACCGGGTCGCTGATTGAGTTAATATAGGTGAGAAAATTCAGGAATCCCGTCTGGGAATAACCTGTAAAAGTAAAAAGGACTAATAATAGTAATAAATATCTGGTTTTCATCTTTGTCTTAAACATAAATTGACATTGGGAATACTAATATATCGAAAGTTAACAAAAAAGAAAAGGGGCAATAATCCAATAATGCAGTAATCCAATAATGCAGTAATGGGGATAGTTCCACAGATTCCACGGATTTGACACGGATTCCCACGGATTTTTTTAGGACGCAGATACACGCAGATTAAACGTGCCGTAGGCATCCCTTTGGGAGAGTTACGCAGAGGGGGGATTGAAGAACCTCAGAACCTCAGAACTCAAGGCACTCAGGTACTCAAGTACTCGAGTCACTCAAGTACTCAATTCTCTCAAGTACAAATTTTTGTGTTTTGACTATTTTTTTGTAGTTTTAGTTAACAAAAAACAGTTTGTCATGAAAAACTTTATAACATTTTTTTTGGTGCTTAATTCCCTCCTGTTTTCGCAGTGGACGCAAATTGATCTCTATCCATTTCAGGGGTCAATCCTCGATTTCTGCCTTAAAGACTCACTGAATATAACTGCTGTTTTCCAGGAACGATATAGAGTAGATGGAGATTCCTGTTTTGTAATTAGAAGCAGTGATGGAGGAAGAAACTGGGCAATTCACAACAAAATTCCAATTCAAACCGTAAATTATGCTAAAGTAATTGATGAAGACAACATCTTTGCCGCAAACACTACAACCACGACCAATACAATAAAAAAATCCACTGATGGTGGTTCCACATGGTATGATGTTGCATTCCCTCCTACCTTTAATTTGCTTAGGTCTATTCATTTCTTTAATCCTGACACTGCTTACGCGGCTGTTAACTTTGGGACTGCCGGGTATGGACGACTTCTTAAAACAACTGATGGAGGTTTGAGTTGGGAAGAAACTGACTCTATAGCCAGAATTCTCTATTTCGTCAAATTCGCTGATTTCAACAATGGCTGGATAATGGGTGCCGATCTTTTGGAAACAACTGATGGTGGTAATTCTTTTACACAGATTCCTGCTCCTACAGCTTTGGACAATATTACATCGTTTGATATCCTGAACGATAGCATTATCGCACTTGGTGGCTACAGAACAATTTTTATCCCCCAACAGGCGCAGATCAAATTATTCAGACGGCATATTCAACTGACAGAGGGCAATCCTGGAGTTTCAATGATTATTTTAGCAAACCCTGGAAAGGGACCACGCAAAATTTGATGATATTGGATGAAGATACTGCTATCGCATTTGTCAGGACAATGCCGGGAATCATTTATACTACTAACGGTGGTGTCTCATGGGATATGGCGTCCAATGGTGTATTAAAATTCTATTTCAATGATATTAAAGCAATTTGGGGAAAGATTTTATCTTGAGGGAAAGGAATGTCTTTTTGGCTTCAGAACTGGGTAATAATATAGCAGAACAATGGGAATTACGCACAGATCAATCATACAAGTTGCCAAAATGTGCGGTGTTTTCAGAGTCAGGTTTAGTTGTATTAGGTGCACAAGAAAATAGAATGTTTATTTCAACCGACAGAGGGAACACATGGGAAATAAAGTATGGTCAAATTGCTCAGCCGTCATCCTCTTTCTTAGTAAACGATTCTCTCATATATATGTCAGATGGAGCCAGAATATACCGTACCGTGGACATCTGTAACTCTTTCGATTTACTCGCAACTTTTTATGCCGGAACAATTTTGGATCTTAAGGTTACGAAAAATGGTACTATTTGGATTGCACTTCAAGATACAATCATGGCAAGCAATGATAACGGAATTACCTGGGAAGTGAAGCTACTGAAACAAAATGAATATTTTAAAAAGATTTGTGTATTTGATGACGGCACATATTATGTCCAGGGAAGTTATCTCTATAAAAGTACCGATTTTGGGGGGACATGGCAATTAATGAACTTGCCATTTAATTACTTGAATCAAATAGAATTTTATGATAGTAAAAACGGTTTTGTGAAAGGTGGAGGTAATTTTTATCGTACTAAAAATGGGGCGATGACTTTCACCGTCGTGACTTTCCCCGGAATGCTATATCCCTACTACATGTTCTCTCATAACTATTATCATTTCCATTTAGCAGCATCCAATCTTTACTCCACCTACGATGGTGGATTGAGTTGGCAGCTTAATGAATTTTACCCGGCTGCTCCTCAATACCCGTTTTTTATAATGCACATGTATAATGATTTCGAAGGAATCGGAATCAGTTCTTCCAGTAATGGTATCTGGATAACAAAAAATCGTGGTAACACCCCCATAGAACTCTCATCGTTTTCAGCGATTCCATTGGGGAATAAAGTCGTCTTGCAATGGACTACTGTGACCGAGATAAATAATATGGGCTTTGAAATTGAAAGGAAGTTTAAAGATGGCTCATGGGAGAAAATCGGTTCTGTGAAAGGAAACGGAACAGTAACTCAAAAGGTGCATTATTCTTTTGATGATCATACCGTACCCGGTGAAGGGATATACAACTATCGACTGAAGCAGATTGATTACAACGGCGCATTTGAATATTCAAAAGAAGTGGAAGTCATTTTTGGGGAAGTACCCGAAGACTATTCAATCCAACAGAACTATCCGAATCCATTCAATCCTTCTACAAAAATCAACTTTTCACTCCCCGAGGAGAACAAGGTTGTGATCAGAATGTTCAACCCGATGGGCGAACTTGTTCAGGAGATAAACAGGGGAACACTCAGTCATGGTTATTTTGAACAGGATATCAAGATGGGGTCAAATCCCTCAGGGATGTATTTCTGTCAGGTACTTTGTACGAATACAAAGACAGAGAGAACAAAGTCTTTAACCATCAAAATGGTGCTGATGAAGTGAGAACCTCAGAACTTCGGTACCTCAGAACTTCAGTACCTCTGTACTGATATATTCAAGTCTCCGAAGTTCCGAATCTCTGCAGTACCGAATCTCTGAAGTACCGAATCTCTGAAGTACCGAATCTCTGAAGTACCGAATCTCTGAAGTTCTGAATCTCTGAAGTTCCGAATCTCCGAAGTTCTCCTCTACAGTTTCCTAAGCGACATGTTCATTTTGTAGGTGGTATCTCTCACAAATGGATAACTTTTAAATTTCATTTGGAGTTCGCCATCAACTCTGTTGGTAGTGGAATTCAATTTTCCCTTAAACTCCCATTCATTATCCGCTACAGAACTGAAAACGAGGATTAATGAATCGTTTCTTACCGATCCCATTGGGTTAAAGCTTCTTTCGATGGTAGTGGTTGAGGTACCTGAGATTCTAAATTTCAGATAACCGGGTCCTGCAAGGGTTGCATTTGATCCACTTCCGGAATAAGTTATTACAGCATCTTCAAATCCGCTGGAAGACTTCACCGAATCTTTCCATGAAGCAGCGTATGGAGAAGTATTCGGGTCGGGTGTTGGTCCAACCGGGTTTTCTTCATCTTTTGAACAGCCGGCAAAGAAGACTATCGAAAGGAGGGAGAGAAGTAACAGCTTTCGCATTTTGGGTATTTCCTATATTTTAATTAAATCGATTTGCAAAAATAACAATTGGTGTAAATATTTTTTGTGTTAATCAATAATTTGTCGAATTTAAAGGGATAAAAAAATCCTTTTTCAGCAACCAACTCACTCTGTATGAAACGAATACTAATTGCCACCATCCTCCTGATTTCCACCCTGTTACCTCAGGAAATTTACAAAAAAGTTAAGATATTTCCTTCAAACAGTGAAGGTTTTGCTCCAATATTGCAATATGCATTTGATCTTGAAGAGTCAACAACAGATAAAGACGGATCGATAAAGATTTTTCTCAATTCGAAAGAATTCTCTGATTTGCAAAATTCGGGACTAAGATACGAAGTTTTGATTCCGGATTGGCAGCAATATTACAACAATTTGCCAACTTTAAGGCCTGAAGAAAAATCAGAGTTTTTGAGAGAGAGTAAAGAAAAATATGGTATTGAAGGATTTGGTTATGGATCGATGGGTGGATTTTATACATTCCATGAAGCGATCAATCAGCTCGATTCTCTGCATGCAAGATTTCCAAACATCATAACTCAAAAATTTCAGATTGGTGAAACTGAAAATGGAAGGCCGATTTGGGCAGCGAAGATTAGTGACAATCCAAATGTTAGTGAACCGGAACCCCGTGCACTTTTTGACGGTTTGATCCACGCAAGAGAGCCAATCTCGATGATGACAGTGCTTTATGCGATGTATTATCTTTGTGAAAACTATGGTGACGATCCCGAAGTGACATATCTTGTTAACAACAGAGAGATATTTTTTATCCCTGTGGTAAATCCTGATGGATATGAATATAACAGGATTGATGAGCCGGGTGGCGGTGGAATGTGGCGGAAAAACCGTAAAAACAGTGGTGGGGGAGCCTACGGAGTTGATCTGAACAGGAATTATGGCTACATGTGGGGTTATGACAACACAGGATCGAGCCCAACACCATCTTCCGAGACATATCGGGGACCTTCTGCATTTTCAGAGCCTGAAGTGGCTGCAATAAGAGATCTTACTATTGTTAATGGATTCAGGTCTTATGTTAATTTTCATTCCTATGCAAATGCGATGCTTTACCCTTGGGGATATATAAATCAGGTGACTCCTGACAATGCGATATACAGTGATTTTTGTTCCTACATGTCACAATTTAACGGTTTTGAATATGGAAATGGTGGAACAATACTTGGGTATAATTCCAATGGGAGTTCGCGTGACTGGTTTTATGGAGAACAAACCACAAAACCAAAAACCTTTGGTTACACTTTTGAAATTGGGGGAGATGCAGATGGTTTCTGGCCCGCCCAAAGCAGGATATTCCCACTTGTGCAGTTGAATCTAAGGCCAATTCTCTTTAAATCGTGGGTTGCCGGAGAGTATGTATCTCTATTTTCACCGGGCTTCGATAGAGAATATTTTAATCCGGGAGATGTTGTATCATTAATACCTGTATTCAAAAATCGTGGACTTTCCAATGCAGCGGATGTTACGGTTGAATTAACAGCTGTTTCGTCGGATTTAACGATTATTAACGGTGTGGTGCAGATATTAAACATTGCTTCCCAGGATACCTCTGCAGTGAACCAGCCATTAAACTTTTCCATTGCTCCTGATGCTTCATTCAGCCAACAACACAAACTTTTGGTTAGAACCAAAAAAGACAATGTTACGATGTCTCAGGATACACTTTCAATCACATTGGGCGTACCAAACTATCTTTTTATCGATTCCACTGAAAATCCATTAACTCACTGGACAATAACCGCCACGCCGGTTTCCTCCCCAAAATGGGAAGCAACAACGACATCGTTTGTTTCGGCACCTGTGTCTTTTACAGACAGTAAATCGGGGATGTACTCAAACAATGCCACAGTGACAATGACCTCCACAACTCCGATTGATCTCTCAATGGTTAATAATCCAAAATTGACCTACTGGCTCAAGCATGACATTGAATCGAACTGGGATTATGCACAGGTGATGATCTCAACCAATGGCGGGACTTTGTTCACTCCACTCGCGGGGAGATATACAACCATGAGTTCCGGAACTTTTCAACCACCAAATCAGCCTGTTTATGACGGGGTTCAAGCCGCATGGGTTCAGGAAGAAATATCACTGCTTCCATACAGTGGACAGCAGATCTTGTTAAGATTTAAACTCGTAACTGACGGCACTCAGCAGAAAGACGGGATATATCTCGATGATATCGGGATAATTGGTTATTCAGCAGTTCCTGTTGAGCTTACATCTTTTAGTGGAGAGTTCAACAGATACGGTACCCCTGAATTATCCTGGAGTGTAGCCACAGAGCTTAATAACAAAGGTTTTGAAATTCAAAGATCTTATGATGGGATTGACTGGACCAAATCGGGATTTGTTGAGGGGAGAGGCACTTCTCCCGATCCTGCCACCTATCATTTTGAAGACAAAACTGCAAATTCTTCTTTGGGTAACCTTTGGTATCGATTAAAACAGATCGACTTTGACGGGACAGCAACAACTTACACTGCAATCCGGATTAAATCTGAGTTGCCTGTTGAGTTTTCACTAAAACAAAATTTCCCAAATCCATTTAATCCGACGACCAGAATCAGCTTCACTCTCCCGCAAAAAAGCAGGGTAAAAATTACTGTATTTGATCAATTGGGAAGTGTAATGTCGATTTTGGTGAATGGAGAATTTAATCGCGGCAATCACTTTGTTGATTTTGACGCATCCAATTTAGCGAGCGGGCTCTATTTTTACAGATTGGAGACCCCGTCAAATTCTTTAACCGGAAAAATGCTTTTAATCAGGTAATAAATTAGGAATCGTAACAATGGACAACAAAATTGATAGCATTTTCGCCTTGATGGTCGAAAATTTTCCGGATATGGTTTGGGCAAAAGACCTTGAGGGAAGATTCATATATAGTAACAAGTCGAATGATGATTTTCTTGGTGTTGACTATTACGGAGAATCGATCGGTAAAAAAGATTCTTATTTTTTCGAAAGAGAAAAGTCGCGACATTCAGAAGACAAAGAGTGGATAACATTCGGCGATTTATGTCAGGATTCTGATACCCTTGTGATAACTGAAAAAAAAGCTGTCAGATCGTCTGAGTATGGTATTCTTAGGGGGCAAATGCTCTATCTGGATGTTAATAAGGCACCAATTTTTGACAGTTTCGGGAATATTACCGGGACGGTTGGCAGCGGCCGTGATGTAACGAAAGAAAAGTTATACGAGCAAGCTCTTGCAGAGAGTGAAACGAGGTATCGTGCCCTTCTTGAGGCGAACCCCGATTTAATGTTTCTGATGAGCCGTGAAGGTATATTTATCGACTGGAGCGGAGAGAGAGACAGTTTATTTGCACCGCCGGAATTTTTCCTCCATAAACATGTTAGTGAAGTTCTTCCCCCTCATGTTGCCAAAGTAACTATGGAAAACCTCGCCAAACTTATTGAAACAGGTGAGATGCAGATCTATCGATACATCCTCGATCTTGGCGGCGTAAAGCGTCATTTTGAATCGAGGCTTGTAAACTGTGGGATTGGTCATTTCCTTACAATAATCAGAGAAATTACCGAGCAGGTTAAGTATGAACACGACCTGCACGATGCGGTTAAAAAAGCGGAAGAATCGAACAGAGCAAAAACAGTCTTTCTACAGAACATGAGTCATGAATTAAGAACTCCACTTATCGGTATTCTCGGTTATTCGGAGATAATGAGTGAAATGACTCAAGATAAAACCATCTCGGAGATGGCAGAGACGATAAACAAATCGGGGCACAGGCTTTTGGAGACCCTCGACTCACTTCTTAAAATCGCCCGTATTGAATCAAACCGCCAGGAATTGCAATTTAGCATGATTGATGTGGAGCGGGTAATTCGACAAAATCTCGAGATTTTAACACCCCTCATTCTCAACAACAATGTTAAAGTAACTCTGGATATCCAACCAAAAATTTTCCTGGGACAGGACTTCAATCTGGTTAATTCAATTGTGATGAATCTTCTTTCGAATGCCGTTAAGTTCACAAAAGATGGAGATATCAGGATTAAAGCAAAAAACAATTGGAAGATGGCACTGAATCGTTGGTCTTTTCTGTCGAAGATACAGGCATCGGGATAAAAGACGAAGATCGTGAATTGATTTTTGAAGCTTTCAGACAGGGGAGTGAGGGATATGATCGTGCGTTTGAAGGAATAGGATTGGGGTTAACCATCACCAAAAAATATATTGAACTTTTGGATGGAACGATAAACATTGAAAGCACAATTGGAACCGGCAGTAAGTTCACTGTAATAATTCCCGAGACGGTTGACCCATTGATGATTTTGAGTGATGGACTAACCATCCCCTCAATTCTGGTGATAGACGACGATCCTCTGATGCACGACCTTACTGAAAGAATTTTCAGAGGAAGGGCAGCAATCTTTAAAGCAATGAATGTTTCAGAAGCTTGTTATCTGCTAACAAAAAATTCTTACTCACTTATAATTGTTGATATCAACCTTGGTTCCGGCGAAAACGGATTGGATATACTACACCGGATCAAGGGAAACCCCGAACTTTCAGGTGTAACGATTGCTGCGGTAACCGCTTATGCGATGGCGGGTGACAGGGAGCGACTGCTTAAAACCGGATTTGATTATTACCTTTCCAAACCATTTAAAAAGAAAGATTTAATAGAAATCCTGGAAAATTCGCTCGACAAATAAATTTATTATAAAAAAACGGCAGTTGCATCTCAGCAATTGCCGTTTTTTTTAATTTATTAAGATTAGAATCTACTTCGAAAGGAGATAATCCGCAATCTTACCGAGATCTTTCAGGTCTTTGTTGCCGTAAGCCGGCATGATACCTGAAGCATATTTCGTTTTATAGTCATCGAATCTTGCGCCTGTCTTATTCTTGTCAGGATTTCTCAAATAAGTGATCAATCCTTCCCTGTCGTAATACTTGCTCAGTCCGGTAAGTGGTGGTGCTGCGGGAGTGCCGGCAAGATCGTTGCCATGGCAGTTCAAACAGCCGAATTGGGACACCAGTTCACTTCCTCCTGCGCCTGCAACTCCAACTGAGTCGCTTCCTTCCATATAACCCGAAACGGTGGAAGAAGTGCCATCATCTTTGGTGAGATGTTGAAGAAAAAAGAGGGCAGCAAAAGTTGCCAGGAAAACCAATATCCATACTAAGGTTTTAGTCATGTAACCTCGAAAAAATTGTTAATTGTTGTTTGCAATATCGTAATAATTTTTGTAAGCTTTAATCCCTTCAAAAATGCTTTTTGCAAGTTGCTCCTGTCCCGATTGGCTTGCCAGATAATTTTCTTCTTCAGTGTTGGAAATAAATCCAAGTTCTATAAGAACATTTGGCATTGATGCGCCAACCAAAACATAAAAACCGGCTTGTTTCACACCTCTCGAAACCCGATTGGTATGTTTTTTAAATGATTCATTAAGGTATCCGGAAAACTTTTCCGAGTGGTGCATATAAGCGGCGTGAGCCATTGAAGTAAGGATATAATTTTCATCATCAAGTTCTTTATAGCGTGCAGGATTATCTTCATACTTGATAACGCTGTTTTCGATGTTTGCTATATCAATGGCATCTTTTGTTTTGCCCGGTCGAAGCAGATAGATTTCAAAACCGCGGGCTTTGCTGTTTCTTTCGGGAGTTGAGTTACAGTGTATTGACACAAATAAATCACCCCCTTTTTCGTTGGCAATTTTCCCTCTTTTATAGAGCTCAACAAAAAAATCATCATCCCTGGTATAAACAACCTTCACGCCCGGCATATTTTTTTTAATATATTCGCCAACTTTCAAAGCTACTGAAAGATTAACATCCTTTTCCCTGGTTTTGTTTAAGCCAACTGCTCCACCATCTTTTCCGCCATGTCCGGCATCAAGGACGACTACATCGAATTTCCAGTCATCTTTTTTTTTACGGGGATGTCACTTGTTTCAGTTTTTGAATAAACAAGAACCTGTATCTCTTTTTTAGATTTAATTCTTTTAACTTCATAAGACGAGTAGTCGTTGGTAAGATGAATCATTAATTCACCCGTTCCTTTTCTTACTCTTCCTTTTACCTCTTTAACCGGACCTGATTTAAAAGTTTTTTCAACATTCTTAAGTGTAATATCGCTGTTGGCAATTGTGATGGAGATGTATTTATTGCCGTTTTCTTTTATTGAATGTTTAATACCATTTGCTTCACCGGTATAAGAGAAACGGGCAAGCAGACCATTCGATTTTAATTCATAGGTTGCTTTTTTCACCACAGTTTTTTTGTTCGATTTTACATCTTTGTCATCGTCCTCATCCTTTGTGGTATCTTCTTTTTTCACTGTTGAAGAAGTGTCTTTATCCTCTTTTTTATCAATATCTTTCCCATCTTTTTTACCGTCATTTTTCCCAATACTCTCATCCTTTGGGAATTTATACGAGTATTTGTCTTCGAAGGCAGCAGAAAGGGCATCTTTGCTCCCGGCAACCGGGATATAGAGGTCGTTACCTTTTTTTACGGCCGATTTAGACATTTTGTAAGTTTTGCTCTTTTTGTCTTTTGTAACGATCACATTTGGATTTTTTGATGTAAATTTTGCCACACTTTTTGAGGTAGTGGAAAGATCAAATTTTATATTTTCCTTCGATTTGTTCAGCTTTAAAGAGAATTTTGAAGCAAGATCATTTAACGAAAGGAAGGTAGTCTTTTCCAGTTTTATCGTCTTTATTTTTTTCGTTTTGCCATTTACGGTTATCTCCACACTTTGAGCTGAGATAAATGTAAATAACATAATCGACATTAAGAGGAATTTGGATATAAATTTCATTCTGCTTCCGGACTTTTAAAAAACTAAAGTAATAAGTTAAGCAAATATTGTAAACATATAAAATACAAAAAGTTTGGGGGGAATTCAGAACCTCAGAACCCTCGAACTTCAGAACCTCAGAACTTCAGAACCTCAGAACTTCAGAACCTCAGAACCTCAGAACTTCAGAACTCAAGTTTCTCAAGTCACTGAAACTCCGAAGTTCCGATTCTCTGCAGTTTCCGGCCCACCCAAAAAAAAACTTTCCGAATCTCCGCAGTTCCGAATCTCTTTCGCCCGACGGTGTAACTAAAATAACTTTGTTATATTTGGCAGTAGAAATTGAGAGATTTGATCTCTAACGGATTTTTTTCAAATAAAAACAGGATTCGTGACATGAAAAAATTAATATTCCATGTACCACTCTTTTTTATAGCAGTAATTTTATTAGCGGGTTGTGGTGATAACAATTCTCGAGAATATACACTCGACACAGTAGCAACAACACCTCCCCCGGTTGCGGAAACAGCGACCGTTGCCACCGAAGGTGAACTTTCTTTCACACTTAAAGGTGAAATATTTAAGGATGGGAAATTGGTTCTTCAACCTCTTTCAGCATATTATAACGATGCCGATGGAGTTACAACTGTTGAATTTAAAGGGATGATCGAGAAAGATTCTGCTGTGGTAAACATAACATTTGCCGATACAAAACCTGGCAAATTTGAAGTTGGTAAAATGAGTGGCAAAGGCTCGGTAAAAATGGATTTACAGTAATCGGCTGGATTCCCGGAGCTGACCCCGGCAGCAAATATTTCTATTTAAGCAACACAGGCGAAATAGATGTTAAAACTTATGGTGATTTCATCGAAGGAACAATAAAAGGTGGTGCAACCGACATTCGTGCCGAATCGCCCAGCGATTTGATGTTTGAAGGAAGTTTTAAGATTAAGAAACAATAGATTTTTTTTTAATTTCAGCAGGAAATTACAACCCCAAATGTAACTTCCTGCTGAATATTTTATTTGAATTAAGTTGTTAGAGCTTTCTCCAGGCTCTCATTCCACCCTGGACATTGATTACATTATGTCCATCTTTTTTAAGGATGTTACAGGCCGTTACCGATCTGTTCCCTGATCTGCAAATCACAGCAATCTCTTTGTTTTTGTATTTATCCAGTTCGTTTGCTCTGTTTTCGAGCTCCTGAAGTGAGATGTGAATTATTCCCGGGAGAGCCCCAAGCTCACCTTTAAGTTCATCTGCTGTTCTAACATCGAGAACCACAAGGTTCGTATCTCCGGCTTCAAGCCTCGACTTTAATTCTTCAACAGTCATGTCAGTTTTTTTCTGAGGACTTTTATCTCCACTACCGTTTACCGCTGAATTGTTCTGAGCATTACACCCGGTTATTGCGATTAGTGTGAAGAGCACCAATAAACTAAATGATTTTTTCATTATTCCTCTCGATTTTATTAATTGTGACTGCAAGATCCGCCTCCACAGCATCCTCCACCGCTACTACCGGTATCGCATGAACTGCTTTGACTCGCAGATGCATAGCCGTTGGCAAATCCGCCACCGTTGAATGAGGCTGAAAAAGTGGAAAGCATCTTTTTGATGTCTGTTGATTTACATTTGGGACAGTTTACATCCTCAACCTTTGTGACTGATCTGTGTAATATCTCAAATTTGTGGTCACAACTGCTGCATTTATATTCATATATAGGCATTTTTAACTTCTCCGGGTTTATTCGAGATTAAGTTTTTTTAATAAATTCTGGTGCATATCATCGGTGAATCCGGGATCATATTCGCGATACCAAGAGATTGTACTCTCAACTGAAGTACAATAATCTGCACATGAAGTACAGTGTTCGATATGTTCTTTAATGGCTCTGCATTTTTCAGAGTCCAAATCTTCTTTAAGATTTTCACAGATGTGGATCATCACATCTTTACATTTAACATCTTCAAATTTCATTTTTTGAACGCCTCTGAAATTTCATTTCTCAAAAAGGCTCTTGCTCTGTGGAGCCTTGATTTAACTGCCGCAACTGAGAGCCCTGTAATACCCGCTGTTTCTTCAGTTGAAAGTTGTTGAACATCCCTCAGAGTAAAAACAATTCTGTAGTCGGGAGCAAGTTTGTTGATTGATTGATCGAGGATTTCTCTTAATTCTTTGTTTTCCAACGATTGATTAGGGATTGTTGACCAATCGGCTGCATGTTTTTCTGCAAACAATTCATCATCATCGTTGGGTTCAACAAATAATTCCTTTTTTTTACTTCTCGCAGACATCAAACAATGATTCACAGTAATTCTGTAAAGCCAGGTCGAAAGTTTTGAATTACCGTCGAAGTTTTTTAATGATTTAATCATGCTCAGGAAGGTTTCCTGCATGATATCTTCAGCTTTGTCTTTATTTCGGCATATTTTAAAAGCGAAGCTGTAAAGGGTTTTTTCGTGTTGTTTTACCAATTCTCTGAGGGCATCTTTGTCACCCTCTTTGGCAAGGTGTATCAATTTTTCTTCTGACATAAAGTTAGATGTTTCCAATCAAAAAAAGATTCAATATTTTGGTGAACCAACACCCGGAGTGTCGATGCTTTTCCAGAGGTAAGAACAGGCAATTGTATTAAAAGGTGCCCAACCTCTGTCATTTGATATTTGGGTGACCATTTTTGCATCCGGCATTTCAGGGAGTTCATAATTAATCATGATGGCTCTTTTAATTCCCAGGTCGCCTGTGGGGAGCACATTTGGACGGGTTAGAGTGAACATCAGAAACATATGGGCAGTCCATTCACCAACTCCTTTTATTTTAACAAGTTCTTTAATTATATCCTGATCAGGCATGGAGTCAAATTTATGAAAATGGATATCTTCGTTTAAAAATGCCTGAGCAATTGCTTTAACATAAGTAACCTTTGCATTTGAGAGTCCAAGTTCTCTTATCTCCTGATGGTCGGCATCGATGATTGCAGAGAGATCGGGCACTTCACCAAACTTTGCGACAAATCTTTTCTCAATGGTTGCTGCCGCTTTTATCGAAAGTTGTTGGCTTATAATTGCAGTCATAAGGTCTGATGCATACTCTGTTCGGGGTTCATAATTATATTCCGGGAGTATTTCTATTAAATTTGCCAATACTTTATCGTTTTTTCGCAGGTGTTTAATACCTTTTTCTATATCTTTTCGATTCATTGTATTAACTTGCTTCTTTCAAAATGGAAAATTTTTAATTTCAAAAATAGATGCTTAAAACTTCAAAGTTAACAGAAAAATTAAAGTCCAATTTTTTCTTCAAAAAAGCCCCGGCTGCTGCAGAAGCAGAAGGCAATTTAAAGGGCAAAGTGAAGGAGATTCCGGAAGGTGATATAATCTATCAGAATGGTGATCCATCTGAGAATGTATATCTTATTCTGTACGGTTTGGTAAAGATTAAAATCAAAACCAAAACCGGAGCCAAAATAACGACCAAAGCCGTCGGTGATTTTTTTGGTGAACGCGAAGTAATGGAAAGCCAGGAGAGGACTTCCACTGCCATTGCCGAGATGGATACCCAACTCTACCTCATCGAAAAACCCCGATTTTTGGATCTCGCCTACAACGATAAAGAAATTAAAATTAATGTAAAGATAAATTTAGCGAAAACTTACGATTTGTCGAAGGAAGGTGCTGAAGCTATCATTACAAAAAATGATCCGTCCCACAAAGGTGGATCAATTTTAAGTCCCGGGGTGGCACCTCTTCCTGAAATTAAAAAAGATGAACCAAAAAAAGAATTTTCTTTTAGTGAAGAAGTTAAAGATAAATTTGATGACGGATTTGTTGTCATTAACAAAGATTATGAGTCAGGACTACAATCCCCGCTTGAAGCGACAGATGAGGGGCATGAGGAAGAGATTCCGGATGAAGATGTAGAAGATGATGAGGACGGGTTTGAGGAAGAGATTCCGGATGAAGATGTAGAAGATGATGAGGACGGGTTTGAGGAAGAGATTTCGGATGAAGATGTAGAAGCTGATGAGGACGGGTTTGAGGAAGAGATTCCGGATGAAGATGTAGAAGATGATGAGGACGGGTTTGAGGAAGAATTCCCTGATGAAGATATGGACGAAGAAGAGTTGGAGTTGGAGCCTGAAATTCAGGAAGATGACGAAAATGAACCGGAAACAGAACAGGAAATTCCGGATGGTGAAGATGAAGACTCAGACACTGACATACTCCCGAAATTTAGATTTGATGACAAATTTGAAGACCCTGATCCTGAATTTGAATTGGAAGAGACAGTGTTCGATGAACCCTGGATGGAAGATGAAGAGAGAAGAGAATTAATTTCTGATGAAGAAAGGGACTTGTTTAAATCTGACATTGATGAAGATTTTGATCGTGCGGAATTTGCAGAAGAATTGATCCAGGAAGAAGAGACTGAAACCAAATCTGAAGAGGATAAGTACCCGGAAGATCTTGAGTCAGATACACTTTCTGCGATTGAAGAGCCCGAGGGTGAACTTGAAGAGGAAGTAACCGTTTCCGCTGTCAACGAGGCACAATTAGAACGGAATCTTGCTGAAATTGAAGCCCTCAGAAAAAATATCAAACTCATCTCGGGATTATGCAGAGCAAATTCACCTCTTGAGATTTACGAAACTCTGAAAGATGATTTGCCGGGCATAATTGATGCTCAAGAATTTATGATGTTTGTATTTGATGGTGGATTCCTTGCTTCGGTTGACAGTCACCATGATGAAGCGACAAATTTTGCAATTCGTGAAAAGATCGCTTACGAACTGATTACCATGCATGAGCCTGTCACCCTTTTTGATCTCGACAGTTCCGGTATTATGGAGGGATTGGACCAGGTTGATGAAACTCAGATACCATCTTCACTGCTTTATTATCCGCTGATTGAGAGTGAAAAAAGAGTGATCGGTTGTTTTCTCTTTTTTACCTCCGGTAGTGGAAGATTCAGCCATTCTGATGTAATTGCGATTGAAGATTTTGCAAAAAGTGCATCCGCAATTTTAGAAAAAATAACAGTCGGGCAGACTCCTGTAACCTATAAATATGAGGATCTTGAGAAATATACCGCCTTTTTTGGAGCTGAGATAAAAATGGCTGTTGAGACAATTCTTTCAGTCAGTGAAACTCTTGACAGGGGAAAACTCGCCGAGAAAGTAAGGTATGGTTTCGACATTATCAGAGAAAGAGCTACCGGTCTAAAAGGATTTCTCGATTCTATCCAGTATTTTCTCGGGAAATTATCAGGATTCTCAAAACAACCTTATCTTGTAAGTGAACTTTTGGACGATTTTCTCGTTAAAGTTTCTGAATCAGCAAAACAACGCGAGGTTACTCTCCTCAGGAAATATGATTCCGATATTGTAATGTTTTTTAACAGAGAACTGTTTATTCATGCACTTTCATTAATTACCCAGAATTCTTTTGACGCGATGCCAAATGGAGGGAAAATATATTTTTCCACCTCGGCAAACGAGTCAAACATTTTGATTTCAATAAGAGACACCGGAACCGGGATTCATCCCGACCTCCGTGACAAGATTTTTGAGCCGTTCTTTTCGATCGGCAAAACCGGGGTTGGCCTCGGATTACCAATTGCCAACAAAATAATTAAAGAACATGGTGGATTTATCTACCTGGAATCATCAAGAACTCAAGGAACAGAAATAATAATAGCTTTGCCTGTATGAATTATGACTATATCGCTGTAATCGGAGCAACTGCTACCGGTAAGACAAATCTTGCTGTTAAAATTGCCTCCATGGTCGATGGAGAGATAATCTCCTGCGACTCAAGACAAGTGTACAAAGGAATGGATATAGGGTCGGGGAAGGACCTGGATGCCTATAACACACCCAAAGGAAAAATTCCTTATCATCTTATTGACATACTGGAACCCTCCCAGGATTATAGTGTTTTTCACTTCCTCGAAGATTTCCACAGATGTTTCTTCGATATAAAATCCCGCGGGAAAGTACCTGTGCTTTGTGGAGGAACTTATATGTACTTCACAGCACTTTTTTTGAGATACGGGCTTGTAAAAGTTGACGATCTTGAGGATAAAGCGACAAAACTTCTCGAGATTGATCATGAAAAACTGATCGAAGAATTGAAGGAATTAAATCCACTGC
The DNA here is from genome assembly GCA_016707285.1 of Ignavibacteriales bacterium. Lineage (GTDB taxonomy): Bacteria > Bacteroidota > Ignavibacteria > Ignavibacteriales > Ignavibacteriaceae > UTCHB3. The sequence continues at coordinate 61,958 of JADJIA010000007.1, forward strand.
TTCACAACAGAACCGATTTGACAGAACATTTTAAAACTGCCAAGGCATTGGTAATTGCCCGTGAGAGTCAGAGATATGAAACCGAACACGGAATTACCTACAGACCAATTGAGTTGAGACCATTGGTTATTGCCACACAGGTCTCCCGTGAAGAATTTTACAAGAGAATCAGACTGAGACTAAGTGAGAGACTTAGGGAAGGTCTTGTGGATGAAGTAAGGGCGCTGATGAACTCCGGATTGACAGACGAAAGACTTGATTACTTTGGTCTTGAATACAAATTTGCCGGCAGATATCTCCGCTCAGAATTGTCGAAAAATGATATGATTCAGAGATTGGTGAATGCGATTAATGAATATGCAAAGAAGCAGTTGACAGGTATTAACAAACTCGAGAGAAATGGGATTGAAGTAAACTGGATTCCACCCGAAGAGATCAGTACTGTAAAAGACCTGCTTGAAGAATCAGGATTCCCCATCGTTGAATAAATTTAAGGACCCCGTTGCCTCATATCTTGAGAAACGGGGTCTTGATCGTTCTCCTTTCTTCAAAAATTTCAGTTCGTTTCGAGAGATAGTTGTTGTAATTCCCTGTTTCGACGAAATGGAAAATCTTCCTGTTGTTATCAACTCCATTCTAAAATGTGATCCCCCGTTTGATGAAAGTTTTGGTTTCCTTTTTGTAATAAACCATCCCGATAATGCTTCATATGAACGGAAACAGGAAAGTTTGAAGACAGTGGAATATCTAAAAACAGTTTGCTCTGAAAATGGAATACCTGTTGCACTTATCGACAGGTTCAGCGAAGGATTTGAAGTGCCTGCAAAGTTTGCCGGAGCAGGTTTTCCCAGAAAAGTTGGACTTGACTCTGCCCTTCACCTTTTTGATCACACAAATTCACAAAAATCTCTTTTGGTTTGTCTCGATGCCGATTGTGAAGTTGCTCCATCCTACTTTAAAACTTTAAAAAAACTTGCCCGAAGGGGCTGTAAGGCGGCGGTGCTCGAGTATGAACACAGGAACGATCACCCCGGAAACCTGGATGCAATTTCTGAATATGAATCCTGGTTACGGTCTTACACTGCCGGACTCAAAAAAGCCGGTTCTCCATATGCATATCATTTTATCGGCTCAACAATGGTGTGTAATATAGAAACTTATGTGAAGGCAGGGGGGATGAACACCAAAAGGGCGGCAGAGGATTTTTATTTCTTAGAGAGTCTTGCAAAAGTTGCCGGAATTGAAACAATTGATGAAAAATTGGTATTTCCTTCGAACCGCAGGAGTGACAGAGTAATTTTTGGAACCGGGAAAGCAGTAAACACACGTCTCGACTCTGGTGAAATCATAAAGCCTTATCCTGATCTGATATTTGATCGATTAAAAAAATTTCTCGAACTTTTCCATCACGATTTCCCAACTGCAGAGGAACTTATAGTTGCGATTCAAAAGTCGGATGAAGAAGTGTTTAATTTCCTTGAATCATACAAATTTTCATCTGCGATGAATGGTATATATTCATCATCACGATCCTCAAAACAGATAGCCCGCCAAAAAGATGTCTGGTTCGACGCCCTGAAGACCCTCAGGTTTGTCCACCACTTATCTCCCTAAAAATCGTTATTTTAAAAATTCTATATTTAAAATTATATGAACCGACCTGTTTTAGTTGTTACCATATCACTGACGGTATTCGCCGTTGCGATTTTTCTTATATTTTTTGTATTTGCAAAAAAAGAAAAACCATTGGAGTACTATGATATAATGATCCCTGAGCCTTCGGGATTGATCTTTTCATCCGATGGAAAAGGTTTCTGGACGGTGAGTGATCGCACAGGTGAGGTAGCTCAAATATCGTTTACGGGGCAACTTATCAGGAGATTCACCCTTAAGGAAGTGGATTTTGAAGCGATTACCCATTTTAATGATACAGTTCTTGTGCTCACCAGGGAGGGAAAACACTCTATAATGTTTGTAACCATTAACGGTGAGATTCTTAGAGATGAAGAATTTGAGCTTGATCAAAAAAGCAATTCCGGAATTGAAGGGTTGGCTTATGTTGAAAAGGAGAATATACTCATCCTTGCTCAGGAGAAGAAACCCCGCAGACTGATCGAAATTGATGCCACTACTCTTAAAGTAAAAAGAGAAATAAAGCTGGGGAAACAATTCCCTGATGTAAGTGATATTTATTATGATTCAAAATCAAATCAGCTCTGGATCCTCAGTGATCAGGGAGAATTTGCTGCAAGATGCAACAGAGATGGTGAGATCATCAAAAAACATAAACTAAAGGTCGAAAAACTTGAAGGGATCGCCGTTGATCCTGTTAAACGAAAAATTTATACCGTTTCTGACAAACTTGCCGGTATGTTCATATTCGATTATTGAGAAAATAAAGATGAAAAACAGACTTTTAATACTTAACCTGGTGATTCTGTCGTTGCTCTTTTCAGCCTGCAGATCCACCACATTTGACAGCGATTACAAAAAAGACTTCAACTTTTCAACGCTGAAAGTTTTTACTATCTATCCAAGTACAGCCCTCAAGAGTAAGTCTCCTCTAATTGCGTCAGCGCTTGGGGCACTGATCGATTCTTCTCTCATTAAAAAAGGCTACAGCCGTGGTGCAGAAGTGCACGATTTTGTTGTAACTTTTTATACTGAAACTGAAGTTGAGACATCTTATGGTAGTGTTAACTTTGATCGGTGGAAAGGTTTCTGGTCAACAAAGGAAGAACCCCTCTTCGCCGCAAAAGGATTGATTGTCATCGATATTATCGATGGTAACACCGGTGATGTGGTTTGGAGAGGATGGGACAACCAGCTTGTTGGACGGGAAGAAGACCCAAAAGTGGTAATGCGTAATACTGTTGAACGAATACTAACACTGTTTCCACCACAAAATTAAGGAAAATAACATGCACAAATACCTGATTCTTATTTTATTCTCGCTTCTCTTAACCGTAGTACCGCAGAATAAAAAAAACAAAAATGGAACTGATAAAAAAAATACCGAAACCACAATAGAGCTAAATTATCCTTCAAAGTTTGATGAGGCAAGTGTACCAAAGGAGATAAAAAAACTCCTTAAAAAACCATTATACACTTTCAGCGAAGAAGACATTGATCTCTACCTGGGATTTTTGAAAACAAATATCCCAAATCTTAGAGACAGAATACAGTTCCTTGCCCGTCAAAACATGGGTCAGAATTACAATATTTATCTGTTGGGTGAGTTCCCGTTTGAAATCAAAGATAAACAACCACTTTACAACTTAAAACAGAGTGACTGTGTTGTTTTCGCAGAGCATATTTATGCAATGTCTTTAAGCAGCAATTGGAAAGAGTTTTTTGCGATGCTTCAGAGAATCCGTTATAAAGATGGTGAAATTGGCATGCTCACAAGAAATCATTATACAGAAGCCGACTGGGTAAAGAACAACACCTGGCTTATAACCGAAATAACAGATGAAATTGGTGGAGATGCTGTTGCAAAAACCTCCTCCGAAATTGACAGGGCAAAATTCTTTAAAAAACATGGCATTGGTCAAAACATCCCCAAAGAAAAAATTAACTGGACATATATTCCCGGCGACTCTGTTTACAAAGTGCTTCCTTATCTTAAAACAGGAGATTTTGTGAATATAGTAAGGGCATATCCTGCAAGTGAACCCTGGGTCGGGCATGTGGGACTAATTTCCGTTGAGGAAAATGGCACTGTAAATTTTATGCATTCTGCCGATCCTGTTGTTAAAACACAAACTCTGCAATCATATTGGGATGATTTTAAGGCAAAACCGAAAAAGAAAAACGGCTGGCAGTTCCTTGGGTTCCGTTTCTACAGATTAAACGAGAATGCCATGGAAAATCTTAAAAAAATTGATGGACCGAGAGCACCGAAACTAACGATCTATGGCAATTAATTTATAACGATACAATTTAACCGGAGTATGATGTGAAGATTGGATTTACAGGACTTGGCAAAATGGGAGCCAACATGGTTGAAAGGCTTTTGCTTGGTGGTCATGAAGTGGTGGTTTACAACAGGTCAGAGGGGAAAATCAAGGAAGCTGTAGCTAAAGGGGCAACAGGATCAACTTCAATTGAAGACCTGTGCAGCAAACTTGAAGGAAGAAAAGTAGTCTGGTTGATGGTTCCTTCGGGGCAGGCTGTTGATGACAATATTGCAGAGACTGTAAAATATCTCAACCCTGGTGATATCATTGTAGATGGTGGAAATTCCTACTGGAGAGATACTCAGGCAAGAAGCAAAAAAGTTGCTGAGATGGGGTTTGAATATCTCGATTGTGGAACAAGTGGAGGAGTCTGGGGGCTTCAAAACGGCTACTGCCTGATGTATGGCGGGAAAAAAGAAGCGATTGATTTTATTTTACCCGTTCTTGAGACTCTTGCACCGGTGGGTGGACATACATACTGCGGCGAAAGTGGTGCCGGACACTTTGTTAAAATGGTGCACAACGGAATTGAATATGGTATGATGCAGGCTTATGCTGAAGGTTTTGAGATAATGGAAAAATCGCCGTTTAACATCGACCTTGAAAAAGTAACCGGCATCTGGCAGCATGGAAGTGTTGTCCGTTCATGGCTTCTTGATCTTGCAAATCTCGCATTTAAAGAAGATCCAAAACTTGAAAATGTAAAAGATTATGTGGCAGACAGTGGTGAAGGCAGATGGACCGTTCAAACTGCCATCGACTTTGATGTGCCGGCTCATGTAATAACAACATCACTTTTTAACAGATTTCAGAGCAGGCAGGATGAAAGTTTCGCGATGAAGACTCTTTCTGCCTTAAGGAATAAGTTTGGTGGCCACGAAATGAAAACGAAAGAATAGGCTGCTGTGCCTGCTGATCAAATATTAGTTATCTTTGGCGCTTCGGGTGATCTCACCGGGAGAAAGCTAATCCCGGCACTGTATGCGTTAAGACAACGAGATTTGTTACCTGAAAATTTTGCTGTTCTGGGAACCGGCAGAACTGAGATGAGTGATGATGAATTCAGAAAAAAGATGGATAAAAAAGGGGAGGGATATGATCGTGAATTCATTAAAATGCTCCATTATATCTCTATGGATCCTCAAAATCCGGAGAATTATTACCAGCTAAGAGAACGATTGAGGCAGCTTGACCACGATTTTAAGGTGAAGGGTAACTACATTTTTTATCTTGCAACGCCACCGTTGTTATATGACACAGTTGCAGAGGGGTTGGCTGCTGCAGGCTTGAATCATAGTGAGTTTAATGGTGGATTAAAAAAACTGATAATTGAAAAACCATTTGGCTACGATCTTGCATCAGCACAGGCACTGAATGTAAAACTCCGTCAATATTTTGATGAGAGCCAACTTTACCGTATCGATCATTATCTGGGAAAAGAGACCGCACAGAATATCCTTGTATTTCGATTTGCGAATGGAATATTTGAACCTCTTTGGAATCGAAATTATATTGACCATATTCAAGTCACTTCATCCGAAAGTATCGGAGTGGAAAATCGTGGGGGATATTACGATACTGCCGGGGCATTGCGCGACATGGTTCAAAATCATCTGCTGCAACTTGTGGCTCTTGCCGCGATGGAACCCCCTGCGGGATTTGATGCAGATTCCATCAGAAATGAAACAGTAAAAGTTTTTCAATCGATAAAACCACTTTCACCTGCAGATATCCGGAGAAATGTAATCAGGGGGCAGTATATCGGATCAAAAATTAAAGGTGAGACAATTAAAGCCTATCGTGAAGAAAAAGCTGTTGCACCTGATTCGCGTACCGAAACTTTTGTGGCTCTTAAATTTTTCATCGATAACTGGCGTTGGGGTGGAATTCCATTTTTTATCAGGACAGGTAAAAGGCTTCCAACCAGGGTGACGGAAATTGTGGTTCGTTTTAAGAACACACCTCACCGTTTGTTTAGAAGTATATTCGACGAGGAGGCAGGCACAAACCAACTGATAATCAGAATTCAACCTGATGAAGGAATTTTGTTGCGGTTCTCCCTGAAACAACCGGGTTCGGGTTATCAGGTTAAAAATGCTTCTCTCGATTTTCATTATTCAAGTCTGTCAGACGGAAAACTTCCCGAAGCTTATGAAAGATTGATCTACGACTGTATGATGGGGGATTCCACCCTTTACACTCGTGGAGATGCTCTTGAAGCGTGTTGGAAGTTTATCGATCCCTTGCTTGATGCCTGGAAGAAAGACGACACCATTAAAGTTTATGGTTATCCCTCGGGCACCTGGGGACCGGAAGAAGCTGATGCGCTGCTTCATTCAAACGGACAAACCTGGCGATATCCGTGCAAGAATCTAACTGATGACGAAAACTATTGTGAGCTTTAAATGCAGGATGTAATAAGGATTTATCCCGATCCGGAGATGACAGTAAGCGCATGCGCCGCCTTCATTGTAAGAAAAATTGGGGAAATACTCGAGACAAATGAATTTGTTACGATTGGACTTTCGGGTGGAAGTTCTCCAAACATGCTTTTTATGTTACTCGCAAAAGAGTATCGGGAAGAAGTTTCCTGGAACAGAGTAAAGTTTTTTTGGGTTGATGAAAGATGTGTGGCACCCGATGATCAAGAAAGCAATTTTGGAACTGCAAAAAAACTTTTCCTGGATCCGCTTAAAATCCGGGATGAAAATATTTTCCGGATATTTGGAGAGAATGAACCTTCTGCGGAAGTGGAAAGATATTCACAATTGCTTGAAAAAGAGTTGGCTTCTGAAATAAGATTTGATATCTGCCTGCTTGGAGTCGGCACTGACGGGCACACAGCATCAATCTTTCCTCCTGATATCAAATTAATGGAAAGTAAAAAGTTTGTTGTAAATAGTGTTAACCCGAATACCGGGCAAAACAGAATTACCATTACGGGCAGACTTATAAACAATTGTAGAACAGTGATATTTTTGGCATACGGCAAAGAAAAAAAGGATGTGCTCGACGGGATCCTGAACCATAAAAAAAGGGAACACTATCCCGCAGGACTCGTTTTTAACGCAAGATTTGGTGTTTTCTGGTATCTCGATTCAGCTGCCTACCGGTTGCCGTAAAAATTTAGTAAATATTAGTAATGGAGAAAAAATGATTTTGGCTTGTGACGCAGGAGGAACAAAAACTGCTCTTTCTGTCTTTTCGATTGAAGGTAAAAAATTAAAATCTCACAAAAGTGAACGATATGTGAGTAATGAATTTAGCAGTCTTGAAGAGATGATATGCGGCTTTTTAAAAGATACCGGATATGATATTCAGACGGGGTGTGCCGGAGTTCCGGGTCCCGTGGTTGATGGAATCAGCAGTTCCACAAACCTGACATGGGCAATGGATGAAAAGAAAATTGCTGAAGCAACAGGGATACCAAATTTTAAATTAGTGAACGATTTATATGCGCTTGCTTCGGCTGTTCCTTTTTTGGATGATGACGATATTTTAACTGTATATGATGGCGCCGGGCCAAAAGTGGATGGTGTAAAGGCTATTCTTGCACCGGGAACAGGTTTGGGACAGGGGTTTCTTGTTCCGCTTGATAACGGTAAATTTAAAGTGATCCCTTCCGAGGGAAGTCATGCAGATTTTGCCCCAACAGACGATCTTCAAGTTGAAATGATGAAATTTATGCGTGCGGAGTATGGCAGAGTGAGTGTTGAGAGAGTGGCTTCAGGATTGGGGCTTAAGGCTATATTCAAATTTTTAAATGATACAAAAATTGCAGTTCCCGGAGATGAATTACTCGAAGCCATTAAAACCGAAGACATAGCGGCAATGATCTCAAAATTTGCACTTGAGGGAACTGATGAGTTTGCTGTGCTCGCTCTTGAAATATTTGCAAGAGTTCTCGGCTCACAAGCGGGTAATCTCGTCCTGACTCTCATGGCTACGGGAGGAGTTTATCTCGGTGGGGGAATACCACCAAAAATCGCTTCCAAGTTTATGGAAGGTTCTTTTGTTGCATCTTACATCAACAAGGGAAGGTTGAGTTATATTGTAAAAGATACACCGGTTTATTTGATCAAAGACAGCAATGCAGGGCTGAACGGAGCTGCTTTTATTGCAGCCGGACTTGTCTGAAAACTTTAAAAGGATTCGAAAATGAGCAAAATTGAAAAATTAGCAGAACTTGGTCAGTCACTCTGGCTCGATTTTATAAGTCGTGATTATATCTCAGGCGGCAAACTTCTGGATATGATTAGCGAAGGATTAAGAGGTATCACCTCAAATCCAACTATTTTTGAGAAGGCAATTGCCGGAAGTAATTCTTACGATTCTGAAATTGCAGAACTTTTGGCAAAAGGTTGTTCCACTCTTGAGATATATGAACAGTTGGTTATCAGAGATATACAAACTGCATGTAAGATGATGCTTCCTGTTTATGAGCGAACCAACAGACTTGATGGTTATGTAAGTCTTGAAGTGAATCCAAAACTCGCATACGAAACAGCCGGAACAATCGCAGAGGCAGTAAGGCTCTACCGGACAGTTGGAGCGCCCAACCTTATGATTAAAGTTCCAGCTACCAAAGAGGGGATTCCTGCTGTGAAGGAGTTGATCTCACACGGTATCTCTGTGAATGTTACACTCATTTTTTCAATCGAAAGTTATATCGAAACAGCGAAGGCATTTATTGAAGGACTTGAGATATTAAAAAAGAATGGTGGAGATGTTTCAAAAGTCGCTTCTGTTGCATCATTTTTTGTAAGTAGAGTTGATTCTGCTTGTGATTCAGCACTTGACAAAATTGGAAATAAAGATCTGCAAGGGAAAATCGCTGTTGCCAATGCAAAAATCGCATTTAAAGAGTTTAATGGTCTGTTCTCGGGAGAAAGATGGAACAGTCTGCTTTCTTCAGGAGCAATGCCACAGAGAGTACTTTGGGCGAGCACCGGAACAAAAAATCCTGCATACTCTGATGTACTTTATGTTGATGAATTAATTGGAAGTCCAACTGTAAACACGATGCCCCCGGCAACAATCGATTCATTTCTTGATCATGGTAAACTCGCCGTCACACTTGACAAGGGAGTTGATGAAGCTGAAGCCCAATTTGAGGCATTAAAATCAGCAGGTATAAACATAGATGAAATCACCAGAAAACTCCAGATTGATGGAGTAAAATCTTTTGAAGATTCGTTTGATTCGCTTCTTGGATCAATAGAGAAAAAAGCTCTTATAATTTTAAGGATGAATAACGAATTCAACTGTTTCCCCACTGTTTTAACTGAATCGTTCGACTCAATGCTCAGTGAGCTTAACAAAATGGAGATTCCCAAACGAATCCATGAAGGTGATTTTACAGTGTGGAGTGATTCTCCCGTTGAGATATCAAACCGACTCGGCTGGTTACAAAGCCCGATTAACACACTTAATTCGCTTGACGAAATTAATGATTTTGTTGCCGGTGTAAAAAAAGAAGGTTTCACCAACGGACTGCTTCTCGGGATGGGTGGGTCATCACTTGCTCCAGAAGTTTTTAGTCAGGCATTTGGTAAAGTTGACGGGTACCTTTCTCTCGAAATACTTGACAGTACTCATCCTGCTGCTGTACTCGAAAAAGAAGCGAAACTTGCAGACAAAAAGACACTCTATGTTGTTTCCACCAAATCAGGTGGAACGGTGGAAACACTCTCATTCATGAAATATTTTTATACTTCAGTCGCAGCAAAACTGGGGAAAGTGGAGGCCTCAAAAAGATTTGTGGCTATTACCGACCCGGGTAGTGGGCTCGAAGAGATGGCAAAAGAACTTGGGTTCCGGAAAATATTTCTGAATGATCCCAATATTGGTGGAAGGTATTCAGCACTTTCACTCTTTGGGATGGTACCGGCGGCTCTCATGGGCATTGACATCAAGGATGTTTTGGAGAAGACATTGTTAATGGCTTCAGAAGCAAAGATGAGTAATGGGACACCTGCCAAACTGGGAGTTCTTCTTGCCTCCGGGGCAAATCTTGCTTATGACAAAGTAACATTTATAACACCGGGTGTTTATTCCTGTTTTGGACCCTGGGTTGAACAATTGATTGCTGAAAGTACGGGAAAAACCGGCAAGGGTATCCTTCCCGTTGAAGGTGAAAAAATATTGAATCCTTCTGATTATGCCGGTGACAGGATATTTGTTTACCTCTCTGATGAAAAATCAGGTGAAGGAAAAAACAAATTTGATGCGCTTGTTGCTGCCGGGCATCCGGGAGTTGAAATAATTATACCTGATAACACCTTTATCGGATATGAATTTTTAAGATGGGAGGTTGCTACAGCAATTGCGGGTTGGGGGATGAAAATTCAGCCATTTGATCAGCCCGATGTTGAATCTGCCAAAATCTCAGCGAGAGCTGTGTTGAAAAAATTCAAAGATGACGGTAAACTTCCCGAACCCGAAGTGGTTTTTGAAGAAAATGGTTTAAAAGTTGTTGCGAATGTGTCTGCTCGTGCTGTTAAACCGGCAATTGTAGAGTTCATGAAGAAGATGCATGAAGGCAATCCCGGGGATGACCATAGAAGTTATTTGTCAATTCAGGCTTATGTAAAAGCTTCACCGGAGACCGATAAACTTTTGCAGGAACTTAGATGCCGTTTCCAAAGTAAATATAAAATTGCGGTTACAACAGGCTATGGCCCACGCTTTCTTCATTCAACTGGTCAACTTCATAAAGGAGACTCGGGTCATGGTATGTTCATCCAGATAATTGCCGGGATAGAAAATGATTGTTTAATTCCGGATGAAACCGGAAAGCCTGAGGGAGGCATGTCTTTTGGGACACTTGTTGTTGCACAAGCCATGGGTGATCGGGATGCTCTCGTAGGGAATGGAAGAGAAGTTTTTACGCTCTTTGGTGGAAATAATCAGGAAAATGTGATCAGTCAAATAATTGATGCAGTCTGATAATTGAAATAATGAGACCGGTGATTGAAGCCGGTCTCAATATTTTGTAGTAATATTTCTACAAAAAATTGGTTTAATAATATTTAATTGTTTGCATTTGATGTTAATTTATATTTTATTTGCTCATATAAAAAAGAGAAATAGTGAAAACAATGTCACTTTTTGAACGCGAGGGCAGACTCAGTAACACAAGATTACCATCTTTCCTGGTGTTACTTGCCTTAATGTTCCTCCAGATTGGTGTATATGGGCAGGCAGAACTTCTGTCGTCGGGCCCAATGCCGTGTTATTCTGAAAAAAGAGAAGTTTTGATTTGGCTACAAACCAGATCGGCTTCAAAAGTTTATTTAATCTATAATAATTCTAAAAATCCTTCCGAGACTTTCGAAACTTCATCTATTAATACAGAGGCATCGAACGGATTTACGGCTCAATTCTGTATTAAACGACTTGAACCGGGAAATACCTACTTCTATGATGTTTTTGTGGATGGGAAAAAGGTTGAAAAGCCGTACAAATTTACATTTAAAACTCAGAAGTTGTGGGAATGGCGAGAAGATGCCACCGATTTTTCCTTTATAACCGGCAGTTGCGCATATATAAATGATGAACCTTATGACCGACCGGGCAAACCCTATGGCGGACAGTATGAGATATTTAACTCCATAACCGCAAAAAAGGGTGATTTTATGTTGTGGCTTGGCGACAATGTTTATTTCAGGGAAGCTGAATGGTCAACCCGTGATGGAATGATTTATCGTTATACACATTCACGCTCGAACAAAGAGATGCAGGAAATGCTCTCTTCGATGCATCATTACGCAATCTGGGATGACCACGACTATGGTAACAACGACAGTGACAGAGGATGGCGCAACAAGCAGGATGCTTTGGATGTTTTTAAAATGTTTTGGGGAAATCCGGGTTATGGAATTGACGGGAAACCCGGCATAACCACCTCTTTCAATTATTCGGATGTAGAGTTTTTCCTTCTTGACAACAGATACAACCGGACACCCAATGACAGGAAAAATGGAGATCGAACTATTCTTGGGAAAGATCAGAGAGAGTGGTTGATTGATGTTCTTGCGAGCAGCAAGGCAACTTTTAAAATTGTATGTATGGGTGGGCAGTTTCTTAATTCTGCCAAAGTGCTCGAAAATTACGCAAATTATGAGCAGGAAAGGCAGTGGATACTCGATCAGCTTGAGCTTGAAAAGATAAACGGAGTAATTTTTCTTTCAGGCGATCGTCACAGTACCGAGTTGGATATTATGCCGAGGGAGAAATCATATCCATTACATGAGTTCACAATATCTACATTTACAGCGGGTCCAAGCAACTATGCTTTGAAGGAAAACAATGTTTACAGGCAGGATGGAACGCTTGTAACTGAAAGGAATTTTGCCAGAATATCAGTTTTTGGTAAAAAGAAGGAACGAATTTTAAAATGCACTGTTTACAATGTAGCAGGGGAAGAAAAATGGTCGTATTCAATCAAAGAATCCGACTTAAAATACCCCGGTAACTAAAATAGTGATAATGTGATAATTGTCACTAAAATCTAAATTATGGAGAAAACTTGATATGGGTCATAATATTTTACACCAGACTAAGATATTTTTACAGCGTGAATTTAATAAAAATCTAATTTGAACCTATGAAATCAAATTCTACAAAGAACAAAACGGCTTATCCTTACGAGAGTTACGACTCTGCTGTAAGCGAAGGAATCCCGGTTGAGAATATAATGCTCGACTACAGGATTGCCAATACTGTTGGTTCGATGGCATTAAATTTCATCAGGCAACATGTTAGTCTCGCCAATCCCGGCACCAAAGTATTACATACTTCCTCCAAATTTAATGTTGAATCACTTTCTGAAGATGAAGTAAGTGATTTTGTAAACATCAGAACTCTTAATCATATCCGATATCTCAATAAATTTTTTGAAGCCGTTAATCGCAAAATTCCTGAGAATGGTGTGTTCATCGGAACCTTTGAAACTTTTGGACAGAGAAGAAGAAGAATTTTTAGCAAGTATCAAAAATGGCTTGCAGCCCCGATATACTTTGTTGATTTTATGTTTCACAGGGTATTTCCGAAAGTGAAAATAACACGCAAGATTTATTTTTTCCTTACAGGGGGCTCAAACCGGGTTTACTCACTGACCGAGGTTTTGGGAAGACTTGTTTCATGTGGTTTTGCTATAGTTGATTATAAAGCTTTTGAAGAGCAGACATATTTTGCGGTTAAAAAGATTTCCGATCCCGAATATAATGAAGAACCATCGTATGGACCGTTGTTCAGGATGAGAAGAATCGGGAAGAATGGCAAAGTTATTCATGTTTATAAATTCCGGACCATGCATCCCTACTCGGAATATCTGCAAAGATATATCTTCGAAAGGAACAATCTGCAAGAGGGTGGAAAAATAAAAGATGATTTCCGGGTGACTTATTGGGGAAGAATCATGCGTAAGTTGTGGATAGATGAACTTCCGATGTTTATCAACTTTTTTAAGGGAGACCTTAAGCTGGTTGGTGTTCGTCCTCTTAGTACTCATTATTTGAGTCTCTACGATGAAGAGCTGAGGGAAATGCGGTTGAAACACAAGCCCGGTTTATTACCTCCGTTTTATGCTGATCTTCCTAAAACTCTTGAAGAGATTATCAATTCGGAAAAAAATTATTTAAGCGCGTATGAAAAATATGGTGTAATTACAGATATTAAATACCTGTCAAAGGCACTTTACAACATTTTGATAAAACGAGCCAGAAGTAACTAAAACTTCAGATTGGTATGCAATTTAATTAAGGCGTATTTGCAAATACGCCTTTTTTATTTTAAAAATACTATATTGCGTCGTTATAATTTTACTTAATTTAATTCACAAAATCAAGGAGTATTCATGAAAAAGATATATACATTTCTTTTCATTTTATCGTTTGTTTCGCTGAGCTTTGGCCAGATTATTCCAAAATTTGGATTGGGCATTAGTGGTGGAGTTGCAGTACCTTCAGGTGATATGGGCGATATCTACAAAACGGGTGTCGGTGGAAGTCTTACATTAGTATTACCTTTGCCAATCCCAATTGAATTATCAGCTTCGGTTGGTTATTACTCATTTAAGTTTAATAACGACTATTTTGCAACACAGCTGAAAACCGGTACAGGTTCAACAGCGACTGTCGATGTTGACGCACCTTTAAACCTGATTCCTTTAACCGTTAATGCAAGATATTATTTTGTACCGGTTGCAATTCGTCCTTATGGCGAAGTGACACTTGGAGTTGGAATAGCTTCATCAAAAAATGTTTTTCTTGAATCAACTTCAGGAAACTCGATGGCTATTAAAACTGAAGATAAATCAGAGACAAAACAATATTTTTCAGTTGGTGCAGGTGTTTTGATCGGTGTTGGAATTGTAGCTGACATTGATGTAAATATTCGTTATGCACTTCTTGGACAGGAATTCAGTCAGATGACAGCAACCTCCGGTTCTGTAAGTTATTCCTCTTCAACAGGAACCTACCTCGGAATCAACGCAGGTCTCAGGCTCAAATTATAAAAAAAATCCCGGTATTCCTCCCTTTAGGGAGGAATGCCCGGGATGAATTGTTAAATATTCACCGTTATGTATTCAAACTTCTGCCGTTAAAGATGGTTTTAACCGAGTTTTGGATTGCATCTTTAAATTTTTGCAAGATGACGGGTTTATTAAAAAGCTCTTCCACACCGGCTTCTTTGTAAGCTAATTGTTCACTTTTGCCCAGATTGTTTCCGAGAATAATCACCGGTATTTTGGCTCTTTCCGGTATGGCATGAACTTTTTTAATGAGATCAAGACCGGTGCCATCGGCAAAAGCATGTCCACTGATAATAACAGCCGGCACACTCACCTGAATTTCAGCAACAGCACTTTCAATATCCTTAAATTGTTCAATTTCGTAACCGCGGGCAAGGTTACCAATAATTTTAGTGTATAAAACCCTGTCGGTGGGGCTGCTTTCAACAAGAATAATTTTTGAGGAAGCTGCGGGGATCGTAAATATAAAACTGGTACCAACACCGGGGGTACTTTCGAGGTCGATGGTGCCTCCATGTTTTTCTATAATTTCCTTAACAAGACTCAGTCCAAGCCCGGTACCCTTCTCACCTGCCGTGCCCACAGTTGTAAATTTTGTATCGACCTTAAAAACTTTTGGAATATCCTCTGCCCTGATGCCAACCCCGGAATCTTTCACAAACACTTCAAGAAATCTCCCGTTTATCTTGCCGGTAATTCCCGCAGAGATTCTGCCGCCTGCCGGAGTGAATTTGATGGCGTTTGAGAACAGATTGTTGAAGACCTGCAAAATCAGGTTTTGATCGACGAATACAGTTATGTCGTCAGGTACATCATTTACAAGGTTGATCGACTTTTGGAGTGCGGTTCCCGAGACAGCAGAGAATGATTTGCTGACTATCAGGTTCAGATTTTGTTTTACGGGTTCAAATTTCATTCTCCCTGTTTGCAGTCTGGTCCAATCGAGCAGTGAATTTACAAGCCCAAGCATAATTTTTGTTGAATCCTGTATATAGGAGACATATTTTTTCATCTCATCGGGGTTCATCTCTTCCGATAGCAGAAAATCGGTAAACCCGAGAATAGAACTGAATGGAGTTCTCATATCGTGAGATATGATCGAGATAAAACGATCTTTGGCTTCATTCAGGCTTTTTAGATTTTCAGTTGAAAGTCTGATCTCTTGCTCTGCCTGTTTCTGCTTGGTGATATCTGACACCAGACCAAACATCTTAATTATTTTGTCCCCGTCTCTAACGACGGTAATTTTATTTCTAATCCAAATTGCAAGCCCGTTTCTGGTAAGAATTCTTACTTCGACTGAACCACTGTTTTTGTATTTGTTTCTGAAGAGATTTTTGAGGTCTTGAAAATATTGTTGAATATCTTCGGGGTGAATAATTTTAAACCAGAACTGATTGTTGCCAACAAAATCCTGGATTTTATATCCCGTCATCGCCACAAATGATGCAGTTACAAATACCGGTTGCAAGACGCCATTAACCTGTTCGGAGACCCACAAAAAATCGTCGATATTCTCAGCAATACTCCTGTATTTGGCTTCAGAATCTTCGATTAATTTTTGAGACATTCTGATTTGGGTGATATCTCTTATAATCAGAACCTTAAAAGTTTTGTTGTTAAATTCGAAGGAGGCAGTGGAAACTTCCGCGAGAAATTTTGTTGAGTCACTTTTTAAGCCCTTAAATTCTTTTCCCGAGTCGCCGGTTGAGAAATCGTCATCGGTTAAAGTGTCACCAACGGCGGAGAAGAAATTTGAAATTGGTCTGCCAACTATTTCAAGTTCTGAATTATAGCCGAAAATTCTTACAAAACTGTTGTTTACAAAAATAACCTCTCCACCCGTTTCCACAGCGATACCGTCATTTGAAGTCTCGAAGATTGATTGCATGAGAAGGATATCCTGAGCTGCTTTTTCCTCTGCAGAAATATCCCTTATGAGGCATCCAAAAGAGTCGAAGAGTCCACCTTGAATCGAATTATAAACAAACATTACTTCACCGGTGAAAGATTTTCCCAAACCAACTTTCACAGGAAGCGTCTTTTTAATTTTCCCTTTGTTAATAATTTCATCAAGGTCAAATTCTTTTTCATCAAAGATATCGTACAAAGTGATGTCATTTCTGCCGGGGTCATACCCTAAAGTTGAATAAAACTTGAGATTTCCTTTGGTTATTTTGCCTTCAGAATCAAAGGTACAAACAAGATCTTCGGTCGAATTCAACATTTCTGTTATTTGCTGGTAAGAGAGTTCCAGTTCGGATAATTTTTGTTCTTCCTCCTTTATGTCGCGGCAGATGACAATCGATTTACCGTTGGAATCAAACCTTCGATTCACGATTCTGAACTCGCCAAAACCTTTTTCTTCTTTTATCAGATATTCCGATTTAAAGAATTTTCGGCCATCTTTCAAGTCAAATGACGGAATAATATGATTTACTGATTTACCAAATACATCAATTTTTTTAAGCCCAAAAAAGGATTCAGCTTCTTTGCTCCAACTTGTTATGTTACCTGAATTATCAATTGAAAAAAGTGCGAGACCGCCTTCATCCGCGAGTGAAGCAAACTCTTCAAGTTCTGAAATCTGATTGTTGAAAGCTTCCTTTTCAGTGATTCGGGAGGTGATGTCTTCGATAATAAAGAGGAAATATTGTTTACTTGTATTGCTTTCAAATGGAGTAATTCGAACATCCAGGTGAAAAATTTCTCCTCCTGTTTCGTGTATTATCCGGTGTTTTGTGCCATACTCGATCTTTTTAATAATTTTTTTATCAAGATTCGTCAGTAATGAAAAAATGTTGATTTTGAGGATATCTTTTTCACCGGGGAAGAGGGTGTTCATGTGCCTGCCGCCGTAGAAGGAAATTTCTCCTTTTTCTGTCGTCACAAAAACAGTATCAAAAGTGGTTGCAAGAATATCTCCTGAACGATCCAAAGCGATGGAAGAGCGCATTTTTATTTCAGGGATAGAGCGAAGGTCTTCAATAACAATAACTCCACCGGTGAAATTATCACCATCATAAACGGGAATTGCTTTTGCAACAACACTCATATCGCCGTTTTTTGAGAAGACTCTTTTTATCTCTTTTTCGAAGGAATGACCCTGTATTATCAACTTAAACTCTTGTTTAAGATCGATATTCGGGAAGAGAGAGGTTTCAGACAAATTTGTTCCGACAAACTCATCCGGAATTTCATGATTGATCACTCCCATTCGTAAAAGAGCGGGATTAACATACTTGACCAACAGGTTGTTGTCAAAAATCAATATCCCAACCGGGAGGAGATCAACCGGAAAGTTTTCCCGGGATAAAGTGGAGTTTTTTTTCTTTGCCATATTCACTAAGATTTTGATCTGCAATTTAAGATTTTAAGATGAATAATATGTGTGGAACTTTCTGTGATATTCAAAAGTATAAGAAATGAGAAAGTAGTTTACTATTTAACTTGCATATAATTAAATTGTGAATTATTTTATTGTTGCGAAAAAAATTAATTAGGTAAGGAAGTACAATATGAAAAAGTTAGCATTATTTGCTGCTCTAATAATCGTTTTCTCGGCCGGAACAGCGGTAGCACAAAAAGCTCCAAAAGACGCCAAGATTAAAATGTGTGGAAGTTGTCACAAAGAGGGCAAAAACAAATTTGACGAGTATAAAGCATGGCTCCAGACCAATCATGCAAAAGCTGCGGATGCCTTGGACAAACCTGAAGCAAAAGAGATTGCTGCAACCAATAAAATTGCAAATCCAAAAGAATCTGAGAATTGTTTGTCATGCCATCAGGATAAGATGTCAAAAGTTGAAAAGTTTGATCCAAAAGATATCGACTGCATGAGCTGCCATAATACAGAAAGTAAAATTCATCCAATTCCTGAGAAGGTGACACATCCGTCAGCTTCAAAAAAGGATGATGCTAAAAAAGATTAACAATTAACACTATTAATTGTGAAGAGGCTGTCTCAAAAGGGGCAGCCTTTTTTTTGTTTAAACTGAGTAGCGGGAGATAATGTCGTCTGTAAGTTTTACCGGTCGGCCGGTTGTGGTTGAGATAAGAGTGTAGAAAAAATCGCCTTTTGCAACAATTTTATTGGTTTTTTTATTGTAGATTACGAAGTCAACTATACAGTTTGATCCACTGTATGAGTGGATGCCTGTTTCAACAAGAGCCACATCGCCCATCACGAGTGATCTTTTATACTCAATTGTGGTTTTGGAGACAACCCAGGTAAGACCGGATTTAACAAATTCATCCATTGGAAACTTGTAGTTGTTTTCCATTTGGTCATATCTTGCAGCCAGAACATAATCGAGATATTTAGTGAAATGAACATGATTGTTCATATCCACATCGTCGGGTCTGACCCTTATTTCAGTCTGAAAACGGGAAAATGGTTTTATTCTTCAGGCTCCGTAAGTTTGGGTGAATTGTCGATATCAACCATTTTTACATCTTTTATGTAGTCCGACATTTTTGGTTCCTGAATCTCTTTTAGTTGATCGAGGATAAAAGCGACATCATTAACGGCGGTATCAATATAATCGATTCGTTTGGAAATTGCTTCTTTAGAAAGTTCTTCCTTGTTCAGTTCCCGTTTAAGAGCTGAAACAGCCAATTTTATAACAGTCAAAGGTTGTTTTATCTTATGGTTGGCGGTAACCACTGTGGCAGCAAACATGTTTAGTCGTTCAGATTCGATCATCTGTTTTCTTATCTCTCTGAACTTGAGAGCAGCGTGAATTCTGGCGATTATTTCGATTCTGTCAAAAGGTTTTTTTACATAATCATGTGCACCGGCTTTTAAGCCGATAGAAGTATCTTCAGCGGAAACTCTCGCAGTAACCAGGATAATCGGGATGTCAGCAGTTTTTTCATCAGAACTTAGATGTTGGCAAACTTCAAGTCCGTTCATGCCGGGGAGCATGATATCGAGCAGGATAAGATCAGGCAGATACTCGTAAGCCATTTTCATTCCGGCTTCGCCATCATAGGCAAAGATGAAATCGTGTTTTTCTCTTTTGAGAATTGTTTCAAGGTATTTAATATTTTGTTCGTGGTCGTCGACCGCTAAAATCAGGCTCATTGAAATTCCACAAATTTGTATTTTTTAATATAATCATTCAGGTTGTTTTAATTCAATAAAATCAGCTCCGCTCCCTTTTATCATCATAATTTTCACAATATTTTCATTAATTTCTGTGATGATACCATTCTTTACTTCATCTCCGGCTTGTAAAATTTTTTGTTCATTAAATCTGAGATGCTGAAAATAGGCATCCCCACCTTTAATCGATTTTAATTCATAATCTGCGAGGTCAATTGCTGAAGGATCGGAAAAATAGCTGATGTCCTCAATAAACGGGAGGAAAAAATCCACTTGCTCAAAATAGATATCTTCAACATCAGCAATCGGGGGGAGATAAAATCTTCCGGAGGGGAGGAAAACGGCTAAATTCAGGTCATATTCCACAAAAGCAACGCTTTGTTCCAATACTCCGTAATATTTGATGTTCCCGGAGGAGAAACGCATCAATTTCGGGTAATTTTCAATACTTGAAATAAACCCTGAAAGCCCCAAAAATGACGAGCGTCCTTTCAGGTTAAAATTTTTAACTTTTAAGCCCGGGAGAGAGGATTCATCCAATTCACTGATAGAAAACTGAAAACCGGTGGTTAGGGAAAGTTTGATGCTGTCGATCATCATCCTAAGTTGACGGAGTTCAACCGATTCAAAAAGAGTATGGTTTATTCCTTCAGTATTATTGAGAGCTGTGTTGATCTTTTCTTCAGACAATTTAATGGCTTTACCAATATCATCACCGGGTGATATCCCGAGAGAGGCGAATTCGTTTTTTATCTCCCTTCTGGATGGATTGATCACAGTGGCAAGAATAACAATTAGAACCAACCCGGCAGCGAGGAAAATGATTGCCGGTTTAACATCTTTAAGATAACTTTTGAGGTTCATTTTACACTCCACGGAATAATCGCTTTAAAAGCTGTGAAATATTCTGTTCCGGTTTGTAAAGATTCAGAACTGAGGAGTTGGGAGCCTTTAAATTTTTCGAGAAAAGTTGAGATTACACCGGGAGAATCTGTATATCCCCTTATATAGATATATCTATTCGGTTGAAGAGTAATTTTCGTTATTTGAATATTTTTGTCGAGAGTGTAGTCTTCAATGATAGCGATAAAACCGGATAACTCCACAAATTTGGCCCGGGTTGAATCGATCAATGATTTACTTTCAGGTATCAGTTTAATTTTCCCTCCGTATTCATTAACCAACGCAAATTGTTCCTTGTTTTTCAATTTACAGGCGTCAAGATCTGAACGGGCTCCATTCAGGCTAACAAGATCAAAGAGGGCATAAACAAAATAGAGAAAAAGGAGAATAAGCAAAACAAGAAATGTCCTGTTGATTGTTTGAACTCTTCTTGTTTTAATATGCGAGGCGGCGTGCTCTATTTCCTCTGCTGTAAGCAAACCGGGAACAGGCAGCGTTTTTGTGTAATACAACTCGCTTACCATCTCGCAAATATTAAAGACACCTTTATAGGATTTGCCGTCTTCAGTGTGAGGAGAGAGCGGAAAATTTTCTTCATGTCCGCAGGAAACCACAGGGTTTTCAATTCCCGGAAGTACCTCATCAAATCTGAAAGCATAGGGATCAGAAGAAAATGTGATCAAGTGGTCACAATCTTCGTAGTTGTGTGTGGACGCAGCAAAATCATCAAAATCGATTAATCTGGCTTCAGCGAGGCCTCTGCCCCTTAGTCGGGCTTCGAATACAAGATCATCGTTTCCTGAAAGGATAAAGGTTTTATCATCGGGGAAAAATTTTAGTGACCTCGAGTAATAGTGAAAAAGTATTTCTATTGAGGCAAGTGACGAGATAATTACAGGGTTTTTCACCCCCACCGTGATTAAATACTCATAAAGGTCATCTATCGTATCATTTGAAAAAGTAATATTTTTTTCTTTATTTTTGCCGATGCAAAGAAGAGAAATATCAGGAATAACAACAATATTGCTTTTTTGAATTCTTTTCAAGAGTTCCGGCGGCAACTGTTTTGGAAAGATGGAGTGAGGTACCTGGTCTTCGAGCGGGTAAATGGTAAAGCTCTTGGAGTTGATCTTCCTTTTTCCGGAGAGCAGATACACACCAAACACATGAGTGCCAAGAAAAATTACTGCAAGATTGTTCGTTTTTAGTTTTGGGGTCAATTTATTTTAATATCTATGTCACAGCTTTTGTTAATTGATATTTATATCTTTGTCACAGTTTTTGTTGATTGATATTTATATCTTTGTAAGTTAGATTCATAAAAAAAGTTTTTTCACAAATAATATTGCAAAATGAACAGTAAAATAAGACTTTTAACCATTCTTTTTGTTGCCTCAACACTATTTTTTGTCGGATGTACAAAAAAAGAGAAACCGGTTGAGACGCCAGACACCACCAAAGTGGTAACCGACACGACAAAAGAGGTCGTTGACACCACAGCTTTGAAGGATACTTCGAAAGTTGATTCCACTGAAGCGAAAAAGGAAATTTCAGTTGTTGGCACCTGGCAGGGCAAAGTTGCCAATTATACCTCCACTCTGAGAATTACAAATCAGAACGGAAACAATTTTAGTGGTACTATTGTAGTGAACTACAGAAATGTAGCTACACACAGTGTTATAGGTAGTGTAAATCCTGAAACAGGAGCGTTTTCAATGAGCGACAACGATCAGACCAGGTCAGCAGGTAATTATAATGGTAGCGTAGCGCCAAATGGTCGTTCGATATCGGGCTCATTTACCGAAAAACGTGCCGGTGGAATAACCGTTACATTTAGTTTTAGCAAATAACAATAAAATCGGAGAAAAATCACATGACAAAAAGACTTATTTTTGCAACTCTCACAATTGCGTTTTTGGCAATCTTCACAGGTTGTGATAACAAAGAAACCAATCCACTTAATCCTGATACAGGAAAATTATTCGTAACATCAACACCAACCAATGCAGATGTTTATGTAAACGGAACTAACAGAGGAAAAACAGGCGATTCTTTAACACTTAACGCAGGCACATACAGCGTTACATTGAAAAAAACTCTTTACAAAGACACAACATTCAGTGTTACCATTGTTGCCAACCAGACAATAACAAGAAATATCACCTTGTCAGCTGCATCTTTCACAATATCTTCAACTCCTGCCGGAGCAAAAATTTATTTGAATGGTGTTAACACAGGTTCTGTAACCCCTGCCGGTATCACACTTGCATTGGGCACAAACACAATTACCCTTTCGTTGTCAGGATATAACGATACTACATTCACAATTCCTGCAGATTCAGCTAATATCAGCAGATCCATAACTCTTGTCAAGATTCCATTGGTAGAGTACACATCTGTCAGAATTTATGAATCAAATTCAACAGCTGCAGTTCCAAGTGGTCTTATCCTTTCAACAGGTAGAGCTTCACTCATTGGTTCCGGTGTTTCTAAAGATTCAGTAGATATATACTACAAAACAAACGGTTTCCTCGTAGCATCAGCAAAAGATAATATCTTTAACCTGCCAAGAGAAACATTCTTCAAAATTGGCGGTGGAACAACCATCACTGATGGTGAAGATTCACCTGCAAAAGATGCAACCTGGACACTCAGCGTAGGCGACAGAGAAACCAATTATTTCTTCTTATACACAACTGATCAGCACTATGCCAAGATGAAAATCACAGGCTTTGGTGGTGGAACAGGTGTTTCTGATCCTTCATATATCGAACTTCGCTGGTATTTCAACCAGACAAAGAACGACAGGAAGTTCTAATCTGTTTTTAATATGAATTAAAAATTCATGTTAAAACAGCCGGAATAATTTTTAAGGCTGTCTCTTATGAGACAGCTTTTTTTTTGTATTTTTGGATTCAATTTAGTGAAGAGTTTCCCCGGAGAAGTTATTATGATTAGAGCAGTTATACTCTTATTTTCTTTAGTTTTTTATATCAATGCACAATCACCTGTTATCAACAAAGTGGAACCACCCAACTGGTGGACCGGGATGAAGAACAACAAGGTTCAGTTGATGGTTTATGGTAACGAACTTTTTGGTGCTGCCGCCAAATCAGTTTCAGGTTTAAAAATTAAGGCAGTTAACAGTTTTAACAAAAATTATCTTTTTATTGATATCGAAATCCCCGAGGGGACTAATCCGGGTGATCAAAAGATTATCATCACCAATAACGGTAAGGAAACTACCTTTAATTATCCACTTCTTGAAAGATCAGGAAAAAAACCGGGTGGATTTTCAGTGGATGATGTTATCTATCTTGTTATGCCCGACAGGTTTGTTAATGGTGATACCAAAAATGACAAGGTTAACGGACTGTCAGAATCAACAGATCGTGGATTTTATGATGGAAGACACGGCGGCGATCTTCAAGGGATTATAAATAAACTCGATTATCTGAAAGATTTAGGATTTACATCACTTTGGCTTACTCCCGTGGTTGAAAACAATACATTTAGAAGTTATCATGGTTATTCCTCCACCGACTTTTATAAAGTTGACGCACGACTTGGCGATAATTTACTCTATAAAAAAATGGTTATGGAAGCACAAAAACGGGGGATCAAGGTTATTCTTGATCATGTGGCAAATCACTTCAGCAAAGATCATTTATGGGCAAAAGAGCTTCCACATCCCGAATGGATTTCTGGATCGCTTAAAAATCCTCCTCCCCCCATGCACCATAAACAAGGATTTGCAGACATTAATGGCGACAGTCTTACAATCAAGAGAGTGGTTGAAGGGTGGTTTACAGATTATATGCCCGATTTTAACCAGTCAAACGGTTTTGTCCAAAATTATATCACCCAAAATACGATCTGGTGGATTGAATATGCAGGACTTGATGCAATTAGGGAAGACACATATCCTTACAATTCTGAAGGATATATGGCTGACTGGGCAAAAAAAATAAGAGACGAATACCCGACAATTAACATTGTCGCAGAAGTTTGGACGGGTGAACCGGCATTTCTTTCCTATTTCCAAAGTGGAAGTAAAACAAGGACAAATTTTGATAATCACATAACTTCTCTCACAGATTTTGGTTTAAGAGACGCACTTTATGATTATCTGTCGGGAAAAGAATCATTGTACAAAATATACAGTGTTTTGGCAATGGATAATCTTTATAAAGATGCCCACGAGCTTGTAACTTTTGTGGATAATCATGATATAAACCGTGCCATGTTTGGCGCAAATGGAAACACTCAAAAGTTTAAAAATGCATTTGCACTGCTGATGACCACCAGAGGGATACCACAAATTTTTTACGGAACAGAAATCGGGATCAAGGGGACTGACCATCACGGATATCTCAGAGCTGATTTCCCCGGTGGATGGAAAGAAGACGATCGTGATGCTTTTACAGTATCAGGAAGAACACCCGCAGAGAACGATCTTTACGACCATCTGAAAAAATTGATTGAAATCAGAAGATCAAATCCTGCATTTACGAAAGGTAAACTGACCCATTTCCCCCCTGAGAATGATATTTATGTCTATTTCAGGGAATATAATGGTGAAAGATTTATGGTTGCCTTAAATGGAGGAAACAATAAAAAATCGGTGGCTTTTGAAAGATTTGGGTCAAAAACAGCAGGAATCTCCGCAGGTATTGATCTTATGACAGGAAAAGAGATGAAAGTGACACCCGAAGGATTGGTGGAACTTAATGGACATTCCTTTTTGATACTAAAGTTGAAATAGAACAAAAAAAAAGAGCCATTTCGTTGATGAGATGGCTCTTTTTTTATACAATATTGTTTTACTTCAATTTTGCGATGGCTTCTTCGTAAACACTTTTGTCAACAAGTCCAACATGTTTGTCAACGATGTTACCTTCTCTGTCGATAATAAAAGAGGTTGGAATCGCTTCTACTCCACCATAACTTGTTACCACGGCCTGATCGGCGTAGGCGATTGGGTAGTTGATTTTGTATTCGCTTATAAATCCGGGTACATCGGCTTTAGTATCGGTGTCAACCGAAATTCCAATTATCACAACATCATTCCCGTATTTTTCCTGAAGGCTCACGAGATCGGGAACTCCTCTTCTGCAGGGGCCACACCAGGTTGCCCAAAAATCAATAATTACAACTTTACCTTTATAATCTGCAAGTTTAATATCCTGTCCACCCTTTGCACTTTTTAATACAAAGTCGGCAGCTTTACCTGTTGCCTGCTCTACAGGTTGAGTTTCAAACTTTTGAGGCTGATTATTTGCCGGCTGGTCTTCGGTCTTTTTATTACAAGCTGTCAGGGTCAAAAGTGAAATGACCACAGTGGCAGCTAAAAACAAATTTCGTTTCATTTAGTCTCCAATTAAAAAATTTATTAAGTTTGATGCAGATCTTAATAAAAAGATTCGAACTATTTTAGAATAACTGTATCTTTTTCTATCGTATCAGGTTTAGCAGGTTCTGCCTTCATAAGCGCATTTACGCTGTCGGCAGTTATGCCCGGAGGATAGTTGCCACTTTCAGGTTCATTTCTGGTGTTATTGATGATCAAAAAAATTATTACCACAATAGTGAAAACGATGCCTTGTATCCAGCTTTTGTTTTTTTTGTAATATACAAGCCACTCGGGCTGTGGTTTATCCGCTCCTTTTTTTCCAATTTTTCGATCTTTGGTGTCTTTCGCCATTAGGTTTGTTTCCGGGAATGTTTAAAAAGTATGTGGACAAAAATATATTAATTAACAGGAAAATTGCACCTAAAAATTAGATACAGGAACTCAAACTAAAAAAATGGCGTTAATTTAGTAGTGCCACGACGCCGAAAACAAAAAACATTTTACACAAACAACGGAATCCATGACACTTTTCCAAATATTAATTCCATTTTTGGTAGCCCCGTTTGTCCCCCTTATTGGTAAAAAAAGGGAAGGACGCGAATTGGGTATTATTTTGGCATTTATTCCGTTTCTGCTCTTTATATCCTTCCTTTTTGAATTTATTAATCTTAAACCGGCTACAATAACTCCTGAAATATATCAGTGGATACCATCGATTGGTGTTGATTTGGCATTCCGGTCAGATGGATTAAGCCTGTTATTTGGACTTATCATAACGGGAATTGGCACTGCTGTATTTTTATTTGCCGGTGGATATCTTGGCAAGGGGATGGAAACAGTAAAATTTTATATCTACATCCTCATTTTTATGGGGGCAATGCTGGGGATAGTATTTTCTGATAACCTGTTGTTGTTATTCATTTTTTGGGAATTGACTTCATTTTCCTCTTTTTTGCTGATTGGATT
Source organism: Ignavibacteriales bacterium (assembly GCA_016707285.1). Taxonomy (GTDB): domain Bacteria; phylum Bacteroidota; class Ignavibacteria; order Ignavibacteriales; family Ignavibacteriaceae; genus UTCHB3. The sequence continues at coordinate 88,783 of JADJIA010000007.1, forward strand.
TAAACACAAATATCTTGCGTCGCGATATGCGGCACTTCAAGCCTTGCTCGTTACCGGGATTGGTGGACTTTCTCTTCTCGCAGGAGTAATATTGATCAATTCAGTAACCGGCACATTTTCCATCTCGGCGATAATCTCCGATCCATCAATGCTCAGGGAGAGTTCTCTCCTTGTCCCAATAATTATTCTGATTCTTGGGGGAGCATTCACAAAATCTGCTCAGGTGCCTTTTCATTTTTGGCTTCCAAATGCAATGGAGGCACCCACACCTGTAAGTGCATATCTTCATTCTGCCACAATGGTTAAAGCCGGAGTTTTCCTTGTAGCGAGATTAAATCCTGTTTTCACAGGAATTGGATTGTGGAATGACTCCCTGATGATTTTTGGCGGAGCAACGATGGTCGTCGGGGCTTTTCTTGCATTAAAACAGACAGATTTGAAGAAAATTCTGGCTTATACGACACTAAGTGTACTCGGAACATTGATTATGTTAACAGGTTATGGTTCTGAAATAGCGCTTACTACGATGATAGTTTACCTTACAGCACATGCACTTTACAAAGGCACACTCTTTTTAACAGCAGGAGCTATCGACCATTCCACGGGTACCCGGGATGTAAGAATCCTTGGTGGACTTTTGAAAAAAATGCCTTTTACTGCTTATGCGGGGATAGTTGCAGCTTTTTCGATGGCAGGGATAATTCCAATGGTTGGCTTCGTCGGGAAAGAATTGTTATATGAAACTGCAATGTCAGGAGAACCGGCTCTCTTTTTTGGAGTGTTGTTTGCCGGCGTGATTATGGTTTATTCAGCAATTCAAGCCGGAATTCATCCATATTTTGCACCTGAAAAAGAGACTCCACTTTCTCCACATGAAGGAGATTTTACTCTGACCGCAGGAACGGTTACAGCTGCAACTATGGGGTTGATTCTTGGTATTTTGGCTTCAAATCTGCTCACCGGAATGGTGTCGCTCGCAGTTTCACCTGTTGCAGGCAAAACTGTTGATGTATCGCTTGGCTTATGGCACGGGTTTAACATTATTCTTCTCCTCAGCCTGGGGACTATAATTGCCGGTTATGGACTCTATACCGTCCGCGAAAAATTGTATCTGCTTCCGCAGGTTTATGGTCCACTCGAGTATTTAATGCCTTCCAAATTATATGACAAAGCTCTTAATCTGTTGATGTTTACTGCAAGGGGACAAACTTCATTTTTCCAAAACGGATATCTCAGAAATTATATCATCACAATTTTTGCAACAGCATTGTTGCTGGTTGGTGGATATTTTTTCTATCATCTTGATTTAACCGAGTTGGTTATTGATCCATCAATGGAGATGTATGAAGCAATTGCCGGAGTGGTAATTATCGCAGGAGCAATCATTGCAACAGTTGCAAAATCAAGACTTTATGCAGTTATGGCTCTTGGAATTACGGGATTGGGCGTGGCATTGGTTTTTATCCTGTATGGTGCCCCCGATTTGGCTTTAACACAACTTTCGATTGAAACCCTCTCGGTAATTCTTTTTGTTTTGGCAATTTATAAACTGCCAAAATTCCTGAAGTTATCGAACAGAAATTCAAAAATCAGGGATTTAATCATTGCCTCCACAATGGGAGTTTTTATCACATTTGTTATTCTTGCTGTTTATGTTCATGAACACTCTACCGAACTTAAAAACTTTTTTGCTGCCGAAAGTCTTCCGGGAGGGAAGGGGAGAAACATTGTAAATGTTATATTGGTTGACTTCCGTGCCATTGACACGATGGGTGAGATAATGGTACTTGGGATTGCTGCCATCGGAATTTTTGGACTCGTAAAACTTGTCAGGAAGGGGGGGTAGATGTCCACTTTAATTCTGAGAACAGCAGTAAAATATATAATCCCCGGGATGTTTCTTTTCTCCCTTTTTCTTTTGTTCAGAGGGCACAACGAGCCCGGTGGTGGATTTGTAGGCGGGCTTGTGGCAGCAGCAGCCATCATTCTTTATACTCTTGCAAATGGGGTTGAAAAGGCTGAGAAGATGTTGCATGTGTCACCACAAAAACTGATTGCAGCAGGGTTGTTAGTGGCACTCTTGGCAGGGATCACGGGTTGGATTGCCGGAAAAGAATTTATGACGGGCATCTGGCTTGATCTGCCCATCCCTGTGATGGGGAAATTTGGTACTCCCGTTCTCTTTGATATTGGAGTTTATCTCCTTGTAACGGGAATGGTTGTGAAAGTAATATTCACTCTCGCAGATACAAGAGAGGAGGGGAACCAATGATTCTGTTTCTCGCTTTGATAACGGGCATCCTCACCACAGTTGGCATCTTTTTAATATTGAGAAGAAGTCTGGTTAAGGTAATTCTTGGTCTGGCATTTCTTGGTCATGCTGCAAATATGTTGATTTTTACGATAGGAAGAATTACAAAAGGGAAAGCAGCTTTTGTGCCCGAAGGTTCACTTTCACCTTTTGAACCATTCGCCGATCCACTTCCGCAGGCACTTATTCTGACGGCGATTGTAATCGGTTTTGGAGTTCAGGCTTTTTTGATTGTTTTATTTAAACAGAACTATAAAAGCCTAAAATCTGATGATCTTGACAATATGAACACAACGGATATGTTATGATGAATATTTTGATTTTGCTTCCGTTGGTTATTCCATTTTTTGGAGCTGTTCTTACCCTCTTTTTCAGAGAGAAAATAACTGTTCAGAGGACTGTATTTTCCGTCTCCTCCGGATTGGTGTTTATAGTTTCCCTGTTTTTACTCGATCATGTATTTACTTCAGGTGTATTCTCTGTCCAAATTGGCGGCTGGAAAGCCCCTTTTGGGATAACATTTGTAGTTGATAAACTAAGTGCGATCATGATCTCGATTTCAGGGCTGATGGCATTTTCAACATCAATATACTCCTTTGGTTCGATAGATGCAGAAAGAGAAAAATTTGGATTTTACACCCTTCTTTCTACTCTTTTTGTAGGAATAAACGGCAGTTTCCTGACTGGTGACCTCTTTAATCTTTATGTATGGTTTGAAGTGATGTTAATGTCATCATTTGTTTTGATTGCTTTGGGAGGCACCAAACCACAACTTGAGGGAGCGGTTAAATATGTTACGCTGAACCTGATATCCTCACTCTTCTTCCTTGTTGCTGTTGGAATATTGTATGGAATAGTTGGAACACTTAACATGGCAGATCTGGCAGTAAAGATTAAAACTCATCAGGACCCCTGGTTGATAACTACCGTGGCATTGATGTTTATCATCGCTTTTGGGATCAAATCGGCGATGTTCCCTCTCTTTTTCTGGTTACCTGCATCATATCATACTCCCCCTGCTGTAATCTCTGCTGTGTTTGCAGGGATGTTAACCAAGGTGGGTGTGTATGCAATGATCAGGGTGTTTACTTTGATTTTCACAAACAATCCTGAAGTTACAAATGGGGTTTTAATTGTTTTGGCAGGTGCCACGATGCTTGTGGGTGTTCTCGGAGCTGCGGCACAAAATGACATCAGGCGAATACTTTCGTTTCACATTGTTAGTCAGATAGGTTACATGATAATGGGACTTGCACTTGCTTCACCCCTCGCCATTGCAGGAGCAGTGTTTTACATCATTCACCATATTATCGTTAAAACCAACCTCTTTCTGATTGGTGGAATTGTCAATGAGATTAAGGGAACATTTGCTTTAAACAAACTTGGGGGTATTTATAAAGCATACCCGTTGCTTGGGCTTCTTTTTCTTATTCCCGCACTCTCCCTCGCGGGAATTCCACCCCTTTCAGGCTTCTGGGCTAAATTTTCTCTTGTAAAAGCAGGATTTGAGGCTGAAGCATGGTTCATTACAGGGCTTTCACTTTTTGTTTCCATATTAACACTTTTTTCAATGATCAAAATATGGAACGAAGTTTTTTGGAAAGACTTGCCCGAGGATGTTGAAAATATTGACAAATTCAGTGGCTTCTCAACTGCAAAAAAACGATTCCTGTTTATCCCTGTTATTATTCTGGCGGTTTGTACATTGATTATCGGGTTTTTCACTGCTCCATTTTTGATGCTGCCGCAGGTTCCGCATCCGAATTGGTGAACAATGCAGATTATATAAAATCAGTTCTGGGGGGTAAATAATGGCGAAATTTACTCTTAACCTGCTTTTGGCTTTGATGTGGCTCTTCCTTACAGGTGATTTTGGAATTGTTACCTTCATCGAAGGAGTTGTGATCGGATTTGGCATTATTTATTTGATGGAGGGAGTGCTTGGAAGATCAGACTATACTAAAAAGGCCTACAGGGTACTCAAACTTGTCATTTTCTTTTTATGGGAATTGCTTGTTTCCAATTTTAAAGTTGCAGCGGAGTTGTTGACTTCACGATTCCTCTCATCACCGGCTATTGTTGCGGTTCCGTTAAGTGTTAAAACCGATCTGCAGATAACATTGCTTGCGAATTTGATCACTCTAACACCCGGGACATTAAGCATCGATGTCTCTGAAGATAAAAAATTCCTGTTCGTTCATCTTATGTATGGAGCAAATCCCGACAAGGCGATTGCCGATATAAAGTCCGGTTTCGAAAAAAAGATTCTGGAGGTGTTTGAATAATGTTTTTTGAATTTGCCGTCAATTTTTCGTTGGCAATTACCGGTTTTTCGATGTTTTTGGTGTTAATCAGACTTGTTATGGGACCACACACTGCCGACAGGGTTGTTGCAGTTGATCTGACTACTTCAATTGCAATTGCTTTTATTGCATTGTATGCAATCAAAAGTAATGAAACTTATGTATTGGATGCCGGGTTAATTCTTGGTTTTGTAAGTTTTCTCGGAACTGTGGGGTACGCATATTATCTTCAACTCAGGAGTAAAAGAGATGAGTGAAATAATACTTGGAAGTTTTTTGATTCTTGGCAGTCTGGTAATTCTATTGGCCGGGCTGGGAGTTGTTAAAATGCCCGATATCTATCTTCGAATGTCGGCAACCACAAAAGCGGCAACACTTGGGATATCGGTTATTCTGATTTCAACAGGGCTTCATTTTGGGACTACCGAGATAATATCCAGAACAATTTTGATTGTGCTTTTTCTTATGATCACAGCACCGGTTGCTTCACATCTGCTTGGAAGGGCAGCTTATCTTAACAAACTTCCTTTATGGGAAAAGACCGTAAGAGATGATCTTGGTGACAGTTTAAAAAACAAACAAACCACTGAGCAGGAGCAGGAAACTAATTAAAAGCAGATAAGATATCTGACATTATCAGGTTCATTGTTGCCAACCATTGCTGATCTGCAACAGATGATCCAATGCCGCTCCATTTATTGGTCGCCACCACCACCAGCTTTAGATTTGGTACAACCACAATAAATTGCCCTCCATATCCATTGGCAAAAAAATAGTTTCCTTTGCTGCCTGAACCCGTCCACCACGCATACCCGTATCCGGATGCATAATTCATCGTATTTGCAGAGAGTGCTATTTTTTGAGTTGTCATCCGGTCGATCCACTCCTGGGAGACAATTCTGCGACCGATATATTCACCTTTGTCCAAAATCAGATTTCCAATTTTTATCATTTCTCCGGGGGTGAGTTCCAGTCCGGCACCACCGTTGTTGTAACCTTGTTTATCAACCAACCAGTTTCTCCCACCCATTTCAAGTCTTTCAAAAAAATGGATATTTGCATAATCGAGAATTTGCATATTCGCTTTTCTGGAGATAATAACCGATAATATGTGGAGTGCCGCAGAATTATAAGTAAAAGTTTGTCCCGGCGTGGAAGTTAACGGTTTTGCAAAAAGATATTGCACCTGATTCTCTGCGGTTGCCCAACTGCTGTAACCAAAATCTGAGTTTAACTCAGCCCATTCGAATCCACTGCTCATTGAAAGGAGGTGACCAATTTGGATGTGTCCTTTTTCAGTTGTAAGATCGGGGACGAGGGGTCTGATAAAACTGTCGATTGGTTGTTCGGTAGATTGGATCAAACCTTTTTCGATGGCAATACCGGTAAGAATGGCGATCACACTTTTGGTAACTGAGCGGACATCGTGGGTAATGTTTGCTCCACCACCGTTAAAATAAGCCTCTTTTATTATTGTTCCATTCTGAGAGACAACCAGACTTTTAAGATTTGACATCCCACCGGCTTGTGAAAATGCCGCTTCAAGTTTTGTATTATTAACTGGTTCAACGGGGTTTGAGGAGTTTTCTTTTGTGCAGGAAAAATTGAAGAGCAAAAAAAGAAACAGAAGAGAAATTTTAGCGGTATAGTTTAGCTTTTTCATTTTTTTTCATCTTTAGTTTGTGAATGGAGTGGGAATCACTCCATCCACTTAAACATAATAAATTTGAAGATGAGTAAAACTACAAAATATTTTTTGTTTTACAATCCTACTTGAGCAGAACCATTTTTTTAATCGAATTAAAATTTCCTGAGCTTATTTTGTAGAAGTAAATTCCACTTGGAAGATTAGCAGCATTAAACTCAACTTTGTGATTTCCTGCCTCCATAACCCCATTCACCAATTCGACAACTTTTTCTCCAAGACTGTTAAAAACACTTAGATTTACATCACCTGATAAAAATATTTTTCCAAATTATTGACTTCCACTTGACTTTTATTTGAAAATTTTGTAATTTCAAGAGTCAATTTAGAGTCACATTATCTCTAACTGTTTGAATCAATCATTAATTGGGATTTAATTCGATATTTCAAACGGTTATCCATGACGATATATATGCCCCCTTAAGAAATCTGGATCCCGTTAAATGGAAAGACAACAGGGATTCTCTCGCAGGGTCAACATTTGGAAATATTATGGCGTTAAATAGCGTGTGGAATGTTGCAGACCCTACAGAAAAGCAAGCAGACTGGTTAAACATACTCTCCCAAGGGGTATATAATGTTTGGGAAGCAGAGGGAGGAAGCGATGGATTTTATTCGAACATTATAAAAATGAGAAGAAATAATACCTATACAACATTAGAGTCTGATGCCGGAGGGATATATGTCAAATCTAAAGATATTTCATGGTCACCCGGAGCTGGAATACCTGATTCGAATTATCAGGAGGGTCGGGTGGAGATCGAACTCCTGGAAGGACCATTTGTGTATCAAGACAGGGATTATAAGATCACTTATTTACTTGGCAGTCCAAATGGGGCGCTGATTCAGTACTTAGCGAATTTCAAGTTGAAAATCGGAGCGCGACCGGATTCAAATATGACAGTTTGCTCATTAAGGGTAAATTTGAATATTACCGATACCGTTGGAAGAAAGTACACAGTGGTGGTTGCAAACAGGGAAGTAAAAAGTGACGAATTGTCTGATGAGTTTTTTACACTAATAGAAATGCCATATAATTTCGGACTTATTAGCCGGTCGTATTTTATTGAATCAGGAAAAATTGACCCCAAGACTATCAGTGCAGTAAATACTTCATATGAAGTAGTTCTTCCTGAAAATATTTATTCTACGGATTTTGGTGAACTCTATATCGATAATATTGAAGTGATGGATGAGTTGATTTGGTATAACCATGGTCGAAACCCGGCTAATATATCAAGATTGCTCAATAATTACAATACCACATGGCAAAACGCCGATAACGGTAATGTTTACAGGGACAAGATCAAGTATTTTTACACGATGGACGAACCCCACAGTTTCGATCATTTTCTCCCTTATAAAATAGTCGAGGATGTTCACAGTACTTTAACAAATCCCCTAAAGGACAAGGTGATGCTTACGAAGATGTACCCTGAATGGAACGGTGAAAAGGAAGGTCTTAATGTTCTCGATACATGGGGTAAGGTTGTAAAACCCAAGAAATTTATGTTCTGGTATTATACGATCTTTAATGAAGATTTTGATACCCAATTAATGCAACATCAACTTAGGGACAGACTTATTGAAGCGGTAAAACACGACAGAGATTTTTACTTCACAGCTCAACCTGGGGGAATAAAAGTTAAATGATCCCTGAATATCTTATTATAATCTCCCTCAGGCGCTGAATACTTCTCGGACAGACAATAATGCCCTTGGCATTTGGATGTAAGGGGATATTTTATGAGACCTATTATACATACAAATCCAATAATATATTATGGGGAGGAGACTACCTTGTTGAAGGTTTGGTTGGGACAGACAGCGCTAATTATAAGACACCAAGAGCCAACGACAGGGGACTATATGAAATGGTGGGCAATATCGGTCGCAGATTAAAAGGAGAATTAGGTAAAACTCTAGTTAAACTGAACTACGCAGATTGGTCATCGTATGTACACAGAATATCCCGGGACCACGGTCTTACCCGTGACGGAAAGGATTTAACCGGAGGATCAACTAATCGTGTGGAAATATTTGACGGGAGTGAACTGACTTATCCAAATGATAAATGGTATAGTTTTGGTGTGACGAGACTTCAGAGAAAAATACCGGTTCCACCGTATGAGGATTTCTACTTTTTTTACAATGCAAACACATTTATGGATGGGGATACGACTGAATACACCCATTATACAGATTTTATAAAAATAGGACTAAAATCATTCCCAAAGAAGAACATTCGGTTTTATAATGTGGAAGGAGGAGAGTATTATAACTTTACACAAAATCTTGACAGCAATTATTCAGTCAAATTCGAAATGCGTATAAACAAAGGTGACGGGAAACTTTTTAGACTCACAGCAACGGTTGCTTCTGAAGGGGTTTTGCAGACCGATGAAGATATTTTGCCGGATGAAATCATATCATCAGAAGGTACAATTACAGTACCGGAGGGTGTAACACTTAAGATAGAAGGAAATTACACTCTTAAAGACAGCCTGATTATAGAAGATGGAGGAGTCCTTACACTTGAACCCGGTTCAACGCTTAACCTTGATTCTGCAAGTTCAGTTTACTGTGCCGGTGATATTTATGTCAATGGAACAGAGACAAACACCGTTACAATAAATTTCCCTTCAACCAAATGAAACAAATCAGAACTCAATTTATCTTGGGAACGGATCATCTGCAATAATAAAACATGCCCAGATAAAAACGGATACTCAGGAGTTTCATAAAATGGTTTTGATACTTTAATCATTGATAACTGTACCTTCACTAACATAAGTCATTCAGCTCTCCTGTTAAATGGAAATGGTTACGATAATGCAAAAATTACAAACAACACCACACTAATTGTGACTATGCCGGATTTTTCTCCAATCTTGCAACTGTTGCAGTAAACTCTGATTCAGCAAACACAAGGTCGGGTTACTACTTTTCAGGAATTGAGTATGCTCTTCCAAAAGAGGGGCTTGTAACCATAAAATTACTTAGACATAACAGGAAGATTGGTAAAACAGTTAGTAAATGAACAAAAGCCATCAGGACGACATAAAACGACGATAGAGTCAGGCAACCTGGCAAGTGGAATTTATATTTATTCGCTTAGAGTTAATGATATAAGTATCAACAAAAAATTGGTGATACTGAAATGATGAATGCGAAACTAATTGCCTCGATACATCGAACTGCAATCTCTCAGTGGATAGTCCAAACAAGAAAAATCTTGTTCTCAGTCCTATTCTTTCTAGCATTAAGTGTCCCGGGTTATTCAACAATTCGCTATGTTAAATCCGGAAACCCAACTCCCTCATATCCATATACAACTTGGACTACCGCCTCCGATTCAATCCAGAAAGTAGTTGATATTTGTCAAAGTGGCGATACAATTCTGATCGGTACGGGTATTTACAGGGAAGAAGTAATATCCGAGAATCCGGGTAGAGATCTTGCAATAATTGGTGTTGATATTGACAGTTGTGTTATTGATATGAGTTTGCTTCCACAATTTGAGTACCGACATGCATTTTTGGTCAGTGATAACCTGTCGATGGAGAACATGACTATCAAGACTATTATGTATTCAACGAATCACACTGGAATCTGGGTCAATGTACTTTCAGGAATGTAAATGTTGAGATTAAAAACAATAAATTTATCGGGAATTTTTATATTGCTCTTTCAGTTTGGTCAGCGACGGGAGTCATTTCGGCGAACTTTATTAAATTGGCTGATATGGGAATAGAATCCAGTGACCATCCGATCTCGGTACCCGCAGTTCATATTTCGGACAATTTGCTACCGTTGTAGGTAATTGCTGGAGTCTCAGGAGTGTTTGTAAACAACCTGGTTTAGATTTTTCTGATGCTGGACTGTTTATTCCGTTATTTGGTGGCTCTGGTAAATTTTATAACAACCTCCTTGTCGGGAAAAAAGGTGAACTGACAGATGGTTTGGATTATGCCCGTGGGACATTCAAAAACAACATTATCCGGAATTGCACAAATGCCGTTTATCCTTGGAGCCAACAGCAACTTATTGTGGTGAACAACATCATTGACTCTTGTGGTACCATCTTTGATCTTAGTAATTCAGATGTAGTGACCGGTAACATCAGTTACAACAATTTTTACGGATACGACGAGATATCTACTGACACAACTAAACTTAACCCCGACACTCTCATTTACTCATCCTTCGACCCTATGTATGAAAGTATCGATAGCACTAACTACCGTCTTCAGATGTATTCCCCATTAATCGACGCAGGCGACCCGGGAATCCTTGACAATGATGGAAGCCGAAGCGATATCGGGAGATATGGAGGTCCCTATGGAGAAAGTTACCAATATAAAGACCTTCCACCAAAGAAGCCAAGGTTTACTCTTGTTACGAAACAGAATGGTAAAATTATCTTTAACTGGCAGGGTGGAACAGAGGCGGATTTTAATTTATTTTCACTTCACAGGGACAGGAATCCACAATTTATGCCTGATGAGAGTAACTTGATTTATTCAGACAGGGATACCATATACTCCGATTCTCTTTTAGACCCAACAGGTAACTACACTTACAAAATTACCGCAAAGGATAATCAGGGACTCATAAGCAGATGGGATAGCGTGACGGTAGTATTAACTGATATCGCAGATGGACCTGAACTGAATCCCGAAGCAGTGGTGCTCTATCAAAATTATCCAAATCCTTTTAATCCATCAACGACGATCAGGTTTAGATTGGATTCACCGGGAGAAGTTATACTGGAGTTTATGATGTCAATGGAGCATTAGTGACGGTACTGAACAATGGCTGGTTACCTGCAGGCGGACATGAGAGAGATTTCACCCCGGGGAAAGTCGGCTCGATGGATGACATAGCATCGGGCGTTTATTTTTATAATCTGACTGTACGGGATGAGAACCTGAAACCCGTTTTCATCAAATCGGATAGAATGATGTTCATCAAGTAGTAGCAAGGAAGCGTAGAATCGGAGTAGTATCGGATGGAACAAAACAAATAACTTATTGGTAATTGCTAATTAAGATTAAAACAACCTCCTCCGACATTTTTTTCATCTTTAGTTTGTGAATGGAGTAAGAATCACTCCATTCACTTAAACATAATAAATTTAAAGATGAGTAAAACTACAAAATATTTTGTATTACAATCCTACTTGAGCAGAACCATTTTTTTAATTGAGCTAAAATTCCCTGAGCTTATTTTGTAGAAGTAAATTCCACTTGGAAGATTAGCAGCATTAAACTCAACTTTGTGATTTCCTGCTTCCATAACCCCATTCACCAATTCGACAACTTTTCTCCAAGACTGTTAAAAACACTTGATTAACATCACCTGATAAAATATTTTCCAAATTATTGACTTCCACTTGACTTTTATTTGAAAATTTTGTAATTTCAAGAGTCAATTTAGAGTCACATTATCTCTAACTGTTTGAATCAATCATTAATTGGAATTTCACGATGTGTTCCATATATAAAATTTTAGTTTTGGGCTTTTTACCTATAGTTTTCATCTCTTCAACCCCCGCTCAGCAACTCGATGAGATACTTTTTTGGTACTTACCTTCCTTCAAGTAATTTCCCGGAAATTACCTACCATCGATTTAATGATCCAATGCAGTGTCACTAATCACCGAAGATACAATAGCAATAAACACAGAGCCATCTAGAAAATGTGCACAGGAGTCAATCTTGCCAGTGGAGTATATATTTATTCTCTGAGAGTAAATGACATAAATATCAACAAGAAATTGGTGATACTAAAATGATGATCATCAAAAGAATAATGCATTTACTACAGAATGCAAACAATAAAAGAATTATCGGAACAAAGAGTTTCTTGTTCACTGTTTATCTTTTTCTGTTGCTGAGTCTCCCTGGTTATTCCACAATCAGATATGTAAAAGCGGGGAATGCAACCCCCGCTTTTCCTTATATTTCTTGGGCAACGGCATCTGATTCGGTGCAAAAAGTTGTTGATATTTGTGAGAATGGTGATTCAATAATGATCGGGGTCGGTATTTATACAGAACTGATACGATCTGAAAGGAATGCTTTTTCTCTCACCTTAATCGGAACTGATGCTGATAGTTGCGTATTTGATCTTTCAGGTTATCCACCGGTAGGTTTAAATTGTAAATCACTATTTGTCAAACATTCAATCACCTTAGAAAATCTAAATTTCAAAACCACACATCTCACAAATGATCACATAGCACTTTTCTTGGGCTTTTCTCCTGTTCTGGAAACCTTAAATCTTAGAAATTGTCGTTTTACGAATCACGATGAAGGTATTATAGCTCTTATCACCAGCGGTGAAGTAGCAGGAAACTACTTTTACAATGTTGGTAGAGCAGTCTTGAATACAGACAGACCTTCGGCTGAATACTTGAAGATTTACAACAACACAATTATGAGATCCAAAGGAACAGCAATTGTTTGCCATTACGGGACAATTCGAAACAATTGGATAATTATGAGTCAAGGCTCGGGGATTGCCGGGGGTGGAGGATTATTTATAAGTCAACAACAGATTTATAATAATTTTATAACCCAGCTCAGTTCAGGGGCATACCATTATGCATTGGATGGTGTAGAAGGAAAAATGACAAACAATGTAATTCTAAGAATGGGTGTCGGGATCAAGCCAATTTGGTCGGAAATTAAGAATAATGTTATTGCAAACTGTGGAGAAGCTGCGATTCGATTTAATAATCCCGCTCATGCACAAAACTGCGATATTAACTACAATGCATTTTATCAAAACAAGAAGATTTCGCATGATTTGTCCATATTTAACCCCGATACAACAATATATTACTCATCAGACCCGATGTTTGAGAATCAGGACAGTAACAACTATCTACTCCAGATGTTTTCACCTTTGATAGATGCGGGTGACCCATCCATTCTCGATATTGACAGTTCAAGAAGTGATATTGGATTGTATGGTGGTCCTTTTGGACAAAGTTACATCTATAAAGACCTTGCACCAAAGAAGCCAAAGTTTACTCATGCGACCTCACCCCCGACCCCTCTCCTCACTTCAGGAGAGGGGAGTTCTCAGAGAGTTGTGGAACTTCGTTGGCGTGGTGGAACAGAAGCTGATTTTAATTCATTTTCACTACACAGAAGTAGAGACCCACTGTATATCCCGGATGACAACAACAAAATATATTCAGGAATTGATACACTATTCACAGATTCACTCACAGACCCGACAGGAAGTTACAGTTATAAACTGACTGCAAAAGACAATCAAGGGAATGTCAGTCAGCTTGACAGTGTAACGGTTGTGTTAACAGGTATTTCAGACGAAGTAGAAAGCTCAACACCTGAGAGGATTTACTTATACCAAAATTACCCCAATCCATTTAATCCATCAACGAAGATAAAATTCTCATTAAATGAGGAATCGGAAGTTATTCTTCGAGTATATGATGTAAATGGTGAGTTGGTAACAATGCTTCAAAACGGATGGCTTCCTGCCGGGGAGTATGAAAGGGAGTTTTTCCCCGCAACAATCGGGACATTAAAAGACATAGCCTCTGGCGTTTATTTTTATAATCTTTTAGTCAGAGATAAGAACTTAACTCCAGTGTTTGTGAAATCCGAAAAAATGATGTTTTTGAAGTAGAACTTGAGAAATCCAGAACTTGAGAAATGATTACACCGCAGAGGTCGCAAATGACAAAGTCATACCTTCGGGAGAACGCAGAGGAATTTATATCTCTGAATCGAGCGACAATCGTTTCGATTGTCCTGCGCAGGTTGTTTAACCGAAATGGGGATAATCCCGTCGGCCGGGCTTAAATATTCGTAGCCACAACCCGCGCCCCGGACGGAGTTCGCGGTCCTACTTGAGCAGAACCATTTTTTTGATCGAATTAAAACTGCCTGAGCTTATTTTGTAGAAGTAAATTCCACTTGGAAGATTAGCAGCATTAAACTCAACTTTGTGATTTCCTGCTTCCATAACCCCATTCACCAATTCGACAACTTTTTCTCCAAGACTGTTAAAAACACTCAGGTTTACATCACCTGATTCAGGTAATGAAAAGTTAATAACCGTTGATGGGTTAAAAGGATTTGGGAAGTTTTGGGTTAATTCAAACTTTTCAGGAGCCAAAACCTCTTCTTTAACATCAGTTGGAGAATTTGAGAGTTGAAAGTTATCCACTATAAAAAATGATCCTTCATGGTAGTCATTCCCCTGAACCGGTCCGATTATGTTGACATTGATAATACAGGTATCCGGGGTCTCAGCAGTCAGATATTGAATTGGAATTTCGAATGCAGTATAGTTTGGTGATGCATTATTGAAGGCAAATGCACCAATTCCAACTGCTTCACCATTTTTATAAAATGAAACTGATATCGAAAGTCTGTCGCCCTGAACCGGTGAAAAGATGTAATTACCGGTCATTTTCACCGGTCTTTGTGCAAAGCTGAAACCTGATGCATCTTCGCCTGACTGCATAAATGGAGCAAGTAAAAGTTGGGGCATTACACGTGTAACTTCACCTCTGGCAGCAAAACTCCCCTCAAAAGAGGTTGTTGATTTGGTGACAACCTGGGGTAAAACAGGATTATTTGGGGTTGCCCATTCCACAGGACCATCAGAGGTCCACTGCTCAAAATTTCCATTTGGTATTTGAGCAAAAAGTATCGATCCGAAGACCATAAATATTGATAAGGTTTTTAACATGATGAGATTCTCCTTTGATTTGTAAATAAGCCTAAAATTAAATATCGCAGTTGCAATTATACTGAGGGGATAAAAAATGTTGTCATATTTCACAAAAGCTACAAATTATGATCCCAAAGGTTAAAATCGAGGGTATATGGTGACAGTTGTCACAATTTCGATCTGGCAACTATCTCGTTTGTTTTTGGTAAATTTGTAGATGGAGATTTCTAAATTTTAAAAAGGTTATTTATGAATACAAAAGATTATATCGCATTAGAAGAACAGTATGGTGCCCACAATTATCATCCACTGGATGTTGTAATTGACAGAGCCGAAGGTGTTTATATGTGGGATGTTGACGGTAAAAAATACCTCGATTGTCTCGCAGCCTACTCAGCCGTTAACCAGGGACATTGTCATCCAAGAATAATTGGTGCACTCAAGGAACAGGCAAGCAAAGTTACCCTTACTTCAAGAGCATTTAGAAACGATCAACTTCCACTTCTTGCAAAAGAATTGTGTGAAATGACCGGTTATGCAATGATGTTGCCGATGAATTCAGGTGCCGAAGCTGTTGAAACAGCGTTAAAAGCTGCCCGTAAATGGGGACACAAAGTGAAAGGTATTTCCGAAGATAAGGGAACCATTCTTACATGTACCAACAACTTTTCGGGTAGGACAATATCGATTGTAAGTTTTTCAACTGAAGAACAATACAAAGATGGTTTTGGTCCATTCACACCCGGATTTCAGAATGTTGAGTATGGTGATATAGAATCGCTTAAAGCAGCAATTAATGAAGACACCATAGCATTCCTTATTGAGCCGATTCAGGGCGAAGCGGGTATAATCATTCCTCCTGACGGATATCTGAAAGAGGCTTTTGAACTTTGTAAAAAACACAATGTTTTATTTATAGCCGATGAAATTCAGTCGGGACTTGGAAGATCCGGAAAACTTTTTGCATTTGAATATGACAATATCAGACCTGATGTTGTGATAATCGGAAAAGCACTTTCGGGTGGTTGTTATCCTGTCTCTGCAGTTCTTTCCGACAGGGAAGTATTGGGAGTGTTTAACCCCGGTGACCATGGTTCAACATTTGGCGGAAATCCGCTTGGTGCTGCTGTTGCTCGTGAAAGTCTGAAAGTTTTGGTAGAAGAGAAACTTATTGAAAATTCGTTTGAACTTGGTAACTATTTCAGAGCTCAACTTAATGAAATTCCTTCAAAACATGTAAAATTGATAAGAGGAAAAGGATTATTCATCGGAGTTGAACTTCATGAAGAAGCCGGTGGTGCCAGAAGATTCTGCGAAGCACTCGCTGAAAGAGGCATCCTCTGTAAAGAAACTCACACCCATGTTATCAGATTTGCTCCACCACTTGTAATCAAGAAGGAGCAGATTGACGAAGCATTGGTTAAAATAAAAGAAGTTCTTTTGATGCCATAAGGCACATGAAGAGATATTTTGAGGAGGCTGTCATTTGTCACAGCCTCTTCGTTTATAATAATTTAATTTTATTGACAATCAAATATTGATTAAGTTTATTCTTGATCAAAAAAAATAATTTGGACATATAGACATGAAACTTTCTGACCTGTTAAAAACAGAATTTGTAATTCCTGAGCTGAGTGGCAGCAGCAAGGAAGAAGTAATTGATGAGATGGTTAATCTTTTTGCTGAAGATCCTCGTGTTAATGACCTTGAAAAAGTAAGGACTGCGGTTTTCGAAAGAGAAAAGATTATCTCCACCGGAATCGGGAAGAATTTTGCCCTCCCTCACGGAAAAACTGATTCAATTACCGAGATTCTTTGTGCATTTGGAAAGAGTACCCGTCCGATTGAGTATAATTCACACGATGGTCAACCTGTTCATCTGGTTTTCCTTCTTGTTGGAAAAGAGAATCTGGTTAGTCTGCACATCAAATTACTCAGCAGAATCTCCAGAATGATGACCAAAGACGAATTTCGCCGTAAATTGATGGATGCCAAAACTTCCGAAGAGATTATGGAAATTTTCTCGGGTGAAGAAGCAACCTATTACGATAATTTATAGCCCATGTCTTTAAGAAAGCAGGAGGGTGTTCCTAAAATACCCAAAACCCGTAAAAAAACCATCGATAAGGTGAAGAGCAGCACCCCGACCAAAACGGAAGATCTTATCGAGTACAGAGGGACTGTTTATTACAAATATGACAAGGTCCTCAAAAAACAGTTTTATGTCCTAACGATCGCGACTGTGAAAGAATTTGTTTATCTCGATTATGAACTTTCCGTGGATGTTCGTAGAGTAAAAAATGTGATTGACATCAGTCTGCTTGGTCTTAACACAAGACAATCTTATCATGTTCAAGCAGGACCCGCCAGAGTTGACCTTCAGTTTGAAGATTTATATGGAGTTTATACTTTTAATGTGATTAAACAGGATGGAAGTATCAACTCTGTAGTGATCGACTTTAATATCTACAAAAAAGAGATGATTCTGGTTGAAGAATCGATGCCTGACAAAAAAAACAACAGGCTCTTTTGTAGCTTTAAACTCGCCCCCGAACGAAACACTTTTGAAGAGGTTTATAAATAGATGTACCCTGAGATTTTAACAATCGGGCCATTCACCGTACACAGTTATGGATTAATGCTCGGAATTTCCTTCATCGTTGCAAGCTGGATGCTTTCAAAAGAGTTTGAAAGAAGGGGAGTGGATTCCAACCTTGCAACCGAGATCACTCTTTTAGCAATAATTTTTGGAGTTCTTGGCAGCAAATTGTTCCATCTTTTTGCAAATCCCGCTGAATTCAGAAGCGATCCTGTTGGTGCACTTTTTTCACCGGGTGGACTAACCTTTCATGGTGGTCTGCTTCTTGCGATGCTTGCCATTTACATCAGAATGCGCATGAAAAAAATCCCGTTTTTGTTTGTAGCTGATTCGGTTGTTCCCGCTCTTGCTCTTGCTTACGGTATCGGACGAATTGGTTGTCACCTTGCCGGAGATGGCGATTACGGACTGCCGACTGACCTTCCATGGGGTACAAACTATGAAAATGGTATTGTAAAGCCTTCCATGATGTTCCTCGGTTCCAAGGTCGCAAGTGCCTATCCGGGTGGACTTGTGCCCGATAACACCCCTCTGCATCCAACACCAATTTATGAATTTATAGCAATGTCCATTTTTGCATTTGTACTCTACAAATTGCAACGAAAAGACTGGCCGATCGGGAAATTGTTTTCAATATATCTGATGGGTGCTGGAATTGAACGACTTCTAATTGAGATCATTCGATTAAACCCGGTAGTTTTTCTTGGATTGAGTGAAGCTCAAATTGTTGCTGTTGGACTGATTATCGCAGGAAGTTTTGGGTTGTATTATTACACTTACCAGAATCCCAATAAACCACGATTTGTTCCACCCGATTCAATCAAGCCCAAAAAAGAGGAGAAGTCAACTCCTCACAAGACAAAAAAATGAGTGAATCAATTGTAATTGTTGGAAGGAAGCCCGTTCTTGAAGTTCTAAAGGCTTCCGGCAAAGTGGATGTGGTCTTTTTTTTGAAAGGAATCCGCGGAGAACTTCTTAAAGAAATCTCCGAACTTGCTGCTAAAAGGAAAATTTCAGTTTTAGAAGTGGATCAAAGGAAATTTGATACCCTTTCAAAAGGAACTGAAACCACTCAGGGAGTGGCTGCCAAGATTCAGGCGTTTCAGACCTGGTCACTTCAAGAAGTGATTACTTATTCACTCAGACGCAACAAACTTCTACTCGCACTCGATTCGGTTCAGGATCCCCAAAATCTTGGTGCGATAATCCGGACTGCCGAATGTGCCGGTGTTGATGGAATAATCACCACGGTACACAACAGTGCACCTTTGAGCATGACAGCTTTTAAGACCTCTGCAGGTGCCGCTGCTTACATGAAAATCTGTGAAGTGAATAATCTTGTGAGCGCAATGGAAGAATGTAAAAAAGCGGGCTTCTGGTCACTTGGTACAGCCCTCGACGAAAAAAAACACTCCCCCAAAATCGACTACAACCTGCCCCTTCTTATCGTATCAGGCAATGAAGAAAAAGGTCTTCGCCGTCTCGTAAAAGAGAACTGCGATTTTCTTATCACCATCCCGATGCTCGGTGAAATCCAGTCGCTTAATGTCTCCGTTGCCACCGGCGTTATCCTCTTCAACACTCTCCGTGAAAGAGGCGCATGGTAGGGAATGCAGTAATGCAATAATCCAATAATGCAGTAATTTTTAGCGGAAAAAGGATTTTTTGGGACGCAGATACACGCAGATTAGACGGATTAACGCGGATTTTTTAGCGTAAGAGTGAGGAGTGGTAATCGTCCCGATTGCCCTGTGCAAAATGAAATGGGGAATAGTTACGCGGATTACACAGATTTTCACAGATTCCACGGATTTTTTGGGACGCGGATACACGCAGATTAGACGGTTTAACG
Organism: Ignavibacteriales bacterium; assembly: GCA_016707285.1. Classification (GTDB taxonomy): domain Bacteria; phylum Bacteroidota; class Ignavibacteria; order Ignavibacteriales; family Ignavibacteriaceae; genus UTCHB3. Next base: position 108,271 of record JADJIA010000007.1, read on the forward strand.
CGGATTGAAAGATTAATTCGCCTGGGCGAATGACATGTTCGTAGAAAAATTGATTGTCCCAATAAAATTAACCTGCCTGGGCAGGTGATATATTCGTTGAAAAAATTGATTGTCCTAATAAAATGAACCTGCCTGGGCAGGTGATATGTTGGTAACAAATAAATATTCGTAGCGTCCCCGTTTAATCCTCAAATATTCGTGACAGTGTCACGAGAATCATTGTTAAGGTATTGCCAGATGAATAAAACTTTTGATTGTGTTGAGATGAAAAGAAAAGGTGCTGAACTCTTGCAAAAGAAATTGGCAGGCTTGACTTTGGAGGAAGAGTTAAAGTTTTGGACAGAAAAAACCAACAAATTAAAACAAGCTCAAAAACGAAGTCAGTTAAAAGAAGAGACTAAGGAGTGATCAAAAATGGGGGTACTATTGCTGATCCCCCCCTTTCATCACCAATCAAGAATATCTGAATATTCTGACGATTCATCCCCGGTTTCTTCTTTGAGAGGGAAAATATTTGGGAGATTTATCAAATAATTTTGCACCTCTATCCTCTCCTTCCATAGTTGCTGATCAATTTCTCGTTTTTCTTCCTCCGTCCTGAATATCCAATGTTCTCTTTCATCCATCAGTTGCTCCGATTTTGACAGGATTTTATTATACTTCGCAAAAATATCCAAAAATTCCTGTGATGTCGGGAGGTGAGTTTTCACTCCATCATAGAATTTATTGTGAGATGTGAATGGCGTTACATCCTTTGCCAAAATCGAGATAATATCAAACAATTCTTCATTCGGATACCAATAGTTTACTCTCTTCAGCGGAATTATCGGATATTTGATTGTTTTAGATGGAGCAAACTTCCGGTTTTTGAATCTTCTCACAATTGTCATTGAGCGAATTGCAGGCTATTACCAGGTCAACATCTCCGAGTTTTCGTCTGTAGCCATTATAAATAAAGCCTTCGCAAATATCATTAATAAAGTTATAAAGTTCCCCTGTAGAGTAGGAATGGCTGTCGAGCATACTCTGATCAGCGTAACAATTTTTGTGTTTAGCATGGTTCTCGTGGTTTTCGCTAACTGCCTCGTCATAACCTTTGATTAAGAATATCAGATTTATATCATCCGGATCGAATCGCAGTAGCTTAAAAAATTCAGTTAGTTTTAGAATGGGGATAAAAGGTAAGCTTGCGGCAGAGATGTAAAAGACTTTGCGGGTTTTACTAAAGTCAAATCTTGTTCTTGCCCGGTTATGCGAAGACTTCACTTTTTGATTTGGGATATAAAAATTTATAACTTTTCTTGACAAATCAACAACTTCAATATGCTGCCTCAACTTTTTCAAAAGAACATCTTCAGGCGCACCAAGCCAACTTACAATAAATAATGCCTGACTTTTTCGTGTGTACACAACTCTCAAAATTGATTTTTCGGAATTAACATATTCGGTTCTCATGCTGTTCTTTCCTTTGTAATGACTAATAATATTTAACTACACTCACACAAAAATAAAGCCTGGTAGATAGAAATTCCCCGTTTAAAGTTATGGAATTGTTAATTCTTCCGAATGGTAAATTTAATAATTCCTTAACATTAGAAATCGTTCATCAAATAAGTTCATTGTATTTTTAGAGTGTTGATTTGGCGAGAAGAGTATATTAAAAGTTTGATGTAATAAATCAATAAAAATATTAATTAAAATAATATTTTTATGAAATACAAACAGATAACCAGCTGTAAAATAGCTGATAAATATATTTAGTATAATAGTAGGATATTTCGCAAGTAAATTGTAGTTTAAGCAACCAAAAATAATTTTCAGAACGATGTTGCGATTCAATAATAGATCGGAAAATTAATGGAAACAATCTACGACAACCTTCTAACCATACAACGAACAACCAAAAGAAATGCCAGATAAGGATTTGATTGTCGATGTAATGTTAGCGAAAGAAAAGGTAAGAAAGTTTTTTCAATTTTCCAATAAAAAAGAAACAAAAGACAAGAGTTTACTCATGACTGAGGTGTACTGGTTCACCAAAAAGTGGAATAATTGGTTAATTAATTAAGATATCATAGCGAGATTTTTTTTTCAATTATCAGTAATTTAAAGATTAAACGGAATATTGCTGGTTTTGGTATAGTTAATTAGAAATTTTGCATTTTAAACATATTATGAAAGATTATTTATAGGAAATGTTATGACAAAAAATTCAGCCACAAAAAAGAGTAGAGACCGACATTTAAATCTGTTTTATAACTACAACAATGAGCACTTGCGCAGTCAAACGAAAAGGAAATGGGCGACAAGAGTAATCCTCGAAGACAATTTAACCAGAGCCTTTCTAATCTTTCTGGACTTTTTAAGAAAATAAATCATTTAAATGATTTAGGGTAAGATACTTGGGAGTAAGAATCAGAGTGAGAAGGCAATTACACTTTTACGGAAGTTGAAGGAACCTGATTTTGATCTTCAGAATCTTGATTATGTGAAGAACAAAGAATTTGTTAGGCAAAAAGAGACGAAAAAGTTGTTACTTATCCTAAGTACGAAACCATTTGATCCAAAGGGCATTTTCGATCAAAACAGAACCGTACAAGGGAGGATCAGCGGGGGGGGCATCAAGGAAAGTGACAACAGGCGATGGTTGGATTAGAAAAAAATAAAACCGCGTTGGTGGAAGTAAAAATGGTAAAATCGTATGAATCAACCAGGAGGGACATATAAGAGATTCAAGGATTTAACCTTGCCTTTGGGAGAGGAATTTCGATGACCGTGAATTTAACATTGATAATGTTATAAGTTTGACTTGGAGGCAAATTTCAGAGAGCCTAAATACTTTTAAAAAGAAACTAAGCGATGATTGTATGGCTTATCACAATTACTTTATAGACAATTTACAGAGGTATATTTATATGTCAACAGCCGATATCAATTTATTAAATCTATGGATGGAGATCGGTTTTCGAAAAGAAGGAGATATTCTCTTATATTTTAAAAAAGTAGATGAAAAAAGGAGACAAGAACAATTTATTGTCGAAACCAGACCACTTGATGGACTTGGGAATTGGGGTAAAAGAAATTGAGAAAATGAGTATAAAAACGGCTTGGGACAGAAACTTGGGGATTGCTGGACTTACTGTAACGTCAAAAAGACATTGAACGATTGAAAAACAAATTGAAAAGGGAAATTAGGGGAAGTTTATTCAATAATTACTAAATGATGAGAAATATAAAAATCTCACCAGTAGATTCAAAATAAATATAAGTGAGGAAGAGAATTTGGGATTGGAAAAAGGCAAATGAGGGTGAAAAATCCAAATGGCTCTCTTTCGACTTCGATATCTTAAAAAAGAAAAAGATTTTAATGAATTTATTCAAAGAGTATTGGCCTCGCAAGGAACAGGAAAAAAGATTCTTCTGATTTTACTTGCGCTACCCTCTGACAGTAGGGAAGATATTGGCGAGGTGGCATGAAGGCAAGAAACGATGCTTCTTTGGATCAAGAAGTAAAGCAATTATTAAAAGACGAAAAAGATTAAATTGATTTCCTGGGATATATTTAGGCATTTATCCACATTCATAACGACTATAGGCAATGAATAAACACGCGATAACAAACGGAAAAACAATTCCCATCAATGCAATATTAATGCTTAGGTCCCCAAATGAAATACCTCACAAAATCCCGATTTAAGCTGGCTCTTCAGTGTCTTACCAAACTGTATTATACCGGTAAGGAAAATTATGCAGACAACAGTGTAGATGATCCATTTCTTGAAGCTCTTGCTGATGGGGTTTTCAGGTGGGGAACTTGCCAAATATGTTTTGCAGATGATCCGGAAACGGAATTCATAAATGTAAAAAACAAAAGAGCTGGGTGTATCTCTTCAAATTACTTCCGATGCGATTATGAACAATAATGATGCCCTCCTAACAGAGGCGGCATTCAGTTTTGGATCGTTGTTTGTAAGGGTGGATATTCTTGAGAAAAAAGGAAATTTAATCAATATTTACGAAGTCAAATCAAAATCTATTGATGGAGCGAATATTAATTTTGTTTCCGGAAAAAGCGGAACAAAAATCAAATCCGAGTGGGTATCCTATCTTTATGATCTGGCTTTCCAATACTATGTTCTCTCCAATTCTGATTTACTTCGAAACTACACCATTGTACCTCATTTAATTCTTGTTGATAAAAGCAAAGTTTGCGCCGTTGATGGCATGAATCAGATGTTCACAGTTGTCAGAACAGAAGATGGTGGTAAGGAAGTCATCATTAAGCCCGGGATCCAAAGGAGTGATCTTGACACCTCAATTTTAAAGATCATTGATGTCAGTTCAGAAATAGATGGAATCATAAATGAGTATGTTTTCCCAACGAATTACAGGGATGATTTAAGATTTCGTGAGTTTGTGGGTCTCGCTTCCGATTTCTACTCTAAAAATGAGCGGATTTTTGTCCCCCTCAGCACGGAATGTAGAGGTTGCCAATTTGTAAACAGGGATCCGGAGTTAAGTGATTTACAGAGTGGTTTCCACGAGTGTTGGCATAACCAATCAAAACTCGGTGATGAACTCCGGACAAATGACCTGGTTACGGATATTTGGGGTGGTTTGGCAGGTATGAGGAGTATTATGGGTGAGCTGCTAAGTAAGCGCATCTATTTGATTAAGGATATCAATGAGGTAGATATAGCTCCCAAGAAGAATGATGGGAGAACAATTGGTTTGAGTCCCCATCAGAGGAGGATGCAGCAGGTTAATCGAGTAAAAACCGGGAACAAGCGGAGCTATTTTGATCGCGACGGCTTTTTAGCCGAAGCATCAACCTGGGCTTACCCTTTGCACATGATCGATTTTGAAACGGCAGCCCCCGCGATTCCGTTTAATAAAAACAAACATCCTTACGAGGGAATAGCATTTCAGTTTTCGCACCACACGATTGAAAAAGACGGAACAATAAAACATGCAGGTGAATACATCTCTTTTGAAAAAGGGGTTTTCCCAAATTATGAGTTTGTCAGGAATCTGAAAAAACAGCTTGAAGTTGATAACGGGTCGATATTCCGGTATCACAACCATGAAAACACCTTCTTAAATCTTATCTACGATCAACTCGATTCTGATCAGAATCCTCCCGACGATATAGAGGAGTTGCAGGAATTTATCCGTTCAATTACCAGCCATAAAGATGTTTCGGGGAAGGTTGAGGGGCTCCGGAATATGATCGATTTATACCAGATCATTATAAGATATTACTACTCGCCGAGTGCTAAGGGGAGCAATTCGATAAAGAAAATTCTCCCTGCTATGATCAATGATTCAGAATTTTTAAGAGAGAAATATTGCAAACCCATTTATGGCAGGGGACTTGAGATTCCGAGTCTAAATTTTGATAGTCATATCTGGATTGATAGCAAAAATGTAATGATCCTTACAAAACTTTACCAACACTTTTTGACGATTACGATGACGAGACCCTCGACAAATATTTTGGTGGGTTGGATGAAGTTGCAGATGGCGGAGCTGCCATGACAGCTTATGGATTTTTACAGTATTCCGATATTTCTCACGAACTCAGAGTTCAGTTAAGAGACGGGCTCCTTCGATATTGTGAACTTGATACGATGGCAATGGTAATGCTTGTTGAAGGCCTCTTTATCAAAGCCAAGTAATCTTTGGATAAAGGGGACGCAGATACACGCAGATTCGACGGATTTTCGCGGAGAAGAGGGATAGTTCCACGGATATCACGGATTGAGCACGGATTTTCACGGATGGGCATTTTTTGGCGTAAGTGTGAGGAGTGGTAATCGTCCCGATTGCCGTCTGCAAAATGAACTGAGAATAGTTACGCGGATATCGCGGATTAACACAGATTCCACAGATTTTGGGTTCTTCATTTTTTGTTAGTTTACAGGTTGCACTATTAAACAGACATAATTTTGGAGAACCCTTTTTAATATCACGGATTCACAATTTAAATCCTCCCCTCTACTTTTAGGAGAGGGGTCGGGGGTGAGGTACGATTCGGTTTAACCCCTCCTCCCGGTTTAATCCCCACTTTGCGTCCTCTGCGTCCTTGGCGGTTCAACTCCCAACCCAATCCCTCCCCCCTAATTAAAATACCTTCAAATCAATTCTGTCTCGTGAAAATTTGTTAAATTTGATGACTTAAAATTTTGAAATCAGGATTAAAATTATGACACCAGAAGTTATAAAACCGGCAGTTAGAACCGAGAAAATTACCTACGCAATCAGGGACATCCTGTTAGTGGCAGACGAAGTTGCAAAGACGGGCAAAGAGATGCTTTATCTGAATATTGGCGATCCCAATATTTATGATTTTGAGCCACCCCGCCACCTAATTGAAGCATCTTATGATGCGATGTTACGGAACAAAAACGGTTACGCTCCTTCTTCGGGAATAAAAGATGCCGTTGAGGCAATCAGAAATGAAGCCGGAAGAAAAGGAATCAAAAACATCCACGATGTGTTTGTAACCCATGGAGCCAGCGAAGCGATTGACATTTGTCTCACAGCTTTGGTAAACGATGGTGAGAATGTACTCACACCAACCCCCGGGTATCCACTTTATACTGCGATTTCAGCGAAATTGTCCGCATATGAAAATCCATATTACCTCGATGAATCAAACGGCTGGCAGCCTGATATCGAAGATATTAAAAAGAAAATCAACAGTAAAACAAAAGCAATAGTGTTGATTAACCCAAATAATCCAACGGGTTCACTTTATAAAAAAGAGATTCTTGAAGAGATCATCAAACTTGCAGAAGAGAACAATCTGGTGATTTTTGCCGATGAAATTTATGACAAACTCCTGTTCGACGGACAAAAACATATCTCGATTGCATCATTAAATTCAGAAGTTCCCTGCATCACTTTTGGTGGATTATCCAAAAACTACATGGTTCCCGGTTTCAGAATTGGTTGGGGTGTAATTAGTGGAAATGAAGCAAAACTTAAAGACTATTTAAGCGCGATCAACAGAATTCTCCGTTCAAGACTTTCGGCAAATCATCCTGAACAATATGGTATTAAAATAGCTCTTGAAGGTGATCAGACACATCTTGTTGAAGCAATGAAAAAACTTCAAGTGAGAAGAGACATTACATTTGAAATGTTGAACAAGGTTGAAGGAATCAGTTGCGTAAAACCCGAAGGTGCGTTTTATGCTTTCCCCAAAATTGAGATTGACAAACCTGATATCGAATTTGTTTCAGGCTTGATAAAAGAGACCGGAGTTGTGGTTGTTCACGGTAGTGGATTTGGACAAGTGCCGGGGACACATCACTTCAGAGTGGTTTTCCTTCCGAATGATGAAATTCTCAGAAAAGCTTATCAAAAGATTGGTGATTTTTATAAAAAATTTACAGCCTGAAATTTTTCGTAAAAAGCCGATTATAACCATTTAAAGCAGATTTTGCGGGTGATAACTTCGCCCGCAGTTTGCTTAAAGTCTTTAATATATCTATATTTAAAGTTTGATTTATTCTACTTAACGGATATTTTTGAATAACATAAATATTTCCACATTACCCGGCGGCACGATTGTTGTCTCCGAGCATGTACCTTATGTCCAGTCATTTTCACTTGGATTTTGGTACAACACGGGATCATGCGACGAAACCCCTGAAACAAGCGGTATTTCGCATTTTCTCGAACATATGCTTTTTAAAGGAACCAAACGCCGCTCAGCTAAAAAAATCTCTGATGAGATTGAATCACTTGGCGGTTATATAAATGCTTTTACAGCGAAAGAACACACTTGTTATTATGCAAGGGGGATGGCTTCCAATTTTGGAAAAACATTTGATGTTATAGCCGATATGATCCAATATCCACTCTTAAAAGAGAAGGATATTAAAAATGAGATCGGCGTAATCATGGATGAATTAAACGATCTCAACGACAATCCTGATGAGTTGGTGTTTGACAAGTTTGAAGAATTGGTTTTCCCGGGGCTTCCTCTCGGATATCCGATTTTGGGTTCCGAGTCGAATGTTTCCTCATTTAACAGGGAGATGGTGGTATCACATTTTAACCATCATTACACCAAAAGGAATCTTTTGATTTCTGCATCGGGAAATATAAAGCATGAGCAGCTTATAAAACTGGCTGAAAAATATATTAAAAAAAGAGACTGTTTCGGCTGTAATTGAGCGTCAATATGAATGTGAAGTGGTTGGATCAGAACATTATATCGCAAAAGAAACCGAACAGGTTTACAGCATTCTCGGCACCAAAAGTGTCGGTTACAACAGTGGCCAAAGACTGCCTCTTAATCTTCTTTCCCTCATATTGGGAGAAGGCACAAGCAGCAGACTTTACCAAAACATCAGGGAAAAACTTGGTATTACATACCAAATCAACAGTTTCATCAATTTTTATCGTGATGCTTCATCGTTTGGAATCTATTTTTCCACAAACACGGGCAGCTTCGACAAAGCGATGAAAAACATTGAAAAAGAACTCACCCGTTTCAGAGAAAAAGGGATCAACGAACGGGAATTAAAAAGAGCCAAAGAGTATCTGAAAGGGAGTATCCTGCTCTCACTCGAAAGCACTTCAAACAGAATGATCAGGATGGCTAATCTGATCTTGAACCACGGCAGGATAATTCCTGTTGAAGAGGTGATCGGGAAGATTGATGCCGTCTCGGCAGATGAAATCAAAGTTCTTGCGGAAGAACTGCTGAGATTTGAAAATTTTACAAAAGTATTTATTAAACCGCAAACCAAACTGATAACTACCGCAGCATAGGAGAAGGACTGAATGGGAAAGTTTATTTTGGACGGACAAGAGATAGGTTTTAAGCCGGGCCAAACAATTATTGAGGCGGCAAAGGAAGTGGGAGTGGAGATTCCCCATTTTTGTTGGCACCCCTCGTTAAGTGTTTCCGGTAACTGTCGTGTTTGTTTAGTTGAAGTTGAAAAGATGCCGAAGCTTGCAATTGCATGTGCTACACAAGCCTCGGAAGGAATGGTTGTACATACCGAATCGACGCGAGCTCTTTCAGCCCGTCAGGCGGTTATGGAGTTCCTTCTCATAAATCACCCGTTAGATTGTCCAATATGTGACGAAGCAGGTGAATGTAAACTTCAGGACTATACTTTTAGCCACAGCGTTGGCGAGAGCCGTTTCACAGAAGAAAAACAACATAAAGAAAAAAGGGTTCCTTTGGGACCTCATGTAATGTTCGACGGTGATCGTTGTATCTCCTGTTCCCGTTGTATCCGTTTTTGTGATGAAATCGCGGGTGAATCCGAGCTCACATTTGTGAACAGAGGTGACCGTGTTACGATTCAAACCTTCCCCGGAAAAGAACTTAAAAATCCATATTCCCTTTGTGTTACAGATATTTGTCCCGTGGGTGCATTAACAAACCGTGATTTCCGGTTTAAAGCCCGCGTTTGGGACATGTCGAACACTGCATCTGTTTGCCCCGGTTGTGCTCGTGGGTGTAATATTGATGTTTGGGTGAGGAGTAATGAAATATTGCGTTTAACTCCCCGTCAAAACGATGAAGTGAACAGTTATTGGATGTGTGATGAAGGAAGACTCAACACCTGGAAACATGTAAATGCCGGCGACAGAGTTGATTGTCCACATATCAGACGCGATGAGGGATTAAGCAAAGCAACCTGGGATGAAATCTATTCAAAAGCTTCGGCGGAACTTCACAGTTTTAGTTCCGGTGAAATAGCTTTCATTGGCTCCGCAACTTCGACTGTTGAAGACAACCATCTCCTTTCAAAACTTGCGAGTCATCTCCATTGCAAAAATATCGATTTTCCAAGGCATATTGTTCCGGGAAGTGGTGATAAAATTCTTCGCAGAGAGGACAAAACACCAAATGCAGCAGGAGCACTTGCTGCAGGAATTTCCCCCGTTAAAGACGGACTTGGATTTGAAGAAATAATGGTTGCAATAAAATCACACAAAATTAAAGCTCTTGTTGTGGTTGAAGAAGACATTGCAGCAATGGATGAAAAATATGTTTCTGCACTGAAACAACTTCAGCTTCTTGTCGTGTTGGCTTCAAACTTTAATGCAACAACAGAGTTGGCACATATCGTTATACCGGCAGCCACCTGGACAGAAAAAAATGGCGTCTTCATCAATTTTGAAGGAAGAGCCCAGAGAATTCGTCCCGCAGTGGCTACTGAACAGATGGACAGAAGTCTTGATGGATTTAGCATGAGCCGATTAGATAAATTTGGTACCAAATTTGACCGTTGGGGCAACTACAAGAAATATGACGCTCGTCCGGCATGGAGAATATTTTTAGATCTTGGGCATCTGCTTGGACTAAAAGCCAAATTCGAACTTGCAGAGGATGTTTGGGAAGATTTCACGAAACATTCACCCGGATTTCACGGAATCACATACGATGATCTTGGTGAAACGGGACTCACAGTAAAAAAAGAACTACATAAAGTTTAACGGAGATATCTGATAAATGGAATCTTTGATCATTGCAGGCATAGCGTTAGTGAAGGTGCTTATCCTTGCCAATATTATCCTGCTTACGGTTTCGTATCTTGTTTATTTTGAACGAAAGATTTCTGCATGGGCGCAGAGCAGGGTTGGTCCAAACAGAGTTGGATACGCCGGTTTATTGCAGCCATTTGCAGATGTTTTTAAACTTTTGCTCAAAGAGGATATAGTCCCCGATCAGGCAAATAAACCGATTCACACACTTGCTCCTTTTCTTGCTTTGTTTGTGGCGTTTACAACCTATGCCGTGATTCCATGGGGACCTGATGTTACAATATTTGGCAGAGTAATCGAACTATCAGTAGTGCCAAATATTAATGCCGGAATCCTGTATGTTCTTGCGTTAACTTCAATTGGAGTTTATGCGATAACACTCTCGGGCTGGTCATCGGGATCAAAATATTCGCTCCTTGGCGGGGTAAGGGCATCTGCTCAGATGATTTCTTACGAAATTTCGATGGGATTTTCAGTTGCGGGAGTTCTTATTTTTTCACAATCCCTTCTTCCATCTGAAATTGTTAAATCGCAGAGTGGTTTGATGTGGAATGCATTTCTTCAACCGATTGGATTTATAACATTTGTAACAGCGGCTTTTGCCGAGACAAACAGACTTCCATTCGATTTGCCTGAAGCTGAACCTGAACTGGTTGGTGGTTTCCATACCGAATATTCCAGTATGAAATTTGCAGCATTTTTCCTTGCTGAATATGCAAACATGATGATAGCCTCGGCTCTCATAGTTACTCTTTATCTGGGTGGCTGGCAGGTGCCTTATCTTGAAAAGCTTGGTCTTTCCGCAGGTTGGGAAGCGATTATTCAAGTGGCTGCATTCTTCACAAAACTTGTCTTTTTAATGTTCTTTTTCATCTGGGTAAGATGGAGTATCCCCCGTTTCAGGTATGACCAATTGATGGATATCGGTTGGAAAGTTATGTTCCCGCTGGCTCTTTTGAATGTGATTTGGGCAGCAGTATTAGCAATGCTTATTAAGTAGGAGATTCGATATGGCAGTTAAGAAACGGATGAAAGATTTTACATTGATGGAGAAGATTTATCTCCCGTCAATAGTAGCAGGATTGGGCATAACCCTTCAAAATATGTTCAAACCAAAATATACGATGGAATACCCTGAAGTAAAGTTTATGCCTTCAGGTCATTACCGCGGACGACCTGTTTTGGTTCAGGAAGAAGATGGTGGTGAAAGATGTGTTGCGTGTGGACTTTGTTCGAGGGTTTGTCCCGCACTTGCCATCGATATTCAGGCAGCCGAGACTGAAAAAGAGAAGGAACGCTATCCTGAAAGATTTGAAATAAACATGCTGCGTTGTATCTTTTGTGGTCTCTGCGAAGAAGTTTGTCCGGAAGAAGCAATCGTAATGAGCAAAGAGTATGAGATTGCCTTCACCAACCGTCAGGATGCAATCTACGGTAAAGACAAACTCTTAACCCCAATCGCCGACCTTCAGGAAAGAATTGAGTTCCTTAGAGGCAATAAATAATTATTAATTATTAATTATAAGGTATTAAAACCTGCTAAAGCATACAGAAATATAAAATTAAAGCCCGTGAAGATTTTCCTCACGGGCTTTTTACTTTAGTGGAATATTTCCTCGAAAAGCTAATACCTAATATTTAATAATTAATATTTAGAAATTGTAATTAGCTCGAATAAAGATGTTTCTTCCGGGTTCGGCTTTAACGAGACCTCTGTTTGTTGAGAGGTGGCTGAGATAAAGACGATCCAAAATATTTTCAACTCCGAGGGTAAATACTAATTCACCATAAGCAATTTTTACAGGCTTGATGTTTATCATCATGTTCACGAGGCTGTATCCGCCTGTCCTTTTTTCTGAGGGGGCAACTTTGTTTTGATCCATCACGCCCTCAATTTCAAGGGAGATATCCACATACTCGTGAGCTTTTGCTCTGAGACCCAGGGTTCCATTATCGCCGGGCATAAAAGGGAGGTCTTCGGTCTTTTTCGTGTCTTCGCCTCTTACAATTGAGCCTCTTCCATAGAGAATTAAATCTTTGATAATATGGAGTTCAAACGCAAGGTCGAGACCGTAAATCTTTGCAGAACCAAAATTCACCATCTGTGTTGCAGGGCGGTTTTGATAAGTAAAACCGGGGGTTTCAACAACCATGTTTGTGAGCGTATTCAGGAAAAAATTGATTTTCCACATTGCGCTGTTTGAATAATACCTGTATCCAAAATCATAAAACCATCCTTCTTCGGGCTCAAGGGCGGGATCACCAAGTTTAACAAGTCCACCAAGATCGAGAAACTGGAATCGCTCTTCCAACGACGGGGCTCTGAATGATTTGCCAAAATTGAAGGTGATATGGTGATCTTTTGTCAATTTATAGAGTGAGGCTATGTTCAGGCTCCATGAATAGTTGTTTTCATCCCTTGCTGACCAAAGAAGTTTTCTTCCGGGAGGGTTGTTGTTTACTACACCTCTCACTTCAACAAAATCAGGGTTGTAAGAATCGTGACTTGTAACATTTATATAGTCGAATCTTCCGCCAATGGCAACATTAAGATTTTTCGTCAAATTGTCAATTTCATTTTGGAAGAAGAAGCCCATACTTTTAAATTTAGAAAGTGGAACGGGTCTTTCATGGATAATCGAATCCTTTTTTGCATTGAGAATCCGTTGTCTTTTACTGTCCATTTCTCTTTGCCATGCATCAAGTCCAAAAACAAATCTGTAGTTTGGAGAAAAAACCCAGTTGCTGGTCAACTGAATTCCATCACTTGTGTGGTCGGCGGCAGGAAGCAGTCGTGCGGTGGGCATAACCACTTCAGCATCACGGACTATCAACTGATGGAAATATTTTACACTGATATTTGAAATCAAAGGGGAGATGTCGTTTATTTTATACTCGGCTGAAATAAGTTCTCTTTTTTGAACAGGATACCTTGCAATTGCAGCAGCCGCAAAAGCAGAACCGCCGGGTAAACCGATATCAACTCCTTCATATCGCTGATAATTTAACTCGAGCTCGTGATTGTCAAATGGCTTAAAGCCGAGGGCTCCTGTGAAACTGTTATCATGATAGTGGCTGTTTGTAATAATTCCGTCAGGAGTTTCGGTGGCTGAAGCGCCTCTGAACGAACCTCTAACCTTAACAAACCAGTTGGAAGAGCCTGTGTTAAAGAACAGACTTGTTCCTGCTCCTTTATTCACGCTGTTGTAGTAATTCCCAAAGGAGCCTGTGTAATAAAAGTTGTTGCGGAATTTTCTGTTTTGAGTAATCACATTTACGATTCCACCCAATGCGCCTGTTCCATACATCGATGAAGCAGCTCCTTTAATCATCTCAACCCGTTCTATATCAAACTGATCTATTAATGACAACCTTGCACTCAATTCAGTGGCTGTTTCAACTCTTACACCGTCAACCATCAATACAATTCCTGTCCCTCTGATACCGCGAACGGAAATATCGGTTGCCCAGATTCCATCCCTCGACATCGAAACCCCCGGCTCTTCAGAAAGATACTCGGCAATGCTAAGTTTACTTTCGAGTTCAAAATCCTCTCTTGAGATAATCCCGAGAGGATACGGTGATTCTTGAAGGGAAGAAACATACCTCGGACTTGTAACAGTCACCTCACCGAGGTGGATTGAAACAGGTGTAAGCGAGACATCAAATCCCATCATATTAGCTCCGGTTACCGTTATTTCAGCCGTAACTGGAGAGTAACCTGTAAAAAGAAATTTTAAAGTATAGTTGGGGGCGGTGGGGAGAGTAATTTCATAATTGCCATCTTTGTCTGAAAAGGTGGACTTTTGGAAGTTAACCGAATAAACCATTACATTTTCGATAACTTTTCCTGTATTTTCTTCGTGTATTTTGCCTGAGATCTTAACATTCTGACCAAAAGTCATGAGTGAAAGAAGTAGAAACACTACTAAATTCCTGATCATTGTATCTTACCAATTTTATTAAAAGTAACATCTATATATAAGAAAAGGTATAAATATAACCAAATCTCTCCGGAACTGCAGAACCTCGGAACCTCGGAACCTCGGAACCTCGGAACCTCGGAACCTCGGAACCTCAGAACCTCGGAACCTCAGAACCTCGGAACCTCAGAACCTCAGAACCTCAGAACCTCAGAACCTCAGAACCTCAGTACACAGAACTTTAGAACTCTGAAGTACTGAAGTTCCGAATCTCTGAAATACTGAAGTTCCGAATCTCTGAAGTACTGAAGTTCCGAATCTCTGGAGTACTGAAGTTCAAAAGAAAATCACAGTCTTTTTTTGTAAAAATGACTAAATTCGCTATCTTGACTTTAAGATTTATCCGGATATCAAATAAATCCAAAAACCCCATTAAACGAAAATGCGAATGAACTGTTTAATTGTTGATGACGAAGAGATTTCAAGAAAAATTCTTGAACGGTTTGTTGCACAAACGGACTCATTGAAGCTTGCCGGATCGTGTGAAAACGCAATCGACGCTGTTAATATATTAAAAACCAAAGATGTTGATCTTATTTTTTTAGATATCGAGATGCCTGAAATGACAGGTATTGAATTGATAGAAACATTAAAAGTAAACCCTCAGATTATATTTGTTACTGCAAAAGAAGATTATGCAGTTGAAGCTTTTGAGCATAATGTTACCGATTATTTGTTAAAACCGTTAACTTATGCAAGATTTCTAAAATCCGTGAACAAAGCACAAGATAATATTAAACAGCATCTTTCTGCTGTCTCCCCGGGTTATATATTTATCAAAGTTGAATCAAGGCTGCTTCGTCTGAATCTTTCCGATATCGATTATGTGGAAGCTCACGGCGACTATATTCAACTTCATACTAAAAGTGGTAAACATATGATCTACTCTACAATGAAGCATATTGAAGCGAATCTTCCGAGGGAAGAATTTACACGGGTTCACCGCTCATTCATCGTCAGAATGGATAGAATTGCCGATATAACCGAACATAATTTAATGATCGACAAACATATCATTCCAATCGGGGCGATGTATAAAAACGATCTGCTGAAAAAACTTAATATTTTATAACAAAGGAAATTTAAATGAAGAGAGAAATTCACGGTTGGTGGAGCCCACGGTTGGAAAAAAATATGGAAATTGTTGTGTATGGTCATTGGGGAAAACCCCTTTTGATGTTTCCAACTGCGGGTGCCGATTTTCTTGAGTATGAGCGGTTTCAACTGATCGATGCTATTGCTCCCTATATTGAAGCGGGGAAAATTAAAGTTTTTTCGATTAACAGCATTAATAATGAGAGTTGGCTCAACAATTCGATGATGCCCCACCACAAAGCTCTTAGACACATGACTTACAATTATTATGTAACTGATGAGGTTGTGCCTTTCATCCACACTAATTGTGGTGGTCTTCAACCAATAATGCTTACGGGTGCATCATTAGGGGCACTGCATGCAGCAAACATCTTTTTCAGAAGTCCAAATCTTTTTGCGGGAACCATTCCGATGAGTGGCTATTATGATCTGAAGTCATATACAAAAGGCTATTACGACGAGAATGTCTATTTTAATTCACCTGTCGATTATCTTTCAAATCTCGGGGATGAAAATCTCTTGAATCAGATGAGACACGGGAAAAGAATAATTATTGCAACAGGGCAGGGCGAATATGAGGCACCACAAGGCTCGATCAATCTTTCGAACATCCTGAGAAGCAAAGGGATTCCACACGAACTTGAGATTTGGGGTCACGACATGCCACATGACTGGCCCACATGGCGAAAGATGCTTCCATATTTTATTAGTAAACTTTAATTGGTCAGATCTCGAGAAAACTGTTCAGAATTAAATTTCCGGCGTTTCCCGAGTATTCAGGATTAAAGATTACCCCCATTATGTTACCCTTCTTATAAGCAGCAGGAATCCCGTTAAAACCGGTGATTACTGCTGCATTAAATTCATCAGATGAAGGTTTAAAAAGCTTTTCAAAATAGAGCCCTTCCAATTCTTCAGCTTCGATAAACATCATCGAATTACAAAGTTTTGCACTGTATTTCCCCGGAAGCGGGGGAGAGTCCAATGGCAATGTGAGCGACAGGGGGAAAAATGCGAGACCTGAAGTTCCCGGCACATGAGGATTTTCACACATAAGTGAAAAACCGTTGGCAATACCAAGCACTGGTTTTTGAATCATTTTTAACATTGAGAAGAGATTCAAAAGGTGAAGTCGTTTAAGTGCCTTTTTTATATCTGAACAATCCGGCAGGATTATTCTGTCGGCAGCAAGAATTTCACTTTCAACGGATGTGAATTTTTGATCCACTCCGAGCTTTTCGAGCTGGTATAAAAGGTAAGCCGGGCGTTCGCCATAGTCAATAATTGCTGTCATGTCACTTCATATTTGGTTTAAAATTACAAAGCACACAGAATCAAAAGAGATAATTCTCCATGATTTCTGTGTGCTTTGTTTTTAAATAAGATTATTTCAAGAGTTGCATTTTTCTTGATTCTTTAAACATTTTACCATCAACGGATGTTGCGGTAATTGTATAAATATAACTTCCACTTGCGAGGTTGGCTGCGTTAAATTCAACCTGATGTGAGCCTGCTGCAAAATCTTTTGAGATCAGATTTGCAACTTCACTTCCCATCATATCGTAAACAGTAATATTAACTTTAGCTGGAGCCGGTAAAGCAAATTTTATACTGGTTGAGGGGTTGAATGGGTTAGGATAATTTTGATGCAGAGTGAAATCATTAACTGATGCAAAGTTCACTTCAATGGCACTTGTATAAACAAACTCACCATTTAGATCAATCTGACGAAGTCTGTAATAGTTTGTTCCGTTTATTGCTGAGTTGTCAGTGAATTTGTAAGAGTGTTCAGTTGTTGAAGTTCCGGCACCTTTAACAAATCCAATTTTGTTGAAAGTTAAACCGTCACTTGATCTTTCAACTTCGAAGCCCATGTTATTGGTTTCAGTTGAAGTTGACCAATCGAGAACAACGGTTTCACCCGACTGCTGAGCAGTAAATGTAGTGAATTCAACGGGAAGTGGAATGCTGCCTTCGTGAGCGCCTTTATATGGATAGAGCGGGCTTCTTGGTGAGCCATCGATATCAGTTGTTATCTGCGCTATGGGCATTCCATGGAGGTCCCAGTCGCCGTTTGAAGCACCTGTGAGGTGAAGATCGGTATTGGAAACAAAATTGACCATTTTGTAAACTGAATTGGGATCATCAGCAGTGGCTGTTCTCCAGTCATTCAGAGTTGCACAGGTAGTTGTGTTATAAAGAGCAAAGTTAGAACCGATTCCGGCGAGATAATAGGCATTATAATCAAATTGGATAATATTTGTACCTGATTCAGCCATTGGGTAATGGATGATATAGGTGTTTGGTGTGCTGTTTCCTTGATGGAATATATTGTTGGCAACATTCATTGTAGCATCTGAATTCAGATTGTAACCGATGCAGGCATTAATACCTGTAGTTGTTGGAGCATCAATTCTGAATGAGTTGTGTGCAATGTTAATTACACCATTCCAGGTGGCTGAACCAAAAACGACACCAAAATATTTATTGGCGGCAGCGGTTCCAAGGTTGTTGAAATTAGGAGCAATAAAATTGTTGATAACATTAATCACACCTGTGTTGCCATAAACCACTACTGCGCCGGCAAATTTGTTGGTTGTTGTGTTAACATCAATTTTTGTGAACTTATTGCCTGCAATAAGGGTGGTATCATTTACAACACTTCCGGTAATGTAAATGCCTGAATAGAAAGTCATGTCAACTCTTGGATCAACAACGGAGATTCTGTTATTGATATATTTGTTGTTTGCAATAAAGAAGGTGGTGATAACTCTTCTTGCACCATAAAGATCACAATCGATAATTGTTCCGGTAACCGGTGAAGTCGGGTCATTCCCCCACATACCAACTGCAGTTTCGAATGCAACGGTTTCAGTGCCAACCTGACAGTTGCTGATCAGGATATCGTTTGGTGCAACACCTACTGTGCCAATTGAACCGTCAACTGCGATACCGGCTGCCTGAGATGTTCTTGAAGTGTTGATGCTGATAACTTTTAAGTTTTGGATGGTGATAAAATCAGAATTATCCTGCACTTCTATTGCCCATCTGCCTGTCGGGAAATCAAATGCAAAGGTCATGTCACGACTGCCATCACCTGCATTTCCATTTGAACCATCAAGGGTAACATAACTCGAATTAACGATGTAGAAAAAATGATTTGCTGCATCCACAGCAGTGAAGGTAACCGTTGGTTGCTTCGTTGGTGCAGGTTTTATTACTAATCTGTTTGATTCGGTAAAAGTGGCGTTGTTTATAATCGATGGTGCTGTTTCGGTCAGGTTGCCATCGATGATGAAGGTAACCACGCCATTTGCACCGTTAGCGGTGATGGCATCACATGCTGCCGCAAGTGAGGCATAGCCCTGTGGATTTGCGCCTTGTGGGATATAATAATTACCTGAGAGTGCCTGGGCATTTAGAACACCAAGACTCAAAAGCAAAGTAAAAAATGAAATTTTGTAAAAAAGATTTCTCATGAGATTCTCCGTTTGTTTGTATCTATTGTTTAGATAATCGATCCCTAAAATTACACAATAAAGACGGAAAAGACAAACTTATTTTGGTGGGACTTAATAATAAGGGAGGTTAAAATTGAGAAAGCCGGTTGAGTTATCTCCCGGCTTATCAAAAAAAATATTCAACAGATGATTATTTAAGCAGGCAAGCTAATTTTTCGTTGTTGGGGGCAATTTTGTTTGCATACAAGGAAGAGACTGCGTATTTCCCGCCACCTGTAATAAAAAGAGTAATGAAAATTGTCAGAAATAACAACGCCATCTCTTTCACCTGAAAAGGATCGGCCGCGTGCGCCACAAACGCAGCCACAAACATGGCGATTATCAATGGAATGGAAGACAATTTGGTCGATATTCCAAATATGATAAATATTGCCATAAAAAATTCTGCGAACATTGTCAGAAAAAGACTTGCAGGTTCCCCAATCCCCAGAAAATTGATAAACTTGATTTCCTTGCCCGAAAAAAACATTTCAACTTTCCCCAATCCATGACCAAATGCCATAAATGACCCTGCCACAACTCTTAATACCAATATTCCAATATCGTTCATCTTAAATCCATTTCTTTTATGTTGTTCAATAAATGTTACAACATATAATAATAAAGTTTGGTTCCCGGGTACATAAAAACAGGGGGATGGCGGAAGTTTCCTAAAAATTTCAGGCATTTTAATGCATAATGATTATAAAATTTAGTCATTTGATAACATTCTCTTAATAGAGCAGACAATTCGCGGCATTTGGTTACAAAGTTTTACAAAGGTTTACTTGACGGTGGCACATGTTACAATTTTGAAAAGTAATTTGAACCCGGAGATTAAGATAATTTCAATCAAATACAAAACGGAGACAACAATGAAAACTTTAAGTGTTATGATGGTAGTCTTGATGTTATTGGCATCAACAACCAACACAGAAGCCCAAAGAAAATATCAGCTTAGCAAAAACTCGATCGAGTCGTTAAAAAATGGGATAACTTCCAAAAATAACGGGCTCCGCAGAAGTGCAATTTATATGGCAGGATTTTACGAAATAAGGGAAGTTGCAACTACTTTGTGCGACGAACTTAAAAACGAGATAAATCCGGCAATCAAAGTATTAATTGCTCTTACTCTCTATAAAATAGGTGACGAGAAATCATTGGAAGCAATTGAAAACCTTTCTAAAACAGAGCGTGATGACGACACCCGTCGGATGATGTTTGCAATAACCGAACAGATAAAACTTGACAGAATCAATACAAATCCGGCGCAATAATTGGAGGAAGATATTTCGCATAAATCATTACCTCTTCGCACTGCCTCATTAGTGCAAAGCCGGTACTAAAAAGCTGCCACTTCAAAAGGGCAGCTTTTTTTTATGCCTGTATCTATCCCGTCATGACAAGATAAAGGGGAAGGGGAATTGCAAAATTCCCGAACATTTCCCCCGAATCGGACCAGTGTTTTGTTATAACCAACCCAAAGTCAGTCTTCTCCTGTTTATCCCTGAAATATTCAATTCCGCTCAGATATTTTTCTCGATTGAGTTTCTGTATTTAACCTCAATTGGAAGGTATTTCCCGCTGACGGTATGGACTATAAAATCCACCTCGTTATTTTTTTCTCTGTAATAATCAATTTGTAATATATTTTTTGATCTTCTCAAAGTAAGAAAAACGAGGTTTTCAGCGTAAAGTCCAAGTAATTCATGATTATCGAGCAACGAATCTGTCAGCCGCATCACTGCATTTCTTAAGGCAAGGTCGGAGATATAATATTTTGCAAGTCCTTTTCTTATTCGAAGAGCCTGTGAACGGAATTTTGGCAGACTATACACCAAATCTGTCATCTCGAGCAATGGCAAATATTTTTGAATCTGTTGAAGATTTATCTCTGTTTCGTTTGCGAAGGTGTTTAGAGATATTTCTTTCCCCGGGTTTTCCAATAGAGAAATATAAAACCGTTTTAACATTTCAGGTTTTCTAAAATCTGCCGCCAGAACAAGATCCTCATATATCACCTTCTTCACCTGGTTATCAAACAGATAATCCTGCTTTGCTTCCATGGAAGGAAGAGTCCAAACTTCGGGATACCCCCCCTCAAGAAAATATTTCAACAACAGACGATCAAGTTCATTTTTTAGATTATTAGATACTTGAGGAATTTTTTCAGACAGAGAATTGATGTCTGTGAAATTCAGAAAATTTTTACCTGAATCATGTAACTGAGTGAGTTCTGTAACAAGACTTTTATTCTCTGAAAGAGAATAGGCAACAAACTCGTAATACGAGAAAGGAAGCAGGTGGTAATCCTTTAATCTACCCAAAAGACTTTCTCTGCTTTTCTTAAAAATTGGGGAGGTTGCTGAACCTGACACAACAATCTTTATTGGGAAACCGAGGTCGTAATATTTTTTAAGATAAAGCTCCCAATTTGGCAGGCTCTGGATCTCATCGAGAAAAAGAAATTTTGGTTTTTTGTTGGTGGGCTCTTCGCCTGTAAAAAGAGAATTGACAAAATCATCACGGTTTATCCTGTCGGATAAAAGTGCGGGATCATCAAAGGAATAATAGATAATCGATCCGGGATTCGTCCCTGATTCAATTAACTTTTTAATTATTTGTTTGAGAAGAGTGGACTTTCCAACCCTTCTGGGACCCGTCACAGAGATCATCTGAGGGAGTTGAATCAGGTCGCTGTAAATATCATCAAAAATTGTTCGATGGAATTCAGGTAATTGACCAAAAGCCATTGAACCATCTTTCCACCAGGGGTTGTAAATGCCAAGTATCTGTCTAAAAGTATTCATTTTTGTAAAACCGGGAAATTTTATATACTATAATATACATAATTTCCCAATTCTCTGCAAGTTATTTAGGCAAAAGGGGTTACAACCTGCTTCTATAGCCAAATGATTGAACAAAATTCTCTTCGACGTTGATTTTTCGGGAAGAGACGAGGTATGCACCAAAAACGCCCAGTCCATTATCGATGTTGCTGAAAACAACTTCATCGAGTCTTACTGAAAAATCATCAAGAAATCCTTCGGTTGAACCGTAATAATTTCCGAGGTTTTTGTCCATGACCATCACTTCAAATATGGCATCCTGAATTACATAAGAATATTTATCAGGATCACCAGCCGAGATATCCATCATCACTTTATTGATTGCAGCATATTCGTATATCAGAATCTTATCTCTTGAAATCCCGGGATATAACGGGGTTTCTACTCCATTGATGTCTGAATATTTTAACGGAATCTCTTTTTTATAACCTGTCACCACACCATTTTTGTCGGTTGCATAATAAAGCACAAGTTTAGGCTCATAAATGTAGTCAGCGGGAGCAGTCCAGTTGATTACCAATTCCTTTTCATTTGGATTTTGTGTGGCTGTTGAGATGAAATTTTTTGACAGTCTAAAATCAAGGTCACGGGGCACAGCACAGGTTGAGCGAAGGATTGTTCCATCGGGCATTACGGCAGTGAGCCGAAGAGTGTCGTTTGGGCGTGCCTTCATGTTTTTTAAGACATAAACCGGAGCAGGACTTCCATATTTTTGTCCAATTTCTGTGGTGGTGGAGTCACTAAACGAATAGGTGTTTTTATAAAATGAAGAGTACATTGTTATTGCTGCCCCCCGGATGAAAGGACTTGTCTGATTTTCATTCGGGTTGTATCCGGGGACATCATAGGTTTTTGCCACAACCGCAAGTTGGACTGTAGAGTCGCCTTTTATCACAAGATTGAGGATATATTTTTCCTGGTAGTTCTTTTTTGGATCAAAAGAATTTTCACAGCCGGAGAGAAACAGGATTGGCAAAACAAGAGCCAACATAAAAAGAGTTTTCTTCATCATAATTGCACCTTCAAAGAAAGAGATGGAAGGAACGGGAGCATATCAACCCTTTCACCGGTTTTATCATCGAAATAGAAAATATTTTGTCGGTCATACACATTAATTATTGAAAAATCGACAGTACAAGTCATAAAAAAGATAACAAGCGCTTTTGAAATGCCGATATCCATTCTGTGATATACAGGGAATCTTTCAGAATTTACTGCACCGTAGAGGCTTTTTGGATCATATTGCCCCAGAACCAGCCATTGTGAATAAAAATCATTTATCGAGAATCGATCCATATATCCACCAAGAGGGGTGTAGGGTCTTCCCGTTGAGAAATTCCAGGTCATGTAGATATTCCATCCATCTCCGGGGTTAAATCCCAGGATCGTGCTGAGCGAATGGCGGGTATCGTATCTTGGGGCATATTTACCGCCATCTTTAAATTTAAATGCCCAGCCAAGCGAATAACCTGCTTTAAAGTAGAACATATCCGATTGCATCACCAAATCGGCTTCAAAACCGTAGGATTCACCATTTAACTGGATAAGATCGGGGTCTTCAGCTGTGAATTTTCTGTCATTAAAATCGGTCAGATTCCTGATATCTTTATAATATCCTTCGAGTTCAAGAACAACACCGGACATCGGAGTGATTTTAAATCCTGCAATGTAATGGTAAGCTTCGGGGGTTGTGAGATACTCGGGAATCACGATCCATGGTTCAAAGATGGAGAGCAGGTCGTTTTCATCAACAAGAGTGGTGATCTCCTGCGAGTATTTGCCAAACGAGGCTTTAAAAGTGAGCCAGTTGTTTAGTCTGTATGTGGTTTTTATTCGCGGTTCAATAAAACCTGCTCTGTTTTGAGTAATGGTAGTCATGATGATTCTGGCACCGAGATCAAGTCCAAAATCTTCAAAACGGAGAAATTTATATTTTACAAACAGGTTCATCGAAACGCCGTTTCCCTCAATTTTGGTTCGGGAACCGCGGAGATTTTCCTGATCGAGGGTGGAGTTAAAAACCATTGTTTGAAGGCCAACACCGAGTTCATCTCTTGAGTCGAAAATATATGTGAAGTTCCATTTTGAAGTGAAATCGGTTACAGCGTTTTTCCTGTCTTTTGCCTTGCTGAAGTTGGGAGTAACCGCTGCATCAAAAGTTGAGAGGGAAAATGTAAACTCGGAGAAAATCGGGCTTGCCCACACCTGATACCAGTTTAAGCCAAGAACACGGTTACTAAGTGAATAATCCTCTTTTAGGGGGTCATTGTTTTTAAGATCATCCTGACTGCCAAAAAGATGGAACACAAATTTTGAATTTTCAATTATTTCGGGATTGCTGTAGTTTATTTTAAAAGTATAATCGTAAAAGTCAAACGGGGCTGTTTTGTTATTCATAAATTTATTGAGAGTCTCGGTGAAATAACTTTTTCTACCAGTTAGAAGGAAACTTCCACCGGGGATTGGCCCCTCGATTGCAGCTTTGCCTGAAAGAAGAGACGCGTTAACTGACCCTGCAAAGTGATTTTTATTCCCGTCTTTTGTTATAATATCAAGAACTGAAGATAATCTACCCCCGTGTTCTGCTGAAAATCCACCTTTGTGAAATTCAAGTGCAGAAGCAATTTCGGGGTCAACAACGGAGAAAATTCCAAGAGCGTGGAAGGGGTTATAAATAGTGGCACCATTTAGAAGCACAACATTTTGTTCATTGTCGCTTCCTCTCACGAAGTAGCGAGCGGTAACATCACCTGTGGTACTGACACCTGAGCTGTATTGCAGTGTTCTGAGAATATCAGCTTCCACACCTTTGGGAAGAAGTTTTATCTCCTGGGCGGTAATTTTTTCAAGACCAAGATCGGTTGCGTTGGCTTCAATTGTTTTTTCACCAAAAATTGTCAGGGTCTGGGTAGTGTAAGAGGTTGGCGAGAGTTTAATATCAATCTGGGTAATTTTCCCCGCAGGGAGATCAACCTGAACCTCCTTAGGATTAAACCCCATCATCGAATATATAATTGTTTGTTTCCCTCGGGGGACTGAGGTAATTATATAATAACCTGATGTGTTGGTAGTTGCGCCAATCGAGGTTCCTTTGATGATCACATTGGCGTAAATCACAGCTTCGCCATTGGTAGAATCGGTTACAAACCCTCTTAGAATCGCCTTGTCGGGATCCGGTGTTGCTTGTCCAAAAATAAGAATTGAGGAAAGTAGCAGCAATGCGGAGAAATATTTCAATTCAGAAACTCCAAAAATATGAATCGGATTAAAGCATGAAACGGTAGTATCCGGTGGAGAGTTGATGCTTCAGCTAAAATGTAGTATTTGTGACCAATATTAGCGAAAAACGGGAAAATAATTTGTGGAAATAATGGGTACTTTAAGGGAAAACGGGTTTATATTTGATGGTGAAACGCATTTTCTAAAATTGATATTGAGAATGACTGCCTGAAAAAGCACAATGGGGAGGCCGGGTTTGCAGGTTATAATCATGATGACAATTTTTTACGAAACATTTTATTGTTATAAAAGGTTAAATGTTTAAGTTTAACCAATCATTAATTAGAGAGTATTCAAATGTTAATTACACTTTTAATCTTCAACTTTCTTGTTGCGCTTCTCACTTGTGGAATTATCGCATACTTCTTCAAAAAACCGCTTGATACAATTTTTCAGAGATTAGTAAAAGAGGATATATACATTGCGTGGAGCAGATATATTCTGTTTGCAATTTTTGTTGTGGGAATTTCGGGTGGCGTAAGGATCTGGGAACTTGAAAAATATCTGAACACAAATGAAAAAACCGGGGCGTATATTTACACTCTCACAGCTGAAAGGTGGGCAATAGAAATATACCGTGCCATCATGGGAACGCTTGAAGCCACTGCCTGGATGCTGCTCTTTGTATTCCTTTTCGCTTTAATTGCCTATGTGGTTATTCGCCTGACCGAAGCCGCCCAGGAGAATAAAGAAAAACAGTTTAGAGCCTTCATGGATGACAAAAAAGGCAATAAGGGATAAGGTTAACCTTGGGGGGGGTTTTTTCCCCGGGGGGGGGGGGGGGGGGGGGGGCGGGGGGGGGCTCGGGGGGGGGGGAGGAAAAAAGAATTTCTTGCGCGGGACTATTTCAAATAAATGGCTTTAATAACCTTTGATTGGGAGCCGGCTGTAACCTTTATCAGGTAAACTCCTGCGGGAAGGTCTTTTGGTTCAAACTTTATTGAATGTAAACCCGGTTCCTTTGTTTCCGATAAAAGATTAATTGCCGTAACGCCGGTAATGTCGTACACTGTGATATCCACAGCAGAACGGTTGCCTAATGACCATGTAATTTCTGTTGAGGAATTGCCCGTAAGGGTTCCATCGGAAAATGGATTGGGATAATTTTGGTAAAGTGTAAAAGTACCCGGGATATCGGATTCTTCTTGAATTCCCGTTGGATTGGGTAGCAATTTTAATATTCTGGATTCTTTTCCTGCCAGTTCACCGGGGACAACAAAATTGCTAAATCCTCCCTGATAGTTTACAGGAACCTGTCCAAGAGCCTCCCCCGTTTCGGCATCATAAACATAAAAGTTACCCATATCAAGATTTGATTGATTTAATGAGACATTATAGTTTGATACGGGGAAATCGCTGAAATTATGGATCACATAAATTGCTTCATTATCGAGATCCCTGCCAAACGAATAAACATACTGATTTGAAGATGTTCCTGCCCTGTAGCCACCCCTTCTTAAAGCCAGCTCTTTATTCCTTAAATGTATCAAATTTCGGTATCTGCTTAAAAGAGAAGTGGGACTTGCCGACATTGTCTGAATATTATTAGAAGTGTATGGTGTTCCAAGTGCATACCAAGGTGTACCTGTTGTAAAACCGCCATTAACACCATTTGTCCAGGGGAGAGGCCTTCTTTTGTTTTGATCCTGTCCATAGCCATTCATCCCAATTTCTTCTCCATAATAGATGAAAGGCACACCCGGAAGTGTCAGGTACACCGATGCTGCAAGTTTCATCCACTTTTCGTTCTGATTCAGGATTCCAAACACTCTGTCCTGATCGTGATTACTCAAAAAAGTGGCATATTGAAGAGGTTGATATGCCGAAGCGACGGAGGAGACTTTACTTGCAAGCCCACCCGGAGCAGAATTTTTAACGGCATTAATTATAGCCGTGGCAAGATCAAACTCAAAACAGGCGTCCAATCTTGTACCGTTTGAATAGGGGACAATCTGGGCAGTTGATGACCATACTTCTCCTACTACAAAAGCATCGGGTTTTACTCCTTTGTAAAAAGTTCTGAATTCCTGAAGAAATGAGAAAGTTGCGGGAACATGTTCCATAACCTGACCATCTTCAAAAAGATGTTTAATTGCGTCGAGTCTAAAACCATCAATACCGAGAGTGTCGAGCCAGTATTGGGCAATATCAAACATATCGTGCTTAACAGGCAGATGATTATAGTCAATATCGGGCATACCGCTTGAAAACATCCCAAAATAATAGTTGCTGTTGAAGGGGTGCCACACTGTTTGTCCCCAGGTTCCACCATAACCCGGATTGGTATTCCGCCAGATATAATAATTTCTGTAGGGGGAAGCAGGGTCGGTAGAAGCTGCAAACCAGGGGTGTTGTCGTGAGGAGTGATTCATAACAAAATCGATAATCACTTTAATGCCCCTTTGGTGGGCGAGTTGCAAAAACTCTTTAAAATCATTCATTGTTCCGTAATCCGACTCGATCCCTTTGTAGTCGGTTACATCATAGCCGTGATAACTGGGGGATGGATTTATCGGCATCAACCAGATACCTGTTATTCCAAGATCGGTGGTTGTGTTGGGATTTCCGTCGTTTAGATAATCCATTTTTTGGATTATCCCCCTGAAATCACCCTTACCGTCGCCGTTTGAATCGTAAAAACTTCTGACAAATATTTCATAAAAAACTGCATCATTCCACCAGTTGCCTGTGCCTTGAGAATAGGCTGCGGAGGAAGAAAACAGGATCATAAAGAGGGTAATAAATTTTGACAGTTTTTGAAGTTTCATATCAATTTCAACATTATAAAAAAAGTAACCACATAGATAATGAATTTTGGAGCCAAATGAAAGTCAAAATGCTTAATTTTGAAATTTAACATCTCAAGTTTATATGAAACGACTCCTCCGTACGGACAGTAAAATTTTCCCATTTCTTTCTCTTGGTATCCTCGCATTAATCTGGGGTAGTTCCTTTATCCTGATAAAGAGGGGGCTGGAGGCATATTCACCCGTTCAGTTGGGAGCTCTCAGAGTTGTCATTTCAGGTCTTGTTCTTCTTCCATTTGCGATTAAGAGTCATAAACAATATCTCAAACAATATTGGAAAAAATTTCTCTTTTTTGCAACTATTTCCAATCTTTTACCTGCTATTCTTTTTGCAAAAGCCGAGATGGAGCTTTCCAGTTCGTTAACGGGAATTCTAAACAGCACAACTCCAATCTTTACATTCCTGATTGGAATATTTATTTACAAAGCCAAATTCCGATTTAACCAGGCACTTGGCTTGACACTTGGAATTGCAGGGTCTGTGGTTTTGATTCTTTTTAGTGGTGGTGACCTTGGAGATGTTAACTTTTACGCATTTTTTGTTGTGCTTGCAACCCTGTTTTATGGTATTAGCAGTAATTTCCTGAAGAAAAATTTCTCGTCCATTAATCCCATAGCTTTAACCTCTCTTGCATTTATGACGGTAATGCCGGTTGCGTTTGTTATTCTGATCTTTTCCGGTTTTTTCTCAACGGCATTTACACATCCAAATGCACTTCCGTCCTTTTTTTATATATTGATTTTGGCAGTGGTTGGTACGGCGATGGCTTTGATGTTATTTAATAAAGTGATTCAGGAGACTTCTCCCGTTTTTGCTTCAACCACAACATATCTTATTCCGATTGTTGCGGTTATTTGGGGAGTGCTTGATGGCGAAACTATCAGCGTTTGGCACATTGCCGGCATGGCTTTGATCATTTCGGGCATCTGGTTTATTAATAAAGTGGCGGTTTCGAAGGCTGAGGGATAGTTACACAGATTCCACGGATTTTCACAGATTTTCACGGATGGAGGAGGGGAGGGGACGCAGATACACGCAGATTAAACGGATTTTCGCAGATGGAATTTATAATTGCCTCCTTTGCGTTCTTCGCGATCTTTGCGGTTTAACTTGGCTACTTGACATTGGTTGCGGAATTTGTTATGTTTGCATGTAACGGGTTGTGAGTATTTAACTCATGACCAAATAAAACATGGAGAAAAATCATGACAAAGATCAGATTAATTCCGTTAATATTTATACTTATTTTTCCGTCCTCACTTACTGCGCAGGAATCGATAATAATCTCACTGAATAAAATCGATTCAGTTGAATATTATTTTATCCTTGAAAAAAATGTAAACCATTCAGAATTGTGGGCGAGATCCCAGGCTTTTGTTAAATCGGATAAAGATATCAAACTTGCAACGATTGAAACAAAACTCACCAAAGAAGCTTCAAAGTTGATAATAAGACAACATCATCATGAAAGAAACGAGTTGGTCGATGCCGGAAGGGCACAACCGCTTGGCAGTGGTGTTGCGGCTGTGATTGGTTCAGATAAGGAACTTCTACCTGTTTGTCTTGTCTTCATAACCCCAAATATCAACATGAGATTTGTTAAAGTTATAAACGAAGATGCGGTTATTATCGCGGATAATTTTAAGAAGTTTGATTATGGTGATCCGAAAGATGTTCAGATGAAAGGGTTGATACCTTTTGAACTTGTTGAGGTGGCGTTTTTTGAAGCTGTTAAAGATTTTAGTGTAGCGAATTGATTTAAAGGAAAACCGCAAAGGTCGCGAAGGACGCAAAGAAAATATTTCTATATCCTTCGCGAACTCTGCGTTCTCTGCGGTTAAATTTTAAATCCTATTTCAGGAGCATCATTTTACGGGTGGCAGAGAAACTCTGACCCGAGTTTGATTGTGCTGTAATTGTATAAAGATAGAGTCCACTGTTAAGTTTTCCCGCATCAAAATTCAATTTATGATAACCCAAAGCAAGATTTCCGTTCAATAATTCGGTTATCTTATTTCCGAGTACATCGTAAACAACAATCTTTACAGATGAAGCCTCTGGAAGGCTAAAGCTGATTGAGGTTGTAGGATTAAACGGATTTGGATAATTCTGGTCGAGACTGAATGCAACAGGATTGACTAAATCAACTTCAACTTCATTTGAGAATGAGGAAGAACCATCATAGTCAACCTGTTTTAGTCTGTAAGAGTAGTTGCCTGATTGAGTTAGTTTTTCAGTGAAAACATATTCGGAGTAACGGGTTGTTGTCCCTTTTCCTTCAACATAACCGGTCGTTACAAATTCATTTCCATCAAAACTTCTCTCAACAAAAAATCCTTTGTTGTTGGTTTCAGTTGCGGTTGTCCACTCAAGTTTTACTGTCCCATTATTTGAAATCGCAGAAAATGAAGCGAGTTCCACGGGTACAGCCTGAGTTACAGTGAAGTTGGCGTCAGAAACATCATAAAAGATGTTATCGGCTGCTTCAATGTAGAGTCTTGCTGTTGTTGTCTGAACATCAGGCATCGTGACTGTTGCGGCACCGGTATTTGGGAGTGAATTAGCTACTGTCACAAATGTGTTTCCACCATCTGTAGTAAGTTTTACATTCACTGTTTGGCAATTAACAGGGGCAACATTGGTATTTGCAACATCCCAGGTGATATTCACTGATGAGAGGGCAGGGATCGAAACACTGGTATTGGGGTAAGTCACTTTAAAAGGTGAACTTCCTGCAACAGCGAAAGTTATTTCACTGAAAACATAGTTACCTGCACCGGGGTTATTATCTCTGACAACCAATCTGAATTTCAGATTTCTTGCATAAGATGGGAGGATCTCTCCAAGCACCTGTGTTCCGGCAAATACATTAGCTCTTTTTGGGAACCAACGGGTTCCTGAAGTTTCAGGATCAAAACTTCTAAATATTGGTGCATTACCTGATGGTGTGTTTGGATGTCCTGAGGGACCCAGGTCATACTCTTCCCAGCAGTAGGTGATTGAAGTATTATCAACATCAGTAGCAGCACCGGTGAGTTTAAATGGGGTGTTTATCGGGATTGTAAATCCACCAGTCGGGAAAGTAGTGATTACAGGTTTTTCGTTTCCGTTTGATACAGAAACTGCACAATTATTACCACTTCCGGCTATAAAATTGGAGATTTCAACCATACTTCCTATATGGAAATAATCGTCTGAGTTGTTTTGCAGGTTTGGTGAGCAAATACCAGCGTAACCCATAATTGTGGCTGCACTTCCGGGCTCAAAAGCTGTCGAGCTGTTTCTCTGGCAGTTATTGTTCTGAGTATGGTTTGCGCCATACTGATGTCCCATTTCATGAGCGACATAATCGATATCAAAAGGATCGCCAACGGGAGCAGGTCCGCCTGTAACACCACCGGCTTTGCTTGAGCCACAGACACTTCCAAGATAAGCGACACCACCACCACCGGTACTGAATACATGACCAATATCGTAATTCGCACTACCTATCACGGTATTACAATTGTTAATGTTTTGTCCCAACATTGTGGAACCGTTGTTGTTGGTATAAGGATCGGTGGAGGCATTGGTGTAAACAATAAGATTATTATTTGCAACTAAAAGCATTCTAATGCTAAAATCGCGTTCATAAACCTGGTTTACTCTGTTTACCGAGGTAACAATAGCTGCCATCGCAAGGGCAACAGTTCCACCGTGAAAAGTTGTGTATTCACCGGTTGCAGCGCAAGCGAGGCGGTAAGTTCTCAATGTACCTGCAGCGAGTCTGGATTCAGCGGAAACACCGGGTGTTTGTTCGTCAACGAGACAGATACCTTTTTCGAGTTTTTCGGCACTGGGTTTAAAATCTTTCTTAAAATAAGAAAGGTGGATTACACTGTTTCCTTTTGCATAAGGATCGATAAATACTGTTCCCTCGGAAGTGAAAATCTGACCATGGAAACCATGAGGAGTAAGATCCAATCGAGCCGAATATGAATTGTTATCGATTGATTTAGCCAAATAAGTCCTTATTTCGGGGAATTTAGCTGCAAGTTCGGGTTCCATCACAGGTGAGTAATAAATCTCAAATTTGGAGGTTTTTCCATTTGGAAGGGGTAACTCAAGAGTTGGAACCTTCCCGCTTGTGTAACTGAATTCTGCGGGTGCGGTGCTTAAAAACTCAGTGAGAAGTTGTTTGTCAAGCTCAATTAATCTGTATGTATCCACGGTTATTTGTTTCTCCAAACCGACGGGGAGATTGTTGCGTGCCATGTCTTTCCAGGGATTAAGACTCAAATTCTGAGTCATACCAAGGGAAGCCATAAAAAGGAGCAGGAAGAAGATTTTCTTCATTGTTGACCTGTGTTTGTGGTTATTAAAAAGTTGGACTTACAATTTCGGAATAATGGCTGTGATTAACAAACAAATAATTGGTGACAATGGAGTTTTTGATAAAATAAATTTAAGCCATCATTCGATCATTTATTTAATGTCATCTTTATTATATTTTGATTTTTCCCTGCGATAAGCCTTAAGAGGTAGATACCGGAAGGAAGATTTGATGCATCAAATGTCACTGAGTGTTTGCCTGCTGGTATTTCTGAACTGATGAGAGTTACAATTTCTCTTCCCATTACATCATATACGGTTGCATTGACAACTGATTGTTCAACCAGGTTAAAGGAAATAACCGTGGATGGATTAAAAGGATTTGGGTAATTCTGGTAAAGGGTAAATTCCGAGGGGAGATTTTCTTCTTCAATATCAGTGGGAGGATCGGCACTTACAACCTGACCGGGACCTACTGTTACGATTCTTGTGTAAGTTCCACCGAGGGCAGTGATCGTGTAGGTTCCCGGTTTTACATCCCCGATGCCATAGTTTTCATTGTAAATATCGTCACTTCCAACATAGGGATCATTAAAATTATAAGTAAGTGAGTAGCCATAAGTGGTGTAAGGTGGTCTCGGTTTTGGATCAGGAGAGATATCAACACGGGTGCTGTTTGGGGCATTGGGAACCCTGCCATAAATTGCACCCATTCCGGTCATCCCTGCCCATAATTCTGCATTTCTTCTTGAGCCGGGTGTGGCGTAGGTTGCTGTATTCATCCTTATTTCGAAATGGAGATGTGCACCGGTTGAATTTCCAGTGTTCCCGGAAATGGCTATTGGTTGTCCCTGAACAACTGTAGTTCCCGAAGTTACAAGAGGTTTTTGCAGGTGCATATGAAGCATATAGACATTTTTCCCATCCCATGTTGCTCGCTGAGTGATGTAATTTCCACCGCCACCGGGTTCATATCCCCCAACCGTGTCGTTGGGATTATATCCAACAAAAGTTATTACACCCGGAGCGGCGGCAAACACTGTGTCATATCGGGCAGCAATATCAATTCCGAGGTGAGCAAGGGCGGTGTTACCATATCGGGGTTCTCCATAAAGATAAGAACCATTGGTTTGGATATTGTCCTTGACCGGTCTTTTGAAACGGAATGATTGTGCGTGAGTAATTGATAAAATGGCAATCAGGGATAGAATTAATTTTTTCATGGGGTGTGTTATTCAAATAGAAAATAAAGTGATTGTCAAAATTTAACAAAATAATTGGAGAAATTCGAATTAGTTATTAATTTAATATTCAAAACAAGATGATTTCTTCATTCGGAAAGGATTCCATGCTACTGACTGCAATTGAAACCAGAATTCTTGGTGCTCTAATCGAAAAGCGCCACACCACACCTGAATATTATCCAATGAGTCTAAATGCGATCACTAACGCCTGCAACCAAAAAAGCAGTCGTGATCCTGTGAGCAGTTATTCAGAAGACTCAATTGAAAAATGTATTGAGCAGCTTCGCGAGAAACGACTTGTTATCAGAGTGTCGGGAGGAGGGTTAAAGGTTGAGAAATATCGCGAACTTATCACAGAAAATCTTGAATTAAAACTTCCCGAGGCAGCGGTGCTTTGCATTTTGATGCTCCGCGGGGCACAAACTTCCGGAGAGATAAGGCAGAGATGTGAACGCATATACGAATTTCCGGATATCAATTCGGTTGAAGATACAATTAAAAGGCTGTGTTCCCTCGAATCAGCATTAGTGGGAGAAGTTCCGGGCACCGGAGGTAGAGGACAAAAATATACCCATCTTTTTTATGGACTGCCCGAAGTAATAAAAAGAGAAGAGGCAGTGGATATAGGGTTTAGACCACTGATAGAAGATGAAGTAAAAAATCTGAGAGAAGAACTGGAAAAACTAAAAGAAGAAGTGGCGATGATTAAACAAGAACTTGGAATAAATTAATGACTGTGAGGGAAAACATGTCAGAAGAACTGAATATGGAAGAGCAGGAAGACCTCCTCCGGGATGCTTCAAATTTTAAAGGTGAGTGCGAGGAGATATTAATCCCCTCGGATCGCTTTGAGCTGCAGGAGATGGTGGTCGGGTGTAATGAAAATAAAACAAAAATCACAACTTCAGCAAGCAGGACGGGCCTTACCGGGGGGTGCGTCCCTCAAGGTGGGGCTTTAATTCTTACAAGAAAATTGAACCGGGTAATGGGTTTTAATCCCAATAAATGTGAAGTTACCTGTGAACCGGGGGCACTTTTAAGTGATTTACAAAAGTATCTCCACGATTTTGGATTTTTTTTTCCGGCAGATCCCACCGAGGAGTTATGCACGATTGGGGGCGTGGTAGCAAACAATTCTTCCGGGGCAACCTCCTTTAAATATGGAGCAGCCAGAAACTATATCCAAAGTTTACAAATTGTTCTTTCAGATGGTCTTCTGATGGCTGTTAAAAGGGGAGATACGAAAGAAAGATTTGGACACTTCTCCTTCACAACTTCAGGGGATAAAACATTTAATGTACCTGCTCCGAACTACAAAATGCCGGATACCAAAAATGCAGCAGGTTACTTTTCAAAAAAAGGATCAGACCTCATTGATCTTTTTATTGGATCGGAGGGAACCCTGGGAATTTTTTGGAGGATCAAATTAAAAGTGGAGCCACTTCCTGAAAAGTTGTTTTCTTGTGTGGCATATTTTAATACGGTGGAAGATGCTCTTGGATTCATTAATGACGGGCGAACCGAATTCAAGGAGCAGCAGAAACTTTGGGAAGATTATACAGTAAGGAGCACGGCAGAAGCGACGGCAAAGCAGGAGCATGATCCCGTAAGGGAGACTCCAGATGTGGAGCATGGGACTTTAGATAATGCTCCAAATGAGGGGATAATACCGGATGAGGAACAGAGGGTTGAAGAACTGCCAGTTGTTCCGAGACCCGGGTTGAGGGCGCTGGAATTTTTTGACGGGAAAGCCCTCGAGTTTTTAAGAGAGGATTATCCCCGGATTCCGGAGGGAATGGAAGCTGCAGTCTGGTTTGAAGTGGAGACAGATGAACTAAACCTTGATAAGGTAATGGCAGAATGGGCGGATAAAATAACAAGTCATAATTCTTCGCTTGAAGATGCCTGGTTAGCGTATGATGCTGGTGACCTTCAGGAGATCAAAAAGTTCAGGCATGCAATTTCATATAAAGTGAATGAATACATTTCTAAAAATGGATTTATGAAACTTGGCACCGATACTGCAGTAGCTGTTGAATATTTTGATGAATATTATTCTTATGCCACTAAGATGGTGCAGGATGCGGGCATTGAGTATGTTACTTATGGACACTTTGGCGACTGTCACTTGCATCTCAATATGCTCCCGAAGGATTCGGTGGAATACATAAAAGGGAAAGAGATATATCTCGAATTGTGTAAAAAAGCTGTGGAGCACGGCGGCACAGTCTCTGCGGAGCACGGAATCGGGAAGTTAAAAAAAGAATATCTAAAACTAATGTATGGTGAAAAAGGGATCAACGAGATGAAAAAAGTGAAAAAATATCTCGATCCAAATAACCTGTTAAACATCGGAAATTTGTTCGATTAATGAAGGCTTAAAAGAAAACGGAGATCTAAATGCCCGAATACAAACTGAATATAAACGGCAGAGAAGAGAGAGTTGTAGTGGAAGCCGGTACCCCGTTATTGTGGGTGCTGAGAGACGAACTTGGGCTTACAGGCACCAAGTATGCATGTGGAAAAGGATTGTGTGGATCATGCACAGTATTAATTGATGGTGAATCAGACAGATCTTGCTCAATTCCCGTTGAAACAGTCGGCAACCGAAAAATTACAACAATCGAAGGATTTGCCGCGGATAAAAATCATCCAATATTTAAGAAATGGATTGAGCATGAGGTTTCTCAGTGTGGTTATTGCCAACCGGGACAAATACTAACAGTTGCATCTCTTTTAAATCGACCCGAAAAACCAACTTATACCGAAATGGAGACAGCCCTCACTGGTGTTCTGTGCAGGTGTGGAACATATCCCAGAATCAAAAAAGCAGTTGAAGAACTGTTGAAAGAGAGGGGTTAAGATGAAAAGAAGAGATTTTATTAAGATTGTAAGTTTAACAGGCGGTGGACTTGTCCTTGGTTCGTTTATCCCGATGTCGGTGTTGGGAAAAGAGGAAGGGTTCACTTCATTCCCCGGTGACGATCCAAAGGGTATCTTTAAGCCCGGTCCTTTTTTGCAGATTGATTCCAACGGCAAAGTTTCGATCATGATGGCAAGATCGGAGATGGGGCAGGGGGTTTACACAACCCTTCCCACCATTGTTGCTGAAGAGCTTGAAGTTGACTGGGAATCGATAGAGATTATTCAGGCAGATGCAGGATTTGACTATGGCAGTCAGGCAACAGGTGGAAGCACAAGTGTGAGACTTGGATACGAACCGCTTAGGAAGGCAGGAGCAACCGCAAGGGCGATGTTAATTTCGGCTGCTGCAATCATGTTAAAAGAGAAACCCGAAGTGTTATATGCTGAGATGGGATTTGTGATCAGCAAAGCTACCGGTAAAAAACTTTCTTATGGTGAGCTTGCTGTTGAAGCCGGAAAACTTCCTGTTCCTTCTGATGTACCGTTGAAAGATCCAAAGGATTTTAAGCTAATCGGTAAAAAAATCCCAAGACGAGATACTCCGCCAAAATTGTTTGGTGAGGCAATTTTTGGTATTGATGTCAGACTTCCCGGAATGGTTTATGCAACAATTACACGACCAACCGCTTATGGACTAAAAGTAAAGTCGTTTGATTCATTATCAGTAAAGGGTAATTCCCACATCCATGATGTTTTTGAAATCTCCACCGGTGTTGCTGTTGTTGGAAAATCGACCTGGGAGGTGTTTAAAGCTGCAGAAAAGATAAAAGTTGAGTGGAAAGAGACCGATACAGTAAAATTCAGTACTAAGGCAACAGTTGAAGAAGCCTACAAAAAGTTGAATGAACCCGGTGGCGTTATAAAAGAGCAAGGCGATGTCGATTCCGTTCTAAAGTCGGGTAAAAATATAGTCGAAGCTGTTTATGAAGTCCCTTTCCTTTCGCATGCACCTTTTGAACCGATGAACTGCACAGCAGAATATCAGAATGGTAAATGTGAAATGTGGGCTCCAACGCAAAATCCACAACGGTTAAGAAAGGATGTGGCTGAGAGACTTGGCATCGACCAAAACGATGTTACTGTTCATGTCACTTTTCTTGGAGGTGGTTTTGGCAGGAGACTTGTGAGTGATTTTGGACTGGAAGCCGCCGAAATTGCTAAGAAAACAGGCAAACCTGTAAAACTGACCTGGACCCGTGAGGATGATATGAAACATGGTGTTTATCGTCCTTTTGGCGTTTATAAATGTCGTGGCATTGCCGGTGAAAGTGGTGGAATAAAAGCTTTTGAACACCATATAGTTGGTCAGTCAATCAGACAACAATGGTCAAAAGATTCGTTAAAACCTGATCAATATGATTTCGCTGAAGGTTCAAAATCTTTCCCTTACAATATATCTGATTTTAAAATCACGGGTACAATTTTGCAGACGCCCCTAATCGCCAGCGCATTCAGGGCGGTATATCATTCTCAGGTGCCGTTTGTGGTTGAGTCATTTTTTGATGAACTTGCGCATTCAGTTAAGATTGATCCTTTTGTTTTCAGGAGGGATATGATGCAACCCGGAAGCAGGGCAAGAGCTGTGCTTGAGCTGGCTGCTGAAAAGGCAGGTTGGGGAAAGACCCTTCCATCCGGAACCGGAATGGGAATTGCGTTCTTTGAGGGTTACGACAGTTATTGTGCCGAAGTGGCAACTGTTTCAGTGGTTAATAACCGTATTAAACTGTTAAAATTTGTTGTTGCAATCGATTGTGGAATAGTTATAAGCCCCGATGCTGTAAAATCCCAGATGGAGGGTGCTGTTATATTTGCTCTTTCTGCTGCGATGAAGGGACAAATAACATCTAAAAACGGCGCCGTGGAGCAGTCAAATTATGATGATTACCCAATTATCACATTTGATGAATCACCCGAAATTGAGGTTCACATTGTTGAAAACACCCTAAAAGTTGGCGGTGTTGGAGAAGTTGGAATTGGTGCCTGTCCCGCTGCACTTTCCAATGCAATCTTTGCGGCTTCGGGTAAAAGAATGAGAACACTGCCCATTCTTAACAACTTATAAGATGGATTCAATGCTCCCCCATCTTGACAAGGAGGGGGGGCATAAACTTTAGGTGATATTCCTCCCCCACCTTGACAAAGAGGGGGGTAGTGCCGCAGGCATCCCATGGGAGGGGGCGTTCTAAAGAAGCATCAACAGAGTCCCACCCACAATTACGAGGGCGGCGAGACCTTTTTTAAGGAGTCCGCCCTCATTAAATATTTTCCCGCCGGCAACACTTGCAAAAAATACAGATATCCTTTTTACTGCTATCACCAGAGCAACAGGTGCAAGCGTAAAAGCAATTATTTGTGTATATCTGTAACCTATAGTGATAAAAGCAGTTAGAAGAACAAGAAGAGCTACATATTTAAAATCGGGTTTTTTAGGAAATGAAAAACTGGACCTTGTTATCAACATCAGAATGAAAAAATCAACTAAAAAGAAGAAAT
Organism: Ignavibacteriales bacterium; assembly: GCA_016707285.1. Classification (GTDB taxonomy): domain Bacteria; phylum Bacteroidota; class Ignavibacteria; order Ignavibacteriales; family Ignavibacteriaceae; genus UTCHB3. Next base: position 147,276 of record JADJIA010000007.1, read on the forward strand.
GTTGCAAAACCATAAAGGAAGAGGTCTCCATTTTTTGATCTTTAAGGAGATACTTATCGAGGATTGTGGAAACAGTAAAAAATGCCAAAGCGGCAGCCACATAGATATATTTTTTGGTTTTGAAGAAAACTCTGAAAGGTTCAATGGCGTTTTTAATGCTTTTCATCTCTATGAAATATGATCCAAAGAGCAGCATTGTTAATCCCAGAGTCTGGGTTGTTGTTAATTTTTCACCGATGAATACAAAAGCAAAAATTGCCACAAAACCGGGAGTTAAAGCAAGAAGCGGGAGGGCAGAGCTTATTTCAAGGTTCTTGAGTGAAAGCATCACACACCAAAATGCCAATGCCTGCAACATGGTTTTGATAAACATGATTAGTGCCTGGTGAGAGTTTATCGTTCCAAACCCGGGGTCTAATAAAAACGGGATGCAAAAAAGGAGATTTAACCATGAAAGGTGGAATGAAAACTCCAGCGCATTCATCTTTACAAGTGCTTTTTTTTGAGTAATAGCTGCAACACTTGAGAGCACGGCTGAAGTGATGGCGAAGAAAAACCAGTGCATTATTTATCCTTTAAGTGGCTTTTTAGTTTATCAATAGTAATTGGTGCTGAACCTTCGTAATGATTGTTAACATTAATATATACTTCTGTGTCCCGTTCTGCGAGTTCTCTTAGCAAATTGGTGAGAAGCATAAGTTCTCCATCTTTGGGTTCAACTATTTTGTTCCAGATGCCTTTTGTCTTTTCTTCAATTCCTGATCTGTCGGGTCCGTGAAGTCTAAGAATTATCGTTTTTGGCAGTAAATTGATGAATTTTTCGATTATTCCAAATACCGGAGGCATAAAATAACCCTGCAAAAAAACGGGGATTAGCTCAAGATCGTGAAGCAGAGTAAAATATTCCTTTGTGAGGAGATTGGGATTTCTTGTCTCAATCGCGATTGGAACTTCTCTTGATGCCGACTTAATAAAATCTTCGATCATTTTCAGGAATAGAGACGGGTCGGGCATTTTTTGTTTATTCAGATATTCAAACTGAAGAATGACTGCGGCTGTTTTGGGCTTTAAATCAGATATTGTATCAAGAAAAGTTTCCCAAAGTTCAGTTGACAAAAACAACGGATTTTCCACAACATTCCCACCCGTGTTTCTCGGATAATAGTGGGTGAGAGAGAGGGAATTTGGAGCTTTTATCGTGAATCTAAAATTATCCGGCGTAACGCTGTTATATTCTTCTACATCCTTCAGTTTTGGCAAAAGTGGCGGTTTGTCCGGAGTGAAGAGAGACCAAAACCATTGATCAACTTCCACTGACGAATATACTTTGGCATACTCTTCAAGATGGTTTATTTTGTCATAGTGCGGATAGACGAGTCCTTTCCAGGAATCGTATTTCCAACTGCAAGTTCCGTAATGAATATTTAATATTTCTGACATCTAATAAATTTCTATTTTACCAAACCATAATTTAAACTTTTGCAAAACAATTTCTCTTTAGAATGATGAATAAAATATCACTCGACAATCTGACCAAGTTTTTTATATCGGCGATCGGGATAGTAGCAGTCTGTTTGGTATTTAAAGAACTGCAAAATCTCTTTTTACCTTTTGTTATTGCATACTTGCTCTATTTTCTTTTCGCGCCCTTAAACAGATTTTTGACATCGAAGCGAATTCCGCTCGCCGTTGCAGGAATTATTGACATAGCCATTATTTTCAGCATGACTTATGTTGCCGGTAAATTTGTAATCGACAGTTTGATGAGTTTTCAAAGCGAATTTGGAGCCTATGAGAGTAAACTCACGGCATTGATAATTTCCACTGCTGAATCTGTTGGAATAAGCGACCCTGCACTAAAAGATTTTTCACTAGCAAAAGCTTTGGAAAATCTCGATTACGGCACACTTGCAGGTGGTCTTGTAAATTCCACGATAGATTTAATGGGATATGTGCTATTTGTGATTTTCTTCTTTGCTTTTATTTTACCCGGGCATAATGCCATCTACAAGGCAATTGAAAAAAGAGTTGTTGCTCCCAAAAAGTTTGCAATTATGAAACGGAAACAGAATCCTGATGTTAATTTGCCGGATACCGATGGAGTGGACTCAGACGATCTCGAAAAAGAGGCGACCAAACTTGAATCCACATTTATCAGGATTCCTCAACAAATTCAAAAGTATGTGTTAACCAAAATTATAATGAATGTAATGGCAGGTATAACTGTCTGGTTTATCCTGATGTTGGTTGGAGTGCCACATCCACAAATTTGGGGTGTTTTAACTGCTATCCTGAATTTTATTCCCACTATTGGATCTGCATTTGCAACAATTTTACCGGTATTGATGACACTTGTTCAAACGGGAAGTATTGGGAGTGCTCTTATGGTTCTTGGAGTGATGGCAGTAGTTCAAACTTTTTATTTCAATTTTCTGGAGCCGATGATTCTGGGTAAACGGCTTAACCTGAACCCGTTGGTGATTTTGATATCAGTTTTGGTGTGGGGTTATATCTGGGGAATTGCAGGAATGTTTCTTGCTGTTCCGCTTACTGCCATACTTAAAATTGTTATCTCAAACTTTGACTCAAAAAATATGCAGTTTATTGCAGATTTGATGGGAAAGCCTGACTAAATCCCCAGCTCTTCCTGCATTATTCTAAAAGTTTCTTCCATCTGTGTGGGAGAGTAGCCAAATTCTGTTTCGGCTTTCAGTGTCACGAGTCCTGAATTTAATGGTCTTTTTGCCGGTTGTTTGAGGTCGGGGGTAACAATCTTATCAACAAGTGACCCGTCAAGTTTAAAGAAATCAACAATTCGCATTGTGAAATCGTAACGGGAGAGGAATTCTCTTCCACCGATATTATAAATACCAAATTTTCTGAATTCAATAACCTGAGAGATGGCTCTGACGAGATCATCGAGATAAGTCGGGTTATTTATCTGATCTGTTACAATTCTTATTCTTTCCCCTTTTCTGAGAGATTCAACAACCCAGCGGACAAAATCGAGTCGTCCTTTTGTTATCACACCATAAAGTACATTAGTTCTTAGAATAGTATAAAGTGCGTTGGAAATTTTAAGAGCATTTTCACCTGCAAGTTTTGTTCTTCCGTAATAGCCCACAGGGTTGGGTTTATCTCCCTCCGCATATTGTCCCTTAATTCCATCAAAGATATAATCTGATGAGAGATGGATAATGTGTGCATCGCAGTTTCTGGCACCTTCAGCCATATACTCTACCGCCTTCACATTGATATTCCAGGCGGTTTCGCGTTCCGATTCCGATTTATCAACATTTGTGAAGGCAGCGGCATTAATTATAAAATCAGGGAAAAAATCTGAAATTACTTTTTTTACCTCATCTCTTTTTGTGATGTCGCATCTTACATAAGTGGCAGAGGGATCATAAAAGTCACCTTCCACTGATGAGCAAAGCACGGTATAACCAAGTTTTTTTGCGAAATATTCGTAACATCTTTGTCCGAGCATTCCGGTGGCACCAAAAATGAGGATTTTATTTTTCATATAATAGGGTATCAATATCGTTTTTCAAATTTTTAATAAGGGCAGTTGAATCATAAGTGGACACTGCAGCCCCGGCAGCATTTGCGTAATAAAGTGATTTTATCGGGTCATTGTTTGCGAGAAATGACATAAAATAAGTTGCTCCAAACAAGTCACCACAGCCGACTTTGTTTATAGTCGTAACCGGGTGGGCTTTGGCAAAAATGGAGTTGGTCTCGCCTTCAATTTTGTAATACATCCTGGAACCAAGATTACCCTTGGTAACCAAAACAATTTTCACTCCCAAATTTAAGATATTTTCGACTATCAATTCTTCCGTTTCGGCGGTACCACAACACATTATCTCTGTTTCATTGGCTTGAAGGATGTCAACGGAGGAAAGCCACTCATCAATGTTTTCAATTTTTGCAAATTCTCTTGTGCCATCAGATTTCATCGGGCGCGTTAGAGAATGAATATCCAGAAAGACAGGAGAGTTGATAGTGGATTTTAATCCCTTCAAAGCCTCACAATCCAGATCATATCCTGTTATAAGATTAACGAGGATGCCGTCAAAATTCATATCAACAATTTTTGTTGTATCAAATTTAATTGGATCGGTCAGGTTTTCATATTTTTCATCCCGCTCGCCGTGCTCTTTGATAAATAGATGGATAACGGGAAGTTTCTCCACCCGGTTAACCAATTCAAGATTAAAGCCGTTATAAAGGGGAAAATAATGGTGCTTTTGGGTTTCGGACATGTTTGTCAGAAGGTAACATTTATCCTCATGACCCATAAGTGCATCAACCGCCGAGGCGGTATAAAACAGTCCACCCGGTTGGTTAAGAATTGCATCACCCGAGTGAATAAAATCTTCAACGGAGGAACCAACAATGAGAAGTTTCATGAAAATCCTGATTTTAATTTAGTCAAATATAGTAGAATTACTATATTTATGGGTCGATAACTGAATTTTACAAATTTTGTGATGCCAAATTTTATGAAAAAACTCTCACTTATATTTTCACTTCTATTAATCTTTTCACAGGTAAATTTTGCCCAAAATGAAAATGACAGTGTATTTATCTATTTCGAAAAAGGTGTGGAAGCGTATGCACAGGGAGATGCGATGGGAGCAATTTCACTTTTTGAGAGGACAATCGAATTGATGGGAGATGGAAATTATGGAGATGTCCCCGGTCGATCCTGGTTTCTGATGGGCGATTGTTACCGAAGTATCAATGATCTTAATATGGCTGAAGAGTGTTTTAAAAAGGCTGAGAAAAATTTCAGGGAAGTAAATTCTCTGGAAGTGCTTGGTTATGTTTTTAAGGGTTACGGAGATATTTTGTTGAGCAAAGGACTCACAGTTGAATCGGAGAAAAACTATTTAGAATCGCTTAATTATTTTAATGATTCAACTGATATAGTTGCCATTGGACTTGTACTTAACAGTCTCGCGAATATCTATTTAAATCAGGGAGACAACCAAAAAGCTGTTCAATTTTTTATGGAGGCTTCAAGATATTACGAAGCAGCCGATTTGGAAATGGGGAGGGGGGAAGTCAATTATGGATTGGGTCTGGCTGCTGCAAATCAAGGGAATAACACAGAAGCCGAAAGCTATTTCATCAAAGCACGCGAACATTTTATCAAAGCAAATTACAGACTGGGTGAAGGGAATGTGCATTACGGGTTGGGGGTTGTATGGATGAACACAGGTAAAAATGAGGCTGCAATTGAAGAAAATATAAGAGCTATTGCAATATTCAAAGAATTTAACTTTATTCTCGGAATGGGGAATGCCTATTCAAATCTCGGTTTACTCGCCGGCAATATCAGCAGTTTTGATGATGCAAAAATTTATAATGATTCAGCTTTAATCTGTTTTGCACAATTAAATTATATAATTGGTGAAGGGTCGGTGTATCTAAATTATGGTGCTTTGAGTATCAACACTGGTGAACACAACAGGGCACTTGAATATTACGACAAGGCGATCGAACTCCATATAAAAGCAGGATATAATCTTGGAATCGGAAAAGGTTATCAGGGAATTGCAACAGTTGCTCTAAATACGGGTGATAATAAAAAAGCTGAAGAAGCGGCAAACAAAGCGATTGAATATTTTGAACTTGCCGGTTTTAAATCCGGAGCAGGAAATATTTATGAGTTACTCGCTTCGATGAATATGAACGCCGGAAACCTTGACAAAGCTGAAGAATTATTGGCAAAAGCAATTAAATACTATCGTGATGCAGATTTTATAATCGGTATGGGCAACTCTCACTACACTCTCGGACAAATTGCCGTTATCAAAGGTAACTACACAAAAGCCATGGTAGAAAATCAGAAGGCTATTCTTTATTATGAAAAATCCGGTTATCTGCTGGGTCTTGGAAATGTAAACTTCATCCTGGGTCAAATATCCCTGATCTCGGAAGGGGATATTGATGGTGTGATAGCTTATAATAACAATGCGGAAAAGTTTTATATCGAAGCCAAATACACTCTCGGTCTCGGTAAAGTTGCCTATAGCAAGGGGACTCTCTATTTCATCCAGGAAAAATACGATGAGGCAGTAGAGGAGATTAAAACAGCTCTAAAATATTTTTCTGCATCTGATTATGGATTTTTCCAAATTTTGGGGCATTTTGCACTCGCCGATATTTATATGCAGCAACCGGGCAAAAAAGCACTTGCACTTGATGGACTAAAGCAGGCAATTGAACAGCTTGAAAAATTCCGCTCAAATCTTGTAAGACAGGAGGACAGAACAAGTTTTTACGAAAAGTTTTCAGCATACTTGCAATTTTCTGTTGTTTCGGCAATCTCGCTCAATGAGCCTGCTCTTGCTTTCAGATATCTTGAAAACATTAAAAGTAGAACACTGAATGAACTTCTTACCGAAAGAAGTGTAAATCTTGCCTCAAAAATTGAGCCTGAACTTTTGCTTGAGAGAAACCGGCTCGAGAAGTTGATAACCTCTTTGAAAACGGGAATGTTTACCCACTCTCTCGATGAAATTGAGGCAAACAAACAACAACTTAAACTGTATGAAGATCAACTCGATAAATTGATTTTTGAGATCAGGACAAAAAATCCTGCTTTTGCAGCGGTGGAATATCCAAAATCGATGGAAATTGAAAAAATCAGGGAATTGCTCGACGATGATGAAGTGGTACTTCAATATTTCCTGGGAGTCGAAAATTCCTGGCTCTTTTTAAATTCAAAAGACAATTTTGAAATAATTCCACTCGGAGCCACAGAAGATTCGATTGCGCAGTTTGGAAGCATATTTCTGGATGGATTAAGACGAAATAAATTTGACAAAAACATCCCGGTTGCAGATATGGACATCGAAGAGGAAATATCGCTTGATGCTGCCAAAAAATTGTATGCCATATTGATTAAACCTGTAGAACAAAAATTTAGAAAAGATGTCAAACTTACAATAATTCCTGACGGGATATTAAATCTGATTCCATTTGAAGTTTTGGTTGATGATTCCCTTTATCTGATAGAAAAACACTCAATCAACTATTTTCAATCTGCTACTTTAATGGCGCTCATGAGGACAGACCTTAAAAAGGAACACAAAAGCAGAGGCTTTGCAGGTTTTGGTGATCCTGTTTATGATCTTGAAAATTTTAACAAAGGGGCTGATGAGAGAGGCGTTAAGATCGCTCAACGAGGAGATGGAAAATATGAAGATATTGTGGAGGAAGAATTCAGCAGAGCAGGCCTTACACTTTTCCGTTTGAGAGGGACGGGTGAGGAGATAAATGGAATTGCAGATGTTTTCCGCAGCAAAGGTGAACCGGTAAATATAAAACTTCGTAAAGATGCAAATGAAGAAAATGCAAAACTTGAAGAGCTAAAAAATTACAGATATATCGTTTTTGCATGTCACGGGATAATCAACCCGGGGTTTCAAAGTCTTGCGCTCGCAGTGGAGGACAGTTTAACACGGACCGAAGATGGATATTTAACATTTGAAGAGATGTTAAATCTTGATTGGGATGCCGAACTTGTGGTTTTGTCTGCCTGTCAAACCGGAACGGGAGAGTTAAAACGGACAGAGGGAGTAGTTGGACTCACGCGGGCTGTAATGTATGCCGGGGCGGATGCCGTAACCGTAAGTCTGTGGAATGTAAGTGATAAAGGTACAAAAGAGTTGATGATTGGCTTTTTTGAAAACCTTATAAACAAAAATCTTACCAAAACAGAAGCACTCAGGCAATCAAAACTCTCCTTTATCAAAAAAGGCACACGACCTTATTATTGGTCACCGTTTGTGATATATGGGGAGTAGAGACAATTATTAATTATTAATTATTAATTATGGGATTGATGGGGGTGGGTGCAGATTTTATAATCCAATGGTGAAAGTTTAATAAAAAAGGCTGCCCCTTTCGAGACAGCCTTTATAAACATTTAATATTTATCGGGGATTAGTGATCTAATTATATAGAAATAATACCTGATAATTAATATTTAATAATTAAAACGCATTCTCATCCATTCCACCTTCACCGGGTTTTCTTTGCTGCTTTTTGAAGCTGTTGAATACATAAGTAAGACCCACATACACATTTCGTGAATCATTTTTTCTGTAATTCGAGAGATCAAAATTAGTGCCGGTAGTGGTCATGTTCCACTTCATTGTATTGAAGAGATCGGAGACTCTGATTGAAAGTGAGAGATTGCCATCGAAGAAATCCTGTTTGTAAGCAAGGTCCATAAAATACATCTCGTCAGTTCTTCCTTGACCTGAAACATTGGGTGCGTTGTAGTTGAAGAACAGTTGCATACTTGCTCCCTCAAAAAGATTGAGGGAAGAGATTAGTTTTGCTGTCCAACTGTAGTCATCCGAAGCGATTGTGGTGATTCCTGATTGTCCATTCACCTGAGTTCTGAAATAGGAAAAGCTTGGATTTAGTCTGAATCCGGGAAGAATTTCGCCTCCGGCGCTTACTTCAAAACCGGTGCTCTTTTGAGTTGCAATATTATCCCATGTGGATTCTGTTGTTCCATTGTTGCCCAATCTCGTGAAGAAGTTGATAGCATCGTTGGTTTGACGATAAAACAGACTCGTCATAAAATTGAGTTTCCCCATAAAAAGAGAATAACCAAGCTCATAAGAATCGGTGAATTGTGGGTCCAGGTTGGGATTTCCATAACTGATATTCAGTGAGTCGGTATTATCGATGAACGGGTTAATCTGTCTTGGGTTTGGTCTGTCAACTCTTCTGCTGTAGTTGGCTTTAATTTCTTGAGCCATTGCCGGAGACCAGGTTAAGTAAACTGACGGGAAAAAGTCGGTGTAATTTTTATTTACATCAACATTGGTTTTATCAGTTTTTCCTTCAGTTGTTGTGTTTTCAGCTCTGATACCCGCCTGATACTTAAAATCACCAAAACTTCCGGTGTAGATAAGGAATGCAGCATGAATCTGCTCTTTCATCTTAAAAGTATTTGATTGGTTGCTATTAAATATCCAGTTATTTGTTCCCGCATCACCATTAAAATATTCAACTGCTGAGTTGAGATCACGGACGGTACTTTTAAGACCGGTCTCTATTTTACCGGTGTTATCGAACATTGGCATTGTGAAATTAACGGAACCAACTAAAAATTCGAACTTGTTTTTAGAGTCGTTTCGAGTACGGGAAACCGCGCTGTTGTTAAACTTGTCAATATTTGCAAAACTGCCAAGATTAACATCATTTCTCGAATATGTTACATCTGCAGTAAGCTCCGTATTTTTATCGAGAAAAGATCTTTTATAGTTAAGTGAATAGTTCTGATTCTGGAAATCTCTTGCACCTTCTGAATATCTCTCATAAAACTCGGTTGGGGAGTTGGAGGAGATTGAAGTGTTTTGGGATTTAAATGCGTTGTTGAATTCAAATTTTCTATAGTTTCCCTGAAGGGTAAGAGTATTAAAATCATCAAGGAAATAGTCAAAACCCAAATTGTAGTTACTCATATTCATGGTAAAGTTACCGGTGGACACCTGATTCAGGGAGTTTGTAAATCCCGGATAAGATGCAAAACGGGTTGAATTACCATCGTTCATAAAGTTGTTGATTCTAAAATCAAAATTTCCAAAGAAATTGACATGCTCAAGTTTATAATTCAAATTAACCGAAGAATTATACTTGTCATTTGTTCCCACATTGGAAGAAATCATTCCGTTGATTCCAAGGTTGCTTTTCTTTTTTAGTTTAATATTTACAATTCCGGCAGTTCCTTCAGCATCGTATTTGGCAGATGGATTGGTTACCAATTCAATTGATTCAATAGAACCTGCGGGGATGGAGGCAAGAATATCGCCAATCGACTGACCACCTGTGTTTGCAGGCCTGCCATCTATCAAAATTTTAACATTACCGTTTCCACGGAGTGTAAGGTTTCCATCGATATCAACTGTAACAGCGGGAACATTTCTTAAAACATCAGCGGCATTTCCACCTGCGGAAGCGATGTTTTTATCAACATTTATAACGATTTTATCTAAATTGTTAATTATTCCATCTTTTTCACCGGTTACGAGAACTTCATCCGTGGTAAGACCTGATGGATTAATTTTAATTGTGCCAAGATTAACTGAAATACTTTTGGGAGTTACCATAATTGAATCGACAACCACTTTGTCGTAACCAATAAAAGTAATCTCGGCAGTATAAAAGCCATACGGGACTGCGGATAATTTAAAAGCACCCGTTACATCAGAAACGGTACCGTTTACAAGAGCATTATCTTTTTTACGATAGATTACAAAATTCCCGTATTCTACGGGTTTTCCTGACTTGGAATCGATTAAAACACCGGATATTTCACCTGAAGGGTCGGCGCCACCCGGAGTATTTGTTGGTTTTTTCTGCTGGCTGATACCATCAGAGAACATAACTAACACGGCGACTATTGCTATAAAAAACTTCTGTTTCATTTTCCTCGGTACAAATTGTTTACAAATCTTAATAATTTGACATGCAAAATCTTGAAAAGATTAATCTTCTTGAAGATTTTCTGTTAAACGGTTCAATGAATAAACAAGCGGTTAAGATGATTGGTTTCGAATCTTTAGTTTTATATTCATTATTTATGTTTTTTTAATGAATATTATTTTATTTTTGTAAACTATTTTAATCTGATTAACAAGTCCACATCAGGAATAACCATTCGAGAAATTATTTATGTCTGAAAAAGAAATGGATCTCTCCTCTCTAAAAATTGACAGAGCACAGCGAAAAAATCCGGAGACCCGTGGAAAATACATTAAAACAGGGATTATTGTCCTTTTGTTTGCAGCTATTGCCTATACCTTATTCTACTTTTTTGGCGATATTTTTGATCCGCCACTTGAAGTGAAGATGACCACTGCCATAATGCAGACACCGACCGAAAGTGAGGCACTTCTCACCGGCAACGGATATGTGGTTGCCCAGAGAAAAGCTTCAATCGCATCAAAAGCAATGGGCAGATTAGTGTATCTAAAAGTGGTTGAAGGAGACAGAGTCAGGAAAGGTGAAGTAATTGGTCGCCTTGAAGACACAGATATCCTTGCCCAGATAGCCCAGGCGGAAGCGAATGTGAAATTAGCAGAAACTGATCTTAGAGAAGCTGAAAACAACTATAAAAGGGTTAAACAGCTTTTTGATAAATCTGTGGCTACGGAGATGGAAGTTGATGCCGCTGAGACAAGATTAAAAAGAGTTGTGGCAGGAATTGAACTTGCCAGAATGCAAATTAAAACACTAAAAGTTGATCTTGAAAACACCCTTATCAGAGCGCCATTTGATGGTACGGTTTTAACTAAAAATGCTGAAGTTGGTGAGGTTGTGTCACCTCTTTCCGGTGGTGCAAATTCAAGAGCGGCTGTTGTAACAATTGCCGACATGAATTCACTCCAGGTGGAAGCTGATGTAGCAGAAGCCAATATCGACAAAGTTCAGATGAATATGGAGTGTATCATCTACCTTGATGCATATCCTGATAACGGATATCCGGGATTTGTGGATAAGATCGTTCCAACTGCGGACAGATCAAAAGCAACCGTACTTGTGAAAATTGGGTTTAAGGGTCTCGATAACAAGGTTCTCCCCGAGATGCGGGCGAGAGTATCATTTATGGCGGAAGAGGTTAAAGTAACCAACGAAAAATCATTTCTTGCCGTTCCGGTTACTGCAATTGTAACCAAAGGTGATAAAAAATATGTATTAAAAGTGTCAGATGACAAAATTGTGGAAGTACCGGTGACTTTGGGGAAAGACTACGGTATTACAGTGGAAATAAAAACCGGACTGGCAGAAGGCGACAAGGTTGTTGAAAAACCGGGAAAAGAGCTTGTTCCAGGACTAAAAGTGAAGATAAAACAATAACAGGTAGAATATGTCAACATTAATAGAGGTAACAAACCTTCAGAAATCATACTGGAGGAACAACATTGAAATTCCCGTTCTTAACAAGTTAAATCTTGGTGTTGAGAGTGGTGAGTTTCTTGCGCTTATGGGTCCATCCGGCTCCGGAAAAACCACACTTTTAAATTTGATCGCCGGGATAGACAGACCAACAGAGGGAAAAATCACCATAGACGGGAGTGATATCGCAAAGATGAGCGAATCCAATCTCGCAAAATGGAGATCAGCAAATATCGGTTTCATATTTCAGTTTTATAATCTTATACCTGTTTTAACTGCTTATGAAAATGTTGAACTTCCTCTGCTCCTTACAAAATTGAAAAAGGATGAAAGAAAAAAACATGTTGAGACAGCTTTAACCATTGTGGGATTGGGCGATAGAATGCATCACTCTCCAAAACAGCTCTCCGGTGGTCAGGAGCAGCGGGTTGCAATTGCCAGAGCGATAGTTACTGATCCGCTGATTCTTGTGGCAGATGAGCCTACGGGAGATCTCGATAAAAATTCAGCAACAGAGATTTTGAATCTTATGGAGAAACTGAATAAAGAGTATAAAAAGACAATCGTAATGGTAACACATGATCCTCATGCCGCAGAAAGAGCCGGCAGGATACTTCATCTTGAGAAAGGTGAACTGGTTAAGGAGACCGTATGAAAATCTTAAAAATTATGTTTAAGAACTCGATGCGGCACAAGCTTCGTACTTCTCTTACAATCCTTGGTATCTCGGTTGCAGTCATCGCTTTTATAGTGATGAGGTCGATCGTTTCTGCATGGGATGTGGGTGTTGAAGCTGCGGCTGCTGACAGAGTAATAGTAAGGAATTCCGTCTCTTTCATCTTCCCAATTCCATATGCTTATAAAGATAAATTAGAAAAGATTGATGGAGTTAAAAGAGTAACCTGGGCAAACTGGTTTGGCGGAGTTTATAAAGAGAAAGAGAACTTTTTTGGTCGTCTTGCTGTGGATCATAACACCTTTTTAGATGTTTATCCTGAATTTTTGATAACTCCCGATGAAAAAAAGATGTTTATGGACGATATCCAAAGCTGTATCATCGGAGAGGCAACTGCAAATCAGTTTAACATTAAAAAGGGTGACATCGTTACGCTCCAAGGAGATATATATCCCGGTAACTGGGATTTTAAAGTTGCAGCTGTTTATAAACCCCGTGACAAAATAACTGATGCAACAGGAATGTATTTCAGATGGGACTATCTGAACGAGCGTCTTGAAAAGGAATCACCGGATAGAGCAAACGATGCCGGTTGGTATGTACTTCAGGTGAACGACCCAAAACAGATTGCTGCCATATCTCAGAAAGTTGACAACTATTTCAAAAATAGTGCTGCAGCAACAAAAACAGAGTCGGAAAGAGCATTTAACCAGGGATTTATTTCCTCTTCAAGTGCTATTTTAACTGCGATGAATGTGGTTTCTTTTGTGATCATCGGCATCATAATGCTTGTTCTTGGCAACACCATGATTATGTCGGCAAGAGAAAGAACAAGGGAATACTCGGTTCTTAAAACTCTTGGTTTTTCAGGCAAACATCTTACCGGTTTAATCTTGGGTGAATCGTTGTTGATTTCTTTAATTGGCGGAACCGTCGGATTACTTCTCGGAGAGATGGTGGTTACAGGCTTGGGGCAGGTTGTCCCAAAAACGATTTTCCCGTTGCTTGAAGTAACAACACTTAACATCATTTTGGCGATGGTAGCAGCATTGTTAACAGGTTTCATCGCTTCCATTTTCCCAATTCACAAAGCTGTCAACACAAAAATTGTTGATGGTTTCAGATTCGTAGGATAAGGAGGAGACGATGATACCATTAAAATATACAATTAACAGTTTAAAGCGCAGAAAACTTACCACTGCCATTACCATTGTTGGTGTTTCCCTTGTCGCATTTGTATTTACCGCAGTTTTAATGATGGCTTACGGTATAGAGAAAACACTTCAAGATACCGGGTCACCTGACAATATTAAAGTTGTGAGGAAATCGGCAACGGGAGAGATTTCAAGTCTCATTGATGGTGATGCACAATCAATTATCGCCACATCCAACATGATTGTAAAATCGAAAGAGGGAAAACCCCTTGTTTCAAATGAACCTGTTGTTCTCATCAACCTGACCAGTGAGGAGGGGGGCACAGGAAATTTGATGGTGAGAGGTGTGAACGAAACCTATAAAGAACTTCGTCCCCAGGTAAAAATTGTTGATGGACGAGAATTCAGGTTTGGAGTAAACGAACTAATTGTGGGTGAAGGACTCTTCAAAAAATTCCCTGATGCCGCACTCGGCAAAAAGATTAAGTTCGCCGGAGGTGACTGGTTGGTTGTTGGTGTATTCAGCACTGATGGCAGCGGGTTTGATTCCGAACTTTGGGGTGACGCAAAACAGATTCTTTCATCTTTCAACAGAGGAAACACTGTTAGTACGATGACGATCAAACTTGGCTCTGCCGATCAACTTGATCAGTTTAACAAGTTTTTGATGAAGGATACAAGACTTAATATGTTTGAGGCGAAAGCTGAACAACAATATTATGCTGAGCAGTCGGAAGCGATGTCGATGTTTATAAGCATCGTTGGAATTTTTGTAACGGTAATATTCAGTTTTGGTGCTACCATCGGAGCCACCATCACAATGTATTCCGCCGTCGCCAACAGAACTGTTGAGATAGGTACACTAAGAGCTCTTGGATTCAGCAGAAGGAGCATTCTTTCAGCATTTCTGATCGAATCTCTCTTTTTATCCATGCTCGGTGGGTTGCTTGGGCTTCTATTAGCTTCATCACTATCTTTTGTTCAGATATCGACACTTAATTTTTCATCTTTCTCCGAAATTGCATTCAAGTTTTCGCTTTCTCCGCAGATCATAATCAGTTCGCTGATTTTTGCTCTGTTTATGGGATTTATTGGTGGATTCCTTCCTTCGATAAGAGCTGCGAGACTAAACATAGTAAATGCTTTGAGAGGAATGTAGGTCAGGTATTAAATATTAGGTATTTAGTCAGTGAGTTATGAGAATAAAAGCCCGTTAAGATTACTTGGCGGGCTTTTTTTTGATCCTGATTATCCTCGGATTTGAAAAAATTAATACTTAATACTTAATACGTAATACCTATTTATGTATCTTTCCTGATTGAATAACTATTATTTTCAGATGCAAAAAAGCCTTTCAACTTTTATAATTTTTTTCCTTTTTCAAAGTGTTGGAATTTCACAAAATGCACTCGAGAAGGGGAAAGACCTGTTCCGTCGGGCAGAAACCAGTGACACTGTTCAGATGGAACTTTATCGTGAGGCGGCTGCGCAAATCGAGGAATACCTTCTTGTTGACTCCCTTAATGCGGAAGCCCACTATTTCCTTGGTTATGCTTACGACAGAATTTCACTTCCCTCAATGAATTATCTTGTTACTCTTGATATGGAGTATCTAAGAAAATCAATTTTCCATTTTCTAAAATCAATTCAAATCAGCCCCGAATACAAAGGGGAGTCGTGGCATCTAAGTTCCTACTCAAAAGTAATTTCAATTTGGGGAACTGCTGCAATATCTTATATCTTAAAGGGGAATCTGGATTCTGCGCGGATTTGTTTTCGGCAGATATTAAAAAATGGTGTGATCTCTTCAACTTATTTTGATTATGGCGAAAACCTCCTCAGATCAATTCCTTTGAATGCCATCGTTTTTTCTGAAGATGAACTTGAAACATTTATGATCTATTATTTGCAGCTGATGGATGGAATGAGGAAAGATGTTACGCTCATTCACACCGGTTTTTTAAGTGCACCTGCCTACATTAACTTTGTTAAAAACAATTACAAAATGGGGATATACAACGCTGCAATGGATATCTCTGATGATGAAATCTCAAAAATTCAGCCAATATACAAAGAACCTCAAAAACGATCAATCGAAATTCCACTCTCGATAGTTGACAAATACAAAATTGAAAGCAGTGAAAGATTTCCGAAGCTGGAATTTGTTTTTCCACCTCTTCAGTCCGAAATGGTTGACACAACGGCTTATTGGTTGAGTGCATCAGAGCAGGTTATCCTTGACATCATCCAAAAAACAAAGTGGCTGCGCGATGTTTGTTTAACACTCACTTATCAGGGAAGAATAAGATCACTTTTTTCGGGTTATTTGAGGTCAGAGGGTTTGTCCTACAGACTTCTGCCATTTGTCACTTCTTTACGGAATGAGACGATAAATACTGAACTTTTGGAAGTTTTTTTGAGTCCACCTCCCGACTATTTTGATGAAACTGCAAATTTTGGGATGCCGTTCGATTTTGGGTCGATAAACACTGAAGAGATTGTTCTTGACCGTTCACTTTATCCATTAATCGATAACTATTCGAACCTCTATTTTGATCTTGCAGATTCCTATTTGATGATGGATAACAAAGCTCAGGCGCGAAGGGTGATGATCTATTTTGATATGCACCTTAAACCCGGCGAACTGATTAGAAGTTATTCAACCATTTACCGCGCAGCACTGCTTTATGACAGAGTTGGCGAAATTGCCGATTTTAACCGTCTTGGAAAAGTTGCGGAATTACTCGCAATCAAGGAAATCTCACGCGAACCATTCTCATATAATGATCCCGCAAACCCCTACGATATGCTTTTGGATTATTACATCAAATCAGGTCAGAAAGATAAAATGATCCAACTCCTAAAAGATTTAAACCAGCGGTATCCCGATGATCAGGATATCGTCGAAAAACTGAAGGCTCTTTCAGGGGGGTAGGAGATGATTAACCAATATTTTATTGTTAAACATCCAAAATAGAATTAGTTTTGTAATTCACTTTTACCGGAGAGTTAGTTGGTCGTAGTTTTTGAGCAAAAAGCAGATGAAGAAGAGATAAACCGTATTGTTGAGAAGATCAAAAATATGGGCTATTCAGTTTTAAAATCTGAGGGTGAGGGGCAAAGGATTATTGGTATCGGGGGAGTGAAACCGGAAAGTGATATAAAAGAAATCAGTATGATTGAGGGGGTTGCAAGGGTTTTAAGCATCTCCGAACCTTATGTTTTTGCAGGAAGGGATTTTAAACCTGAAAATACAATTATCAATGTGGGAAATGCTTCAATCGGGAGCAAAGAGGTTACGATTATCGCCGGTCCGTGTGCCGTGGAAAATGAATTGCAGATACACACCGTTGCACAATATGTGGCTAAAGCAGGCGCAAAGATTTTAAGAGGTGGCGCTTACAAACCGCGGACATCTCCCTACTCATTCCAGGGGCTCGGCGAAGATGGTCTTAAGTTCATAAGAGATGCTGCTGATTCCAACGGATTAAAAGTGGTAACTGAAATAATCGACCTGACACTCATCGACATGGTAGGTAAATATACCGATATTTTTCAGGTGGGTGCCCGAAACATGTATAACTACCCGCTGTTAAAAGAACTTGGAAAACTTAACATCCCAGTACTCCTTAAAAGAGGATTATCTGCAACTATAGATGAACTTTTGATGTCGTCCGAATATATTCTTGCCGGAGGCAATAATAAAGTGATTTTATGTGAAAGAGGTATCAGAACTTTTGAACCTTCCACAAGAAACACTTTTGACATTTCTGCAATTCCTGTGATCCAACAAAAGAGTCATCTACCGGTTATTGCCGATCCATCACACGCAACAGGATTCAGGGATATGGTTACCCCTGTTGCCAGAGCTGCAGTTGCTGCGGGCGCCGACGGTTTAATAATTGAAGTGCACAACGATCCCAACAAAGCTTTATCCGATGGTCCACAGGCATTATTGCCCGATCAATTCGAAAAACTGATCTCCGAAGTCAGGTTAATTTCTTCAGCGATTGGAAGACACATTTAGGATTGCCGAAGCAACATTTTCACCATCAATAGCTGCTGAAACAATTCCTCCTGCATAACCTGCACCTTCACCACAAGGATATAATCCTTTAATTTGTGGATGCATCAAAGTGGTGCGGTCTCGCGGAATTCTAACCGGAGATGAAGTCCTCGATTCAACCGCCAGCATCTGTGCATCGGCACTTATATATCCCTTCAATTTTGAGTCAAACACCTTAAGAGATTCTTTCAGTCGCCTGCTTATCTCTACCGGGAGGACTTCATTGAGATCGGTTGAAACAGTTCCGGGGATATAACTCGATTTTGGCAGAGAACTAGAGATTTTACCTTTCAAAAAATCATTAACTCTTTGTGCGGGGGCAGTTTGGGTTTTACCTCCTGCTTCCCATGCGGATAATTCGACCATCTTTTGATATTCAAGTGCTGCAAGTGCACCACTTTTGGTGAATTGGTTCCAATCCTGCGGGGTAACTTCAACAACAAAACCTGAGTTTGCAAATGGTGAATCTCTTCGTGAGACCGACATTCCATTGAGTACCAATTCACCCGGAGCACTTGAAGCAGGAACTATGATGCCCCCCGGGCACATACAAAAAGAATATACACCTCTGCCGGCAACCTGACAGGTGAGTGAATAACTTGCTGCCGGGAGGAATTCACTTCTTATTTTTGAATGATATCTTGATTCATCGATTAATGACTGGGGATGTTCGATTCTAACCCCCAATGCAAACGGTTTTGCCTCTATCAGAATATTTTCGTCGTGTAAGAGGTAATAAATATCTCTTGCCGAGTGACCGGTTGCCAGAATAACCGCATCTCCGAAGTGTTCCTCAACTCCATTCACTTTTACACCTTTAATGATGTCACCATCTCTGATAATTCCGGTAACTCTTGAGTCGAAGTGGATTTCACCGCCATAGTTTAGAATTGTTTCACGCATGGCGGTTACAATGCCCGGCAGTTTATTTGAGCCTATATGAGGGTGGGCATCCACAATTATATCGGGGTCGGCGCCATGCATCACCAAAATATTCAGGATTTTTAACACATTCCCTCTTTTATCAGATCTTGTATATAGTTTTCCATCACTATAGGTACCTGCTCCTCCCTCCCCAAAACAATAGTTGGAATCCGGATTTACCTGATGAAACTGCATTATTGCCCTAAGGTCTCTTCTGCGAGTGCGTACATCTTTTCCCCTCTCAAAAATTATCGGTTTTATTCCTGATTCAAGAAGGCGTAAAGCTGCAAAAATTCCTGCGGGACCGGCTCCAATAATGATAACCCTTTTTTTCTGCAAAGCCTCTTTATATTCGGGAGGGGAGACAGGGGTGACCACATCTTCATCGATAAAAACAAGAGCTTTAAATCGATAGATTGGGAACTTGCTTCTGGCATCTATTGATCTTTTGGAGATGTAGTATCCGGTGATTTTTGTCCGGTCTTCTTTTACCTCCTTCAGAATCAAAGCTTTGATCTTCTCGTTGTTTCGGGAATCTTCAGGTTTTACAACTATTTCAATTTCTTTTACCATTAGTCACACTGTTTGTTACAATTGTTCCGGAGTTTTTTATTTTATGACATTAAATAAAATCAATTTGGAGCAAAGATGATTAAAACGATGAAAAGTTTTATTCCATTGTTATTTCCATTTCTGCTTATTTTCATTGGTTGTGAAAATGAGATTGAGAACAACTATCATGCTCTAAAGGCAGAGAAGAAAAGCCGGAATATTTCCGAATTAGTCAATAAGTACAATGGTAGCAGACTGAGTGAAGTTACCAATGAAGATCAACTTTTTGGATTAGCGGGGAGTGTGGTTGTTTTTGATACCATCACTGAAGGAATTGTGAAGATTGGTGAAAAGCAATATCTGAAGTCAAAACTTGCCTCAACACCCGATTTTATGAAAGATTCGGAGGTATATTTGCTTATCGCGTGTAGTGACGTCACTCGTCAGAAGATAAATTCATTTGACAATAGCGAACTTCAGGTGGCAGTGGAATTGGAAAAGATTACAAACGGGATAGATCGTCTTGCCACTTCGTTGGGTTCGGTGGTGAGATATGCCGGTGAAATTCACTACACATTAATTGAGGGGGAAACTCTTGATGTGCTCGAAACAGAGTCAGACTATTATTTTAAACATCTTCACAATCAGAGAGAATTTCTTTAGTTTATCGCTGCGGGGAGAGTGAATGAAACCGTTGTACCGCGGTTTTGTTCACTTTCAACGCTAATTTTTCCTCCCATCTTTTCGGTCAATTCCTTACAGATTAGTAAACCAAGCCCTGATCCTTTTTCCCTGTTTGTTCCAGGAGTGGATTTTGCAGATGTAATATCAAACATCTTGTCCAATCTTTCCTGTCTTATCCCAAGTCCGTTATCAACAACTGAAGTGACAACCATTCCATCAAAGAGGGATGTTGAGATAACCACTTTACTTCCGGTCTGGCTGAATTTGATCGCATTTGTTAACAAGTTTCGCAGAATGGTGAGTGTCATCTCTCTATCTGCAATTACATCAACAGTTTGATCACACCGGTTTTCGATGATTATCCCTTTTTGGTCAGATATCGAAGTCACTTGTTGAATTGACCCGGCAGCGATCTGATGAATTTTCAGGAGTTCAGATTTTGGAGTAAAGTTATTTTGTGAAGCTCTCGACCAGCTAAGAATTGATTCGAGCAGATGATATTGATTGTTGGCAGTTTCAAAACTGTTTTTAATGAAGTTCTTTTTTTCGTCATCTGAAAGTGAATCATATTCGGAATCCAGTAATTCAAGTGAATTCAGGAGAGGATGGAAAGGTCCTCTGAGGTCATGAGCCAAAATGGAGATAAATTTGTCTTTTTGATTGTTGGTCTCACGCAATTCCCCGGTTAATGATTCCATCATTGCAAGTTTCTCTTTCCTTTCAGAGATATCGGTGATCCTGACTAAAACATATTTTTCCTCATGGAAATTGAATTCAGTAATGACAATCTCGCCCCAAAACTCTCTTCCTTTCATGGAAACATATTCAATCTCACTCGACCATTTACCGGTTGTTTTAAGCGATTCAGCAATTGCCGCGATTTCTTCAGCAGAGAAGGAATTTTTATGGTAAACAAAACCTTTGGTTGTGCTGAGATCCGTTCCGTCAGGAATTTCAAACAGTTCTCGAGCTCTTAAATTTGCAGTAATGATAAAATTGGTTTCCGGCTGAACAAGGAAGATGGCGTCTGAAGAGGAATCAAAAACCATGCTAAAAAGCGAACTGGAATATTCAGCTTTTCTTTCGATATTTTTTTTGTCTGTTATGTCATACCCAAAAATGGCGAATCTGAAAACTTCACCGTTTGTATCGAAGACGGGGTAGATTGAGTTTAAGAGAGTTCTTCCAAAACGCTGGTCTTCAAAAACCACAGGCAGTTTGGTTCGTCTCACTTGGTTCATCATCGTGCGTCTGTGATCTGCCACTTCTTTATCCAGCAATTCCAGCGCACTTTTACCGATGAGTTCGGGAATGGTTTTGTTCATTCGCTGAGCTGAAATCTCATTTGCAATAACGATTTCACCGTTGAGTTCAATTAGAAGAGAGGATTCAGTAATTGCATTTAATAATGTTTTAAGCAGGTGTTCACTTTTGGCAATCTCTAATTCCGACTGTTTTTGTTTAGTAATGTCGGTGATGAATCCTTCAAGGAAAAGGAGTTCCCCGTCATCGTTGAATATTCCGGAGCCTTTTTCCCAAACCCATCTGGTTTCACCTGAGCGGGTTATAATTTTATATTCAAGGGTGAAAGGTTTTCTTGTCTTCAGGTGGTTCTGGATTTCGTTCCAAACATATTCTCTGTATTCCGGCAGAATTAGCGAATCGTAAAAGACTTCCTGATTTGTAAATTCAGACGGGAAATAACCGGTAAGTTCAACCGAACCTTCAGACACAAACATCATGGTCCACTCGGCATCGTTTTTGCAACGATAAGCCAGACCCGGTAAATAATTAAACCAGTTCTCAAATAATGAAGGCTGCGTAGAAAACAATTCGGTATCAGCTGGCATTTTATTTTCGATCAGTTACAATGGAAATTTAAAATATTTGGATATTAAATTATATTTAATTAAAAGTAAAAACAAGCGGAATATTCTGTAAGAGATTCAGAACTTCAGAGAACTTCAGAGCTTCTTCAGAGTTTCAGAGTCTAACACTTTAGAGTTACCGAAGTTCTGAGTACGGAGGTTCTGAGGTTCCGAAGTACTGAAGTTCTCATTCTGACAAAGTTTTAGTAAATTTGTAAGTTTGAAAATAATATTTTCTTCCCCCCGTTACTGACTAAGAATACGAACATCGAAAAACTAAAGGCCTTTAATATGACAGAAGACAAAAATTTGCGTGAAATCCAGGAGTTGGAAAATCAGGAATGGTTATACTCACTGGATTATGTGCTGCAGAATGGTGGAAAAGAGAGAGTTGTTGAATTGTTACAGCTTCTCCAAATCCGGGCACACAAAGCAGGTGTGCAGATTCCATTCACGGCAAATACTCCATATATAAACACAATTCCAAGGGAAAAGCAGGTTACATTCCCCGGCGACAGAGAAATTGAAAGAAGAATTAAAAGCATAATCCGTTGGAATGCAATGGCAATGGTTGTCAGAGCCAATAAAATTGAAAACGGAATTGGCGGACATATTTCAACATATGCTTCTGTTGCAACACTTCTTGAAATCGGATTTAATCACTTCTTTAGGGCAAGAAGTGAAAACCACCCCGGTGACATGATCTATTTCCAGGGGCACGCATCCCCGGGTATTTACGCAAGAGCATTTCTTGAAGGAAGACTTTCGGTTGAACAGCTTGAAAATTTCAGAAGAGAATTAAAACCCAACAGAGGTCTTTCTTCGTATCCTCATCCATGGTTGATGCCTGATTTTTGGCAATTTCCAACGGTTTCGATGGGTTTGGGACCACTTCAGGCAATTTATCAGGCACGCTTTAACAGATACCTCGAAGACCGGGGATTGATCCCCAAGAGTGACGCAAAAGTAATTGCATACCTTGGAGACGGTGAAACTGATGAACCTGAGTCACTCGGTGCGATCACGCTTGCTTCCCGCGAAAAACTTGACAACCTCATTTTTGTTATCAACTGTAACCTTCAGAGACTTGATGGTCCTGTAAGAGGAAACGGAAAGATCATTCAGGAACTTGAAGCTGCATTCCGTGGTGCGGGTTGGAATGTGATCAAGGTGGTGTGGGGCTCCGATTGGGATCCATTGCTTGAAAAAGATGACAAAGGAATACTTGTTCAAACACTTGGTGACCTTGTTGATGGTGAATACCAAAAATTCTCTGTCGAGTCAGGTGCTTATGTAAGGGAAAAACTTTTTGGTAAACACCCTGAACTTGCAAAGATGGTTGAGGAGATGAGTGATGAACAACTCAGGAAAATGAGAAGGGGTGGACATGATCCTGAAAAAGTTTTCACTGCTTATAAAACAGCATTTGAACATAAAGGACAGCCAACTGTAATTCTTGCAAAAACAATTAAAGGTTATGGACTTGGCGAAAGTGGTGAAGGGAAAAACATCACCCACCAGCAGAAAAAATTGAACGAAGATGAATTAAGAGAATTTAGAACCCGTTTTGGAATTCCAATTTCAGACGATGAAGTGGCAAAAGCTCCATTTTATAAACCTGCTGAAGACAGTCCTGAATTGACATATCTAAAAGCAAAAAGAGAAGCACTGGGAGGTTCTGTTCCTAAAAGAATAGTTGATATACGACCTATTAAAACTCCTCCCGAGGATATAATCTCCGAGTTTTATGATGGGACAGAGGGCAGGGAAGTCTCCACCACTATGGTGTTTGTGAAGATTTTAGCCAATTTGTTAAAAGACAGAGAACTTGGTAAACTGATTGTGCCGATTGTTCCTGATGAAGCCAGAACATTTGGAATGGAGGCTCTTTTCCGTCAGGTGGGTATCTATTCACATGTTGGTCAGCTTTATGAACCGGTTGACAGACAAAGTCTTCTCTATTACAAAGAAGCAATTGATGGTCAGATTCTCGAAGAGGGAATTACCGAAGCCGGCTCGATGGCATCATTTCTTGCCGCCGGAACATCGTATGCAAATCACGGACTTAACATGATTCCGTTTTTCATTTATTATTCGATGTTTGGCTTCCAGAGGATTGGTGATCTTGTTTGGGCTGGCGCAGATATGCGTACCAAAGGATTTTTGATCGGTGGAACTGCCGGAAGAACCACTCTTAACGGAGAAGGACTGCAACATCAGGATGGTCACTCACATCATCTTGCTTACCCTGTTCCCACACTTCTTACTTATGATCCTGCATTTGCCTTTGAACTTGCAGTAATCATAAGAGAGGGTATTCGCAGAATGTATGAAGAGCAGGAATCAATTTTCTATTACATCACTGTAATGAATGAAAATTACGCAATGCCCCCGATGCCAGAAGGCGTGAAAGAGGGAATTGTTAAAGGATTGTACAAATTCCGTTCTTCAGAAAAGAAAAAGTTGAAACTTAAGGTAAATCTACTCGGCAACGGTACAATAATGAACGAAGTGCTGAAAGCTCAGGAAATTCTCGAAGAGAGATATGGTGTTGCGGCTGACATCTACAGTGCAACAAGTTACAAGGAACTAAGAAGAGAAGCTCTTGAGGTTGAGAGATGGAACATGTTGAACCCGGGTGAACCAAAGCAGACTTATATTTCAAAAGTATTTGAAGGTGCATCAGGTGTTTTTGTTGCCTCAAGCGATTATATCAAAGCGATTCCCGATTCTATCTCAAAATGGGTACCGGGCAGACTAATAACTCTCGGAACCGATGGCTTTGGTAGAAGTGAGGGGAGAAAAGAGTTGAGAGACTTTTTTGAGGTTGACGCAAGATTTGTAACAGTTGCTGCACTGTATGGATTGATGCTCGAGGGCAAAGTTAAACAAAGCGTTGTTGATAAAGCGATTGAAGAGCTTGATATCGACAAAAACAAACTTAACCCGATGATATCGTAGGAAAGGCAGGATTGAATACAATGCAAAAAGAATTTAAACTGCCCGATCTGGGCGAAAGTATCGTCTCTGCAACAGTAGTTAAAGTATTGATTGCACCGGGAGATATGGTTAAGGAAGATCAGACTGTTCTCGAAATTGAGACTGATAAGGCTACAATTGAGGTACCTTCAGAGATTTCCGGTAAAGTTACCGGAGTGTACATCAAAGAAGGACAAAAAGTTGAAGTTGGTGCTGTGGTTTTCTCTGTAAGTTCCGAGGGTGATGCATCGAAGACTGCTGAAGTTGCGAAGTCACAGAGTCACGAAGTCACGGGGAAACCGAGTCACAAAGTCACAGAGTCACAGAGTCACGAAGTCACAGAGAAATCGGCAAATAGTAATCAAACTGTTTTAGAGTCAACATCAACTCAACCTGTTGCTTCAGTTCAGCAAACATCTTCAGTTCAGGAGATTATACTTCCTGATCTTGGGGATACAATTGAATCTGCTTTGGTTGTAAAAGTGACCGTAAAAGTTGGTGACGAAATTAAGGAAGATGACACAATCCTCGAGATTGAGACTGACAAAGCGACAGTTGAAGTGCCATCACCTGCGGCAGGAGTAATCACCGAAGTGTTGGTAAAAGAAGGTGAAAAGGCAAAAGTTGGCTCAGTGATTTTCAAAATTGAGTCACGAGTTGCCGGTGTATCTGCTGAAGTTAAACCATTGACAGAAGTTTCTCCCGCTGGTGATTCAGCTACTGCGAAAGCTCCGGCATTGTCAGCTAAAGAGATTGAAGAACTGAAGGAAGAAATTAGTAAACCTGAAGTGGCAGTGGCTCCACCACAAGTGTTGCTCGATTTGCAGCCACCAATTCTCCAAAATTCAGCTCCGGCAGCACCTTCTGTAAGAAGACTTGCCCGCGAAATTGGAGTGGATATCAATCAGGTTAAAGGTTCAGGTCCGAGAGGCAGAATCAATCTTGATGATGTAAAAGCGTTCTCAAAAGCTTTGCATGAAGGTCGGACCTCACCCCCGACCCCTCTCCTAAGAGGAGAGGGGGGCTTTAGCTTCCTGGGACAAAAGCCACTTCCTGATTTCAGTAAATTTGGAGATATTGAGCGGAAGGAAATGAACAATATCCGTACAAAAACTGCGGAACATTTGAGTTATGCCTGGGCAACAATCCCACATGTAACTCAATTTGATAAAGCAGATATCACGGATCTTGAACAGTTGAGGAAAAAATTTGCTCCCGAAGTTGCAAAATCAGGTGGCAAACTGACTATGACTTCAATTCTTGTGAAAGTTGTCACCGCCGCAATGAAACAGTTCCCACAGTTCAACTCGTCGATTGATATGGAGAAAAAAGAGATAGTTTACAAAAATTATTTCAACATCGGAATTGCTGTTGATACTGAATTTGGATTGATTGTCCCCAACATAAAAGGGACAGACAAGTTAAATCTTACACAAATATCCACGGAGATGAATGTTATCTCAGAAAAAGCCCGCAATAAAAAAATCGGACTTGATGACCTTCAGGGTGGATGTTTCACAATCTCAAATCTTGGTGGTATCGGTGGTACTTATTTCACCCCAATTGTAAATTCACCCGAAGTTGCAATTCTTGGTGTTTCGAGAGGAACCTTTGAGCCTGTTTACAAGGATGGAGAGTTTGTGCCGAGATTGATGGTTCCACTTTCACTTTCGTATGATCACAGAGTGATTGATGGCGCTGATGCAATCCGCTTTTTAAGATGGGTGATTGAGACCCTTGAAAATCCTTTCAAACTTTTGATTGAAGGGTAGGTTAGAGTTATGATTAAAACACAATTATTAGTGATTGGTGCCGGTCCCGGTGGGTATGCAGCAGCTTTTGCAGCAGCGGATATGGGCATGGGAGTAACTCTGGTTGATTTGGATAAAAATCCGGGTGGAGTATGTCTTTTTAGAGGATGTATTCCCTCAAAAGCTCTGCTTCATGTTGCCAAACTGATCAATGAAACCAAAGAGGCAAAACACTGGGGTGTTGATTTTGGTGAACCAAAGATAAATCTTGATCAATTAAGAGATTTTAAAAACCGTGTTGTTGCCAAAATGACAGGCGGACTTGGTCAATTAGCCAAACAGCGCAAAATCAATTTTGTGCAGGGAAGGGCAACCTTTACATCCTCGCGTTCAGTTAAAGTAGATTTGAATGATGGTGGCAAGGATGAGATACATTTTGAGAAAGCAATTATTGCGATAGGCTCTGAAATTATAACAATCCCGGCTTTTAACATCAAAAGTGACAGACTTCTTAATTCAACTTCCGCTCTTGATCTGCCTGCAATCCCTGAAAGATTGCTCGTGATTGGTGGAGGATATATCGGCCTTGAGCTTGGTTCTGTTTATTCAGCACTCGGTACAAAAGTTTCAGTTGTTGAAATGACAAACGGACTTCTTCCCGGGGCAGATCGTGACATGGTAAATTATCTCTCTCAGATGCTGAAAAAGAAATTTGAAGCAATAATGCTCGAATCGAGAGTTATGAAACTTGAACCTGTTGAAAACGGAATTAATGTAACTATTCAGGACAAAACAGGAGCTGACAGGGTAGAGTTCTACGATTATGTACTCGCCTCCATTGGCAGACGACCAAACACTGCAGGCCTCGGACTTGAAAACACCAAAGTTGAGTTGACACCAAAAGGTCATATAAAAGTTGACAAAACTCTTCAAACATCCGATCAATATATTTATGCAATTGGTGACATTGCGGGTGATCCGATGCTCGCACACAAAGCTTCACATGAAGCAAGAGTTGCTGTTGAAGCAATTGCTGGTCACAGAGTGGCATTTGAACCGGCTGCAATTCCGGCAGTTGTGTTTACCGATCCCGAAATTGCCTGGGCAGGAATCACAGAAACTGAAGCTCGTGAAAAAGGAATTAAACATGAAGTTGCAAAATTCCCATGGGCGGCTTCCGGCAGAGCAACCACTTTGGACAGATTTGACGGTGTAACCAAATTGATTATCGATCCCGATACTGAGAGAATTCTTGGAGTTGGAATATGTGGTCCCGGTGCCGGAGAACTGATTGCTGAAGGCACCCTTGCCATCGAAATGGGAGCTGTCGCATCTGATCTTAAATTAACAATTCATCCCCACCCAACACTTTCCGAAACTGTGATGGAAGCAGCCGAAGTTTTCTTTGGCGAAAGCGTCCATCTCTACAGACCAAAGAAGAAGTAGGACTTTTTGAGAGACTTGAGTACTCGAGTATTTTAGTACTCGAGTCTCTCAGGTACTCAGGTCACTTGTCGGGTTGATCGAATTTTGGTTTCAATCGTAAGTGACAGAGGCAATCGTCCTCGATTGCCTGTCAGCAAACAAAATGGAAATACAGAAATTTATTAAAAAATTCATAAAACAGAAATGAATTTAGATCCTGTTAATGTGTTCACGTGGTCGGCTTTGGTAACTTCTCGGGTAAACCTGTTAAGACGGGGTGTGTGGCTCGTCTATTTGAGCGAGTGGGGAAGGTGACACTTCCCACCAATGTAAAAGAAAGCTTTGGCAACATGAGTCGTTTGACAGAACTGTCAGGGGAGACGATGATTTTGTGACTTTTGCGAGTTATATTCAAAACAACCCTGTCAAGAAAGGGTGGAGTGTGAGTTTTAGGAGATTGATTAGTGATTTAGCCTGAAGTTGAGGTTGGCGGGGCATGACGATTATTCTATGTTGAAAAGTGTAACTAATCACTTGATTTCGTATTGCAGACGGCAATCGTATCATATTACCTCAATTTTTCATTTCCAATAATCAAGTTTCGAGGTTGACGTTCTCAACTCCTGGAATCTGTACTTCCGAAGTTACGTCTCTCCTTTGTTTTAATTATATTTACCCATTGATTTATTTTAATTTTTTAATGAGGAATTCGATGACAGCCAACCTTGATATGATCAAGAAAGTTTATGAAGGATTTGCCGGAAAAGTGGAACATGCGCGCACTCTTTTGGGCAGGCCTTTAACTTATGCCGAGAAAATTCTATATACCCACTTGTGGGAACTTCCAACTGTTGCTCCCGCAAGAGGAAAAGACTATTGTGATCTCGCTCCCGATCGGGTAGCGATGCAGGATGCTACCGCACAGATGGCGCTTTTGCAATTTATGTCAGCCGGCAAAAAAGAAGCTGCGGTGCCTTCAACCGTTCATTGTGATCATTTGATTCAGGCACAAACAGGTGCCGTAGAAGATCTGAACAGAGCCAACAATGATAACAAAGAAGTTTATGATTTCCTCGAGAGTGTAAGTTCCAAATATGGTATCGGATTCTGGAAACCCGGTGCAGGAATTATTCATCAAGTGGTGCTCGAAAATTACGCTTTCCCGGGTGGAATGATGATTGGAACAGATTCACATACTCCCAATGCGGGTGGTCTCGGAATGATCGCAATCGGTGTTGGTGGAGCGGATGCTGTGGATGTAATGGCAGGGATGGCATGGGAATTAAAATGGCCAAAACTTATCGGTGTAAAACTTACCGGTAAACTCAACGGCTGGACCTCACCAAAAGATGTTATCCTCAAACTTGCAGGGATTCTCACTGTTAAAGGAGGAACAGGCGCCATAGTTGAATATTTTGGAGAAGGAACCGAAGCGATATCATGTACCGGTAAAGGTACCATTTGTAACATGGGTGCCGAAATTGGTGCAACAACTTCTCTTTTCCCTTATGATGCCAAGATGGCAGCATATTTGAAATCAACAGATAGAGCCGACCTCGCAGAGCTTGCGAATAAACATGCAAACGAACTTAAAGCTGATGCAGATGTTGCATCAAATCCTGAAAAATATTTTGATGAAATTATTGAAATAAATCTTGATGAGCTTGAGCCACATATAAATGGACCATTCACCCCCGATCTTGCATGGCCAATCTCAAAAATGAAAGAAGCAGCCAAGGCTAACAATTATCCTGAAAAACTTAGTGTTGCTCTGATTGGAAGTTGCACCAACTCAAGTTATGAGGATATTGACAGATCAACAAACATCGCCCGTCAGGCACTCGCTGTTGGATTAAAAGCCAAATCACAATTTACAATCACACCCGGGTCCGAACAAGTAAGAGCAACGATTGAAAGAGACGGACAGTTGGAAACACTCACGGAACTGGGTGGAGTAATCCTCGCAAACGCTTGCGGTCCATGTATCGGAATGTGGAAAAGAATGGATGTTAAAACTGGTGAAAGAAACACAATAATAACATCGTTCAACAGGAATTTTGCAAAAAGGAATGACGGAAATCCCGACACTCTTGCCTTTGTAGCTTCTCCCGAAATAGTTACCGCTCTTGCAATTGCAGGATCAATTACATTTAATCCTTTGACCGATGAATTGGTTAATGAAAAAGGTGAAAAAGTAAAACTTCAAGCACCTGTTGGTGATGAATTGCCTTCAAGAGGCTTTGATCAGGGTGAAAATGGATTTGTTTCTCCTGCAGAAGATGGCGGGTCGGTTGAAGTAAAAGTTGCTCCAACAAGTGACCGTTTGCAGTTATTGGAGCCATTTACTCCATGGGATGGAAATGATCCCGAGGGACTTCCTGTCTTGTTAAAAGCCAAAGGAAAATGCACCACAGATCATATTTCGATGGCAGGTCCATGGTTAAAATATCGCGGACACCTTGATAACATTTCAAATAACATGTTCATTGGTGCAATCAATGCCTATACCGGTGAACCCGGCAAAGTTAAAAATGTATTCAGTGGCGTTACTTCTTCTGTTCCTGATGTGGCACGGGAGTATAAAGCTGCCGGAATTAACTGGGTTGTTGTAGGTGATGAAAACTATGGTGAAGGATCCAGCCGCGAACATGCAGCACTTGAACCAAGGCATCTTGGAGGTCGTGCAATAATCGTAAAAAGTTTTGCGAGGATTCACGAAACCAACCTGAAAAAACAGGGGATGTTACCTCTTACTTTTGCAAATCCAGCCGATTATGACAAAGTTCGTGAAGATGACCGTGTTTCGATCATTGGATTAAAAGAATTTGCACCGGGTAAACAATTGACTCTTTTGCTCAAACATTCAGACGGTACAACAGATGAATGTAAGTTGAACCATACATTCAACGAAAGACAGTTTGAATGGTTCAAAGCAGGTAGCGCATTAAATTTGATTGCGGCCGGAGCTTAGTTAATGATATTTGGCGAACGGGGGATGGAGTATGTTTTTTTTGTTATTGAGGATAGTGTAGTGATCACCATCCCTCATATTTCAGTATTGTTTTTTCTCCAATCCCCGGACGCAAATTCCCTTAATATTTTCCCACCGGTGGTTTCCGGATTATGAATTTTCTTTCACCGGGTCTGTTGTTTGGGCTGTTAGCGGCTTCAATTCCGATATTGATTCATCTTCTAAATTTGCGAAAACTCAAAAAAATCGATTTTTCCACCCTCCATTTCCTTAAACTGATTGAAAAACAGAAGGTAAGACGAGTTAAACTCATTCAGTGGTTATTGATGGCGTTACGCGTATTAATAATTGCGATGCTTGTGCTCGGTTTTTCCCGCCCCGTAATTCAGGATGTCCGTATCCCGGGATTTACTTCCGCGTCAAAAACATCGGCAGTAATTGTTATAGATGACAGTTTTAGTATGGAAGTGGTCGATGGTCGGGGTTCATATTTTAATCAAGTGAAAAACGGGGTAAATATGATCCTTACCGGACTCAAAGAAGGGGACGATGTTTCAATTCTTTTCACTTCTGAAAGTTACCCTGAGCTCGCCACCCCATCGGGGGATTTTTTGAATCTCAAAAAAATTATCTCTCAAGTTGAACCCGGATTTAAAACAGGCATGCTTAACAGTGCAATCATAAAAGCTGCTTCAATTATCGGTGAATCAGAGAATCTGAACAAAGAGCTTTATATTTTTTCAGATTTTCAAAAAAGTACTCTTGGGAATGAAAAGGAATTCACTGATGTGTCAGCTCTTTTAGATTCGAGAGTAAAAACCCGTCTTTTTAATTTTAATTCAAAGGAAGTTGTTAACTCCGCTGTCACGGGAGTAAAAGTAAACAATCAGGTTTTTGAACCGGGAAAAGATATCTCGGTTACTGCCACCATCAGAAATTTTTCCGAGGATGATGTAAACAACGGGTTGGTATCCCTTTTTGTAAACGGAGAGAGGGGAGCACAAAAAAGTTACAACCTTGCTGCTGGGAAAATTACGGATGTAACACTTTCTGCAAGAGTTGAGAAACCTGGATTTTCGGAGATCAGAGTTGAGATCGATGAAGATGATCTCAAAGCTGACAATTCAAGATTCGCTTCCATTTACCTTCCTTATGAATTTAAGGTGGTTTTATTGGGCAAGGCATCAGATTTAAAGTTTATTAATGCAGCTATTGAAGCCGGTTCTTTCGCAGGAAATATGCAGATAATCAGGAAAGAAATTTCGCAGACAGGATCACTTGATTTTAATGAAGTAAATCTGGTTATTGTTTCGGGTGCCGGTGGTGGCGATTTAAGTAAATTAAAAAATTATGTGAAACAGGGCGGTGGGATTATGCTTTTCCCGGGTGAAAACACAACACTCGCGGAGTTTTCCACTCTCCTCTCATCCTTTGGTGTGGTAGCTCCGGCTGAGCTGAAAAAGGATGCAAAAGCATTACCGGGGAAATTTACATCGATCAGGTTTGAACATCCTTTGCTAAGGGAGATATTCCAAACACAGTATGGCAACTCGGTGGAATCTCCGGAACTTTTTACATATTTCAGGATTCCTTCGGGTAGTGGAACTGACATAATCTCTCTCTCAGATGGCGGTTCATTTTTGAAAGAAACCCGTTTTGGAAAAGGAAAGGTGGTTACTTCTGCCGCGGCTGCTGTGATTCCTTCCGGAAATTTCCCTGTTATCCCGATTTTTGCACCCCTCATTTACAGGTCGCTCTTTTATCTTGCATCACAAGAACCGGCAGGGGAGGAATCCTTAATCGGTGAACAAATTTTGATTCCGGGTAAAAAGACAGGTGGTGGAAGTATTGAGCTTGCTGCACCGGGAGAAACCGGATATGTGCTTCAGACCTCAGCGAACAATGGAGGTGTTGTCTTCGACAAAACTGTGAGACCGGGAGTTTACAAATTTACGAGGGACGGGAAAGAGATCGATTATATACCCGTGAACCTTGATACAGTAGAGTCAAATTCTAAACAATTGTCTGTAAGTGAAATTGAAAACTATTTTCAAACAATCAAAATAAAAAACGATCCTGAGTTTTTTGATCCTGCCGGAAATTTTGTTCAGAAGATCAGTGAGTCAAGAGTAGGTTCGGAATTATGGAAGTTGTTTATTATTATCGCATTGGGTTTAATTGCAGTAGAAATGTACATAACATGGATAAAGAAGCGAGACCGGGCAAAATGACATTTGATCGGTCGTGTTTACTTTTTGTCTAAATAATGTATAATATATAATTGGACAACCATTAAAATAAGATGTAAACCAATGAAAATATGTTTTGATTTTTTGCTAAAAATGGAATATTTTTATGATGCGAAATTTTAGGTAATGATTTATTAACAAACGAAGAGAGATAATCGGAGGCCTTAATGAGGATAAAACTGTTACTGTGTGCCTTATTTGTTTCCTTTATGCTTCTGTCCCCACAGGTTTTAGGCCAGGCCGGTAAGATTTCCGGACGGGTTTTAGACTCACAGACGAAGGAGCCACTTCCATTTGCTAATGTGGTTATAATGGGTACCAATCTTGGTGCCGCCACAAATTTGGATGGCGAATATATTATTATAAATGTTCCCCCGGGAACATACAAGATCCGTGCTTCAATGACCGGATACAACAATTATACTGTAGAGAATATCTCAGTGGCTACGGGTCTGACGACCTCTCTCGATTTTGCGATTGTGCCTGCTTCGTTTCAGACGGAAGAGGTTGTCGTAATTGCTGAGAAGCCTCTTATTAATAAAGATATTACTGCATCCACCTCCGTTATCGGCGATGAACTGATTTCTGAACTTCCGGTCACCGACATTTCTGATGTACTTCAGTTACAGGCAGGTATTGTGGTTGGTGGTGGTGGTGAACTTCACATGCGTGGAGGCAGGGGTGGTCAGGTTGTTTACCAGGTGGATGGTGTGCCTGTTACCGATGCATACGACAACAGTAATGTTGTTGATGTTGGTACCAATTCAGTTAAAGAGCTTCAGGTTATCTCCGGTGCTTTTAATGCTGAATATGGTCAGGCAATGTCGGGTATCGTTAACATCGTTACAAAAGATGGTAACAACGACTACACAGGATCAATCTCTTTTTATGGTGGTGATTATCTCTCTACCAATAAAGATGTATTCTGGAATATCGACAAAATTAACCCGATAGCAGTTCGTAATATTGATGGTAGCATTAGTGGAGCGATCCTCAGAGACAAACTCTTCTTTTTTGCAAACGGAAGGTACTACTATAATGAAGGATACTTTTACGGGAAAAGGACTTTCTTAACTTCCGATATTTCAAGAGAGAACAGTGCAAATGCCAACTACAATCTTGTTGATGGCACAGATTCTCTGTTAACTCCGCTTGCAGGACCAAGAGGTGACGGTGCAATGGTTCCGACCAATGAAAACACCCGTTATTTTGCACAAGGCAAGTTGACTTACAGAATGTTTAGCGGGTTTACCGTCAGGTTCAGTTATCTGTTTGACAAACAGGATTATTTTGACGGTGCACCCAGGTTGACACCAGACAATAAACTGCAACGGTTCAGACAAGGTATCAGCAATACTTTCAGTATTAACCATGCACTTTCAAACTCCTCGTTTTATACATTAAACCTCTCCTATTTCTTCAAAGATTACAGACACTACTTATACGAAGACATCTACACAGGAAACGCTGCCAGACCAACACTTTATGTTGATAACAGACTGAAACAGAATCCTCCTTACAGCTTCGATATTGGTGGTACTGACAACAACAGATTTGTAAGAAACACAGGAACCTACTCGATCAAGTTGGATTGGGAAACTCAGTTTAATCAGCAGATCAGCATCAAGTTTGGTGCGGATGTAAAACAACACAACATCTATTTTGAGAACATTAATCTTGTTCCGATGACCGTAAACGGTGTTGATGTGAAACCGTACAATGTTATTACTCCTCCCGAGTCTTCAACCGATCACGATACATACACAAGAAAACCTCAAGAATTTTCCGGTTATGTTCAATCGAAGTTTGAAGCTTTTAACCTGATCTTCAATGCAGGATTCAGAGTTGATGTTTTTAATCCTGATGGCAGAATTCTTTCAGACCCGACAGATCCTGACATAAGGAAACCTGTTAAGCCTGCAAACAGAGCAAAGACATACGAAGAAAGATTAACCTACTGGTATAAAGATGCTTCGTGGAAAACACAGATCAGCCCAAGACTTGGAATTGCATTCCCTATTACGGCAAGAGGAGTTATCCACTTTTCATACGGTCATTTCTTCCAGCTCCCAAGTTATGAATTACTTTACAGTAATCCTGATTTTGAAGTTCTTGACGGTTCAGGAAATGTGGCTCTTTTTGGAAATGCCGATTTGCAACCACAGAAAACTGTTAAAGGAGAGATTGGTCTCCAGCAGCAGTTGTCTGATGACATGGCGATCGACATTACAATGTTTTTTGAAGATTTTAGAGACCTTACCGGTACACAAACCGATCAGATTTCAATTTTCGGAACACAGTCAACTTACAGTCAGTATGCCAACTCCGATTTTGGATTCTCAAAAGGATTCATCATTAAATTTGAAAAAAGATTTGGCGGCGGACTTTCCGTTAACATGGATTATACATACTCTGTAACCAAAGGTAACTCATCAAATCCTGCGGATGCAAGAAATGCCATCCTTGGCGGTGCAGCACCTGAAACTTACATTGCTCCACTCGATTGGGATCAATCACATACCTTCAACCTGGCTGTAAGTTATGCAGTTCCAAGTGATTTTGGTATTTCATTGATTGCCAACTATTTCACCGGTCAGCCTTACACTCCTGCTGTTAATAAAAACACCAGAGTTACACAAAACGCTTTCCCAAGAAACAGCGATTACAAGAACGATATCTTTAATGTCGATCTGAGAGCATACAAAGAATTCGAAATTTTCGATCAGAAGATTACCGCATTCTTGAGAGTATTTAACCTGTTGGATCTTGATAATCCCCGCGGATTATACTCGGATACAGGCGATCCCTACTTTACATTCGGGCTGCTTGAAGCCAGAAAAGTTAACCCCAGATTGTATTACAATACACTGGAAGAACTGTACTTAAATCCGGGCTTCTTCTCCGAACCAAGAAGAGTTGAACTCGGTTTATCGTATAACTTTTAATGCAGGTTGAGTCTATGAATAAATTTATGATATATATCTCGTTATTGCTTCTTATCGTTTTTGCCAACGAAGCATTAGCTCAACGCGGCGACCCGAACCTGAGAAGGATCGGATATCATACGGGAAACCGTATCGGTATCTCTTACTACAATGATGGACAAATATCCGGTTTTAACCAGGGTGTTGATATCAGAGGTGAGTGGCCGCTTGGATCCGGCGAAAACTATATTGGAGATTGTATCCCCCTCATTGGTGTTGAATTCACCAATTTTCTGGGGGAGATTAAACATTCGGTTTGTATCTCAAGAGGTCCTCGTGCAGGGCAATTTGATGAAAGACACCCTTTGTTTAACTACTTTTGGGGTTGGAACCCGTTACCGGGATTTTTGAACCCTGCTTCAGAATCAGTTGCAATGTCACATTTGCCTGATTCATGGCCCATCGGTGGATGGAAAGATCAGCCAACATGGGTTGATCCAATCACCGGAAAAACCCAGTGGAATGGCTACTTTGGTCGTGGAATTATCCAGGCTGATCAGGAAAGTTACTATTGGGCGGATGACAACCAGGACGACGAATTTAATGGTAACTTTAATCCCGATTCGCGAGACACTTCCAGAAAAGGAATGGGTCTTACGATGGGTGTTAGAGGTTTCCAGTGGTCAAGTTTCCTCGCTGCCAACAGTATCTTCTGGCTTTATGACATAAAGAACGAAGGAACAACCATCTTTAGAAAAGCCGATTTTGGTACCGTGGTTGGTACTCTCGCCGGTGGAGATGGTGACAGCCAGGATGATCTTGGATCATTTGATGTTAACAACTCAATCACTTATTCATGGGATAGTGATGGTTCGGGTAATAAAGGTCAAAAAGTTGGTTATGTAGGATACGCATTCCTTGAGTCACCGGGTAACCCTTATGACGGTATCGATAATGATGACGACAGTGGCGATCCAAATGCTCCAAAATTCATTCAGACCTCGTTTGATTCCGTGACTTATCTTCCCGGCTCAGTGATGGTTTTGATTGATGCAAACACCTATGCAAGAACTCAATATACAGTTACCGCAGGTGACAACACTATAACAAGTCTTGGTAAAACCACTACTTTCACACCGGGCGTTACATATTTCAGAGAAGGGCACATCAAAGAGATCATCAATGGTGTGGCAATCCCTGATTCATCATCAAATGATGGTATGGATAACGATTTTGACGGTATTATCGATGAAAACCAGGCGATTCATTTTGAAACCAGAAAACTTAAAAACCTCCCCGGTCTTAAATACAAAGACTACAAAACAGGCCTCGCAATTAATGCACCATTGATCGACGAAAGAAGAGATAATGATGCAGGTGTGATGACTTCTTCTTTTATAAAGATGGGTGATGGAAGTGTAGTTTTAATGAGTCACTGGTCAGGTGATGAAAATGCCAACTGGGTGGCAACCGACATTGCAACCGGTGATATCAGAGATGATGTTGGTGCTGATGGTATAGGCCCCCTTGATGAAGGTTATCTTGGCCCTGACGCTGATGGAACCGAAGGTAATGGAAGACCTGATCAGGGTGAACCAAACTTCGGAAGAGTTGATCCTGATGAATCAGATCAGATTGGTCTTACAGCGTTCAACTTTTTTGAGCAGGCTTCTTCTCCTAACATGAGTCAGGATGAGATTCTTTGGAACAGAATGTACCCCGGAAGATTTGATGTAATTCCACCAAATCCACAGGATGGTGATTTTATTTACGCTTCGGGATATTTCCCATTGGCTCCAAATATTACAGAGAGATTTTCAGTTTCTCTCCTTTTTGGGCAGGATTATGCGGATGTGGTTCGTCAGAAAAATGTAGTTCAGCAGATTTATAATGCCGGCTACAAATTCCCACAGCCACCAAGAAAACCAAAGATTAACATCACACAAGACGATGGTAAGGTTATTCTTTACTGGGATCCAAGACCTGTTGAAAACTCGATCGATTTTATTTCAAAATCAAAAGATTTTGAAGGTTATAAAATCTATCGTGCAAGTGATGCAGGATTTATAGATGCAAGAACCATCACCAATGCCTATGGTGTTTTATTCTTCAACAAACCGTTGAGGCAATTCGACATAAAGGGAAACGGTGTTAAAGGCTTCTTTTATCCAAAGCCTGAACTGCTTGAGCAGCTTGGTGGTATCACTTATTATCTTGGTGATGATACAACAGGATTGACAAACAGATTTATCGATTCCTCTGCCGTTAAAGGGCAGACCTATTATTATGCTGTTGCAGCTTATGATAAAGGCGATGCGGCGAGCAACATCTTCCCGAGTGAAAACTCGACCTTTATTTTCCGTTCTAACACTGGCGAGGTTATAACCGATGACAACACCGGATATATTACTCCCGGTGCAAGACCAATCGGTTATGTTGATGCAAGTCTTGAATCACTGACTGCTGAAACCACCCCGAGAGGAACCGGAAAAGTAATGGTTGAAGTTGTTGATCAATCGGCAATAAATCCTAAATATACTTATCGTGTGATTTTTGCTGATACTTCACTGCAGAGATACACTGAATCATGGTCACTTGTGAATGTTACAACAGGTGATACTGTTATTAAACAGGCAACAACATTTGGTGGATCAACACCTATTGTTAATGGATTCAGACTTCAGATCGCAAACGATGAAGCGATAAAACTCGATACCAACAAATCAGGCTGGTACTTCAACGCTCAGGATACAATTCCTGCAGCAGGTGGTGCCGGTTCAGCTCAGTTCCCCGGTTTCACTTTCACTACATTTCTTGTAGGAACAAACACCGGAACTGTTTGGGCTGATGATTATTATGTTGAGTTTAGTCCGGACACAACATTTGGATTATCAATTGCAGATACTCTGAGGCCGCCGACATCTTCAAACAGATTCCCGGCAAAAAATACCAACTTTAAAATTAAACGAACCGTGGACGGCGCAGAAGTGCCATTCGTTTATTATAAAACCGGTCAACAGAGTACCGTTCACAATATCTATTTCAAAGAAAATATCAACGGTACAGTTTATCGTACATGGAGACTTAATATCTTCATGGATGCAGTGAATGCTCCTCTGCCCACCTCAGGTGTGCTGAAAACATTTACGAAAAAGCCATTCTCAAGCTCTGATTCTTACCGGTTTAACATGAAATCGAGTTCGATCAACAGCGCCGCTGCTGCTAATGAATTGGAAAAAATTAAAGTTGTCCCTAATCCTTATGTGGTTACACATCAGAATGAAGCAAGATTACTAAGTACTCAGACGAGTGGTAGAGGTGAAAGAGAAATCAGATTCACACATATTCCACCCGGATCAAAAATAAATATCTTCACCGTTAAGGGAGAGCTGATTAAGACCCTTCTTTCAGCCGATCAATATGTTGGAGATGTTTACTGGAACCTGAGAACTGAAGAAAATCTTGATGCAGCATTTGGTATGTATGTTTACACTGTTGAAATACCAAATGTCGGGACTAAAATCGGCAAGTTTGCCTTAATTAAATAGCGGAGATTAAGAGAATGAAAAGACTTTATTTTTTGTTTATTCTACTGTCTGCTGCTACTTTAATGTACGGTCAGACTAAGGTCGGCTCAACTGCTGCTCCATTCTTATCAATAGGGATTGGGCCAAGAGCTGTCGGAATGGGTGGTGCGTTCACTGCTACAGCAAACGACATCACAGCATTATATTGGAACCCTGCAGGTGTTTCGAGAGTTGGCGGAAGTGCTGCCTACTTCTCACACACCAAATGGTTCGCAGATATCAACTTTAATTATGCTGCTGCAATGCTGAGCCTGGGCGACTGGGGAACAGTGGGTGGTAGTGTAACTATTCTTGATTATGGCGAAACAGAAGTTACCACAATTAAAGAACCTGATGGTACCGGTGAAACTTATGGTGCAAAAGATCTCTCAATGGGATTACACTATGCGATGAACCTTACCGACCGGTTTTCAATAGGTGGTACTGTAAAATATGTTCAGCAATCGATCTGGAACACAAGTGCCTCAACTGTGGCGTTTGATCTTGGTGTGCTTTTCCTTTCAGAGATCTACGGATTAAGAATAGGTGCAACCATCTCCAACTTCGGTGGTGACATGACAATGGATGGTAAAGATCTCCTGGTGCTCTACGATGTTGATCCCGGAATCTTTGGCAACAACGATCAGGTTCTCGCAAAATTGAAAACCGATCCATTTCCGCTTCCACTCACTTTTAAGGTGGGTATAGCTATGGATGTCGTAAATACGCAGGATCTAAAATTCACTGTTGGACTGGATGCACTTCATCCAAATGACAACTCGGAAAGCCTTAATGTGGGTGGTGAGGTTACTTACAAGAACCTTATCTCACTCAGAGGTGGCTACAAATCCCTGTTCCTCGACAACGCGGAAGAGGGACTTACTCTCGGTGTAGGATTGAATTACGATATAGCTCCAAATCTTGGCTTATCAGTGGATTATGCATATCAGGATTTTGGTTTGCTTAAGAACACACAATTCTTTTCACTTGGGATTAAATTTTAGCTTATTTTACAACCATAAAAAAGAATAATTTGAACACACAAATTCATTTAATGAGGAGAAACGCGATGAAGAAAATCTTTACGGCTGTGGTCTTAATTACGGCTATGGCATCAATGGCTTTCGCCCAGAATGCAGTGACATTTCAAGTAAACATGGGAAAACAGGTTACATTGGGTAACTTTGATCCTAATGCAGATACTTTATATGTCAGTGGTGCATTTAACGGGTGGGGGACCGGAAATCCGATCCCAAAGCCAGCAGGAAATGACTCAGTATGGGTCGTAACCGTACCGGCAGTTGGTGCATCAGGCACAACATCAGAATACAAATTCAGATTCAGAGATGTATCCGGTGCTGCTGATGTTTGGGAAAGTGTTGCAAACAGAGTGGTAACAATTGGCGGTGATCCAACAGTTGTTGATGTTGTTTATTTCGATAACAACGGATATTCAGCAACAACTTTGATCAACCTTACATTTTCAGTTAACATGGAACTTGAAAGACTTTCCGGTAGATTTACACCATCAGAAGATACTGTTTCTGTAAACGGTAACTTTAATGGCTGGACATCTTTGGTTAATATCATGCTTCCAAGTGCAAACCCTGATATCTATGAAGTTTCTTTTGATAAAGAAGTTGCATTGGCAGAAGAGTTGAACTATAAATACTGGTACACTCCTAATGCATGGGAAAGCCGTGCTAACAGACAGTACATCATCACACAGGAAGACATTACTGCAGGATTTTTGGTTCAGGAAGGCACATACAATGATGGTAGCCTTGCAACCGTTATCAATCAGCCTTGTACAATCAAATTGACTGTTAACACAAATGGCGCAAGTGGTCCTATCGGTCCATTTACTGAAGTTACCAATGCAATCGTTGCAGGTTCATCAGCTCCTTTGGGCTGGCCCGGTGGCGGATGGCCAACAAGTGACTCAGCAATCGTTATCAGATTATTTGATGACGGAACAAATGGTGATTTGACAGCCGGTGACAAGATATTCTCAAAAGATATCCTTTTCCCTGCTTACACTTCACTTGGTGCTGAATACAAATATGGTCTTAACTTTGGATTGGCAACAAACCAGGGTTCAAACGACAACGAAGCCGGTGTTGGTTCAAACCACACATTTGGATGGCAGATCAATTATGTAAGTGCAACCGCTGTTGATACTTTTGGTAGAATCACTGTTGCTAACTTGATCAATGTTGTTACAGGCGTTAAAGAAATTGACAACAATATTCCTAACAACTACAACATGAGCCAGAACTATCCTAACCCATTCAACCCTTCAACCTCAATCCAGTTCAGCATCCCTGAAGCCGGTATGGTTAGAATGGTTGTTTACAATGCAATCGGTCAGGAAGTTGCAGTTCTTTTGGATGGCGAAAAAGCAGCCGGAAACTATGAAGTTAGTTTTGACGCAGCTAAATTACCTTCAGGTATCTATCTTTACACAATCCAGTCAGGTAGCTTTACCCAGACTCGTAAAATGATGCTCTTAAAGTAATTTCTTCGTTTGAAGAGTTAAAATCCGGATTGCCGAAATGCAATCCGGATTTTTTATTTTGTATGGTTGATTAATTATTTTTTTGGAAAAACAGCTTAAAATGAAACAATATACCTCACACCCGGGCTTTTCAACATCGATGGCGGATGACAAACAACTTGAAGAACTGATCAGGAAGATTATAATCGAAGAAAAGGTTACTCATGTATTTGAATCGGGTACTTACCTCGGTACCGGCTCTACGAGGATGATTGCAGATGCCTTTGCAGATGTGGGTGCTCCGAAAAAATTTATTACAGTGGAAGCAAACTATTTTAACTGGGTTAAAGCTGTTAAAAACCTTGAAAAATACCCGTTTGTTACTCCGGTTTGGGGTTTAACTCTCAATAGAAAAGAAGCTATCGAATTTGTAGTAAATGACGAGATGTTAAAAAATGCGGACAAATATCCCGACATCTATTGTGATGGTGGTGATGATCCACATGGCTTCTACACTAAAGAGA
The DNA here is from genome assembly GCA_016707285.1 of Ignavibacteriales bacterium. Classification (GTDB taxonomy): domain Bacteria; phylum Bacteroidota; class Ignavibacteria; order Ignavibacteriales; family Ignavibacteriaceae; genus UTCHB3. The sequence continues at coordinate 190,020 of JADJIA010000007.1, forward strand.
TCAAAGGCGAGTTTGGGAATTCACGATTTGGACTATTAAACTATCTGTATAACCGGAAGATCAAAAAGGAAGAGAAAAATCACTATCAGGGTGAGAATATGATTAAAAAGTATCTTACCGAGATGAAAAACAACAATCCACTTATCCTGTTGGACTCTTCCGGAGGGGTGGGTTACCTGGAATTTAAGACCACACTCGAAACTTTAAATGGTAAACCATTTATCATCATTCTTGACGACATCCATCATGTAAAACACCACAGAAGTTACCTCGATATAAAAAATTCTCCTGATTTCACTGTTGTGGGAGAAAATTACGACGGAGGCTGGCTTTTTGCCATGCGGAAATAGACTATTTGATATTTTTTAGCTGATTGTTCAACTCCCTTGCACCGGGAAATTTTGGATCCACTTCAAGACATTTCCCGAGATAAATTTTCGCTGAATTGAAATCTTTAAGATTTATAAAAGCACCTGCCAGATTATATAAAGCCTGAGGATCGAGAGAATCATAGTTAACACTCTCCAAAAGCCATTTTTTGCCCTCTTCAGCTTTGTTTTCGCTCAAAGCAAGAATTCCAAGCCATTTGGTTGAATAAGCTCCCGGAGTAATTTCAAAACTTTTGAGCAAAACTTCTTTTGCCTTATCATACAACTTCAACTGCATCAGTGCATCGGCATACAAATTATAGAACTTTGTGATGTAGTGGAACTGATTTATTAATACCTTAAATTCCTTTGATGCTCTAATTTCATCATTTTGCGAAACAAACCAGTTTGCTGCTTTTATGTGGGCTTCATCCCATTTTAATTCTCCCCTGGCAGATTGCAGAGCCATGGAATCAACAAAATTAACAGGTGGTCTCATTTTTTCAAGGGGAATTTTAATATCAGACCTGTTGAAGGGCCATTGTGATTTTATCCCCAACAAACGATAGTCGGAGATCAGGGAATCAAGTTTTGAAAAGGGAAGATTTACAAATGTAAGACTGTCTAAAACTTTTGGATAGAGATCAACTTCAGCTTTTTCTTTGAGTACTCCAGATTTCACTATCCCATCCAGGAATAAAGCGGACATCATGTTATAGCCTGAAAGGTTGGGATGAAGATGGTCGGTCATTAAGTCGTTTCCAACAATTCCATTCCTCGACATAGAGTTAAATGCAGAATCAATCGAAATTAATGATGCACCATGTTTTGATGCAAGTTCTTTAATAATGGAGTTAAATGATTCCGGGGCGCGGAAACGAAGTTCATCCATATCCTTTGCTTTTATGAATTCAACTTTTGCCTCGTCATATTTGCCATCCTTGTAAAGTTTTTCTGCATTTTCAAATAATTTCCCGGCGCCACTGTTTTCAGCAATAAATGGGGGTTGGTTCATAAGATTTGATACAAGAGTTCCAATTACAACAGGAATGTTGTTCTTTTTCAACTCTTCCAGAATGAAATTCAGATTGTGTTCAAATTGGTCAACACCTGCTTGATAGAGATCGGAATCAAGAGGGATAAGTTTATCCTTTGCAAGTGATTCCATTAATCCCGGGGAGGTTTGTCGTTCAGGTTCACCGGAAAATATAGATGAAAGCAATCGAATAAATCGTAATTTTCCCACGGTTTGAAGGAATCGGCTCATCGCCGGTGAAGAAGCGATGCTTGTCACCGACGCAGCACCGAGAGCACCATAATATTCATTGTGACCCGTATAAATGAGAACCAGATCGGGTTTTTGATCAATCACATCCTCAAGTATATCCATAATTGCATAAGTATTTATGGCTGCAATTCCTAAATTCACAATCTCAAATTTTTTCTTTGGATAGAGAATCGAGAGTCGTTGATCAAGAAAACGAGAGAATCCACCATTTGGTTCAAACGGAAAACCGGCAGCACTGCTTTCGCCGAGGATCATGATTCTTGGAGTGTTGGGGTCTTTGGTTTTTAAGAACACATCGTTTATCGAGTGGGGGACAAATGCAGCTCCCTTAAAATACCTCTTTGTGAGATCGGGGTTGAGAACCAGCAATTTCTCTTCACTTCCCGGAACGGGTATGAATACAGGATCATCTTCAGCGTATCCAAATGCTCTTAAACCAAGTTCCAACAGTCCAAGAATCAAAAACGGGAACAGAAGTGAGACTATGTAAAACGATACAGGGTATTTCTTTTTGTTTGCCATTTGATAAGTGTCAGTTACTTAAATAAAACGAATAAAATCGTAAAATATTGATTATTCCAAAACATAAATATAAGAATGAAACTATTTAAATTTCTGCTTGTTCCGGTAATATTATTGATATTAAGCGGAAGTATTGTCGCTCAACCGCAAAAGGAAGTGGTGGCGAAGATCGGGAACCGTGAAATAACGGCTGAAGAATTTATTCTGCGTTATGAAATGTCACCGAAGTTTACTGCGCATGTTAAAGGAGCGGTAAAAGCTCTTAAAGAAGAGCTCATTTATACTGTTACTGCGGAAAAACTGTTTGCCCTTGAAGCTGAGTTGCTACGACTCGACACTTTAAAGGATGTGAAAAGAAGGATCGAACAATTCGAAAAAATGTTTGCCCGGGATGCTCTATTCAAAGCTGAGATAGTTGATAAAATTGACCAGACGCAGCAAACTCTCGCCAATGAGATGGCAAAAGCCATCACAAAAATCAAAATTAAGGCGATAAGAAACACAGATCAGGCACAGATAAATAATGTTTACAATTTTCTGAATAATGGTGTCCCTTTTGACTCATTGTTTTTTGATATCTACAAAAATGGATATGAAGAAAATATGCTTGAACTTTCCTACGGTATGTTTGACTATGATATCGAGGAAAAACTGTATCAAAAGAAACCCGGGCAATATACCGAGCCACTCTTTTACAACAATTTATGGTACATTTTTTATGTTGAATCAAAAAGAGATTCTTCTTTCACTGATTCAAAACAGATTGAGAACGAGTTTACAAGGGTAAAAAAACTTTACATCGAACGGTTGACTCAAAAAAATTATCATGCCTTTAAAAAGGAGTTTTTTAAAGGATTAAAAATATCAACGGATGGGAACCTTCTTACTGTTTTTGCCGGCAGGTTTTACGAACATTTGAAAACGAAGCTTGCTGCTGAACCAAATACAGCCAGGTCTCTTTCTGAAACAGGGAAGTGGAGCCTTAAAAGTGAGGAGTTCTATTTTACAAAGGCTAAAATTCCTTTGGATTCGTTGCAGTTAACTTACTTTTCCCACAATTCAAAAAACTATTCTCTTGAAGATTTTATCTATTTTCTTGCCGGTGATGTGAGAGAAATTGAGTCAGTTGACCACAGTAAACTGATGATAAAATTAAAAAACTGGACTCGCGATTATATCGAATCGGAAGTTTTAGCAGAAGAAGCCATGAAGCGGACCCTGCATAAAAAGCCGGATGTTCGGAGAGAAATAAACATCTGGCGCGACTACACACTCTCCAATGCCTATCAGGCTCTTTATCTCGATTCTTCCGATATCAGTGACGCAGAAGTGATGGATTATTTTGTAAAACGGAACAATGGGCAGACAGGCGGAGTGACTATCAAACTTGCAAGAGCTGTCAGCTCCGATCTTGATGCACTCGCTTCCTTGCTTACAGGAATGGATGATGGTACTGATTTTTTGACTCTGGCAAAATCAGTAAACGGTGAACGGGATAAAGAAGTAAACGGCAATGTGGATAAGTATGTTCCGGCTTCTGATTATGGTGAGGCTGGTACCATAGCGCTGAAATTAACTCCCGGAAGAGTATTTGGACCGGTGAAGATCGGTGATGAATATGTAGTGATGAAACTTATCGATAAAAAGCTGGAAGACATTCTATTGGTTGAGGAGTATGATGCTGTCAAGGATAAGTTAAAAAGAGACCTTGGTTTCCAGAAATATTATAAATCGATGGTAAAGAACACGGCGTCACTTGCTTCAAAATTTGATGTAAGTATCGATCTCAATAAAATTGACGAATTAAAAGTGACAGAAACGAACGCTGTTTACTTCAGATATATGGGCTTTGGAAGCAGAATTACAGCTTTCCCACTGATGAGACCATTCATTGAATGGGTGGATGAATGGAAAAAATTGAAAGAGTTGAACCCCTGATTATGTTTCAGGGGTAAATCCCAGTTTCTTATTAAATACCTCGATTGATCTCCATATCGCAAATGAGAAAAATGGCGCTACAAAGATATCAATCGTATAGTGTACATGTTGTAGCAAAATAAAAATTGACATAAACACTGCCAGAGCCCAGAGGATATATCTCATTTTTTTGTTTTCAACAATATAAGCCAAAAGCACCGCTACTGAGATATGTCCCGAAAAAAAGAGGTCATGTTTAAGGACAATACCTGAACTTAAAGATGAAATGAAAGGGTCGAAAAGGGGTATGAGAGTTTCAGGAGCTTTTAGAGGAAGCAAGGTCATCGCTATCAGTCTCGAACTCAACAGGAAAAAATATGCCTGAAATCCCATCATAAACCTGACAGGTTTGTCGGATATATAATAAAAAGTTAAAAATACTCCACTATACAGCATCAGAAAAATCCACCAGGTAAGATCCACCGGACTGAAGAGATTCAGTACAGGATCAACAAAACTGAATCCCTCGCGTACCTCGTTTAATTCAAGAATCCTCGGAGCAATGTATGCAAGCAAAAGACTGAATATTACTGTTGCGATAAAATAATTCCGGAACTTGTTTACTTTATATTTCGATTTCCAGTTTGTGGCTACTCGGTTGGGATATGTTGAAATAATGATCCTCTCGGAAATGTTAAAAAATCTAAAGCAAATATAAAGAATGAGTCAGGATAACTCACTTTTGATTTATCAAAAAAAGGAAAATCTTTACTGATTATGACAATGTAAATTGTTAAAAATTTCAATATTCGATTTAAAACGAAGATTCTTAGTGGTACAATTTTTGATGTATAAAATTGCCACAAATATAAGTTAGAGAATGTTCAAATCGCTTGTACACCCGGGATCATTTAAAGGTGGAGTACATCCAGCAGAAGCAAAAGAGCTTTCGATGGATTCTCCCTTTGAAAGAATGCCCAATCCGAAGATGATTTATCTCCCCCTCTCACAGCATGCAGGCAAAGAATCAAAGCTTTTGGTTGCCAAAGGCAGTCTTGTAAAAAAAGGTGAATTACTCGCTGAACCCGACGGGTTCATTTCAGCTCCCATCCACTCACCCGTGAATGGTGCTGTAACAAAAATATCAAAGACTGCAAATCTTTCCGGCGTTCCCAAAACTGTAATTGAGATCTCTGTCTCTGAAGAGAGCGAACCGTCATACCTTGAGGCAATTGACTTCAAAACTGCAAATAAAACAGAATTACTCGATAGAATAAAAGAAGCCGGAATAGTCGGCATGGGCGGAGCAGCGTTTCCGGCCTTTGTTAAACTTTCACCGCCTCCCGGTAAAAAAATCGACAAACTAATCATAAATGCCGCAGAATGTGAACCATACCTGACACGCGACTATCGTCTGATGCTCGAATATACCGATGAGTTGATCTCCGGTATCGAAATTTTGATGAAAATTATCGGTGTCGATTGTGTGATTGGTATCGAGGATAACAAACCAAAAGCAGTTGAAATTTTAAAAAATAAACTCGGAAACCGCACAGATATTACAGTAAGGGTTTTACCCGTGAAATATCCGCAGGGTGCTGAAAAAATGCTGATCTACGCTGTAACCGGAAAAAAGGTGCCCCCCGGAAAACTCCCGATGGATGTGGGGGTTGTGATGCAGAATGTTGGAACCGCAATTTCGGTTTTCAGAGCTGTTGCACTGGGTGAACCGCAGATAGAAGCTTATGTTTCTGTTACCGGCGGCGGAATCACAAAACCCCGAAACATCATTGTGCCCGTTGGAACTCCGGTCTCAGAGATACTCGATTTTTGTGGAGGATTAAAACCGGATGCAATAAAAGTTGTTGCAGGTGGACCGATGATGGGGAACAATCTTTATGATTATAACGCCCCCGTGATGAAGGCAACCTCCGGGCTGCTGATTCTCACTGAAGCCGAATCGCAACCCGGTGAATCAATTCCCTGCTTGCGATGTGGGAAGTGTATCGAGGTTTGCCCTGTTAACCTGATGCCAACCAGACTCTCGCAATACTCAAAACTTCAACGATTTGAAGATGCAGAGGCTTCCGGAATTCTTGTTTGTATGGAATGTGGTTGCTGCGCTTATGAATGCCCGGCAAATATTCCACTTGTACAATGGATTAAATTAGGTAAAAAAGAAGTGATGAAAATAAAACAACAGGAAAGGAAGAGTGCCTGACATGGATGCTGCTACCGCTGTTGAATTAAAAAATAAAACAATCCTCACCAGCACACCGCATGTCCACTCTAAGTTGAGTGCACAAAAAGCGATGTGGCTGGTTGTCATTTCTCTTCTGCCACCTTTGGTGATGGGGGTTATCTATTTTGGTCTTTATCAGCTCGTTGTTGTTTTGGCAGCCCTTGCCGGAGCTGTAATGACTGAATCGGCGATAAAGTATATAAGAAAACAAAAGATCACAATTCTTGATGGAAGTGCCATAATTACAGGTCTTCTTCTTGGATTGATTGTGCCACCGGGGTTAAATCCGGTGTTTGCATTTATCGGGTCGGTGGTTGCCATTGGGTTTGGAAAGGAAGTGTTTGGAGGATTGGGATATAACATCTTTAATCCCGCACTTGTTGGAAGAGCCTTTCTGCAAGCTGCCTATCCTGTTGCCATGACCACCTGGAGTGCCCCTGCCATGGCAGTCGATACCGTTACCAAAGCCACCCCGCTCAGTCTCTTCAAGTTTGAAGCGATAGCTTCAAAAGGTGGAGTTGATGCAATGTCCCTTTTCCTTGGGAATGTAGGCGGTTCCATTGGTGAAACATCTTCAATTGCAATCCTTGTCGGGATGGTCTTTTTGATAGCCATGAAAGTGTTGAACTGGAGAGTTCCCCTTGCGATGATCGTTGGATTACTCCTTTTCAGCGGAATTTTCTGGCTCATCGATCCGACCAAATTTGCATCACCCATTCATCACCTTTTTATGGGTGGTTTTATGTTTGGTGCTGTTTATATGGCAAGTGATTGGGTTACCTCACCCGTAACAAACAAAGGGATCTGGATATACGGCATGGCAATTTCACTTATTGTTGTTATGATCAGGTTATTTGGTGGACTTCCTGAAGGTGTCATGTATGCAATATTGATCATGAACGGATTTGTTCCCCTAATTAACAGATATACAAAACCTGTAATTTTTGGAGCAGAAAAATGAATAATGTAACAAAAATGCTGGTTACCCTTGTAGTAATTGGAGCCATCTCCGGCGGGCTGCTTGCCAAAATATTTGAATGGGCAGACCCTCAGATTAAAGCCAATGCACAAAGAGAAACTGAAAGAGCTATCTTTGTGGTACATCCCGAAGGTAAAAAACAGGAAAAATTGACCGGAATTCCGGATGAACTTTATAAAGTGATGGATGACAAAGGAAATCTTATTGGTTACGCCATGCCTGTTAAAGGGAACGGTTTTCAAGGAGTAATCAAAATGATGATGGGGGTATCACCCGATCTCAAAAAGATTACCGGATTGACGGTTCTCGATCAGGTTGAAACCCCGGGACTTGGTTCCGAGATCACTAAAGAGAGTTTTACCGATCAATTTAAAAAAGTTGATCCCACACCTGCCATTGTCGGTAAAAAAGGTGCAACTGAAACTGCAAACGACATCCTTACAATTACAGGTGCAACAATTTCCTCTAAAGCAGTTGTAAAAATTATGAATCTTGGACTTGACGAATTAAGAAAACTTAAAAAAGAGGGGAAGATATGAGCAAATCGAACAGCCCTCTAAATGATTTCATGAACGGGATCTGGAAACAGAATCCGATTTTTAAACAGGTGCTTGGAACCTGCCCCACTCTTGCCGTAACAGTTTCTATTGTCAACGGTGTAGCTATGGGACTTGCCACAACCTTTGTACTGCTTTTCAGCAGTCTGATTATTTCGATGATCAAAAAACTGATTCCCAATCAAGTGAGAATTGCTGCATATATCGTGGTGATAGCAACTTTTGTAACGATTGTTGATATTGTGATGAAAGCTCAGTTCCCCGATTTAAGCAAGGCTTTGGGACCATTCATTCCGTTAATCGTTGTTAACTGCATCATTCTTGGAAGAGCTGAAGCTTTTGCTTCGAAAAATACAGTGGTTCGTTCCGGATTTGACGCCCTTGGTATGGGTGCCGGTTTTACACTCGCTTTGATAGTGATTGGAAGTATCCGGGAAATACTCGGATCAAACAAACTTTTTGGTTTTGTTGTACTTCCTGATACAGTTGAACCGATGTTAATTTTTATCCTTCCCGCAGGAGCATTCCTTACTCTTGGGATTCTTTTTGGGATAGCCAACAACTATGAGCAGAAGAAAAAGGATAAAGAAATTCAGAAGGCAATTACCGCAGAGAGGTCAACAAAACTTGTAACTGCTCCTGCTTCTGTTCAAACTGAAACTGAGGAGGCTTAAGATGGAACTGCTATTAATTTTTCTTTCTGCTGCAATCGTAAATAATTTTGTTCTTTCATACTTCCTGGGGATTTGTCCCTTTATTGGAGTGTCAAATAAACTTACTTCTGCGTTTTCAATGGGAGTTGCCACTACATTTGTGCTTGTGTTAACCGCCGTTGTAACCTGGATGATCAATAATCTGATCCTGCTTCCTGCCGGACTCGATTATTTGCAATATGTTTCCTTCATCCTGGTAATTGCCTCATTAGTACAGTTTGTTGAGATGTTCATTAAAAAAACATCACAGCCACTTTACAGAGCGCTTGGGATATATCTTCCACTCATCACCACGAACTGTGCTATTTTGGGGCTTGCTCTGTTTATGGCACTTCGCGATTATTCGATGATGGAAAGTATATTTTTTGGACTCGGTGCAGGAACCGGCTTCACACTTGCCTTGGTAATCATGGCAGGAATCAGAGAAGAACTTGAACTCGCTGATATTCCCAAACCGTTTAGAGGTGTCCCGATCACATTGATCACTGCGGGACTTCTTGCGATGGCTTTTATGGGATTTTCGGGACTGATATAGAAATTAAAACTGGAGTTTAAAATGATAAACAGAAGAGATTTTTTGAAATTATCGGGTGTTGCTCTTGTAGCCCTGGGAAGTGGTGCAGGGCTTAAAAGGCTGCTTTTTCGTCCGGAAAGAGATGTAACCCTGGCAGCCCTTCTACCCGATGACACTGTAATGCTTGCAAAAGTGTTAAACAACCTTGCCGGTGAGGCAGGGATTTCCCTGAGACCATCAACCACCATGCTTATTGGTGAGAATTCGCTTGTCTCCAAACTTGTAAAACTTGGTTTCTCATCACAGAAGATTAATGATCCACGATTTGCCATTTCAATTTCACGGATAACTCCGCAAAATGAAGGTGATATCTTTCTGCACACAGATGATCTGGCGATTCTAAAACCTGAAACAGGTTTCTCAAATTCCCTTAGAGGTTTGCGTCAAGAGCTAAAATCAACCAAAGCTTCGCTTCTTCTTTCAGTAAGATCACTTGGTGAAAATGTTTCAAATGGCGAACGATTTGTTGTGATTGAATCCGAAGGGAAAAAGATTGAAAGACTTCCATTAACGGGCGATGTGAAAGAAATTTCCGTTTATGGCGGGAATGTCATCTCGGTTGGTAATGGCAGGGCTTTTGTAAAACAACACGGTTGTAAACATGGCATTTGTTCAAGTATGGGTCATGTTTCCATGCAAGGTGATGTTATCGCCTGTGCTCCTCATCAGACAATGATTTCTGTTGTGAAAGTTTAGAATGTTCAACCGAAAAGCCATCTTTTTTATAATTGCGTTTATCCTCTTCTTCTTAGTGGGGCTCTTTTACTCAGACTGGGGCAGCACAACAGAGAGAAAGGTTAAACAGATAATGCCATTGATGGGAACTGTGGTTGAAATACAGATTCTTGAGGGTGACGGACAAAATTACCCCGTGGCGTTTGAGAAGGCTTTTGACGAGATCAGACGAATTGATTCCCTCTTTTCCGATTATAAAGATTCGAGTAGTATCAGCCTGATCAACCGGTTGGATTCGGGTAAAGTGGTTTTGCCAAAAGAGGTGGTTGCTCTGATTAAAAAAGCCTTAAAAATTTCTGCTGAAACGAGTGGCGCTTTTGATGTCACCGTTGGTGGCCTGGTAAAACTTTGGGGCTTTAAGGATGAAACATACCATATTCCGGCAAAAGATTCAATCTTAATGGTGATGAAAAACACCGGTTATTCAAATCTTGAGGTAGTTGATGATTCAACCATTATCAAAAAGAAGAATTCACAGCTCGATCTTAGCGGAATCGCCAAAGGTTATGCTGTTGATATGGCTTACTCGGTACTTAAAGGATTGGGTATAAAAAGCTTTTTGATTAATGCCGGTGGTGAGATAAGAGGTATGGGTGAAGACTGGAAAACCGGTGTTCAAGACCCGTTTACTGAGCAGGGAATTGTTGAAATAATTGTTCCCGGCGAGAAGGCAGTGGCAACTTCAGGCAATTATCAAAACTACTTTGAAGTGGATAAAATCCGTTATTGTCATCTGTTTGATCCCAGGACAGGTTTTCCCGCTGACAAGGTGGTAAGTGTAACTGTCATCAGTGATGATGTAACACTTGCAGATGCCCTGGCAACAGCATTTTTTGTGATTGGAATCGAAAAAAGTAAAGAATTGTTAAAAAGGTTTCCCGGAAGTGAATTTTTGATCATCGACAAAGATGGTAAAAAATTCTACTCCGACGGATTTAAAAATTATACAAGGAGTTGATATGGACACTCAATTTTTAATTGCCCTTGCAACTATGGGAGGACTCGGTTTTATTTTTGCCGGTGCTCTGGCTATTGCGGACAAAAAGTTAAGAGTTGAAGAAAATCCTCTTATTGGTGACATTAACGATGTGCTGCCGGGAGCAAACTGTGGTGGCTGCGGCTATGCGGGTTGTTATGACTTTGCCTGCCACGCGGCTGACAAATCCGCTCCATCAAATGGTTGTCCCGTTGGTGGTACTGAAACGGCGCTTTCAATCGCACGATTATTGGGAGAGGAAGCCGGTGAAGTTGTCCGATTTCTACCAAGAGTCCTCTGCAGAGGTGGAAATGTTGAAGCAGTGAAAAAATATTCAACCTACCATGGTCCGGTTACCTGCAGCGCTATGGATCTGCTTTCGGGTGGAGACAAACTTTGTTTTTATGGTTGTTTAAGTGGTGGCGACTGCGTCACTGCGTGTCCTTTTGGAGCCATGGTGATGGGTGAAAATGGATTACCCGAGGTGATTGAATCACTTTGCACGGGTTGTGGCAAATGTGTTAAAGCCTGTCCAAGAAATATCATCGAAATGCACCCTGCAAATCGAAAAGTTTTCGTATTTTGCAAGAGTCATGATGACCCAAAAACTTCGAAGTCCGTTTGTTCAGTTTCCTGCATGGGATGCAGTATCTGTGCCAGAAAATCGGATGGAGGGGTTGTTATGGATAACAATCTTGCAATAATCGATTATGATAAACTTGAATTGGAAAAAATCCCTTTTGAAAAATGCACAACAAAAGCAATCAGAGTTATTGAGATGGTAGAGAAATAGCCAATGGCTGAAGTATTCACCGAGGAAGGAATTGTCGTTGAAAAAAGAGGTGATCTCGCTGAGATTGCCATCATGGACAAAGGTAATTGCAAAACCTGTGCTGCAAAGCCGTTTTGTAAGACCAATGAAGACGGAGTTTATTCCAATCTTACGGTATATGACAGACTCGGTTCGAAGCCCGGAGATGAGGTTATCATCGAAGTGAAGGGCTCTGATCTTCTTAAAGCTGTGATGATGGTGTATGGTCTCCCTCTGTTTTTGTTTATTTTTACAATTGGAACCCTCATCTATTTTTATAGTGGTGACAGCAACAAAGAAATTATAGCGTTTTTCTCGGCAATTCTTGTGCTCGCAGTGTATTATACAATAATCAAAATTGCAGGTGTTAAAGGGAATGTCAAAAAGGAAAATCTCCCTAAAACAGTTAAAATCAAAAGATCCTTTCAGTCAATTAATCATTAAACAAGGATATTAATGTTTAAAATAGTCTCAGCAGAATTTTTGGCACCTGAAGTTAAAAGATTTGAAATTGAAGCACCAAAAATAGCTGCAAAAAGAAAAGCGGGACAATTTGTGATTGTCCGTATTTCTTCACAAGGGGAAAGAATCCCTTTGACTATAGCTGACTCTTCAGTTGAAAGGGGAACAATTACGATAATTGTTCAAGGAATTGGAAAAACCACCAGAGAAATCAATGAACATAAAGCCGGCGAATTCTTTATGGATGTGGTTGGTCCACTTGGACTTCCATCCCACATCGAAAATTTTGGAACCGCAATCAGTATCGGCGGCGGAGTTGGAACTGCAATCGCATTTCCCACTGCCAAAGCGTTAAAAGAAGCCGGTAACCACACCATCTCCATAATTGGCGGAAAATCGAAAGAATATGTAATTCTTGAGAATGAACTCAGAGAGATTTGTGACGAAGTTTATCCAACTACCGATGATGGAAGTTATGGCTATCACGGATTTGTAACCGGGAAGCTTAAAGACATTATAGAATCAGGGACAAAGGTCGATTTTGTTTTGGCTATTGGTCCAATTCCAATGATGAAAGCCGTTGCGGAAGTCACCAGACCTTACGGGATAAAAACGGTTGTAAGCCTCAATCCTGTGATGGTTGACGGCACAGGAATGTGCGGCGGTTGCAGAGCAGTGGTTGGTGGACAAACAGTGTTTGTTTGTGTGGATGGACCGGAATTTGATGCACATGAGGTCGATTTCACTCTTTTGATGAAACGAAACAACACTTACAGGAGTGAAGAAAAATCGGCACTCGATAAACATGTCTGTAGCCTCGATAAACAATTCGCAGAAGCAATTAACAATTAGTTTAACCTTTTAACTTAAATAAAAGAGATTCAATGGCAGAGTTAACAAAAAAAGAGAGAATGCAAATTCCTCGCCAACCCATGCCCGAGCAGGCTCCAAACTCAAGAAACAAAAACTTCACAGAGGTTAATCTTGGATTTACAGAGGAACTTGCAAAACTTGAAGCAGAACGCTGTTTGCAGTGCCCAAAACCTAAATGTGTTGAAGGTTGTCCTGTTGGTGTGCAAATTAAAGATTTTATTAAGTTGGTCGCCGAGGGTGATTATCTTGCCGCTGCTTCCAAAATCAAAGAAAACAATGTTTTACCTGCGGTTTGTGGAAGAGTTTGTCCCCAGGAAGAACAATGTGAAGCAAGATGTGTTACAGGTGTAAAAGGGGAATCGGTTGCGATTGGTCGGCTTGAGAGATTTGTTGCTGACTATGAAAGAACCACAACAGGTATCCGTCAAGCTGAAATTAAAACAAAAACCGGAAAAAAAGTTGCCATTATTGGGAGTGGACCTGCAGGACTTAGCTGTGCCGGTGAGCTTGTACAACTCGGACACACTGTCACCGTTTTTGAGGCACTTCACGATATCGGGGGTGTTTTAATTTATGGTATCCCTGAATTCAGATTGCCAAAAGAGATTGTAAAAGCTGAAGTGGATGCACTCGAAGCTTTGGGAGTGGAATTTAAAACCAACAGTGTAATTGGTTTCACCGATACCATCGATGAATTGATGACAGTGGAAGGTTATGATGCCGTATTTATTGGTGTTGGGGCTGGACTGCCTTACTTTATGAATCTTCCCGGCGAGAATTACAATGGTGTTTACTCGGCAAACGAGTTCCTCACAAGAGTGAACCTCATGAAGGCATATAAATTCCCGGAATTCGATACTCCCGTATTTGATGTAAAAGGGAAAAATGTTGCTGTTTTTGGTGGTGGAAACACAGCCATGGACGCAGTAAGAACTTCAAAACGGTTGGGTGCTGCTAATGCCCGCATAATCTACAGAAGAAGTGAAGTGGAAATGCCCGCAAGAATTGAAGAGGTTCATCATGCCAAAGAAGAGGGAATTGAATTTGTTATGCTCACCAATCCACTTGAGTTTCTGGGTGATGAAGCAGGCTGGCTACATGGAGTAAAACTTCAAAAAATGGAGCTTGGTGAACCCGATGCTTCCGGAAGAAGAAGACCAGTCGCTATACCCGGTTCAGAGTATGTTATGCCGATCGATATGGCAGTTATTGCAATTGGCAACGGCTCAAATCCCATTATACAAAAAACAACACCTGATATAAACTTCAATAAGTGGGGCAATATCACGGTGGAAGAAGCCACGATGAAAACCTCTAAAAAAGGTGTTTTTGCAGGTGGTGATATTGTAACCGGTGGTGCCACTGTTATTCTTGCGATGGGTGCCGGCAGAAAAGCTGCCACTGCAATTGATGAGTATTTAATGGAGAATGCAGTAATCCAATAATCCAATAATGCAGTAATAAGATGCGGATATAGCGGATAATCACGGATTTTAGCCGTAAGAGACAGGAGTGGTAATCGTCCCGATTGCCGTCTGCAAAACGAAATCCCGTAAGAGATAGTTCCACGGATATCACGGATTAAACACGGATTTTCACGGATGATATATAGGACTGCATGCCGAAGGCATCCCTTCGGGAGATACACGCAGATTAGACGTGCCGAAGGCATCCCTTTGGGAGAGTTTCGCAGAGAGACTTAAAATACTCAAGTCTCTCTAGTCACTCGAGTTTCTCAAGTACTCAAGTACTCAGGTCACTCAAGTACTCACTCTACTTCATAAGTACCATCTTAACCGAAAGCGATTTTGTTCTGCCTGAAATTGTATTGGTACACAAAACCTGACAGAAATACATTCCCGAAGATTCGTTGCTCATCTCAAAATCCTGTTCAAAATATCCATGACTAAGAACCCCTCTATCAATCTCCTTTACCTGTTCTCCCATTGCATTAAAAACTTTTATCACAACTTTGTTCTCTTCGGGAAGTGAAAATGTCACCTTTGTTGAAGGATTAAACGGGTTTGGGTAATTCTGTTGAATTGCATAATTCTCGGGTATTTCACCATAGATTACTTCCACTTCATTTGAATACTCAAATTCACCGTTATAATCGATCTGTTTCAAGCGGTAATAAATAAATCCTTGTTCTGAAAGTGTTAGATCATCAAATGTAATAGATTTTTTGTGTTACCGTTCCGTGACCTTTTGAAAAACCAATTTTCTTCCAATCGCCATTCTTAAATCTTCTTTCAATCTCAAAACCCATGTTGTTGGTTTCAGTCTCGGTTGTCCATTGAAGTGTGACTTTGTTACCTAACGGGATAGCAGAAAATGCGGATAACTCAACCGGTGTGTTTCCGCGGTTGTTGGTTTTCCATA
>JADJIA010000008.1 GCA_016707285.1 Ignavibacteriales bacterium
GAATAGACTGTGTTGTTTACCCCACCCGGAAAGATCCAACCAGGCTGATCCGTTCCACTTTGCAATGTTGTTCAATGGGGTTAAACCTGAAATAGATATAGTCCCTCCTGCATAAATTGTACTGTTTACATTCAGTATAGTTCTTACAGTCCCGTTCAGGAAACCTGATCCCAATGTTGTCCATGTTGTCCCATTCCAGGCAGCGATACTGTATGCAGTTATTCCGCCAATATTGGTAAAAGAGCCCTCCCGCATAAAGAGTGGTTGCAGTAGCTTCGAGAGTGTTTACATGCTTGCCATCCAAGTTGCTCTCCATGTTCGTGCCAACTGTTCCCTGCCAGCTTTTGAGCCATTCCAGACTGGTTATTGTGTTAATAGTTGTCGAACCGGATGCGGTGAACCAACCACCTGCGTACAGATTTCCCTGGAACACCTCCAGATCTTCGACATATTGGTTCAGTCCATCACCCATTTGCTGACCATGATGTACCGTTCCATTTTGCGACATTCAGTGCTGCAACTCCTCCGGCACTTGAAAACTGACCGCCGGCGTAAAGATTTGTGCCGTCATACTCCAGCGCGTATAGATGTCCCTCAACCCCCGTTCCAACAGGATTCCAGTTTGTTCCATCCCATCTGGCGATGCCGTTACACCTGATATCCAGGATGGATCTGAACTGGCCTCCGATGTAGATGTCGGCCCCGATTACGAGAATTGCGCTGACAATGGTATTGGTTGCGTTAGCCACCCCCATTACTCCCACACCTGAAGTTAATTTTTCCCACTCAATAGTGGAAGTTGTTGAATTTGGATTGGCGACAGGGTCTAAAAAGCGGTTTACCTGTTTCCGGGTCAAGCGCATATCATAACCGCTTGCATTAAACGAACCGTTGAGTCCGCTTTTAATTGAGCCTTCAGAATCCAATATAGAGCCGAGTCCTTCACCGGCTGAATTTGAGAGAAGGAAGTACCGGTACAGCAAGGATCAAAAGGATAAATATCCTGACATTGGAGATGCCGCGGTTACCCGGATAGTTTTCGAGCTATGTTTATTTTCGATAGTACATAACTGTTACCAAAGGAGAGGTTAAACCGCTGATGCGGTTTACCTCGGCAGGTTATTCAGGTTAGGTTTATGCTCAAGAATGAGAGGAAATCACTTTGATGGTGCAAACTTAATAAATAATTCAATAATAGTCAATACCTAAATGAAAAAATACAAAAAGAGTATTTTATCACAAAATAAATTCCAAGAAAACAGATTGAGAAGTGCGAATTAATCAACCATCAGTAAAACCCGAGTAACTACCACAATTTTCGTGGCAGTCTGTTTTAATCGAGAGGGGTTCTGTTCAAAAGAGTTGGATAAATTAATTTATTTGTATATTTAGGGCAGATTTTTATCTCTTTAATTATTTTAATCTTTTAACAATCTCAAGATTATTGGCATGATATGGTAAAAAGTCAATTTTGATAATAGTTATTCTCCTTTCTTCAACTGTTTTAGCTCAGATCCCAAGCAGAAATTTTTGCAGGTGACAAAAAGCCACTCTGATGTCCTTTTTAAATCTTTCAGAGATTCTGAAGGAGAAACACTCTTGGGTGCTTTCAACCGTGAAAAGTAACCTCGACTACAAAATGACCCCTGATGGACAACAAAACCATTTTTTGTGGCTATGCATAGCCGGGCTATAGCCCTGCTGTGTTGGGTGGATTTGGGACCTGTTGCTGTTTCATTAATAACCAATGATGGAATGTACCCAAAATTAGGTTTTCAATATGTTCATGTCAAGCGATTTTAGTGTTTTGTTGGCTGTTGATTGGAGAAACTCTAAAAAGACCCCGATGTTGATCTTTATCTTTGGCAAAATATACCCCTTGATTTCTGGGAACACCCGGTTAGCTTGCACACATCGAAACAAATACAGCATTTCCTGCTTATTCGGGAGGCGAACCTTCACTGTTTCAAGAGTTTAAGGCACTGGATTGATGTTTAACGATTCTCAGCGGGACTTGGGCTCTGATCTTACTCAAAAGGGCAAAGATCAGCTTAAGACAACTGAGAACACAGGTATTTTTATCAGATATGAGTTTTAATCTGTGTGAATCAGAGGTAATATCGCCAATCAAAAGCGAGTCTGAAAACCGATATACCACAGGTTCTGTAGACCTCTTAATTTGAAATCAAGGTTTTCAACTAACTCCACATCATAGGGAATATCCACCCCACCATAGAACTGTATAAAGAGTTTTGAACTCTGATCAGCTGCAAATGTTCTGAATGGACGGTATTCCAGTATCGGGAACTCTATTCTCGTTGATTTGTGGAAGCCAATACAAATCTGCGTCATTATTTGGGCTTTCTTCATGAAATGCAACATCCCTGGTAGTTAAACCAAACAACTGAACATCCACCTCTGCCGAAAATAAACTGGAAACTCTGCCGATAGATGTGGAAATTCCTGCCTGCCAAGGATAAGTCCTCCGTTTCAGCAAAAGCTGCCATCTTCTCAAGTGTCTCAGGAGCCATCCACGAAAGGAACGGAGTGGTAAAAATCAGGTCACCGGGACCAAACGGACATCTGGCTTAATATTGATAGAACTTCTCGCAGGAATTGAGAGGAGAAGGTTTCCGTAGGCTTTGTTTCGGGGCAAGTTCGAGAATGCCCGTGGCACCACTTTCACGCTTGTAACCCACTCCAAGAAATGCAAGTCCGTCACTCGACTCACTGAGAACCCCATCGAGCCCTACACCAAATTTAATTGTTGCGTCCACTCGGAGATAACTCCGGATAATCCTGACTTGGTCCAAAACTGCGCGAAACAACTGTGCCCGAAAGTGATGCACTAAGCCCGATAAAAATCCGAGCTCCGATCTGAATCGTGGAGTTCACCCAGCCCTTGGCAAGAGCAGGAACGGGGTAATAGTCAATATCGGGATAGCCATTGCGATAACCGTGCTGTCGATTTTAAGCGGTGGCATAAAATCCACTTTCGAGATGTTGAAGTCAGCCGGTGAAAAGAGATTAACACTATCCAATGGAGCGGAGTTTATATTTATCGTACCCGCAAAAGCATTGAGCACCTGTTCCAGCCTATTTTAACCAGAATAGCGGTTTTTTCTATGTCTTCGTCTCTAATCCATGCATCACCAACAAGGATAATCGGTACTCCCTCCCCATGTTGTTGTCTGTATCCCGTGTTCGTTGTAATAGTCGTGAGAGCCTTTTTCTGTGAAGGGTCACCCCAAACTCCGGCTGCGTGCCGGCTGCGGTAAAATCTTCGAGGAAGTGGATTGCAAACGCCTCATCCGCCAGAGCTGAAAGCAGAAGTTGAGTCTTTTCTTCAATGGTGAGTGAAGCAGTGGTGAAGTAAGATGCTTTATAAAGTGCCAATTGGTGATAAAGCATACACACCAAGTGCATTAAGAGGAACACCTTCTGTAATTGAGTTGATGATATACGCAGAGAGAGTTTGAGTGGTACCACTTACCGAACAGAGGAAATGGACATCATTATGTCCTGCTCTTGAGGCATATTCAGGGTCTGCCCTTTGGAATCGGAGGTCGGAATCCCGCAATGCATTTAAGACATCATCCCGTGAGTCAGCCTCCGGAAAGTTCGATTTTAAATCATTGGCAATCTCGCTAACTTTTAATATCCAGTCCGATTTCAGAACGATATTCAACATATCCCGGGAAGAGATGGAGTGATCACCACTGATGGAAGGCCAGGAGACAAAATCGATCAAATGCCGTGAAGCGACATCCCGTTATTAATCAGTTCCGGAGTGAGCCTTCCTTCTGAACCTGCTATTGCCATTTTCCATAGATTCTCGAGAAGTTTCCTTTGATCCGGTGAAAGTTTTTCCACTGCGGCTCGAGTAATATCTCTGTGCTCTGGAAATATCCAACAATATGTTAAACTTGGTGAAAGAAGTGATAATCAGGTTTAACAGAATAAGGAAAGCAGTTTTTTTCATTATTTAACCAAAAGATTTTACCGCGAAGAGCTGATTGCCTTCACTGTTTTCTTCTGCCGATGAACATGCCAATTCCATCTCCAAGAATATTCCATTTCACAGAAGTTGAGGGTTGACCAAACACCGCATCGGAGAGTTTGCTTGAGCCTTTTGTTTTGAAATAATCGTAGAGAAGTGTCGTACACATAAATTCCTGCGCCAAGATCTTGAGGTTTTGAAGCATAAGATGCCGGTACCTCAGCCGATAATATTTGTAAGGTGTTGGCGGCGGCACCCGGCAGTTTCCTTACCACGGTGTTATATTTTGTATCTTCGGTATAGATTTGTCCCGATTGTGTAAATGCGAGCCAGGTGGCAGCATAAGCTTCATCCGCCCTCGGAGTTACCTCGATGCTCATCACTCTTATCGCTTTGCCTGTATCGTTCGACAGAATTTACCATAAAACTCCACCTACCGATCCAACATCTGGAATTTTTGTAATTGCCCCAGCTGAATACCCACCCCATGAAACCAACAGTTCATAGGTTTTCCCTGCTCTTGCTTTTACGCCTGCGGGTGCATTATAAAGGCCGTCTTTCGAATGTTTTAGAATATATCTGAGAGAATCAACTCTTATCGACACCACGGCATCGGGCAGATTCGAAAATCCGCTCTGAAGGAACAGCCACAGGAAGAGTTCTTCCAATAAATATCTCTTTAATATCCTGACCGTCTTCGAGTAAACCCCTAATAACCAACTTTGTTTCATAAGGAATTCTTCCTCTTCAACGGCCTGTTCACATCCTGCGAAAAGAAATCCTGCCACTATCAAAAGCATGAAAGGGAAGATAATTGAATTAAAGACTGAGTATTTCTCATAAATGAACCTTTATCCCAAGAGATGGTAAAAATGGATAGAGGGTAAACTGCTTCAGAATTGGAGTTCTGATCCGGTGGCTTCATCAGTTTTATATCCCACATATTTCGAAAAAACATTAAACCGGTTGTAAACATTATAGATATTCAGTGAGAGTTCAACATCCTTGTCATTCCATTTGAGGATGTAGTTTACACTCAAGTCGAGTTTATGAAAAGCAGGAAGACGGAATGCATCTCTTGCTGAATATTCGTAAAAAACCTCGTTTTCATTCTCTTTTGCGTTGTTCATCCCAAGGAATGAATATTGCATAATTGGCAGAGGGAAGGCTTTTCCTGTTGAATAATTCCATGTTGCGGCAAATGAAATTGTGGTGGAAGGCTGCCAACAACACAACAGAGACATCGTGCCTCCTGTCAAACTGCGGATAAAAAGGTTCACTTCTGTTCAGATCATCAAAATATCTTTTGTCCAGGAGTGTGTAGCCAAACCAGCCCGTTATGTTACCAATCCTTTTATTGAAGAACAACTCGACACCATAAGCCTCGCCTCTTCCTGTGGTAAGTTGCCTTTCGTAGTTGCTGGAATAAGCAAAATCGGCATCCTCTTTATACTCATAAAGGTTTTCGAGGTCTTTGTAGTATCCTTCAAGAGTAAATAAAAAGGTTTTATCGGCACTTGTTGCTTCAAAACCAAATGCGCCCTGCATCGAACGGGCGGGTTTAATTGTTGCAGTAGATGGAAACCAGACATCAGTAGGGAGATAAACATCATTCCTTGCGAGAGATGAATCGGTTGATTTGCGATTGCAAAAGACCCTCTTAATACCAATCTGTCGAATGCATAATAAGTAAATGACACTCTTGGTTCCCAACCGTAAAGTTTTCCTTCGTTATAATAATAGAAGCGCATTCCCACATTGGTTTTGAGGTCAGAAAAAACAGTTATTTCATCCTGAGCAAAAAGGGAAACTTCAAGAGCTTTATAACTTCTACCGGGGTTCACTGAATATTTTAATTGTGTATTGTAAAAATCACTCGTGAGCACTTCAAAATTATGATAGGTTACTTCGGCACCCATCTGAAGAATATTAGAAGGATTCAGATAAAATTGAATATCGGTTTTTAATTGAAAATCATTAACAAGAGACGAGGTGAAAAAATCGAGAGCATCCTTTTTAGTTGGATTTTTGTCCTTCATTGCAGTTTTAAAATCATAATAGGTATAAACTAATGAGGTGCTTGTAAAAATCTGAGAAGAATAGATTTTTGTCCAGGTCATATTCACGGTAGAATTTTTCCACCCGATATCAAAACCTATATCTTTGCTTGCCGTGGGTTCGGAGAGCTGATCACTGCTGAAAAAGCCGGTAATAAAAAGTTTGTCGGTTTCCGAGATATTGTAGCTGATTTTTCCGTTTGCATCATAAAAACCATATCTGGGAAACTTGTCAGCCTGTGGGATAAGAGTTAAAAGTTTGTCGAGATACATCATTCTGGCAGAGAGGATATACGTTGATTTTTCCGCCAGGGGACCCTCAATCGTGAAACGACTGCTGATATTAGAAAGACTTAGAGACCCGATAAATTTTTCCGATGAACCTTCACGGGTTGTAACATCGAGAACACTTGAGAGTCTGCCGCCATACTGCGCAGGAAATGCTCCTTTTATCAGTTTAATGTTCTGAATTGCATCGGAGTTAAATGTGCTGGCAAACCCACCAAGATGAGAAGGATTATAAACCTGCACTCCGTCGATAAGTGTAAGGGTTTGATCGGCGGAACTTCCTCTTACATAAATTCCTGCAGAAAGTTCGTTTGCGTTCGATACACCGGGCAGAAGTTGAAGAGCGCGGAAAATATCGGTCTCACCTCCAAAGGAAGGAAGTGTCTGAATCATTTCGGGATCAAGCTCCACCGTGCCGGATGTATTGGCAAAATCTTCATATTTTTCCGCCATAACGGTAACTTCACTTAAAAGAATTGACGATTTTTTAAGATGAATATCCAGGCGGATACCGGCGGCTTCTCCCGTCATTTCAATATGTTTGCCAAATGTTTCAAAGCCCAGCGCACCCGAATATAGATAATATTTACCGGCCGCCATTGCAGGGAGTGAATAAAAACCAAACTTGTTGGAAGTGATCGATCTGAGGGGGTTGCCTTTTTTTAAGGAGTCTTTGTAAACGGCAACATAAGCGCCAATAAGCACTTCGCCACTCTCGGCTTCAGAGATAACTCCCGAGAGTGTGTAGGTTCTGCCCTGCGGACAATTCTCAACAGTGAGGAAAACCAATAAAAGTAGAGGAAATATTATTCGCATTTAGTGCAGATTATCTTAAATTGGATACGGTTTTTAAATTTTCTTGGCTTTATTGCCAATTACATTTCAAATATAATTAAATACATCAAGTAAAAATAAAAAGAATTTATAAGATTGAATAAAGTATTCTTTTTGCTGCTCATCTCACTTGCAGTTTTTTGCAATGCCCAGCCCGGAATCAGACTACAGGGTTCTGCTGCCATTCCTGCGGGACAACTTGAAACCCATGTGGATGCCGGCTTTGGCGGAAACATCAGTTTTAATCTGCCTGTCCTCTTCCCCGGTCTCGAAGCAACACTTACCACAGGATATTATTACTGTGGACTAAAAGAGGATCTGCCCGGATACGACTTTAATTTCAGCTCTATCCCCGTTACCCTCGGTTTGCGTTATGTTTTTGTGGAAGGAAGTGAAATTTCACCTTATGTTGGAGTTGAGGGAGGGGTGTTCTTTACAGAATATTTCCTTCAGATGGATTATGGAGTATTAGGAAAACCGGAAGAAATCACCAAAGAAATTTCCCCGGGTATCTCACCCGAAGTTGGCTTCAGAATTTATCTTGCTCCCGGACTTGATCTCGATGTTAATGCCCGATATAGCAGAATAAGAACAAAATATGTATCCCGTGCATATATCGCCATCCAATCCGGCTTTCGGTTTAAGTTTTAGGTTCGACTATGATACAAAAAATCTCAAATCACTTTAAATATTTTGCCGGTTTTTTTCTCGTTTTTACTATCTCCACATTTTCACAAACCAACTGGATATGGCAAAATCCCCTCCCTGTTGGGAAAAACCTTAATGCGGGTCAGGCTTTTGACGCACAAAACTGTTACATAGTGGGGAATGCAGGGGCTTTTGTTAAAACTGCGGATGCTGGTGCCAACTGGCAGGTGATACCCACCGGAACAAACAATGATCTCATTTCGGCATCCTTCATCGATATGAATACCGGTGTAATGGGCTGTTCTTCGGGTAAGATATTAAGAACAAGCGACGGTGGCAACTCTTTTCAGTTGATCACAGTTGATTCAGTGCGGGATGTAAAATCCATCCAACTGCTCCCCGGCGGGAAGGCTTTCGCAGCGGGTGACAAAGGATTGTTTCTTTCTTCACAGGACAATGGAATCACCTGGTCAAAAGGATTCTTCGACACTGTTTCAATCGCATCTCTTTTCTTTTTTGATAATAACAGAGGTTTTCTCGCGGGTGAATCAGGGTCTATTTACTCCACTTCCAACGGAGGTAACTCATGGAATCTTGTAAACAGCAACATTTCATTAACCATTTCTAAAATTCTTTTCACCGACAATTTAAACGGGTGGGCTTTTGGAAGAGAAGGACTTGCGCTTAAAACCGTTGATGGTGGGATCACCTGGACAAAATTTAACGCCGGCTTCTACGGCTGGTTAAAAACCGCTTCCATCCTTCCGGGAAATCAAATAATTACAGCAGGAGCTCCGGGTGTTGTCTTCAAATCCGATAATGGCGGAACCACCTGGAATAAAATCTCCGACAGTTCAAAATTCAGTTTTAATTATTCAACTTTTTCCGGTGACAACGGTTGGGTGTTTGGCAACAATGGCTTGATAATGCACACTACAGATGCGGGTGCAAATTGGGAATTTCAATCAGAAGGCTCTGAAAACACAATAAATTCAATCGATTTTCTGGATCCCATGATTGGTACTGCCGTTGGAGACAGTGGACTTATCCTCAGAACAGAAGATGGCGGCGATACCTGGGTAAGACAGTTTACTGATCAAATGACTAACTTAAACGACCTCTACTTCCTCGATACTATAAGAGGATGGATAGTGGGAGACGACGGAACAATCCTCCAAACTCTTGACGCAGGTCAAAACTGGGTGAGACAGGATATCAGCCACTTAACCACCGATGATCTCTATTCAATCGAAGGAACAAAAGATCAAATAAAGTTGCCGGACAAAATGGCGCCTATCTTATCTCAAACAATGAACCCACAGGAGCAACCTGGGGAAAAGGGGGAACCCTCTTCCATACTTACAGAGGAATTTACAGTTTCTCCTCCCGCTCGGCTACTTTAATTGGAGATGGTGGAACCATTCTATTGATGCTCTCGCCACCGTCCGGAATTATTGATCAATCTATTGATTCAAGGTTTGACTTACGGGATATCTATTTCCCCCGGGGTATTGGATGGATCGTTGGAAAGTATGGAATTGTTCTGAAATCAACTTTTCTGGGAGGATCATGGAAGATTATAGACACTCTCCTGTCAACTGGCTCAATTCAGTCTATTTTTATGATACACTTAACGGTTTTACGGCAGGCTCTTTTGGCAGTTTTTACAGAACTTCGAACAGTGGATATGACTGGGTGAAGGTTCCCACCGGAGTTACAAACACATTTAAAAAGTCCTACTTTTTTGATCAAAACAACGGCTGGCTTGTTGGCACATACGGTTTGTTGATGAAAACCACAAATGGTGGAGGAACCGGAACACCAACTTCAATTGAAGAAAAACCGGCGATTCCCGTTTCATTGGAACTGCAACAAAACTATCCAAATCCGTTTAACCCAGTAACAACAATTAATTTTGTGGTTCCCGATGCAGGCAACTACCGTCTAACCGTGTACGATATTCTTGGAAATGAAACAGGTGCTCTGCATGAAGGATTTCTCGGTGCCGGTTCACATTTTGTATCATTTGATGGCAACAATTACGCCTCCGGAGTCTATTTTTATCGGCTTTCCGGCAACGGCCAAAACCTTGTCCGCAAAATGGTGCTTTTGAAATAATGCAGTAATCCAATAATCCAATAATGCAGTAATTTTTGATAGAGTTTGGATTAAACGGAGTTTTAAGGGACAGTATAGTAACACGGATATCACGGATTTAACACAGATTTTCACGGATTTTTTTGTCGGGATGTGATTTAAACCTCCCCTCTACTTTTAGGAGAGGGGTCGGGGGTGAGGTCCTTTTCCACAGATTTCTTTTTTTAAAGTCTAATTTTTTTTAAGTTTAATATCGGTATTAACTTTTTTATTGATTAATTTGTAAAGTAGAGTATATGCCTGAAATCCTTCTGGTTGAAGACAATAAAGAGAACAGAGATGTGATGATGCATTTCCTAAAAAAAATAGGAAATGTAAAAACAGCGAGCGATGGGCCCGGCTCCATTGAAATCTGTAATCAAAATCCGTTTGATCTTATTCTTATGGATATCAATCTTGGATTGGGAATGAACGGCATTGAGGCTACAAAAAGAATAAGAAAAATTCCCGGATTCGAATCAATTCCTATCGTGGCAGTTACTGCTTACGCAATGGCAGGTGACAGAGAAACATTTCTAAACATCGGTTGCACCCACTATATATCAAAACCATTTACCAAAAGAGAATTTATTTCACTTATCGAAGAAGTACTGGAATCGATCAAGAAGTAAGAAATTTAATAGCCTCGTTGTAAACCCTCACCACTTCAATCTCCTTGATACATTTGTATTTTATATCGTTTCGTGTGCATTCCAACGGTTTTGGCGAATAGAAAAAACACGGGGCACAGTCGAGACCAAGTGAAACAATTCTGTAATCTGTTTTCCAGGGGTGGATGTAGTTGATATTTGTGGGACCAATAATTGCAAGTACTTTCACTCCCATCGCAGAGGAAGTGTGCATCAAACTTGAATCGTTTGTGATAAAGAGGTCACATTTTTTAATTAAAGCGGCTGATTCACTCAGATTCCTGGTTTTTGGCTCGTGAAAAATCCCCTCGCCTGCCATCTCAATTATCTTTTCCCTCAACTCTTTTTCTTCAGGACCGCCAAAAAGGAGCAATTCAAAGTTGTTTTTTTCTTTCAACAATCTGCCGAGTTGGGCAAACTTTTCAGGTTCCCACCTTCTGTTGATATGGTTTTTAAATATTGCGCATCCCGGGTGAAACCCGATTACAGGAACACCTTCTGACAACTCATTTTTGCAAAAATCATCTGCAAATTTTTCATCTTCACTGTTTAAAGGGAATAAAAGGGGATGTAGAGTTGTATCCGTGATTCCAAACATCTTTTTAACTAATCCAACATTCTCTGTCACATTGTGGAGTGAGTCGTCTTCGGTTATTCTTACATTGTTGAGGAATCCAAGATTTGATGTGTCGGCTCTGAGATATTTTACCTGACCACGCTGTTTTGCTCCCAAAAAGAAACTGAATGGCATTATATTCTTTGCGGTTTGAGGGGTAAACACTAATGGAATGAGAATATTTTCCGCGGGTTTTCATTACAAATTTAAGAGAGGCGATGGCACCTTTAGCCATAAAATCGAAGTGGATAACCTCGTCAAAAAGTCCTGTGCGGTCATACATGTTTTTTACACCACCAAACATCACAAGAGCATCCATTTTTGCAGTGGGGAAGTTATCCCGGATGAGTTTGGCTGCCGGGGTGAACATCAGTGCGTCACCTATTCCGGAGAGTGCGAGGATCAGTATTTTCATGGTGTGGTATTACTCAACAAAAAGAAAAAGTACCGGGAGTGTTAAAATTCCCGGTACCTTTTTCTTTTTCAAAGGCTATTTTTTAGCAGTATCTTTTTTAGCAGTGTCAGCAGGAACCTTGCCTGTGAGAATTGCATTAAACTTATCCCTTTGCGCCTGAACATCAGGATTGCCGGGATAATATTTCTCGAGAAGATCCACAAGAACCAAGGCATTCTCAGCTTTTTTAACTGTTTCATAATAATCCAGAAGGATTGTTACAGTAGAAACATCCATCGAAAGAATCTGAGGATTGTCACGAATTATTGAAAGAGCTTCGGGTTCAAGTTCCGCCATCATCTTTTTATAAGTTTCGAGGTCACCAAGCCTTCTGTAAAGATTTGCAAGATCGGCACGATAACGATAGTCGAGTCCTGTTCGTGCCAGTGGCATCTTCTTTTCCATGGTATTTAACACTTTAAGAGCAGTGGCATTATCTTTTTTCTCGATCATATAATAGTTCGAGAGGCGGAGGTATGCATTTCTATAGTTCAGTGTCATTCTTTTATGGTTTTCATCGAGGAATATCGAACTGTCGGCAAGTCCTCTGAACTTAAAGCCGGCTTTATATTCCTTGCTGTAACCTTCAGGTTCTTCCATCACCTGTTTCCAAAGAACTTTTTCATTTACTCCATCTTTTCCTGCAGGGATTTCAAAAGGCATAAGTCTGAAAGCCATTCCTTCAAGATAGAGGAATTTTTGCAGACCAATCTTTGTATCGTCGCTACAAGTGGTGGAGAAATAAACAGGGCGCTGCCAGTTGTTGTTTTCGATAATTTGCATAACTACAAAATCCTGAACACGGGCATAGGTTCTGCCATCTTCAATTTTTGGAAGATCAGGAACCCATTTAAGTGACGGTGAATATTTTACAGAATCAAGTCCCATGCTAAGCGGGGTATAAACCTCCTGCGGAACCTGAATTGTATATTCCTTTGCCGTGTAGAGTGTCGGGCGCAGTCGCTCAATCTCCTCATCAGAGAATTTCATGGCAACCTTTGCCGAGCCGTAAGGTTCAAGGTTTTTAAGCTGTTTTATATACCATTCAGTGTTGGCGAGACTAAGATTTGCAATTCTAACATCTCTTCTTACTCCCTCAACATCCTGTAAATACCAAAGCGGGAATGTATCGTTATCACCATTGGTAAAGAGAATCGCATTTGGTGCGCAGCTCTGTAAAAGGTTATAAGCATAATCCCATGGTATCCAGTTGTTTGAACGGTCGTGGGTATAAAGATTTGCGGCATACATTCTTACGGGCACAAAAAATATTCCAAAAAGAAGGAATGCATACCCGAGCACCATCGCAAGGGAATTTTCCTTCAGTTTTTCGTAAATCAACTGTGCAATTTCCTTGACGGAGATACCAATCCAGAGAGAATATACAAAGAAGGCACCCACATAGAAGTAGTCCCTCTCCCTCGGTTGAGGCTGCTGCTGGTTCTGGTAATAAGCGGTGAGATAACCCATGAAGAGAAACAGCACCATATATACCATCGCCATCTTTTTATCCCGCCGGAAGTGGAGGAATATTCCAATAAGTCCCAAAATAAACGGAATTCCAAAGAGGGAATCCTGAACATTTCCTTTAAAATCGAGTCCAAATGGTTTCCCAAGCACTTCACCAACGCCATTAAATGGAGCGATGTTGCTGCCGGCATCCTGATCCCATGATTCTCTTCCTGCATAATTCCAGAGCAGGTAGCGGGTCATCATGTGGTTCATCTGATATGTATAGAGGAAATGAAGATCGGATGAGTAGTTTGAGAAAACGCCTGCCTGATGAGGTTCACCCGAGAATCTTCTTTTGAAGGTCGGGAAGTCACCATATTGTTCACGATTGAGATATTTTACAAGTTCGGGGAAAGTGTCAGGCTCATTTTCGTTCATGGGCGGTTGAGCGTTTGACCTGATAATTACCTGTGTATAGGTCGTAAATCCAAGGAAAATAAAAATGGCTGCAAGCCCCACAAGGTGAAGAGTTGCCTTGTTGTTTTTGTGACCATAATAAACTATCCATCCAAATATTCCAAGAAATACTGCGATAAATGCAAGTTCACCGGCAAGAGTTTGTCCGCCAATTGTTGACATAATCGAAGGAAGAATTTTAACCACACCCGGATATGTTAAACCGAGAGCGATACCGCCGATGATCAATGAAAAATAAATTGAATTTCTGGTGAGGAGTTTTTTATAAAAAACACCCATAATAACTGCCGAAATAAGCACCAGCATCACTTTAAAAGTTCCGTCGAACGACTTGTAAATCTCAGGTGTTGGTGGTTCGATTGAAGTTTCATTCAACCACAAACCGGAAGCAACAAGAAGAATAACACCAACATGAATCAGAAAATATTTAACCGAAGTATCATATTCTTCTTCGTTGTTAAGATATTTTTTGAAAACAACAATCATAACAACAGGAATCATCGCAAGAACGCTCATAAGATGGATACCCGTTGAAAGGCCTATCAGATAACAGATGAGCAGGAGATATTTTTCACTTCCCGGCTCTTCCGATCTTTCGTTCCAAAGCATGATAAAATACATGATTGCTGCGTAGATAACGGTACTTGCGGCGTAAACCTCGGCTTCAGCACCGTTGAACCAGAAAGTATCACTGAAAGAAAAGGAGAGGGCACCAACCGCAGCGGCAATTACAGTAGAGACAGTTCCAAACATGTTTTTGGCAACTTTTCCACGGTAGTTTTCAATTACTTTTACAATAATCAAATATAAAAAGAGAATTGAAAGTGCACTTGAGATAACCGACACCATATTCACCCTGAAACCGATGTTTTCGGCGAATGGAATCATCGAGAAAAATCGTCCCAAAAGGAGGAAAAATGGAGCTCCCGGTGGGTGAGGCACCTGTAGAGAATAGGAAGCGGCTATAAACTCTCCGCAATCCCAAAATGAAACCGATGGCTGAACTGTAGCCAGCAATACAAAAAACGAAATTAAAAAAACCACACCCGCTGTAATACGGTTAATTAACTTAAAGTCCATTTACTCCTCTATTTATCGTTCTCTTCATTGTTTTGATCCTGTCTGGGTTTAAACAGGTTATCGAATGCACTTTTGTCCCGTTTCACTTCATATTTGGCAACAAGCTCGCGTAACCGCTTCATTGAGAGGGTATCAAACTCCTCATCATCCTTTTGCCTTTTAATAAACATCTTAAATTCTGAAAGTTCCGACCAGGTTAACTTCGCCTGAAGCTTTGCCAACTGTTCCATCAGATTTTTTTGTTCACGATACCGGGACATCTGTCTTTTTAAAAATTGTTTAAGACCCTAAATATAAGCATTTTTAAGGAGTTAACACGGTATAATTTTTTGGAGCTTCACCTTCTAACCGCCTTCGCGAATATCTTATATGGGGCGATATTTGCCAGGGAAGTGAGGAGTGATGTCATGAAGGGAAATTTGATCATTCTTTTCCCATTGATGATTCCGTTGAAGATGATTTCTGCTGCTTTTTCTGCTGAGATCATAAACGGCATCGGGAATTGATTTTTGTCTGTCATGGGAGTTTTCACAAAACCGGGTTTTACGGTTATCACTTTTAATCCAAGTGGTGCCGTTTTGATTGCGAGGCTTTCGGCAAAAATGGAAACGGCAGCTTTTGATGCTGAATATGCTGCGCTTTGGGGATATCCCCTTCCATCCGCCAGAGATGATACAATTACAAATGTACCGGATTTCCTTTCGCGGAATGGTTGTAGAAGGGGATGCACAAAATTTACAACACCAAAAAAGTTAATTTCCATAGTCGCACGGGTAGCTTTTTCATCCAAAATTTCATATTTTTCGCCGAGACTCACCCCTGCATTCAAAATTACAATATCAGGCTGTCCCATTTTCTGAGTTACTTCATCTAAAAGGAGTGAAACCGCTTCTTTATCCGACACATCACATCCCGAGATAATTAGATTTTCTCTTTTGGGCTGTGAGGTCACAAATTCAGAGATCAGTTCTTTCCTTCGAGCCACCAAAACAAGTTTACATTTGGTGTGCATAAGTTTAATCGCCAGTTCCTTGCCTATCCCTGTGGATGCCCCTGTAAGTAAAACCGTTTTGCCATCGTAAAAGCCGGGTGTGTTCATCTGTTTTCTTTTTTGTCTTTAATAAATTGGATTGAATCAGGATTTTATCAAATATCCCGTGAAAATTTAATGATATTTCAGCCATTTTATAAACATTTTTTGTTTGGTACGAAATTTGTTATATCTTTGGAAAATTTGTAGAAAGTTTTTCGAGAATGTTTTATCAGATAGACAATGTTTTAGTCAACAAAGATGTAGTTCACTCAAATTTTGCATGCGATCTTGCTGTATGCAAAGGGGGATGTTGTACATTTGAAGGTGATTACGGGGCACCACTTCACCCCTCGGAAGTGGAAATTATGCGGGCAAATGTTCCGCTCATAATCGACATCATTCCTGAAGAACACCGAAAAGTGATTGAAACCGAGGGATTTTTCGACGAAATTGATGGTGAACTTTTCACCAAAAGTTACAATCGGCGTGCCTGTGTGTTTGTTCACTATGAAGGGGATATTGCAAAATGTTCACTCGAAAAAGTTTTTTATGAGGGTAAAACGGATTTCAAAAAACCTCTTTCCTGTCACCTCTTCCCAATAAGAGTCTCCTCTTTTGGGGGTGAAATACTTCGTTATGAAAGATTTGGTGACTGTACTCCTGCCATCACCAAAGGAAACAGTGAAAAAACGAGAATGGTCACCTTTTTGGAAGAACCTCTCGTCAGGAAATATGGTAAAAAATGGTATAATGCATTAGAAGGAATAATCGACTGATATGCTTTCAATTCAGCAAAAACTTACACAGACTCAAAAACTTACTCCTCAGCAGATTCAATATCAGAAACTGCTGCAATTAAACAACCTTGCCCTTGAACAAAGGATCAAGGAAGAACTGGAACTCAACCCACTTCTTGAAGAGGAGATGGACCTCAAAACTGCGGAGGACGACGACGACAGATATGATGAGGATGACAGTTTTGATGAGGATGCAGAGTTTACTGTAGAAGATTATATGAACGATGAGGAGTATTTCGACGATCCGTCCTACAAAGACCATCGCGAAGATTCCTACCGTCCAATAGCAAAAGCAAGAGAATCATTTTCTGAACACCTTCTTCAACAGCTTTATCTGCTTGAAATTCCGCAGGAACACATCATGCTTGGTGAAGAAATCATCGGAAATCTTGATTCCGACGGTTATCTTGGAAGAAACCTCGATGAAATTCTGAATGACCTGGAGACCTTTCAACATGTAAAAGTTTCTCCTGAAGATGCAGAAACGGTATTAAAAACAATTCAAACATTTGATCCTCCGGGAATTGCATCCAGAAACTTAAGGGAATGCCTGATTGCCCAGTTGCATGCTCTTTCTTATGACCCCTATTATTCATACCTCGCCGAATTGCTTCTAAACGATCATTACGACAGTTTTCTTAAAAAGCATTACAATAAAATCCGCGAGGCGATGAACCTGAGTGAAGATACTTTTCATTCTGTTATTCAGCTTATCACAAAACTGAACCCAAAACCCGGCTTTGGTAAAATTGAAAACTACGAACTTAACCAGATAACCCCCGACTTTATTCTTGAAGAAGTTGACGGTGGATTCCGGATCACCCTGAACGACCGGTCGCTTCCAACGGTAACCCTGAGCAAAACCTATCTTGATATGTTCACCGAGAACAAGGCTCACAGGAACTCATCCGAGAGAGAAAAAGCCACTTACAAGTTTTTGAGAGAAAAATTTGAATCCGCGCGCTGGTTCCTTGCATGCATCGAACAACGCCGCGACACAATGCTCAAAGTTATGCAGTCGATTGCCGAATATCAGCAGGAATTTTTCCGCAAAGGTTTGATTAAACCTCTGCGTTACAAAGATGTTGCAGGTGACATCAATATGGATATCTCCACAATCAGCAGAGTGGTGAACGGGAAATTTGTGCAAAGCCGTCAGGGTATCCACGAATTAAAGTATTTCTTCTCAGAAGGCATCATGACCGACGATGGTGAAGAGGTTTCCAACAAAGAGATTAAAGAACAGATTAAAAATTTGATCGAAGCTGAAGACAAATCCGCTCCACTTAGTGATGACCGCCTTGCAGATATCCTGAAACAAGAGGGAATTCAGATCGCAAGAAGGACAGTAACAAAATATCGCGAAGCGATGAAGGTTCCTGTTGCCAGATTCCGTAAAGAAGCATGACATTTGTTGTTGATCTTGGTATCACCCTGGTCTATTTTTCAATTTTTGCGATTCTTCATTCAGTAGCAGCTTCCAATCCCCTCAAACGCACAATGGCTGCGTCATTTCCCGGCTTTATGCCATACTATCGTCTCATTTATAATCTGTTTGCTGTTGTAACACTTTATCTCTTTTTTTATTTCGCCCCAAAACAGGGACATACGATCTACGATCTGCCCACTCCGTTTGATCTCATTTTTGCTTTTATTCAGTTGTTAAGTTTTTTTGGTCTTTTGTGGTGTGTTAAATATATGTCCGGAAAAGAATTCCTTGGGATTTCTCAATATTTTAGGGGTAAAAAAGGGATTTATCGTCCGATGGAAGAATTGGATGAGGTATCTGTGTTGAGAGTTGATGGACCTTACAAATACAGTCGCCACCCGATTTATCTATTCTCAATATTATTCCTCGTTTTTCGTCCCCAGATGCAGGTTGGTTATCTTTTTATGACCATTTTGATTATCGCCTATTTTTATATCGGCTCCTGGTTCGAAGAAAAAAGATTAATCTCCCGTTTTGGCGATGACTACCTCAATTATCAGAAAACTACGGGGAGGATATTTCCAAACTTCAGGAAAATTTAACCGCAAAGGGAGGATTAAAACCAGACCTCACCCCCGACCCCTCTCCTAAAAGGCGAGGGGAGGATTAAGATAAAAATCTCCCCTTCCGACAAGTCGGAATTAAAATCTGCGAAAATCCGTCTAATCTGCGTGTATCTGCGTCCCCTATCTCATTACGCTTTGCAGACGGCAATCGGGACGATTACCACTCCTCACTATAACGGAAATATCATCCGTGGAAATCCGTGCCAAATCTGTGTAATCCGTGGAACTATCCTCAATTTATAGCTAATACACAACAATTTTCCAAAAATGAAAGTTGAATATTCTTAATTTCATTTTTTTTTCGTAAATTGAGGTCTATTCATACCTCTTTCATCAATGGACCCAATTACGATTAAATAGCCTGTAAAAAAACTTAACCAATGGAACAATAATGAAAAAAATTGGAATACTTTTCGGAATGGAAGAAACCTTTCCACCAGCTTTTGTGGAGAGAGTAAACTCAAAAAAGGAAAAAGATATTGTCGCCGAGTATGTTCAGATCGATAAAGTTATGCAAGGTCAGTCTTCGGGTTATGCAGTAATTATCGACAGAATCTCGCAGGATGTCCCTTTTTATCGTGCCATGTTAAAAAACGAAGCGATTGCCGGAACATCAGTGGTTAACAACCCCTTCTGGTGGAGTGCCGATGATAAATTTTTTAACAACGCTCTTGCACTTTCAGCGGGAGTTGCGGTTCCCAAAACCGTAATACTTCCTTCGAATGTTCATCCACCTGACACAACAACAAAGTCGTTCAGAAACCTTAAATATCCTCTCGATTGGGATGGTATATTTAATTATGTTGGTTTTCCTGCATTTTTTAAGCCTTTTGCCGGTGGTGGATGGAAAAATGTTTACAGAGTTGAAGACAAGGAACAGTTCTTTAAAGCCTACAACGAAACAGGTCAGCTTGTTATGATGTTGCAGGAAGAAATTCAGTTCACAGACTATTTCCGCTGTTATTGCATCGATCAAAAAGATGTCAGAATTATGGCTTACGATCCCAAACAGCCACATCACCTCCGTTATGTAAGAGAAAAACTGAAATACGGCAAAGGTCTTCTCGCAAAGATAAAGGAAGATGTATTAAAGCTTAATAAAGCCCTTGGATATGATTTTAACACAGTTGAATTCGCCGTGAGAGATGGTGTTCCTTTTGCAATCGATTTTTGTAATCCGGCACCCGATGCTGATGTTTACTCGGTTGGTGAAGAGAATTTTGAGTGGGTGGTTGAAGCCACTGCCAACATGGCAATAAGAAAAGCTAAAAAATATAACGCAAATAAATTTAATACTGCCTGGGGTAACTTTGTAAAAAGCACTTCCCAGGGTGATCTAATAAAGTGAGGTAACATGTCTAATATTCCGACATTCACATTAGGAGTTGAAGAAGAATTTCAGATCATTGACCCTGTAACCCGGGAGTTAAAATCGCATATCCAGGAGATATTCGAGGATGGTGCGCTGGTTTTAAAGGAATTCCTTAAACCGGAGATGCATCAGTCGGTTGTGGAAACAGGTACCGGCGTTTGTAAAAACATCAAAGAAGCTAAATCGGAGGTTTTTCGACTTCGCAGTGAGCTGGCAAAACTTGCTTTCAAAAACAATTTAAGAATTGCAGCAGCCGGAACACATCCTTTTTCTCACTGGAAAGACCAAAGAATAACCGAAGACCCCCGTTATAAACAGGTGGTGGACGATATGCAATTGGTGGCAAGAGCCAATCTCATCTTTGGACTCCATGTACATGTCGGTTGTGAAGACAGAGAGACTGCGATTCACATTATGAATGCAGCCCGTTATTTTCTGCCCCATATCTTTGCACTCTCTACCAATTCACCTTTTTGGGTGGGAAGAAACACCGGTTTCCACAGTTACCGTGTTAAAGTATTTGACCGTTTCCCGAGAACAGGTATTCCTGATTATTTTATGTCGATCGGCGAGTATGACAACTATGTAAATCTGCTCGTAAAAACAAATTGTATCGATAACGCCAAAAAAATCTGGTGGGATATCAGGCTCCATCCATTTTTCCCAACGATTGAGTTCAGAATCTGCGACATTCCAATGAGAGCTGATGAAACTATCGCATTAACCGCTCTAATGCAGGCTGTTGTTGTAAAACTTTATCGCCTCATTCGCCAAAATCTTGGTTTCCGTCTCTATAGAAGAGCATTGATTGCTGAAAACAAATTTCGCGCTTCAAGATATGGAATAAACGGTAAATTGATCGATTTTGGGAAAAGAGAGGAAGTGCCAACTACCGCCTTGATTCACGAACTGCTTGAATTTGTTGATGATGTTATTGACGATCTCGACAGCCGCGAAGAAATCAATTATGTACACAAAATCCTTGAGATGGGTACCGGTTCCGACAGACAACTCAGAGTCTGGGAACAGAGCTATGATCTTAAAAATGTTACCGACTACATAATTGATGAGACCCATACAGGGTTGGACTTACGGAAATAAGGCTATGGTAAAAGACATTAGATCCCTGTATAACGAAGGTTTTACAGAAGAACGGTATAATTCATTTGTTGAGGATTTGAACAGCTCTGAAGGAGTGAAAATCGATTTCCGGGTTTGTGAAACACCTCTTTTCCTTTCGGGTGAACTCACAAAGACACTGGAGAAAGCTTGCGATGATATCATTAAACAGCTTGATACCGATGAATACAGGAAATTTGCCGAGGCGTCAATTCCTGATGGCCTTGCTGTGCCAAACCGTGAAGATCATCCCGTCTTTCTGCAGATCGATTTTGCCATCTGTGATGATGGGAAAGGTGGATTTATACCTAAACTGATCGAGTTACAGGGTTTCCCCTCTTTATACGGTTTTCAGGTCTATTATGATGAAGTTTTCCAAAGACATTATCAATTACCTGAAAATTACACTGCTTTCTACAGTGGACTCAACAAAGAATCTTACATCGAACTCCTGAAAAAAACTTTATTGGGTGATTCTGATCCCGAAAATGTGATCCTTTTAGAGATTGAACCCGACAAACAAAAAACACTAATCGATTTTGTTGTCACCGAAAGATACACAGGCGTAAAACCTGTGTGTATCACAGATGTGATTAAAAAAGGAAAAAAACTTTTTTATAAAGAGGGTGAAAGAGAAATCCAAATCGACAGGATTTATAACCGCGTAATTTATGATGAGTTATTCAGGAAGGATGTTAAGGCTTCATTCTCATTTCAGGAGGACCTTGATGTCCATTGGGTGGGGCACCCCGACTGGTTTTTCCTGATCAGCAAATATTCACTCCCTTACCTGAAGGGACCATTTGTCCCTGAATGTCATTTTCTTTCCGATCTAAACGAATATCCTGCAGATCTTGAGAATTTTGTATTAAAACCACTCTTTTCCTTTGCCGGTCTTGGGGTTGAAGTGGAAGTTACCAAAGACTTACTTGATTCCAAAACCGACAGGCACAACTACATCCTTCAAAGAAAGATAGAGTATGCGCCATTGATCCTCACGCCAGAAGGTTATTCCAAGTGTGAAATCAGAATGATGTTTTTATGGAACGATAAACCCGTTTTAGTTAACAACCTCACACGATTCTCAAAAGGAAAAATGATGGGCGTTGACTTCAACAAAAACAAAACCTGGGTTGGGTCAGCTACCGCTTATCACCCGAATATATCGTTATAAAGTACAAACACCATAAGTCCAATCAGGAGCGCCATACCGGTGTTCATGATTCTGAGTTTTACTTTAACGGAAATTTCTCTTCTGATGATTGATTCAATTATGATGAACACGAGGTGACCACCATCGAGAACGGGTATTGGGAAGAGATTAAATATTGCAAGACTTAATGAAAGCATTGCGATAAAATTCAAAAATCCAAGTATTCCAACATCGGCTGATTTAGCTGCATATTGAGCAATTTTAACTGGTCCACCAAAAGCTTTTCCAAAAGCAAGGTCGCCAGTTATCACTTTTCCTAGCATTGAAAATGTAAGAACGGTAACGGTACCAATTTGTTCGATACTTTTGCCGCCCGCTTCAAAAAATCCATAATCATAAATTATTAACTGTGACGAATCTACGATTCCGCCAAGCTGAACTCCAACTTTTCCCTGTCCCGCTTCATCTTTTCTGGGGGTTACTGCCATCTGAACGGTATCTTTTCCCCTGAGAACAGAGAATTGTACTGCTTTATCGGGGGAAGCTGATATCACTTCAATTACATGAGACACTGAAGCGATATTCTCCGTGTTGATCGAGAGGATTTTATCACCTTTTTTAAGGCCTGCTTTTGCAGCAGGGGTTCCCGGTTCAAGATCTTCAATGAACGGCTCAGCTCTGTCAACCAATGGAAACAACGGACCGGCACCTTCATCTTTTGGAACTTCCTTTTTAGGAATCGTTACCGACTTTAATTCTCCATCGCGTACATATTCAACAACAATATCTTTACCGGCATTGTGAAGAAATACCTGTTCACTGATTTCGTGCAGATATTTTACTTTGGTGCCGTTGATTGCTGCGATTGAATCGCCCGAAAGAAAACCCTGTTTTTCAGCAAAGGATGCTTTTGGGATATATTTAAACTCTCTTGTTTCTACCAATTGTTTGCCAATCGATATGTTCATTCCCCAGAAGATCACAATTGCAAGAATAAGATTCATGAGGATACCACCAAGAATCACAAAAATCTTTGCAGGAGCAGATTTTGATCTGAATTCGTAAGATTTTGGTTCACTCGACGAATAATCGGTATCAAAACTTTCATCCACCATCCCGGATATTTTAACATATCCACCAAGTGGCATCCAGCAGATACGATAATCGGTACACCCTTCAAGATCGATATCTTCAGGAAGTGGTCCAAAAGAGAGTCCTTTCGACTTGCTCCATCCGATCACTCTCTTGCCAAATCCAATCGAAAAGGCTTCGGTTCTCATTCCCGTAAGTTTTGCCGCGATAAAATGACCAAGCTCGTGAACAAACACGAGGATAGCTATCACGATAATAAAATAAATAACTTCTTGCATTAAACTCTCTACTCCTTTAGTACAAACTCAGTGCGAGTTCCCTTGTTTTTTTGTCAGTTTCAAACACTATACCAAGATCGGGTTTTTGATGATTGGGTATCCTGTCGAGACATTTTTTGATTAGCTCGGGGATACCGGTAAAACCGATCTTCTTTTCTAAAAACTTTTGAACAGCAATTTCATTGGCTGCATTTACGATACAGGGTGCTGTTCCCCCTGCTTCAAGTGCATCATAAGCGATTGCCAGACATTCAAACTTGTGTCGATCGGGTTGAAAAAAGTTCAGGGTTCCGATCAGCGGGAAGTTGTTTTCTACAAAACACGCTTCCACTCTTTCAGGATATGTCATGGCATATTGAATTGGAAGTTTCATATCGGGCACACTCATTTGTGCCTTAACCGAACCATCCACAAACTCGATCATCGAATGGATAATCGACTGCGGGTGAACCACCACATCAAGTTGGGCTGCGGGCAGATTAAAAAGCCACCTTGCCTCAATTAATTCAAGCCCTTTGTTCATCAGCGAAGCTGAATCGATGGTGATTTTTGCCCCCATCTTCCAGGTTGGATGTTTTAATGCCTGTTCAACAGACACTTTTTCGAGTTCTTCTTTGGTAAATCTGAAGAAGGGACCACCTGAAGCGGTGAGGATAATCTTTTTAATCTCATCGGCTTTTTCACCTATAAGACACTGGAATATGGCAGAATGTTCCGAATCAACAGGGATCATCTCTGCATTATATTCTTGACACAACTTTTTTATCAGTTCACCTGCGACTACTAGGGTTTCCTTGTTCGCAAGTGCTATCCGTTTCCCTCTTTTTATCGCCTCAATTGTTGGAGCGAGCCCTGAAAAACCGACAACAGCACCAACAAAGATGTCATAGTCAACTTCAGATGCAAGTGTTACAAGTCCTTCCTCCCCTGAAAGCACTCTGACAGAGCCATCAAGCCTGCTTTTTAGAAGTGATGCGGCATCTTTATCAACCACACACACAACCTCGGGTTTAAACTCGGCTATCTGCTCTTCGAGAATGTTGATATTGTTATATACGCTTAACGCGGAAACTTTAAACCGGTGATCGAGGTGACGCACCACTTTAAGGGTGTTAACTCCGATGGAACCGGACGAGCCAAGAATGGCTATTTTTTGCATTTATTTACTTTGTAAAATATCTCGAGAATGCCATAAGTGTGTTGAGTATGATCAAAACATTAATGCTGAGATCCACTGTTTTAAGCTTGCCCAAAAGCTTGTAGGCTTCTTCAGTAAGGGGCTGATCTGATTTTAAACCGGGGATCAACTCAGACTTGATTTTCTTAGCAGTTGGAATCATAACGGCACCAACGAGGATCAGGATGATAACCATCATAAACTGTTTTGTGTAGAGCCAGTGATTTCCACCACTTGCAAACTTAAAAAAGCCGTAGTCCATAACGATTGTGAGATAAAGTCCGGTAAGCAAAACTCCCAATGAACCGATAATTCCGATCAAATTCAAGGAGCTAATCCAGTTGAGGATCAAACTTTTTTCTGAATTCGTTCCCTTGGCAGCGGCGATTCTGCCCCTTGAAACAATTCCATAAACCAGCAGTGACAACCACAAACCGGCGCTTATTATATGTACTATCTTTAAGATTCCAATTATAGGCATCCAATTTTCCTGTTTATTATTAAACTGACCACTAAGTATAAACAACAAATATACGAAAAAGTTTCAAAACTTCCGTAATTGGGTACTTGAGAGGCTCGAGTACTTGAGTGACCTGAGTGAACCTGGCCGTGGAATCTCCCAAAGGGATGCCTTTGGCATGTGATACTCTGTGGAATCCGAGTAACTATTTACCTGATAAAAAGTGGCACCCGAAAATCAGATGCCACAAGTTTCCTTAAAAATATTACTGCATTATTGGATTACTGCATTATTGCATTACTTCAAAAGCAGCATCTTCATTTTTTGTGAAAAGTTGCCTGAGGTCATTTCGTAGAAGTAGATTCCTGAACTGAGGTTTTTGCCATCAAATGAAACTTCATAAGATCCTTTGTTCATTTCACGGTTGACAACTTCTGCCACTGTGTTTCCGAGCAGATCATAAACTTTAATTTTTACGAGTCCTGAGGTTGGCACCGAAAACCGGATAATTGTATTAGGATTAAAGGGATTGGGGTAGTTCTGGTGCAGAGCAAATGTACCCGGAACTTCACCTGCCACTTCTTTAACTGAAGTGATTCCTGTCCATTTTCCTCTTGCATTGGCAATTGCCTGATCAAGTTTGAGATCGTCATCGGAAGCTGCGAGAGCAAAAGCCACTTCGATACTGTCGCCCACGGCAATATCAAACGGTCCACCACCTGTAACATGTGAAATATCACCTGCGCCAACCTGTCCTGTTACAACACCTGACGAAAGGGATGTCCATTTTTCGAGATCACTGTAACCGTCATAAACGCTGATTCCGCCGGCAGTTCCGTCGTTCATCATCGGTTTAAAAGAATAATTGGTAGAACTGATAAGAGCGGAAGCCACTTTTGTTGTGAAAGCTGCACTGTTATTCCATACTTTTCCATAATTTCCTGCGACATTCCATTCGGTTCTGTCACCTGTTCCATCAATCAAATCCCAATCGAAATAAAGTCCTGCATATAGACCGGTTACAGGAAGAGTAGATACATTTTTAATTGTATATCTTACTATAACAAAATCTTCATCAGCAGTTGCCGAATAGTTATAGGAACGCTGTTTCACTTGAAGTCCAAGTTTTGAACCACCGGCGAGGTTATCGTTAAAAACTCCATAACCTTCAACATCAGCTTTTACGCCGGGAATTTTAAGGGAAAACGGGAGTTCTGATTGAAAATCCTTATCCTGGGTATTGCCGTTATTTGATTGTCCTCTGGCAGAGTTGATAATCTGATTTGCGGCAGTGGAGAGCATCAGCGCACCTTCAAAGAGCATACTGTTGCCACCGTCGTATCTAAATCCTTTGCCTTTGGTGTTTGTCGGGTAATCGGCAAAACCAAGATTTCCGGCGCTTGTAACAGTAACTGCAACTTTGTTTCCAAGAGTTGTTGCGTAGGTTGGATTTCCAACTGTGCTGACCCATTGAAAATCGGTATATCCGTCGTCAGAAAAATTGATATTAAAAGCGAGATCAGAGTTTTCAGGGGCAGTTGCCGAGATGGTAAACTGAAACAAACTGTTGGTATTGTCAAACTGTGCGCCGGGCTGAACGGTTCCGATGGTAACAGTTGGATTTGCTCCAACAGTTGCATGAGCGGTTTTGCTAACCAGAGTAGCTGTCAGGTTGGAAGTGGCGTTTAGATAGTTCATACCACGGAAGAAAATGGTGATGGTTTCGCCCTGTTGGAATATTCCGTCGTTGTTTCCTGTAACTGCATCAGAGAATACAACTTCAGTAGCTCTAACAGATTTAAAATCGGTGTTTTGAAGCGATTTTAATGCGTTTATTCTTCCTTTTCCAAGTAAACCAACAAAAGAAGGATTCAAATTATCAATGTTATCAGTAGCAACTCTCACTTTTTCAGCAGCCTGGATTGATGTGAGGGTTGGGAATTGAGCCATTGTGAGGGCAACAAGTCCTGCAGTGACAGGCGAAGCCATCGAAGTGCCACTGAGTGATGCATAAGTGTTGTTTTGCCATGTGTTATAGATACTGCTTCCGGGAGCTGCCACATCTACATAATAACCAAAATTTGAAAATCCCGAACGGGTATCATTTGAAGTGGTGCTTGCAACCGCAAGGACATGATTGTAGGCAGCGGGATAAAATGGATCCCTTACCGATTCGTTACCTGCAGCGGCAACAACCACCGCACCGAG
The DNA here is from genome assembly GCA_016707285.1 of Ignavibacteriales bacterium. Taxonomy (GTDB): domain Bacteria; phylum Bacteroidota; class Ignavibacteria; order Ignavibacteriales; family Ignavibacteriaceae; genus UTCHB3. The sequence goes on from JADJIA010000008.1 coordinate 27,437, forward strand.
TGAAGTAACTTCATCTACAATGGTTTGTCCGAGCATCGAAAATCCACTTCCGCCCCAACTACAGTTGATAACTTTTGCACCATTCTGAGCTGAATAAAGCAGACCTTCGTATCCATAAACGATATAGGGTGAGCCCGAAGAGGGGTCTCTTTGATCATTTCTTGATGTTTTAACAGCCATTACTTTTGTGTTGAATCCAATTCCTGCAACACCGATGCCGTTATTTGTTACGGCACTTGCGCATCCTGCAACATGGGTTCCGTGATCCGGCTGGTCTTCCATCGGGTCGTTGTCGGGGGTTCCATTGAGTCCGCCAAAGTCCCATCCTCTAAAATCATCGATATAACCGTTGTTATCGTCGTCAATTCCGTTGTTTTCCAACTCACCGGGATTGATCCAGACGTTTGCGTTAAGATCGGGATGATCCCAATCCACACCTGTGTCGTCGATGCCAACAATAATTGAGCTTGAACCCTGATTGATATCCCAGGCTTCAGCAGCTTTTATTTTAGTTAGATACCATTGTGAGTTATAAGAAGGATCGTTAGGCACAAGACTCAGTTTGTAAATAAATCTGGGCTCCACCCATTCAACTTCTGCTATGTTTTTCATTTTGCCGGCGGCAAATTCCGGATCGATATCAGAATCGTATTTGATTGAGACTATTCTTTCGAGTCCGTTGGAAGAAGCAGCCACTGCTTTTAGCGGAAAGAGAGTTGCTGCACTTTTAACTTTTAAAAAGTCAATTTTTTGCAGGAGAATATCGTTTGCAGCAACCGTTCCTGAGGAATTAACGCCCGGCATTGCGCGGTATTTTACAATGATCTCATTGGATAAATATTCAACTGTTCCTTTGGAAATTACCCGTTGCGGGACTTGCTGAGCTGAAGAAACTACTATTAAAAACACAAATAAAAATGAGGCTTTTTTTGCCAGTGAAATGAAAAACATCTGTATCTCGATTATGAATGAAGGGGAATTTAAATTTCCACATTTATTTCGAAAAATACAAGGGGATATTTAGTGATAACAATCTTGTTTAATCCAATAATGCAGTAATGCAGTAATCCAATAATTCAATAATGCAGTAATTCAATAATCCAATAATGTTGGAATTTCAAGAGTGGATAGTTACGCGGAAGGCATCCCTTTGGGAGATTTTCGCGGATGGATTATTAGGGGAAGAAAATG
>JADJIA010000009.1 GCA_016707285.1 Ignavibacteriales bacterium
GATTGCCAGTTCAATAACTCTTTGAGCGTTTAACCACAGGCGGGTCGATCATCTTGCATGCTGAGTGAAACAGCAGCAAGACCTTTTGATAATGCATCTTCAAATGCCATTACGATTTTCATCGCCTTTTCTATCTCTCTGAAGTGGGGCAAAGGCAGTATGAATTGTTGAATCTGGCGAGGGTGGATGGATCCTTTCCTTCAAATCCAAACGATTTTGATTCCAGAGTTGATTTTACAAGTCCTTCCATGTCACCAACATCGGAGAAAACCGAGTCGATAGCCTGAATTCCGGCAGCCTTGGCAGCGTTTACAACCTGCATCCGTGCCCAAAAACTTTCGGTTCCTTCAAGAGTTCTTTCAGCACCAATATCGGCGGTGAAGCCTTCAAGTCCATTGCAAGTGAACAAACAAAATGGGAGGCTTTTGCTATTTCACAAGCATTTATTGCCCCTTTGGCACCTTGATGATTGGCATAAACCAGACATCACCTGATAATTCCAGTCTTTTGCCTTTGATTGTCAAAACTTCCTTCTCAACTTCGATAATCTGAGATGCCCTTCAACTTTGGGGATAAGTATAAGATTAACTTTTGCAGGATTATAAACTTCAGGTCTTCAAGCCCTCTCCCGGGAGTTGATTGATCCTTACCATCCGTTCGGTGCCGTAGAAATCAACACTTCTAAGGGCATTTCACAAGATGACGAGCCGCATCCTTTTTCATCGGGCGCCACGCTGTCTTCAAGATCGAGGATTATTCCGTCGGGTTGATGAAGTCCCGCATTTACGAAGAATTTAGCTCATTTCCGGGAGATAAAGGCGATTTTTCTGAGGTGATTTTTAGCTGTGGATTTATATCCTCATACAAAAAGGCATCAGATATTCGATGTAACTGTTGGGGCCATTCTGCCTTAACGGCAGCTTCAAATCTTGCAGCCAATAAAAAAGGGAGAGCTCCTGCATCCTCAATTGTGATATCAACATTTCTCACAATTAAAAATGCCATCTCTTCAAGCTGTTTTCTGATTGCAGCTCCGTAGAGGTTCCCAACTTTTGATTTAATATTAGGGATGGGGAAACCTGCCCCACCCTCTGATTTTTTGTTATTTCGATCCAACAATCGGAGCGAACGGTTAGCCTTCTTTACCGGCAGAACCGCTGATTCGTGACTGGTGACCGTGACTCTGTGACTTTCGTCTTCATGACTCTGTGACTTGTTACCGTCCATTTCCAACTACCAATTTATCCATAAATTCAACTGCTGAAAGATTATCACAATTGAAGATCAACCTTTAACGGCATCTTCCTCGATTTGTCAAGTTTATCACCGAAAGAGCTTCAAATTTATTGTCGAGGTCTTCCTGAGTCATCGGTTCTCTTGGATCACCTTTTGGATACTCGAGATATTTTAGAAAACTCTCTGCCGTCTTTTGTGCGAATTACAGCTTTTGAAGGCTGTTTTGCGGGGAACATCTTCTCAAATTCGAGCGAAGCTTCTCCCTTTATTTTGTCGATCACTTCCCAGATATGTGGGATCTTTCATCTTCTCATCGGAGAAGGAATTGGCGGTGATTTTTTTGTCAACAATTGCCGCAGCTTATACAATATGGGAGTGAATGATCTGCAGTCTCCTCGATTCGGGACGATATTTATGTGAATCAAATGATGTCACACGCTCTTGCAATAGTAGTGATTACCACTTCATCGATATCGTCATAGTTAAGGTTATTTTTGGTCATTGCCTTCAAAACAGCAGTGATATGTGTGGGTTAATGCTTCAGTCGGGAATGCTTTCATGCTGCACTCGAGAATTTTATGTTTAACCCCAAGATCACCAATCAGTTTTTCCATCGCCCAGCCTTCGCCAAAACATGACATAAAGCCTTCTTTTCCTTCAAACACAAGCTCTGTTCCTGAATATCCTTTTTTGCCATTAGTGCAGCAAAACACTCCGTCTGAACAGCCATCGGGTCAACTGTGTTTTTCATCATTGTAAGTTTTCGGCAGTTGGACATCCGATTGTGTGGCTGTGGCATCCATTAATACCGATTGCATTAACCATCTGATCGACAGTCAGACCCAAAACCTTGCCTGCAACAATTGAGAAACAAACTGCGTTAGAGTTGCATGATGCCATTTTCTCTCACGCACGCCGGGTACTGCAAATTCGCAAAGTCTCTGCTCAAATTCATAAGCGAGAACAATTGCAACAATAATATCTTTCATTGATGCACTGGCAAGTTCACCTGCTGAAAGGGCGGCAGGAATGATATCCGAAGGATGTGAAGGGTCTTCTTTCCAATAGATATCATTAAAATCGAGTGCACGAATCATCAAAGAGTTAACGAGTGAAGTGCTGACGGCAGGAAGTTTTGTCCCAAATCCGATAAGAGTTGATTCACCTTTTCCACCCATCTCTTCATAAATCTCACGCATTATTTTTACATCTTTGGTGTTCATGGCACCATAAGCGCAACCGATAGAATCGTATAAATAGCGTTTTACTTCGTGTATTACTTCTTTTGGCAGATCTTCATATTTCGGATTCACTGCAAATTCTGATATAATTCTTGATATTGACTTTTCCATTTTGTATCCTTGTTTGTTAACCGGGGCGGGGGCGCGCGGGGGGGGGGGGGTTATTATCCAAATTATTCTTAACCCAGTTTCAAGTCCGCCGGCAACTATAAGTTCCCTGGGCAGCCTGCCCAACAGCACCAAAGGGATAAACCTTGTCACCAACGGTCGCAGTTGAGACTTGAAAATCAACTTTTATCTTTAATCCCGGTTTAATACTCGGTTTTTCAGATCCATACTTCGTCTTAAGTTCACTGACCAACTCAGGCACCTCAATTGTCAGAAATCCGTTGTTGATCGCATTTCTTTTATAGGTTTCACTGAACGAACCGGCAATCAACACCGAAATCCCGCGATATTTCAGAGCTGTTGCAGCTTGTTCACGCGAACTTCCGGTTCCGAAATTAAATCCACCAACCATCACATCACCAACTTCAGCAATTGTTTGGAATTCGGGATCATAATTTTCCATCGCAACTGCGGCCTGTCCTTCGGGAGTAATGTCATCCTGATATGTGTATTTCCCGGGATAAATTCCATCAGTGTTCAGGTTATCCTGATGACAGAAAATAATCTCACCTTCAATCACACCCGGAAAACCCTCAATTATCGGAATCAAGGCGAACAATCTCAAGACCTTCTTTACACTGTTAACCTTAATACTGAAAGGTTCCAGTGTCGAGGTTCTGAGGTTCCGACTTTCCCATCAATAAATCCTGGAGATCGCCGACTGAGCAACCACTGCAGGCGAAGCGAGATAAGCGAAGGAGTCGGGACTTCCCATTCTGCCCTTAAAGTTGCGATTTGTGGCAGAAATTCCGTTTCACCGGCTTCAAGAAGTCCGGTTCCAAGCCCGATACATGGACCACATCCCGGAGGAAGTGGAACTGCTCCGGCATCCAAAAGAATTTTCCAGTCACCTCGTTTTCCAGATTCAGCCTGCACTTCACTTGAAGCTGCGGCAACATAAAATTCTTACACCATCTGCAATTTTATTGCCTTTAAGAACAGAAGCAGCTTCGGCAATATCCTCTACACGACTGTTAACACAAGAAACCAGATAAGCTTTGTCAATTTTGGATCTTTTTTATCAATTAAAGTTGAAACCTTGTTCCAAACTTTAACGCCATTTGGACCTGAAACCGCAGGTTCAACAGCACCAAGATCAATTTTAATCTCTTTTCCGTAAAAGCATCTAACATCAGCTTTAAGGTCAGACATTCCGGCTTTGAGTGAGGCAATCGTGGTTTTCATTGATCCTTGGATGAACTCCATTTTCGGCATCAACATCGGAATTAACCCCCTGCAAACCACGATTTTTCACAAATTCAGCCCGCTCCGTCAACCAGTCGATCGTTTCGTCATCCACAGGGAAAAAAGTCCACAAGGGCACCCCATTCAGTGGTCATGTTTGCAATTGCAAGCCTTTGATCGATGGTAAGATATTGAACTCCGTCACCTGAAAATTCAACAGCATGGTTAAGCACTTCATCTTTTGAAAAGTAGCCACATAGAGTAATAATCAAGTCTTTCCCCGTAATCCCGGATGGAAGTTTTCCGTTAAGAACCACTTTTGCCACGGGGGGATCTGCCACCATGTTTTACCCGTTGCCCAGATTGCAGCAGCGTTGGTTCTTACAACCGGTGTTCCCAGACATCCCATTCCACCGTACATGTTTGAATGGCTGTCGGAAGCCACCGCAAGTGCACCGGGAAAAGCATAACCCTCTTCGATCATTATCTGATGCCCGATTCCTCTTCCGGCGGGATAAAAATCAGCACCCATACCGCGAGAAAATTCTTCGATTTTACGATATTTTTCAAGATTTTTTTCGGTGGTGTCCTGAATGTTATGATCAAGAGTGTTCACAACCTGCCTTGGGTTGGCGAGCTTTGTGGCACCCGGTTTCCTTAAACTTGGGAATCACAGCACCCGTATTGTCATGTGTCATCACATGTTTTGGGTGGATCATCACATAGTCACCCGACTTAACCTTATACCCCTCGGGATAACCCGAAGAGTATTCTGAACTATCTTTTCAACTAAATTTTGTGCCATCATTTCCTCAGGCTTTAAATGGTTCAAAACTTACAAAATCTGCATGGTGAACAATCAGCGACTATACAGTTCTGTATCCGAGATCACCCTCTTTTGAATGTGTTGCTATGATATGCTGAATCTCAGCAGGTAATCCAAATCTGTCGGCTATTGCCAATCCACTAAAAGGATGTCTTACAAGTTTTGCCGGCAGGGGATGTGATCAATTTGCCATCTTTCATGTCATATTCAATCAGTTTGCCAACATCGATCAGGATAGCTCCCGAAATCACGAAATCCATGTTAAAGTTGATGGAATCACCAAAGTTGTTTTTCATGATCTTTGCAATTTCAACCGACAACTGAACGGCTGTTCTTTTGTGATTCATGAAGGAAACATTACAGTCTTTTATCAACAATGAAAACGGAATTACATCCAAATCTTCGGTGATAAAACGCTGTTTTCAATGGCATATATCCAACATTGAAGTGTCTTTTCTCTTAAGTCTGCATCCTGAATCCAGTTGATCTCCAGGCCATATCTTTAAAACTTTTTCTCTCATTTCGTATCCGTTGATTTGTGAAACCGCAAAGTTCGCAAAGCCCGCAAAGGTTGATTATTATCTTCATATCTTTTTGCGTTATTACAGTTATAAAATTCTTAAATGATCTTTGTTGTTGTTTTGTAATAAACCGCAAAGTTCGCAAGTTTTGCTAAGATTAGAATACTATCTTTGCGTTCTCTGCGTCCTTTGCGGTTAAACATATTATACTAAATATAAGCGGCGATTGCCTCTGCCATTTCAAGGGTTTTGGTATCTCCACCCATATCATAGGTTTTGAATTTACCTTCCTCGATAACGCGGGCAACTGCACTCTCAACCTTAACAGCCAGTTCTGCTTCACCAAGCCATTCAAGCATCATTTTTGCTGCAAGAATTGTGGCTATTGGATTAACTTTATACTGACCAAAATATTTGGGAGCTGATCCATGAGTAGGCTCAAATACGGCAAGTTTTTTACCGATATTTCCTGAACATCCAAATCCGAGTCCACCAACCATCTGGGCACACAAATCGGAAATGATATCACCAAAAGATTGGTGGCTACCAAAACATCATAGTTGTGTGGATTTTTAGCAACCACATTGTGATCGCATCTATGTTGGCATCATCCATTTGAATTTCGGGATAATCTTTTTAACTTCTTTGGCGATGTCAAAGAAAAGCCCATCGGTATCTCTAACAACATTGGCTTTATGTACGATGGTAACTTTTTGCGTTTGTTTTGGCGGGCAAATTCAAATGCAGCTCTGATAATCTTTCTGAACCTTTTTGGTGTTAATCTTGCAGTTGATTGCATAATCATCAGGACTTAATCCGGCAAAAGCCGAAAATGGTTTCGAATGTTTTGCGAGAACTTCAGCCACTTCTTCAGGAACAGGAGCAAACTCGACGCCACAATAAAGATCTTCAGTGTTCTCTCTGAAAACCACAAGGTCGATATTGTCTTTGTAGTTTAAAGCGTTTCCTTTATATCCTTTTGCGGGACGGAGACAGTTATACAAATCGAACATCTGGCGCATTCTAACAATTGGTGACCTGTAAATCAAGCCTGTACCTCTAAGCTCAGGGACCAATTCAGCTTCAGAATCTTTTTTAGGCTTGGAAGTGATTGCTCCAAACATGGCAGCATCCACATTTTTTAGCAGTTCAATGGTTCTTGCAGGGAATGCATCACCTTCTGTTCTCCAAAATTCCCAACCGATATCTCCGTGGATATACTCGGCATCAAGACCTGTTTTGTCCAACACTATTTTGGCAGCTTCAAGAACTTCAATGCCAATACCATCGCCCGGCAACCAGGCTATTTTATATTTTGCCATTTTCTCTCCGTATGTATTTTTTATATTGATCTTTTGCGTAAAAATTTAAACCATTTGTACTGTAAAATGTAACAAATTTTTCAAAACATATAATAAAAGAAATATTTATTTAGGAAGGAAAATTAGTGAGATTTGGAGATTACAAAGGGAAAAGAGAGGAGATTAAGTATCAGGTTTTTAGATATTAGGTATCAGGTATTAATTATTGTTTTTGGTGAGGGGGTTCATGGGGATCAAACAGGATTATCTGCTTTAGGTACCTCACCCCCGACCCGCCTTTACGCCAGTTCGTTTTGCAGACGGCAATCGGGACGATTACCACTCCTGACTCTTACACCAAAAATCCGTGGAATCTGTGAAAATCCGTGGAACTATACCGCCCCCTAACCCACTCCTCGTAAGGTGGGAAATAATAATCCCATCCGCGATTATCCGCCAAATCGGAATTAACATCTGCGAAAATCAGTTCCCGATCAACATTATTGGATTACTGCATTATTGAATTATTGCATTTCCAGCTCATTCATCCTTATCGTAGGCTTTTCGCATAAAGGCTTCATAGCGGTCTTTTTTAATGATACCAACAGGACCGGAATAAATCCCGCCTTGCTGAAAAGCATCAAAAATCCTTACAGCGAGGATGTTTGGCCTGTCGGTTCTGATAAGTCCATTTGGAATTACATAAACCCTGTTTTGCATCCACTCTTCCGATTGAATATATTCAATTTTGGGATCTTTAATTTTGCCGGTGGAACCGATCAGTTTCCCATTTAGATATACTTCATCATAATCGTCGATTTTGCCGAGGAGCAGTAAAAGTGCCGCCTTTGAGTCTTTGTCCTTAAAATCAAATTTTATACGGTACCATGCATACCCCTCAAACTCGGAAAAGCCCTGATTTTCGAGATAAGAAGGAACAATTACATCCTTCCAGGCACTGTCAGCAATATCATCGTTGATATATGCAGCTGAATCCCCGGTGATAAATTTCCAGTTTCCCTCCAGTGCAAAATCGGGAGAAATATAGGTTTCATTTTCAAAAATTCCGGGGTCACCCGACATAATACCCCCTTCAAGTTGAGCATCATAAACCCTGACAGCAACCACATTTTTTGAAGTAAAATTGACTAACGAAGAAGGGAGATAATAAATTCGATATGCGTTGTAAGCTGTTTTATAGTCAGGAGGGAAATTGCCCGATGTGCCGATCTTTACACCATTAAAATAAACTTCATCAACATCATCAATATATCCCAAATGAAGGGAGAGGTTTTTTTTAGCGAGAGCTGTGGAACCTTCAAAAGAGACACGATACCAGGCATATCCGTTGTAGCCATGGAAACCCTGATTTTCCCACGATGACGGAACTGTTATTTTATCCCATTTGCTGTCATCAAAATCGATCTGCGACCATGCAGAATCATCACCAATCTGAAACTTCCAATTGATCGACAAATCCACAAGTTTATCATTCCCCGGTTCAACGATAACGTCATCGCAACCTGTAAACACCAACACAGCACACATCAACAACACATAAACAATTCGCATACATTTCACCGGATTAATTATTAATGATCTCCACCACAAAGATAAATGTTTGCCTGCTTTTAAGTTTCACAACACAGTAAAACCTTGTAAAAAAATGTCATTGAGGGAGGTATAGAATGCGGATGAAAATGCTGAAGGCATCCCTTTGGGAGATTAGGCGATGGTTTTTCCCTTTACAAGGAGGGTTAGGGGCGGGATAGTTTTGGATTATCACTGATTCCATAGATTTATTAGAATACACAGATTTTGACCTCAATCCCCCCGCCTTTAGGAGGGGTCGGGGGTCTAACAGATAATCCTTTTGCCATACGGCATCCCAAACGGGACCAAACAAGGAGCGAGTACGCATGCATTATCTTTCCTTACATATCGTTCTGGGAATGGAGATAATTATTCTAATCCTTTTGCCAACCGGCATCCCGTAAGGGACTAAACAAGGAAAACCTGTAAAAGTTCTTTGATTTTGTGGTAAACTATCTAGATCCCACATTTAGTCTATAATCCTTTTGCCATTCGGCATCCCAAACGGGACATATCAAGGATAATCCAGGAATCTTCCGGGATTAACAAACCTTGTGACAGATTGCTTTTTAACTATACAATAATCCTTTTGCCACAGTGGCATCCCAAACGGGACATATCAAGGCGAACTTCACGAAAGTATATATGGGTGATCAAAACGACGACGGTTGTCGTTTAGTATTCTAATCCTTTCTCAACAAGGCAGACTTCATACAGTGTCTCATAAATGATATGGGTTTCACCTGGAAACAAGCTATAATACTGTAGTCCTTTTGCCATATCGGCATCCCAAATGGGACATATCAAGGCACTTTACATCTAAAGTAACTATCCTGAAATAACATATCACCAATTGGTGAATAAACTGTAATCCTTTTGCCATACCGGCATCCCGAAAGGGACATAACAAGGCAAACCACATTAAACCAATTTGGATTTGGCGTAAAGGGTTTATGTATTATATGGTACCAACCTGGAATTTAACACTGTAATCCTTTTTAAACAAGGCACATCCATATTAATGCAATAATTCAGTAATCCAATAATGCAATAATATTAAAAGTTTTCCACATCCGAATCAATAATCACTAAATTTAACATATTTTTATCAAGTCATAGAGCTACATCAACCCTGAGAGCATAAAACCAATAGCCTCACACTTCAGTGTGAGGGGAACAATGAAACCATTATAAAAATCCTTTTGCCATCAGGCATCCCATACGGGACTAAACAAGGGACATTCCATGAAGGAATGCAATTTCTACGCCACAAAACGGAGCGACTTGACTGTAATCCTTTCGTAATCAAGGAATCTCTGACCGGGTACTTCTATATTCTGCAGAACCTCAGATATTCAGTACCTCAGAACTTCAGTTACTCGGTGACTCTGTGACTTCGTGACTCTGTGACTTCGTGATATCAAATTTCCCCAAACCAAAAGCAGTGTTTTTCCCGATATTGATTTGAGAACCAATTAAAAGCCATGGGAGAATTCTTCCGACATTTCCTTCGATGGTGAGTGAGCCCGTGAGCCCGCTCATGTCGAGCCAGGTTTTTTGTCGATTTGAATACCTTCCCCACTCAAAGTAGTTCAAAGAATTCTCTGAGATGTGAAAATCGTTAAAATGGAAATCAGGTTGCCCCTCTACAAAACCATCCGGGCCAAAAAGTCCTGCAAGAGCCAGATATCTTCTCACAGTTGAAAGGACGACCAATTTGGGAGTTATTTTATCCCGCTGTTTAATCACTTTACCTTCTTCCTGAAAACGGACGGGGGAGACAAAATCGAGAGTTATCTTTTCCATTTTTTCGGGCAGGTTTTCAACAATTTGAGAAGTTTTTACAGGGGTGAATTTAAGTGAAATGTCACCAGATCCCGGAATCAGGATTTTGGATTCACCATCGAGATGGACATTTGTGAATTCCTCGATAGTATATCCTGTTTTCTCGAAACCCAGTCCCGTTTTTCCAATGTTTTGGAACACATAAACATAATAAGGGAGAAGATTAACGGAACTGCCAAAAAGCACCAACTCTATTTCGAGAATCTCGCCGGCTGATATTCTAAGTCTGTCGTCTGCCGGAGGATTTAGTACAAATGGATGAGGTACTTTTCTGATTCCCCTTAAGTATGATATGTGTGAAACGGGGAGTTCGGTTTCAAAGATTTTAAAATAGGAACAATCCTGTTTTAACATACAACCTTCACAAACGGGCTGTTTTGTTACACAAACAGTGTTTCTAAACGACCAGGCAAAAATTCCACGGAGAAGTGACCCCTTGTATCTTGGGGTCACCAAATCTCCGTTTAGTTTAAGTCTGATCCTGAATCTGTAGATATCAAGGTCAGGATATTTCATGGTTAAACCAAAGCTTTGGCTAACGAGACATTTTGAATCTTCCCGCTCTTAATGAAGTTCACATTTAAGATCACAAAACTGCCATCGGGTAAACCGGCGGGATACCTTGCTTTAAATTCACCGGGGAGTTCAGGATGAAGAATTTCACAAACTACCATCGGAGCCTCACTTCTGAGAACTTTGGCATACATTTTTTGCATGTCTTTCAGTTTAACTTTCTGATTCTCAGCTGTGTATCCTGCGATGATGGCTTCTGTGTCAACTTTTGGAGCTTCCACAACCCGGGTTTCAACGGTTTCTGTTTTTCCATCAACAGCAACAGGTGTGGCGAAATCCTCGGCAATCTGAATCCAACCCATAACCGATTCCGGAATCAACAGTTGTTGAGCTGTCATCCTTCTGGATTTGGGGAAATAATTAAGGTTTGTCGGGGTACTCTGCTGTTCGCGGTCACCATATCCGCCTTTTTGCCTCGCTTCTCCAATTTTCAGATCATGAAACATCTCTTTTACAAAAGGTTCATTGGTCTGTTTGATTGAATGGAAGATGGTTGTTGAAAGGAAACCCGATCCCCAACCGGTTTTAAGAGTACCTCCATCGGCAGGAATCCCGGACGCAAAGAAATTGCTGATCCGTTTTATTGTGGCCTCTGCGATGCCATTTTTCTGAGTGAAATAACGGAGTCCATCAAACCACTTTAAATCTCTATCAAAAGTCTGTCGGGCATGTTTGTTTAATACTGCAAACATTGCTCCTGCCAACTTCTTTTCGAGTTCATCCTTTTTGATTTCAGCGATTTTTATATCAAACAGTCTCTCAATTTTCATTTCAAGATCCAACCAGATTCCTGTTCCTGTCTTACTCTCTTTATAAGCCCGCCACAATCCATCGGTATCAACAAAGAGATCAAACTCTAAAATTGCTCCTGCTGAGATCATTTCCTGAGCGTTTGTCTGTGGCTGCGGCTCCTTGTCTTTCAGGTACAGGAAAACAGGATTTGCCTGCATGGTCTCTTTCTGATCGGGAGAAACAAGATGGGCATCAGAAAAATGGAAGAACTTAAAGATGCTAAACCGTGCGGCATCAGATTTACTGCCATCGGTGGTTCTACAGCTAAAGAGGAGTTTCATTAATTCTTCATCTTTATCCTTGTAATACCTTTTGGGATTAAACTGACCCATGGAGCGTTTGGTGTTTTGTGTGATTTTTGCCCGTTCAGCATCTGTCAGTTTTAGCCAGGCATTTGCTGCAAGCGCAGTTCTCACGGCTCCTTTGATCGAAGTACCGGGAATATAGGGCAGGTTGTCGGATGATTTTATCTGTTCATTTACCTGAGTATTGTTAGCCATCCCAAATGGAAGGGGCATCTCGTAAACAACTGCAGATTTTATTAATTTATCAACGAGTGCAGGTTTTTTTAACACTGCCCTGCAGAATACACCAAAATTAATTTCTCTACGAATTTTACTCTGGCTTTTATTTGCATGTTGATATTGTGTGTTTTTCTGACTGTCAAACTTGAAAAGTTGTTCATCGAGCCATTCAGCGAATTGTTCAGGAGCATCGGGAACATCCTCTGAAATCACCTCAATAGCTTTTGGCAGTGAGATTCGATAAATATTTTCATCCTTAATCAGATAATCGAAAGGTTCAAGGTTAATTCCTGTTGAAATATGAACCGGAGTAAGAGTTTTAAGTTTCAGTTTCATAATATCCTCGCCGGAATGTCGAATGCGGCTCCAAAGTGGTAAACAGAAAACGATTTTTCACCCGTAATCTCTTTAACTTTTTTTATGGTACCGTAACCGGATTTTGAAGTTGACTTAAACACAGAACCTTCTTTGAAGGAGAGCACAGAATCTTTCCAGAAGTCGGTCTGATTCAGGTGTCCCGTTGAGATTTTCCCTTTTCTCGTCTCCAGTTCGTAAAAACAACTTGAACTGTCAGACTGATAAAAAGTTGTCTCGTCATCTTTTGGAAGATAGAGTGAGAGAGAAACAAAGCTGTTTGCATCTTTCACTTCCGGGAACCGGTAATCTTCTACTGTGATTTCGAAATGATTTTTCCCGGTGGAAGAATCTCCCATAAGACCTGTATGAGAGTGGAAGCGAAGAACAGCCTCAGCCATCTTAAGATATTTATCTTCACCATCCATCAGAAAGAAGAGTCCTCCTGTTTGGGTGAATATTTCGTCACGACTAAAAAGCCCTCCCGTTTTACCAACTTCCTTACCGTCTTCAGAAAGAACCGGATTGGTGGATCCCGTCAGTCTGTTAATCGAGTTGTGAATTTCAGCTTCTTCCCTAAAGTTTTTTGAGAGAAGCGCGGCGTTCCAGAGTTCAGAACTTCCGAAGAATCCTTTCTCGTTTAATTCACCGGATAAAAATCTAAAGAAAACAGCTTCTGACACCATTTTCTGCGATTTCCAGTCTTTCAATTTTTTGAAGATTTCCATCTTTTCAGATTTTTGCTTCCCTTCAAGCATCTGTTGAAAGTCTAAAGGTGGCAACATTGGTTTTGGGAAAAAGCGAATCCTGACCTTCTGATCTTCAACATATTTAAATGCCGATGATATTTTTAGCGGGTAACCTGAAGAGTAACCTGAGATGAAGCTGTTGAGTTCTTCATCTGAATAGAGGGTTTTTATTCCCCAACAGATGAGACCCCAAAGGCTATCCGACCTCAAGTTATCCCTGAAGGATGACCCCGGTTTTAGATAAACAATTTTCATATCGATACCACCCGTTAAATTGTTGATATCTGATCGAGAGATTTCCATCCTTCATTGTTTTCTTCGGAGACGGGGGCAACGCTTTTGGCGTATTTTGCACTTCCGGTTTTATAATCCTCTACTGAAACATCAAGCGGTTCTGTAAAACGGAATTTTATTCTTCCGTATCCGCGGGAGATGCTTCCACCCAGTCCTGAATGTTCCAACAGCCTTAAAGCCTGATAGACCAATTTAAGATTCTCTTCATCCTTCTCATCATAAACACTGTAGATCATTTCAAGATTAAAAAATGACCCTTTCACAACTCTTTCGAGGAAACGGGGGTTAGCCTCTGAGGTTAAGCGGTTAATTGTGTTTTCAGGCTTTAACTCTGTAAATTGAAGCTCTGAATCGAGCCCTTCCCACATCTTAATGGTCTGTTTTGAAGGATATGCATCACGAACCACAAGACGGGTTGGGCCACCGGCTGTACCTTTTTCAAAATTTCCAAATACTCTGCATATTTCATCATCAGGATTTTTTGATTCATAAACATCACCCTTTGCGGTAACTTTTTCCATGGCAAACTCGAGGAGCATCCTCATTTTTCCCTTTAAGCTTGAGCCGGGGATGAACGGGTAACTTGTGTTTGGGTCTCTTATTACGGGAGAATCAACTCCGCCAATTTCAAGTTTTTCTTTACTACCGCCAATATGTAAACCGGTTAAAGTTTCGATCTGGCCTCTTAAAACGATATTTTTTTTGAATTTAAGTGACATGTCTAATCTCCTTAGTTTTTAGGGTCTAAAAATTTATGGTATGCAACAATTGCTTCTGTAATCGATATCAGATTTTGGAGAGCAAGTGGCTTTTTCGCTTCTTCAACATTAACAGTAGTGTTGATCGCATCTTTCATCAGTTCATAAAAAGGCTTTACTCTCGGCTGTCTTCCGGCTGCGTAAGCAAGTTTGGGTTTTAGCAGAATAAGGTCTCTTTCTATCTGGGGAGTTACTTTTCTCTCGGCTCTGAATTTGGTTCTGATGGAAACCACGGCGGAATAAAAGTTGCGTAATTGAGTCGTTTTTACCTTATCTTCTGTGAATTTTTGTGCATAGACAAGACCTATACTGTCAATATCTGCCGGGGTGATGCTCGAGAGGTCTCTTACATTGTCTAAATTTTGTAATGGCATGATTTACTCCTGTTTATTTGTTTTTTCTGTTCTTTAAAATTACATAGGAAGCCGGGACCACAAAATCTTCGACAAGCTCCTTACTTCCAACATTATTTATCAGTTTTGAAAGCAACTCCACCTTTTTATTTGGCAGTTGCCCGTTTTCATTTTGTTTTATAGCAGTTTCACCAACTTCGCGCGGGTTTCTGGCAAGAGAGTATTTGATTTTGAACATGTTCCTGAAATATTTGTCGATATTCAGAGTTTTGTCCTGATTTAACATCACTGTCGTTTGCCCGAGTAGAAAATGGACATAAGAAGCGGTGATCTTCTCGTCAACATTTGTTGAGTGAACAAGCCGGTCGAGCTGTTTGCCAAACTCAACAAGTTCTTCTGCCCGCTCCCATCTGAATTCCTTCCCAAAGAGTGAAATACTGTCTTTTTCAGGTACAGATTTTTTGGCTCTGCTTTCAGCCTCTCCCGCATGTTTTGCAGCTTTGTGTATTGGATAACTGTCTTTACAGAGATAACTTCCACCCGAAATTGTGAGATTTTTATTCCCGCAGGCAAATGCAGTGAATCTTTTTTTCAGTTCAAATGCGAAGTTTATTGTGTTTATCCAGGAACCCACAACAAAGAGATCATCGCCACCGGAATAGGTGATATAAATTCCCGTTTTTTCGGCAATTAAATTAATGTGACCCGTAAAGAAGAGGTTAAGTGCCCTCGAAAGATTCACAGTTCTCGAGAGTGATTTAATGCTGTCTGACTCGTTTTCTCGTTCCAGCCCGAAACTGAAAATACTCCCGAGATTATCCACATCCATTCTCAGCACCGAGAGAGCCGGGTAATCAAGAAAAACTCCGGGATCACTGCTCATTTTAGCCACCTCTCCAAACTCGAGAACCGAATCATTTGAGGAAGTCATCGGAGCCTGATTCCCAAGAAGTTTCACTCCTGAACTTATGGAGGTTGAACCAACTTCATCGAGCACTGAAACGGGCACTTCAAAATTGTTTATGTTATAAACAGTTGAAGAAATCGGATCACCCCCGGTAAGGAACTGTTTTGCAGCTTTGTTGCCTGAAACAATTCCCCAGGTGATACCAAAACCGGGGAAAGGAATTTCGATCAGATCGTAATCAGGGTTATATTGCGGTTTAAAAGATGATGGAACAAACTTCCGGATGAGATAGTCAGCTTTTGGAAGAATCATTCCGATATCCGAAAACATCTCTGTTAACGAGTAGAGGAACTTCTCATATCCGGCAAGACCATCATAGGTTTCTTTCTCTTCCCCACCCGGTCTTACTTCATATTGTCTGTCGGCTCCATCAAGATTAATCGAGAACACTTCAGCTAACATCTCAATACTTTTCTGTTTTTTTGCTGCCATAAGTTTATTGGCAATTATTCCGTACCACTTCGAAAAGTTTTTATAAAGAGAGTCATCCGCCTCAAGGGTTTCAAGAATCAGATTTAGCTCACCTTTATAAGTACCAAAAAACCACTTTTGAATCTTCTTTTTGGCTTTTAATATTTTATCACGATTTCCCTCCGAATTCGGGACAACCATCACAAAATGCCCGCCACCATTTATGAGAAGATTTGCCGACGACATGCCTGTTTGGTCAAGCAGATAACTGCTGAAAGTATCGGTTAACAGTGTCAGATAAAACGACTTTCCTCTGAACTGTTTACTTCTTCCCTTTTGGCTGTTTTCTATCGGATTGGTCTCAGCATAAATGAAATTTTGGATTCCACTCATGTCAGCAGCAACTATAAGGAATGGTTTTGAAGTGTCATCAGCTTCATTTATACAAGGAGCGAGGGCAGTTGTGGTTTTTAAATGATCAAAAAGTGAGATATCCGGCTTTTCATCATAAAGAGCAGAACTCGTTTTGGTAAGGTGTTTCTCGAAAAGAAAGAGGAGAGTATCAATAAGTTGCGGTAATTTTAGATCGGGCAGAGATTTGATATCGTTTACCAGATTATTATAACATCTTTGCGAGGCATCTACCATCTCTTTGTCGGATGGAAGCCCGCTCTGATCTTTGATATATGTGGCGTTTATCTCATGGATGTCACTTACACCGGGCAAGTAGTAAAACAGCCCTTCAGGTTTTTCCAGGGTTGTCTCAACCAAAGAAAGAACTGAGAGTAATGGTTTCCTCCCGGGGGATGAACCCTGGGATGAAACATCTTTTTCCATCTGTGCGGCGCGACTTATCAAGTCGGAAACGGGGTTTTGATCACCTTTTAAGATGTCAAAAACCTCATTTTTTATTGCTGCTGCCTCCGTATTTTGCGAAAGCGTTTCTTCATAAAACCGGAGGGCAAAGTCTGTTTGAGACCCGACATCATCTCCCGGTATCTGCCATAGAACCTTGTGAATATCATGCAGCATCGCCGCAAGCATCACAGAGTATTTGTTTTTCTTCTCCATCGTTCTCCCATATTGTTATAAGTGATGGTTTGTTTAAAACTAAATTATATCCAATTTTTTTAATCTTTAATTTGCATTAATTCAAAGTATTTGCCCAAATATTTGGGATTTTTCCCTTTTGGATGCGCAAAGATTTGTGCCTCCTTTGGATCGTAACCAATTCCGGCTGCAAAGATCACCGGACTCTGTGAATTGTTGGATATCAGGTTACCAATATTAACCACGGTAGAGATCATATCCAACACCACCATCGTTTCTTTTTCAATCCTCACATCAGGAATAAAGTTAATACTATCAAGCGGAAAGAGCAGATATTCCGTTTTTTCAAAATCTTCCGTTCGTGTACAATGAACCACATTAAAACTTGCAGTATCAAAATTAAATCTGCTGTTTAACAGTTTATTATAAATTTTAAGCTGCCTGTCTCCTACGCTTTTTGCAATTATTCGACAGGTTCCAAGACTGTATCTCTTTTTTGTATTAAAGCAAAGAAGAGTTTCAACAGGTTTGCCAAAAACTTTCTCAATCAGCTCTGTAAATCCATCAACTTCGAGGAACAACCCTTCGTTTTTTGCGATGTATTCTCTCTCCATGGCGGCGAACTCAGACCTTGGCGGGATTACAATCTTCTTTACCGAAGGTTTTTCCCTTTTGATTAAGTCAACTTTTTGAATTAGATCTCCAATTTTTTTACTGTTTTTGAAGGTCTTGAATGCGCCTGTGAAAACAAATCCGGGATCTACAGGGATGTGAGTGATTAGCGATATTGTTGCAACTATCGCTGCAAACTGCAGTGAGTCACCATTAATTTCATAAACAGATTCAGTCTGAAACCGCCCGGAAGTTGCAGGATTTGAATAACAAGTGTAGATGTGACCCCAATTCAAAACTGTAACATCACTCCCTTTTACTTCCTCTGCGGAAATGTGTTTATGAAGATATTGCCACAGTAATAACAACAGGGTTAAAAGGCCACTCCTTGTTTCATCATTTGTTTTAAATTTGATAAGATCATCAGAGTTTTTTGCTTCGATGTCCTTCACTTCCAAAACAACCAGACTGCTCCCTGTCTCGTTGTATCCGGGAAAACAGGCTCGTCCAATAAAATGGTTATGGTCAATCTCCGGTAATGGTGAATCAAATATCTTCTCGAGACGGGCTTTCGTTTTTTTATCCATTGCCGCCAATACATCATTTAAAGCAAGCAATTTTTTAAGTTGAGTCCGGATTTCGAGTTTCTCTAATTCGGGGCTTGAATCGTAGAGCTTTAGACATGTATCAACTGCTGAAAAAAAAGCTCCTTTTTTCAAACACTCCTTAATCTCCTCTACCATCTATTGTCCATCAATTGTTATTGAGAAATCAGCTGACAGCAGTTCTTTTCCCTCACTCGTGATTTCAATAGTGAAAATGCCGCTTTTAAAGTCTTTATAAAATGAGAAAAAGTACTCGTCAGGCTTGTTTTCAGGTATCTCAAGAACCATTTTGTTTTCGCTTCTGCTTGTAACTTTAAATGTGAAAAGAGCAGGACAAGCTTCTTTTGTTACCACTACATTGAAGTAGTAACCATGTTCTTTATACTCATTTACGGCAATTGATATCCTGGTGTCCCGATAGAGGAAATATCTTTCCTCAGGTTCAATATCAGCTACCATTACAGTTACAGTTGAAGCCGCCAGGCTATATTTTTGCCTGTCATAAATCTGCTTCGAAACAACAACAATCCCCAATCCCTCCAAATATGCCATCATATCTTCAACGGGTTCAGAGATGATCTGCGAATTTTGGAACTCGATTTTTTTGTATTCTACAATCGAAGATTCCGGGTTATAGTGTTCAGATCCGGTGAGGGTATTGCTTAGCAGTTCATAATCGTGCCCCATCTTTTGTGTATAGAAGTAGAGGTTGAGAAGTTTTTCAGTCTCTTCTTCGTTCAGGGTACCAAAATAGTTAGCGAGATTTGAACAAAGGGTAGTGGAATTGATCTCGGTCATGATCATAAATTCCACATCGAGAATTGAATTTTCCGATGGGAATATCAAGTCGTATTGATTCGCAAATTCAGTGTGCATCGAAACAGGAAGGTATTCCACAAATTGATCATCGACAGCAAGCCTTAAACCGGTCGGCTGTTTTTCAAGAACCTCTGAAAGGGACAGAGGGTTGGTGAGAATGAAGATATACTGTGTTTGCGCAATTGGAAGGTATGAATTCCGGGGGGCACCATTCAGGAATTGAGAGATTGACCATATCTGTCCGGCAGCGGGTTCAACATCCTGATCTTCATGAAGGTCACGGGAAGCAGGTACACTATACATTTGAGCTATACTCATAAGCCGCTCAACCCTCGAATCTCCGGGTTTGGTGAGAAGATTTTCGCTTGCAAATTTAAGTTTTTCCGAGTTTTCCGGAAGATTCATCAACGATTCAACAATTTTTCTTTCAGTTTCTGATGCCCTTCCATTCAAATAGTCTTGAATCAGATATTCAGGCAGTTCTCTAAGCGTTGTGTTTGTGAGCACCGGGTTCATATAACAAAATTCCTTCTATATACTTCGGATAATTGATCAATTGCTGCAAGCACATCATTATCATCAAAACCGTATCTGTCATCTTTTTTTATTTTATCCATTACCTGGTTAAATCCGATGAGGCAGTTATAATATGTTGCCTGGCTAACTTGCAAAATTTCGATTATCCTGTTTTTAATCTCAAGTGGAATTGCTTTGTTGCTGTATCCACCACAGAGAAATGTTAATATAAATGCGTTAAATTCGTTTGGATTGAGCCTTTTCAGGAGGAGACCTATCAGAAGTTGCACATCTTCAGTTATCTCTTCCTCATCCTCGTCGATCAGTTTTTTAACAACCTTTAAATCAGTCACCAATATAACCTTCTGATCAGAACCAATCGGCTCGAAATCCAAAGATATAGAGTGAGAAAAAGAAGAATTTTCCAATTCTGAATTGAGGAGATCATTTTCGGCATCATCCTCTTCATCAGAGGGTTCATCATCAGGTGCTGCATATCGTGGTGAGGCTGTAATATTGAATGCCTCATCTTCAATTTCACTCTCTTCTTCGTCAGGTTTTTCGAAAATTCCGGTTGTGTTATCATATTTTTCAAAATATCCGGCGATGTCATCAATCAGTTCGTAGTACCACGCCTTTTCTCTTTTCTCCAGTTGATTTATTACTGTTTGAAGTGATAAGACCTTTGCGTCAACATTCAGAAAATTTTTGGTAAAATATTTTTCACATTCTGAAAGGTCGGTTTGTTTTATCAAAGAGATCGATTTGGAATCCCGCTTGTTGTTTGTGGTCTGCGTTTTTATTATTCGGGCTTTTTCAAGTTTTTCGATTATTGTGTCGAGAGCGTAGCGGGCATGTTTTTTACTTTCAGCCATAAATTTGGTATTGTAATACTGCTTTATCAAAAAATTTATGGTTCTTTTTATTGAATCATCATCAGGCTGTCGTGCCAAAAGGGAGAGTCCATAATCATCAAGTTTATCGAGGATAAATTGATCTTCAAATTCCTCGATGAAGGTGCCTTCCGCAGTAAATCCAAAGTTTTCAAAATAGTTTGATCTAACTTTCCTTACCGAAAGGAAATAACTGTCGATCAGGTCTGCGATAACTCTAAACATCAAAGGTTCTTTTGGAACTCCGGTTTTATACCAATCGATAAAACCATCTCGTAGTTTACCCATCTAAGGCCTTCCTTTCCTGCTGAATTGAAACCTGATATACTCTCTCCTTGCTTTCAACACCTCTTCTCTTTTATCATCCAATAACGCACCACGAAGATGAGTAACAGGCTCTTCAAAAAGCTTCTCCAATTCCACCTGTTTGGGTAATCGAATAATGGCATAAGATTGCAAATTAAGATTTTCATCTTCATAAGGTTTAAGATTTGAGTCTTGGGAAAGATTGAGGGGGACAATATTTTTGGTGCTGTAGCACTTTGTGCTGATGGGTATCACCGTAACAGCCCCGATATTCAGGAGCTTTTCAGTAACATTAGTTGTAAAGTGTGTGGGACTTTCTGCGTGCCCAAACTTCAGAATTGTATAGTGTATCTTGTACACATTTCCCGGAATTACGAAACCTGTGACATTCAGTAACTCCCTTTGACGCTCTGTGAGATCCATACTTCTCCACCGTGTTGTGTGTCATTTGTAAGTTTAACGGCAAATATTTATTTCATAACCACCGAAACAACTCTATTTTTTTACTCGTGTAAATTAATGATATTCTTACAATTCTCACTAATAAAAATCGCATTGTTTAATAATGAATTAATCCGATCTGCAAACAAGAACCAATAGCCTTTCGGTCTTATCCACCGGAGGAAATCAGGTTTTTCTTTGAGTGTCATTTAAAAATTAATTTAAAAAAAAGGCTGCCCCTTTTGGAGACAGCCTTTTTATCAATTTTAATTGGTTTTATAGCAAAGCTGCTGCGTTAAACCAGTAAGTCATTTTTACCATAAAGATGTTGTTCGCTTCGGAGTTGATCAGATTTGAAAAGCTTTTTCCCATCTGAAACTCACCGGGATCATCAAAATTGGTACGATCGTGACTCCAAACAAGGAAGAGAGTAGAACCGGGGAGGAATTCCCATCTGTAGATCAGGTTCAGACGAAGCGATTTGAAGTTAAAATCGGGATTTTCCATGACAAATGGATTTGCACCGCCACCGGGATTAACCACATATTCACCATTGGTTTCGTCAAACTGAATGGTTGAACCTTTTGTGCCATACACCCTGTAATCCATTGTTTTTTCTCGTTCCAACTCTTTCAGGTTGGAATAACTTCCGATTGAAATGAATGGCTGAGCAAACAACTGAAGACTCATCGTAGGGGTGAAGGTGTAATCCAAACGAATTGTTGCAAAAAAAGTTCGCTGATCAAGTTCACCAAAGATGTACCTTGTGCCATATGTTGAAGTTGCGGCAGCATCATCATAACTTGTAACATATTGGGCTTTTTCACTGTTTACTTCGTATCCGGGATAGAATGTAAGCCGCAAAGCCTCACTTGCACGCCATGAGCCACCAAGCTGGAAATTATAATAAATACTTCCAAGATCGTCACCACCAAAATAGTAATCACCGTCCACCGTTAGAGAATTCCTGGTATCTGATGAGAAACCCATTGCCCCACCCCAGCCACTTGGCATTTTTGCAGTTGGTCCACCACGGGTATGCCTCGGATTAAATCTTTCAAGATCAAAACTGAAATTATATCTAAACTGGTAGAAATTAATGAAATTTATACTTCCGTTGGTGAAAAAGCCGTTTCCTTCTATCTCCCCATCAAAATTATAAGACTTAAAATGAGCTATATAAATGCTTTTAGAGCGAGAAAACGAATCTTTTTCATAGTCACGCAAGCCGAGAACAACATGACCATTGATGTAGTTACTCCGTGATGAGAACCCAAGATCGTTAACATTAAAACCGGGTGAAAGGGCACCAATTGCGGTGTTTATGTAAAAATTGCCTTCTTGTTTGTTAAGTGCAATTCTTCCACCCCATCCATTAAGTGAAGTGGCGTTTGTATCAAGTTTTGCATACCTTGAATCGGGTCTTTGGAATGCATGAATTGGCCTCTTTTGCAATTCGGTAATAAATTCCTTCGAACCGTTGATCCCCGAAAACATAAAATATCCATTAACCACATATATCTTGGCTGAGTCGAGAGTTACCCATCCATCCATTCCTGCAGCATAAGAATTTTTGCTGAAAGCAGACTCTAAAGCAGGATCATCAAACTTTCTGATTAATGAAGTCCCCATAAAACCGAGTCCATAGCGTGAATCGTCAAATTCTTTCAGGCTTCTGAATACTGTGGCGTTTGCCAATGGCTCAACCTCGGTTTTGGTTGTAACTCCATTTGTGTATGATCTTGCATTCATCGAATTGGTGACTGCGTTAAGTGCATAAACCGACCATCCATCGGAGATTTTTCCTGTCAGTTTTGCGGCACCAAGAATCTGGGTATTTGTTGGATAGTCAACAAAATCACCATCGGCAGCAGAACCTGTTGGTGATTTACCAATTCTGCGGGAATAAAACATGTCGGGGTTGCCCCAGTTGATGCCCCAGTTGCTGTTGGTTCCACCATATCCAAAACTTAAGAGGTTTGAACCTTCGATAAAGAAGGGGCGTTTTTCATCAAAAAATGTTTCAAAAGAGGAGAGATTTAATACCGCAGGATCCACTTCCACCTGTCCAAAATCGGGATTAACAGTGAGGTCAAGCGTTAGATTGTTGTTGATTCCCCACTTTAAATCTGCACCAATGGATGTGCCATATTGATTCCCTTTGTAGAACGGATCGTTCCCGTCGTGGATCAAATATTGCGCTTTTGAAAGAACATAGGGCAAAACTTCGATGTTGGCGTTGTTTCCAATGTCTTCAAATCCTTTAAGTTCGGCGAATTTTTCAACAAATCCACTTTCACCTTTTTTCATAAGGATATAATAACACTCCTCACCCCTGCGGGCAATGCTTCTTTTGAAGTTGATTCCCCACTTCATGTTGCTTCTTTTATTAAATCTGAGTTGAGAGAATGGGATCTTCATTTCAACCGACCAGCCGTCGGCTGTTCTGGCAGTTTGTGCATCCCAAACACCGTTCCATGAGTTATCATCCCAGTCTCTGTTGAAGAGGGTTCCGTCACCAACTGATCCACTGGGAGTGGCATAAAAATAGTATCCCGAGCGTTTATCGTTGTAGGGATCGAGGAAAAGCATAAAATAATCGGATTGAACCCACTGATCTTTTCTTGAAAGAACAGTAACTATCGAATCGGGGTCAGTGTCGTAACAGTGAGCTGCCACATAAAAAGCTTCATCATCGTAAGTAACTTTGATTGCAGTTTTTTGTGTGGAGATTTTGCCTTCTTCGGGGTCACGCTGGAAAAAATCGTAAACCTGCATATCTTTCCATACAGATTCATCAAGCCTGCCATCGATATTGATGGGTTGCGTTGTTTTGGTAATTTGAATGTCTTTTGAACCTTTTATTCCGCTTGCCTGTGCGGATACTGCTGCGATTAAAAAGAAGCAGAGTAGAAAGTATCTTCTCATTTAATGGATTCCTGATTGTTTGTCTAATTAGACCGGAGGAAATAAAAATAGTTGTGCGAATATTGTCTTGAACGGGGGCAGATTTCGTCGATTAATGATGAGTGGTGAATTATGGGGATGAGGAGCGGAAAATGTAGCCCCGGATTGGAACAAAAACAAGGAAGATAATAAGAACAGTGGACGCGGAAACACGCAGATTGAATGTTGCGGAACGCGAATGAGACTAATTTTTACACAGAAGTTTTTAGTCGAGAACACCTCGCAGTTTGTCCCTGAAATAATTAAAACTTGGGGAAGAATTATTTGTTATATCCATGTTCGGGCTGATTTTTTCTGCCCAATTTGATTTTTCTTTGCCTACTGCTTGCCACCCTTTTTTTGAAAGTGATGCAGAACCTCCGGCGTAAATAGCATCTGCCAGTTTCTCCCATGTTCCACATATAGAATCATTGTGATAACCATCAAGGATCGAAGTTTTGGCGTTTGGATAGGCGGATTTAATTGCATCTATATCACCCAGGAACCAGGCTTCCCCCTCCTCAATGGCGATACAAAATCCGGTTATTGGCCTTGGATCACAACTTTCGAGAATTGCTAATAATTCCTCTCGATACTTCTTCAAACATTTATCATCCAAATCACAAACAACTATCAAAACCGCTGGATAATCAGTTGGATAAGTATTAAAAGTTTTACCATATCCTCTAATTAGCTTTGGGAGATTATTAAGGAGCATTTTATTCCTCGGATCCCTTGAATTTGAGAGATTCTTGGGGATATGACCTATACCTTTATAAGGGTGTACAGTGCAGGTGTGATTTTCACCAATTATCTTTGGAACAAGTATCTCCAGGGCTCGTTTACCGGACTCATCTTCAACAAGGATTTCAAAATGCATTTAATTACCTTAAATTGAGATAATCACTGTACCAAAGCCCACCCAATGGTAACCCCTCTTCAACAAGGTGCTTTATTGAAGGAATCTTGCTCGCCCTTCGTATTTGTGAAAAACCATCTTTTCCTTTTTCAAGAATCCATACTTCATCAGGGTTAAGACCATCGATAAAATAAGGTTGATGCGTCGTTACAAAAACTTGAGAACCACCTTTTCGACCGGTGGCATGTTCACGGAACTCCGCCGCCAATGATTCTAATAGTTTGTGGTAAATGCCGTTCTCGGGTTCTTCTATACATAAAAATGGAGGTGGACTTGGATCTTCCAAGAGAAGTAGATACGCAAATACCTTCAGTGTCCCATCAGACATATTTTGCGCAAAAAATGGGTCTTTAAATCCCTGGTCGTTAAATCGCAATAACAATCTGCCATCATTGGTTTTTTCTGTATCTATTTTTTCAACTCCCGGAATCTTCTCAGCAATTCGCTTCAAGATATTCTTAAATCGTTCGGGATGTTCACGCTCAATAAATTGAACAACATTCCCAAGGTTATCTCCATGAATATTAAGATGCTTTTGCGGTCCTGCCATGGGTAAACTTCTGGCGGCATCAGGTGTAAAATAACTCAAATACCAACCTTCAATAAATCTACGAAATGCTGAAATTCTTGGATGCTGTTTTAAAGAACCTAATGTAGCTATTCCTAATTTCCTTTTATCCTCTAATTCAACAATTTCGGTTTCTTTCGATTCTTCACAATCTTTCCCTGATCTAATAGATTCCATCAATTTTACCAAATCCAATTCATCTTTGGACTCGTCTATTCGAGTTCCATACTGATCACCTTTCCATGCCACACCACTTCCGCTATTTAAAACCAAAAAAGAGAATGGCCAGCCATGTTTTTGATTCTTCCTCCTCTGTCTTAGCCTTTCCTTTAGAACAAAAGGTCTGTCTGTCTGATCTAATGATATTGCAAGTTCGTAGGTTATAGGTCTGGCATTACCATCTTCCTTGTAATAAACCTCAAATTCTATGGGACCGGTTTGACCCTGAGAAAGGATACTTCTGAATCCTCCGCGCCCACGGGAGTAACATGCTTCTTCCACACCCGATCTAAGACAGTCAGCCAGAAATCCAAATGCATCGAATAATGTACTCTTCCCTACACCGTTTTTACCAATGACTGCCGTCATTGAAGTGAGGGGTTGTTCATCCTGCAAATTCCATAGACGACCTAGAGTTATTTCTTTCAACGCTTTAAAATTTTTGACTCGAAAACCTTCAATTTTCGCCATCTGGTTTCAGTTCCTGATAGATTGAGACTTTAAAAATGTCCCCATATTTCTTAACAATAAAGCTTGGAGACAGTTTGATGAAATTAAATTCCAAATAATATGTAAAAATAATAAAAAAAACCCGCCAATTTGACGGGTTTTTTTTAATATCTAACGCTTAAACTTCGGTTCCTCAAGTGTGAGGGTTATCGAGATTCTGCGCGAATCGGGTAATCTGTCATCTTCTGCCATGTTAAAACGTGCGAAAGAGTAATCGATGTTAAGTTTTGGAAGTTTTACACCTGCACCGATTGTAAATTGTTTTACATCGTTATAACCGGCACGAACCGCAACTACATTCTTAAAGTTGAATTCAAAACCAAAATGAGGGTCGATGGACACGGGTCCCAAATTCATCGTGGCAGCATATTTCCTGCCTTCAAATCTTACATCAAAATCAACTGCAGGAAGAAGTACCCCGCCGAGAATTTCAAGTGCATAAGCTGCACCAAGTTTAAGAGTTGGTGTGATTAATTCATTTCTTCCTGTACTCCAGGCAACAAGAGTGGTTGTTACATCCTGAACAGCGGCACCAAGCATCAATGCATCGGTAGCTTTGTAGGTTGCACCCACATCAAATCCAATACCTGTGGCACCAAACTCTGCGATATCTCTTCTTATAACTTTAAAATTGGCACCAATCGAGAGTTTATCATCAATTTTTTTGGCTGCGGAGAGATAAAATGCCCAATCCTGATTTGAAAATTCTTTGATTTTGGAGTAGTCAAGTTTATCGTTTGTTCTGATATCAAGAACTCCATCACCATTGGCATCATAAAGTGCCTCACGAGTGTCGTAGATCCCGTCAACTCCGAGTCTCAGAGCACTGACAGCAAAAGTATAATCTTTTCCAAAAGGAATCGCAACTCCACCATAATTGTAATTCACAAGATTGCCATATCGTTGGTCGTGCATCAACGAGAGCTGTGGATAATCCAAAGCTGCGAGACCTGCGGGGTTGTAATAAGCTGCGGTTACATCATTTGCAACAGCAGTGAACGCTCCGCCCATTCCGAGAGGTCTTCCACCAACACCGATTGCGAGAAACTCACCGGCATATTTTCCGGCTACGGTTTGTGAATAAACAAGAGGTGTTGCAGTTAACAGAAAGAGCAGAATTAAAAGGCTTCTTTTTGCCATTATTGATAGTTCTCCGGTACCTTGTAAAAAAAGATGTATCAAATTCGAATTTGAGAAATAACAGATTTAAATTTATCAAATAATTCTTTATAAAAAGGGGGAAAATTTAGTTTACGGTTGCGAAACGGACAGACTTAAATCTAACCCGGTGAATTTATGTGACGGCTATGTGATTCTTATGTGACGGCTATGTGACTGGAGAGGCGTTTTATGTAATTCCGGGCAATTCTTATGTGACGGCTATGTGACTGGAGAGGCGTTTTTACACCTTATGACTAACAATTTATAAAGCTAACTTATTGTTTTTCCATAAGTTAGCTTTTGGTGCTTCCGGGGGTTTTATGTGACTGTTATGTGACTGGAGTCTGCTTTTTATGTAATTCCGGGCAATTCTTATGTGACGGCTATGTGACTGGAATGAATAAATCGATTAAATATTGATGTTTCTTGTATGAAGTTTATTAAATTTGATTAAATGAAAAGAAAGTTTCGCACAGATTTATGAATCCTGAAAAAGTTATTAAAGAATTGATTAAACTGCCCCGGGAAAGTGAGTGGGTAGAATTCAAACAGAATAATGCAGACCCTTCTGAAATTGGGGAATACATCTCTGCAATTTCTAATTCTGCTGCTCTCTGGAACAAAACTATGGGTTTTATCTGCTGGGGGATCGAAGATAGCTCACACAAAATAACGGGGACAACTTTCAATCCGACTGAACAAAAGATTGGTAACGAAGAATTGGAAAACTGGCTTTTGCATCATTTGAATCCAAGAACTCATTTCTCAATTCATAGAGAACTGATTAACGACAAAATGATCGTTATGTTTCAAATCGCAGCAGCGACTCAGGCACCAGTTAAATTCAAAAACGAAGCTTACATCAGAATAGGATCATATAAAAAGAGGCTTAAAGACCATCTTGAGAAAGAACGATTGCTCTGGGATATCCTTTCTAAAAAGCGATTTGAAGATGAAATTGCCTTGGCGGATATTGATGACGACCATGTTATTAAGTTCTTAAACTATCCTGCTTTGTTTGAATTGTTGGGTCAACCACTAGCCGACAATAAAAAAGGGATTTTAGATCGTCTGAGCAAAGAAGCATTTATTAAAAAAAATGCAAACGGAAGTTTTGATATTCTTAATCTTGGGGCTGTGCTTTTTGCGAAAGATTTTAATCAATTTCAAAGACTTTCACGCAAAGCCATCAGAGTTGTTGTTTACAAAGGAACTTCAAGGATCGAAACTGAAAGGGAATTTATCAATTACAAGGGATATGCAACAAGCTTCGGTGAAGTGATTGACCTTGTAAACAGCCAACTCCCCCAGAATGAACTAATCGGCACAGCTTTTAGACAAAACATCAAAATGTATCCCGAAATTGCTATAAGGGAGCTCATTGCAAATGCTCTGATTCATCAGGACTTCTTTATTACAGGAGCAGGACCGATGATTGAAATCTTTTCTGACCGTATTGAAATCACTAATCCGGGCAAGCCCTTGATCGACACACTCCGTTTTATCGACGAACCACCACGATCAAGAAATGATGCTATCGCAGCTTTTATGCGAAGAATAAATATCTGCGAAGAAAGAGGTAGTGGGATTGATAAAGTTATTTTTAGTATCGAGGCATTTCAGTTACCTGCTCCTGATTTTCAGGCGATTGGAGATAATACAAAATCAATACTCTACTCTCCTAAAGTCTTTAAAGAAATGTCGCGAGATGAGAGAGTTAGAGCATGTTACCAACATTGTTGCCTGCTTTATGTATCAAACAAGGAAATGACCAACAATTCGCTCCGCCTTCGATTTAATATCGCAGAGGAGAACTATTCAATGGTCTCGAGAGTCATCTCTGAAACAGTAAAAACCGGATTCATCCGTCAGAAGGATACTGAAAGCAAATCACGCAGATTTGCCAGATATATTCCATTTTGGTCATAACTATCTTATGTGACGGCTATGTGACTGGAGAGGCGTTTTTACACCTTATGACTAACAATTTAAAAAGCTAACTTATTGTTTTTCCATAAGTTAGCTTTTGGTGCTTCCGGGGGTTTTATGTGACTGTTATGTGACTGGAGTCTGCTTTTTATGTAATTCCGGGCAATTCTTATGTGACGGCTATGTGACTGGAATGTGTAAAAAGTAATGGTTTTATAATAGTTCCCATATTTTTGTAATGCTTATCACTATTTTTTTTTGAAAAAGTTGTTTAATTACACGGGATTTCATCAAATTTCCTTAACTCTCAACGACAACAAACTATATGGGACATCCATGTTTAAGAATACACAAAAATTGATCTTTCGCTTTTTTATTGCTTTGTTTTTTATTTCCTTCACTGTCCCGGCACAAATCCAGGTAACTCTCCCTGATATGTTGAAACTATTTAATGCCGGAGATATCCACTATGGTACCAATTTTGAAGGGCAGATCAACATCGGGCAACCGGGAGCAGATAAAGTATATGATTTCTCATACATTCCACTTTCAAACGAATTTTCTCTCAATCTGAATACCGACGATATCCCGGTGCTTGCCTCTCGTTATCCCGGATGTGTTACATTTGGCGAAACACCTCAGACCGTTGAGAATAACCCCGTTTTCCTCTTTTCACCCGATTCATTTTATATCGTTGGTCAGGCATCTCTGGTTCCCGAATGGAAATTTATTCATCGTGAGCCATATGATGTTTTTCCCCTTCCTGTGATTTACGGAGCAACCCATTCACGATTTATTAAAATGACAGATTCAACCTTCAACTTGTCAGGAGTTCTGCAGAGTGTTGATACTTCTTCCAGTGAGTATCGCTCCACTGTTGACGGCTGGGGCACTTTGAAAATTGGAACGATGCAATTTCCTTGTTTACGCGTAAAAAGAGAGTATATCCAATATGGCGACAAAGATTTTGTTTACCTTACAAAGGAGGGAGCGTTTATAACTCTGATGACTGAAGCCACAAACCCCGACTCCGGCATCGTCGCAGCCCGCGGAACCATCCTGCTCGGAGCTGCTCTTGTTGATGTAAAAGAAGTATCGCCTGTTCCCGTGGAATTTAACCTCTCACAAAATTTCCCGAATCCATTCAATCCCTCAACGGTAATTCAGTTTGGGTTGCCCACGGCGGGTTATGCAAGGCTGGAAGTTTTTAATCTGCTCGGAGAATCTATTGCGGTTCTTTTTGATGGTGAGACGAATGCCGGCAATCACTCCGTAAAGTTTGATGCCTCGGCTCTTGGATCCGGAGTCTATTTTTACAGACTATCATCTGCAGGAGAGGTATTAACAAGAAAACTAACGCTGTTAAAGTAATTTACATACCAAAACTTTTAAATCATCTTCCATGGGGGTTGCCAAAGAATGTGTTGTATTAGTTGGCAACCCCTTTCCCACAAGTCAACAGAGGAATTGTAACCTGTTTTGGACATAAATTTTTGGAAGTACAGACCTGATTTTTGCTACCGGTCTGTGATCTTGATTAAATTATTATAGCCGCCACCAAAAATTGTTTTGTCCTCAAGGAACTGAAGACTTTCAACTTTGTTTACAAGTTTCTCGAACTCCCATGTTTTTCCGCCGTCTTTTGAACGATAAACAAAACTCGGAGATAGAGGGGCGCCGTAAGCTTTAAGCATCCAGCCGTTATTTGGATCGATAAAATGGATCCCTTCGGTTATATCCTGAGTATTTGAGAGGATGGATGATTCCCACTTTTCTCCTCCGTCAGTTGTCCTCCATAAAGCATATGAAGTATCGTTCACGGAACTGGTGTACCACCCATGTTTTTGATCTAAAAACTTAATATTTGATGGGAATGTCTGGTCATTAAGATAAGTCTCTGACCAGGAAGCACCTCCATCGGTTGTTTTTTTGATGTATGATACCAATCCCCCGTTTTTCTTTGCCCCGGGCAATATAACATCACCCATCATCCATCCGGTATTTTCATCAATAAAGAAGAGGTCATTAAATTGTCCTTCAGGAGCAGAATCAACCAACAATTCCTTCCAGGTTTTACCTCCATCATCCGACTTTTTAAGAATTCTCTTGTCAACTTCCAAAGAGAAAGCGTAACATGTCTGCAAGTTAAGAAAGGTCATTTTTTGTGGAAACCCGTGAAATTGAACTTTAAGATTTTTCCATTTTTCGCCACCATCTGTGGTAGAAAGTACGAAAGTTGACCCTGCATCATCATAACAAATTGCGACTCCTTCTTTATCATTAAAAAACTTTATCTTCTCAAAATATGAAGCTTTCATAGCCGAAACCAAAATCCAGCTTTTCCCGCCGTCGGTTGTTTTCACTAATCCATTCTCATCAGTTGCGAAACCCTTTTTTGAATCAATAAAATAGAAAGCATTAAAATGGAGATCGATACCCTTAACAATTTGGTCGAAGGTGTTTCCGCCATCAGTTGATCGATAAATCTTCGGCATCAAATCCCAAAATGCGGGGAGCACAAGTCCCGTTTTATCATCAAAAAAAGCAACTTTGGCGAATCCTGATTCCTTGTGTGAATAAGATTTTTGCCATGTTTTTCCCCCGTCAACAGTTCTGTACAAGTCGGTATAAATGGGACCGTCCAATCCCCCCGACAAAAGAACCCATCCGGTGTTGCTGTTTTGAAAATTGATGGAGAAGATCATTTGTCCTTTGATATCGGCAGAAATATCATAAAACTTGCTCGAATTCCAACTTTTCCCACCGTCAACGGTTTTAAAGATAACGATTCTGGAAACGACACTACTTCCCGCCGGTTCCAATATCTCAGTTATCACATAACCGTTTTTTTCATCGGGAAATGTCATGTTAGAAATAACAATATTGGACATTTCCTTCACAATCTCCCAGTTTTTTCCACCATTTGTAGTCTTTAGAAGCTTGTCTTTTCCTGTAACAACATCATATCTTTCAATGGCGTAACCATCGTTTAAGTTGGTAAAATGGACTTCGAGGGGGCTAAATCCGAGGGAAGAATTTCTCATCTGCCAGGTTTTCCCTCCGTCAGAAGTGACATAAAGTTGATAAATTCCTTCAGCCTGGTCATCAGATAAAATTGCCGAACCGGCTACAAATCCGTTTTGTGAATCAATAAATTGCACTTTTGAGAAAAATTTAATCTTGCCAATTTTTTCGGTTTTCCAGGTTTTACCTCCATCGGTTGTTGAGATTAAATTCTCATCAGGTCCTGTAGCCCATGCTTTCTCAACATCGACAGCAGCAATTGAACTGAGCCATATATCTTCACCCGTCTTGAGAGTCTGCCAGTTTATCCCGGCATCAGTGGTCCGCATTACGCTGCCAAGAGTGCCCGTTGCCCACGCTGTGGTCTTGTTAAGGATAACTAAATCGGTAATTATATTGGCAATCGGTGAAGGCATGATAACTTCAAATCCCTTTTGTGGGCGGATAACTCCGGAACCAATCAGGAAGGATAAAATCAACAGAGAAATATTTTTTTGCATGGAGGTGCCTGTAAATTAGTTGTGATTAAAAAACGCATGTGCGTTGTTATTATACTTTCAGAACATCAACTGAAGTTCCAAAAAATGATTAAATCAAGCGTAAAAGATAAAGTATTTTAATTAATAAAGGCAAAAGAAAATTTTTAAGTTGTTGTTGTTTTAGGAGGACTGTTTCTTTAATTCACATTTAAAATAGTTGGCTATTTCAAATTTGGATATCTGTCCAGCGGGCAAAAACTCCGGCTTTATATTTGAAGTCAACTTAAATAGATCATCCTTATAAAATTAGTCCGTTTTTCCCTTTTCCCCTCTTTTTCGTACCGAATCACCACTTTTTCAATGCGCTCTTTGTCGCAGTTCTCAAAAAGAATATCTATATCCTCAATTTCACCATTAAACAATACTTGTTCAATCACCACCTCTTCACAAATATCTAATATCTTCTGTAAAACCAAAGTTATGAGTCGAAAATAGATATTCAATAAAATCTCTTTTGCGAAAGCACCGATAATAAAAAAATTATTCCCTGATTCTTCGGAGATTTCACTTACCAACTTTAGTAAGTTGACGGAATTGGTATCAATTTTCCCTGTAACATCAAAAACACTATTCTTCATAAAATCCCTCAGCTGCATCTATCAGCCTTGGATCTGCTGATGTTATAAGATCGAGATAAACAATAAAGTCCGGTGCAATATTTTCTATTATGGAGGCATGTTCAAAATTCCAATATTTCTGATAAACTATCAGGTTGCCATTTTTATCCGGGATCAGTCGATTGATTTTTATAAAATCTTTTAATTCACCATTCAGGTACAACTCGGTAATTTTTTCATGCAAATCCCCGAACTTCATCTCAACAGCTTTACCCGAAGTAAAATAAATTGAGTAGTTTTCACAATCAGAATTTTGCAAGCGAACATTTTCATTCATTTCATATCTGCCGACAAAATGCTTATCTTTTAACGATGTTCGATACTCAAACTTTAATCTTTGCAAAAGCTCATGTTTATTTACCATAGTTAATTGTCCAGTTTCAGATTTAACAACAAATCCGGTGGCTCTGAGTTTTTTGATAAATTTTGAGACATACCCAAGCGAACAACCGGTGAGTTGCGCTATTTCTCTATAGTTTTTGTTCAGAATATCGGGATTTGAAAAGAACGCTATTAACAACTGGATACCCATTTTCTCTAATCTAATCTTTTCAGAGTTAAAATGGTTCTTCAATGCCGACTTCGTTCTACCTCGAATATCAAGAAAAATATCCTCCGTTCGGATAAATGCATTTCCAAAGGTATCAACAAAAAATATCCCTTTTGATCTCAAAACTTCTGACACTTTTTTACCGATTTTCCCGGTAATTACCAAAAGATCACCATTATTCTCCTGTATCATTTCGGCACTTGCCACTGATAAAGAAGGAAAGGTTATCAACCGTATCTTCCTCTTTTGGGAATTAGTCCCAATCTTAAGAAATTTGTCCTCAATGTATTCATACTGAAGAGTGAACTCATTTTCAAGAATATCGAAAACTGTTGAAATAAGGTGGTTGTCTGGCTGTTTCATTCTTTACTATGTTTACTAAAAGGAAACAAAATTAAATAGTAAACAAATATAAGTTAAACTGATTTGAAATACAAAGAATAAAGATTTGTTAATGAAGATTTGGCTCTGGAGAAGTGGTCTCCTTGATTAGAGTGAGATTGTTCTCTTCTTAAATATCAGATAAAATCCTTCACCTTCATTTTGAAATGTTCCATTGCTGTCAAACATGTCCAGACCACCGGGAATGTAGATTTGTACTTCATCATAAAGGACATATCTTTCCTTGTGCTTTATTTTTTCAAAGTAAGTAATCTGAACATCTGTTCCCTTCCCCCTCAATTCATCAATAAACTGATCAAAAAGGGTTGTTTTGATAGGTTTCCCATCCTTACCCGTCAATTTCTCGGGGGGATTGCACTTAATGGATATTTTCTCATAAACTGTTTTATTTGCCAATAGCTTAAAATTCGCAAGTCCATTGGAGTTGAAGATGTAGGGGTCAATTATTCCGAGTGTTTTTGAACCCTTCGCAAAAGGAGCGAATAATTGTGGGAGATCATATTGTTTACCTTTAATCAGTTCAACCTCATAAGGAAGAGGCTTCAACACTTCAAAAATATTTTCTGCGTGGCAAACTTTTATCTTGGGGTTTTCTGATTTGATCCTTATAGCTTCTTCTTCCTGCATACCCGGAACAAGATAAATCCTGTCTTTTGATGCCTTGCAAATATTAATCTCTGAATATTCCCCTTTGAGCTGTTTGGGTCTTCCCTTTTTAGTAAAGAGATCGAGAAGAAATGATTCCAACTGTCGCTTAATTGGTGCCGATGGGTCGATTTGGTCAAACGATTCCATCAAGTGTATGAAATATTCCTTTTGATCATCGAAACAAAGGTAGTTTAACGATATCGAA
Organism: Ignavibacteriales bacterium; assembly: GCA_016707285.1. Lineage (GTDB taxonomy): Bacteria > Bacteroidota > Ignavibacteria > Ignavibacteriales > Ignavibacteriaceae > UTCHB3. Next base: position 35,171 of record JADJIA010000009.1, read on the forward strand.
TCGATCAGTTCTCGGTTCCTGTTAAACAGGTTGCCGAGGTGCTCCTGGTATAGATATACCGGCAATCCTGAAGAAACGGTAAGTTCCTGATTCATCAGTTCCTCCCGAGGAGGAGCTGCCTGTTCAGTTCCAGACTTTCATCAAAAAAGCCTTTTGGTGTTTCGGTCTTGAAAAAGCCGTTGTCGTCAAGCTCCATCTCGATGGCTTTTGTGTTGCCGTTTTTATCCTTTGCAAAATAGTAGATGGAGAGGGCATCTTTGAGTTGAACTGATCTCACCTGATCAGTGCCCTGTCTGACTCAAGAAATCTCCAATCTACAAAAGAATTTTCCCTTGTGAAACCAGGACTTGAAGTTTTTTTACAATATGTTCGGAATGGGTTTCTATTATGATATATTTTGGTGAAGTCCAATCCTTTCAAAGAAAAATGAAGTTTGATCTTTTAAACTTGATTTCTTTTCCATGATTTCTAAATCTCCAATTTAAATCTATTTGAATTCTCCAAACTTTTTTGGACTAAATTGATCTAAAAAAATCAACAACTTAGACTGCATCATTGGATGTAAATGTAATTCAGGTTGTTGAATAAGAAATACTGTCTTGATGAGTGGGTTGGTAGTAAAAATATATTACTGGTATAAATTGCAAAGCGCACCACTACTGGCCTCCGCAAGTCTAATTAGCCTTCTCCCCTTTAAGCCCAAGGAGATTGTTGAAACTTCTGTTTTAGAATAAATCAATTGATTCACCAAATTCAAATTTGTTGATTCCAATGACTCGAACGATCGATAAAAGCTCCAATATGTGGCCTCATTAGAATCTGCAGATTCCATATGTTTAGATATTTTCGCAAGACCTTCAAACATACCATAATATGTATGATTATTAAGATATTCATTTAGATATCTGGACTTTTGGGGATTTCCCTTACAGTTCCTACAGAAAATATAAAAAAATTTACGAGATTGAACACATTTAAAATTCTAATGTAGATTTTGATATTCAAATAACATGTTTAACTATTGAATTTCCATTTGATTATTAGCGAATCTAAATCCAACATTAGAAGTACTTATAAATTTAGAATTGGTTTCTCAAAATTATCTCTTATGAATAACACAATAAATTATCAGTTAATTATCTTATATCCTCAACGAATAATCACTTCAGAACAAATTTATAGCTGAAAAACATTGAGCAATAATAAAGTATAATTCCGATGACTTTACCCTTATCTGATTCTAGTTTAATCAATGAATCTATATAGACAAAGATAGACGATATTGCATTGTTGTTTCGAAGATTCATCCAGGAAATGGGCGGTGAAGATAATTCATAATTGAAGTTCCATCTCTTTGTTGATAAATTATTTTTACATGCGCCATTCCCCCACAACTTCTCCGCATATTCCTCCGTTGGATTCAGCTCAAAGGGGCAGTTATCGATATCATAGATTTCCTCAACTTCGTGGTCGTAGCCCCAGGTTTCTTCGGTGATTTTTATGGAGATTGGTTTTTTCGGGTCGTTGGCGATGTGTTCCCATCCGCCGAGATTGATGTCGTCATCGATTACATATTTAAGTTTTTTGGCAGCCTCGTGGTCGTGGTTGTGTTTTAGAAAGAGGAGAGCCTTAAAGAGGGTGCTTTTGCCGGAGCCGTTTTCACCCGTAAGAATTGTTAGTGGACTAAGCGTCACCTTCACATCTTTTAGATTTCTGAAATTTTTGATGTGAACATGGTATTTCCGCATAATTACTTCGCGATCAATAACTTTTCTCGATACTGTTTTCTTTTCGCCGTTTTCCATTTTCAATTCTAACTTTTGTTCAAAATTGTTTAATATATGAGAGAGTGCAAAATAAGGATTTTTTCTAAAAACCTCAGTGAATATTATATCTTTTGGTCAGTGTTTTTCAGTAAAATACTTTGGAATGATTAATAGAGTCTCAGCCCGCCAGTCACAAATAAAGCCATTTTAGAATCGACTTTGTCAATTTTTATTAAATTTGTCACTGTGCTGACAAAATTCGGCTAAAATTTGTCACTTCACTGACAATATTTATGTTTTCTCCCTTTAAGGATGATCTTCCGGAGAAAAACCCTACCAAATTCAACCGATTCAAAATTCATTAAAAGATGTTAAATTTGATGATGAATTTTAGAAAATTGTTATTCAAAGAAAAACATTGTGAAACCTGAAGAACTCCTAGATCTGGTCAGTTGTGGCGAGACTTCAAAAGTCCAATTCAAAAGAGATGTGAACAACGCAGTAAGCATTTCTCAAGAGATGGTTGCTTTTGCAAACAGCAAAGGTGGCATGATAATTATTGGCGTGGAGGACAAAACCGGAGGAATCTCAGGTTTAAGTTATGAAGACCTGCAAAGAATCAATAATCTCCTCTCAAGGGCAGTACAGGAACATTTGAAAAGCCCCATCGTGATAACAACTGAAACTGTTACTATCGGTGACAAAAGGGTAATTGTTGTGGAAGTGCCGGAGGGAACCGATAAACCCCATTTTGATAAAGACGGTCTTATTTTCATCAAAAACGGTGCTGATAAAAGAAAAGTAACAAGTAAAGAGGAGATCTCGAGACTACTCCAAAGTGTGGGAAATTTGTATGCAGAGGAAAGGATAATACCACACAGCAAAATCTCTGATATTGATCGACTGATTTTTACTGAATTCTTTGAAAAAAAATATAAAGAAGAGTTTAAGGAAACTGAGCTGAACCGGATTATCCCAAATCTCAGACTCGGGGAAGATGGTAAATTAAATGTTGCGGGAGCATTATTATTCGGCAAACAAAGCGAGCTGTTGTTACCACAATTCTTTATAACTGCGATCTGGTTTTGGGGGAATGATATTACCGAAACCTCATACCGAAGCAGTGAAAATATCTATGGGACGATCGGCTCTCTTTACAGAAAAGGATTTGATTTCATTTTTTCCAAACTGAATAAACTTCAAGGAAATCAATCCTTTAACAGCCTTGGAATACCCGAAATACCGGAAATTGCAATATCTGAGATTCTGATAAATGCATTAATACACCGTGATTATTTTATTAACGATTCTATTAAGATTTTTGTGTTCGAAAATCGTGTTGAGATTATCAGTCCGGGAAGGCTGCCAAATAACCTGACAGTTGATCAGATCAAGAGGGGTATTCGAAGAACAAGGAATAACATTATTGCTTCATTTGCACCTGATTTAGTGGACTACAGAGGAGCCGGAAGCGGCATTCTGAGAGTCTCCCAATTACACAAAAATGTGGAATTTATAAATGACATCGATGGTGAACAATTTAGAGTCATTTTCCATCGGCCGGTATTGGTACGCTGAGTTTGATGATCTACTGATCTGACCTTTACCACTCAAATCAAACGATTATCTTCCATTCTATCCCCCCTCTCCCCAACTTTTGCAACACAGCTAAGTATGATTTTTATTATATTTAGAATTGGTTTTTAGAAAATCCAAAAAACGGAGAAATATAATGATAAATAAAATAGTTGAATTGCTTGGAAACGAGTCGGACAGTCTTCTGAACTATACGGCGAAATTCCCAAAAGAGAGTCTCCACCTTCCCGGTGCTGATTTTGTTGACAGAATTTTCATCCCTTCAGACAGAAACATCAATGTTCTGAGAAGTTTACAGACAATTTTTAATCATGGCAGACTTGCAGGTACAGGTTACATGTCGATTCTTCCTGTTGATCAGGGTATCGAACATTCAGCAGGTGCATCATTTGCACCAAACCCTATCTATTTTGATCCTGAAAACATCGTAAAACTTGCAATTGAAGGCGGATGCAACGCAGTTGCTTCAACTTTTGGTGTTTTGGGTTCGGTAGCAAGAAAATATGCTCACAAAATTCCTTTTATTCTTAAACTGAATCACAACGAATTGCTTACATACCCCAACAAATATGATCAGGTTATGTTTGCTTCCATCGAAGATGCCTACAACCTCGGCGCTATTGCCGTTGGCGCTACCATCTACTTCGGTTCAGAAGAAAGCACCCGTCAGATTCAGGAAGTATCAGCAGCATTCAAATATGCTCATGAACTCGGAATGGCTACAATTTTGTGGTGCTACACAAGAAATGATGCTTTCAAAGTTAAAGGCGACAAAGATTATCATGTATCAGCAGATCTTACAGGTCAGGCTAACCACCTCGGCGTTACCATCGAAGCTGACATTATTAAACAAAAAGCTCCCGAAAATAACGGTGGCTACAATGCAGTTAAATTTGGTAAAACAAGTCCATTGGTTTACAGCGAGCTTAGCTCCGATCACCCGATCGATCTCACCCGTTACCAGGTAATCAACAATTACATGGGCAGAATGGGCTTGATTAACTCAGGCGGCGCATCAGGAAGCAACGACTTTGCTGAAGCAGCTCGCACTGCGGTTATTAATAAAAGAGCCGGTGGTATGGGCCTTATTCTTGGAAGAAAAGCCTTCCAGAAACCTTTGGCAGATGGTATCAAATTAGTTAACCTGGTTCAGGATGTTTACCTTACCAAAGAAGTTACTATAGCTTAGCAGATACACAAGTATCGACATTTTCCCTTGGTTTAAGGTCGGGTCATTTATTTGATCCGGCCTTTTTTTATGGGTAGAGCGAATATATGGGAAGTTTTTTTTGGGAACGGGCGAAATTTAATTTCTATTCTATATCAAATCGCAGACCAACAAGAAATCTGGGTATTTCGGAGATGTAGGATTCAAAAAACCAGCCAACTGCTTTCCTAGGAGTGATTGTTCCTTTGGCTTCAATTGTAACTGAATTTCCAAATTTGTAAAAGTCATCGGTTAAAATCCCTCTTAACCCGATGTTATTGTCGGTGTGATTAAAATACACTTTCAGGTCCATATATTTGGCGAGGTCTTCATCAAAAAAGGCAAGTGGAGCTGTAGTCACGGTGAATCCAAAACTCATACTCTCTTTTTGAGTGTTATACAGTCCCTCAACGGCAAATTCCAGATGTTTTTTATCCCCTTTAATCAGATCATAACGATACTCACCTCTTAAATAATCAACAAATAAAAGCTTTTCATAAGAAAACTCAATTATGGAATTGGGAATAAAGGTTCCGGTGAACTCAAACTCAAAAAAGTTGGCTACAAAAACCCTGTCGAAAAAATTTGGGTTATTGATCTCATTGATGCTTCCGGCAGCAACTTCAAAAGTGCCGATTCCTGTTTTCTGATCAAGGCGAAGCCCGTCCATCCAGCCATTACTTCCAAGCCCGGTTGATGAAACCGAGCCTTTAATTGCCGGCAGAGCTCCAAACTGAACCCTGAAATCATCAATCTTTTTCTCAAGGTAAAATTGTCTTAAATTAAGATTAAACTTCCGGTTTTCTTCCTTCTTTTTAAGGTCTTTTAGTGTCTCCCATCTTGATTGGAAGCTGCTCCCGGTGGAAGTTAAACCATTGATATTAAAAGCACCTGCAATATCGATCTGAAACGGAATTCGCAGCGATGCCTGAATCCGGTTTTGCTCCGCACCAAAATCAATAATATCATACCGGGTCTCCCAAATCATCGAAATCTTCTCGATCTTTTGAGCGGAGATGTCAAACCGGAGAGCAGTGAGGATAATCAACAACAGAAATATATTACGCATTATTTAGTTACTTTTAATTGGTATTAATCTACAACTAAAACGCAATTACGGCGTATTTTGTTCAAATGCCACCGCAGTCCGATTCTGCAACCTGTTTTTAGTTCATCGCATAATAGAAAGTTAATCGGGGGGTGATGGCAGTTTTAATGGAGGTTCCATCGGTAAGCGATTCAAAAGTTTCGATTACAACATTTGGACTGAATATAACTCCAATTGCTGGATACCAGTTTAGAGAGAGTAGATATAATGATCTGTTGTCTCCACTCTGAGAAGTGAGCGGATCAAAATAATCATAACGGGCGGCAATTGCCACTTTTGGGGAGAAATACCAGGTCCCAAAAAGCGATAATGCAACACTATAACTGTGACCATCCAAATTCCTTTGTTGTTCACCATTCTGCCGGATCCCGTAAAATGCTTCGATTCCTGCAGAAACTCTCTGCTTTTCTCTGTAACCGGCAAATAATGTAAAATTTAGATCATCATTTGGATATTCATAATCAAAGGGGCCCGGGATTCTGATAAGCAACTTTGGTCGCGAGACATAATCGAATCCGAGAGTGAATGTGAAGTTTTTGACAGGAGAAAATTGCAGGTGGGAATAAAGTCTTTTGTGTTTGTCAAGCTCAGGTGAATTACCATTGCCATTACCAAACATTAACCGGTATTTTAACATTCCATCGCCCCAAAGATTCCCTTGTAATGATATCCCAAGATCTGAAGAGGGTGAAATTTTCCTGAGGTCAAGTTGTGTCTTTTCCAGAAATCTGTTTTCCCAGTATGCCTCGGAAACCCCGTAGGTTGGAGGAGGTTGAAGCCCGAGGACAAGGTCACTCCCGGCGAAAATCTCACTCCATTTGATATTCACTTCTTTAAGAAACAGAGCAAATTTGTTGTTTACGGTGGTGGCATTCTCTGCCTCGAGACGGATTCTCCCTGAAAATTCCGCTGAAACATCGTGATCATAGGTGAGATACATCCTTCGAATTTGAAATGCATTCATATTTTCCGCACCGGGAAGCGCAACATTATTCATTTTCGTAATATTGGGATCACGCTGAAGGTGATAATAATAATCCCCAAAGATCAGCCCTGAAAGTCTCCCCTTTCCAATATCTTCCTGTGAATGGATGGTAAAGGATAACACCGATAAAAACAGGATGACTTTTTGCATCCGCCTCATTTTGCCTCGGAACGATTGATACAGTTAAAAAATATCAGAAAAGTGATACCCAATTTTAACACATTCGGTTGTTACAACAAAGACTTGGCATTTAATATTTTATTAACATCAACTTAACACTTACTTAACATTCATTTCTGAAATTTGGATGTTAAAAAAGGAAAATCATGCTTAAAAGTTTGATCATGTTAATGTTGGTTTCTTCACCGAAGGATGCCGGCACGCTCGATACCCTGCCCACACATGAGTCGTATCTTGTTGAGGTGGTCACTGCATCAGAAGAAATTTATGATGACGGTGTTTACAGGAAAAAATATGCCCCTTTTACGGTGAGTGATTCAACGGGTATGGTGGTTCTGGAGGTTGCAGCAAAGTATGACAGACCTGCAGTGATAGCCCTCCCAAAAGGGAAATTCCTTCTGAAGTCAAAAATTCCTGATCTCATCGAAAAATACATAATCACAGGCACTTCTTCAACGCTGAAGGTAATCCTCTAAATTTTTTTTCCAGCCTCCAATAAAAAAGCCGTCCCATTTCTGAGACGGCTTTTTTGGTATTAAGAATTCAGAGCTCAATTCTCCCCTCTACTTTTAGGAGAGGGGCCGGGGGTTCTGCGGTTAACATCCTGTGTGGTTAAAACCGACAGGCTATTGGTCGTTATGTCCTCAAACCTATTTCAGCAACATCAACTTTTTGATTTCAGAGTTTTTACCCTGAACAAGTTTGTAGATGTAAGTTCCTGAAGGAAGATTTGATGCTTCAAATTTAACTTCATATTGTCCCGGTTGTTTAACATCGTTAACCAGTGTAACCACTTCGTTTCCAAGAACATCATATATCTTTAACGAAACCAAGCCGGTCTCTTTTATTGCATAATTGATTGTGGTTGAAGGGTTAAACGGATTTGGATAGTTCTGACCAAGTTTGAAACTAAGATTCATAAGTTCATCTTCAACCCCAACAGGACTTGAGTTGATCACAAATGAGTAAGTTCCACCGGCAGTTACATTAAATTCGTAAACAGTCTGTGTTAACATATCGATACCACTCGAAATTCCGGGACCTCTAAGAGTAAAGGAATAGGCATTTCTGATCTCTTGTGGAATCCTGTTTAAGATATCAAGCCAGCTAAGTTTGAATGAACCGGCTGCTTTGGCATAAACCTTAAACGACCACGATTTATTTACACCATTAAGAAGCGGAGCTTGAATGTTGGAAGCAAATCTGGTTGCAAAATTGGTCCAACCTGATTGGAGGAAATAAGATTCGATTGCATTTGCAGCCGGTGAAATCGGTGCTTTAACATAATCGAATGAGTTATCAAATCCGTCGGTTGCCAATTCGTTTGTTCCAAATGCGAGATATTTATCTTTAATTCCATTCATTTCTGAAAGGATGTCAACAAACCAGTTTGAAGGGGTAATTTCGAATGGTTCATCTTTCTTAGGCGAAATTCCATCAGATGGAGTAGCGAAAAGATATTTGACACTAAGATCTGAAGCATTGGTGAAGAACCAGTTTCCATCCCATGCTGCGAGATTTGTGACCACTTCGTATTGTTTGGTTGCAGTTACATATTTGTAAACCGGTGACTGAACAAGTCCGGCTGTAACAGCTTCTTCAATGGTATATGTGTTTTCTCCTTGCAAAATTCTTAGATTCGTTTTTGGTGAACCTCCGGTAAATGGAGATGCAATGAGGTTCCATCCTCCGGCAAGAGCTTTTGTTTGATCAGTAATGATTGGTGTACCATCAAGATCAACAGTGGCGCCTGTTTCAATCCCAAGCCAGTAACCCATCGCCGGGTTAAGAGTGGATGACGGCTGATAGTTGCCACCAGAATAACCGTAAAGAATAAAAGAAGCGATATCATCACCAATAATATCCGCCGCAAGATTTGAAACGGGATTAAGCGGAATCGACATCAGGTTCCATCCTGCTGCAAATGCATTACTTTGGGTCATTGTCGTTCCTCTACCCACAAGTATAACCACTTTTGTTGGAGTATCAGGATCGTTACTTGCAAATGTAAGGGTTCCTGAAAAATCTCCCGTGGTGAGAGGACTAAATCTGATTGATAATCCATTGGAATCGCCAACTGCCACAGTGAAATTAGAAGCTCCAAGATTGGCAAATCCGGTTCCTACAACCACTGAACTTGAAACGGTTAGAGTAGTATCACCATTGTTACCAACATAAATAATTTCATCAGAATTGCCACCTGCGATCACCGAGCCAAAATTTAGAGTGTCAACTCTGACTAAAATATTTGGCGAAAGTGATTGACCAATACCTGTCAGGTTAACAACAAGTGATCCGTTATCGGGGTCATTACTTGTAACGGTAAGGGTTCCGGTGAGTGTACCGGCAGTTTTTGGATGAAATCTTACATAAACAGTGGTGGTATCGTCTTTATTCAATGTTGCAGTTGTGCTGCCTTCAAATGAATAATGAATGCTTCCATCAACTGCCATGTCGGTGATATTAAGAACCCTGTCACCGGTGTTTGTGATCAGAACTCCCAATGCCTTTGATGCATCAGTTTTTACTGTACCAAAATCGAGAGAGGTTGGGCTTACCACAATACCCGGCTCTGAAAGGGTTACTCCAATTGTAAGCTCAAAGTTTCTTGAGTTCGCTTCGGCAGGTGAATTATTATAAGTGTAAGTTGCTGTTCTGAGATCTGTAACCGTGGTTGTTGTTAAATCTTTCAACGAAATGGCATAATTGGAAGGAACATCAGCAAACGAAGCTGCGCTGAGTGTAATATTTCCGGAAATATCCGAGTTAACAGTAAATGTCCAGGTAGATGTTGTTGCGGACAAATCAGTTCTGAGCTTAAAATCTCTTTCGTAATTTGGTCCCAATGCAGAACCCCAGGCATCGCGTGGGAAATAGACATCAATGAAGTTACTTGGTGCAGGAGGAGCTTTAGGAAGATCAATCCCGATATCATAACCATCTGTTGCATTTGCAAACATTCCTGCCATTGCAGTGGTATCCAATACAGCCCCACTTACTGCTTTTAATTTTAATGACCAGCCGAAATTATTCAGATGGAAAATATTGTTTGGGGCAACTTTGTCGAGCAAATTGATATTCAGAAAAGTTGTGCCAAATGTAATTGCAGGCTTTTCCTGAGTATCTGTAAATAATCCGGAAGGAAGCCCACCGGTGATATAACCTTCGGTCCAATTCTCTTGTATATATGAGACTACATTTACCCTGGTAGGATTGCCAAGGTCAGATTTCGGAATTTTAACTTCCCAAAATCCTGTTGTCGTATTGAGATAGTTTGAAGTAGCCTTAACAGTGCCCACCCAGGCTGCACCATCATAGACTTTTAAGAACTCATTTGTGCCATTTACTTCAAAAACATAATGAAAATTTGCAGTAAAAGGAAGAACGGGATTCCATGTCCACTGTTCTCCAAATTTTGTACCGGTACCTTGTAATGGATCGAGTTGTGGATCGGTATCAAAGTAAATGTGAAACTGTCTGCCGCCGTCAGAAATAGAACCATTCGGTGTATTTCCTGAGTAACCTATATAAATATAGTCTTTATCCCATGTAACAAAGGCAGAAATCTGTGTTCTGGTTGTGTTAAATTTTTCAAGTGTAGAGCTAAAATTATTGTTACCATCAATGACTTCGGTCCGGTAAGTTGTCGTTGTCTGCGCATGCATTGCGATTGTCAGGAGTGCGAAGAAAAGAAAACGGGTAAGTTTTCGCATGGATACCTCAAGATTAAATGTGTAAAATTGTGTCTAATTAATTATCTCTGAATAATTAATAAAACTACAAAAAAAAGGGATGTTAAAAAAGTATATATCACTCCCCAAGAAGCAATTTGTGATCCATGACGCACTCTTTTTACGGCTTTAGAGCCTGAATAAAAAGAAAAAACGAAAAGTTGTTTGTCATTGGAAGGGTTAATAAAACTATATAAAAAAAGGGATACTGATTTTATCAGTATCCCTGAATATGATATCTGTTACCTACGAAGGGTCTTCCTGTTTCAAGTCGAAAACACGGAAAGCACAGAACTTAAGGTAAGAAGTTTCAGGCATCGATGGGATAATCGGATGATCGAGGGATGCACCTGAATAACGAATCAACTGTAGTACCTTTTCTTCTTTATAAGCAGCTTCTTTAATAATATCAAGGAATTCTTCCTTGGTAATATGGAAAGAGCATGAAGAAGTGATCAGGTAGCCACCATTGTTAATCAATCTAAGGGCACTTCGGTTCAACTTCTGATATCCCTGTTTTGCAGGAATAATGTTCTTTTTCTGTTTTGCAAAAGCAGGTGGATCGATAATAATCATATCATATCGTTTACCTTCATCGGCACAGTTTTTCAGATACTCAAACACTTCAGCAACAATAAAATTTGCTTCACATGCAAAAACATTGTGATTAAAATTGACCTCGGCATGTTGAATCTCAACAACTGATGAATCAACAAAATCTACAGATTCTGCGTTGTTATAAGCACAATGAAGCCCAAAACCACCCGAGTTACAGAAGGCATCAAGAACTGTAAGCCCCTCTGCCAATTCACCCGTGAAGTTCCGGTTATCACACTGGTCAAAATAAAATCCGGTTTTTTGACCATCCTGGAAATTAACGCGGTATTTAACTTTTCCATCGTCAATTTTCTGAACATCATCGTTGCCAATGAAAATTTCATCAGTAAATTCCAGACCCTCCAACTGACGGAAGTAGGGAGAGTTTCTGGTGAAAACATTCTCAGCACCGAGATTTCGATGAAGAATATCCACAATGATATCCAGATTTTTCTCCATGCCCACAGTGTTTACCTGCAAAACATAGGTATCATTATATTTATCAATAATGAGACCGGGAAGGAAATCACTTTCACTAAAAACCATTCTGTATGATTTTCTGTTGGGATACACTTTTTCCCTCAACCCGAGAGCAGCGAAAATTCTTTCAACAAACATCGTCCTTAAATCGGGAATGGGTCGTTTGTCGAGAATACGAATTGCAAAAAGTGAATGTTTGTTATAAAATCCGGTACCAAGATACTGGCCGTTTGAATAATAAATATTCACAAGTGAGCCATTTTCCGGGTTACCTTCAACTTCCTGGATTTCATTGCTGAAAATCCACTGATGGCCCGTTTTAAGCCGGCGCTCTTCTATTCTTCTAAGTTTAACATTTGCCATTTTCATCGTCCGATTAAATTATTTGTTAACTATTAATTTTTTAGTGATCGTCGTAGAATTTATGGTCAATTCATAAAGATAAACACCGGAGGAAAGATTTGATCCTGCCGATTTTGTGTTAAACTTAACTGAATAGTTTCCCGGAGCCTGGAAGTCTTCAACAAGTGTTGCAACCTCTGCTCCAAGAGCATCATAAATCCGGAGAGCCACTCTCTGTGTTTCATTGCCACCAACAGTATAGTTAATAACAGTTTCGGGGTTAAATGGATTTGGATAATTTTGATTCAATTGATGTGACAAAACCACACCGGTGAATTCAACAAAAACAGTCATCGAAAGATTCGATGTACCATCGAAGTCAATCTGACGAAGACGATATGCATATGTTCCTTCAGAACCCGGTTTGTCCGTAAATGAATATTCATTTTTCGAAGTTGTGGTTCCTTTTCCTGTAACATATCCTGCTCTTGACCACACCTGATCAAGTTCACTTTTTCGTTCAATAACAAATCCTGCATTATTCAACTCAGAGGCTGTGGTCCAGTTGAGGAGAACATTGCCATCGATTAGTTGAGCAGCGAAAGATTCAAGTTCAACGGGCACAATTGACGAATCAATGAATGGAGTAAAATAGACCCATCCACGGGCAGGATCGTCAACTTTATGCGTTATGTGTGTTTCAATAGATGCGGAATCGTAAACTCCCCAGTCGTTGTTTTGAGCATAAATATCATTTGTGCAATTGTTGAAAAGATCAAAGGGCACACCGGTCTGAAAATTGCCATAAATCTTGTTGTAACCGTCATCCGAAGTATCGGCGTTGGTCAGGTTACCCAATGAAGGTGTTGGTCCGGCAGCAATTGTTGAGCCGTTATAAACCGTTATACCCCAAAGGTTGCCGTAAATGGTATTGCGGGAGATTATCGGTCGGTTTGTGCCGTTCCCACTGACACTGATTCCACTTCCTGTTGTTTGAGGATCAGAGTTGATATTATTGTTGTAAATCAGGTTGTTATGAACATAACTTGTTATTTCAGCTCCTGCAAGTGCAATGCCATAACTGTTGTTATAGATTTCATTAAATGCAATTTCCGATGCAGAGGCACTGCCTCCGAGAAGTGCTGAAATACTGACTCCACCGGTTCTGTTATACGAACCTCCATGAATTTTGTTGAATCTGATACGAGGGGAATTGTTATTCTGCGTACCAAATGTGATCTGGTTTTTTGGACTGGTATTCTGGCTGTTATTGTTGTAAAGTTCGTTGTATTCAATTATCGGTGACGAACCTGTTGTGCCATAAATACCATATTCATACGCTTCTGAAATGTAGTTGTATTTGATAACCGGATTTGAAGAAGAGGACATGTAAATTGGTCTTCTGCATTTGTAGAACCGGGAATTATAGATTCTCGGACTTGAATTGAGGCATCTTACCGGATAATAACCATGAACAAAAACGGCATATTTTATTACAGAAGTGGTGTCGGTGCCTGTATCACGGAAGTAGAAACCTTCATATGCACCTTGCGGATTTTCGGTGGCGCCTTTAAAATAGACACTGTCACCCTGTACACCGTTTACTTCTACAGCACCAAGAATCACAAAACCAATTCCTGTAGCTGAAAATGTTACTGTCGATCCTTGCGGAATGATAAGCCGGTCATTCACTGAAACCGAACATACGGCTGATACGGTATAATTAGGGAAAGTGCCCGTAACAGCTCCTGCTGAATTGGCAACAAGACTGTCGAGAGTCCATTGCACTCCGGTTCCGGGGGTTATGAACTGAGCATTTATCGATATAAAGCCCAAAAAAACAAATAAAAACAACTTTTTCATAAGAGAAATCCTTTATTTTGGTTTTTAAAAAATCCCCTTCTTATAAAAAGCCGCTGATGGCTTTCACCAACGGCTCCATGCTGATTATTAAACTTTATTTTAGATAATATTTGTTAACTACTTTTCCATTTTCGAATTCATAAACCAATGGAACACCCGTTGGAATATTAAGTTCAAGCACTTCTTCTCTCGTTAAATTATCAAGGTGCATCACAAGGGAACGAAGCGAATTACCATGTGCAACCACCCAAATGTTTTTTCCTGCTGTAACCATCGGTTCAATCTTTTCGACATAATAAGGGATGGTTCTGGCTGCAGTGTCTTTTAGACTTTCGCCATTTGGAGGGTTGATGTCATAACTTCTTCTCCAAAGGTGCACTTGTTCGTCACCAAATTTAAGAGCGGTTTCCGCTTTGTTCAGTCCTTGAAGATCGCCATAATGCCTTTCGTTCAAAGCCTGATCTCTCTCAAAAGGAATTTCACCAAACCCTGCACTTGCGGATGCAAGATCAGCTGTGCGAATTGCTCTTTTGAGAACGGAAGTAAATAAATAATCAAAGTGAAGGTTTTTATCTTTTATTAATTTACCGGCTTCGGTTGCTTCGTTTTCACCCAATTCGGTAATGTCAACATCGACCCAGCCCGTAAAACGGTTCTCAAGGTTCCATTGAGACTGCCCGTGCCTTAACAGAACTAAATAGTTCATTCTGTCTCCTGTTTTTTTGCAATGTTTTATGAAATTGAGTTATAAATTTACGAAAACTTTAACAAAAACTCTCCCTTTACAAAACTTTAATGGCTAAAAAAAACTTAAAATCCCGTATTTTAGAAGTTACACGGAACTTTTTTTCAGCACACCGGGTAAATAAAAGTATTATTTCTTTAATGGTTTTAAACTCAGGAAATTAAATGAAATCCACAGTGTTTCTCATCACAATCCTAATTTCGCTATTTCTCACGGCGTGCAGTTGTCCCGTCTGTGACATAGTTGACAACCGCTATCCAAAAACCCTCAAAATGATTGGTGTTCCTGAGAAAATCAAGGAAAAGGTTGATAACTATATTGCCGCTAAAACAGGCGAGGATTTCTTCGTGAAATATGTTTCACTCAACGAAACCGCTTCATTTTTTGATTCAGTGAAATATTATTGGGTTTATGATATTTCGATTCCCGGAAAGGAATGGGTTACGGGTAAAATTGATCTGTTTACAGATTCACTTGGTAATATTGATCAATTAATGGAAGTGAACGGTATCCCCGATTGTGGAACAAATCCAAATGGCTGTTCATTTGATATAACACCAAATCAGGCATTTAAGATCGCAATAAAAGAGGGATTAAAACCCGGAATCAAGGAGTGGTCACAAAAATTCCTCTGGAATGCGAAGTTCAACAGATATGTCTGGCAAATAATTTCAACCCTTGAGGAATCACAGGGAAGTCAGGGTTTCCGTGGCTCCGGCGAAGAAATCATCATCGATGCCTCAACGGGAGAAAAGTTGGATTTTAACGAGTGGAAGGTGAGGTAGAACTTGAGTACCTGAGTGACAAGAGTACTTGAGAAACTTGAGTGAAACCAGCTTGGGCGGTGTGGTACATTCGTAGCAAAATGTGAATCCCCCAACAACAAAACCCGCCCGGGCAGGTTCGTCCTGTAAAGATCGCACCATATCTACGAATATGACACACCACCCAGGCGGGTTAGAGATTAATTATGGTAAACATTTGCTACGAATATCAATATCTCTCAAAGGGATACCATCGGCACGCAGTCCCCTTTCATTGTTTCATGTTGCAGACGGCAATCGGGACGATTACCCCTCCTCACACTAACGCCAAATGGTTCTCAAGTACTCGAGTCACTCAGGTACTCAAGTTTCTCAAGTCTCTGAGGTTCCGGGGTTCTGAGGTTCTGAGGTTCTCCTGGAATTTTCTCTTCCAAATACAGTTGCAGTTTCGCAAATCCATAGCCAATTGCAGCGCCGATGATGGCACCTCCAAGGATATCGGAGGGATAATGAAGCCCGAGATATACTCTTGATATAGCGATCAAAGTTGCAGTGATGAACAACACCCACTTCAATTTTGGATAAAGGATGGTGAAAAACATCGCCACGGCAAAATTATTTAACGCATGATTTGAGGGGAACGACCAGGTTCCTTCGGGTCCGATGGGAGTGAGGGCATCAGGCAGAAAATTACACGGACGCACCCTTTCCACCATTTCTTTTAAAAGCCGGGCACCCGTCTGGTCGCAAACTGTTACAAGCAGAATTACCATCACGGCAGCGATTCTCCCCCGTTTACCACCGTAGGCGATCATTATTCCTATCAAAACGATGTAAGTTATATACCAACTGTTTACATCGGTAATGGTCGCAAAAAGTCGATCAAGCGCCATCGAACTGAGCGTGTGGTTAAAGAAGTAAAAAACCGCTTTGTCAATTTCGAAAAGAAAATCCATCTTTGTTCCTTAGTTCAGAAATTCCCAGGCAATACCGAACCTTATATTTCTCGGTAAAACGGGGTAGTAGGGTGAAAGATAATATTTTGCATCGAGCAGATTCTCCCAGGCAAAATAGATGGTAGCCACTTTTTGAATCGTTCCGGCAACAAAAAAATCGATCTGCCCGGAAGCAGGTACATCTTCCAATGTTGGAGTATAAAACACTCTATCCACAAAAAAATTGTAGTTTGTTGCAACAGATGAAGTTCTATAACTGTAAGAAACGGAAGTCATCAAATCGAGTGCACCTTCAAAAAGGGTGTCTCTAAACGATATTCCAACTTTGGAGTTGAGAAGTGGCAGGATTTTTTTATCCCAATCCTTCAAAGTTTTGTGATTATAACGGATATCAACAAAACCGGCAAAACTTCCCAAACTATAGTTTGCTGAAAGGGTTGCCCCATAAGAGAGATTTTCAGGTATTGTTGAAGCCGGAACGGGAATGAAAACCATAGGATCAATAGTTGGCATGATAGTTCCGATTGATTTCCGTTCTGTATTTGAAGCCCAACCAAGAAGTTTTAGCGTTACTTTGTCCCTCCTATAACTAATTTCACTTTCAAGCCTTGTTACAAAAGTGTTGGCGTTTACGAAGTTGTAATCCTTTTCGTAACTTTCAAGATAAGAAACTCCTCCTCTAAATTGGAAAAATTCTGCAAATTCCGCTTTTGCCTCTCCACCAAATCCTGTATAAATTTCACCATCATAAATAAAGAGTTTGCCAAAACCTGAGAGGGCAAAACCCCCGGCTTTTCCTGTAAGAATTCCCCCCGCTGAAAAGGAATTTTTTCGTGCCAAACCTGAAGGGACAAATATTCCATTAGTGCCATCAAACCAAAAAGACTCTTGAGTAACAGCATCATAATTTGCATGAACATCTGCTGCAAAATATTTTGTATCAAATGTTGTGCGGAACGAACCACCAGTTACTGAATAATTGCGATCAACAAGCGATCGATAAGGACTTGTTGCAACCGAATCTTCATTTTCCCTAAATTCGTTAAGATTTGTCTGGTGATAAAGCACCGCTTCAAAGTAACCTTTGCCCGTGATATTCCCAAAAGCTTTTAAATGGAGCCTGTTTTGGCTGTTTTTTTGGTAACGATTTAAAAAATTAACAGGTGCTGCGCGGTCATCGTAGAGAATGTCGTCTATTGGTCTTCCCGAGAGTGCAGCGATTGTTAATGAAGAATCGTAATTAACTCCCCCATTTAACCCCAGATCCTGTTTTATATAGTTATATCCTGCGGAGAGATTTATATGATTGGTCAGGAGATATTTTAAGTTAATCTTCCCTTTCCACATCGAAAGATTACTGTTTCTGAATCCATCATCCACTTTGTTGTTCGAAATCTCAGTGAAAAGAATAAGTCTGTTCCCAATGTTTTGATTAAACTGCACATCAATAAAACCTTCACCAACGGGACCTTCAAAATATTTCACCCTTGAATAGGGAGCACCTGAAATGAAGTCTCGCCCCGTAACGGATACTGTAATTTGATTCGGCTGAGTGCCGTATAAAAAGCCCATATATGAAGGTAAAAGTGCAATTTCACGGATATATCCCTCCATCAAATTGTCAAAATAGAGGGTATTTGTGATTCTGTTATTGACATTTATTCCATCTTCAAGAAATGTAACTCTTCCGAGCCCCTCACCATAAAACGAAACTTCGGAAGGCAGACCTAAAAACCCCATATTCCTGTGAAAAGCAGCAGGGAAATGGTTAAGAAGTGTTCCAACATCCCGATAATTCATCAAAAGCAGATCTTTTTCACTAAAAATGAATGCAGCCCCCTGCATTGGCACTTGATATACCGGAGCAAGAGTATCAACCACAACACTATCTTTAGGATTTGCCATCCTGCCGAGAGTATCTTTGAGAACAGCTGTGCTGTCTTTGGATAAATCTCTTTTGACAGAATCACGCTCCTGGGCAACAATCAGTGAAGAAAAGACAAGGAATAGAAAGAGAAAGCGCATTAAAACTTCCTGGATAGTGGAAACAAATAAATAATCTTTAAATTTGCCAGTTGAAAAATATTAAAAGATGGATTAAAATTGCCGGAAAATAAAACGCCCTTCCTTCCGGGGGGTGCCTCACCAATCAACTTTTTTCTAAAAAAGATGCCACATGAAGGTAAATCACTCCTTCTGCTTGGCAATGGATTCCCACAACTGATCCCTTTTGTTCAGAATGAGGGCTTCTCTTCCATACATTCGGCATCAGATGACACTACTGAAGTTTTTGAGTATAAAGCCAACACTTCAAAAAATCAACAATTCCCTGCTCTGGTGGTGGATTATGAGTCTTTGGACCATAAATCGGGTGAATTTGACTTTGTGTTTTGTCAAACCACACTCACGAAGCCGATAAAAACAAAACTGATAAAAGAGATAAAAAGAGTTCTGAAACCGGAAGGTGTTTTGATCACCTCTGAAATTATCTGTATCAAAAAACCTGCTCCCATTTTTTTGAATGATATCTGGATAAAATCGGGTCAGGACCCCCACTACAACGATGAATTTGAACCGTTTTACACAACCAGAGGGTTTAATCTGATCGAAAGTGCCGAGTTCCCCAACGATCTCGACGAATTTTATATCAAATCCTACAAAATTCTTGAGACAAACCTTAAAACGATGTCCGCCGAAAAAAGAGTGCAATTCAGGAAAGATTTTGTACAGGAAAAACATGAAATAGTTACAATGGTGAAAAGTGGCGCACTAAAATTTTTGAATTTTAAAACATTGATATTACAGAAAATATGAAACCATCAAAAAACAGTATTGTAGAATTATTGGTCGAAAGTTATGCATTTGAAGGGAAAGGGGTCGCGTTTTGGAAAGATGAAACTCCGGCAAATGAAGAAACGACCACGGTCGAAGCTCCCTCTGACAACAGCGAAGTCACCTCCTCCAATAATCATAATTTACCCCCTGTCAATGAACGCGGATATGTGATTTTTGTTCAGGGAGCTTATCCCGGCGAACGGGTTCTGGCAAAGATAGTTAAATCAAAAAGTAATTTTGCAGAGGCTTTGTTGGTTGAAATCCTTGAAAAATCTCCAAAGCGAGTTGAACCGGAATGTGTCCATTTTGGAGTATGTGGTGGATGTAAACAGCAAGATCTCCTTTATTCAGAACAGTTAAATCACAAACAACAGCAAGTTGCCCAGGTTTTTAAAACTATTGGTGGAATAACAGAATATCTTCAGGAGCCCATTACCGGCGCCGACAAACAATTCTACTATCGTAATAAAATGGAATTTTCTTTTGCCAACAGAAGATGGTTGATGAACCACGAAGCAGGGCAACCGGATGTAACAAATGTTGGTCTCTTTCTTGGTCTGCATGTCCCCAGAGTTTTTGACAAGATACTCGACCTGGAGGAATGTAAACTTCAGTCACCAATATCGGAAGAAATTGTTGCCTTTACCCGTGAATATTTTATTGAGAAGGGACTTGAAGCCTACTCAACCAAAACCCACACAGGATATCTCAAAAATCTTGTGATCCGACAGTCGGAACACACTTCGGATTTAATGGTGAACCTCGTTACCGCACGGGAAGAGCAGGCGATTGTTTTTAACTATGCTTCGGTTTTAAGGGAGAAATTTCCCCAAATCACCACTATTGTAAACAACATCAATACATCCAAGGCACAGGTTGCCAAAGGTGAATTTGAAGTTCTTCTTTTTGGTGAAGGGAAGATTTATGATAAAATTGGTGACTATAAATTTGGAATCAGCGCCAATTCATTTTTTCAGACAAACACCCTCCAAGCGGAAAAACTGTATGCTGCTGCGCTTGAATATGCCGGGTTAAAGGGAGATGAAGTTGTTTATGATCTTTATTGTGGTGCCGGAACAATTACAACCTGGCTTTCAAAACATTGTAAAGACCTGTATGGATTTGAGGCTGTTCCCGATGCCATCATGGATGCTGAAATAAATAAAGAACTGAATGATGCAAGTCACCTCCATTTTTATATGGCGGATCTTTACAAAAGTTTTCTCCCGGTCATTGCAGCAAACAACATCCCAAAACCTGATGTAATTGTGCTTGATCCCCCCCGAAGTGGTATGCACCCTGTTACTCTGAGTGATATTATCACAATCAAACCACCTAAAATAGTTTATATCAGTTGTAACCCGGCAACGCAGGCAAGGGATGTAAAGGAATTGTTAGCAGAAGGTTATAAACTTGTAAAAATGAGAGCCGTTGATATGTTCCCAAATACTTATCATATTGAGAATGTTGCGCTTTTGTTGACGATTTAGGGACCTCACCCCCGACCCCTCTCCTAAAATGAGAGGGGAGGATTCCGAGTAATAATCCATCCGTGAAAATCCGCGCTCAATCCGTGGCATCCGTGGAACTATCCCTCTCACGGTTTTTCGTTTTGCAGACGGCAATCGGGACGATTACCACTCCTGTCTCTCACGATCAAAATCCCCCCTCTGCGGAACTCCGTTTAATCTGCGTGTATCTGCGTCCCCTAATTTACTTTACTAGCAGACCTTTCAACTCCTCAACGGTATCTGCATAATAAGTTGGATTTTCGTTCATGAGGAATTCTTGTGAGCGATAGCCATAACCCACTGCTATGGTATCCACTCCGGCATTTCTGCCACAACCGATGTCGAACTCCGAATCCCCAATCATCACCGTTTTCTCTTTTGTAGAACCGTAATGATTAATAATAATCTCCAGCGGTTCAGGGTCAGGTTTAATTTTTATACCCGGTTTTCGTCCCATGAGGAATGGAAAAAACTTATGCAGATTAAAATAGTCTGAAATCCGCTCGGTTTGAAGTTGATTTTTGGTTGTCAGGAGTGAAAGTTTTGTCCCGGATTTTTGCAAATCCATAAGCAATTCCGGAATCCCGGGGTAGAATTTGGTATCATCGATATAATCGAAATAGATATCGCGATAAATCTCAATATAATGTTCGATATCGCCAACATTTATTCTAAAATCGTTAAAAATATCCTGGAAATGGGCTCCTATGTAGTTGTTGAACTTCTCTCTCGGAAAGACCACATCCTTCATCCCCAACACTTCAAAAGTTTTAACGGCAGCTTTGTAAATCGTATCCGCTGAGTCGAAGAGTGTGCCATCCATGTCAAAAACAACCAGATCATATTTTTTCATAAACTGTTTTCCTATTTGAGTAAAGTCATTTTACGGCTTGATGTGCCTGAAACCGTTTTTAAAGTGTAAAAATAGACACCGGAGTTTAGATTTGATCCATCAAATTTAAATTGATGCCTGCCGGCTGGATAAAAACCCGAGACTGGATTTGCTATTTCATTTCCCATTACATCATAAATTTTCACCGATGCCTCTCCTGCCTTTGCCAGTTCAAATGAAATTGTGGTAACAGGATTTCCTGATTGTGAACCTGTTGAAAATGGATTTGGATAGTTTTGATGCAAAACAAATCCTTCAGGAACTGCTTCTGACTCTCCGGCGATTGAAGTGAGGTCTTGTGGTGTAAATGTCACTTTAAACTTTCCACCTGTATTGGCTGCGAGATTTAACTCAAGAGATGAGGTATTAAAATCCTGAAACGGCATTCCGTCTAATGTAACCCCTGTGATTTTTAATTTCCCGTTGGCTGTCAATAGAGGATTTACAGAGATAGTCCTTGCGGTAAGTGACGGTTCAAATTTGTAATAGAGAGAAAACGGCTCTTTTTTTACATAAATTTTCGAATAGAGATAAGTCAGGTAGCCCAATTCAACCGAATGGTATCCCGCCTTAAATCCGTTTCCTTTGTGTTCTCCCCATACTCTTCCACCCCGGCGCATGGTGTTTTCATAAACTTCACCCCAGGTGTGATCAACAAAAAAGTTCATAAAGAAACCAAGGCTTTCGTCTGCAGTTCTCAGAAATTCGTCATCTCCCGTTAAACCCCAAAGTTCCAGTCCCCCGGTTATTGCCTGCTCAACCTGCCACCAGGCTTTTGCAGAGTCCTGAATCCCCCACAGGAGCATCTGACCCGTTTGTCGGTTATAATCTTTGTAAGGTGCACCAAAAGAATGATCATATCCCTTCAACAAAACATTGGCGAAGAGTTTTTTAGCCGCAAGAATGTTTGCAGTTTGAGGATTCAGATGGTACGACCTCCCCAAAACCCAGGCGGTTTTCAGGACATGTCCCATAATTGTCATTGTTTCCGACTGGTTTATGCTCCAATCGGTGTTATATTCCTCTGCAAATCCGATTTGCTGGTTGTCCATTGTAGGTGCAATCCGGTTCAGAATGTTGAGAACTATGGAATCGGCTTTGGTTTTATACTTTAAATCCCCCGTCAAACGACTCATTAAAAGGAGATGAGTTGTAAGTGCATCAACAGTTGCATTAAAACTTTTTCCACTTTTTGAGGAAAAATTATATGAAGCCTGATCGTAATAGCCAAAAGCGGAAGATTTGTCCCAATATTTATTTTCAAGAATGTCATATCCCTTGTTAAACCACGATTCCGCCAGTCCATCCCTTGTTGCTTCATAAAGAGAAGCAATTCCAAGTAGTGCATAATGGGCATCAAAAGCGGTTTTTGATGCGGTTGTTGAAACAGGGGTTCCCTGTCGGTTGAGATCATTATACCAACCACCGTTTGTGTTGTCCCATCCCTTTGCATATAAAAAAGAGAGGGCATCCCGTGATTTTTGCAGGAACACTTCATCTCCTGTCAGCATAAAAGCTTTTGAAAAACCATAGGCGTGACGGGTTTGAGTCAGAGGTTTTTTATTTGTGCCCCAGGAGGTAATCACATTTCCCTGACGGTCAACATTTGTATAAAATCCACCATAAGTGGCATCGTAAGATTTAAACCAAAAGCGCGCACAACTGTCAACGAAAGCAATTAACCGGTCGGGATCATTTAAGTAGGGGGAATCGGGGGTATATTGTGAAAAAGTTTGTGAGTAGCCTGAAAAAATGGTCAACAATAAAATTGTCACTGTGAAGTGTTTTATGGGCATCTAAAGTTTCTGTTATGAATGTAAATTTTAATATTACAAAAATACTGAAATTAATTCACTTCAATTTTTGTTAATATTGGTAAGTGAAATAAAGGAATTTGTGGAATGTCGAAAAGAGTTGTGTTAACCGGTGCTACCGGCCTGATTGGAAAAGCCCTTTGTAAAAAATTAATTGAACGCGGAGATACCCCCGTGGTCATCACCCGTGACCCCGTTCAAGCAAGAGGAATGACTTTTATTAAAGAGTTTGTTAAATGGGACTACAAAGATCCCAAGCCAATCCTTAAAAAACTTGAGGGAGCCTCCGCTTTTGTAAATCTCGCGGGAGCTTCCGTGGCTGAACGGTGGAGCGAACTGTATAAATTGGTTATTTTAAACAGCAGAGTGCAAACCACGAATGCCCTGATACACGCAATTTCCCTGCTCGAAGAGAAACCAAAGGTGTTGATCTCATCATCGGCAACCGGATTTTACGGCAACACCGGCGATGAAGAATTTGATGAAACAGGCGTAAAAGGAGAAGGTTTCCTCGCTGATGTGTGTGATGCATGGGAAAAAACCGCCTTACAAGCCGAAGGACATGGCGTTCCGGTGTCAATTGTGAGAACCGGGGTGGTACTATCTCCCGACGGTGGAGCACTTAAAAAGATGATTCCTCCATTTAAATATATGGTTGGTGGAACATTGGGAGCCGGCACTCAGTGGATGTCATGGATACACATCGATGATATTGTTAGACTTTATTTACATTTGATAGACAACCCACAACCCGGAGTGTTTAATGGTGTTGCTCCCACTCCTGTTACGATGGATGTGTTTGTTTTTCTGCTTGGCAAAGCATTAAAAAAACCATCGCTTATGCGAGTTCCGGGCTTTGTTTTAAGGATCATGTTTGGTGAGATGGCTTCAACAATCCTCGACAGTCAGAAGGTTATCCCTGCCTATACCGAAAAATCGGGGTTTCTTTATCACTTCCCCGAACTTGATGATGCCTTTGCGAATCTGCTGAAGTGAGGCATATCGGTAAATAGAAGCTTTTTAGCACGCGGATACACGCTGATTAGACAGAGTTTCGCGGAGGAAACGGATTATATTCTCTTACGGTTAATCGTTTTGCAGAAGGCAATCGGGACGATTACCACTCCTCACTCTTACGGCCAAAATCCGCGTTAATCCGCCTCATCCGTTTCATCCGCGTTCTATTTACTTCATAAACAACGCTTTTATGGTTTCTGATTGAACCTGTCCGCCATCAACTGCGGTGGCGGTCATACGAACAAGATATGTTCCCGAGGAGAGTCCCTTTGGCTCCCATCCAAATACAAACTCGCCCGCATTGTATGCACCTTTTTTAATCTCTTCAACCAAAGAACCAAAAATGTCATATACCTCAATCTTGATGTTACTCTCTTTTGCGAGAGCAAAAGTGATTGAAGTTGAAGGATTAAAGGGATTTGGATAATTCTGTTTAAGAGCTGCAAAATTGCCACCCGTGAATTGTGGAATTACATCAATTGCATCAACTTCCGGTTCAAATGTCCAGATTTTTCCCGTATAGTCAAGGATATAGAGGTTCTTAAAATTGTCTTCACCAAACGAAACGATTGAAAAACCCGTGGTGTTAATCAAAACCTCATTTTGAACCGGCTGACCGGGCGTATATTTTAATGTCCAAATTCTTTTTGAAACATAATCGGCATAAATATATTTCCCGTAAAGTTTGGGATTTTTATTCCCACGATACACAAATCCACCCGTGATTGAATATCCTCCGGCGGAATTGTGGGCATACTCCCAAATTGGAAGTTTAAGTCCTGTTGTGTCGCAACCTGTTGAGGGACTGTAACAATGGAAAGACTCCATTATCTTCCAGCCGTAGTTTCCCCCTTTTTCAACAATATTAATCTCTTCCCACATATTTTGACCCACGTCAGCAACCCAAAGTTTATTTGTTGCAAGATCAAAACTGAATCTCCATGGATTTCTCATTCCATAAGCGTAAACTTCCTCAGCCCATCCCTGAGTGTTGCCGGCAAATGGATTATCCGGTGGAATTAAATAGTTTTTGTTCCCCGATGTTCCATTTACATCTATTCTCAGGATTTTGCCAAGAAGTGCTGCTTTATTTTGTCCATTTCCTTGTGGATCACCACCGGAACCACCATCACCGGCAGCGATATAGAGATAACCGTCGGGACCAAAACTCACCTGTCCACCATTGTGGTTTGAAAATGGTTGATTGTAAGTCATCAGGATAAATTCGCTCGCCTTAACTGCCGAATCGCCATTAGTATTGGACACCTGGAAACGGGATATGATCGTTCTTCTGGGGTTATTTGCTGTGTAATTCACATAAAAGTAGCCGTTTTTTATGAAGTTGGGGTGAAAAGCCAATCCCAACAATCCCTGCTCACCTCCTGAAAGAACCCGGTCGGTTATGTCAAGAAAAACTTTTGGATTTGATGCAGAGCTATTGTTTGGAAAAACATAAATCTTCCCCGGCTGAGACACAACAAATATCCGATTTGTCTCATCAAACGGAGACTGCAAATCAACAGGGCTTGGGATGGTGATGTTTGGAAATGCGTTTTTTATCAATGTCTGCGATTGAACCGGTGTAACCATGAATACAATGGCAAAAACCATTGCCACACCAAAAACAGCAAGGAGGGATCTTTTCATAAATGGGCTCATTATAAAATTATAATTAGTGAAAATAATACTCTAATATAATTAAAACCATCTAATCAATTATGAAGTTTCAAATTCCTTTCCACCACAGGGAATATATCCCGGCTTTGGATGTGATTCATATTTGGTACATAACACTGCGGACTCATCAAAATGACGACATTTCGAGCAAATGGAATTTTCGATTATTTCACGGTTTTGGGCGTAAAATTTTTTGTAACCCGTGTAAGCCGGCAGAACAACCCCGGCGAGGATTGCAGCAATCGTAAGAATTAACCAAAATTTATCATCGGGTAGAACCGTTCTAATTAAAAAAACAGCCACCAATACAACAAGCAATCGCAAAAGCGACTCAATTACTAACTTTCCCATGTGTAAATCACTTTTTCTCTCAAAAAATCAACCACAATTTAGCAATAAATATAGTTGTGAATTGTATATTCGTTAATGTATTTTTAATAAAACATAGAAGGAATACAATGCTTAATAAATCATCTCTATTATTCATTATAACTATGATCATTTCCTCATCTGCTGCGTTTGCTCAGAATTTCGGAATTAATTTTACACTTGGATTCCCCCAGGGCGAATTCAAAGAACATGTTACACGCACAGGACTTGGAATTGGCGGAGAGATTCTCTTCCCAACCGCACCCATGGTACCGGTTGAGTGGGGATTTGATCTCGCATTCATCAATTACGGCGATGAAACAAGAAGAGCTCCTCTAAGCTATACGATTCCTGACCTTACTGTTGATGTGAATCGTACAAACAACATCGTTATGGGTCATGCAATGATCAGAATTTCACCACCGAGTCCGTTATTTAAACCTTATCTCGACCTTCTCGCAGGTGGTTCCTACATCTATACCCAAACAACACTTACTGAAAGATTCTCAGGAAAAGAAAAAATCACTGATGAAAATTTTAGTGACTGGGCTTTCAGTTATGGAGCCGGAGCGGGAATTATGTTTTCTGTCTATAACCAGATGGGCACAAATGTGATGATCGATTTAAAAGCAAGATATTTGTTTGGCACACAGGCTGAATATCTGTCGGAAGGTGATGTTATTATTGATACTCAAAGAGGTACCGTAACCTATAACACCAGAAGATCAAAAACTGATATTTTGACTGCTCAACTCGGAGTAAATATCAGCTTCAGCGCCTTGGTATTTTAATTAAATTTCTTTTAGACCACAAAGATCATGAACTCAATTGTTTATGAACTTTGTGGTTTTTCTATTTTAAAACAGCTTTTATTTCATTTGCGCCAATAACATTACAAATGTTCTTGATTCCACACGATACTTCTCATCTTTAACTAATATCCCTGAACCAGGCTCATAAAAATCTTCCGGTGACTCTAATGAAGTATCTATTAGCCGCTCCCATTGTGTTGCATTATTGTAGTGTGGTAACTTAAAATCGAGTGGATCCCACAAACTGTTCATTATAAAATGATAATATTTGTTGCACCAAAAATCTTTTAATGTAAATGAGACTGAGCGCGATTTGTCACTAAAATCTGCGTGAAACGGTTGAATCCCGTGGAAATCTATAATGGAAGTTCCAAAGTTGCCACCCAAAATCCACGGGGTGGGTAGAGTGAAAATGGGGTTGGTTTTTGTAAATTGAATCATCTTTTTTGTAAAAAGATGGATGTCATGGTTGGCTTTTACCAATGACCAGTCGAACCAGTTCATTTCACTGTCATGACAGTAGGCATTGTTGTTACCCGACTGCGTTTTTCTAACTTCATCACCCATCAATAGAAGTGGGGTTCCCTGTGCTATAAAAAGAGATACAAGGAGATTTTTGATAAGCTTAACTCTTGTTTTCTCAATAAAAGGATCGGAAGTTGGGCCTTCAACCCCGCAATTCCAGGAATAATTGTCGTTGGCTCCATCTCTGTTTCCCTCTCTGTTCGACTCGTTATGTTTAACATTATAAGAGACAAGATCATTTAAAGTAAATCCATCGTGACAGGTAACAAAATTTATTCCTCTTGAGGGATTTCTTAGCGGATCGGTATAAACATCGGGACTTGCAGAAAGTCGTGACGCGATGGTTGCAACAATTTTATCCTCTCCCCTAATGAATTTTCTTACATCATCTCTAAATTTTCCGTTCCACTCTGCCCATTTGTAACCTATAAACGAACCAACCTGATATAATCCTCCGGCATCCCACGCCTCAGCTATCAGTTTTGTTCCTGCAAGCACGGGTTCCGACTCTATTTGCCACAAAACAGGGGGGTTCTGCAAAGGTTTGCCGTCGTGATCACGGGCAAGAACTGAAGCCAAATCAAATCTGAATCCATCCACATGCATTTCCGACACCCAGTAGCGCAGGGAATCAATTATCATCCTTTTAACCACTGAATTATTGGCATTTAATGTGTTTCCACAGCCCGTGTAGTTTGCATACCCATAAGGATTATGTTCATCAAGAATGTAATATTCAGCATTTTCAAACCCGCGGAATGACAGGAAAGGTCCTGTTTCATTCCCTTCAGCAGTATGGTTAAACACAACATCAAGAATTACCTCAATTCCTGCCTTGTGCAAAGCTTTTACCATGTCACGGAACTCATTCACAGGCCCAAGTAGCGACTGATCAGAACTGTATGCCCTGTGGGGAGCAAAAAATGCAATGGGGTTGTAACCCCAGTAGTTCACCAAGGGTCGTTTAACATCGTGTGGATCAAATTGTTGAACGGGCAGGAGTTCAACAGCGGTGATTCCGAGATCCAACAGATAGGGAATCTTTTCAATCAACCCACGATAAGTGCCTCTGTAAAATTCATCAACACCGGAATTTCTGTTCGCCGTGAACCCCTTAACATGAAGTTCGTAGATGTAGGTTCTCACACCATCAATGTTCAACGGTTTATCGCCTTCCCAATCATAATCAGTTGGATCAACAACGATACTCCGCATAGAGCAATCGACATTACTGCCCGGTTTCCGCGCAGCTTCACGGTTGTAAACAGAATCACTAATCAAAAGAGAATAAGGATCGATTAGCACCTTCTCGGGGTCATACTTCAACCCTTCATTCGGTTTATATGGTCCGTAAACCCTGTAGGCATAAATCTGCCCCGGTTTCACTCCCTCAACAAATGCATGCCAATAAAAATAGGTTCTGTGATTAAGTATATCAAGCCTTATAACCTGGGAAGGCTGCGGGTCTTCGCTGCCCTTAAACAAAAGGAGTTCAACGGCGGTGGCATTTCTGGAATAAACACAAAAATTTACACCAGAACCGTCGGGGGCTACATGAGCCCCCAGCTGATAAGAATTACCCGGAAATACTTTAAACGACATCCTATTTGTCCAGTATAAAAATTTCGTATCCCGAAGGAGCGATTTTCACTTTTATCTGGTTTTTCTCCAATATTATTCTCTCTTTGGTCAGAGGGTTTTCAGCATATCCCACTTCGTAATATTCAGGGATATTTACGGTTACCACTTCCTCTTTTTCCGATTTATTGAGCAACACAAGAATTCTTTCATTTGCATCCGACCTGATATATCCAAGTTGATTGTGACTTGCGAGCACTGTAAGTACATCACCATATCTCAGAGCTGAATGTTTTTTACGGAGATTGATCAGTTTTGTAACTTCATCAAGAGTTTTTTGTTCGTGACGGGTTAATTTTTCTCCAAAATACATCATCCTTCTGTTGTCAGGGTCTGAAGCACCTGTCATTCCAAATTCGGAACCGTAATAAATAACGGGGAGTCCGGGAATCGTAAGCATATACGCGTAATAAAGTTTCAGTTTGTCAAAACTTGTAAGTTTGTCAACAGTTGGAGGATTACTCCAACCGATTTCAGCGGCATTGCCATCGTTTATTGCAAGGTCACCATCAGCATAAGCCATATAACGGATTTTATCGTGACTGTCCATGATATTGCCCATAACATGAAGTGGACCATAAACTTCAGCAGTTTTTTCCATTTCTGTTGCAATCAGTTCAAGGGAGGCATTTTTATCAATAAACGCAACAATCGCCACATCAAAAAGATTAAAATTAAACTGTGCGTTTAACTGTCCATTGTTGACATAAGAACTGATCATTGCATAATCACCAAAGGTCTCGCCGATCTGATACACTTCAATATCGCGTTTTCCGGTGAAATGTTTTTTGATCTTTGCAGTAAGTACACGCCAGAATTCATTAGGCACATGTTTTACTGCATCGTGTCTAAATCCGTCTGCACCTGTTTGCTCAAGCCACCAGATTGCATTTTCAGTCATTGCTTTAAGAGCGGCTTTCGACTTTGTAAAATCGAAAGAAGGAATATATGGTTCAAACCAGGTTGTAAGGCGGTATTCGTCCCATAATCTGAGGTTTTTTCTGCCATCAGGGAGGTCCAGAGTACCAAACCATTCGGGATGTTTTTTCCACCAGGGGTGTTCCTGATGCACATGGTGTGATACAAAATCGAGGAGAATTTTAATCCCTTTTTTGTGGGCAGTATTAACAAGTTCTTTCATTTTTTTCATGGTGCCAAACTGCTCTTCAACTTTTGTGTCGCTGATTGGCCAGTAACCATGATAACCTGTGTACCACCGGTTTGGTGAAGGATATTCTCTGTAGGCAGTGTTTGGATTGTCGTTAATTGGTGAAATCCAGATTGTGTTAATACCAAGTTTATCAAAATAACCATCATTTATCTTGTCGATAATTCCCTGGAAATCGCCACCATTATAATTGGCAGGTGGGAAAACGGAATCCTGGACAACAGGTTTATTAATCGACTTGTCACCATCCTTAAATCTGTCGATCATAATCGAGTAGATTATTCCATCGTACCAGTTAAACTTGCCACTGCCGGCGGGTTTTCCATCCTGGATGAAGATATATTGCCAGTTCGATTTTTGTCCGTTTTGTGTAACGGCAACTCTTAAAAGTTTATTTCCCTTCATTCCCCATCTTTCAAGATTCAGGGTGATTCTGTTGTTTTCCACCTTTATCTGATTTTCAGGTATAAGCTGGTTGTCGAGCAGAGCTGTAACATTCTCTTTCAGAATGAGGGGTGCCTGACCCTGGTTTTCATAAAAGAAGTGGTAGAGCATGTAGGATTTTGTTTCTTTCACACCTGTGTTGTGGAGGAAAACTTTGTTTTTGAACGGTTTTTCGATGATAATAACGGAATTGTAAGCTCCCATCCCGTTTGGAACAGAATCTTTGTTTGCATAATCAACAATCTCTTCGCCGTCACCATAAAATTTGTATTCATATCTCCCCGGTTCAATCGGCACATCAATCTCGTAGATTCCATCACCATTTTTATCGGTCATCGGGGTGTATTGTCTGCTCCAGCCATTAAACTGACCAATTACAGTTAGATATTTATACGGTTTAAGTGGTTTGAAGGTAAAGGTGTGATATCGTACTTTCCCGACAACCACCGGAATCTGATAGGTTGTTTTTCCATACTCAAAAGCGAGAAGTGTAATACCTTCAAAATCATCTTTTGAGGTAAGTCTAAGCAAACTGTCACGAAAGCCAAATGAAACATCGAGATTTTTGTTGGGTAAAAATTTAATTTTATAGTCTGAGGCATAATAGAGATCAGATATCTTAAAATCAGCCGTTTGACCTGCAACAAGCCTCACCGGGTGAATTATATCGGTGATCTTTTGGGTAAATGCATAACCACTCATCATGACCACAAAAACCAGTGCCAATGTCATATTTTTTATTATTTTCACGATTCCTCCGGGAAAAATAGATGTCGGGGAAAAAATTAATTTTGTTGATGTTAAAATACGGTAGAATGGCGAATTAAACGAAAAAGAAGCGGTATATCTCCTCCTGTGAGTTGTGGGGTTTGGTGCATTTTGATTTTCGGTAGGGGTTGTTTTGGGATTTGTTGATGACACGGGATTTAAGATTGTCCTTCAACTGGGATTTTAGGATTTGCATAATTGTGGTGCGGGAAGTTGAATCTTCAACAGGGAAAACCACTTCTATTCTTCGGTAGATGTTTCTACCCATTAAATCAGCGGAACCAAGCCAGATTCCCGCATCACCACCATTATGGAAATAAAACACCCTCGGATGTTCGAGGAATTTCCCAACAATACTAAAAACTTTAATGTTTTCACTTTGATCTTTTACTCCGGGGATAAGACAACAAATCGCCCGTACAATCAGGTAGATCTTTACTCCCGCATTTGATGCCTGATAAAGCTTTTCGATTACACTTTTTTCTTCAAGATTGTTGACCTTGATGATTATAATCCCTTTTTTGCCCTCATTGGCAGCTTTTATTTCACGGTCGATGTTGCCGTAAAACCATTCGAGGAAGTTAACCGAAGGGACGATCAGTTTATTTAATTTTTTAATTGGTACAAAATTTAAGAGGTAATTAAAAACCTTCACCATGTCGGATGTGATAGCAGGATCGGAGGTAAAATATCCAAAATCGGTGTAGATTTTTGCTGTTTTTTCGTTAAAATTTCCGGTAGCCAAATAACCGTAATGTTCGACCCGGCCATCAACCACTCGCTCAACGAGACAAATTTTTGAGTGCACTTTTATTCCGGGGATGCTGTAGTGAACCACAACCCCGGCCTCTTTGAGTTCACCCGACACATCGATATTTGATTCTTCATCAAACCGGGCTTTTAATTCAACAAAAACAGTTACTTCCTTCCCGTTTTTTGAGGCACTACAAAGTGCTTCAACAATCTTCGAATTGGATGCCACCCGATAGAAAGTGATTTTAATACACCTGACATCGGGGTCACCTGCCGCCTGATTAAGGAAATCTGTCACTACCGAATAGTCATGATACGGGTAATAAAAAAGCCTGTTTTCCGATTTCATCACTTTAAAGTAGTCGGTTATGCCCGATTTAATCTGTGACATTGCAGGTAATTCAAGAAGGGGAGCAAGGGGATTGGGAAATCCAAAAAAATCACTGAAATTGTGATATCTTCCACCGGGGATCATATCCTCTTTTGCAAGACCAATTCCTTTTTTCAGAATTTTTAACGAGTTTTTTGACAATCTTTTATCAAAAAGGAATCTTGAAGTTAAACCGTTTTTCCTCTTTTTTAATCCTTTTTTGATCTTTTCAAGCAAACTGCCCGAGAACTCATCACCGATATCAAGCTCGGCATCCCGAGTCAACTTAACCGAATAAACTCCTCGAATTACAAATCCTTCAAACACAAGAGGGAGTAAAACCCTGATCAAATCATCGAGGAAAATGTAACAATGCCTCCCTTCCACAACTGAAATATTGATGAATCTGCCAAATTTTTCAACAGGAATTTCAAATATGGAATAGGAAAGGGTTTGTTTTTCATCCCTTGAGACAAGCTCCACAAAGTGGTAGAGAGCCTTGTTTTTAAGAAAAAGATTAATTTTACCCGGCTCAAATATGCTTGGGGTAATCTCAGGCAAAATCTCACCGCTTAGCTCCGTGAGAATGTAGTCAATTTGAGCAGGGGAGAGGTTATTCTCGTCAAGTATAAAAATGTTGTTACGGTTTAAAGAAGGGATTATCTGTTTTCGGTAAATTTCACCAAATTCTTCCTGATATCTGTTTACTCTCCTTTTAATTTTTAGGAGAAGTTCAGATGTCTCCATCCCTTGTTTCTTTTTCCCCGGGTCTTTCCGTATAGCTGCTCGAAGTGATCCAACACGAACACGGAAAAATTCATCAAGATTCGAGGAGAAGATTGCAAGAAATTTTATTCGGTCATAAAGTGGAACGGAAAGGTCTTTCGCCTCCTGCAAAACCCGGTAATTAAATGAAAGCCAACTGAGTTCCCGATTAAAAAAAGTGAATCTTGACATCAAAGCACTTCTTTTGGAACCAGAAATTTTTCAAGTAAACATTTCCCGCTGGCGAGTTTATTCCACTCACCCTCAAATTGAAGTTCCGCAACTCCACATGTGGGGATATTGGCAACGAAGTTGTTCCCACCCGTCAATCTGTTAAGAAGTTCGGTAATTCCGGGATTGTGAGCCACTATCATTACACTGTTGTATTCAGGAGGAGTTTCTTTGATGAGCAGAAAAATCTCCTGAGCGGATGCCAGGTAAAGTTCTTTCTCATAAACCATTTTGTCAGGTTTAATCCCAATCTCCGCTGTTACGAGTTCAGCCGTGGTTTTTGCTCTCATGGCAGTGCTGGTGATAACTAGTTCGGGGATAATTCCCTGTTGTTTGAGGAGTTTCCCCATAGCGGGAGCATTATTTTTTCCTCTCTTATTGAGAGGCCTGTCAAAATCCCGGATGGATGGATCATCCCAATCTGATTTTGCGTGACGAACAAGGTATATTGTTTTCATGTAACCGGTTTTTTAAGCTAAAATAACAGCAGCAATGAAGGAGAGGACTGATATCAAAAGTCCAATCCCAAAAACATCATAAGAATAACGAAGGAACATATATTTTCTCTCAAGAACTACCCCGAGATAATAGACATCCCTGATCATACTTCCATAGAGATACTCGGCATCCATCATCAGCCTTTCCATTCCAAATGTGTAGTCGTCGAGGCTCATGTTGTAAAAATTCCCAAAAAAGAGGAGGTTCCCCCTTTTATTTTCGATATCTTCTCTTGAAACAACTCCTTTTGAGATATTTGGACGACTGCTCATAATCGCAAACCCCAACGAGATCATACAAACCGAGAGAATAATTATTGTTGGTGCAGTGAGATGAGGGAATGCTGCAAGTCTTCCAACCAATGTGCTGATTAAAATGGAGATAAGAATTGAATTAACAGAGATCATCATATTCGCTTTTCTGTCAGCATTGGCACTCAGATCGATATGAACTCTTGTGAGATTTCTGAAGAGTGTTTCAACACCGCGGTTGGTACTTTTACCATCAAGCTTGAGTTGTTTTTTTGCGGTTTCCCGTTCATTTTGTCCAAAACTTGAAAGGATTTTATCTGCTACCCCGGCAATCCCTTTTTGCTCGGGCATATTCTGTACAATTTCGGCAGCTTCTGTAAGCTTTTCGATAACTGTGGATTCATTTAATTCTTTCAGCTTTTGGATCTGTTTTTGCAAATTTTGGGCTTTTCTTGGACCAAATTTTTCTCTGGCATACTGGGTGTAAAAATTGTGATTTGTAAGAAATTCGATATTCCCTTTAACCCACTCGGTGTCAGAGATCTTTTTATTGTGAACCAGTTCCAGCTCCTCTCTGAGGAGATTGGACCTTGTTTTAAATCCCTTTTGCCCCAACTGAAGAAGATCGGCATCAGCCACGATGGCTTCGAGTTGATTTGCCGGGGTTGCCCCTTTTTTTGTAACAAGAATTAAAGCAAGAATCCGTCTGACCCGATCGGCATCGATACCTTCATTTGTAAAAAACTCAGAAGCAATTTTACAACTCTCCTCTTCATGACCCAAAATGGTTTTGGTATATCCCGTGTCATGGAAAAGTGTTGCGAGTATCGCATTTTCTGCGTCCTCACCAATAACTCCACAATTTTCACAAAGCATTCTGCAATTTGCAGTTACGCTTAAAGTATGTGCGAGATCGTGATACCTGTAGATGGGATCAAGTTGATTTGTTAATAAATTTCTTACAAAAGCTTCAGCTTTAAAAAGTAAATTGTTGTCCATGTTTTATTCCAGTTAATGCAGTAATCCTGTTAATGCAGTAATCCAATAATGCAATAATCCAATAATTTGAAGTACAATAATACGATTTTACGACAATTCAATTTGCCAATTATGAGGAAATTATTTAACAGATTTGAGGGTTTAATACCACCTTTTCAACGGTGGATAATTTCCTTTTCCTTCAGTGTTTCTTAAAACAAAATGGTAGAGATTAATAAGATTTGAATGGAATCCGTAAGCCATTAGTGCCATACTGAGGCGGTAAACACGATACATCACTTCACCCGATATTTGAACAATAGCCTGACGATTTTTCTCAATATTGTTTAACCAGTGGCGGGCTGTTAACTCATAGTGTTGCCTGAAATCTTCCACATCATAAACTTCAAATCCGGCTTTTTCTGCTATTTTAAGGTATTCACCAATTGGGGAAAGTTCATAATCGGGCATAAAATATTTGGGAGCAAAAACGGGACCTTTATACTCCCCCTTTGCTGCATTATTTGTTACCCCGAGCTGAAATGAAAGTCCACCGGGTTTCAACAATTCCTTAATTGTTTGGAAATATTCAGGAAGCGAATTATATCCGATATGGTGTAGCATCTCAACCGAGGAGATTTTATCAAATTTTGTGTCTTTAATTGACCGAACATCTTTTAATTCCACACGGCACTTATCCCTGATACCCAATTCTGTAATTCTTTTGTTCGCCCGGTCAGCCTGATTTTTACTCAGGGTAACACCAAGTGCGGTTACTCCATAGTTTTGAGCGGCATAAATTACGAGTGCACCCCAACCACAGCCACAATCGAGGAGTGTTTCACCCGGTTTAAGGTCAAGTTTCTTGCAGATATAGTCAAGTTTGTCTTTTTGTGCATCTTCAAGGGAAGTGTCTTCAGTGGCAAACCTGGCGCATGAATAAACCATTTGAGGATCAAGCCAAAGACTGTAGAGTTCATTTGACATATCATAGTGATATGAGACGGCTTCACTGTCCCTTTCAAGAGAGTGCATTTGTCCCGACAACTTTTTTGTAAAGTTTTTATCCTTCTTTTTTGGAGAAGAAGGAAGTGCTGCCATTTTTCCCAAAAGTTGAAGATTTTTACCTGATGTTCTTTTTGTCCCGGCAATTTCATAAGCAGATTCAAACACATTAAAGAGGTCACCTTCAAGATCAAATTCATCAAAAAAGTAGGCTTCGGTAACATTTAACTCGGTTGGTGGAAGAATTATATTTTTTAATGCTCCCGGTGAATTGAGCACAAGAGTAAACCCCGCCTTTTCAACTCCCGCCGGTTTCCATATTTCCCCGTCCCAAAACCTGACATCAAATCCGTTTTTAAGTTTTTCAGGAAATGAAAGGGAGATTACCTCTTTAACTTTGTCTTTGGGTGTCATTTTATTCTCTTTTCCACTTTGAACCTGAGTCCGTTTTTGGCTTTCATGATTATCCCGGGATCAACCTCGGGTGGGTTGTCACCTGTGTAAATAAATTTGTACTCAGGAGTTAACACGGAAAAAATCCTCAACATTTCGAACATGGCAAGTCTTCTTCCTGTGCAGATGTGAGGACCCTGACCAAAAGGAATGTAACTAAAATTGTTAACTTCCGGCTGGTCCTCTCCTTCAAAGCGGGTGGGATTAAAACTGTCGGGTTGATCCCAAAACTTTGGAGTTCTGTGCAAAAGACAGGGAGAGATCATCAAATATGACTTTTTAGGGAAAAACAGGCCGTCAATCTCTTCATCTTCAATTACAATTCTATAAAAAGCCCATGCAGGTGGATAAAGCCTTAAAGCTTCGCTGATAACACACCGCAGGTATGGAGTCTCAGGTGCCATGTGAAGTGATGAAGGAGATGATTCCTGACCCTCCAAATTCCGCTCCGTTAATTCCACAATAATCTTTTCATCAGTTCCGGGATTTGTTGAAATCAGGTATTGTGTCCAACTTAGACCTTCGGCAACAGTATCAAATCCGGCAAAAAGGAATGTCATAATCTCATCTCTGATCTGGATATCATCCACTTCACCTGCATTCTTCAGATCTCTCAGAATTCCGGTTAACATCCCCGGAATTATCTCACCATTCTCAACCTGTTTAAAAAAGCCGGCGACAAATTTTTCGAGGGATGACAAAGCAGAGGTGTAATCTGCAGGAGGAGTATATTTTAATCCAAAAACCGATTTAAATCCTGTTTTAACATTCCTGATTAATTCTCCTCTTATGCTGGTATAAGCAAGAATAGTATCTAATTTGTGGATTATATCCTCTGCATCAAATTTAAGGTCGGGTGAAAACATCTCTTTTACAAGAATTTTCAACATGAGAACTTTAAACCGCTCCTGAAGATCAATTTCCTTCAGATTTTTACAATAGCCTTCCAACTCGGATTTAAAATTTTCACATTCCTCATCAATAATTTCTCCAAAACGGGTGAAATATTTAGTGTGGAATGCGGGAGTAATATTTTTCTGCTGCCTGCTCCAGAGTTCATGATCACTTGTGAAAATCCCCTTCCCCAAAAGAGGATATATCCCCTCCAAAGCTTTTCCTCTGGGGTAATTTCTGTAGTTGGTTTTTAGAATATGCTGAATGATCGAAGGATCGTTGATCAAAAACAGGATATATTTCCCAAAACTAAACGGGATTACTCTTTCGCCGGTGGAAACTGTTTTTTGAAGTGTGGAAAGGGGATTTTTGTATAATTGGGGGAGAATTTTTAGGAATCCAGTGCCTTTATATCCGGGAAGCTCATGAATGTTCATCGGTTTAGTATCATTTTTTTTGCCACCGACTCTTTATTACCGGTGGAACCAATAATATCAAGTCTGTAAATGTATATGCCAGATGCGGCATTTTCTGCTTTGAAAGTGAACTGATGTTCACCCTCCTCATACCAACCGTTGGCAAGAACGGTTGTTTCTCTTCCCCTGATATCAAAAACTTTTAATGATATGTGTGAAGGTTCGGCTAATTTGACGGGGATAATTGTTTCAGGATTAAATGGATTTGGATAGTTGACGCCCAGCCCCGAATTAATGGGAATTGTGGGCAAATCTTCATTTTCGACACTTACTAACGACCGGCTGTATTTTCCGATATAACCAAATCTACCGGCAGTGTAAGCAGTTAAAGAATCAGTGAACTGAATATCGTATAAAACTCCACTATCGGGAACATCATACTGTACCCAGTTTGTCCCTTTATCAGTTGTGTAGATAAATTTTTGTGC
Organism: Ignavibacteriales bacterium; assembly: GCA_016707285.1. Lineage (GTDB taxonomy): Bacteria > Bacteroidota > Ignavibacteria > Ignavibacteriales > Ignavibacteriaceae > UTCHB3. The sequence goes on from JADJIA010000009.1 coordinate 74,063, forward strand.
AAACCCAAGTGGAACCCAGGCTTCATTTTCGTTTCTAAAAGAAATCCCGTAGGGAACTCCAAACACATCAAGGCTTCGGTAATCCCAATTCTCCCCGCCGTCAGTGGTTGTAACCACGGCTGTTCCATACTCAAAATCGCCACCTATCCCGATGATGTTCAGGGAATCAAAAACAATCAATCCTCTAATTGGCTCAGGACCCACTCCATACGCCTTCCAGTATTCACCGCTGTTGGTTGTTTTCCAGATTACTCCCGCAATATCGATGTGACCGCCAAAGCCAAAAGCATAGTTGTCGTCATAAAAACTGAATCCGAGAATCGGGAAATTGGTGAACGAACTTGTGTCGGTTTGTGCCGGAACCCATTCCTCACCACCATTTGTAGTGTGGGCTATCCTCCCTTCAAGTCCTGACGCCCAGCCGTTAAGAGAATCGAGGAAATGAAGACCTATAAGGAATACATCGTCGTGCCTGTAGCGGGATTCACTCCATGAATCGCCACCGTCGGTGGTTTTATAAAAGATGGTACCAAAAGGAGGGGCTGCAAAATCGAGAGCAACAGCATAACCGGTGGTTCTGGTAACAAAAAATACATCGGAAATGTCTTTTATGCTCGGGAATTGTAGTGTCTGCCAGGAGAGACCTCCATCTGTTGTCTTAACTCCAAAACCTGTATCACCCACTGCAAAACCATATAAACTGTCAAGAAAACAAATTGAGGTTATTGTTTTATTCGTTAGAACCGGCAGTTTTGTCCAGGTAAACTTCTGCGGAAGAATTGTAAACGAGAAAAGAAAAAAAATAGCCGGTATGAGTAATTTCAAGCCAAAAGTCCTGTTAATTGGGAATATCGTCAAAAATTTATTCAAACCGGTTCAAATAAAAGAAACTAAAATTAGCCTATACGTTCGATGACCGACTCAACAAATCTTTTGACCGATTTTTCGTGGTATGAGAAATAAAGACAGGGTTCAAACATCTCCAATTCAATCAGTTTAAACTCATCTTTTGAATAAACACCATCAACTCTGGAATATAATGTGTCAAAACCCAGCGCATCATTAATTTCGTAAGCCTGATCGATAAGATCGGCAGATGGTTTAACTGCCTCTACGGTGCCGCCAAAGTCTGTTTGTGTCCTGAAATCACCGGGTGCAACTCTTTTTAATACAGCGTGGCTATACTCACCATTCAAGAAAATTAGCGAATATTCACCATTGGTTTCAATTTCTTCGATATAGTCTTGTATCATAAGGTCTGCAAATTCAAGAATTTTTGCAGCAATGGGGTTAAAGTCGAGTGCTTCGTCCCTCGATACGAGGTAAGTTTCAAATGCGCCTGCAGAAATTGCCGGTTTAATAACTACTCTTTTAAATCTTTTCCTTTCAAAAACCTCTTCAAGTTTGAGGATACTCGCTTTTGGGATGAACATTGTGTCAGCTGTGAGAATACCTCTTCTCTGAAGTTCTTTGATGTAGCTTTTGTGCAGATTTTTTTTAATAATCTCCGGCTTGTTCAAAATTTTGTAGCCGGCAATAGTAGCCTTGTTCATCCAGGAAATAAATTCCGCCGTTGAAAGGAAATAATCCCACGGAGACCTCACAATAAGGAAATCATATTCATTTGGAGGCAGAGGTCCGTCGTTCCAGATCACCGGCTTGGCGATGATCTTTTTCTCCTTAAAAGCGGGTAAGAGAAGTTGATCGTCTTCCGTTAAATCCGGGTATGCACGGCATGTCACTAATCCTAATTTTATCATCTTGCCAAACTTTTTATATTCTTGCTATTAAATAAATTCATGAATTTCAAATTTAACAACTTTTTTGAACCTGTGAAAACCAAATTACATTAACGGACGGTTTCTAAACTACTCATCTTCTTTTCTTATCTTTACTTTTTGATTTTAAGAATTTGAGGAAACAATAAAATGAAGATGAATAAAGTCGGGAAATCCGATCTAACTATATCAGAAATCAGTTTGGGCTGCTGGACACTTGGCGGTTTAAACTGGGTTGACGGCTCTCCAAATGGCTGGGCTAATGTTAATGAACCCGAAGTGGAAGAAGCTATTAACTATGCAATAGATAATGGTGTTACCCATTTTGACAATGCTGATGTTTATGGCAATGGCAGAGCTGAAAGGATGCTTTCGAAAATACTCGGGAGTCGTACCAAAGAAGTAACCATAGCTACAAAAATTGGTTGGTTCAAGGGTACCGCTGCACATGCTTATGAACCCACACACATCCGCCATCAGTGTGAACAGTCACTAATCAACTTAAAAAGAGATTATATCGATCTCTACTATTTCCATCATGGTGATTTTGGCACCGATGATGTGTATCTTGATGATGCAGTCGCTATGATGTATAAGTTAAAAGAAGAGGGGAAAATCAGAGTAATTGGACTTTCTTCCTACTCCCACGAAAGATTTACAACTCTTGCCCCAAAAATAAAACCTGACACTCTTCAAAGTTCTGCCAGTGCATTAGACGACAAATACCTCGCAAAAGGAACCCCCACTTCTGATCTGTTGAACGAGACGGGAATTTCATTTGTTGCGTTTGGACCCGTTGCTCAAGGATTGTTGCTCGGCAAATATTCAAAAGATAATCCGCCAAAATTTGAACCCGGAGATCACAGAGCCGGTGCCCCAAGGTTTTCAGTTGAATTCCTGACAAAACTTGAACCAAAAATTGAAGCTCTTAAAAAACATTTTGGTCCAACAGGTGAAGATCTTGCAAGAGTTGCATTACAATATCTTTTAAAATATGATCGTGTAGCCGCGGTAATCCCCGGATTCAGGAATCTCGCTCAGGTTAAAATGAACCTTTCGGCTGCCGACAAACCACTTACAAACGATGAATTCAGTTTTGTACAATCAATTTTTTCAAATAAAGGAGAGTAGTAAATAATGTTCGAATTTAGTGAACTGCCTGCAAAGGAACCTAAAAAGAGGGAATATGAAGAGTCGGAAGAACTTAAATTTCTGGCTGAAAAAATAATTTCTGAACAAAAAATTGACGTTATGCCCGCTCAGGTCGGGTATATGATTGTCAGTCCAAATATTTCTAAAACTGTTCCGAGCAAAACCATCAAAACGCCTCCTGAATTAAAACATTTTTCCGGTTTTGACTATCTGGTTGAAGTGTCACTTGATCTCTGGACTGCCCTTGATGAAGCTGAAAGATATATCCTCATCCACCATGAACTCCTTCATATCCTCCCGATAATGAACGAAAAGACGGGTGATTATGACTTTAAAATCAGAAAACCTGATTTTGTGGCATTTAAATCGATTCTCGACAAATATGGCACCGACTGGAAACAGAAAATTAAACTGAGTCTAAGCTCTATCCATAATCTTACCCCGGCTCAGGAAGATTCTATCAGGATTTAGGGGAGAACTTCGGAACTTCAGAGTTTCAGAACTTCAGTGATTTAGACCAATAGGGTTCAAGAGTTCTGAGGTTCTGAGGTTCCGGAGTTCTGAGGTTCTGAGGTTCCGGAGTTCTGAGGTTCCGGAGTTCTGAGGTTCCGAAGTTCTCAATTTGCTTTTTGCTCCAAATATTTGTAATTTATGATGGTGATTTTCATAAACATAAAAAGGAGCCTTTATGAGATATCTTTACATGTTATTTGCTGTAATCTTGATTGCAGGAACCGGATTTGCGCAGAATGTTACTGTGCAAGATTACAAAGTTCCTGTAAGTACAGCAAAAATTCTGAGACTGACGGGAAGTTATAACTTCGCTCAGACAACGGATGAAGTTACAACTAATGTAACATCAAACAACGCTAATGCGACCGCTCTTTTCAGATATTTTTATTCATCACTTCCTTTTGCTTATTTTGTTGATATTGATGCTGTTGGCGGAAAGAATTTTGCCGAATTCAGTCATGATATCTCAATTCGTCCGAGTGTGAGAAAATATTTTGCTGATGACAAAGACTGGTTTGGTTTTGGTGCGCTTGATCTTCGTCATGCAAACACATTCAAACAGATCGAGTCGAACATCACAGTTGGTGGTGGATATGGCCGTTATATTAATGCTACTGCTCTCGCAAAAGCTGTAAGAATCGAAAGTCACCTTCTTAAAGAGGGTGTGATCACAGCCAGACTTCCAAAAGAAACCATGATAAAGATCGCTAACATCATCGAGCGTGAAGATGAATATCGTGGCGTTTTTGGAGATACTTACGAGAAAAACTGGTATGAGGATATTGAAAAAGAGATGCGTGCCACCGGACTTCTTCAGGGTGGTGCACTCGGAGCCATGGGTATTCTCAGGACACAACAGGTGTTAAAAGGAATAAATGAAAGAGTTAATGAAAGATTCTTCGGATGGGATGTAACTGCCGGTGTACTTTTTAACCTTTCGACCCGTGATAAATCCCCAACCAATTCACCTGCCCTCTCACTTGGTGGAAGATTTTCGAATCCTATAGGATGGAACTCACAGGTTAACGCCTATGCAAATATGAACACACCTTTTGATTCAACATTTTTCAAAAGTGTGATAGTAACTGCTGGTGTTGATTATTTTTATGAGCTTGGTAACAAAATAAACTTTGTTGCCGGTTATCAATTAAATTTTATAAAAAGAAACACTGTGTTTTTGCCTCTGAACGAAGACAGTTATGTGGATCATGCAATATCTGCCGGATTCATTTTCTATCTTGAAAACAATATCAATCTCGGAATTCAATCTTCACTAAACAGAAGTGGACTTTTGAAAGTTACCGATTTTAGAACTTCAGTATCACTTCAGTACAATGTATTTTAATTTATAACATCTTTAAAAGAAAAAAAGGCTGTCCAAATCGGGCAGCCTTTTTTTTGTTCTAATAGATGTTTACTACTTTTTCAGCCAGGTCTGACCATCTTCGCTAAGATTTTTCAGATATTTAGCCGGTTCTTTTTTCAATTTTGTTTCGCAGCCGGGGCAACATACAGCAACGGTTTTTCCTTCAATTTCAACTGTTGGTGCGCCTGCTTCAATTTTTTCGCCGGTTACCGGGCAGTATAAATTCCAGACTGTTTTAACAGTTTTTTTGTCTTCCGAGCAACTGTCACCTTTTTTATCCGCTGAGCAACAATCGTCTTTTTTTACGGTTGTGTCTTTGGCTGCGTGATGTTCCTTATTCTGGTTTTCTTTCTTGGATGCATCCTGTGCATTCAACGATGCAGTACCAAAAAAGATGAAAAGGGGTAAAGCTAAAAAAATCAGCTTGTGCATTTATTTCTCCGATGATTGTGAAATGTTTCTAATTTTCTAACATCTAAAATAGGTTGAATAGTTCATTTATAAAAGGGGAAAGGGAATAGTCAGTTATCTTCCAAAATCTCGGACAACTTTTGTGCAATTACTTTCCGGTCAAATTGTTTGATAACTTCGGGATTGGTTTTAAAGGTATCCAGCTTATCAAAAAACTCAGATCCGTCTGAGCTGAAAGGGAACATCATTCCGGCACTGGATTGGTTTATTATCCCTGCAACCTCCGTGTTGTCGTCTCCAAAAGCGATAATCGGGATACCCGTTCTGAGATATTCAAACAGTTTCCCTGGGAAATGTCGTTTTTCCATCGCACATACCAGGAGAAAATCGGCTTCTGCGAGAGTTTTAATCATATCATCATAAGAGAGGAAGCCAAGAGAGGTTGTGTGTTCATCCAGTCCTGCCTCAGAAATTGATCTCTTTACTCCCGGACTCACTGTGCCCGTGAACCATAACCTGATATTTTCACCCGCATCAATCCTTTTTTTGATATGCCCCCACAACTTTACAGGATTCTGAAAATCGAAGATGTTTCCGGCATGGAGCAAAATCTTCGCCTCTCCCCGGGATTTTAATCTCTTAAAGTTGACAAATTTCTCATCGTCAAATCCCCAATGCAGAACATGTCCTTTATCCTTCAGGAAGGGATAACTTTTAACATAATCGGCAAGAGATGTTTCGGTTACAAAAATTGAAGCACGGCTTTTCTTCAAAATCCTCTTTTCAAAAAAGGCATCCAGCATTATTGTTAATTTGCTTCTGGTTTGCCCTTTGTAATAAGCAATATTCAACCAGGGGTCTATAAATACAGGATAAAACGGAATTTTTGCATTTTTTGCAATCTTTGCTGCAGCAAGGTGAACAGAGTGGGGTGGCCCTATCGAAACTACCGAATCAAATTTTTCATCCAATAAAAGTTTATTCCCTGCACTGACCGCAAAAGGATACCATCCAATTCTTGCATCGGGAATAAAAAGATTCATCCTTATCCAGAGAGATATTGCATGCGTGAGACTTTTGTTCTCTTTGGATATCGTTTCAGATGCCACAAGTTGGACATCTTTTCCCTTCCCGGTGAATATTTTATAAAACTCAAACGGTTCAATAGATTTGGTTTTTATAACTTTAAGGTCCGGAGCGATTTCACTCATCATCGAATCATCTTTTTGCATAAAAGATTCATCTTCTACTGTAAGAACTGCCGGCTGCCAGCCAAATTCCGGCAGGTACTTTATCATCTTAAGGGGCCAATGAAGAGAAGCTTTCCCTGAAGGAGGCCAGTAATAGGTTAAAAAAAGTACCTTTTTCACCGTTTTTTGCCAGCAAAATTAATTACATCAGCAAGTCCAATATGACCGGAACCTTCATTTAGATTTATTGATTCTTTAGCAAAAATCTCAAAATCAAGATCGATAAAATCCTCAACTATCTGTTCGAGGGAAAAAAGCAGATTTATATCCTTTGGTCCGCCTGATGTTTTACCAAGCTGGGTTTTATCATAGGCTGTGAAAATCAACTTCCCCCCTTTTTTGAGCGATTTGACTACACTTTTATGTAATTCTTCCCTCATTTCCTGTGGCAAATGCACAAATGCAAGACCAACGGCATCATATTTCTCTTCACCATATTCAAAAGAAAAGAGATCGGCAACCTGATAATCAATTTTAACACCCGATTCTTCAGCAAACTTGTCAGCCTTCTTTTTTCCTTCTTCACTCCAGTCGAGACAGGTTACATCCCATCCCAACTTTGCAGCATAAACGGCATTTCTCCCCTCCCCCTCTGCAGGAAGCAACAATTTTCCGGGTTCAAGTTTATCAATCTCTTCTTTAAAAAAAGCATTTGGTTCTTTCCCGTAATAATAGTCCCGTGAGGCATATTTTTCATTCCACTGATTATTCAACACAAACTCCTTTTATTTAATGCAATAATGCAGTAATCCAATAATGCAATAATTTTTGATAGTTCCACGGATTTCACGGATTTAACACAGATTCTCACGGATAAATTTATAAATCTCCCTCCGACAAGTCGGAGTTAAAATCTGTGTGCTCTGTGGTTTATCCCCCACTCACATCATAATCGTTCTAATCCTCCCCTCGCCTTATAGGAGAGGGGTCGGGGGTGAGGTCCCTTCGCGTCCTTTGCGGTTAATCCTTGCTACATCTTCCGTGACTCTGTGACTTCGTGACTCTGTGACTTATCTAATCTTCAGCTCCGGAAGCCTCCCGGGAATAACATGTCCGCCAAGTTTTTCGAGGGCGGATTCAAGTTGAACCACATCGGTCTCGGAAATTCTTTTAATTTCGTTATAAACAGGCGGAAATTCTTCTAAAAGCACATTATATGCAGTTAATTCATTTTTTGTCAATTTTGAAGTTGACCTCCAATGAGTATAAAGCAGGGTGTTAAGCCTTTCGGAAAGAGTAACCTGTGAAGGCGGATTCTCTTCAGTGCTTGGGAAATTTGATCTTCTTTCAAATTTAAGAAGAAGTTGATCCAATTGATCAAGAATTTTATCTGCTGAAACCATTAATTCAAATCCCGCACCAGGAACTAAAAGCGCTGATTGTTTCAGACTTGTCACTTTTTTGATGAGCTCGTCCAGGAATACACGGGTTCCTCTAAAAGTTCTTGCCAGCTCCCCTGCCTTTTTTTGGAAGTTTACAAGCTCGGCACGATCTTCAATCGGGAGTGTAGTGTTTCTTAAAGCAATGGCATTAAATTCAATCGTTTTACCCAATGGTTTAATTCCATCTCGTGTAACCATCGACATGGCAACTTTATACTTACCCGGCATTACAAGTGAACTGCTCTGCTGTCTCATTGCTGCATTAAATTTGTCGGCTTTCAGAGTTGTGATGCTCTGGTATCTGAGATCCCAGTTTATTCTCTGTACTCCCTTTCCGGCAGTTTTTGTCAGCTTTTTAACCTCATTTCCCGATTCATCAGAAATAGAGAAGATCAGATACGGAGCCACTTCCCTGTTTTCAACATTAAGAGCAGAATCTGAAGGAATTGGTATCGGTTTTCCGTCAACAAAAAGTTTTGATTCCATCTCTTTTCTGATTTCTTTTAGAGTTTTGGGCACTTCTTTTATGTAATATGTAAGATCCACACCAAAATCAGGATTGGGAGCCTTAAAGTAGGTTGTTCCCGTTCCATATCTTCCGGGAGATTCCATATACATCAAGCCGTCGCGGGTATCAAATAAAAATGCTTCCTGTTCCAACATTTCGTTTGTGATTTTCCTCAGTGGAGTATAGTTATCAAGAATGAAGAAGCCCCTTCCAAAAGTGGCGATAACGATATCACCCTCTCTTTTTTGGAGATGAATGTCACGAACAGGAATGTCGGGTAAACCATTTTGCAGTTTGATCCAGTTTTTACCGCCATCGATTGTGAAATAAAAACCAAACTCTGTCCCGACAAAAAGGAGATCAGGATTTTCAAAATCTTCGGCAATGCTCCAGACAGGTCCATTTTCAGGCAGGTTGGCAGAAATCGATTTCCATGTCCGCCCTTTGTCTTCACTTTTCATTACATAAGGTTTAAAATCATCACTTTGGTGATTGTTAAACGACGCATAAACCACATTTTCATTAAATCGGGAGGGAAGGACATCGCTTACATAAGTATATTCGGGAACACCGGGGAAGTTTTTTGATGCGCGCCAGGTTTTAACATCTTCAGTCACCTGAATAAGCCCGTCATCGGTTCCTGCATATAAAAGATTCTCTTTTACCGGTGATTCTGCAAGAGAAACAATGGTTCCAAAAAGGGAAGTTGATTTGTCTTTTGAGACTGCATCCACACCCCAGAATTTATCCATCACAGGGAATGAGTTTCTGTCAACTCCTGTTGTAAGGTCGGGACTGATCACTGACCAATTATCACCGCGGTCATCAGTTCTAAAAACCATGTTGGCAGCTGTGTAAAGTCGGGTGTTTTTATGTGGGCTTATAAAAAGCGGGGTATCCCAATTCCATTTGTAGGTTTTTTCACCTTTTCCGGGTTCCGGTCTGATATCAATAGCCTCTGAACTCTTTTTATCATATCTGACCATTCCGGCATACTGAGATTCTGCATAAACAATATCAGGATTTTCAGGGTCAACAGCCGACCAAAATCCATCACCACCATTGGTAATAAACCAATCGGAATTAACAATTCCATCATCACTTAGGGTTCTTGATGGTCCTCCCATGCTGCTGTTATCTTGTGTCCCACCATAAACATTATAAAACGGCGATGCATTATCGGCAAAAACACGATAAAACTGAGTGACAGGGAGATTTTCTTTAAAATCCCATGATTTCCCACTGTCGAACGATTCGTAGATACCACCATCACCGCCAATCAAAAGATGTTCTGTGTTGGCAGGATTAATCCAGAGTGCGTGATCATCCACATGACGATCTGAAACTCCAAGATTTACCCAGGTTTTCCCTGCGTCTGTTGTCACTTTTGAAACCACTTCCATCGAATAAACTTTGTTTACATCCTTTGGATCACAAAATATCTCATTAAAATATTGTCCTGATGAAGCATAATCGCTCATCTTTTCCCAGGTAGCGCCTCTGTTGGTGCTTCTGTAAAATCCACTGTGGCCCTCAGCCGCTTCAAGGATAATATAGAGAACATCAGGATTTACAGGGGAGATATCAATTCCCATTCCACCAAGATGAACTGAAGGAAGTCCCTTCATTATCTTTTCCCAGGTTTCACCACCATCTTCAGATTTATAGACGGCAGTTTCCGGTCCACCACCAATTTTTGTATAAATATGTCTTCTTCTTTGTTCAGAAGTGGCATACATTACATCGGGATTTCTTGGGTCAAAAAGGAGATTGTTTACTCCGGTATGGATGCTGATATCGAGAACTTTTTTCCAGGTTTTACCACCGTCAACGGTTTTGTAAAGTCCACGGTCCCCACCGGGTCCCCATGCAGATCCTTCGGCAGCAACAAAAACGATATTGGAATTACGTGGATCAATTATGATATCACCAATCTGGCGCGACTCTTTTAATCCCATGTTTTTCCATGACTTGCCACCATCAACAGATTTATAAACACCATTTCCATAACCCAATGCCCTTTGATGTGTATTTTCACCCGTGCCTGCCCACACCACAAATTTGTTGTTTGGATCCATCGTGACACAACCCATGGAGTATGCACCATAATTGTCGAAGACCGGACTGAAAGTGGTCCCTGCATTTGTGGTTTTCCAGATATGTCCGCTTGAGACTGCTACGAAATATTCACTAATGTTTTTTGGGTCAACTGCAAAATCAGAAATTCTGCCGGAGGTAAGTGCCGGTCCGATATTTCTCCACTTCAGACCGGAAAAGTTCTCCTTTTGGAGGGTACTTTTTTGATCTTTCTCTTCATTTTGTGCAGTGATTACCCCGGAAACGAGGACTGAAATTAGCATTAAACAGATCAATTTGAGGCGCATTGGCATTATCTCTTTGTATGTGACTAAAAGGAAATTTTGGAAACCTAAAAATAAACAAGATTTAGATAATGCAGTAATCCAATAATCCAAATAATTCAATAATGCGAAATCTAATAATCCAAAGTTAAAGCAATTTGATTAAATCGTTAAATTCTCATATATTGGGTGTTGCATCAAAAAAAAATAATTTCACGACAACAAATCAAGTAATCTCAAATGAGTTGTAGCAAAAACCTTTCAGGCTTGTTTGCATGAAAGTGATAGTCGATCCCCGTTATTATCAAAGTGTACTCAAATGAAGAGCCTCTTTTTTCTTCTTTTTCTGATTACACCACTGATTTCGCAGGGTATTGATGCGACTAAACTTGGTGGTCTTTATTTTTCAGGAAGTTTTCAAAAACCGGGACCCGACGGCTCCAAAATTCCCCTCCCCTATAACAAACAATCAAGATTACATATCACCAAAGATGGAGAACTTACACCATCGAAGAGTTGGAGCCTCTCATTTTCTTTCTGTTTAAGAGATAACAGAACCGATGGAGAACTTTTTGTAACAAAATCCAAATCCTATTCATTATCGTTGTTTTATTCACGCAACGAGTCAGCTAAAAACGCCTCTTTCACTCTTTATATTAATGGTAAAAAATCCTCCGTCTCGTTTTTAATGGACAGAAACAACATTTATGACGGAAACTGGTTTGATGTCAAATTAACGGTTGACGGAGAATCCGGGATTGCCCGTGTTTTGTTTCAGGGCATATCAAAAGAAGTGAAACGGAGTGAATTAAAAACCTCCGGTGGACTGGATATCAATTTTGGGAAGCAACTACCTGTAAAAAAATGTCTTGCGATGATCATCAAGAATCTGCAGCTTAAGATCGACGGAAAACTGAGTCATAAATGGCTTTTTACCGAAATGACGGGCAACACTGCCTACGACTCAGAGGGCTCTCTTGATCTTGAAACAGAAAATTGTGACTGGCTGATTAATAAACACTTTTTTTGGGAACCCGTTGCCATTGGCGCAGAGGTTGGAAACTCTGAATATTCAAAAAAACCACTAACCCCTGAACATTTGGTTATCACTACTGACAAGGTAACCACCTACAATCTCCGTAAAAAGTTATATACTACAATAATTTTTGAACCAATGCCGGGGAGAAATGTCAGTACTCCTTCAACTTCCGTAAGGGACACATTTGTAGCTTTTCAAAACGGCTACCCCGATGAACCGGGTATCTTAAATATCAGAACAGGTGAATGGCTAAAAACAAATATAAAAAACACTCCTGATGGTCATTATTATGGAGCTACAACCCTTCTCAACCCCCTGTCTCTTGATGTATATCTGTTTGGCGGTTATGGATGGTACACTTTTAAAAACAACCTGTTGAAGTTTAATAATACAACTCAAAAATGGGATACTTGCCAAACCACGGGTGAAAAACCAATCCCCTGTTATTTAACTGCAATTTTTACAGGGGCAAATCCAACTGATTATTTTATATTTGGTGGAATGGGTGTGGCATCAGGCAGGCAGGAGGACACTCAACATCCTGTCTGGACATTACACAAGCTCGATCTGAAAGATTTGAATTGGAAAAAAGTTTGGCAGTGGAAATCATATAAAAACATTATCAGCTATTATACCGCTGCCTGGTCAAACAACAACATGAACGAGTTATATGCAATAGCCCTGAATTTTGGGATCAATACTAATTCCACTGTTCAGCGGTTGGCTCTCCTGAGTTTGAGCGATAGCAATATAACATTTGTTGGTAACACACTGCCAAGACCCAGAAAAGGACTGGCTCCTTATCCACTTTATGTCGATAATGAAACCGGAATTGTTTATTTTATAGATAGTGAGCTACATCAAAAAGACTCTACCCCCGTGGTTTTTGCAGCCAGAACACCCATTCTCTCTGAATCTGAATATACAAGACTGCTCGAAAATACTTATCCTGCAAAAATTGCCAGACTGAAGGATATGTTAAAGTATTCAATGCTCTTTTTTGCGGCGATTGTTCTACCGGTCGGATTTGTGATTCTGTTTAAGAAAAAACGCAAAAAAAAGATGTTGGAGGCTACACAAAAACTTATATCTGCCCCATACAGTGTAAAATCAAACTATATCACACTTTTTGGTGGACTGACAATTATCGACAAAAACGGGACATTAGTAAAAGACGGTTTTACACCAAAATTGATCGAACTTTTTTCATTAATTCTGCTTTATTCATCTCATGGTAAGACGAGAGGGATTTCATTTGCCCAACTTGACAACCTTTTATGGTTTGATCTGCCTCCCGAAAATTTAAAAAACAACAGGAATGTGGCTTTTTCACGACTTCGGGCAATTATTAAGAGCGACAGTGGCATAAGTTTGATCACCGAACAGGATTCCGTGCGAATTAAACTGCCTCCCGGCATGACAAATGAGCCGGAGTTGTTTTATAACCTGACATTAAAACACCCTGATCCTTTAAATATTCGGAAGACGAGTAAATTTTTCACAATTATCTCCCGTGGTGTTTTCCTCCAGGGCATCAGATCCGAATGGGCACATGAAGCAAGAGAAGAAGTAACCTCAAAAATAATTAAAATCACTCTCGAGTTGATGGCTTTTTATTGCGAACATGGTGAGTATCATAAATGTCTCGATGCGGCTGACGCCATCTCTATTCACGCACTTTTATCTGAAGAAGTTCTGCGTTTCAAAATCACTGCCCTTATTAGACTGAACAGAAATGAGGAGGCTTCCGGAGCATTTAAAATCTTTTGTGCAGAGTATAAACTGCGTTACAAAGAAGAATATGGCTATGACTTTGAAGAATTTTTAGGCTTGTAAACCATGCCATATCGATTTATTACAACTTTTTTGTTCGTCCTGCTTCTAATTTCCTCATCCGGCTACTCTCAATCCGCTACCGGAGCCGAATTTACAGGACTAAAATTTAGCGGAAATTATAAAATTGAGGCAGGTGATACCGGAATTGTTAAAATTTATCATAAAGGGTCAAAAACAAAGTTCGAGGCAGGTGGAACCAAGGGGATAGACCTTGGAGATGTTTACAGCCTTGGTTTTAAATTTTGTGTTTACCTCAACAAACATTTTGCGAGCATATTTGAGATTGAAAACAGTAAATACTCCATTCGTCTCAGATATATGTATCATCCCGATTCTAACATGGTACACTTACAACTTCGTATAAACGGAAAACATAATATCATTAGTTTTGCCCGACCTCTGAATGATTTTAAGGAAGGAAACTGGTACGACCTAAAACTTGATGTGGATGAGATCAAACAAAAGATTGTCCTCACCCTGAATGGTTCGCGAAAACAGGCTGTGAATAAATACATTGCCACCGAGGGACCCTCGGTAATTCGTTTTGGTCAAATGTTACCCGATGGCGATTGCCTCGCAATGATTATAAAAGACCTCGCAATTTACAAAAACGGGAAACTGAATCACCTCTGGAAGTTTAATGAAGCAGGGGGGAACATTGCTTTTGATAGTGAGGGGAAACTCGATGTTGAAGTTGTTGCTCCCGACTGGGTGCTGGAATCTCACTTTAAATGGCGAGTCGCTCAACTCCCTTCGGTTTCAGGGTTAAAAAATGTAATGCCATTTTACAGACTCGTTACTAACAGCAGAAAGGCGGTTCTGGAAGAAAAGGGAACAGGCAAAGTTATTGGTGATTTGTTGCCGGTGGAAGGCGACAGCATCGATTTTGTGGCTTCATGGCTCGATACAAGCACATCAAAACTCTATACCCTGGTTGCAGTGACCAACAAAGACAGATGTGTGATCCACCCCTTCTCAATTGTTTTGCCTGTTGTATCCGAAAAGACTTTTGCAAAACTTGGTGCTGTTCCACCCTCAATTTTTACAAGAACTCCGGGAACAATAATCGTTTATTCTGCATTATTTGTTCTCGCTTTAGCAATTCCTTCAACTGCATTTTTAATGATCCGGAAAAGAAGGCCTCAAAAGAGGAGAGCCGCTGAAGATGAAAAAGAAATTTATCACCATGGTGATATTCAGCCACGAGAGATTCAAAAGAACAGGATTCTTGTTTTTGGAGGATTAAGATTGATCGACCCCGATGGGGTGGATATTCATGGTGATCTCTCCGGAAGATTACAAGATCTCCTTGCTGCTCTGTTGTTTTATTCAGCGACTGACGATAACGGAGCTGTTCCACTCAGAAAACTTGAAAAAATTATCTGGTCTGACATCCCTAAAGAAAAATTAAAAAACAACAGGAATGTTGCATTTTCCAAATTGCGAAAACTCACCTCCAAAATGAACGGGATAACTTTTGAGTCAGACAGTGAAAATGTAGTAGTTAAAGTATCACCACAAATTATAAATGAGGCCGTTGAGTTTTTTAAACTCCTTAAACTTCTTTCTATCACAGCAAAAATTTCAGCCGATCAACTTGTTGAAAAATTCATCAATATAATCAAAGGTGGAATATTGTTACAAGGAATCACTTCAGACTGGATTGAAAAAGAGAGATTTGTGATTGCAAACGATATAATCGAGATTCTCCTCAGAAGATGTGAATATCTTTATCTCGAAGAACAATATGAGAGATGTAATGAAACAGCCGGATTGATAAATATCTACGACCCTGCAAACGAAGCGGCATTCCGTTATAAACTTAAGTCCCTCTTCTATTTGGGCAGACACTCACTTGTTGAAGAAACATACAACTCTTACTGCCAGGAATATCAGTCCGTTTACGGACAATCATATCCCCACCATGTTCGTGTTCTCCTGAAGGACTAATCTCCCCAATCTCACTTTTTTTTTACTCAAATTAATATTTTTAACAAAAAAAATATGTTATTTATTGATTTTTAATCGGTAAACCTCTTTCAGTAATCGTTTTGGTAACCCCCCCCGCATATATTTCCGTCAGATTTTTTAATTATTAGGGCGAAAAATTTAGATCGACCACTTTGGATCCGGTATCGATACCGCAGAGTGAAAATATTTATAAGCAACAGGGAATTTAGAAGGAATCCGGAATTAGTGCCGGATATAAGTTAAAACTTCAGGGTATTGTGATCGGAGTTAATTCACTTCGTGTAAATTATTAAGCTTGTTCAAAGGTGAATGTTAAACAGGTGATATGACTTTGCAGGGTAAAATTAAACTAACCATCGACGAGGGATGTCGGGGATAGACATCCCGGTACCATATTATTTGGGTTTCCCAAAAAAGTTCCTGGCAGGGTCAAAAATCGGAGTAATGTAGCATTTTGAGGGGTGTTTTATAAAAACACCCCCCAAAGCTATTTAATTTATATTATATTCTGTTGAGTGCTGCATTAAAATCGGCATTAACCATAATCTTCACAAGTTCCGCTAATTTTGTTTCAGCTTCCCAGCCAAGTTCATTTTTTGCTTTTGCCGGATTTCCGATAAGCAGATCAACCTCAGTGGGACGGAAATATTTTGGCGACACTTCCACCACAACTTTCCCCGGCTTCAAAATTGAAATATCGACTGTTTGCGAGAACTTTGTAGTATATTTTTGCACGAGTGAATTTAACATATTTGTATCCACCGATTTAATCACACCTTTTTCGTCAACCCCTTCTCCCTGAAACTCAATTTCAACTCCAAGTTCAGCAAAGGTCATTTTGCAAAAATCTCTTACGGTGTTTGTTTCACCCGTTGCGAGCACAAAATCATCAGCTTTTTCAGCCTGAAGAATCCGCCACATTCCTTCACAATATTCGGGAGCATATCCCCAGTCTCTTTTTGAAGAGAGATTTCCGAGGACAATTGAATTTTCTTTCCCGAGTATAATGTTTGAAGCAGCCATTGTGATTTTGCGTGTAACAAAAGTTTCACCCCTCCTTGGGGATTCATGGTTGAACAGGATTCCATTGGATGCAAAGAGGTTGTAAGCTTCACGGTAGTTCACTATGATCCAGTATGCATAGATTTTTGCCACGGCATAAGGAGATCTGGGGTAAAATGGTGTTTTTTCATCCTGTGGGATTGCCTGCACCTTACCATAAAGTTCACTTGTGGAAGCCTGATAAAATTTCGTTTTACTTAGCCCCGTCTCCCTCATTGCATCGAGGAAACGGAGAGTGCCAAGTGCATCAACCTGAGCTGTGTAATCAGGGACATCAAAAGAAACTTTTACATGACTCTGGGCTGCGAGGTTGTAAATCTCATCGGGAGCAATTTTTTCAAGAATTCTGTTGAGGTTACTTGTGTCAACTACATCTCCATGATGCAGAAAAAACTTTTTGCCTCTATATTCAGGGTTGTTGTAGATATGATCAATTCTACCGGTATTAAAAGAGCTGCTGCGACGGATAATTCCATGCACAGTATATCCTTTTTCAAGAAGTATCTCGGTCAGATAACTACCATCCTGACCGGTTATTCCTGTGATTAAAGCTGTTTTCACTATTTTTTCCTGTAATATTTAATAAAACTATTCTTTCCAGATGAAATCAAACAACATGTAACTAACCGCAGCAATAACTACATTGTAGCTTACAAGTGCAAAAAATTCGGGAGCTATATCTTCAAATTTAACACCCTCAGAACATCTTTTTGTGATTTCAACAAGCATCAAAAGAAGTGGAAGCAGTATCGGGAACGAAAGCACGGGATAAAGTGTCCCTTTTGAGTTGGCTTTTGCAATTATTGATGCGATAATCGTTGAAGCGAACGCCAGCCCCGTGTTACCGAGTACAAAAGAAAAAAAGAAGATATATACATTTTTAAGGACAAAAGCATCAAAAAGTGCCGAATAAAGGACGAGAATCACCATATTCATTGCAAAAACAAGGATAAGATTGTAAAACAACTTTCCTGTTAATACAACCGTTGGTGAAGCAACTAATTGCAGCAATAAAGAAGTGCCTCTCTCCTCTTCTGAAACAAAGGCTCTTGAGAGACCCGACATTGCTGAAAAAAATATTACCACCCATAACAAGCCACCTGCAAGTGCAGCGCTTATTGTTTCCTGTCCAATTGCAAACATGATGACAGAAATTGTAACGATGATAAACATCGCCAGGGCATTTATCGCGTAGCGGGTTCTGAGTTCTGATGTAAGGTCTTTGTTAAACAGCCAGAGAGCTCTTCTAAACATCTTAATTCCTCCCTGCCGGCTGATAACTGAGTATCTTAATTATCTCGTCGCACATGGCGAGTTCTTCTTCTTCATTGGTGGCAAAAATCACCATTTTTTCTTTGGCGGTTTGTTTCACCAGGTCATAAACTTTTTGTTTCCCCTCGGCATCCAGATTTGCAGTTGGTTCGTCGAGAATAATCATATCAGGATTATGAATAAATGCAAAAATGATCTTTAATCTCTGTTTCATCCCCGATGAATATGCTTTTACAAAGTCGTTTTTCCTTTTAAGCAGTGAAAAATGTTCAAGAAGTTGATCCATTTTTGCTTCATCAAGCTGCTGCCCACGGATGTTTACAGCAAATTCCAGATTTTCCTTTGCCGTAAATTCATCATAAAGTGTCAGGTATGGTGAGGCAAAACCGATATAATCGATTGCAGTGGAAGGTGACAACTTTTTACCGTCAGTCTCAATGGTTATTTCACCGGCAGTGGCTGATATCAATCCTGTTACAACCTTAACCAAAGTTGATTTACCCGAACCGTTGGGACCAGCAATGCCAAACAGACCGGGGCCATTCCATTCGAGATTAATATCTTTGAAGATCACCCTTCTCTCGAAAGTTTTGGTAAGTTTTTTAAGCAGCAGTTTTGTCATTTGATCTGTGGTTAGTATGGTTTTCTTCGGTTTGATTGTTAATTGACAACAACAATTTTGCCGGTTTTTTCAGTATTTGTCGATTTTAGATGGTAAATATAAACACCGGAGCCCAATTTCTCATTTGAATTGTCACGAACTCTCCATTTTACGAGGTTTCTTAAAACACCAAAAGGTTGTTCGATTCCACCGTAGAGAAGTGAACCATTCATATCATAAATGTAGATATTTGTTTCGTTTTCTTGCAAAAACTTAAATGGGAAGTAGATAACATCCTCCCTGTGTTTCCCGTAAAAGAAGGGGGAAGGCCAGGGGGTTTCATCAAATTTTTGTGGTGATTCACCACGATTTATCGGAACTCCGTTAATAATAACGGTCAATTTGGCGTTGTATTCTGCATTATACGAGAGTTTGTCGTAATAACTTCCGTAAACGAGGGAAGATCCATCCGCTTGAAAATTGTAAAAATTATAGTTGTATGTCAAATTTGACGATGCGGAGGCGAACCATTTGTCCAACGAATAATCAGAAATAAATGAGATGATGGTATCATTCGCAATAAGAGATTTATTTACTATCTGAATCATGTTGTTAGAGACAGGCTGTGCCGTAACAACCACATTTACACTGCTCCCAGCCATGTTACTTTTCATTCGCGGTTGAAGAACTGGATATAGAGCCGCATCGGTGAAATATTTCCCCGGAATGGTTCTGTAGTTGGTAAAATAACTCCATAAAGCAAACTGAGACAACTCTTCAACTGCAGAGGAACCGGCCTCGGTTAGTGAATTGGCGATTGCCTCCACTGCCCTGTTTCTTATCAAAATTTCCCACTGTCTTTTTAAGATGTCGAAGCCAAATCTCTCTTTCAACATCAAATGAAAGGGGGCGAGACCATATCCGCTGTAACTTGAAATTGACTCCCACGATTCGTCATAATATGAATCGAGATACCCGGGATAATCGTTTATATCGGGGAAAACAAACTCTTCCATCGCCGTTGATGCAAGTTCATGAAAAAATGAATCCGCATAACGCAGGATATAATTACCCATTTGAATTGCATGGTGAAGCTCGTGTGCAGCAGTTACCATTGCAGCTTTTAGTCCTGTGGTCTGGAATCCCGCAAAATCGTTGTCAATTTTGATGAAAGAAGTATAAATATCCCTCACAGGTGAAATCTGCACCTCGGGAATTGTTTCACCGTATAAAAATTGAAACGAGACGATATAAAAATCATAGAGGCTATCGCCTCCCTCACTTCCGTCTGATGGCGGAGGTGGATATTTTAAATAGTTCACCTCATATTCATAAGCAGAGTCGAGAGCAACAACAAGACTGTCAACTGAATAAGCCGGTTTTTCAAAACCTGATTTGTTGAAGTGTAGCCTGAATCTTTTTTGGGGGGAGACAATACTTGTATCACGAACAGGTCTGTCAAGCATCACTTTTAAAATAGCCCGGTTTTCAGGAGTAAGTTCATTTTGACGCTGAATTACAGGGGAAAGTGACGGAAGTCCACATTTTTCAACATCTGTCGTTAGGCTGCTGTTGATTTGTTGAGTTCTGAGTTTTAAAAACGACTCAAAAACCGAATCAATGTTGGTGGTTTCCTGAGCAAAAAGCAAAAATGGAGATAACAGAAAAAAGAAGAAGGAAATTCTTATTGTTGACATACCGGCTCTGAATGTGTGCCGGGGATTATTTAATGCGATTTTTGAGTCGCTGTTCCCGTCTAACGCCTGCATGCTCAAATCTTCGTTTTTCATCCTCTGTTTCGGGTATTATTTTAGGAGCAGGTACCGGCTTCCCCTCGGAGTTGATACTCACAAATGTAAGGTATGCGCTGTTACTGTGTATTTTTACACCCGAATAAAACGACTCGGCGTAAATCTTTACTCCCACTTCGAGTGATGAGTTAAATACTCTGTTCACAGATGCCTCAAGCGTGACCACCTCACCAAGTTTTATCGGGTGATGAAAGTCGATCTTGTCAACCGACGCAGTTACACACACAGCATTGGAATGCCTCGCGGCACAAAGCGCAGCACAGATATCCACCCACAACATTAATTGCCCACCCAGGAGATGGGAATGTGGATTTGTGTGGTTTGGCAGAACCAACTCGGTCATTATTACCTGGGAGGCTTTTACCGTTTTAACTGACATCTATTGCACCGATAACTGTGGAAGTTTTAGAAGATCGGCTCTGATCGATTCAACTTTTGAATAATTTGAATCACCTTTGTAGCGGGAGAGGAAAAGATCTGTGTCTTTTAAAGCTTCTTTATATCTTTTTCTGTCAACCAGCAATCTGATTTTATCATAGGCTGCAACAGGGCTCAATTTTGAATCGTGATATTTTTCCACCAGATAACCGTAATAATCGATGGCAGCTCCCAACATCCCCATGTTTTCATAAGTAACCGCATTGGAATACATCTTTTGTGCAAGTTTATCGTTTAATTCAAGAATTTTTCTTTCAGCTTCTTCAACTTTGGGATCGGCAGGGAAAAAATTGATAAACGCTTGAAACTCCTCAATTGCCTTTTCAGAATACTTCTGATCAAGTGAATAAACAGGAGAAAGCTCGTAATAACTGTCAGCAAGCATAAATTGAGCATCTTTGATGTACTGACTCGCTCTCATCGTGTTTATCAGTTTACTAAACTCATAAGCAGACATCAAAAATTCATCCCTTTTAAAACGGGACATTGCAAGGTAATATTGGGCATCAGCCGCAATTGAACTGCCGGGATACTGGATAAGGATGCTTTCAAATTCAGTTATCGCTTCGAGATATGACTCATCTTCAAAAAGACCAAGTGCATACTTAAATCTCTCTTCGGGTGACATGGCTGAACGATCAACATCGAGTGAACAACCTGTTATAAAAATCAGTGCAAATAACGCCGGGATGAGTATTTTTTTCATTTTAAATATATTTTTTGGACAATTTGTAAATTTACTAAAAAGGAGAGTAGTGGGAAAGGCAATTATTTATAAGTTAAGATTAGTTTGTCCTCACTGTGAAAAAGAGGATAACTGCAAGGAGAGTGGCACCTGCTGCTATTGCAACACTTGTGAGACTTCCCCAAAATGGTTCACCGGGAATCTGTGACATTGTAAAGGGCAGCCCTTTGTTTTCGAGAAAATCAACATCAGAGAGTTTTACAGTATCGGTGGTTTCAAATCGAAATTTTGTCTCTGAAGTCCCCATGTCACCTGAAATAACAAATGTTCTGCCGGTGTAATAGTCACCAAGGAAGTTTTGAGTGAAGGGTGAACTGTAGGTTACAGCCGCAACTTTTAAGGTGATAGTGGCAGCCGTATTTTCATCTAAAACGGTTACTCCGTTATCTGTAAGATTTCTTTTGAATGCCGAATTAAGGACTTTATAATCACCGGGGAGAAAAAGGGAGACGGAGGGGATACGGTCCCCCTGAAAAAAGTTTTGTGCGATAAACCGGGAAGCATCCCCCGTCATCGATTCAAAAACCTGCAGGTTAGAGGGCGATTGCCCGCTAACCTGAAGTCCAAAAACTATAAATATAAAAGGCAAAAAGAGTTTTTTCAATTAATCAGGCTCTTCCGGAAGCAATAAGGTTTAATCTTTTAATTCTCTCTTCAATTGGTGGATGGGTCGAGAATAATTTCATCAAACCACCACCTCTTAATGGATTTACAATAAACATGTGAGCAGTTGCAGGCCCTGCAGCATCCACAGCCTTTTGGGCGTTGTAACCTGTCAGTTTACCAAGTGCGGAGGCAAGTCCCCCGGCATTTCCTGAAATCCTGGCACCTGTTTCATCAGCCATATACTCCCTCGAACGGGAGATAGCCAACTGAATAAGTGTGGCAGCAATTGGTGCAACGATCATCAAAACAAGTGTTCCAACAATGCTGTTGTCCTCATCATCTCTTCCGCCAAAAATCATTGCCCATTGTGCCATGTTTGCAAGCATCGTTATAACACCGGCAAAAGTGGCAGCGATTGCACCAATAAGAATGTCTCTGTTTTTGATGTGTGCAAGCTCGTGAGCGATAACGCCTTCAAGTTCTGCATTAGTCAAAAGTTTTGTGATGCCGGTTGTAAGTGCAACTGCGGCATGACTTGGATTTCTTCCCGTTGCAAAAGCATTGGGGGTCATATCATTTATAACATAAAGTTTTGGCATTGGAATCTGAGCGCGTTGCACAAGATTTTCCACCATTCCATAAAGTCCGGGAGCAGAATCTCTGTCGATCTCCTGAGCACCATACATTTTTAATACTATTTTATCGGAGAACCAGTAACTGCCAAAATTCATCACAACGGCAAAGCCAAATGCAATGAACATACCCATCTGCCCACCGAGGAAATTACCTGCGATAACCACCAGCACCGTGAGCACGGTCATCAATATTACTGTTTTTAGCGTATTCATTTTATTCCTCTTCTATTAATTCAAATCAATCTGATTCTATTAATTAAGACAATAAATATAGTCAAAAAGTTCAACAAAACCTGCGGGAGAGACTCGAGTGACTTGAGAAACTTGAGAACTTGAGAAACTTTAGTGAATCGAGAGACTTGAGAACTTCAGAGCTTCGGAACCTCAGAACCAAACCCATCCGCGATTATCCGCCTCATCCGTTTCATCCGCGTTATATCAAAATCCCTCCGTGGAATCTGTGAAAATCAGTGTAATCCGCGTAACTATAAAAATTCCCTTCCGTGAAAATCAGTGTAATCCGCGTAACTATAAAAATTCCCTTCCGTGAAAATCCGTACTCAATCCGTGTCATCCGTGGAACTATCTCTCTACCGTTTCGTGAAAAGCACAGCTCTTATGATCCCGTTAAAAAGAACATCCGGGAGGAGTTTTCTTAAGATTAACACCCCTTTTGTACCAACGGGGTAACGTAGTTTCCAATTGGATGAAGTGGCGGCGTTAAAAATCTTTTTTGCTGTTTTTGCTGCTGAAATTCCACTTCTGCCCGAAGCTTCC
This sequence comes from Ignavibacteriales bacterium, assembly GCA_016707285.1. Lineage (GTDB taxonomy): Bacteria > Bacteroidota > Ignavibacteria > Ignavibacteriales > Ignavibacteriaceae > UTCHB3. The sequence goes on from JADJIA010000009.1 coordinate 97,576, forward strand.
ATGTTTTTGAAGGCGATATTGAAGTTCTTTTCATAATCATCGCCCGGTTTTGGAGTAAATTTCTCCATGGAGCGGTCATAAAAATCGGTTTTAACTGGACCCGGTTCCACAATTTTTATCCTGATGTTAAACTGCACAAGCTCGTGTTGAAGCGATTCTGAAAATCCTTCAACAGCCCACTTTGTTGCATTATAAAAACTGTAAAACGGGAATGTCACCCTTCCACCAACAGAGGCAACATTTATAATTGTACCGCCTTTTTGATTCCTCATATATGGCAACACTTCCTTAGTGAGCCTGAGAATCCCAAAAAAGTTGGTATCCATCTGTTTTTTAACTTTTTCTTCTTCAAAATATTCAAAAACGCCTGTAAGTGCATACCCGGCATTATTTACAAGTACATCAATACTTCCAAAATTTTCGACGGTATATTCAACTGCTTTTTTGATGGAATTATTGTCTGTAACATCCAATTCCACTATATTTACAGTTCTTTCATCGTGGAGTAAGGTGTGTCTTTCGGTTGGATTTCTCATTCCGGCAACCACCGTCCACCCCGCTCTTGCAAACCGGCGTGCTGTTTCAAGCCCGATCCCGGAGGAGGAGCCCGATATCAGGACTGTTTTGCCCATGTCATTCCTTTATTATTCAATTGTTAGTTCGTAAATTTAGAGATAAATTGTGGAAACAAAAATCCGATATTGATTGTTAAACAGATACGATTAACCACTTTGAAAGAAACAATGAAAAAAATCATTTACTTTTTACCCGTTCTGATCCTTTTTGCAATCTCATTCGCCTCTGATGCACCCGGAGTGCCCGTTGCTCTTGTAACCGGAATTGAGGGATCGCCCATGATCATCAATCCGGCAACTCAAACAGAGACGGCTCTTGAACAAGGTTCCATGCTCTCAGAGGGAGACATCGTTTCGATGGATGATGATTCCAAAGCGACAATCTACTTTATGGACGGCGAGATTGTAAACCTGATGCCAAAACAGAAACTTATTGTTGGGAAGGAATCTTCTGCCTCGAGACTTGAGGATGGTTCGGGACAATCTTTTGCTCTGCAAGCCGGACTTAACAATCTCTCACGCAAAAATGTGAATCTCACAGCTAAAAACGATATTGATAAAGAACTTTCTTCCCCCGCAAGCTTTCGGGCAGAAGGTGTTATTCCCATTGCTCCTGCAGGTTTGATAATTTCCGAGAGACCCGAGTTTACATGGTTTGATTCTTCTTACACAGAAGTTACACCCGTTGAAAAACAATATGTTCTTCTTGTAATGGATTCAAAAAACAACGAAATCTTTCGCGGAACCGTTAAGGGAATGACCAATACTCTTGTTAAATTCACTATTCCTGATCTGCTGTTTAAACAAACCGATGCAAAACAGAGATTTAAATGGGATGTTTATCCCCTCGGTAAAGAGCCAAAACTTGGTGCAAACTATGACCTCGCAGGGGTAATGATTGTAGCCGACAAAAAGTTTACCTCTGAAGTGAATGCTGCCATCGCTGAAATAAACTCGCATAAAATTCTTGACGAACAAAGTAAACTGTTTATGGCAGGATTGATATTAAAAGATTTTAAATGTTATTCAGACGCAATTATTGCATTGAACCAACTTGGAAGTGACAGCAAGGTTTCCGACAGCATTCTGAGACAAAAAGCCTGGCTTTATGCCCGACTTGGAGCCAACGGCTCATTTATGGTTAAAAAATATGCGGCACTTCTTGGATAATCTATTTTAACAAAGTCATCGACTTTGTCTGAGTGAAAAGAGTGGAACCCCCGTTAATTTTTGCAGTTACCCGATAAAAGTAAACCCCCGAATTTAAGGCGTTGGAAGAGAAATTAATCTTCTTAACGCCTTTTTCATTAATACCCGAGTAGATTGTGTCGATAAATTCTCCCGTCGGAGCAAAAAGATCAACTGCCAAATCACACTCCACCGGAACCACCACCTCAATCACTGTATTTGCTCCGCCCGATGTTGCTCCCCCATAAAATGGATTTGGATAATTTTGATGCACCGTAAATCCGTCAGGAATCAGGATATCCACCCTGAGGATGCCCGAATATTCAAAAGTACCGTCGTTATCCACCATTTTTAATCTGTATTCATACCTCGAAGGTTGTGGTTTGGCATCAATATATGAGTAATATTTTACAGAGTTACTCATTCCCGCGGCTTCAACCGATCCAATTTGAGTCCATTCTCTACCGGGCTTCCTCCTCTCAACCAAAAAAATGTAAGAGTTAACTTCCGTGGCCGTACTCCACAATAATTTTACATCTCCCCCCTCCTCTCTTAACTGGAAATAGTTAAGTTCAACAGGCAGAGGATCTTCCCCAAATGTATTGATGATTGCATTTGCCATTTTATCCCAACCCGTGATGTTAGCACGGAGTTTATCCTTTTCCTGTTCAAGATGGAGAAATCTTCCCGAAGAAACAGAGGCGGAAGATGAACAGGGGTCAAGGCTGTTGTTAAGAAATCTCCCCTGCACATTTGTTTGTCCGGCAAGTCTGTCCCACAAAGTATCAACATGCATTAATTTGTAGGAAAGGGAAGTATCCTGCAATTCGAGATTATCACTCAACTCTGCTAACCAGTCGGTATCGGGTACATCTCTTGTCCCGTTGCTCATAATCAGGTATGGATCAGATTCAAGTTTTGTAAATCCATGTAATTGAATGACGATCATACCGGTTATCTGTTCATCAAACACTTCTGTTGATCTTTGCAGTGCAGAAAGGGTATTATGCGGCTGATCCGATTTTTTGAAAGCGACATCGCCTCCTCCACAAACCGTAGTGGTGCCGGCACATTCAGAAGAGGTTGATGAGTTACACCTGTGAGCCCCTGAAATATAAAAACCTCTTGCCCCGGCCTGTTTAAAGACATAAATTCCCTGTTTTCCGGTGTTATAATCGAAGATTGGATGTGGTGACTGTATAAAAAGTTTCTGCCTGAGCGGATTGGGATTTAAAACGACAGTTCCCCAATAATTTGTGCCGGTATCCTTCTTTTCGAGGAAATAATATTGTTTATCTGGATTTGGTTCTGTATCCGTGAAGGAAATCACCTCATACCCAATTGAGTCAGCGATACCATGTGCAGTTGCATAATTGCCGGCAAACATGGCATTAAGTGTCCTCTCCCAGATATTCATTTGCTCCACTGAAGGTTCAGTATAAACATTAAATGGACTGTCAGGTGGAATGTTTGATATCAGATTATTAAAATAGGTTATTAAGTTGTCACTTTTATTCACTTGTGCAGGCACAGTAAAACATAGAAGTGCTAAAAAGATTAGTATCGCTGATCTTTTCACTCAGGTTCCGGTTAGTGTGTGGTTTTAGTTATATCGATTAATTAAGGTGTTCAACAAAATCATTAATGCTGTCGAAAACAGGTACTCCCGCCTCCAATAGTCTTTCTTTTGTTTGGTGACCCGAAGCGGTCAGGATGCAATCGACGCCCATTTCCATTGCAACCTCATAGTCATGAAGAGTATCTCCAACAAGCACGGCGGAGCCTTTCGCGTCACCAAGTCTTTTTACGAGATTAAGCCCCAGCTCAAGTTTGCTGTGTGCATACACATTTTCAAGACCGTTGATTTCTTCAAAATATCCCGTAAGTCCATGTTTCTCGATAACATCAATAAGTTCTTTTTTTACATAAGCCGAGAGGATATATTGTTTTATCCCATGGCTTTTTACTTTTGAAAGAACAGTCTCGACCTGCTCAAAAAGGTCCATCTCGTGTCGGCGGATTTCGTAGGTATCAGCCCATTCCTTGCCAATAATTTCAAAAGGGTGTTGATTAAAATCCACCCCGGCGGCGGCATAATAATCCTTCACGGGAAATGTAAAAATCTCCCGGTATTTATCAAATGAAAGTCGTTGGTAGCTGTTTTTTTCGAGGATATTATTAATTATATCGAGGCAAATATGGACATCATTAAAGAGAGTCCCGTTCCAGTCCCATATTATATGATTATAGTGTTTGAGCATTTATCTCCGGACTTTCGAAATATTCGGTTTTGAATCAACAAATTTAAATTAATTTTGAGAAATAATACCGGCAGATTATGATAGTCGGTTCTGAACACGATTTTCACGATAAAAAAGATATTCACGATTATTTGCTTTCACCTCATCGCAACATACGCTAAGGGGGGGAACTTTTCTGTTAAAAACAACAATCAAAAATCATAGGCTCAACTTATGGGCAAGGTTCTCACCGGGTGATTACATCAAATTGATATATGTTTCTTAAACCGTACATCGAGAACTTAAGTTCAGAGAATTAAACGGGTTATTTAACATATTTGGAATCAACCCAAATTTCACGGTTCTCTTTCCCGGCAGAAATGATGAGTGAAATTTTCTCTTTTCCAAAGGGGAGATTTTTCATACCATGTTTATCACTCCGATGGATCCGCCAGTTGATTTTGTTTTGTGAGGCTTTTATATCAATTCCGATGATATTTTCGATTAGCAGGGCAATTGGTCCTGTGGCTGTCCAGCCGGCAAAATCCTGCCTGCCATAAAATGTGTTATCCCATCTTGTGCCCGGTTCGGGAAATTCGGCTGAATAACACTCCCAGATTGTTTTGTAGCCGTCAGCATATCTCTCCTCAAAGGCTATTTTGTCTTCAGAAGGAGTAAAATTTTTATAGATATTGGCGATGTTCATTAAATGGTTTTTAGCAACTTCATAAGCAGTCTCAAAAAGTCCATATTTTTCAAGGCCTTTCACGGTTGAAAAAACCACGGGAGCCCAAACGCCACCCAGCCAGTAGTGCCCCCTCGGATTGTAATCGGGATCATACTTTGCAAGTGTTGGAATTCGATGAGGGCGGTTAAAAGCACTGGTATCGTTCAGGTGAACAACCAGCCCTTTGGCGGTTTCGGCATCCAAAACTTCTGAAAGAAGAGCCCAAAATGCACCTGCATGAGTGGTGGTTGAAAGTGACCCGTCAGGTCTCACATCAAAGAGGAAATTACCATTTTTATGCAGACAATATTTGTTGATTGCTTCCTTTATATTTTCATGTTTTTGTGCAAACAGTGAGTACCACTCTCCGTTTTTAACAACACCGGCTAATTTTGAGATCGAATTTGCGGCGAGTGCCATCTGACTTGAAAAATCGACCCAGCCACCTTTTTCAACTCCCCTTCGTGGCACATTATCCATGCCACTTCCCAACGGGGTTTGATAATAGAGCCAGGGACTGATAACCGAGGCGGCATTTTTTTCGATCCAATTATGATATTTCACCAAAACGGGAAGAACCCTCTCGATCCGGGAGGCATCTCCCGTCATCTCATAATATCTCAACTCCATCCAGGCGAAAAGTGGAGGATTAAGCACAGGCTCATCAGGGGTGGGTTCAACAGCGATTTCTCCCGTAGCTTCTGAATAAACTCTTTGAATATATCCATCGGGGCGTTGTTTTAAATAAAAATTATCAAGTGTCAACATGGTTGGGAAAAGATCGTTGGCGTACATGGCAAATGCCACCATAAAATTTGAGTCCCACTGATAAATCCACTCATTAAACCCCTCGTCGATGTAACTTTCAACAAATCCGTTTGCCTTCGTGCCATGAGTGATCTTATCCCAAGCTCTGTTCCAGGAAAAATAGTAGAGGTCTATCAGATTGGCATCATCAATTACTGGCTCAGGGAGCCTTTCTTTTGGAAACGGGAGATTACTCCGTTTTCTTTTGGGGGTTGGAGGTTCACCCACTTTGATCAGGGAGTTAAAATTGTCACCGCCATCGTTGATTTTCCATTCATTTTTGGGATCGGGAATCCAGTTGCCATCAACAATAAATTTATATTGATAATACCCCGGCTCAATTTTGAGTAAAACCGACCATATATCCCCATCCCCTTTTTGCAACTTCTCCCCCTGAGGACTCCACCCGATAAAACTTCCGGTAACCAAAACCTCTTTTGCTGTGGTCGATCGAAATTCAAATTTGACTTCAGTTTTTGAGTTTTGAGAAAAGTCTGTAGTGGTAAAAAGGAGGAAAAGAAGGGTAAAGCGAGTAATTGTTTTCATGGCAATTTTTTGAGGTTATTTATCGATATTTATTCAATTTTCTGAGAATTTAACTCACAACAAAATCGAATTATTGCCCTATTCCCGGGGTTTAAACCCCGGGAGAATGGACAAATAAATTGTTTATTTGATCAATGAGAGTTTTTTCATATCAGTAAACTCACCTGATCGCAACTGATAAAAATAGACTCCCGAAGAGAGATGTTCCGCGTTAAACTCAACTGAATGAACTCCCGCAGGTTTATCCTCATCTACCAAAGTTGAAATCTGGTTTCCCATCACATCATAAATTTTAAGAGTTACATGATTACTCTCTGCCAGGTTATATTTTATGACAGTTGACGGATTAAATGGATTGGGATAATTTTGTGAAAGGTTATAACCCTTTGCATTTCCCAAAAGATCTTCAATTCCTGTTGCCGGTCCTTGAGCTGTGAAGGTTATTACCGTGTCTGTCATCAACACACCATTAATGCTTTTTAGATTTCTAAGCTGCATCGAGTAGAGAGTTCCACCACTTAAAGTGGAAAAACTTAATAACAGTTTTGAGACATCATTTTCAACACCCCATTGGACAGCTACGGGATTTCCACCGCCGTTGTCACAAGCGAAGTTTTCCACTGTTATGGCAGCTACTGAATCGAGATACCTTGTAAAGTCGATAAAAAGAGAATTAACTCCGGGGATCAACTTTACAACCTGTGGTTTAAGATCTGTCTGCCAAATTTCAGCAGCAAATTCAGGGTGATCTATAAACGGATTGCGGTTGTGCTGAAAAGTAAAAATTGCATTATTTCTGTTGATCTCTTTGGTGCTTACTGTGTCTTTTATGTGCCATGCATACATCAAATTGGCATACCAGGTCAGAAGATTTGACTTGCTGGTGGCTCCACTTGATCCAAATCCGCTGTCCTCTGTGTAATATCTAACCGACATATACATCATCGATCTTGCGAGGTCACCTTTGTAAGCGTCAATCGGTTCAAAAACAGTTGAAGCATAACCCGGGTAAGTGTTGGTTCCCACTTTGCTGCCATTTGTTGAGGTCCATGTTGCCGAGCCAACAATTCCAAATGGATAATTGCTTCTCCTGTTGTTCACATATCCATCTGTGGGATACATGTGAAAGAGGTCGGATCTGGCGGGATTTGTGTTCCCGAGCCAACTGTCGGGCCATGAATGTTCACGATTATAACAATCACCCTCACCCGAATAGTTACCACATTTTTTAACGCCATGGGTATATTCATAAGAAGGTGTGCCGCCGGGAATATCGGAGTAAATATCCCAAATTTTCCCGTTTGGTTTTGTATCTGTTGATGGAAAGGCTGTGTAAAGTCCATCATAACTAATCACAGTGTGGCCATCGATAATATTGTGAAGTGCTGTTCTGAGAGCGGTTCCGTATAATTTACAGGCTCCCTGATAATAGTCAACCGGAGGTGTGTCTTGTGAAAAAGAGAGGGTTGAAATGGATGCAACCATGGTTAGTGTAACAACCAACCTGTTTGAATAAAGGAGAAATTTATGTAACATTAATAACTTTCATGTAAAAGAGAAGAGTTTATCCTTCTCACAAAATAACAATATAATGATAAGAGAATCACGAAAACACTTCAAAGATGTTACGCTGAAAAATCATCTCTTATCAGGAGTAAAATGGCAGTTTGAGGCACAATCATCAACTTTTCACGGTCATACTCTATCTCAATCGCATCCTTTTTCAGGAAAATAGCCATATCACCCTCACGAGCTTGAAGTCCAATATATCTTGTTGAATCTTTTGATTCTTTCCAGGGCTCATCATCACCCGGCATGGCAATTGGATAGCCGGGTCCTGTTTTAATGACATATCCGCTCTGAACCTTTTCGCGTTCCGTAACCCCCGGAGGAAGATAAAGTCCACCATGGGTTCTGCCTCTTCATCATCAACAGGTTTTATCAGAACCTTGTCACCTACAACAATAAATTTTTGCATATCTTTCATAATTCTTGCCGTGTGTTTGATAATACCTTAACCGCCGGACCTCACCCCCGACCCCTCTCCTAAAAGTAGAGGGGAGGTTTAATTCACATTCTACTAAAAAAATCCGTGTTAAATCCGCTTCCCTCCAGACCTCACCCCCGACCCCTCTCCTAAAAGTAGAGGGGAGGTTTAATTCACATTCTACCAAAAAAATCCGTGTCATCCGTGTTAAATCCGTGTCATCCGTGGAACTATCTAAAATCCCTCATCCGTGTTAATCCGCCTTATCCGCTTCATCCGCGTTCTATAAAAAATCTGTGACTTCGTGACTCTGTGACTTCGTGACTATTTAAGCAGAACCAGTTTCTTCGTCTCCGCAAATCCTGTCGTTTCCATTCTGTAGAAATATACGCCGCCGGGGAGGTTAGAGGCATCAAAAGTTACCTGATGGTCGCCGGGAGCTTTCTCTTCATTTACAAGCAAAGCCACTTCATTTCCCACAACATCATAAACCGCCAACTTAACAAATGAGAGGTTACCCGTGATGTTTGGAACTGTAAATCCAATTTTGGTTTGTGGATTAAAAGGATTTGGATAGTTTTGTTTTAATGTAAAAGAGTTGATGATCAATGTTGTTTTGTTTTCATCGCCAATTCCCGTTCCGATATCACTTACGCCCTTAACCATACCGGAGAAGGAACCGCCGTCGCTGTTGATGTCGATCAGTCCGGCAACATTTCCAACAGCAACAGGTTTAAATGAGATCAACACTTCCACGGCTGAATTTGCGGCAACCTGAATCGGCATATTTACAAATTTGAACACGGGATTGCTGATGCTGCTGTTTGCAATTGTCAAAACCTTGTTCCCACTGTTAATCAACCACATCGAAACATACGCAGAATCGTTTACATATACTGTGTCGAACACAACCCCTTTAGGGAAAATGTTGAGTTTTGACGATGGTGAAGCCGAATTGTTATTGATAAAACTGTAAACACGGTCAATAAACTCGGGGTGATCGATTAGAGGATTTCTCCTCATTTGAAGGGTTGTTATCGCCACATTTCTTCCCAATTCTCTGGCGTCAACTGGATCACTCCAGTTCCAAACTCTAAAAACTGATTCCTGGGAAACATTCAAATATGATTGATAGTTGGTTGGATATCTTAAAATAAAATAGAGCATCGAGCGGGCAACATTTCCCTTGTGACTGTCACGGGGTTCAAAAACTGTTCCTCCCGTACCGTTTCCAAGCTTACTTCCTCCGACTGTCCAGGTTACACCACTTGTAACCACTCCAAAGTTATAGTTGCTTCGGGTGTTGTTTGCGGAACTGTTTGTTGGGTAAAGATGGTAAAGATCGGATCTCATTGGTTCTGCCTGACTGAATGTACCTTGAGGCCATGTGTGTTCGGTGTCGAATCCAAGATTTTGTGCTGTGGTTCTGTTGGCAGCTTTTATTTTAATTCCGGTATAAACACATTCGATAGTGTCTGAGCCAAGATCATCAATCGTCTCAAACATTCTATCGCGAGCGGAATTATAACCAAGTGAGATGTGGTTGATCACCAGACCGTTTAGCGCGGTTTTTAACTCTGCATCAAATTTATCAAAAGTAGTTGTCTGGTAGCTGTCGCCGGTGGAGCCCGAACCGTTTAACACAACAGCATAAGATGCGGAGCTGTCGGTGGTATAAAAGGCGAGGAACGATTTATCGGTAACATTCTGAGTTGGTCTGTAAACAACTGTAATCTGTGCACTGTCATTTGCTGGAATTGTAACAAGAGTATCCACGGGAGTGAAGACCGGCAGCAATGAAACCACTTTCACAGTTTTTGGTGAATCAAAGTGATTAACCAGATAAAATGAACCATTAACATTGTTTTTAAGCACTGTAAGAGGGAACGTAAGCTCCTGTGTAACAGAACTTAACTGGCCAAATGTATCAATAACACTCACCAGCGACAAAAATGAAATGAAAAGCAGTTTTTTCAATGTGGGATACTCAATAATTATTTAAAAGGTAACCTTAAATATAAGGGTATTCAATTAATTAATTGGAGCAGGGATTTTAGGAGGGGAGGGGGGAGTTAGTCCCCGATTTTAATATCAACACCTTCCCGGGTGAAATTCATTCCGATGTGAATGATTTTCTTCCCTGAGGTTTCATATTTCTCACTATACCGTTTTTTCTTAATCTGTTCAACGGCAACATCCGTACTTTTGTTGAACTTAAATTCTATCAGATATATTTTATCCATAAATTCCAATACCCCATCAATCCTGCCGATATTGGTGTTTACTTCACTCTCAATATCTATTCCGGTAAGGGAGGCAATCATTATGAAAAGTGAATGGAAATATCTCTCTTCTGCGATATAAAGGTTTGAAGGAATTTTTGCAAATAGAAATCGGATATGGTGGAGGAATGTCTCGTAGTCCTCTTTTTGCAGTGCAATTTTAATCTCTGCGGCATAAATACCTGTTATATCTGCGGCATTATTGGTGAGTCCCGCAAAAAGATACCTGTTAAATGAAGATTTCACTTCATAATTGGGGAAATCCAAAATATAGTGTTCTGTGAATGACTCTCTAACCTTTTTCTTAATCGTCAGGTAACCTGTCTGGAAAAGCAAACTTTTCAACTGCAAATTTTCAAGATCATCCGAACTTAGTGATTCTTCAACCGCCATCAGGTTTTCGGAAGCAGTAATATCAAATTTTTCTCTTTTAATCAAGTCAACCAGAAAATAAGGTGTTCCTGTGTTGTACCAAAAAGTTTGAAAATTGTGTTGGTCAAAAAAACTTAATACTGAAAAAGGGTTATAAAGTTTTAACTCACCATCCCAACTGTAACCGTTGTACCACTTTTTTACTTCATCCAATATTGTTTCTCTACTTACTCCCAGATCTGTCATCGCCACTTCAAGGTTTGGATCAAAGTTGAATTCCAACTCTTTTTGATCATATCCACAAATTCCGACAAATTTTTTGTTAAATGTGATCTCACTTATCTGGTTAAGTCCCGAAAACAACGATACTTTTGTAAATTTGCTCACGCCGGTAACAAACATAAATTTAATGTGTTCATCCAGTGACTTGATAACAGAATAAAATTCCCTCAATGCCAGCTTGTTCTTTTCTGCCAGATCAACATTGCCAAGATTGTCAACAATTGGTTTGTCATACTCGTCAATCAAAATGACAACAGGTTTGTTAAACTTGCGGTAGAGATTTTTAACCAGATTCGGGAAATATTCGATATCTGCTTCGCCCGTAACCTCAACACCGTATTCCTCACCATAATCTTCAAGTCGATTTTTGATTGTTATGCCAAGTTCTTCTGTGCTTCCTGATGAGATGCTTGAGAAATCAAGTTTTAAGACCGGGTAAGTTTCCCATTTATCCGGAATCAGTCCATCAATCGCCAGACCCTTAAACAGTTCACGATTCCCTTTAAAGAACTCGCCCAGGGTGGAAACAAACAGTGATTTCCCAAATCTTCGTGGTCTTGAAAGAAACACATATTTGTAGCCATCAATGAGTTCCTTGATATACATCGTCTTATCGACATACACCATATGTTCATTTACGATCTGAGAGAATGTCTGTATTCCGAGAGGGAGTCTTTTCATTTCAATTTTCTTAAAGTGAGATACACAAATATGATAAAATATTTCGATATGCAGTAAAAAACTGGTATAAAACTTGATTTTAATAATAAAGTAATATAAGATGTTGTGCAAATTTGAGGTGTGGAATTTTCTTTTTACGAAAAACGGAGTTATCCCATGCAAATCAGAAGCAGAATATCTTATGAAGCCGGACTAAAAATCGGCGATTATAGCGTTACCTTCCCCGAGGCATATCAATTTCTGGGATCGATTGGGAAAGATCAGGTTGAAGGGTTTTGGATGGGAACGGCACAAAATGCACACCTCTATTATATGGATGCATATTTTGCTTACATCAAGTTTTACCCCCATGAATTGGAGTTTGCACAAAAACTTAACATGCGAATCTACGATGGCACCGAGGACAGAGCCAAATATCTTTTCCGCGAACCCCTCAAAGAACTTGCCCGAAAACATGACCTGATCAACAGCAGAATTGTCACCTTCCAGGGTGGCGAAAAAATCTTCGACAAAATGTTCACCCGACGAGGCACCCCCACCGCCTTCTTCGACGACCTGCTCCAACTAATCAGAGATATCTATAACCAAAAACCCTGGTAGGGGGGAGATATACTTAGCACCTTAAAAAGGGTGCAGTTCCACTATAATCTTCCATGTTTTTCTTCAATTCGCCAATTTTTCGTTTATAACCATATTTTAGGTTTTGCTATTTATGGTTATTACCATATCTTTGTAAGTCAATTATATGATTCGTCTCAAAGGCACCTTTCAAAAGAGACTGCCGAGGTATCTGTGGGATTAAATATTGATTTTCACCCCTTTTGCCAGAATCTCATCCTTGGCATATGGAGAGTTATCGAAATCTTCTGAAGTAAATGGATGTGTTTCAATACGGGGATCAATCTTTAATGATATCGGTATAAGAAACAGATTATCATCAAATCTCGATCCGGTGAAGTCATTTGAAATTATAGCTATATCTATATCTGACCATTCAAAGTCCGTTTTCGATTTATCGGCAAATGAACCAAACAAGAAGACACCAAGAACATTTATTTTGTTCTTTCTTAACTCTTCTGTCAGCTCCCTGGCCTTCAAAATTGCGTATTTTCTATTATATTTTTTATCCATCGTCTCCTTTGATTCAGGTGCAACTTAATCAATCCCATTTTCCCATTAAGAAAATGCAAGGATTTCAAAGTCAGATCAAAATACCTTTGCTGCCTTCTCCCCCCTCGATTCACAAAACTCAAGATAATCATCAACAGAATCTTGAAAAGCCTTTTCGAGCTCGGAAACCGACTCACCCTGAAAAGTTATAACATCTCTGGTGTTGATGACTTCACCTGAAAATATCTTTGCCTCTTCGTCATAATTGACGACAGCTTCATAACCTTTGTAATCCATATTTAACTCCTGTTTTTGTTAAAAATTTTCTTTCTGATATTAAAGGACTTTTTTGTTTTTGCTGTTCTAAAATATGATGCAGACACTAAATAGACAAGTGTTTAATTATTTTGTATGACTCAAAACTACCTGGTCAAAGTTTAATAGTCCAGCATTTATTTATCTTTCCGTTATCTGAACTTGATGATTTAGAAAAAATTAAATTTATGTATCAGAGCCTTGTAACATGATGTAATAAAAAACCCACTCAAAAGAGCGGGTTCTGAATGATTGCTTTTACTATTTGATTCAGTCTTGTGTTATTCCATCAATAACTGGCATACCCAGTCTTTTAGGAAATCAGAATGAGACATTCTTTACACCAGTGTAACTTAGTTTTTGCGAATTGTGAAAAATCAACCGGGCTGGATCCGGAATCTCACACCACTTGAAATCAGTACATGACATTTGGTTTTTTCATCATGACAATTCTGAAGTGGGGATTTGGCTGAAACATATATTTATCCTTTTGTTTCAGAATCAATTGATGAAGTATTAGGGTTCTGTTTGGAAGTTTTGCCGCTTTTTTAATAGGATACATTATTGTATTCCTTCAAGTTTAATAATATAAAAAAAGACCGAGCCCACATCTATTGATTTATAGGATAAAAGTGCGTATAATTGTTATGTATATTTTAATAAATTTACGCACTGAAAAACCCTCGGTCTAACCTTTGGTTTTTTCGTTTTTAAAAGCTTAAACAGCGGTAACTGTTTAAGCTTTTCTTTTTTTCTCAGCTTGTGACAAAGCAGAGCCTGCTAATGACTTTGACTTCTCTGAGAATCTTCCATCTCGGTACTCCCCAACTTCGCACACTTGAAGTCTTCTTATTCCACCTCCTTTCTCTTTTAGTTGATAATCAAAATATTTATCTCTTGAGACCAATGAATTTGCCAGAGATTCCTCAAGACCATAGTCATCTACCGCCGTTTTTGGATCGATAAATCCTTCTGTCAATGCACGAATCGCAAATTTTTCCAACCGATTTGAACTCTCTGATTTAAGTTCATTTTCTTCCTTAATCCGTAAACCAGCATAAGTTAAATATTGAAACCACTCCTTGTAATGCGCCTCAGATATAATCTCAAGGTCTTTCATCCTATAAATTATTGCTTGAATACTTACTCCAGTGTCATCTTTAAATTTCTTTAATTCTTTGTAAGTAATCAGGTTTCTTTTGGCACCTAAACGATTTACCATAAGTTCACGAGGTAATAAAAGCACTTGCAAATCTGTTTGCCCCTTTTCAGCCTTCAACTCACCCTGAACATCTAAAAATAAATGCCCAAGTTCGTGAGCCATGCTGAATCTTTGTCTGTCACCTGGGGCGTTTTTTTGACAAAAGACTATACCCATTAAAACTTGTTGGTCCCCGAGTGAAACCTCCGCCGAAAACCCATCAAAAACTAAATCACGTTCCTCAAATAAAACCAGAATATTATTTGATTCTAATACTTCGGTTCAATTTAGAATGGGTTTTGCACTCCCAAATCCCAAATTTCACGAATTTGTTTCGCAACAGATTCAATATCCTCGAAACTAGATACTGTAAAATTCGGAAGTTTATCCAAGGACCTAAAATAATTTGGATCAAGTCTATCCATCAGTGCTAGAATTTTCTCAGCTTGAACCGTCAGATATGCTTTTATTTCATCCTGAAGGCGAACTCTCATAGAGCTTTTTGTTCGGAATGATAGTAAATTAAATTTAAATTGTGACGGTACCAATAATAATTCAACAGGAACATCAAGTGCACCAGCAATCAATACAAGATTTTGCTCCGAAGGATTGATAATGCTCCTCTCATACTTTGAGATGGTCATCTTACTAATTTGACCCCTTAATTTGAGTGTTAAATCTTCAAGTGACAACTGTTTTAACAGTCTATACTGTCTGATCTTTTGACCTACCATGGTATTCCTCAGTTTACAGTTCTTCCTTTTTTTTTGATTTTTGTCCCCTGCTAAAAAATCAACAACATTCAATAGCTAAATATAAACTCAAACATACTTTAAATGCAAATTAAATTTTCCGCCATTTAGATTTTGGCTTAAAAGACAAACATATTTCTTTCAGGGAACCGGACTTTTCATCTTTTAACCTCATAAATAATAAAAGAAGAATCCATAACCTCATACATATTAAGGAATTAACTCGATAAGGTGGGATTAATGTTGAAAAGAAAAAGCGCACTTTGGTTGGTCAGAGGAGAAGACTAATATGGGATAAACAAAAAACAGTAAGGGTTGGGATAACTCAAGCATTTGGTTAGGAAAGCAATGAAATCTTTTCTACTACCTCATAGAACTGGAATAATTTTGATCAAGAAAAACCATCGGCTGTTCTTTATATGGACCAGCTCTTTTGCAATCCCCCCCCTAAATCTCAATCACCTCATCTATCTCTTTTTGAAGTTCAATTGTCTTTTCCAAGGCAGTGACAATTTTACAGTAGGTTTGAACTTCCTCAAGTGTTAACTCTTTCCCTTTGCGGTCTTTTAGCCATTTGTGGCAAACTTGATAACCCCCAATTGTAAATTGGAAGACTTCTTCCGAGATAGGTCCCAAATAGTTAAAATCGTTAATCTGAACATTACCGGCGTCAAATTCGATCTTTTCTACATGATTTGTGCCATTGCCAAAATATTTTGCGCTTGGCATGTTCAGGCTTTCATGTTTTAATAAATGAAACCCGGCTAATTCTTTCCCAAAACCACTTATTTGCAAGAAAACTTTATAATTATTTACTATTGGAATGCGAGGGAAGTCAATTTTTAAGAATTCTTCATATTTTTTACGATACTTCGTAGAATTTAGTATCCCATAAAGTATAAAAAAAATCTCTGTAGGTGGGACTGGAAATCTATTTAAAAAAATTTACCTTATTTTAATAATATCTTCTTTAATATTAGACGTTTTTCTCTGCAAAGACATCTTCTATCAGAGATAAATACAACAGGAAAACAATTCTCCTCCCATTCTAAACAAGTTAAAATCGATAATATTTCTGAACAAATACAATGATTAAATTTGAACCAACTTGCCTCCATTGTCTTCCAATACAAGGCAATGTTTTCTTTTAGCAAATGTTGCATTATATCTTTCTGGGCCTACAAATAAACCTCTTGAATTGCCTGTATAATAAGTATATTTTAGATCAAAAGGTCTATAAGAATTTGACTAATATTTTCAGTATTAAGGTGCAGAAGTCAAATCCTTTTGAGCAAGTGCAACTTTCCAATCTCTAGAATCTTGCCCAAGATCAAATACTTCTCCTTGCTGTTTCTGGATCAAATAAATTTCTTTACTGTTGAAAGTACCTTTTTTTAGTTCATGAATAGTCAAAGTATCCCCTGCAGTAACAATTCCTACATTATAAATTATGAAAAATATCAATATCAATCAAAACTATAATAAATATCCAAGACAATACATCCTGGGTTTTAACAAATAAAAATCATTCCGGAGTTATTGAAGCCTCCAATTTGTTGTTTAGATATCGAATTCATAAATAATTATATATTTCGATACTCGAGTGCCAAACAAATCAGAATGGCAAATCATTTTCTTTTCAGATTGCTTATTGTTTTTATTAAAATGATTATCGCAACCCCTTGCCGAATATCAAAGACATTTTCATCTTTACTGCCATCAGGAGCCTTTTCCTTTTTCAAGGCATTCCCATGAAGATCAAGAATATAAATCTCATCAAAACTATCCAACAGACTTTTCCGCATTCCTCGGA
Organism: Ignavibacteriales bacterium; assembly: GCA_016707285.1. GTDB lineage: Bacteria > Bacteroidota > Ignavibacteria > Ignavibacteriales > Ignavibacteriaceae > UTCHB3. The sequence goes on from JADJIA010000009.1 coordinate 114,454, forward strand.
AAGTTGGGATTATCAATGTATCCATGGTTTGTAATAAGACAAACAACACCTTCACCCGTCTGATCGATTTTATGCTGAGCAAAACGGACAAATTTTACATAATCATCTTGTAACCACTTGGAATTTTTTTCGTTAATCGAAACACCATCTACGAAATAGTAATCGTTCACTTTCTCAGCAATCCAGGGAGCGTTGTTTGATGATTCATAAGAGTACGGAGGATTACCGATGACAATCTGAATTTTGGTGTTCTTTTTCACCTCACCGGCAAGGTGGCTCTCTTTTGAGAGGGATGAGAGACCGGGAAACCTGACTGTATCAAGGTCTTCCATTTCAAGAGTGTTGGTAAGGAAATATTGTACCCTGTCGTCGTCTTCGAGTTGATAACCAAGCTCTTCAAGCATAAACGAGGTTTTCATGTGCCCAATTGCGTATGGAGCCATCATCAATTCAAAAGCATAAAAATTCTTAAGCAGTTGTCGTTTGATGAACTGCTTTTTCATTCCCTCGCCATAAAGTTTTACATACTCGTCAACAGCCACTTCCATTGCTTTGGTGAAAAACGAAAGTGTACCACCAGCAGGGTCGAGAAGAGTAACATTATCACCAGCCAAACCGGCAGAAATACCAAATTTTTCTTTAAGAATTATATTTACAGATCTCACCATAAAATCGACAACCGGTTCAGGAGTATAATAGACACCCCGTTTTTCACGGGTGCGAGGGTCATACTTTTCAAGGAAGGTTTCGTAGAAGTGAATGATTGGATCACTTCCCTTCCCCGATTTGTAATATTGTTCGAGGATCAACTTTACATCAGTGACTGCCAGAACTCCGGCAATATCATCGATTATTGTCTCCATTTGTTTGGGAAGGGCTCCCATGGAAACGAAGCCAAAAATATCCCTCAAAATACCGATGGTTTTTGGTATATGGTTATATGCTGTGATTCTGTTAAAATCATTACCGGCTCTTAACCTTGCGGCAAACAGCCCATAGGTTATGGTTTGTGCATAAAGATCTGCAAAATCATCTTCTGTTAGATCAGCGATTAAATACTTTGTGAAAGCCTCGTAAAACCCTTTAATATCTTCATTTTCCGGCAATTCAATCTTAATAATCTCATCCCGAAGAAACTTTGTTCTTTGTGCAAGAACCTTTGCAAGTTCCTCGGCAGAGGTGATAGCAGGAAGGGAGTAGCTGACAAAACGGTCGAGAAGTTCCTCAAATTCGTTAATTCTTTCGGGAGGTGGAGCGGTTCTTAAAGTTTTTATATTATTCCACCTGCCAATTGATACATCGATTGATTCCATACCATTTCGGTATAGGCGGAATTGAAGAAAATTAGTAACTATTACATTAGGAAATGTTGTAAGATACCTTTGAATTTGTTCTGTGTCTTCGATATCGTCAAGGTTGGTGCCGGGTACTTTAGCTTCAATATATCCGATTATGCTGTTATTGCCGTCCCATATTCTAAAATCGGGGTTACCAGCAACAGTTTTTTTCGGCAATACAGTAACATCAACAGGTTTATTTAACTTTTGATTTGTAAAATCTGTAAGGAGTGTTTTAAGAGTGGAATAATATGTTTCTTCTCTGGCATCGCCTCGTTTCCAGACTTCGGTAATTTCGGTGAGGTAATTTTTTAAGTTCATGAAAGTTTCATCCTGCTGATGCCGCTATATTGTATTAAATGGGAAAGTCAAATTTAATAAATTTAAACCACAAATTTCATTCTCAACAATTGTGTAACAGAAATTCGACTCATGGTCTTACATTTTAACTTCACGCTTCTCCGCTCCCCTCCAGGCTTCACCCTCATACTCTCCTTGTGTGCCTGGGCTTCTTCGAAGGTTTTGAATTTTAGGACGCCTTTGTGGACTTTAAATTTTACCAGATGGGAGGCGAGTTCATAAAATTCTTTTACTCTTTTGTAGTAGGCTTCGTCGGGGTTAAAACACCAAAGGTCGTGCTCCGCTTCTTCAAAGGTTTTAAATTTTTTAATCATCTGCTACTCCGATTCCTTGTCGTGACTTTGTGACTCCGTGACTCTGTGACTTCGCTCCTCCGTGACTTATCTCCTCCCTTTTAATATCTCGGTTGCAAGTTTTTTTGCACCGTAGAGGTCGGAGATGGCTTCAACCATTCCTTGGGAGTGGACGGCGATTGCGCGGTTGGCTTCGTCGGTGTAGATGAAGTCGGCAGTGAGGCTTTCGATGTTGCCGTCGAAGACGAGTCCAACAATTTTTCCATCTTTGTTGATCATTGGACTGCCGGAGTTGCCGCCGATGATATCGTTGGTGGTGATAAAATTGAGCGGAGTTGAAAGATCAAATTCCTTTGGCAGATTCTCCCATATTTTTGGAAGATTAAAGGGGAATTTTTTACCAAATGAGTGATATCTGTCGAGAACACCGTAAAATGTGGTTTTTACAGGTGCCGTGGTTCCGTTATAATCATAACCTTTTACCACACCATCGTTGATTCTGAGTGTAAATGTGGCATCGGGTGGGATCGATTCACCATAAACTTCAAATAGTGCTTCACCCAAAAGGCTGTTGTTGATCGCATCCCTCTGAAGAATTTCCTTGTTGATTTTTCCGTATTCCATAAATTTTTTCTTTGCGGTCAGGATAAATTTTATGACAGGATCATCAGAATTCAGGACATCATCGGGGGAACCTTTTAACAGCGCATCACGATAATTTTTATCCATCAATTTGGAGGTGGAGAGAAGGTGATCTCTTGCATCACTTCCCGTTTTATCGGCGAAGAGCATATTGATAAGCTCTTTGTTATTTCCGAGGTTCCTGAGGATCAGATTTACCTGCACCTGAAGATAACGACGCTGGGATTCAAGATTCATAGTTGACGGGAAAAATGTTCCTGCCAATGAATCGAGTTTTGATTCCGAATATTTGTTTGGATCACTCTTTTTTGTTTCGGCAATGGTGACCAGAGTGGATGCGACTCTAAATAGTTCGGGTATGTATCTGCGGTTAAAGTTATACCCAAAAAGTTCACGGGCTATCGGTTTAAGCTTTTCGCGACCTTCAGCCACTTCAGCCCATATATGTCCATATTTCGCTTTTAGTTTTGGATTGGACAAAACAGCGGATTTAAAATTCTTTTCAAAGTCGTTTTTACGGGCAATGAGATAGGGATCATTTAACCCTTTGTAAATTCCATCATAAACTTTGAGACCGTTTCCGATCGAATAAAGCTCGGCAATCATTTTATAATTTTCAGTGTTGCCGTCAAGAACCTGTTCTTCGATAATTTTGTAGAGATCCCCCAGCCATTCAACGATCGGGAGATTCTGGAAATCGCGTTCAAATTCCATCTGTGCAATTGTGTTGATGCGGGAAGTGCTGCCTGGGTTACCGATTACAAAAACAGCTTCACCTTCATCGGCACCTTTTTCGCTCCATCCAAAATAATCCTCTGTAGTGATCGGTTTACCGTTTTCATAAGCACGGAAGAACATACAATCGAGACCATAACGGGGATAGGTGAAGTTATCGTAGTCACCCCCCATTTTGGCAGTTCTTAGATCGGGAGCAAAAACGAGTCGGACATCATCATATTTTTTGTAACCATAAAGGGAGTGTCTTCCGCCGTTGTAAAGAGGAACCACCTGGAAATCGAGTCCCGGATTTTTTGATTCGGCTTCATTTACAAGCTCTTCACTTTTGGCTTTTTTTATTTCAACCCTTTCTTCATCAGTTTTTGCTGTAAGAAGGGCTTCGTTGATTTTTTCCGTAACATCTTCTATATAAATAAGTTGTTCGATAAAAAGATCGGGGATTCTTCTTTCGTTTGATTCATCACCAGCATAAAAACCGTCTTTCAGAAAATCCTCACCATCCTTTTGTCCCTTAAAAACGATGTTCCGGGCGCAGTGGTGATTGGTCATTATAAGACCATCTTCGGAGATAAATGATGCAGTGCATCCTCCGCCAAAACGGAGAGCAGCTTTTCTTACTTTTGTAAACCATTCTTCCGATGGACGAAAGTTGTAGGTCTGTGCAAAATAATCGACAGGTGGTTTTTCAAATGTCCACATTTTACCCATGTCCCATTTTCCGGCTTTTACAGTATCGGGATTAAACCCTGCATACTGGGCAAAGGCAGAAGTGGTGACAATAACAAGGAAGAAAAGCTGCTTTAACATCATAATTTTACTCCGTAAAAGATTATTTCAAATAAGTAAATTTCTTGGAAGCGGTGAAACTCCCGGCATTAAGCCTGAGGATATAGTTTCCACTCACAAGATTTTCTGCTTCATACCGCCACGAGTGGTTGCCTGCCTCAAGCAGACCAAGCTCCCGTTTTTCGATCTCTCTTCCCTCAATTGAGAAGATAGTAACCGTAACTTCAGAAGGAACGGGAAGATCAAAATTGAGCACCGTTGATGAATTAAATGGATTGGGGTAATTTTGTCCAAGATTAAAATTCCTGACCACTCCATTTTCGAAATTAATGACATTACTGTAGTTAAATGATCCATCAAGATCGATCTGTTTTAATCTAAAATCATATACCCCGTTTTGGGAGAGGGGGATGATCACTTCATAAAACCTTGATTCAGTTGAAGTTCCGGCACCACGGGTCTCTGAAACTTTGGTGAATTCACCACCGTTAAGGGACATTTCCACTTCAAAACCGAAATTATTGGTTTCAGTTGCCGTGCTCCAAAGGAGTTTTACGCCCCCTGAAACAGCTTCGGAAGTGAAGGAAGCAAGCTCAACAGGCACCCACCCAACAGGGTAAATGGTAACATCAAGCGGAGTTTTAACCCCTGATGAGACCACAACACCATTAACTGTTACGGGGTCGTAACCCGCGGCAGTGAAAGTGAGGTCGTAGGTTCCGGGGAAGATCATTCGGGTGTAAGCACCTGAGATTGAATCAGAAAAAACTTCTGCATTTGTATGATCGTGTGACAAAACAGTAACTTTTACTTTAACAGGGACACCTTCGGGTGATTTTACCACTCCGCCAACTCCGGAGAGGAGTTCATTCATCAAATTCAACCAGGCTGCTCTGTTGTAATTCCAAATGGTTGGTATGTATGAAGCCGAAATAAGTTTTGTGTTGGAGAGTTCGATTGTGACTTCCCGTCCAAATTTGAAGTATGTAAACCAGTCCTGCCTGCCGCCATAAACTGAATACCAGTCCCATCCGTTGGTGATTCCGTTGTTAAATTCGGAGAGATAACCGTTGTTATTGCAGTAGAAATGTACTGTATCGGCGTATCTTCTTGAGACTTGCTGCCACCAGTTATCGTCGGCGTGTCTTGCAACTCTGCTGTCCCAAGGGTAGTTAACAACTTCTGCACCACCATGGTAGTTTGCAGACATGTTAAAATAAGTGGAATTACCAAGATTCATCATGGCGATGGTTTCGGGTTGCCAGGCATATCCATCGGGATGTTGCCCCTGGACGGGATCAGGGAAGTTTCTGTTGATATCAACATTGTTGGCGTTTCCTCTTCTGGCTCCGGTAACTGTAGCATTGCCGGAACGGTAAGTGCCGTCGGGGTTTGCAGCCGGGTTAATCCAAATTTCGAGTCCATTTACAAGTTTTGTGATTAAAGGATCAACATTATAATTGGAGAGAAGATGGTCGGCAAGTCGGATCATATTCACAAAAGCTGCAGTTTCGTCACCGTGCATCGAAGAAGAGTGCATAAAGCGTGGTTCGGGTTCGGTAACATTCACATTGTCGGAGATAACCACAAAAAGGATTTTTCTCCCCTGGGTTGTGGTTCCTGCATCTACAACCCGGCAGAGATTTGGATAATCTGCTGCAAGGTCGTTTAACATCTGAACATAAGTTTCGTAGCTGGGGTAAACATCCCAAAGCCCAAGTGCCCTTGGATTCCCCATCTCAACAGGGACATCCCCCGGAGGTGGAAGCACTTCAACTTTGTAACCAGTTTTTTGGAATTTTCTGAACTGATCTTTGTTTGCATAAGCTGTAACCATCTTGCCATCAAATTTATCGATGGAGATGATTTTGGTTATTTCCTGCAATTCCAGTTTGTTAAAAACAGGGAATCGGAAATAGACTTCACCATTCTTTTCAAAATATTGATCATCAACACTTTGAGCGAACAACGAGACGGATAATACAAATAGTGCAATTAATTGCTTGAGCATTAGTATCCGGCTTTATATAGATTGTATAGTGTGTCAAAAAGTTCGTAACGGGGTTTACCCTCGTGGAGATCAACGATCTCGTTATACTCGTCACTGTCCATTTCAAAAGCTTCGAGGTAAGCTTCTATTTCTTCTCTTCTTACGGGTTCTTCACCCTGAAAAGTGTAGTCATCCTTCACTACATAAAAACCTGCAAGAGCAAGTTCCTGAATTTTGGCGAATTGTGGATGGGTGTTCCAAAGGTCTTTATAGGGGAAAAGTTGACACCCTGCGTTCAGAAGCACATCCTGCACCTCTTCAACAGCGATATCGACGGGTCTTCTCTCTTTTTTGATCGCCAAAGCTGCAAGTGCACCAACTGCCTGACCAATCAACATTACACATGGTTGAAGGCGTGTGCAACCATTTACAATATGTGAAACAGAGATCGATTTTTCAGCGAGAAGAAGTCCATTTACTCCCGCGGGGATTAGACAATCCATCGGTATCTGAAACGGTGCATTCTCGGGAAGGGGTTCGATCAATCGTTCCTCGGGTTCAAGGAAAAAATGACTGTGGTGATGATCCAGGAAATAGTCGCCAACAGCAATGGAATCACTCACAAGCGGGGGACGAAGAGTATATTCATCAGGCACCACATCCCACTCTCTCATATAATGGTTGCCAATTCCTCTTCTGCTTTCCCGCACATAAGGCATTGGAGGGAAATGATCGGGGGTATCATAAACGGATTCATCAATCACCCATTCAGGATGTCCAAGTTTTGTTTGAATATAGTGGACATAATCGCGGGTTAACTCTTTTGCCTTTTCGAGGTGCCATTCCCGCTTCTCAAAATCGTCATAAAGTTCACGGGTTGTGGGATAATCATTTGCTCTGAAAGGCCAGTTTAAGAGATATTTATTGCCTGGCAGTGCCGCATAGGAGATGAAACTGTCCCAGTCGTGCAATTTGTGGTTAAGATACTCTTCATTTTTCGAATTTGCGTGAAGTGCCGTCGAATTTATAAATCTTTCAGGATCATAATTTTCAGAGGCAGGAACAATTTTTGTGTTACCCGGCTCTTTTTTCAGAATTGCACAGTATGTCAGGTCCTGAATAATTTCATCGGGATCATGAGGAGCCGAAGGTTCACCCGATTCAAAAGTTGATTCCCTTCCAAACCTGAACGGCAATCCCGCTTTGTGAAGAACATCGCCGTATTCGGTTGCTTCAACTGTGATTTCAGCGAGGACCAGAACTTCAGAACTTCGGAGCTTCGGAACTTCAGTACTTGAGTACTTGAGTGCTTGAGTACTTGAGTTCTCTGATTCTTCGCTACTTTGATTCTCCGCTACTTCGATACTCTGGGTTATGTGACTCTGTGACTTCGTGACTCTGTGACTCTGGTACTCCGGTACTCAAGTACTCAGGTACTCTAACCACCGCTCCCCTGACATGATTCGCATCCTTGATAATGGAGACAAGTTTTGTGTTATACCAGATGGTGAGGTTTTCACCTGCGGATTCGATCAGTTCGTCAAGAGCTTTTTTGCCGATGTGGGGTTCAAAACAGGTGAGGCTTATCCAACCGGTAAATGTTTTTTCGGGACCGCCGTAATGGTCTTCAATTTTTTTGCGGAATTCACCAAATATGCCACCACCAACTGCGTGTTTGTTACCGTCGAAAGCTGTTACCCCTGCTGCCAAAAACATGCCACCGGCCATGGATGATTCTTCTACAATTAGAGTCTTGATACCCATTCTTGCTGCCTGGATACCGGCACAAATTCCCGAGGCTCCGCCTCCAATAATTAACAGTTCCGTTTTCAAATCATTAACCTTCAATTTTATTGGAGTAAAGTTCCAGTTCGGTGAGTTCAAAAATTATATGTCCCGCAGTGATGTGACCTTCCTGGATTCTCTGGACATTCCCCGAAGGGATTGTTATCGCAACATCCACAATATCTTTAAGTTTTCCGCCTGTTCCACCGAGGAAACCAACAACTTTCATCCCTTTTCTTTTTGCCATTTCCACAGCTTTGATCACATTTCCAGAGTTGCCGGAGGTTGAAACTGCCATGAGGACATCCCCTTCGGCTCCAAGTCCTTCAACATTTCTTGCAAATACATTCTCAAAACCGATGTCGTTACCGCCGGCAGTGAGGTTTGAAGTGTCGGTGGTCAGGGCAATTGCAGGAATTGCGGGACGATTTAATTCATGGTTCAGTCGGATCATAAACTCGGTTGCGAGATGTTGACAATCGGCAGCGCTTCCACCATTTCCACAAAGAAGAAGTTTTTTTCCGCTTTTAAATGCATCAACAAAGAGGGTAATTGCGGCAAGAATGTCATCTCCACAGGCGTTTATCATATCAGTTTTGGTTATTGCGCTCTCTTTTAGCGATTCAACCATAAAGTCTTTTTTAAGCATGATTTCCATAATTTATTTAAATTTAATCTTTAAACTTAATCGTTTTTAATAAGATAGCAGAAGAATAAAGGAATGACTATTGAACAAAACAGAAGTAATTGGTGTTATAACAATTGATTGATGTCGTGTATCTAAAACTTAAACTTTGAAATAAAATGGCTCTATTTTTTATAATATTCTTTTTAGTCTATGGCTCTGCCAATTTTTATGTTTTTCTCAGAGGGTTTCAAGCTCTTGAGGCTACTCCTGTTTATGTAAAAATCTTTTATTCAGCTGTATTTATTCTTGGGGCTTCGGGGTATGTTCTTGCGAGGGTTCTTGACTGGGAAAACTGGATTTATGACCTGCTCCACTTCTGGGGTGCACTTTGGTTCGCAATCCTGTTATACGCTTTTATGGCGGTTTTTCTAATAGATATTGTGAGATTGATCGACAAGTTTTTCCCGTTTGTGCCATATAAACTCTTCTCAACCATTCAATATTTCAAATTGGCAGTTTTTGGTCTGGTTTCTCTATATCTGTTGATTGTGGTCGGATATGGAATGTATAACGCCAACAACATTCAGATAAAGACTATGAACATTACTCTTCCTAAAAAAGGGAGCAATCTAACAGAGCTGGATGTTGCGTTTTTGTCCGATACCCACTTTTCTCCTATCACCGGCTATGACAAAGCAGAACAGATACATCAATTGCTCGAGGGTATCAAACCCGATCTTATTTTGATGGGGGGAGATATAATTGATGACAAAGCACATCATCTTATTCGACACGATATCGATAAAAAGCTGAAAGAAATAAAAGCACCTCTGGGTGTAATAACAATAAACGGGAATCATGAGTTTATTAATGGTTATGTAGAAAGTATCGATTTTATCCAAAGAACGGGAATTAAACTGCTCGCCGATTCTATGATGGTAATCGACAACAATCTTGTTATCGTTGGTAGAGAAGACCTCTCGATCAATCGTTTTGCCAATAAAAAAAGGAAAGAGCTTACCGAGTTGATGGCTCCCGCAAATGCTCTAAACCTTCCAGTCATCTTGCTCGATCACCAGCCATTTAACCTTGAACAGGCAGAACAAACCGGTGTAGATCTACAACTTTCGGGACACACCCACAACGGGCAGTTGTTTCCGGCAAATCTGGTGGTTCAAAGAATTTATGAAATGGCATGGGGCTACCTCAAGAAAGGCAAAACTCAGTATTATGTCTCTTCCGGCGCAGGCGCTTGGGGACCTCCCGTGAGGCTTGGAAGCGATGCGGAGATTATGCTTTTTAAGATTAAGTTTGAGTAGATAAAAATAATTCCGCAGTTTTTCTGAATCAGTATTTGGGCATAATTACAGCAGATTTGCGAATAAAGGATATAGTTTAACACTATTTCGCTGAAGGGGAGATAATCACTCTATCCCTCAAGAATTATTATATTTAATACTGAATTCAGAAAATTTATGAGCTAAAAAATGAAAAAGCGAATACCATCATTATCATCAAATTTTGCAGGCTTAATTTCAGAGAATGCCTGGTATGTTGATAAGACAAATTTTATTCAGCAACTTGAGGATCTGAATTTTAAGTATCTCTTTTTCCTGCGTCCCCGCAGATTTGGTAAATCGCTTCACCTCTCCATGCTCGAACACTACTACGGAATTCAACACAAAAACAGATTTACTGAGCTGTTTTCTGAATATTACATCGGGAAGCCTGAAAATACAACACCACTAAAAAACAGTTATTACATTCTAAAATTTAATTTCAGTGGTGTACTGACCGAAAAAAAGGATCAAATAGTCCCCTCATTTATCAATAAACTAATCAGTGGAATAAGCCAATTTAAAAAAGATTATGGAATTCTCGAAAACCCGGAACTTGATGATATTTTTCAAGACAAAACAGCCGTAGGTGTTTTTGAGGGTTTTATCTCGGGCTTAAGACAAAAAGGGTTTGAGGGTAAAATATATCTATTAATTGATGAGTATGATCATTTTACGAATGAGCTGTTTGCATTTAACACAGAACATTTTAAGGAAATAGTTTCGAGAAATGGATGGGTGAGGAAATTCTACGAAACCATTAAAACATATATGGGTGAGGGTATAATTGATCGTTTTTTTGCCACCGGCGTAACTCCAGTAACTCTTGACAGCATGACAAGTGGGTTTAATGTTGCTCAAAACATAACTCTGAATTCAGATTTCCATAATATGGCCGGGTTTACAGAATCAGAATTGAGGGGAATGATTGAAAATACTATTTATGAAAAAGGCAAATTTGATCTTGATGTAGTTATCTCAGATATGCGTTCGTGGTACAATGGGAGTAAATTTTCGAAGGATGCCACTGAAAGGTTATACAATCCTCAGATGGTCATATCATTTCTTTCTGCCTTTAGCCGGAACTGGAAGTATCCCGATGAAATGGCAGATATTAATGTTACATCTGATTATAAAAAGATTTCAAATATACTTGCCCCGCTATCTCACGATGACTCTGACAATATCATCACTGAAGTATTAAACACAGACAGAATAGCAGAAAGATTGACAATACAATACAACTTCGAACTTCCATATACAAAAACTGAAGCTGTTTCATTGCTTTTCTACAACGGTTTACTTACTATAGAAAATGCTGTTGTCAGTATGTATAACTATGTAATTCCAAATTATGTAATGAAGCAGATGTACTGGGAGTTTTTCAGGTATAAGTTTACCATGGAGAAAGAACTTCGGTACGATAACACAAAAATCGACAGATCGATAATGCAAATGTTCACCGAGGGGAAGATAGATATGCTGGTTGAGTATGTCCATTCTATTTTAAAAAATCTTTCGAATCGTGACTTGCAGAAGTTCAGCGAAAAGAACATAAAAATGATCTTTATGACTCTTCTGATGGGAAACAACGCCTATTTTGTAAAAGTGAAAACGAAAACAATGAAGGTTATGCCGACCTTTTGTTAATTCCCACACAACTTAACCCCGGTAAAGAAAATTTCCTGCTTGAGCTTAAATATCTGAAGAAAAGCAACAAGGAAAAACTTGAAATTGAAAAGCTCAAAGCGTTAGAACAAGTTGCAAAATACAAATCAGAACTCGCAGCCGAAGGTATTATCTGTAGGACATTTGCGATAGTGTTTGTGGGGAAGTCAGATTTTGCAGTGGCAGAGGTGTAGGGATAGTTCCACGGATTTCACGGATTTTCACGGATGGGATTTATAATTTCCACTCTGTGTCCTCCGTGTGCTCTGTGGTTTTACTCTATCCTTTGCGGCCTTTGTTGTTAACTTGCTCTCAAGTCTTTCAAGTTCTCTACTTCAACAACAATATTTTCTGAACAAGTTGTTGATTCCCAAAAATTGCCTGAACAAAATATACTCCTGAAGAGAGTCCTGATCTCTCAATTATGAAACGGTGTGTGGCTGCTTCTTTCATTCCATTAAATACAGTTTCAACAAGGGAACCACGGCTGTCAAAAAGGGATATTTGCAGATTACCGGAATTTGGGAGGTCGAGTGTAAAGGTTGTTTGTGGATTAAATGGATTTGGCGAAGCATTCCCCATTCTGAAATTGGTTGGAACCTCTGTGGTGTTGTCTTCAATTCCCACTAACGACAGGGGATTTTCACAGATTGAATCTGATAGATACCCGTACGATTATCCATCCAGAATGGGTGAAGAGTGTTGTTGCTGTAAACAATTGATATATTGTCTCCCTGATACCCCTGTCCCAAACCACCAATAGGCGTCGGTTCAAAGTTTTTATCTGATATTTCATATTCTGTCCAGGTATCTCCATTGTCGAGTGATCTTGCAAGGAAAACCCCCGCAGAATCGGAAGTTGTTGCCCTGTCATCATAAAATATCACATTAATTCCGCCATATTCATCCACAGTCATTGCCGGGAAAAATTGAATTTTGCCGTTGTTTAGCTGATCCTGATTAACTCTGACTCCTGCCGACCAGGTATTGCCCCCGTCAGTTGAACGGTTAAATATGATATCGGGGTCCGCTCCTGCCACGGAAGTGTTTTTCTGGGTGGTTACAACATACAACCATCCGTTGGTGGCACCTCCCGACAAATCAATTGCCAACTGAGGATTGCTGTTAACACGAATATTTTGTTTGGTGGGTAAAATTCCCTGGATTCCGTTTGTGACGAATACATTTTCGGTCACTGACCATGAAGTGCCGCCATTCGTTGATTTTGCAAATCCTGTATATTTTTCTGTAAATGGTGAAGAAGAAGTGACCGCAGCCCAGACCGCATAAACCACCCCTGTTTATCGACCACAAGTCCACCGCCATAATTCCTGTCGGTAGGTGAGTTAACCTGCTGAATTGACGACCAGTTTTCTCCCCGTCATCCGTATAAACAAAAACCAAAGGATATGGTGGACTGTATCTTACCCACGCAGCATAAACTCTTCCATAATAAGGACTTGACGGTGAATTATCGGCTGCCAGCCAAGCCCTTTCGAGCTCAATATTTGTGATGGCTTTTGCATTCGACCAGGTTCTTCCCTGATCGGTTGGTCTGTGGGAACAAAGACCATAATGGCGAATTTTACCATTTCTTGTAAGGATAAAAGTACCGTTTTTGTCGATTGTGATCCCGGGATCACCTCCGTGAAATGCAATGGAAGGACCACCCGAGCAGGTATCAGTGCCCCAAAACGAAGTTCCACCATCGGAGGAGACATATATCCCCTCACTCACAAAAAACTGGGGCGAAAAACTTATCGCGTTTGCAGAGGCAAAAATTGAGTTTGGATCATTTGGGTGTACAACAGCAACCACCTCCGTTTGCGTAACGACGGATGAAAAAACGGAATAATTTGGCAGTCCCAATCGTGTAAAATTTTGTGCAGAAGTTACCGTCATTAAACAAAACATCAGAAAAAGGGGAACCCTGAACCGGGTTCCCTTCAAAAGAACAAAATTTAATTTTCTGTAATAACTTGATAACATCTATTGGTCTATAATTACTGCATTATTGGATTACTGAACTATTGCATTAAAACCTGTATCCCAGCGTCAGGGATGCAAAGGCATTTCTCGGTTCACCAAGTTCATAAAATCTTCCGGAGGTGGAGTTGATATTCAGAAATGCCGCATATCTTTTATCCAAGATATTATTTACGCCGCCCGAAAGCAAGACATTAAAATGGTTCAATTTTAAGTCAAACCCCACAACCGAGTTCAGAATCGTATATGATGGATTGTTTTCGGTGTTTGCATCATCAACATACATATCAGAAATATGGGAGACAGAGAGTTTCAGAAAACCGGTGAGGTCTTCGGTGATATTGTTTTGATATGATCCTGAAACATAGATATTATGTTTTGGAACAGACGGAACAACCTTACCACTAAAATCCTTCTCCTCAGTTATAAAATTACCTCCGTTATCCAATTTAATAACCCGTGCAGCATAGGTATCATAACTGAAATTGCTGTAGGTATAAGCCACTTTCAGCGTAAAAGCTTTCAGAATGGCGGTTTCAGCTCCCAATTCAAATCCTGAACGGTTGGTTTTGGCTGAGTTTCGGTAGAAGACACTCCCAAGCACTTCAAAAGGCACTATCTCGTTATCGATCATGATATTAAAAAATGTGCCTTCAAAAAAGAGGTAATTAAACAAACCGCTTGTGAAGATGAGATTACCTTTCATTCCGAGATCAAAATTTTTGGTCTTTTGTGCTTCAAGATCGGGATTGTAGAATTTACCCTGATTTGAGCTGGTCGGGTAGTTGTCAAGTTCATTCCCGGCGGGGGAGTCAAATCCCAAACCATATGAAGTATAAATAGAAAGATATGGAGTAAATTTATAGTTTAACGCAATTTTTGGCGTAAAAGCTGTGTAAGCTTTCCTGTCATCCTGCGAACCAAGTATCCTGTTTTTTGCTGCAAACACCACATTATCATATCTACCTGTAAAAAGCAGCGCAAACTTATCTGGGATAAATTCAAATCTCTCCTGAATAAAAAATCCGGCATTTTGAATTGTTTCGTCCGTAAGAGTAATCAAAACATCACTTTTCATTCCGTTGATGTTACTGTACTCTTCAATTGGTCCCGTCTGATAAAGCAAGTCACCACCAACTGAAAACATGTTGTTGAAGCCTGCTATTTTTGTACGGTTGGTATAACGGCCCGAAGCACCAAGCCCGTAACGGTTAAAAATTCGGACAGTTTTTTGAGCTCTTTCAAAATATTTAAGAGTGAAATAACCGGTCACTTCAAGCTCATGAGCTTTGCTTCCACCCGGGTTTAATTCGTATTTGATGCCAAAGCGACCTTTGTTCGAGAGGCGATAATAATCGAAGTCTTTTTCGGTTTTGGCAGCTTGAAAAGGATCGGCATCAAACTCGGCTTTTTTTAAGGAACCGGGAAGTTTTATTGATCCCGTTGCAGAGTAACCGATGAGGGATAACTTTGAGTTCTCAGTAAGTTTTGTCTCAAGAACTGTATTTAAAATATTCCAAAAATCTTCTGAATGTGCGCGATAACCCGCAGAATTATGATAATTATACGACACCATAAATTTAGTGTCACCCTCTTTAACACCGAGTTTAACTCCGTTTCTGCGAAGTCCAAACTCACCAAACTCATTAAACTGGGTAATAAAAGAGGAAGGGAAATTGATTTCATTGATAAAGTTGACAACTCCACCCGGAGCGTTGGTATAGAGTGATGAGGCACTTCCTTTTACGATTTCAATTGAACCAACGGAGTTAAAGTCGATTGCTTCTATTCTGGTTTGTCCATCAGGTTCCGATTCAGGAATTCCATCGAGAAGGATTCTGATCCCACGAATTCCCGAGTTTGAGCGGCTTCCAAATCCCCTTATTGAAATCCTTACATCGTGATTTCCATAACGGGACTGCATAAAAAGCCCGGGAACACCGGAGAGAATATCGTTAATCGCTGTTTTTTTATCAAATTTGTATGAGCTGTTGTCAATTCTAAAAACCGGATACGGGATATCGATAATTTTTTCGCCCACTCTTGTGGCTGTAATAACCACATCATCAAGTTGATACTTGATTGTATCTTTCTCATCGGGTACATACTGATCTTTCAACTGTGCTGATACCTGACAAAAAGTAATGATTAAACTGAAAAAAAAGAAGACTTTTTTCATTTATTTTACTTTCATAAAATTATATTTTTGACATTATGAAAGTACAAAAATAATACGAGACAGGACTTAAAACACTCTGTCAAAGAGGAATCCACCACCACAAGGGCTTATACATTTTGTATCATCTTGCGTGTAAATAAGTCAGATTAATTATCTTTCAATCATTTTCCCTATATTTAAGTAAGCATCAAATAAATTTCCCAAAAGAGAATGAAAAAACGTCTTCCATCAAAAACATCAAATTTCACTACTCTGATAGATGAAAATTCTTTCTATGTTGACAAAACTGTCTTCATAAAAGAATTGGAATCGATAAGTGATCGTTACCTGTTTTTTCTCCGCCCTCGCCGATTTGGGAAATCTTTGCTCCTCTCGATGCTGGGTCATTATTACGGGATACAACACGCAGAAAGATTTGATGACCTGTTTGGCGGGTATTTTATCGGAAAACCACACAATCAAACACCTCTTCGAAACAGCTACCACATTCTAAATTTTAACTTTAGCGGAATAAAGACTGACAAGGTTGATGATGTTTTTTTACACTTTACTAATGAGATTAGCGGAGCTGTAAAACTGTTTATCACAAAATACAACCTGTTCACAGATGTCGAAACCGCCGAAATATTCTCACACAATGACGCTAACTCTATATTAAGAAGTTTATTTTTTAGACTTCAGGGTTTGCAGCCCGGTATTAAAGTGTACCTTTTTATCGATGAATATGATCATTTCACCAATGAATTGCTTGCATTTAACAGGGAGCATTTTAGCGAGATAGTGTCTCAGAATGGTTGGATGCGTAAGTTTTTTGAAGTAATCAAACAATTTATGGGCGAAGGAGTAATTGATCGTTTTTTTGCAACAGGTGTTACTCCCGTTACTCTCGATAGTATGACCAGCGGATTTAATGTTTCAAAAAATTTAACACTTGACGCCAGATTTCACAATATGGCAGGATTTACCGAATCTGAAGTTCAAGCACTGATAACCGCAACGGGCAGTGAAACGGTGATTTCTGAAATTGACAGTCTTGTGGGAGATATTCGTGAGTGGTATAATGGAAGTAAATTTTCGGTTGAGACTGTTCAGAAATTATTTAACCCTCAAATACTCATTAATTTCCTTGATTATTTTTATGCTTTTGGTAAATACCCGACCGAAATGTATGACCCATCCGTTGCCTCTGACTATCTAAAAATTAAAAATCAGTTAAGCATTCTGAAACCTGAAGAAGCAAATGAAGTTATTTCAGAGATAATAGAAAATGAAAAAATCAAAGACAGGATTACACTCCAGTATAACCTTGAAAGCAGATTCTCTCGAACCGATTTGATCTCGCTACTTTTTTATAATGGTCTTTTAACAATCAATGGTGCAGAGGGAAGCATAATGGAATATGTGATTCCAAATTATGTTGTTAAAACGATGTACTGGGAATTTTTAAGGCAATCTTTCATCGAAGAAAATCTGAGCGGCTTTAATACGGATGATTTGATGGAGATATTTGATGAAATGCGATTTGATGGAAAGGTAAATAAACTCGTTAAATACATTGCAGAGTTAATGGATAAGATATCTAACCGTGACCTGCTTGGTTTCAGAGAATCTAATCTTAAAATGTTGTTTCTACCTGTACTAAATTTTGCCAATATTTATAAAATTAACAGCGAGGTAGAGATCAACAGAAAATATATCGACCTCTACTTAAAACTCCAACCTGAATACAGAGGCAAATATTCATTTGTACTTGAACTTAAATATTTGAAAAAATCAGAAATTGAGAAATACAACTCCATCAAATCTGAAGGAATTGAACAACTTAAAGACTATATGACACTGAAGGGACTTGACAAGGACAAAAACCTAAATGCTTTTCTGATTTTGTTTTTGAACAACAAACCTGAAATAGTCGAGATTGACTAAAAACAAGTAAACCAATTCTCTTTCTTTTCTCTGTCCTGTTATGTCTTTCTAAGCCCCCCACTATTTAGTCATAACAAATTTTCCTGTTAAGCGACTGATAGTATTCTCTCCTGAAACATTTTCAAGCGTATAGAAATAGACTCCTGAAGCTTTGCCCGACATATTCAGGTGAATTTCATGGGTGCCACTTTCTGTGATGCCGGGTGATAAGGTTGTTATAAGTTCACCACGGGAATCATAAACTTTCAACGACACAGTACCCGAAACAGGCATGTTGTATCTGATAACAGTCTCCGGATTAAAAGGATTTGGGTAATTTCCGAGCAACTCAAATGAAAGGGAGTTGAGCTCGGTTTCAACGGGTTTTGAATAGTGGTTTGTGCCGTCAAAATCGATCTGATTTAGACGATATTGAACCCGACCCGATAAATTTAACGGTGAATTGTCTGTGAATTGGTAAGTTTTTGTGGAAGTGGATGTACCTGATCCTGTCACTGTACCAATTTCTTTCCAAGTTTCACCCGTGAGTGGGCGCCTTTCAACACGGAACTCCTTATTGTTGGTTTCAGAAGAAGTTGACCAGTTAAGAAGGACATCAAGACCTGTAACTTCCGCAGAAAATGATGTCAATTCCACAGGGAACCGGTTCCAATTGATTCAGGAAAACAACTATCGGGGTTCTGGCTGTTCCAACAGCGAGGTCGAGCATACCATTTCCGTCAACATCGCCATAAGTTATTGAATTCAGTGATGAAGCCCCGATGTATGTCCATGTAGGGGTTGTCGGCAGGCTTCCTCCGTTATTGATAAACAATTCCACTCTTGGTGGACTAAAACTTACTGTCGACAAGTCGGGGTAGCCGTCGTTGTTTACATCGTTGAAAATCAGTTCCTGGACACCGGGTGTGGGGGTGTGGGTTGATGTCCAAACAGGTGATGTACCAAGTGTTCCGGCAGTGTTTTTGTATAAAACATCCGGATTACCATTTCCACCGATTGCAAAATCCATATAACCATCAAGATCATAGTCTGCCCAGGCACTCCCCTTTTGTGAGATTGTGTTCCCAACATTCCAGAAAGGATTTCCGGCGATTCCACCTTCAAAGTTCAGATAAACTCCAGAAGCAAAGTTCACCCACTTGGAGGCTCCTACATCTCCCTTTTTAACATAAGAATAATCCACAATCACAGATGCCCCCTGTGGAAGCAGCCCCCCGATGGAAACAAACGCACCAACGGGATCGGAACAATAATTTTGAACGGGAACCCCGCTAACAGTAACTGAATGAATTTTATATATTGGAGTTTTTGAAAGGTGAACAGCACCCTTGCCTGTCTCCGGAATAGTAAAAGTCTCCTGAACCCGTGTAAGATCGCTGTTATTCAGATCAGTAAACGCTACTGAATTTGTGATCATCATGTCACTTGAAGTGTAAGTCGGGGTGGAAGTGAAACCCGTCCCCTGATTAATGTAATAAAATATCGGTTTGTAGGGATCAGAAGTGTTTCCTTGATTTCCCACAGCAAGATCGAGCAACCCATCACCATTGATGTCGTTGAATGCAGTCCCAACCGTCCATGCCTGTCCTGTGAAGGTGAATGATGGAGTAGTGGGTACGCCTGTGCCTGTGTTGAGATAAATAGTTGAAGGGGCATAACCTCCGTCACCATTCCCTGAAAACAGGTCGGGTTTGCCGTCGTTATTTATATCTGCCCATTTAATGTCGGTTGTTGAGCGGGAATCATCGGAGAACCAAACAGGGTTTACGGTCAAAACACCGTTGTCGTTTCTAAAAATCATGTTATTGTATTCGGGGATTGGGGGGAAAGACTGGCTGAAGTAACACCCGGCAGCAAGATCAAGATCACCATCCATATCATAGTCACCAAAAGCGAGTCCACCAATCTGTCTTTCAAGTCCCGCCGTCCAGAATGGCGTTGTTCCAAAAGGAGCGGTAGTAGTTGTGATTACAAGTGGCTTAAATTCACCATTCACCCGGGAAACAACACTTTTTCCATCGGGACTGATATCGGTGTATTTTAACTCTTCCTGGGCGAAGAGTATTGAACACAAAACAGTAACAAAAAGCAGTAATCTTGATAACATTTTTTACTCCAAAAAGTTAAGATGCTAAAATTACAAAATTTTTGGAACAGTTCACATAATTAATTTACCGTCGGTGGAATGCCGGTTTCACCGTTCGATTGGTTGAATTAAATTAGCAATAACAAATTGAAGAGGTTGGAAAATGAAAAAGATTAAGTTATACATAGCGACAAGTTTTGACGGTTACATTGCGAGACCGGATGGGGATCTTGACTGGTTAACAAAGGCACCAAATCCCGAGGGAGAAGATTTTGGATACAATACATTTCTCGAATCTGTTGATACAACATTGATGGAGAATGATACATATAAATGGTTATTGAATCAGGGAGTGGAAGATCCTTATCCCGGGCTAAAAAATTATGTGTTTACACGAAATAAAAAAGAATCAACCGGGTTTGTGGAGTTTGTCAACGATGATTCAGCCCACTTTGCAAAGAAAATAAGGGAAGGAGACGGAAAGGATATTTTCCTTGTCGGAGGAGGTAGTATAATTTCACCCGTTTTGACTGCGGGATTAATTGATGAAATCCACTTAACCATTGTTCCAGTCTTCCTTGGGAGAGGGATACCTCTATTCCCAACTCAAGTTAGCGATATTAATATTTTATTCAGCACAATTGAAGTTTTTAAACACTCAAACGGCTTTATTTCGATAAAAATGGAAAAAGAGGTTTGAGCAATTGTTCAACTGACGGAAAAAGATAAAGGTAATTTCTAATTAATTATTAATCTGATGCTTCTTTATATACGGATTCTATCCCCCTATGATTGCCGTGGCTTCAATCTCTACAAGCATGTCGGGCTCAACTAAAGAACTGACCTGAACAAGTGTGCTGGCGGGACGAATGGTACCAAAAACCTCTCCATGTGCCCGGGCAACATCTTCCCAAATCGCCATGTCAACCACATAAATCCTGGTTCTTACCACATCGTTTATTTAACCACCGGCATCAACAAGCGCCTGTTCAATCTTTTTTAATATGATCTTAACCTGATAATAAGGTTCACCCAGGCCTCTAACTTTTCCATCTTTCATTGAAGTTGTTCCCGCCACCTCAATAACATTCCCGACTCTAACTGCACGGGAATAACCTACAAGTTCTTCATATTCCGATCCTGATGGGATGTTTATCCGCTTCAAAGTGCCGCCTCCACTATTTTTTCACCTGTTATTCCAAATTTTTCATATAAAGTGTTTGCAGGGGCAGATGCTCCAAAATGATCAAGCCCAATTTGTTTACCTTTATCACCCGTATATTTACTCCATCCAAACGAAACTCCGGCTTCCACCGATATTCTCTTTTTAACTTCAGGAGGGAAGATGCTCTTTTTATAATCATCACTCTGTTTCTCAAACAGTTCCCATGACGGGAAGCTTACGACCCTAACCTTTTTGCCTGTTTCAGTAAGTTTTTCACCCGCTTTTACCGCGATATCAAGCTCGGAACCCGTTCCGATCAAAATTACATCCGGGGTGCCTTCACAATCGCGAACGATATATGCACCTTTTTCAAGATTTGAGGCAGGAACTGTCTTATCCTTAATTACAGGAAGCCCCTGACGGGAAAGAATCAGTGCCGTAGGACCATCGGTGTTTTCAAGTGCCGATTTCCAGGCATAAACTGTTTCGTGGCTGTCGGCGGGTCTAATCACGGTAAGTCCGGGAATCATCCTTAAACTTTGGATGTGTTCAATCGGCTGATGTGTAGGACCGTCTTCACCAAGACCGATGCTGTCGTGGGTAAACACATAAATAACTTGAAGATTTTGCATAGCTGCAAGGCGAATAGCGGGACGCATATAATCGGAAAACACGAGAAATGTGCCCCCAAACGGGATAATTCCACCATACATAGCCATCCCGTTCATCACGGCACCCATTCCATGTTCACGGACACCATAATGAATATTCCTGCCCGCTCTGTCGAACTGCGAAAAGAGGGAAGGTTTTTAAAATCTGTAAGATTCGACTCGGTCAAATCAGCCGAACCACCAATAAGAGTTGGATAATTGTCATCAAGTGTATTAATCACCTTTTGTGAAGATGCACGGGAAGCAAGTTTTTCAGCAAGATCGGGGAAATAAGATTCATCGATTGGGAATTCTCCGGGAACTTCACCACTCATTATTTGAGCAAGAAGTTTTGCTTCTTCAGGATAAGCCGATTTATATTGTTCAAAAAGTCCGTTCCACGAAAGATAAACTTTTAATTTGTCTTCAATTGCCGCGGCAAAATGAGTTTTAACCTCATCAGGCACAGTGAAAGGTTCAGTGTAATCCCATCCGAGATTTTGTTTTGTAATTTCTATCTCTTTTTCACCAAGGGGTGAACCATGTGCTTTTGCAGTGTCCTGTTTGTTGGGACTTCCATATCCGATATTGGTTTTTGTGACCACAAGACAAGGGCGGTCGCTGCTCCTCGTTTCATGCAGAGTCATCCTCAACCGTTCAAGATCGTTTACATCATATATATTATATACATTCCAGCCGTAGCTCAGGAATCTCTTCTCAGTCTCATCCGTAAACGCAATTGAAGTTTTACCGTCAATCGAGATTCCATTGTCATCATAAAAAAGGACAAGTCTTTTAAGTTTCTGATTTCCGGCAAATGAAGCTGCTTCGTGTGAGATGCCTTCCATAAGATCGCCATCGCCACAAATTGCATAAATAAAATGATCAAAAATCTCAAAATCGGGTTTGTTAAACTTTTTAGCCATAAACTCGTAAGCGAGCGCCATCCCCACAGCATTTGCAACACCCTGACCTAATGGTCCGGTGGTGGCTTCAACCCCCGCAGTGTGTCCCCTCTCAGGATGACCCGGAGTTAAACTCTCCCACTGTCTGAAATTTTTGATATCATCTATACTCAATCCAAAACCTGAGAGATGAAGCAGCGAATAAAGAAGCATGCTCCCATGACCGCCGGAAAGAACAAAACGGTCTCTGTTTATCCAGCCCGGATCTTTGGGATTAAAATTCATTACTTCATGAAAAAGAAAAAATCCGAGAGGAGCCAACCCCATCGGTGCACCGGGATGACCCGAGTTTGCTTTTTGAACTGCATCCATCGCAAGTGTGCGAATAGTATTAATCGATAATTTTTGGATATCCAACGAAATCTCCTGATAATAGAAATTTTAAAAACTCTAATTTTAAATATAGGGAATAGGAGAGACTTGAGAACTCGAGAACTTGAGAACCTGAGTACCTGAGTACCTGAGTACCTGAGTACTTTAGAACTTGAGAAATAGTTACACGGAAACCGCGGATTTTCGCAGATTCCACGGAGGGGATTCCGAAAACCAAACCAATAGCCTCCGAATTCATTCGGAGGTCGAATAATCGTCCCGATTGCCGTCTGCAAAAAGAATGGGGGAAAGGGGACGCAGATACACGCAGATTAAACGGATTATCGCGGATTTTAATTCTAATCCTCCCCTCTCATTTTAGGAGAGGGGTCGGGGGTGAGGTCGGTGACTATCGTGTTAAAAGGCGACGAAAAAAATCCCGTCGCCTTCAATGAACCATAATAAACTATAATTCGATTTTTGTCCCGAGAACCTTTAAAAACTTCGCAATCCAATCGGGATGTGCGGGCCATGCCGGAGCTGTAACAAGATTTCCATCCACATGTGCTTTATCAACCGGAATATTTTGAAATGAACCGCCACAACCGCTTACTTCAGGTCCAACCGCCGGATATGCAGAACAGGATTTCCCTTGAAGAACTCCGGCTGCTGCCAAAATCTGTGGACCGTGACAAACTGCCGCAATCGGAAGATTATTTTTCCCAAAATAACGGGCTATATCCAACACTTTTTCATTTAGTCTGAGATATTCAGGTGCCCTGCCACCGGGGATACAAAGAGCATCATAATCTTCAACTTTTACCTCGTCAAAAGTTGCATTCAACACAAAATTATGTCCCGGTTTTTCGCTGTATGTTTGATCACCTTCAAAATCATGAATTGCAGTTCTTACAAAATCCCCCGCTTTTTTTCCGGGACATACTGCATGAACCGTGTGTCCCACCATCAAAAGAGCCTGGAAAGGAACCATAACTTCATAATCCTCTACAAAATCGCCAACCAACATTAAAATCTTTTTTGCCGCCATCGGATTTATCCTTTTTTAATTGAAAATTCCCGGTCGAAAACTAACCGATTAACTCCCCAAATTACTTAAAAATGTCCACTCAACAAAGATTGGAAATGGGTTGTTGAACACGATATTCACGATGCAAAAAGATATTCACGATTTTAACCGTAAGTGACAGGAGGGGTAATCGTCTCGATTGCCGTCTGCAAGATGAAGGGGGGAATAGTTACACGGAAACCACGGATTTTCACAGATTCCACGGAGGGGATTCCGAAAACCAAACCAATAGCCTCCGAATTCATTCGGAGGTCGAATAATCGTCCCGATTGCCGTCTGCAAGATGAAAGGGGGAATAGTTACACGGAAACCACGGATTTTCACAGATTCCACGGAAGAAGGGGACGCAGATACACGCAGATTATACGTGCCGAAGGTCCCGAAGGGATGCCTTTGGTACATCCCTTTGGGAGATATTCACGATGATAAAAAGATGTTCACGATGGGCCAACTCCAACCAGCCTGGGCGGGTGACATGTTCGTAGAAAATTTGTGCATCCTTCAACCCCAAATTATCCCCAAAGGGGATTAAATATTCGTAGCATTCAATCATCTCCCCGATTCTTTTACCCGGAAAGCCGGGTTATATATTTGAAGCAAATCCGGACTCCCAATAGGGTTTTGAAAAAACTATAGCTTATCTCAAAGCCAGGTCTGAAAAAACAAAAAGGTAAGCTTTTGAGAATTCTCGACACCGCTGTATCAATCACGGGCGAGCTCAAAGCCTACCTTTTATAAAACGCAAAAATATTTGAAATAGACTTTATCGTTGTTGTAAAGGGTATATTTCAATCCCCATAGGTTCGATTTAAGACCATCAACTTCAACCCGTTTTAAGTATTCATCAAACATTTCAATCCCTCATAGGTTCGATTTAAGACATAGTTTACAAATAGTTTTATGCCCACATCAGACATATTTCAATCCCTCATAGGTTCGATTTAAGCCCCGGCATCATAGAGGTATCAGGCAATATATAGTTCATTTCAATCCCTCATAGGTTCGATTTAAGACTCCCTCTAAAACAGCATTAATAGCGTCAAGCACTTTTATTTCAATCCCTCATAGGTTCGATTTAAGACGAGTGACTAAACTTCCATCTTTTAATATTTTCTCTCATTTCAATCCCTCATAGGTTCGATTTAAGACTATAAAAACCGGTATGTATCTTAAGTTCTTCACAATTTCAATCCCTCATAGGTTCGATTTAAGACATGCAGAATTAAATTTGAACGCCTGACGAATATCATTTCAATCCTCATAGGTTCGATTTAAGACAGGATATGGAAGTATTACACACGCACGAAGTATTTCAATCCCTCATAGGTTCGATTTAAGACCAAAATTTATCACCTCAGAATGCTTCAACATTTCAATCCCTCATAGGTTCGATTTAAGACGGCTGTCAAACAAAAAGCACGGTTCGATTCAACTACCATTTCAATCCCTCATAGGTTCGATTTAAGACTTAGAAGTTGTTACAGCACCGCTTACAATCTTAAATTTCAATCCCTCATAGGTTCGATTTAAGACTATAATTCCGCCAGAGTTACTCGTATCAGTAACCCAGATTTCAATCCCTCATAGGTTCGATTTAAGACGATAAGTCATTCAACTTTTGGGAGAATCCAAAACTATTTCAATCCCTCATAGGTTCGATTTAAGACTTTTCCTGCATCTGTTCCTCAGCTCGGGCTGGTATATTTCAATCCCTCATAGGTTCGATTTAAGACCTGCCTTAATTTCTAAGGTTAGTATTACAAAAATATTTCAATCCCTCATAGGTTCGATTTAAGACGTTTAGCCAATCTCGGTTCCTTTTTTAATATCAAATTTCAATCCCTCATGGGTTCGATTTAAGACCTGACCAGATCCCAGTAGGCTATAGCTTTGTTGAATTATTTCAATCCCTCATAGGTTCGATTTAAGACTTGGTACCAAAGACCTTGACGATGGAGAGAGTTACCGATTTCAATCCCTCATAGGTTCGATTTAAGACATGTAGTCAGTGGTTGCCGAGATAGACCCGGTTGGAAACCTAATTTCAATCCCTCATAGGTTCGATTTAAGACCTCAACAAGTCCCTCGTTTGTAATCTTGTCTATAATATATTTCAATCCCTCATAGGTTCGATTTAAGACCC
>JADJIA010000010.1 GCA_016707285.1 Ignavibacteriales bacterium
ACCACATGAATTGTTTTCCCGTCAATCAAAAATTGATCGGTCTGGTTATGGGTTACGATTTGACCTGATTCGAGACTTAGTTTTTTAAGCGCTTCGACAAGCCCGTTTAATTCTCTATCCAGATTGGTTTCAGTGAGTTCATAACAAACCTGAATTGCCGTAAATAGTCCGTTTTTTGAGCGGGTTATAAAATCACATTCCTTGACATCCTTAAAGTAGAATATCTCTTCACCTTTTCTTTTAAGGTGCAAAAACACAGAGTTTTCAAGGATTCTGCCGTAGTCTGCCGAGAAGGAGGAACTGTTTACAGTGAGCATTCCTGTATCAATGGAATATATTTTTTTAGGTGCTACAATTCGCTTTTTATACGAAAAATTAAATTGTTGTACTGTAAAAAAAGATAACTGTCTTCAAAATGATTTAAGATTGAAATTATGGTGTTTACCGATCCGGTACCAAATATATTTTTAAGTGAATTATAGGAAAATTCTTTTGCAGAATTGGTGATTAGATAAAGCGCAAGTTCTTTTACAAATCTCTCGTCTCTCAATCCATTCCTGACTATTATATCCCTCATCAGGATATCAATTAAAAGAGTTTGGAGGATGTTTGGATCGCCAATCCTTAAATATTCGGGGAACCCACCTTTATTGATATATTCAGAAAAGTTTCCGCCGAAGGGATCAGAGAGTAGAAGACACAAAACTCTCTCTGTTGGGAAACCACCTCGGTAAGTGTTTGCAGAGTAATCATTTCTATCCATACGAAGCCCCTACCGGGGCTTTGTCATTTTGGGATTCACATTTCTACCCATAGGCAACCCCTGCCGGGGCCGGGGCATTTTGCTTATAAAACCCTCTGCGGAAATCCGTTTAATCTGCGTGTATCCGCGTCCTCTACAAATCCATCCCGGGCTTGGGTCCCCCGGGGGGGGGGGGGGGGGGAGAGGCTTTTTGGGATTCACATTTCTAAAATATTACTGCATTATTGGATTATTGAATTATTGCATTAATAAAAAATTACATCGTGGCTAACAAATTCTCCTTTGTCATACTCAAATTTAGCAGAGAATACCTTCCCTGAATCGAACCACCCCATAAATATTTTATCACCTTCCCACAGTTTTAAGTCCATTAAATTGTCATTCTTTATCCATTCCAGATTGCCTTCGGGAGAGTCGATGAGCTCACCGGTAAACTCATCTGCTGTGAAGACAAAAACATACCAGTCTTCAAATTGATCAAAAGCCGGAAAGGTGATAAAACCTTGAAGTTTGGGATTGGTTATTGAGAGTCCCGATTCTTCAAGAACCTCTCTGATAACACACTCCTCGGGTGTTTCCCCGTCCTCAAACTTACCGCCAAGTCCGTTCCACTTCCCTTCATGCATATCGTTTTCCTTTTTAACACGGTGAAGCATCAGAGTTGTGAGGTTCTTGGCATCTCTCACATAACAAAGAGTAGCAAGTTTCATTTTTCTTTCCTTTCATCAAAAAATTTATTAGCTTTAATTAGTGAATTAAAGGGATTATTAAAACAGTTCATTAACTGCCCAAATTTACAAAAGAATGGGTGATCGATCATGTTAAACAATCCAAAACTTTACGAAATAAATATTCGAGTCTGGATCAAACGATTTGGACCAACTGCAAAAATTAGTGATATCCCCAAAGATTATTGGCTCCGGTTAAAAGGAAAAGGGATCGATTTTGTCAGGCTTATGGGTATATGGAAAACCTGTAGAGCCAATATCGATTCCACCTGTTTCACCCCCGAACTTGTGAAACAGTATAACGCCGCCCTGAAAGACTGGACCAAAAATGATGTAATCGGTTCACCCCATGCAATCGATGAGTATCGGGTTAATCCCGATCTGGGAACCGAGGAAGACGTAATTCAACTCAAAAAGATTCTGAATGAGATCGGAATTGCACTTATTCTCGATTTTGTACCCAACCACTTTGGTTCAACAAGTGAAATACTGAAAAACCACCCCGAAATATTCCTCACTGTCAGCGAAGAGATTTACCGGGCAGAACCTCACACATATTTTACTGTTCCTG
The DNA here is from genome assembly GCA_016707285.1 of Ignavibacteriales bacterium. GTDB lineage: Bacteria > Bacteroidota > Ignavibacteria > Ignavibacteriales > Ignavibacteriaceae > UTCHB3. The sequence goes on from JADJIA010000010.1 coordinate 2,063, forward strand.
AACATCCAGGTCTCTATTTTGCACATGGCAGAGACCCATTTTTCCCGGCATGGAGCGATACTGCCCAGGTCAATTATTTTAATCCTTCAGCCAGGGATTTTATGGCAGGGACACTGCAAAGGATCAGTAATTTCTGTGACGGTGTCAGGTGTTCGATGGCGATGTTAATTTTGAACAATATTTTTGGAAACACCTGGAGAGGTGCAGCTGATCCTGATAAATACCCCGAAAACAGTGAAGAATTCTGGACAATGGCAATCAAAGATATTAAGATGTTTAATCCCGGTTTCCTTTTTGTTGCCGAAACTTACTGGAATCTCGAAAAGACAATGCAAAGTCTGGGGTTTGACTATACTTCTGACAAGGTGCTTTACGATAAACTAAAAAACAACAGTGCCTCTGAAATTAAAGGTCACCTCACTGCCGATTTGACGATGCAGCAAAAATCGGTGCGGTTTATCGAAAAATCGGAAGAGGAGAGGGCAATCAAGACATTTGGTCACGATAAATCGATGGCTGCAGCTGTAATCACCTCAACTATTCCGGGTCTAATGTTATATCAGGATGGGCAATGGGAGGGGAAAAACAACAAAATCCCGTTGCAACTTGGCAGAGAGGGGAAATCGCAACCACACCCAAAAATTGTGAAATTTTATGAAAAATTGCTCAAAATTACCGGGGACAGGGTTTTTAAAGATGGCATTTGGAACCTGCTCGCATGTAACAAAGCATGGGACGACAACAATACAAATGTGAACATGCTCGCCTGGCGGTGGAAACTTGGTATCAGGAACACAATTGTTGTTGTCAACTATTCCGATATAAATTCTCAATGCCGTTTGAAGTTTGATGTAAATATCGGAGATGACCGTATTTTATTAAATGATCTGATGGGTGACAAAATATATGTAAGGGCAATTGATGAATTTTTGGAGAAGGGGCTCTTTATCGACCTTCCTTCATATCAAAGTCATGTTTTTGTGTTTGATGAAGACAATGAGGGGGGTGGAAGTTATTTTTAGGCTTCCACTTTCAACTCTTTATTGGTTTCGTTAACAACCCATTTTTTCATTGCTACTATCAACGAATCCATGACAAGCAGAACATTTTCTTTAGTGTCATCATCAAGAGTGTCGAAGATTTCTTTATGCACCAGGATATGACCTGTGTTAATGTTGTTGATATAGGGCCTGCTTTGTCCCGTCAAATAAACATTAAAACTCCGCCTGTCACCCGGATCCTGCTTCCTGATAACAAGTTTTTTTTCTTCAAGAGATGTTAAAATATGTGTTATTCTACCCGGAGTGAGGGCAAGATTTGACGACAAATCCTTAATTGAAAGGCACGATTTCTCACCAAACAACATTAGCAGTCGCAGCTCGGCGGGGGTCAGATTATAACATCTGGCAAAAAACTCTTCTTTTCTGCTGCATTCTCTCGAAAGTGAACAAGTAAGTTCGGCAAACTTTTTGGCGGTCTCGTCTATCATCTCTTTTTTAAATTTATTTTACCATCTAAATTATACGATTGTAAAATAATTAACTAATAAGACTTTTACTGAATAATAACCCGAGAGAATCAATATTCCCATCTGTGAGATTTGTTGTTATCATTCCAAACTTTATTATTTTAGATAATTGGATTTACTAAATTTTACGAGAATATTGATGACAACACTTCCAGGACCAAAAACGGTCGATTTCCCGGAAAACTCACTTGAAAAACAAGTGTATTCAGTTGCTGAAGATTTAAAAGAATATCTGCCTGTGCCAAATGACAGAAACAGACTTGGTTATATGTTATTTAAGTTTTTTAACAAACAAGGGGATGGTCCCGAAATAATTATCAAATCGGGTAAATTCACTATTGAGGGGATATCCAAAGACAATCTGATTTCTCTTCTCTCTGAAAAGATTAAATCGGTTAAAATCGCCGAATAAGTTTGGTTGAGGCTGCCACACAAATGACAGCCTCTTTTTTTTGTTAATTAGAGTGGTTTTTCAAGTTCTGCATCTGTATCTGCAATAAACTTGGCTACTTTGTCGATATCGTAAGGGCTGCCGATAAAAATCGGGCATCTTTCATGAAGTGAATTTGGTACCTCTTCAAGAACTCTTGAATAACCCGTAATTGCCTTCCCTCCACAAGCTTCCACAATAAATGCAACAGGATTACACTCATACATGAGTCGTAATTTCCCTTTTGGGTTCCGACTGTCTGCCGGATACATAAAGATACCACCGTATAAAATTGTTCTGTGAACATCCGATACCATCGAACCGATATATCTGGTTGAGTATGGTCGCTCCGTCACCTTGTCCTCTTCCTGAAGCCACTTGATATATTTTTTAAGGCCGGGATGCCAGTATTTGTAGTTTCCTTCGTTTATGCTGTAAATTTTCCCTTTTTCCGGGATTCTGATATTGTGGTGGGAAAGGATAAATTCACCAATAGAGGGGTCCAATGTAAATCCATGAACACCGTCACCTGTGGTGTAAACCAGCATCGTGGATGAACCATAAATTATATACCCTGCAGCGACCTGCTCAGTTCCCGGTTGCAGGCAATCTTCAAGTGTTCCGGGACCCTCTCCATCGGAAACTCTTTTAAAAATTGAGAAGATTGTACCAATACTCACATTTGCATCAATATTTGACGATCCATCGAGAGGATCAAACAAAAGAACATATTTTCCGATGGTGAAGTGGTGGGGAATATGGATAATGTCTTCCTCTTCTTCAGAAGCCATTATACAAAGTTGACCGCCGTGGTCCATGGCTCTAAAAATCATATCATGAGCATACATATCAAGTTTTTTTACCGATTCACCGTGGACATTTTGACTGCCTGTAAAGCCAAGTATCTCAGCAAGACCGGCTTTGTTCACTTCTCTTGAGATGATTTTTGCAGCGATTGAGAGGTCTGAAAGGATTCTTGACAGCGCTCCCGTAGCTCCGGGATGTTTACGCTCTTCTTCGATAATATATCGCTCCAGAGTCATAAATGGTGTTTTTGACATATTAAATTCTTCTCCGTATGTAATTTATATTTGATCTACTGAAATATAATACAAACGGAAGAGTTAATGAAGCATTAACCAAATTATTTGGAAAGCACCAATTCCTGATCTTTGTACTGAAGTTGATACAACTTGTAATAGAGTCCTCTTTTTTCGAGGAGTTCTTCGTGGCTGCCCATCTCTTTAATTTCACCTTTGTGCATAACCATAATCTTGTCGGCGTTTCTGATTGTTGATAGCCTGTGGGCGATTACGATGGCGGTTCTTCCTTCGAGAAGGGTTTCAATTGCCGTTTGAATCATGTTTTCAGTTTCAGTATCAACACTGGAAGTAGCTTCATCGAGGATGAGGATACTTGGATCGTGAGCCAGAGCTCTGGCAAATGAAATTAACTGCTTCTGCCCAACAGAAAGTGTTGCACCTCTCTCTTTTACCTCTTCATCATACTGATTTGGAAGATTTTGGATAAATCTGTCGGCTCCCACATGTTGAGCTGATGCAACAATTTTTTCATCGGAGATTCCGGGATTATTCATCCCGATATTGGATCTGATGGTTCCAAAAAATAGAAAAACATCCTGAAGCACAATGGAAATCTTGCTGCGGAGTTCTCTTTTATCCACCTTTGTTATATCAACTCCGTCAACCAATATTCTTCCGGAATTAATATCATAAAATCGTGTAAGGATGTTGATGATACTGGTTTTGCCCGCTCCCGTGGCACCAACAATTGCGACGGTTTCACCCGGATTGATGACAAATGAGATATCTTTAAGAATCAGGTTGTCTTCATTGTAAGCAAAGTTGACTTTTTCAAACTCTATCTTTCCCTTTACTTTATCAAGTGGCACAGGGTTTTCCGGGTTTTTAATAAATGACTGGTCATCTAAAAGAGTAAATATTCTTTCTGAGGATGCCATTGCAGTTTGCATAATGTTATACTTCTCAGAGAGGTCTCTGATCGGTCTAAAAAACATTTCTGTATATTGAATAAACGCAAAAAGTACACCGAGAGAAATTTTATTCTGCACCACATCACCACCGCCATACCAGATTATGAGCGCAATTGCGGCTGAGGAAATTAACTCCACGCCGGGATAAAAAACTGCATAATAAAACACAGATCTTATGTTTTCATCCCGATGATCACCGTTAATTTGGGCGAATTTTTTGGCTTCTTCTTTTTCTTTGTTAAAAAGACGAACAATCCCCATCCCGGTGATATGCTCCTGCATATACGAATTGAGACGGGCAAGATATTTTCTGATATCACGATATGACTCGCGAACCTTCTTCCGGAACAAAAATGTACCATAAATTAAAAGAGGGAGCACCGAAAGGGTAATAAGCGCCAGTTCCCAGTTTATAAAAAACATAAAACCGAGAATCCAGACAATTATAAAAACATCGCTGAACACCATCACAATTCCTGATGTGAAGAGTTCATTCAACGATTCAACATCATTTGTTACCCTTGTTACCATCCTGCCGATTGGTGTTCTGTCAAAAAAACTGACTGAGAGTTTCTGAGTATGTCTGAAAAGTTTATCCCTTAGATCAAGAATGGTTTTTTGACCGAGGAGATTTGTAAAATAGGTGAGAAAATATTGGATAACCGACTGAAACACAAGTGCACCAATAAGCGCCACCGAAATGAGCATAAGCCCGTGAAGATCTCCGTTAAAAATCTTGTCATCTATTGCAATTTTGGTTAAATACGGGCGCAAGGGACCAAGGCCCGCCACCAGAATATTTAATAATATCGCCAGAATAACATATTTTTTATAAGGTTTTACAAATCCAAGAAGCCTTTTCATCAGCTTCGCGTCGTAGGCCTTACCTAATATTTCATCTTCAGAACTGTTCTTTTTTGCCATTTTAATTAAATAACCTTGTAATAATTTTCGTCTTCTGTTTCAAAAAACACTGTTTTTTTTAATTCCATAATACAATTCCTTAAATTTCTTCGATTTCCTGTTCAAGCAGTTGTCTGTTGTAGATTCCTGCATACAAACCGTTAAGTTTGATGAGTTCATCGTGAGTTCCTTCTTCGGCAATCATCCCCTTGTCAAGAATTACAATTTTATCGGCATCTTTCACAGTTGAAACTCTGTGACTTACCATCAGAGTTGTTCTGTTTTTCATAAATCCTCTTAAACCCTGGAGGATATCCTCTTCGGTGTGGGTATCAACAGCAGAAAATGAGTCATCAAGAATCAGGATTTCAGGGTCTGTCATCAAAGCTCGTGTAAGTGATGCCCTCTGTTTTTGACCACCTGAAAGAGTGATTCCTCTCTCGCCAACAACAGTTTCAAATCCTTCCGGAAATTCCAAAACATCTTTTGAAAATTGTGCAATTTTTGCCCTTTCAGTAATTTCCGATTCAGTTGCATCAGGTTTGCCATAACAGATATTGTTTTTTATCGTTTCTGAAAAAAGAAACGCTTCCTGTGGCACAAAACCAATTGATCTTCTTACTGTTTTAAGAGAAATATCTTTAATATTCACTCCGTCGAGAAGCACTTCACCTTCGGTGGCATCAAACAACCGTGGAATCAAATTTATCATAGTGGTTTTTCCACTCCCCGTGTTCCCCATAATTGCAAGTGAATGTCCTGCAGGAATTTTCAGATTGAGGTTTTGAAGAACAAACGGCAGATTTTCGCCATATTTGAATGAAACATTCCTGAACTCAACTTCCCCTTTAACCTCGTTAACAAGACTATTTTCCTCCCCAACATCTGCAATTTCGAGTTCTTCCGACCACAATTTGTTAAGTCGTGCCATACTCGCTTCCGCCTGCTGAATGATGTTTATTACCCATCCAAACGCGATCATGGGCCAGATTAAAATTCCAAGATACATTATTAAAGCGGTAACATCACCTATCATCAAAGTTTTGTTGATGACGGCAGTTCCACCCGCCCAAATTGCGATAATAATCGACATTCCCGTGATGAGAAAAAGAGTCGGCTGAAAAAGTGCCTGAATTTTCACAAGTTTCATGTTCCTCGCGAGGTATTCACGGCTTAATCTGTCAAATTCGGCAACTTCCCTTTCTTCTGCGACATAAGACTTGATAACTCTTATTCCGGAGAAGTTTTCCTGAGCTTTGGTTGTAAGATCAGCAAATTTTTCCTGAATCAGTGTAAACCGTTTGTGGACTTTTTTCCCAACAACATATACTAAAAATGAAAGGAACGGGAGAGGAATTAAACTCCAAAGGGTCACTTCCCAACTGATCATCGACATAATCGAGATCACGATAATAATTCTGACCCCTGTGTCGATGGAATACATAACCGCCGGACCAATAAACATCCTTACGGCGCTTATGTCGTTGGTGGCATGCGCCATTATGTTTCCGGTTGAGTTATTCTGGAAAAAACGGAGTGAAAGATGTTGGATATATTCCCAAAAATCCTGCCTGAGATCATATTCTATCTTGCGGGAAATTACAATTATCGTCTGCCTTATCATAAATCTGAATATCCCTGCCATAAGTGTTGATCCAACAATCAGGAGGGCATATTCAACAAGTTTATTTTCAGCTATCCCTTGTTGAAGATCGTTTAGGGAGTCTTTTATTATGATTGGCACATAAACTGTGAACGCGTTGGAGACTATTATGAAGAATATTCCCGTTATAAGCGCTGTTTTGTAGCGAAGGAAATATTTCTTTAATGTCCTGAGGTTTTTCATTTTTTTCCGGGAAATCTAAAAATTGTGATTTTTAAGGTCAGTATAAATTGTTGAATTTACAAAGATAAATAAACAAACGGCAATATTTTGTGTTAATACATGTTGTAACAGTATTTTAGTATATATGGTTCAGTTTTGGTGGGGGGAGGGGGATAGTTACGCGGATTACACAGATTTTCACAGATTACACGGATGTTTGATTAAATCGGGACTATTGGTAGATTTACATCAGCGATTTAAACTAATAGCATGGGGTTTTAACCCCATGAGGATGGCAAACAAAACTGAGATTTGGGCATTTTATTAGATATCTCCTATTCCAGTCTAAAAACGAACTGGTAATGAGATTCATCAACAAAGATTTCCTGTTTAAAGGTGGGGTGACCCTCTTTAACGATCTTTATTTTGTGATTTCCCGGGCTGAGTTTAAGAGGGATTGTGGGATCAACTTTTTTAAAATCGACGAAAAAATCGGCATCGGTTGGGGTAACTGTGAATTGTACGGTTATCATTCCCGGATCATTTTCGCCAAGTTTTGGTTCCACAGAGTAGGGGACAACATCGGATGGCTGAAGTGCGGGTGTGGTGATAATTGCCGATTTATAACCGGGGCACTTAACTTCAATCACCTGTGGGTGAGTGTCAAAAAGTATCGTATATCTCTTCTCTTCCACTTCATACACGGGACCAATAATTGAATCGGTTGTACATTCAAAATAGAGATTATTCAGGGAAGAATATACAATAAGCGCAGCCCTGCCGGGGAAGATATAAAAATCGGGATTCCCTCCCTTATATTGGGTGGGACCGGCTTTTAGCTCTTTCTCCTGAGCAGATATTGTAACAGAAAAAATCAGGAGAATAAAAAACACAGCTTTGAACATAAATCTGTTTTTCATAACTATCCTCATCAAACCCATCCACGAATTTTGCATGCTTCGGCAACGCGAGCAACACCAACAACCATCGCCGCAAGCCGGGAATGGATTCTGTTTTCTTCCAAAGCATTAAATACAGAGCGGAAACCTTTTGAAATCTTCAGATCAAGTCCTCTGTTAACTCCCTCTTCATCCCAAAAGAAAGAAGATGAATCCTGTACCATCTCAAAATAGGATACTATCACTCCGCCGGAACTGGCAAGAATATCGGGGATTACTTTCACCCCTTTTTCAAAAAGGATAAGATCCGCATTAGGAGTTGTGGGTCCATTGGCAAGTTCTGAGATAATTCCGGCTTTAATTCGATCGGCATTTTTATCATTTATTGAGTTTTCGAGTGCAGCAGGATAAAGAATATCAGTTTCGATTTCGAGAACCCTGTCACGATCAATTTCTTCAGCTCCCCTAAAACCGGCGAGACTTCCTGTGGTTAACTTGTGTGTTACAAGTTTTGATACATCTATGCCTTTTGGATTGTAAAGTCCAACTTTGGAATCCGAAACAGCTATCAGATCACCGGTACCCAGAATTTCCTTATGTAGCAAGGCACACCTCTGTCCCGCATTTCCAAATCCTTGAATTGAAAATTTTTCGGGTTTAATGTGGTAGTGTTTACACGCCTCTCTTACGGCTATAACTCCACCTCTTGAAGTGGCGTCTCTTCTGCCTTCCGATCCACCAATTTGCAGCGGTTTGTCGGTAAGAATGCCCGATGAATGTTTCCTTACAATGGTTTCATATTCATCCATCATCCATGCCATTGTCTGCGGATTTGTGTAAACATCGGGAGCTGGAATGTCTTTTTCAGTACCGATAAAGTCGGCAGCAGCTCTTATATATCCACGGGATACAGCTTCAAGTTCTCTGTCTGAAAGGTCTTTTGGGTTGCAAATAACTCCACCTTTCCCTCCGCCGAGAGGGAGATCAACCACTGCTGTTTTCCAGGTCATCCAACAGGCGAGAGCACGAATAACATCAACGGTTTCGTCGGGATGGAATCTTATTCCACCTTTTGCGGGTCCGCGGGCGGTGTTATACTGAATTCTGTAACCTTCATATACAGCCACTTTCCCTGAATCGAGTCGGACAGGCATTGTGAAAGCAAACTCTCTTTGAGGTTTGGCAAGAAGTTCGGTGGTTGCATCATCAAGATGTAAAATTTTTGCAGCTTCATAGACTTGCTGTTTGGCAACATCAAACGAATTATAAGTTTTCATTTTTTTAATTCCTCGTCAACTAACGGTTCGAGTGGGTTTTCAGGTGGAAGAATAATCTTATACCAGCATTTTTTGCAAATAAGTGCTCTGTCAACCTTGAGGAGCACTTGCTCCCAACTTGTAAGACGGGCGTTGCAATGTGGGCAGACCTCAAACACCTCTCCTTTTTTTTCGATATTATCTTTCATTTTTCCTCCTCGATTGTCGGTTTAAGGATAATCCCGACTTTTTGAGTTGCATTCATCTTAATTACGATATCGTTTTTTAAGCGAATATGTTTTACCCCTTCCCTCTGCTCTTCCACAGGAAGTGAGTTGAGCCATTCACCATCGAGGAAACTGTCGCTTATTCCGTTCCCAACTGTAAAGTAGGCGATTGCAAATGAGGTAAGGTTGTGGAAAAAATGGGAGCCCTGTGAAGGTAAAACCTTTATATCTTTAAATTGGTTCTCAATTATTGCGGCGGCGCCGGAGATTTTCGCCCAGGTTACTGGGATTCCCAGCCACTGGTCCAATGATCCCCACCTTCCGGGACCTACAAGCAGATAAGGTGCCTGATCTTTGATAAGTTTTGAATTAAAATAACCAATTGCTCCGGCAACCACCCTGCTTTTGGAGCGATCAAATTCCTCTGAATCGATATAGATGATATCACGGATGTTATCGATTATTCCATTTCCCAATACTTCGTCACTACGGCAAATCAGGTCTGATTTGGGATGTTTTTCAGGGTTTATTTTTTCGGTTTCGGTGTTTACAACCATCGGCCTCATCTGAAGGATATAAAATTCCTTGTTTTTCCCTCTTTCAACATTCAGATTTACAGCGAACTCAATCTCCACTTCAGTTCCCATCCCCCACCTGCCCATATCAACTATTAGCTCAAGAATTGCGGCAAGAGGCAGAAGATTATTTTTTAGCAGGGGGGCAAAGGTTATCAGTCGTGTCCCCTCGCGGGAAATTCCATCATAAATTGCATGGTTGTTGTGGGAGTAGGTTGATGCAACATACTGTAAAGTACCATCTTTTTCTGCGGTTTCAATTTCAAAACTTTTGGTGCAAATATCTTCTATCCGGGATGCAAACAGTGTGTTTGTTGACATATCGAGAGCATAAAACGACCTTTGGGTAGTCCTCAAGGCTTCATCGGGATTATGGAACTGTATTATCCGTTTGGGATGGCGTGGGCTAAACCTTACTGTCTCGCCCCCTTCAACCACCCATTTCCCAAGTCCAAGAGCAACAGCAACAATTCCATCTTCTGAAACCTGTGGGGCTAATGGATAAAAATTATATGACTTTACAACTCCCGAAAAAGTGGGATAAAACCTGCCGTCAAAATTGGTACCTACCATTTTTTGGATGATAACCGCCATTTTTTCCTCTTCATGCCTGTAGGAGGTGGCAGCTATATAGTTCTTCGCTTCTTGAAAGTATGTGGAAGCAAACACAAGTTTAACTGCGTTTACAAGTTCTTTTAACCTTAAAAACTGGTCGGGATTGTTGTTTGGGATCATCAATGTGGAATAAACCCCGGCAAAAGGATGATATTGTGAATCTTCAAGAAGGCTTGAAGACCTCACGGCAAGTGGTGTTTTGATGAGATCAAGAAACGACATAAGGTTGGCAATAATTTCTTCAGAGAAAACCTCAGCTTTGAGGAATCGTTCTTTAATCTCTTCATCGTTATCACAGTTAAGGGCAAAACTTCTCAAGTTGTTTTCATCGAGGAACTGGTCAAATACTTCAGTTCCGATTACCACTGCAACGGGAACAGAGATTCTTGTCCCTTCAAACTGATGGTGAAGTTCATAATTGTTTATAAGAATGTTTAAGAATCCCAGACCACGCGCTTTCCCACCAAGGGATCCGCCGCCAATTCGGGCAAAACTGGTGGATGTATCAAAAGAATCTTTGTGGAAGTCGGTTAAAATACCTCTCTGTCTTAGTCTTCTGTAGTTTCTCAGTGAGGTTATGAGGTGTTTTCGCAGTTGTTCGAGGGAGTTAAAATCTGTTACTTTAACAGATCGCAACTGCTCTGAGAGCCAAAACTCGGTTCTTGCTTTAAACCAGTTTGAAAAGTTGTTCCTCTCGGCGTGGTATTTAATACTCTCCCGGGGGGTACATTTGTGAGTGCAATTTCCATTTCATAAAGGTTTGCAGCCCTGCCAATTTCTGAACCTTCGGGCGAACGAAAAACAAAATCACCAAAACTGAAATATGCCTTCAGGAAAGCACGGAGTTCAATGAGGAGAGTTGGTGAACCCTTCTTTAAAAATGAGGCGCCAATTTCATGGGCGTCCTTCTCATATTTTGATTCACTCGACTGGAGTAGAATCGCAATATCGTAGTGTACTTTTTTAACTTCCTCGGCGAATTCTATTCCCGCTCTTGGAAGAGTTTTGCCACCTTTTGGGAAATCGATATCCGATATGATCCCCAGGATATACTCTTTGTATTCATTAAAAAATGCCCAGGCTTCTTCATAATTTTGAGCAAGGAAAATTTTGGGTCGGGCTCTCATTCTGAGGAATTTGTGAGTAAGATTAATCCCCTCAGCCACAAGTCTTTTTGACTGTTGGATGATCTCGGTATAGATTACAGGGAGAAAACTTGAATAATCACGGATACTGTCTTCGATCACCAGGATCGATTGCACCCCAACCATGTTGGTATCATGTTGCATGTTGAGGCGGTCTTCGAAATATTTAATTATACCTATTATCAGACGAAAATCGCCCTGCCAGATAAATATTTTGTCGAAGACTGACATGTTGGAGTGTTGGATCAATTCAGAAAGTTCCCGGTTATCGAACGCGAGCAACACAACCGGAATCGAAATATCGAGCCCCGGGAACTTCTTATTCATCGCCTTTATCATCCCCGCAAGTTTTACGGGTTTGATATCTTCAGTGTGGAGTGTAATGATCACCATCTCGAAGTTTTTTTCTTCAAGCAGGGCAATAGCCTCGTAGCCCTTCGAAACTCTGGTGAGCTCGGGAGAGTGGCTTAACTGCAAACTTAGATACTCGTTCCTTATCAGTTCATAAAGTCTTCCGTCCTCTTCAAAAAGATAGAGATCGTAAAGAGATGATACTATCAGGATATCTCTAATTCTCTGTCTCATCAGATTCTGGAAGCCCTGGAATCGGGTTCCGTATCCATGTTCTACCCAGTTGGGATCGATAATCGTCATTTACACTTCATTTTGATGATTAATAAATGATGTTATACAACACCCTGGTCGAGCATTGCATCAGCTACCTTGAGGAAGCCTGCGATGTTGGCACCATTAACATAGTTACCCGGGGTACCAAATCTGTCAGCTGCCGAAACACAAGCACTGTGGATTGAGTGCATGATCAACCTTAATCTGTTGTCAACCTCTTCGCTTGTCCAGTTCAGACGCATACTGTTTTGAGCCATCTCAAGTCCGGAAACAGCAACACCACCGGCATTTGCTGCTTTACCCGGTCCGTAGAGTATTCCTTTTTGCAGGAATATCTGAACTCCATCATAGGTGGTTGGCATGTTAGCACCTTCTGCAACAACATAGACTCCATTATTGACAAGATTTTGTGCGTCAATGGCGTTTATTTCATTTTGGGTTGCCGACGGGAAGGCACAATCTGCTTTGATGTTCCAGAGTGGATTGTATGTCTCTGTTCCTGAGAATGGAGTGTAAACAGCTTCTTTATATTTATCGGCATATTCTGATATTCTTCCTCTGCGAACATTTTTCAGATTAAGAACAAATGCCAATTTATCTTCATCTATTCCTTTTTCATCATAAATGAAACCTGCAGAATCGGAGAGTGTTACAACTTTACCACCGAGTTCAAGGATTTTTTGAGTGGTATATTGAGCCACATTTCCACTTCCTGAAACAAGACACATCTTCCCGTCGAGAGTTTCCCTGCGGGTTCTTAACATTTCACTGGCAAAATAGACGCATCCATAACCGGTTGCCTCGGGACGAATGAGTGAACCGCCCCAATTTAAACTTTTACCCGTAAGTACGCCCGTAAATTCATTTCTGATCCGTTTATACTGACCAAAAAGGAATCCGATCTCTCTACCACCCACTCCAATATCGCCCGCGGGTACATCCGTATTGGGACCAATGTGGCGCTGGAGTTCAGTCATGAAACTTTGACAAAATTTCATCACTTCGTTGTCGGTCTTGCCTTTTGGATCAAAATCAGAACCTCCTTTTCCTCCTCCCATCGGAAGTGTCGTCAGGCTGTTCTTAAATACCTGCTCAAAAGCAAGGAATTTTAGAATTCCAAGATTAACCGACGGGTGGAATCTTAATCCTCCCTTATAGGGACCAATAGCTGAATTCATCTCTATTCTGAAACCACGATTTACCTGTACCTCACCTTCATCATCAAGCCATGGCACCCTGAACATAATTACTCTTTCGGGTTCAACTATTCTTTCAATTATTTTGGTGGAGCGATATTCTGGATGGCGCTCTAAAACCAGTTCAAGGGATTCAATTACTTCCTGAACTGCCTGGTGGAACTCGGCTTCTGCCGGATTTTTTGCCTTTAACTCTGACATGAAAGTTTTTACATAGTCAGACTTGCTTCCTCCGTTATTAGATATTATTGGGACTGTTGGATTTATTGACTGGGGGATGCAGGGTGTGAAATTTGACAATAAGAGAGAGGAATCTCACATGGAGAAGTTGATTTGAGAAAGATAATCGATCATGATTATACTTCATTTTTGTTAAACCGGAGGGGAAAAAGAGTCCGGTTTGTTCACTAAGCATTTCGCTTCCGATAAATTGAAGAAAAGCAATTACTTGTTGATTTAAATTACACAAAATGATCGATTCCGCAAACATTTTCTTTGTTCCAAATGTATAATAGTTGGAACCCTGAAAAATATTTATTCTCAGACCTGTAAAAAGATTTCACTTTTTCCGGTTTTGATTTTATTTTTCGGGTATTTGTTCTAAACCAAATTGATTTTTAAATTCCAATTGTTGAGGTTGACCATTAAAAAAATCTTACTTCTTTCACTTGTTTTATCTCTCGGTTATATGTCGCGAGCCCAAATTTTTGATGACTGGTATCCAGAGGGAGTCCCGTCATTTTTTATTGGTGGTGGATATGGTTTTATGTATGCCAACTCTACCGGTCTGGATATGTTTATTCATGAATACAACCGTCAAAAAAGACCAATTCTTTCAAAATATATGGAGAAATCAAGTTTCTCAGGTTTGGCTCTTTCCACCGGTTTCTTTTGGAATGGTTTAATTCTTGAGCTTGGTTATTCAACACACAGTGGAACTTTGATCGCAGAAGGCAACCCAGCAAAAATCGCTCCCGGTTCCATCACCCATCGAAAAATTGACCTTGATCTCCACTCCATAAATATAATGGGGGCACTGGTTTATGGTTTCGACCCCATCTACACAGGTCCATTTATTGAAGCGGCTTTCACAAACATCAAATTTGAAACCGAGATAGAAGGCAGAGGCCTAAAGCGACTTGATATGGACAGTTACATCGGATTTAACACAGGATGGCTTTTTATTATCGGAGATCCGGGAGGATCAGGAGCATACCTTGTCTTTAAGCCATATTATTCTTATTCAGTTAGTGATCCTGAGTGGTTAAAACTTTATGAGGCAACCAACACAAAACCGCTTGAAGGACAGTTTTTTGAGGACACAAAAGGTGCTTTTAATGGATTTAATATGACCATCACACTAAATCTTAATATGGCGTGTTTTTAATATCGAAATTTTGTAATAAAAGTTGATCTGGCTGGCTAAAGCTTTCGGTTTTTCTAATTTGTGACAAATAATCCTGATTTTGTTCACAATTAATATTATATTTCTACCAGCTGTTTAACAAAGTGTTTTTCGTCAGTGTAGATATTGCCTGCTTTTAGAAAGCTAAAAAAAGAGTTTTTATGGAAGACCTTAATCAAAAAACAAATATAGAGCCCACCAAAGAAGATTTGGAAAATCCTGAAGGAAGAAGTTTAAACGACATGCTTCAGGAGTTGCGTATTCTGCTGCAGGGAGCCCAGGTTTTAACGGCTTTTCTTGTTGTCCTCCCCTTTAACCAAAGTTTTGGGAAAATCCATCCCTTTGAAAAGTGGGTTTTTACAGCAACTTTCCTCTGCTCAATTTGCAGCATGGTGTTTTTTAGCGCTCCTGCGGCACATCACCGTCTTATCCGCCCGTTGATTAACAGAATGACTTTTAAGTTGTTTGCAACACGGATGATATTAATTGGGCTTCTGTTTTTATCATTTGCCTTGATACTCGTAACGCAGTTGGTGGTGTGGCAGGTACTTGATACCACTACAAGTATATTAGTCTCCACTTTTGTGGGGATATTAATTCTTTTTATCTGGTGGCTCTTTCCACTGTTCCTTAAAAAAAGGGTGGGAGACTGATTTTAATGCAATAAATGCAATAATATATTTGGAATCCAATAATCCAGTAATGCAGTAATCCAATAATATACTTGGAGACAGTTTCAACTGAATTAGAATGATTTTGGGATTTTGGAATGCATATGGATCAAATATTACTGCATTATTGGATTATTGGATTATTGGATTAAAAAAAAGCCCCTCCATTTCTGAAGAGGCTTAAAACATTATTGCATTACTGCATTATTGCATTATTGCATTAAAGAAGTGTTTCCTCTGCATCTCCGTTTTCACCGGCAGTATCATCATCGTCGGGAACAACTTTGGCGATATCGGTGATGGAATCATGATCCTTCAGGTTGATAATCCTTACACCCTGTGTATTTCTACCCATTGTGCGGATATCTTTGGCGGCCATTTTAATGACCATTCCACCTGATGTGATACAGATAAGTTCATCATTATCGTTGAGTTCCATGATTGACATCAACTTGCCGGTTTTTTCGGTGGTTTTAACGGTAATGATGCCTTTTCCACCACGATTGGTGATGCGGTAATCATTAACATCAGAGCGCTTTCCGTAACCTTTGTCGGTGACTACCATTACGGTGCTTGTCCGTTTGATAACCAGTGAACCGATTACAAAATCACCTTTTTCAAGTCTGATACCGATAACACCTGTGGCAGCTCTGCCCATGTCGCGAACGGCACTTTCGTCAAATCTGATTGCAATACCATCGTGAGTACCAATGATAACATTATCACCGATTTCACAAAGTTTTGCACTTATTAACGAGTCGCCATCATTCAGATTGAGAGCAATAATTCCACCGCGTCTTACATTTCCATAAGCAGAAAGAACGGTTTTCTTGATAATACCATTTCTGGTTGCCATAATCAGGAACTGATCATCTTTAAACTCTTTTACGGTAACAAAAGCTGTTATCTGCTCATCCGGTGTTTTTTCAATCAGATTGAGAATCGACCGACCAAGAGCTGATCTTCCAACATCGGGTACCTCATGCACCTTCAGCCAGTAGCAGCGCCCTTTATCAGTAAAGAACATGATGTAGTGGTGGGTTGAAGCAACAAACATCGTTTCGACAAAATCGCCTTCTTTTGTTCCGGCTCCTGTTACACCTCTTCCACCGCGTTTCTGTTTTCTGTATCCACTTGCAGGGAATCTTTTGATGAAGCCTCGGTGAGAGATGGTAACAACCACATCTTCTTCAGCAATCATATCTTCGAGAGAAAAATTTTCATAATCGTAGATAATTTCGGTGCGTCTTTCGTCGCCAAATTTCTCACGGAGAGCGATGAGTTCCTCTTTGATAATCAGGTTTCTCTTCTCTTCACTTTCGAGGATGCCTCTCAATTTTTCGATCAATTTTATGAGTTCTTTATACTCATTTTCAATTTTTTTCCTCTCGAGACCTGTGAGGCGTTGTAATCTCATATCGAGGATTGCTTTTGCCTGGATTTCGGAGAGTTTAAACCGTTCCATCAAATTTTTACGGGCGGTTTCTGTATCTTTTGATCCCTTAATTACAGCAATAACTTCATCGATATTATCGAGAGCAATGATGTAACCTTCAAGAATATGAGCTCTGCGTTCTGCTGCATCCAGTTCAAAACGGGTTCTGCGAATCAACACATCCATTCTGTGAAGAAGGAAATAGTGCATCATCTCTTTAAGGTTTAGAACCTTTGGAGCGCCGTTAACAAGAGCAAGCATGATAACACCAAAAGTTACCTGCATCTGTGTGTGTTTATAAAGCTGGTTAAGAACCACAGCTGGTTGAGCATCTTTTTTTAACTCGATAACAACACGCATACCGTCTCTATCAGATTCATCTCGTAAATTGGAGATGTGCAGAAGTTTTCCATCTTTTACCTGTTGAGCGATTCTCTCAAGCAGAGTTGATTTATTCACCTGATAAGGAAGTTCGGTGACGATGATGTGGATTCTGCCGTTTTTCTGAGTTTCGGTGTTCACTTTGGCGCGAACAATAAGTTTTCCTCTTCCGGTGTGGTAGGCACTTTTCACTTCAGAATAACCGTAGATAATTCCACCTGTCGGGAAATCGGGTGCGGTTACATATTTCATCAATCCGTCAATATCAATCGAGGGATCATCAATAAGGGCAATAACCCCGTTGATGGTTTCAGTGATGTTGTGGGGTGGGATATTTGTTGCCATACCTACAGCGATACCACTGGATCCATTGATCAAGAGGTTGGGAAGGTAGGAAGGAAGCACTGAAGGTTCCTGGAGCGAGTCATCGAAGTTGGGAACAAAGTTAACCGTGTTTTTATCGAGATCACGAAGCATTTCTTCGGATATCCTTGCAAGTCTTGCCTCGGTATATCTCATTGCTGCAGCTGAATCACCATCCACAGAACCAAAGTTACCCTGCCCCATTATGAGGGGATATCTTAATGAAAACTCCTGAACCATTCTAACCATGGCATCGTAAACCGAAGAATCGCCGTGTGGATGATATTTACCAAGAACTTCACCCACAATTCTTGCAGATTTTTTATATGGTCTGTTGTAGTAATTCCCCAGATCGTGCATTCCAAATAATACTCTTCTGTGTACGGGCTTCAATCCATCGCGCACATCAGGTAATGCTCTTGAGACAATTACCGACATCGAATAATCGATGTAAGAAGATTTTAATTCTTCTTCAAGTGAGACGGGGATGATTTTATCAAACATATTTGACATACTGATTTAATCTCTTCTTTATATATCTAAATTTCTTACATATTTGGCGTTTTTCTCGATGAACAACCTTCTCGGTTCCACATCGTCGCCCATCAAAACCTCAAAAAGTCTGTTAGCGTCAGCCGCATTTTCAAGGTTTACTTGCAAAATAGTTCTGGTTTCAGGATTCATTGTGGTTTCCCAAAGTTGAAGTGGATTCATTTCACCCAAACCTTTATAGCGGGAGATCACAACACCTTTAATGTTTCCTTCATCATCATATTCTTCAGTTCCATCAGTTTCAGTCGAAGTTGCTTTTCGCTGATTTGCCCTGAGTCTTTTAAGAATTTCATCTCTTTCTTTTTCATCAAAAGCATAAAACTCTTCTTTTCCCTTTTTCACTTTGTAAAGCGGTGGCTGAGCAATATAAACCTTACCCGTGATTATCAGATCTTTCATATATCTGTAGAGGAAAGTGAGGAGCAAAGTACGAATATGGCTTCCATCAACATCCGCATCAGTCATGAGAATAAGTTTGCCATATCTTAGTTTTGCCAGATCAAATTCGGTATCAATACCACATCCCATAGCAGCAATAATCGCCTGAATTTCATTGTTTTCAAGGATTTTGTGCAGTTTGGCTTTTTCTACATTAAGGATTTTACCTTTGAGCGGAAGAATCGCCTGGAATCTTCTATCGCGTCCCTGTTTTGCAGAGCCACCCGCCGAGTCACCCTCGACGATATAAACTTCGCAGTGTTCGGGGTCGGTGATTGAACAGTCGGCAAGTTTACCGGGAAGATCAAAACTGTCGAGAGCATTTTTCCTTCTGGCGAGATCACGAGCTTTTCTTGCAGCTTCTCTTGCTTCTGCTGCCCTAAGACTTTTTTCAACAATCTTTTTACCCACACCCGGATTTTCTTCCAGGAATTCGGCAAGTTTTTCATTTACAAGAGTTTCAACTGCAGATTTGGTTTCGCTGTTACCAAGTTTGGTTTTTGTTTGCCCTTCAAACTGGGGCTCCATAACTTTAACAGAGATAATAGCAGTGAGCCCCTCACGGAAATCATCTCCCGAAAGAGTAATTTTTGTGTTTTTTAACAAGTTGTTTTTTGCCGCATAAGAATTAAGTGTTCTCGTAAGTGCAGCTTTAAACCCGACAAGATGGGTTCCACCTTCATGTGTATTGATGTTGTTTACATATGAAAAGATGTTTTCTGAAAATTCTTCGTTATAATGGAAAGCAACTTCCACCGGAGTGTTTTCTCTTTCACCCTCGATGTAAATTGTTTTGTGAAGAGGTTTTCTTGAACCATCCATATAAGCAACAAACTCAACAAGTCCACCCTTAAAGTGAAAAAGATCCTCTTCCTCACTTCCCTCGCGGGTATCTTTACAAGCTATGCTTACATTTCTATTGAGATATGCGAGCTCTCTCATTCTTGCCGTTACGGTATCATATTTAAAGTTGATGGTTTTGAAAATTTCATCATCGGGCATAAAAGTAACTTTTGTTCCGGTGACATCTTCTTTCAACTTGCCAATTACTTTAAGAGGAGTTGTCATGTCTCCCCTTTTAAATTCCATAAAGTAGATTTTTTTATCTCTTTTTACTTCAACTCTCATCCATTCAGAGAGAGCATTCACAACAGAAACACCCACTCCGTGGAGACCGCCTGATACTTTATAAGAGTTTTTATCAAATTTACCACCTGCGTGAAGAACTGTCATAACCACTTCAAGGGCAGACTTTTGCTCTTCTTCATGGATATCAACAGGAATACCACGACCATTGTCTTCAACGGTTACGCTGTTATCCGGGTTGATAACAACACTAATTGTATCACAATATCCGGCAAGAGCCTCATCTATACTGTTGTCAACCACTTCATTAATAAGGTGATGAAGACCCCTGGCTCCCACATCTCCGATGTACATTGCGGGGCGTTTTCTTACTGCTTCCAGTCCTTTTAAGACATTTATACTGGAAGCGCTGTAATCATTCCCATTTCCGTTAGGAATACCTTTTTGTTCACTCATTTTTACTGTTTTTTTCCGTTTTTATCGTGAAAACTTTATTTGTTTTATTCTTTCACACTTAAAGTGTGTATTCATTTTATTAATCAATAATTCTTCGTTAAACTTCAAATCGTTTTTTAGTGAAGGGTTATCCACCTTAATTTTTAATATCCCGTTCTCATATTTTTCAGGTAATACATGACCGGCAAGTTCCGGAAATATGAGAAAAAACTCTTCATATACTTCCTCTTTTTCAAATACTTCCCTTACTCTGCTGAAAGCAGGGTCGTTTTTGATCACTTCACCAACAGAGATAACAATCTTTTTAGCCATGTTTTAATCAACCAAAAAAGTTAAAAAAAGTCTCTTTAACTTTTAGTTATTACAATTTTAAGGGTTAATGAAAATGGTTGAGTCGTTCTCATCCTTTTTCAAGAATTCATAATTCGAAAAATCTGTAAGCGTTATAAACGCCTGCCCCACTTCTTTTAGATAATTGCTGATTGCAATCGCCCGGCTTTTATCAAGCTCACCAAACACATCATCAAGCAGGAAAAACGGTGTGTTTTTTAAGATGTTTTTGAGATAAAAAAACTGAGCAAACTTTAGAGCAACCTGAAACGATTTATGCTGCCCCTGAGACCCGTAGGTCCTGAGGGAATTCCCGTTGATTCTGAATACAAAATCATCTTTGTGTGGTCCAACAAGATTGGTGCCTCTTCTTATCTCATTTTCTTTGTTGTGCGCGATTGTTGCATGAAACACCTTGGCGGTATCATCGTCTTCGCCGGCAAAAGAGTCATATTCTATGTGTGGAATTTCTTCCCGACTTGTCGGGATAATATGAGAGTATGATTCGGTGAGATAATCCTTGAATTCATCCATGAACTTTCTTCTCATTTTAATGAGCACCGTGCCTGCATTCACAAGTTTTTCATCCCAGGCTTCCAGTTCATCCAACAAAATTTTCGACCTGAAGTCTTTTAGTTTGTATAAAAGTGACGACCTTTGTTTAAGTGTTCTGTTGTAATCGAGAAGAGTGCTGAGATACACTTCGCTCGACTGTGAAATAACCGAGTCAACAAATTTTCTTCTGTCAGCAGGATAACCGTGTGTTAATTCCAGATCAGCAGGAGTTAACACCACCACGGGAAACCTGCCAATTATATCCGCAGATCGTGACAGCGGTTTTGCGTCCTTAAAATAAACCCGTTTACTCTCTTCCCTGCTATAAAATATTCTGATTTTGTGATCAGTGAAACTGTCAATGGAAGCACTTATTTCATAGGTTCCGGACCCAAAGTTTAACATCTCCGGGTCCGTTGCCGATCTGAAGCTTTTTGTGGTACAAATAAGGTAAATAGCCTCAAGTACCGTTGTTTTTCCCCTTCCATTTCCCCCAATCAGAAAATTTAATTTGGGGGAGAATTCCAAATGTGTAGTCGAATGTAACCGGAAATTTTTTAGATCAAGAGATCTCAGGATCATAAAGTATTTAAGCGTGTTGGCATGAGGAGCATTAATAAGTCCTCATTTTCATCCTGTTTAAGCGGTTTAAAAATAGCTGCTTTTGCAGGTGAAACCAATTCAACTACCATATCATCACAGTTAATGTTGTTCAACAAATCAAGCAGCGACTCTGTTTTGAATCCTATTGTAAATTTTTCTCCGATATAATTAGCCGGAACAGATTCATCAGCTTTGGATCCACTTTCCTGATCCTCGGTATTAAGCAGAATTTCCTCTTTATCAAGTGTAACTTTAACGAGTTGGAAATTTTTATTGCTTAACAAAAGCATTCTTCTGGTTGCCGAAGCAAATGGAGCTTTGCTAATCGTAAGTTTGTTTGGACTGTCCAAAGGAATTACCGCGCTGTATTCGGGGAATTTGTGTTCGATAAGACGGGAAACAAGTTTAGCACTTCCTGTTTCAATAAGCATTCCACTGGTTGAGTAGCTGAGTATTACAGTTCCATCTTCAAGAAGTTTTGTGAGGATGTTCACTGTTTTGCCCGGCATAACAATTGCCATCGGTTCATCATGTTTTAATGCCGTGGCTGAAAATTTAACAAGCTTGTGTGCATCGGTGGCAACAAAATGGGTACCATCTTCTTTCATGTCGATGAGAACCCCTGTCATTGCAACCCTTGCAGAGTCTTTGCTAACAGCAAAAACAGCAGATTGTAACGCTTTTTTAAGGAGTTTTGCATCCACTTCAAGAGTTTTATCGGTGGCTATTCTGCTAAAGCCGGGGAAGTTTTCGGGGGAAGCATAATTAAAATTGTAGTGACCCACATCGGTTTTCATTACAATTCTTTGCTCTTCAATAACCACTCGAATCTGTGTATCTCCGAGCGATTTAACAAAATCACTCAGAAGTTTTCCTTTTACAATAAATCTTGCAGACCCATCGCAGGTAACGAGGTCTTTTACACTAATCGCAACTTCATGATCGTTGGCAGTAAGGGTTAATTCACCGTCGCCAAATTCAACCAGAATGTTCTCGAGGATGGGCATTGGTGTCCGCAGCGGTACAGCCGGGAGTACTTTTGTTATCAGCTTGTCGAAAGCTATACTGTTTATGGTAAATTGCATTATGATATCCTGTTTTTCCGAATTTTAAAAATACGAAATTTTGAGGAAATAAGTGCTGTAGTCACCAACAATAAACATGCATTTTTTTCAACTTATAAGGGGTTATAACAAGAAAATTTCGTTAGGGCAGAGGTTTTTTATGGATTGCCTCTTTATTCGCTCATTTTTGGGTGGGCAGGGGGTCGTTTGATGAGAAAGTTTAAGGATCAATTGATGGCGTTTCGTAATTTTATTCTTTGAATTTATAATAAGAATGGCAAACCAAGTACAATATTTTAATTTACACTTACTGTTAACCAAAAAAATCTTATATTTTAAATGGAAATTTTATTCAGTTCTAAAAAATTAGAAAAATTGGCAAATGATTATAAAAGATGCCAAAAAGAAATGGGAATTATCGGAGCCAAAAGGTTTCACACTCGGTTGTTGGATTTATATGCTGCAACAACTCTTGAGGATGTCAGATTCGCTCCCGGAAGATTCCATGAATTAAAAGGAGATAGAAAAGGACAATGGAGTTGTGACCTTGAACACCCTTACAGATTGATCTTCGAACCGTATGAAAAACCAATCCCAACAAATGAATCAGGGAATTTCATTTGGGCACAAATAAAAATTATTGAAATAATTGAAATAGTTGACTATCATGACTAAAGAAATCAAAAACCAGTTTTTTCCTCAAATTGTTTTCCATCCCGGTGAAGCATTGGCTGAAAAGCTTGAGGAAATGCGAATGAGTATCAAAGAGTTCGCATTACGCTCTGAAAAACCTGAAAAAACCGTTATCGCTATCATTAACGGAGATAGTTCTATCACCCCTGATATGGCGATGGCGTTTGAGAATGTTCTGAGAATTCCTGCACATTTTTGGGTGAACAAACAACGGCTCTATGATGAATTCAAAGCCCGTGAAAAAAGGAATGATCTGCTGAAAGAAAGTCAATCCTGGATGAAAAAATTTCCAGTTAATGATATGGTAAAAAAGGGTTGGTTGCCGGAAGTCAAAACACCCGAAGAAAAAACAGGGGCGTTATTAGCATTTTTCAGCTTTTCTTCTTTTACTTCCTGGGAGAACTATTACTTTAACCAACAGTTAAAGGTAGCCTTCAGAATTTCTCTTGCTCACTCTCGAGAACCTTATGCTATATCGGCCTGGTTGAGAAAAGGAGAGATTGAGGCAGCGAACATTCAGTCTGAAAGTTATTCTGCCATAAAACTGAAATCCACTCTGCCTGAAATAAAGAAACTAATGGTAGCACATCCGGAGGATTATCTTGAAAAACTTAAAGAATTACTTCTTGCCGCAGGTGTAAAATTAATTTACACTCCATGTTTGCCAAAAGCACCTATTAATGGTGCTACTCGTTGGTTGGCGGGTGAAACTCCATTAATTCAAATCTCAGGCAGGTTTAAAAGAAATGATATTTTTTGGTTTACTATCTTTCATGAGATAGGACACATCCTGTTACACGGAAAGAAAGATATTTTCCTCGAGAGTTTTGAATATCCGGAAATGAATATAGAAAAAGAAAAAGAAGCGGATGATTTTGCCATAAAAGTGACTTTTTCGAAAGAACAAGAGGCTGAAGTAGTTTCTGACAATAATCTCACGCTAAGAAAAATTCAAGATTATGCACTAAAATTTGGGACTCATCCGGCGATCATCGTTGGGAGGTTGCAACACAACGGGTTAATCAACCATAGTGTCGGAACAAATTTATTGATCCCTATACAAATTGATCAAAAGATAAAGTCCAAAGGCATAGTATAATGGTAGACTCAGAAATAAAACAATGGGATGAAATTAAAGAAGACTTTCAGGGGGCTGACATACTTCTTGGGAATGGGTTTTCGATAAACTTAAGCCCATCTTTCAACTACACTTCTCTTTTTGAAACATTTTTATTATCACTAATTACTGATAAATTTAAAAGGCAAGTCTGCTATTCTCTTAGTTTCCAATAATTTTTGTTTTTACAAAAATCCTTTAAAACAGATACTCAACTCCCACTGAAAGTGTGAATGCTCTTTTTAAACCGTCAATATTGTTGTCCCTCTTTAAAAGTGGCATGGCGCCGTAAACATCAACTTTAACTCTGTTGCTAATTTTTGTGTTAAATCCCAAACCAATATTTAGCTGTGTTTGATCACTTCCATCTACATCAACAAAACTTTCTGTACCTGCAATGGTGGAAACCCATGGATTTGGGATGTATAACCGGGAGGATAGCCCCAGTCTTTTAATTCCAATTAACTCCACTTTTACGGCACTTTCTCCAAAAAGATAAGAATATCCTCCTCGAATCATTAAATCGGGGGCTCTTTGAAGTCTTGTGTCTTTGTTTTCACTTCTGCCAAACGGTATCTGAAATCCTATCAAAAAATCGAATTGTCTGTAGATAAATCCCGCTCCGGCAAGGATATCGTATGTTCCCAATCCTGACTGATAAATTTGAGGTGCATCATTTTTGAGGTGAACGGCACCCGTAGGCAATTTAAATCCCAGCGAAAACAAGAATGAAATGTTTTTACTGACTTCGTGTTGTTTGGAAGCGATAAGTGAAAGATCACCAAGACCGGAAGTTGAAAAACTTTCCCCAGCCTGAGTAGAAAAAGGGATGTTTAAATCAACTTGATACCCCCCTCCGAGACTAAAGCCACCTGAGAGGTTTACGGTATGAAAAGTTACACTTTCAGGTTTGCCACTACCCCCAAGAACATATGTAAGAGAGATGCTGTTTGAATGTGTTCCATCTGTGTGTCCACCAACGGAACAAACCCCTGCATCCGAACATTGTGAAAACAGATTGGTGTTAAAAAAGAATAAAACAAAAAAGAGAGACAACACGCGAATTGTTTGAAATCTTGCCATAAAGAACTCCTGATTAAAAAAGCAAGATACTTTATTTTAATTATCGATAAAAGTCAATTCACCTGATTTATATTTTACTTTAAAGCCAAAATGGAAATTATAAATATTTATATTTTACTTTAAGGGCGAAATGGAAAATATAAACACAAATTTCCGATGAAGTTTTTATTTTTTCAGAATTTCAAGATACTCTCTAAAAGCAAAAATTCTATTTCTTTTAAAGCCTGTTATTTCTACAATTATTTGTTTTTCCTCAAAAAGTCTGAGCAAAACATTGACTGTTTTTGGGGAGATAAAAAGCAATTTTTCAGCTTCAGAGGCATTTATGATTGGCCTTCTAAAGAGTTGATCCAGCAAAAGTTGTGCCTTTTGTGCTTTTTTGCCCAAACCAATAATTTTTTCCTTGGTTAATCGATCTTTAAGTTCAACGATTTTACTCAAAGAAGAAATTGCCTCCTTCGCAGTTGTTTCCACCGCATTCAGAAAGAAAATAATCCATCCCTCTAAATCCCCTTTTTCTCTGCAAAAAGTCAGTTTATCGTAATAAAGACTTTTGTTTTTCTCAAAAAAATCTGAAGTATAAAGCAAAGGCTTATCCAGAAGGCCGGCAGAAATCAGATAGAGAGTAATCAGAAGTCTTCCAACTCTACCATTACCATCAAGGAAAGGATGTATGGTTTCAAACTGATAGTGAGCTATAGCAATTCTAATTATTTTTGGAACAGATATCTCTTCATTATGAAGAAATTTTTCCAAATCTGACATCAAATCATCAACATATTCTGCACTCGGAGGAACAAAAACGGCATCTTTAATGGAAGCACCGCCGATCCAATTTTGTGATGTTCTAAACTCTCCGGGATTTTTTGTTTTTCCCCTGACACGCGAGAGAAGAACTGAATGAGTTTCTTTCAGTAAACGGCTGGAAAGTGGGAGATGGCTCAACGCATCCAACGAAAAATTCATTGCTTCCAGATATTTTTTGGTTTCTATCCAGTCATTCCGGTGCTCAGGATCTATATCCAATTCATCGTAGAATGCCTCTTCAATATTTGTTCTTGTGCCTTCTATTCTACTGGAAGTGACAGCTTCTTTTGTAACATATGATTGAATAAAAAGACCAATATCCGGAACAAATTTTGCGTAAGAATTTAGTTCTCCCAGGCTCAATGAGACTTGCTCGAGCAACTCCAGAATTCTGTTGTTTCGAAAGTTCCAGGAACGATTTATCAATGATGGAACGAAATATTTGTATTGGTAGCCTTGTTTATAGCTACCGGGATGAAAATTGTCCATATCTAAAAAGAATTGTTTTAAAAGACTGTTTATAATTTACTTGAAGACTAAAATGGAAAATATAAATATTTATATTTTACTTTAAAGCCAAAATGGAAAATATAAAATACTATATTTTACTTTAAAGCCAAAATGGAAAATATAAATATCCATATTTTACTTTAACGGGTTTAATAAATGATGAAACAACCCTCAACTCTTTGTTACTCAAAGCTAAATTCCTAATTTTACTGCTTAATATCTTCCATTTACAAGGTTAATAATATGCGAAATTTCTTATTTTTCATAATTTTCTCGATAATAGCAATTTCCACTGTTGAAGCACAGTCGTATGGATCATCGTATTTCCCCCGGACCGACATTTCCGCCACTTCCGCAGGCGCAATGAGGTATGGGCTCTATGGTTATGATAATCCCGCCTTCCTTTCTGCTTTTAAAGGAAATGATATTACAATTTTTGGCAGTTCACCCGTAGAAGACTCAAAATTCTCAAGATGGGGTTTTGTTACTGCATCAAAAGGATTCAGTTTTTATTTTAATCAGGAGAGAGAAAGTGGAAGAAGAATTAATGACTATGGCATTAATCTCTCTGCGGGGAATGAAGGTTTTGCTATTGGCGCGGGGTATGGTTGGTCGAATGGTGACAGGTCTTTTTTCGCACGCGATAATTTTTGGCAGGTGGGAGCATTTTCCAGACCTGTAAAATATTTATCTCTTTCTGTTCTTGGTGTTTTTCACCAGTCAAAGGATATGAATGAGGGTGTTTTTTCCGCTGCAGTCAGACCCTTCGGTGATGAAAAAGTTTCCGGTTTTTTCGATTATATACTGCAGTCTGAAAATAATCCTGTTAAAAATCGCTGGGCAGCGGGTATTGCTGTTGAACCTCTTCCGGGTCTCCGTGCAATTTTTAGATATTTTGAAGATAAAACAATGTCTGCCGGCTTACAGATTGGTCTTGGCGGTGTCTCTTTGTTTTCGCACAGCAATCTTAGGGATGACGGAAAAATTGGATCACAAACATACGGACTCCGCATAGGATCACAGGATCGTAATTTCCTTTCCGTTTTTCAGAAATCAAATGTTGCAGTCCAGAATTTATACGGTGGACTTAAATATCAAAAATATAAACTTTTTGACGGCTCAAATACTTTAATTGATGCTCTTCGAAATATCGAGGATGTCAAAAACGATGACACCTACAAAGGTATAATCCTGAATCTTTCCGGTTGCAACATAAACCGTGAAATGCTTTGGGAATTAAGAGAGCAGCTAAAATCGTTACAAAAAACCGGCAAGAAGGTGGTTATCTACATCGACGGCGGTGGAATGGACCTCTATCATTTTGCTTCTGTTGCCGATAAAATTGTAATGGATCCTGTCTCTGCTATGCAACTTCCCGGATACTCAGCAGGAAAAACCTACATGAAAGGCACTCTTGAAAAACTTGGTATCGGATTTGATGAGTGGAGATTTTTCAAATATAAATCCGCTATGGAAACTTTATCAAGAGATAAGGCAAGTGAAGCTGACAAAGAGCAAAGACAGGCACTTGTGGATGACTTTTATGATCTTGCAAAGAGCGATATTTTAACTTCACGCCCACAACTTACCACCACTTTTGATGACATAATAAACAATAAAGTATTAATCAGTTCCCGGGATGCTCTGAAACTTGGTTTGGTGGATACACTTGCAAGATATGATGATCTCGAAAAAATATTTGAGGGGCTTGTTAATTCTTCCATCTCTCTAAAAAGTCTTGCATCAAGCAGTAAAAAACATTTGCCTGATGATAACCTTTGGGGTAAAAAGAACAAAATTGCTGTAATTTACGCCCTTGGTGCATGTGCAATGGATGAAGGAATAACAGCCCGGAGACTTATTAATGATGTGAGAGCTGCTGCCGCAAATAGTGATATTAAAGCAATTGTTCTCAGAGTTGATTCACCGGGAGGTGATGGTAAAGCCTCTGACTATATTGCTGATGGTCTAAAAAAATATGCAAAACACAAACCTGTAATCGTTTCACAGGGCTCGGTTGCAGCTTCAGGGGGTTATTGGCTCTCGATGTATGCTGACACCATCTTAGCAGCTCCCAACACCATTACCGGCTCAATTGGAGTGATAGGTGGATGGTATTATAACAAAGGATTGTCTGACTGGACCGGACTTACCGCAGACCAGGTTTCCAAAGGTGAAAGAGCCGATCTTTTTACAGGGATCACAATTCCTTTACTGGGAATTACGGTTCCACACAGAAACATGACACCTGAAGAAAAAGATAAAATAAAAGAGTTTTTCTTAAGTGAATATGAATCTTTTAAGGGTAAGGTTGCTACCGGTAGAAAAAGAAGTGTTGATGAAATAGAAGCCATCGCCCAGGGAAGAGTTTGGTCAGGAATTGACGGTTTAAACAATGGACTTGTGGATGTTTTGGGTGGTTTGAATGATGCAATCAAAATTGCAGCACAAAAGGCAGGACTGGATAGTTATGAAATAGTTGAATATCCCGAACAGCCTCTTTTTGATTTTGGATCGCTCTTAGGAATCCCCAAAATCCCTTCCCTTGAAAGCAGTGAGTTAATCAAAGATATAAAACTAAGACTCGAATTTAATGGCATGCCGTTGTTTTTGTTACCTGATGAATTTATTGACTTAATTAAATAGTAGTTAAACGATTAAGGGAGGAACCGGTTGGTTTATCTGACAGTTCTTCCCTTTTTTTTTAGAACAGGTTAAAAATAAAATAGATAACTGAAGCAATAATTGCTGTTACAGGAATGGTAAGTACCCAGGCAAGAATCAAATCGTATGTTACCTGCCATTTAACTGCGCTCAACCTTTTTGTTATTCCAGATCCTATTATTGATCCGGTGATTGTATGAGTTGTGCTTACCGGAATACCCATTAACGCGGTACCAAAAAGAGTAAGAGCACCGGCGGTTTCTGCTGTAAATCCTTCAAAAGGACGAAGTTTTGTTATTTTTTGTCCCATTGTTTTAACTATACGCCAGCCTCCTGACAAAGTTCCGAGCGCAATGGCTGCGTGACAGGAAAGAACAACCCACAACGGAATTTCTTCTTGATGACTCAAATAACCTGTTGTTGTAAGAGCCATAAAAATTACTCCCATCATTTTTTGTGCGTCATTAGAGCCATGACCCAGACTATAGGCAGCAGACGACAACAATTGAAGTTTTCTGAAAACTTTATCCACCTTTTTTGGTGCAAAATTTCTGCAGATATATAAAACCAACAAAGAAAAGAAGTAGGCTACAAAGATTCCGATCATCGGTGCAATAAAAATAAAAACTATAATTTTGAAAACCGAGGAGGCAAATACAGCGCTAAATCCTGCTTTGGTAATGGCTGCCCCAACAAGTCCACCTATCATGGTATGTGAAGAACTTGATGGTATTCCCAACCACCAGGTGGCAAGATTCCAGATAATAGCCGCAGTTAAACCGCTTCCTATAACTGTTAAATCGACAACATGTGGCTCAATTATTCCTTTTCCAATGGTGTTTGCTACATGGAGCCCCAACACGAGAAAGGCAATAAAATTAAAAAAAGCTGCCCAAATAACCGCATACTTTGGTGAAAGAACCCGGGTTGAAACAACTGTGGCAATTGAATTTGCGGCATCATGAAATCCGTTTATAAAATCGAATGCAAGAGCCAGAAATATTATAAATATTAGTGAGAATAGTGTGTAATCCACCGGATTTTTCCTTGAAAAGTCAGAATATTATAGTCAGGAATTCTTGATGAGTATCGATTGAATCACATTCACACAAGTTTGACATTTATCTGCGGCTTTCTCAAGTTGATCTAATATTTCTTTGTTTTTAATAACTTCAAGAGCATTTGCATTGTCATCCTGGAAGAGTTGTTTTAATGAATCCCTGTAAATTTTATCAGCTTCTGATTCCAATTTTCTTATCTCTTCAAGCCGGGTATAATCTTCGCCATGTTTATCAAGTTTGCCTAAAATATCTTGCAAAATTATGGTTTGGTTATAAACAATTTCTGCCATTTCACCCGCACCGGCAACTTTTTTATGAATATTAAAAGTATTAACTCTGATTGTTGATGCGAGAAGAATTTCACTGATATCATCAATTTTTTTTATAAGACTAAAAATGTCTTCCCTGTCGAAAGGGGTGATAAATGTATCGTTAAGCCTTTTAATTGCTGCGCTCGCAATTTCATCACATTTTTTCTCGAGTGGCTTTATCAGTTTGAATATTTCTAAATCATAAACTTCTGATGAATAAAATTCGCTTGATATTTTACCCATTTCTACAATAACTTTAATCATCTCCTGAAAATCTTCAAAATATGATTCTTCTTTGGGTAAGAATTTTTTAAACATTATAATTTTCCAATTATTTTCAAATTTAGCGAATACAATTTAAAGAAGATTCTTCAACTATCACTAAAACCCGGGTTTAATTAATTGTTAACATGCCAATATATATATGTATTATTTATTTAAATATATGATATATATGTATAAGTGTTGATAAGTGGATAACTTCATTAACTCCCTTTATAGAAATGAGTTAGTATGTAGATATAAGAAACAAAAATCGTTGATAAATATTAACCTAAGGCACTGTTACCAACATTGTGTGTATATCTCCCGGTTATCCACAAGATAAATCCGGGTTATCCACAGTTTAATAACAAGTTATGAACACAATAATTCAACCTTGTTTTTTATCTCATCCACCAGATCTTTAAATTTTGAATTAGTGTTGATCTGGTTTTCAATTTCAGTTACGGCATGAATAACGGTAGAGTGATCTCGTCCGCCAAAGTGGAGCCCAATCATCTTGAGTGTGGAATTGGTCATCATTTTACTCAAGTACATTGAAATTTGTCTGGCTTCCGCAATTTCTTTTTTTCTTGTTTTATCCCTGATTTTTTTCTCATCCACTTTCATGTGTTCACAAACCACCTTGGTTATAACATCAATCCCTATATTAACCTTTTTAGTGGTTGAAATATCACGAACAACTTTTTTGATAAGATCAAAACTCAGTTCGTTCGGACCAAAAGAAATTTTTGCAAGTAGCTTTAACAAAACACCTTCAAGTTCTCTGATATTGGAAGTGATGTGAGTAGCAATATAATCGAGCATTTCACCTGTCAGTTTGATGCTGTAGTTTTCTGCTTTTTTATTTAGAATTGCAAGCCTTGTTTCAAAATCGGGTGGTTGAATGTCGGTTGTTAGTCCCCAGTTAAATCTTGATATAAGTCTTTCGTTTATACCCTTTAATTCCTTTGGTGGACGGTCACTCGTTAAAACAATCTGTTTTCCTGATTGATGCAAGGTGTTAAAAATGAGAAAAAACTCATCCAGTGTTTTCTCTTTACCGGCAAGAAACTGAATATCATCAATGATCAAAACATCAAGTTTTTGGAAAAGAGCAGTAAACTGCTGTTTTTTATTTTCCTGGATAGCATCAACAAATTTAACTGTAAAGCGATCGGCGGAGATATAGTGTACTTTTTTGGCACGGTTATTTTTCATAACCGCATTACCAATAGCGTGAATGAGGTGAGTTTTACCCAAACCCACACCACCATAAATGAAGAGGGGGTTGAAAGATGTTCCACCAGGGTTTTCACTAATAGCATAGGCGGCAGCTCTTGCCAACTGGTTGGATTCCCCCTTGATAAAAGTTTCAAATGTATATTTGTTATTGATGTTTGTCTCAAAAACTTCAAAATCCTCTTCGGAATCAATTAGCGAAGCGGGATCCACCATAATACGGGGAGCCGATTGGGGAACAGGCTCTTCCATTTCAGACACATCTTCGTTTACAACGATATATTCTATTTTACCATTTATACCCATAACATCTTTGATGCTTTTGCTCATATGGGTATTATATCTTTCTGCTATCCATTCGTAGAAAAAATTGTTTGGCAGTTGTATTGTCAAAGAGTCCCCTTTTAACCCGATTGGTTTAATGGGGAGGAACCAGGTGTTAAATGTCATTAAAGGAACCTGGGGTCTAATATGTTCGAGGCATTCTCTCCAGACAGAATCAGCATCCTTTTGGGCGCCATGAGCAAGATTTTGAGAATTAATCATGAGTTATCCACAAATATAAGTACTTTTTTTTCAGAGGGTTAGTAAAATCGTTTAATCTTAATGTGTAAGTTATCCACAATCAATCAACAATGTGTAAAAGTGTCTAACTTTATAAAAAACAAAGGGTTGGAGTGCTTTTCCTTACACTGTTCAACAATTACACTTGTTTATAAGTCGTGGAACAGTGTGAAACATATGTGAAACTTTTTCACACGAAAAAGTTATCCACAAGTTATCCACAAAATGCTTTCAAAATTTCAACACTGAAATTTATCCGATAAAGGTAATACCAAGCAAGTTAAATTTAATAAAAATGTAAAATAAAAGTCTTGCGTATTTTCTCTAAAAGTGGTAATTTTGTAGTCTTTAATGAAAAGGAGTTTCAGGAATGAAAAGAACTTTCCAGCCAAGTAACAGGAAAAGAAGAAATAAACACGGTTTCAGAGAAAGAATGAGCAGTGTTGGCGGAAGAAAAGTGTTGGCAAGTCGCCGCAAAAAAGGAAGACATAAACTTACAGTTAGTGACGAGTCAAGATTTTGAGTAAACTTTCTCTAAACAAAAGAGAAAGAATAAAAGGAAAAAAATCCTTTGAAGAAATTTATAACTCGGGTAAGAAGATAACATCTTCCGACAAGAGAGTAAGGGCGATATATAAAGTTCTTGAATCAGACGCAGTGCCACGGGTGAAAATCGCCGTGGCTGTTTCCAAGAGAGCCGGTAAGGCTTTTTTCAGGAATAGAATCAAGCGTCTGATGAGAGAGGCATACCGGTTAAACAAGTTAGAGATTATCGATTTTATTGAGCCGGGTTCCAATCTTTATATATTGCTCCTTCCTTACTCTTATTTAGACAAGAATAAAAAGTACAGACTCGAATATTTTACACACAGTATTATTAATATCCTTGAGAAGATCAAAGAAAGCATACGATCAAACGATACGGGTCACTAAAAACCCGCTCACGGATATTTTCCCCCCGAATTCCCTTTGCTTTTTACAAAACAATAATAATTAGGAAATTTTAATGGATAGACAAGCAACAATCGGTTTTATTTTGATTGGCTTGATATTAATGGCGTGGTTATACTGGAGTACACCGGAGACACCACCTGAACCACCCAAATCTAAAACAGACTCAACCAAAACAGTTAAGGCAGTTCCCGATTCTTTAGCGAAACCAAAAGTTGACACCACCGTTAAAGCTAATGAGAAAACCGCGGAATTAGTCAGTCAATTTTCTGCAGATTCTACCGGTGAAAAAACTTACACAATTGAAACCGATCTTTCGATAATCGATTTTTCATCAAAGGGTGGAACGATTAAGAGAATTTACTTTAAAGATTATGGTAATTACTATAACGACACTCTTCCAGCCACAGCTTCCACAAGAGAAAAATCTGTTCAACTTCTCGATGATAAAAGAGGAAGCGGGCTTCGGTTTGAGTTTATGGATCAGGCGGGGAACAGAGTATCTTCAGAAAAGATAAATTTCAGCTCAAATTTTGAAAACGACACTCTGAAAGTTACCGGGAAAGACTCTTTGGTTGTTGAGTTCACTTCAAAAAAAGATTCTCTTGGTTCAGGCTTTTCCTTTAAATATGTGATTCATGGCGATAGATACGACATCGGACTTGGACTTGGTCTGTTTAACATGCAAAATAAAATACTCAGAAATCAGTATCAGTTGGCATGGAGAAATGGATTAAACCATGTTGAACAATACACAAAAGATGAAGGGAACTATTCAAACGCCTCTGTAATGTATGGCGATGAACACATCATTTTTAATTCTGAATCCGGAAAAGAAGAAAAATCTGACGGCACCGTAAACTGGATATCTGTAAAAAATAAATATTTTACTTCAACTCTTGTTCCACAAAACAGCAAAAACACACAGGGTTTTGAGTTGTCGGCAAAAAACTATCCCGTAACTCAAGATGCGATCTGGAAAGTTTTTGACGCCACAGTAAGATTCCATTTTAACGATACATCTAAATTGTACACAAACAATTTTACCTGGTACCTCGGACCCGCAGATTATAAAATCTTAAGAGATTACAACAACAATCTAACTGAAATAGTGGATTTTGGAAGTTTTTTTGGCATCAGATTTATTGTAAGACCAATTGCAGAATACTTTTTGCTTCCACTTTTTGTTTTCCTCTACTCCTTTATTCCCAATTATGGTATAGTGATAATCATCTTTTCACTTATCATAAAGATTCTTCTACATCCTCTTACAAAAAACACTTACAAGTCGATGAAGAAAATGCAGATGCTTCAGCCAAAAATTGCGGAATTAAAAGAAAAGTATAAAGACGATCCAACAAAAGTGCAAAAGGAAACCATGGCACTCTACTCAACCTATGGCATTAATCCTGCCGGAGGTTGTTTGCCAATGATCTTGCAGATGCCTATCTTTATTGCTTTGTTTGGTGTGTTCCAAACAGCGATTCAGTTAAGGGGCGAAGGATTTATCTTTTGGATTCACGATCTTTCCAGACCGGATGTGTTGTTTACACTTCCTTTCACCATTCCTTTGTTTGGTGTAAGTGAAGTATCAGGGCTTGCTCTTCTTATGGGTGTAACAACATTTATCCAACAGAAAATGACTACCAAGGATCCTTCACAGAAGGCATTGGTATATATTATGCCGATATTCCTTACTATATTGTTTATGACTTTTCCTTCAGGTTTGAATCTCTATTATTTCATGTTCAATCTGTTCTCCATCGCTCAACAGCAATATGTCAACAAATTTGGAGCACAGGAAGAATTGGTTCCGATACCTGCTGACAAAAGGAAAAAAGGTTTTATGGCAAAACTTACTGAAGCTGCAGAAAAAAGTGCTCAATCTCAGCAGTCTCAGAAAAAGAAAAAAAAGTAACGGACCAACAATAGAAGATGTTTCGTTATGCGAATTATTGGAAGTTTTTGTGGTTTGATGAAAACCATTCTTATCTCTATTTTATTTTATGTGTCGTTATACTCCCAGTATAACGACACCCTCTATTTAACTCTCGACCACAACGAAGTTACACATCCCTTTGGGATCAAGTATCGTCAACCCTCACTCTATCCAAATATTTCTTATGCCCTTAGTGGCGGTGGTGCCAGAGGAATAGCACAGATTGGCGTCCTGAGAGCTCTTGAAGAAAACGGAATTTATCCTAACACCATAGTTGGCACCAGTATCGGGAGCATAGTAGGGGGATTATACAGTCTCGGGTATTCTGTTGATGAACTCGATTCCCTTGCTGATATCATCGACTGGAATTCAATCATTTCAATCGGTTCGAGGGAAAATCGTAATAATCTTTATATCGATCAAAAAATAACGGAAGACCGGGCGGTTTTTTCACTCAGATTAGACGGGTTTACACCTATCATCCCCAACTCTATAAACGACGGTCAAAAACTGCTTAATCAATTAAATCTGCTTTCTTTCCAATCTCCAATTGGTGTTAAAAATGATTTTGACGAATTGGAGTACAAATTCAGGGCAGTGTGCACCGATCTTACAACCGGTGAACCATTTGTTATAAAAGAAGGATCGATACCGAGAGCAATCAGGGCAAGTTCCAGTGTCTCGTTTTTTCTCTCCCCCGTCGAGTATGATTCAACTCTGTTGGCTGATGGCGGTCTGGTGGCTAATATCCCGGTCTCAATTGCTAAATCTCTCTCTAACAGTCTTGTTCTGGCAGTAAACTCAACAAGTCCACTTCAACCAAAAGATTTATTAAAATATCCATGGGTACTCGCCGATCAATTTGTAAGTATCCCAATGAAAAAACTGAACGAGAAAGAAGCAGAGCTTGCCGATGTTTTGGTAACTCCGGTAATTGGTAATAAAAACTCAGGAGATTTTACCGGTTTTGATTCACTTATAGACGAAGGATACAGAGCAGGCAAGATAGCGGCTGCGGAATTAATTCAGAAAATAGATCATCTTTTAACACAGTCACTTAATGAAAAAGATACTGTAATAGAAAATATATTTCCTGATCCGGCATGTAAATACGCAGCAGGAATTCTCGCAAATACAATCAGAAATGGAAGAGTTAATCTTCGCGATGTTTACAAGGAATTAATCCATCTCGAAAAAAAGGCCGGATTTAAAGAGATTCGAGCTTTTATAACCAAAGATGAGTTTAGCCGTAATGTTTTGAAGGTTGAACCAATAGAGTATGGATTTGTTACCAGGGTTAAAATCAAAATAGATGGAGTTGACACAACCTTTGCTGATACCTCCCTTATTCCTATCACCGGCGAAAATTTTTCTCCACAAAGAGCAATTAATTACATCAAAGGTGTAATTAAATATTTCAGAAGAGAGGGAAATGCTCTTTTTTCTCTTGTATCATCATCCTTCGATGAGAATACAGGCGTCTTTTTGATGAACTTTGATGGCGGAAGAATTAGTGAAATTGTAATTACCGGACATGTAAAATCCAACCCTACTGTAATTCTAAGAGAACTTCCTGTTGACAGAGGAGAAATGCTTGATTTGGATAAACTTAAATCAGGACTTGATAATCTGTATTCCACCGGATTATTTGAGAATTTCACAATTAATGTGATAAAAAGAGATAATAAAAACATCCTCGAGATGGAAGTAAACGAAAAAATATCTCAAATAGCACGACTTGGATTTAAAGTTGATAACGAAAATGCGCCGCAGGTTAATGTTGATATAAGAGATGCAAATATCTTTTCATCCGGAAGCGAATTGGGATTAATTATGTTTCTTAGCCCAAGGAAAATATCCGGAGAGATCGAGTCGCGCTCAAACAGAATTTTTAATACATACCTTACATATAAATTAGGCTTTCACTATTCCCACAGAGATATTTTTACATACATTGATGATCCCAGAGGAACAGGTAATTTTTATACAAAGACGAGGTTTGGTGAATACAGGCAAACGCTTGCGGGAGCATCATTTTGGATGGGAACACAAGTGGGCAGGTTTGGAAACATTATTGCAAAAGCAAAGTATGAATTAAACAGAATTGAGAACATAACCGCAAGTGAGGGTCTGTTATACGATGCTCCCATATTCAGCCTGAACCTTTCAACAACTATTGATACAAAAAACAAATACCCTTATTCCACCGAAGGGATTTTATTTAATGGTTTTTACGAAACAGGCTTAAGTTTTTTGAGTGCCGAAACAGGTTACACCAATTTTGGGGCGAAACTTGACGCTTTTATTCCGATTTCCTCGTCAATTACGGTAATAGCATCGGGTGAAATTGGTTTTGCCGATCAAACACTTCCTCTCACTCAACAATATTCTCTGGGTGGATTAAGATCCTTTTATGGAATGTACCAGGATGAAATAAGGGGAAGACAGTTACTGAAACTGGGACTCGAATACAGATATCAACTTCCGTTTAAGATATTTTTTGATACTTATCTTAATGCCGGGTATAATATCGGGTCGATGTGGGAAAAAGAAGAAAAAATTAAAATTAAAGATCTTCGGCATTCAATTGGTATCGGAATCTCTTTTGATACTCCAATTGGTCCCGCAGATTTTGCCCTG
This sequence comes from Ignavibacteriales bacterium, assembly GCA_016707285.1. Classification (GTDB taxonomy): domain Bacteria; phylum Bacteroidota; class Ignavibacteria; order Ignavibacteriales; family Ignavibacteriaceae; genus UTCHB3. The sequence goes on from JADJIA010000010.1 coordinate 40,485, forward strand.
GGAAGAAGCTTCCTTTTGGAAAAAGACATTCTTATCGGAGGTGGCCCCGTTACCTGGGGTCCGGTTATCTTCTACTTCTCAATCGGATATTACTACTGATTTATAACACAACAATTTTGGTAAATTATTGATAATTTGCCCATTCGTTTTTTATAATCTTGAAAATCAATTTGTTAACAGACAGGACGGCAATGGAAGGAACAATTCGCTCCACAACAATTCTTGGTATTATCCACAACGGTCAGGCTGCCATTGGTGGCGATGGACAAGTTACACTTGGAAACACCATTATGAAACACAACGCACTGAAAATAAGAAAAATTTCAGGTGGCAAAGTACTCTGTGGATTCGCAGGTGCATCAGCAGACGCTTTCACTTTAATGGAAAGGTTTGAAGATAAACTTGAGCAATACCGCGGTAATGTTAATCGTGCCGCAGTGGAACTTGCTAAAGAATGGAGAACCGACCGTTATTTAAGAAAACTTGAAGCACTTCTTGCTGTGGTTTCAGCCGACACCGCACTTATCATCTCAGGAAACGGAGATGTTATTGAGCCACAGGATCAAATAGTTGCAATAGGATCGGGAGGCAATTATGCACTTGCAGCAGCCAAAATGTTGAAAAAATACAGCACTCTGTCGGCGGCAGAGATAGCAAAAGAAAGCCTTTCTACCGCATCTGAGATTTGCATCTACACTAACACAAATATTAATGTTGAAATAATCGAAAATTGAAAGAAATAGCTTTGGATTTAATTGAACTCAATGAACTTACCCCTACACAGATAGTTGGTGAGTTAAATAAGTATATTATTGGTCAGGACGATGCAAAAAGGGCTGTGGCAATAGCGCTAAGAAACAGGTGGAGGCGTCAGCAGATTCAGGGTGAGCTCCGTGAAGAGATTATGCCAAACAATATAATTTTAATTGGACCTACCGGCGTTGGTAAAACTGAAATTGCCCGTCGTCTTGCCAAGTTGGTTGAGGCACCTTTTGTAAAAGTTGAGGCATCAAAGTTTACAGAAGTTGGATATGTCGGCAGAGATGTTGAATCCATAATCAGGGACCTTGTAGAATTTTCTGTTAATCTTGTTAAATCGGAACGCACCGCTTTAGTTAAAGCAAAAGCCATAGCAATGGCAGAAGAAAGAATTCTTGATATTCTTATTCCACCTGTCAGAAAACCTTACGCCGGTGAAGTTGAAGAGGAACAGGGGAGTGAAGCATATCAGAATCAAAAAACCCGTGAGTGGATGAGAGAAAAACTGAGAAACGGCGAACTCGACGAAAAGATGGTTGAATATGATATCCACCAGGCAAATGTTGGAATGCAGATTATGGGACCTTTTGGTGGCGATGATATTGGTATCAATATCCAGGAACTGATGTCTTCCGTTATGCCCAAAAAGAAGAAGAAAAGAAAAACATCCATCAGAGAAGCCCGCGAAATTATGGCTGAAGAGGAAGCTCAAAAACTGATTGACCTCGATTCAGTTTATAAAGAAGCCGTTTACAGAGCCGAAAACTCCGGAATAGTTTTTATAGACGAAATTGACAAAATCGCCGGTGGTGGAAAAGGACACGGACCTGATGTATCCCGTGAGGGAGTTCAGCGAGACCTTCTTCCAATAGTTGAAGGATCAAATGTTAACACCAAATATGGTGTGGTAAAAACCGATCATATCCTTTTTGTTGCATCAGGTGCTTTTCATGTCTCTAAACCTTCTGATCTTATTCCCGAATTGCAGGGAAGATTTCCAATTCGTGTTGAATTAAAAAGTCTCACAGAAGATGACTTTATAAAGATTCTTACCATTCCCAGGAATGCACTTCTTAAACAATATACTGCACTTTTGGAAGTTGAAGGAGTTAGTGTAATATTTAAAGAAGATGGAATAAGAGAAGTTGCACGGCTTGCACAAAAAGCCAACGAGCAGGTTGAAAATATCGGTGCAAGAAGATTACACACGATCCTGACAACCCTTCTTGACGATATTCTTTTTAGTGTTCCCGATGTAATGCCGGATCATGTGATTGAAATTACGGGAGAGATGGTACGACAAAAACTTGAGCGGATTGTAACCGACAGGGATCTTAGTAAATATATCCTTTAAAACTTAAAAGAGGCTGACACAAAAATGACAGCCTCTTTTTTTTATTAAATTTCTATTTTTTAAGAAGGTCTCTTATCTCAGTCAAAAGCTGAATATCTGCGGCGGGTGGTTTTGGGGCGGCTTCTTCTTTTTTCTTCATGGCGTTAATTGTTTTAACTGCCAGGAAAATCACAAAAGCGACTATCACAAACTCGACAACTGTGTTTATGAATGCTCCGTAGCTCAAATAAACAGGTTCAATTACTTTTTCACCTTCAGTGGTTCCTGCTTTCAGTAAAACTTTAAGATTCTTAAAATCCACTCCTCCGAGAGCAAGACCAATTGGTGGCATAACAACATCATTGATAAATGAGGCAACAATCTTACCAAATGCACCTCCAATGATAACACCCACAGCCAGATCAATTACATTTCCTCTGATTGCAAATGCCTTAAATTCCGATAACATTTTACTCATATTGCTTTCCTTTTTATGGTTATTTAATATGTAAAAATAAAATTTTTTTTGTGTTTTGCAACCTTTTTTAATTTCTTTCATCTAATGGAAAACAAATAAAACGAGTATATGACAAAAAAGAATTTAACAGTTACATCCATAGGGATTGTGCTTGGTGGAGTTGCAGGATACGCATATTACCATTTCATTGGTTGCACTAACGGATGTCCAATTCAATCAAACCCCTGGCTGACAACTCTGTACGGAGCATTTACAGGATTTGTTACCACCTTTTCGTTTAAAAAGGCACCCCCTAAAGAGGAAAACTAACCGCTTAATCTTCTGTCAGGTTTTCCTTTTTTACTCCGTAAAGCGACATTATCTCATTAAAAAGATCTGATAACCAGATGATCATCATTTCGGGTGATTCATGTTTGTTTTCGATAGTCAACTTCATTGAGTCTCTCTGCTGATCAAATTTTATATCATTTCGATATTTTGTCATAACCAGGTGGAGAAGTACCTTAAAGTTGTATTCGTAAAATTCTTCTCTGTCGCTCGGAGGTAACACCAATATCATTCTGTTCTTTTGAATGATGACCCGTTCAAACATGGCAAATGAAGCATAATACCTCATTTGTGCTGTTGCAATCAGTCTTTTTGCAGTGATTGGCAACAGACCAAACCTGTCAGAAAGCTCCTCCCTTATATCATCAATCTCTTTTAAACTTCCAGCTGAAATGAGTGAAGTGTAGAAATTTAATCGATCAGTCTGATCAGGCATAAAGTTTTCGGGAATTCCAATTTCAAAAAATGTATCAATCTTAGGATCTGTTCTTTGAGTTGTTTTCCCCAGATGTTTAAAGACTTCTTTAAATTCTTTGTGTTTTAATTCCTCAACAGCTTCATTAACAAGCTTCATGTAAAGATCAAAACCTACATCGGTTATAAACCCGCTCTGCTCGGTTCCAAGTAGATTACCAGCACCCCTTATTTCGAGATCACGCATTGCGAGATTAAACCCGGCACCAAGTTCGTTAAATTCTTCGATTGCTTTCAGTCGTTTTAATGTCTGCTTTTTAAGAGAGGCGAGAGCCGGAACAAGAAAATAAGCATACGCCTGCCTGTCAGATCTTCCCACCCTGCCACGCAACTGATGAAGCTCTGCAAGTCCAAACCTGTCTGCTCTGTTAACAATAATGGTATTCACATTTGGTATATCGATACCCGATTCAATAATTTTGGTGGAGAGCAGGACATTAAACTTCCTCTTCAGGAAGCCATGAATTACATCTTCCAACTGCTCGGGTGTCATTCTGCCATGGGCTATTCCAATTACAGCTTCAGGAATAAACCGTTTGATATAATCACCAAGTTTATCGATCGACATGATTCTGTCGTGTACTATGTAAACCTGTCCGTTTCGTGCAAACTCTGCAACAAGCCACTCCCTGATTTTCAGAATATCAAACATTTCCACTTTTGAATAAATAGGTTGTCTGTTTGCAGGTGGTGTAGCCATTATCGATAAATCGCGGGCACCATGCAACGAGAAATTGAGTGTTCTTGGAATTGGCGTTGCCGTAAGAGTCAGTGTATCCACATTAACTCTTATCGAGCGAAGTTTCTCTTTTGCCTTTACTCCAAAACGGTGTTCTTCGTCTATTATCAAGAGTCCAAGATCTTTAAATCCAATATCTTTGGAGATTAGTCTGTGTGTACCGATGACAATATCCACTTCCCCGGCTTTAAGTTTTTCAACAATCACTTTCTGGTTTGCTTTGTTTTGGAACCTTGACATTACCTCTATTTTCACAGGAAACTGTGAGAGCCGGTCTCTGAATGTATTATAATGTTGTTCAGCCAGGATTGTCGTTGGCACAAGTACACTAACCTGTTTGTTGTCCTGAACTGCTTTAAATGCCGCCCTGACAGCGATTTCTGTTTTCCCAAAACCCACATCACCGCAGACAAGGCGATCCATGGGACTTCGATCTTCCATGTCCTGTTTAATTTCATCTGTAACTTTTATTTGATCGGGAGTATCCTCGTAAATAAAAGATGCTTCAAGTTCTTTTTGCCATTTGGTGTCTTCGGCAAATGAGAAACCCTGACTCGATTTTCTTTGAGCATACAGTTCAATGAGATCGCGGGCAATCTCACGAATTTTTCTTTTGGCTCTGGTTTTTGCATTTTCCCATGCTGTTGAACCGAGAACATTTATTCTGGGTTCAACCCCCTCTTTGGAAGAATACTTTTTAACAAGATGAAGGTAGTTCAGGTTTACAAAAACAGCGCCGCCTTCGCCATAAATCAACTTCATTGACTCTTGTTCTATTTCACCAATCTTAACATTATGGAGTCCGGCATACCGGCCGATTCCGTACTCTTCATGTACAACAAAATCACCCGGCTTAATCGAGCCAAGTTCGTTTCGTCTCGACTTTTTGGCTTTTTTGTAATTTATTACTTTGGTTCTAAAGGGTTTACCAAATATCTGATAATCAGAGAGGAAAAGCACCTTCTCTTTTTTTAAGAAAAATCCCTCTTTGAGTGGCAAAATTGTGAAAATGATCGTCCCTTCCTCAATCATCAAGCCAAATTCATCCTGCTGGTTATAGATCAGTTCCTTCAAACGATCATGTTGGATTTCGTTTTCAACGGCAATGATAATTCTATAACCATTTTCGGAAAATTGTAGCAGCGATCTGAAGAGTAGATCGTAGTTGGCGTTAACTGCGGGGGCGGATGCTATTTCAAATTCAATGGAATCTTTTGTTGATATCCCTGTCTCGATCAGCCAGGTGTTTCTTCCTTTGTTGATCAGACTGTGAAATGGAATTTTATTTCCTCCTTCAACAACAGGAGGGGCAACAGCGTCGTCAGAATCGGGGAAATTGTCAAGGAATGAATCATCATCATAAGGGGAAGTCTGCTCTACTTCGACAACAGGAGCATCCTCGTCAACTATTTTTACTTCTTTGTACGAGGCTTCGCGCAGATAAAAATCTTCTCCAAATATTAGAGAGTCCTGTACATAGTCAAATATATCGTTTTCAAAGATATTCTGGTCGTTGGTGCTTAGTTCTGAGAGTTCAGGGGCGATGGTGGCGGATTCAAGAAGTTGGACTGATCTTTGGTTTTCGGGGTCAAAAAAGCGCAATGACTCGATGAAATCACCGTCAAACTCAACTCTAACGGGGAGAGACTCACTATGAGACCAGAAATCCACAATTGCACCGCGTTGTGCATAAATTCCGCTCTCTTCTACATATTTGTCTTTTTTGTAGTTGTAACCCTCTAACAAAGCAATAAATCTATCATAAGTAACCGAAGCACCGGAGGTTAATTTGTATAAACTTTCAGCAAAATCATCTTTCGCCGGAAGTTTTACCAATAACAGATCATAGGTGGCAATTAGAAAATATCCACTTAGGGAAGAAAGATTATTCAATACTTCCTGAATCTTTTTAGCATTATATTCTGATATACTTATTACAGGGACATTCACCCCCATCAATTGAAGTTCAGTTGCTCTTTCCATAACCTTCCTGATATCGGGTTCCAGAATCACAATCTTTTCAAACTTCATTTTCATTTGAAGAGCGAGGAGAGATTTTGAACTTCCGGGAAGGGATGCGAGCGAGTGAACCTTCCCCTTGTTTGTGGAGAGGGTGTTGTAGATAAATTTAACTTCTTTAAAATTTCCAAATGTGGAAATTAATTCAATACCGGTCATGGTGTTAAAATCTGTAATTTACATTAATTAGTGGTATGGTAACGGCATCCTTGTCCTGACTTGTTTTGGAGGCTATCAGACTGCCGGTGAAATAACCAATGGCAGAACCCAAAACAACATCAGAAAGCCAGTGGTGGCTGTTATAGAGCCTCTCAGTAGCCATTAATCCGGCAATTGTCCAATAAAAAACCTTTTCCACATCGTTATCGGTTGAAAGTGCCATAACCGAAGCAAAGGCAAAACCCGCTGTTGCGTGTCCCGATGGAAAAGAAGTTTTATCCCATGATGACTCAAAAAAATGAAAATTGGAGTTGTCGTCGGTGATGGTTGGTCGCTCTCTGCCAAAAGTCATCTTAAGAATTTGTGTAAAGAGAGTTGAGTAGATTAGTGCTGACCCAAGGTTAATACCAAGGTCGGTGTTTTTTTGGTTGTTGTAAATTTTTCCATGCAGGTATAAACCCCCTGCAGTAGCAAAAACTACATAGACCGAATATTTGTTAAATTCTGAGATGTTGTTGAGGAAAGGAGTTTTGTTTCTTTTGAAAAAGTTATTTACTGTTTCATCCGCTTGATAAGCCAGAAAGGTGGAGCCGAGGGTTAAACCGTAGTTGACAAGGTCATTTGATTCAAACCTTGTTGCGGTTTTTAAAATACTCTCCCCGTGATTTCCAAATTTCTCAAGGTCTGAGCGTTGAGAAAAAACCGAAAAACTTAATAAAACAAATAGTGTAAGGTTTAGTATTATCTTTTTTTTAATCAACTATTTCAATGGCTTTTCTAACAAAGCCCTCTGCGAGATCAAGTCTTCTTTTTGCTTCTGTTGCATCCACATTTGCTTTGATCATTACCAAAGCTGTTTTCACATGTCCACCGGCATCTTCAAGATAAACGGTGGCTTCATCATAAGTTAAACCTGTAATCGTCATCACGACGCGTTTTGCTCTCTCCACAAGTTTTTTATTTGTCATTTGGAGATCGATCATCATATTCTCATAAACCTTACCCATTCTGATTAATGAGGTGGTTGTGAGCATGTTAAGTACAAGTTTTTGAGCAGTTCCACTTTTCATTCTTGTGGAACCCATTACCACTTCAGGTCCCACATAGGGACATATTGGAATATCAACCGATTCAATGTTAAAACTGTCGCGTGGAGTGCAGGTGACATAAATTGTGGCGGCACCAATTTCTTTGGCTTTTTTAACAGCGCCAATTACATAGGGAGTTCTACGACTTGCGGCAATTCCACATACCACATCCTTGTCGGTCACATTTGCTAAAATCACATCGTTAGCACCGTTAATCTCATGATCTTCAGCACCTTCCTGTGCTGTAAACATCGCTTCTTTACCTCCGGCGATATATCCTTCGATCATTCCAAAAGGAGTACCAAAAGTTGGCGGGCATTCAGATGCATCAACCACACCAAGTCGTCCTGAAGTGCCGGCACCAAAATAGAGAAGCCTTCCGCCATTTTTAAAGGCAGCCACGATTACCTCAACAGCTTGTGCGATAAAAGGAAGTTCTCTTTCCACTGCAAGCGGAACGAGCTTATCTTCTTCGTTTATAATTGTAAGTATTTCAGAGACCGATGCTGCATCAATTTCCATCGAGCGGGGATTGCGTTGTTCGGTTGCCAGGTTGGCGATTTCTTTAAAAAGCGATTGGTCTGTTCCGTTAAGGATCATCTATATAACTCCAGGTAAACTAATTTTTTACCTTTTTCATTTTTGGTGTTTGTTGGTTTATATCTGAGTTCATAGACTGTGGATCGTTTGAACATATAACCATATTTGGCTTTAGCTGCCTCAAATTCATCGGTGATATCGCCTCCTTTAATCAGGAGCATGGCGGCTTTATCCTTTATCAGTGGAATCGAATATTGCACAAGACTTAATAAATCAACGGTTGCCCGGCTGATTATCAAGTCGAATTTTTTTGAGTAAGTTTTAACAAAGTCGATTGATTCAACTCTGCTGTTTTCAACCACCACATTGCTTAACATCAATTTTTCTTTAAACTCGTTAACAGCGCTTGTTTTTTTCGTAATTGAGTCAACAACCACTCCGTTGAGATCGGGGCGCATAATAGCAAACGGGATTCCCGGAAGCCCGCCGCCGGTCCCGATATCCAAAAATGATGTAGCGCGTTCAGGGATGAATTTTGTTATGAAAGCGGAAATAAATACATGATTTTCGACGATGTTAGCTATATCTTTTCGCGAAACAAGGTTTATTACTTCGTTTTTATTGGCAAGCAAAGCTGTAAAATATGCCAGCCTGCTGAGGGTACCTTCATCAGGGTTTTGATTATTCTCCCAAAAGAGATGGGTCAACTGCCTTTGATAAGTTTCAATAGATATCAATAAAATCTCCGAAATATCACAAATTACTTATGCAAATATACCATTAAGATGGAAATATCTGATGGAGTGACTCCGGAAATCCTGGAAGCCTGTCCAATATTCCTTGGTTTTACTTTTGAAAGTTTTTCTCTGCCTTCAGCAGAAAAGGAGGATATTTTTGAGTAATCCAAATTAACGGGAATAACCAGTTCTTCATATTTTTCAAGTCTTCCAACTGTTTCATATTGCCTCTGGATATAACCCTCATATTTTACCGCAAGTTCTATCTGCAAAGCGAGTTCCGGCTCGTCAAGAATTTCTTTAAGTTCAGATGAATCTTCAGTGGTAAGCAGTTTCCCCAGATCAGCCGTAGTAACCTCGGGTCTTTTAATAATCTTTTCAAAAAATTCTGTGAATTTAATTTCAGATGATCCAATTGAAGAGAGGTATGAATTAATCTTTTCCGGTTTAAGTTTCAACTCTTTGGAAAGTTGAATACCTTTACTTATTTTACCTTCTTTAATTTTAACCTTTTCAAGTTCTTCACCGGAGATAAGACCAATTCTGTTTCCAAAACCGGAGAGGCGGATATCTGCGTTGTCCTGCCTTAAAAGCAATCTGTGTTCAGCTCTTGATGTAAACATTCTGTAGGGTTCAGTCGTTGATTTGCCAACAAGATCGTCGATTAACACTCCGATATAAGCCTCGCTTCTTTTAAGCACCAGCTCATCTTCCTTTTTAATTTTTAATGCAGCGTTAATTCCAGCCATCAAACCCTGCGCAGCTGCTTCCTCATAACCCGAGGTACCGTTAATTTGTCCTGCAAAATATAGCCCCTTAACAAGTTTGGTTTCCATCGTTAAATCGATCTGGTGAGGTGGAAAGTAGTCGTATTCGACCGCATAACCGGGTCTTATCATTTCAGCTTTTTCAAGTCCCTTCATCGACCTGAGTGCTTCGAGTTGAATCTCAGCAGGAAGTGAAGTTGAAAAACCATTTACATAGATTAAATCAGAGTCGAGACCTTCGGGTTCAAGAAACAATTGATGTCTTGGTTTGTCGGCAAAACGAACGATTTTATCTTCGATAGAGGGGCAATATCTTGGTCCCGTTCCCTGGATCAGACCAGTAAACATTGGGGAACGGGCAAATCCTTTTTCGAGGATCTTATGAACAACACTGTCTGTGTAAGTAAGATGACAGGAAACCTGGGGTAACATCGGGAAATTTGATCTGTCAGTTTTGTGGGAGAAAGGTTGTGGATTTTCATCACCGGGTTGTTCTTCAAGAACACTCCAATCGATGGAGTCTTTATGCAGTCGAGGCGGTGTTCCGGTTTTTAGTCTTCCGGTTTCAAAGCCAACCTTTACCAACGATTCCGTTATCCCGGTAGCCGGTTGTTCTCCAAATCTACCTCCGGGTGTTGAGTTTAATCCCGTGTGCATTAAACCATTTAAAAATGTACCGGAACAAATTACAACAGCTTGCGCACCAATCTCTTCGCCATGTGCTGATTTAACACCACGGATGTATCCATCCTCAATAACTATTTCAGTAACCGATTCCGCCAGGATTTCAAGGTTGGTGGTTCTTTCAACCACTTCCAATGCAACTTCGGTATAAAGGGTTCTGTCGTTTTGGCTTCTGGGTGACCAAACAGCGGGACCCTTGCTCCTGTTTAACATTCTGAATTGAATCCCGGAGCGGTCAGCAATTTCACCCATCACACCCCCAAGTGCATCCACTTCTCTTACAAGGTGACCTTTGGCGGTTCCACCGATTGCCGGATTGCATGATAGTCTTCCAATAGCAAACTTATCCATCGTAACAAGCGCAGTTTTGCAACCCATCTTTGCAGCAGCAACCGAAGCTTCAATTCCGGCATGGCCACCACCTATAACAATAACATCAAATTTTCTCATATACCTGTGTCGAATGTTTCATGTGAAACAAGTTAAATTAGTTCTCCGTTCAACGGTTAAAAAAATTATCTATCAATTAAATTGTTTCATGTGAAACAATTTACACTCCTGGAAGGGTTTCTGTGGGAGTTACGACCGCCCCCCTGCCCCCCGCCTTGCCAAGGTGGGGGATGAGAATGGTAAATCTCTATTACCCATAATATCTCTTATTAGAAAAGAACTTCTCCATCTCGGTTTTCCCAAAAGCTCTGCACACCCCCAAGCTGATTCCGCACGCCTTGCCAAGGTGGGGGAAAAGAATAGTAAGTTTCTATTACTCTTAATGACTCGAAATGGTAATCAATGCCTTTTCAGAATTGCCCCAAAAGCTCTGCACACCCCCAAGCTGATTCCGCACGCCTTGCCAAGGTGGGGGAAAAGAATAGTAAGTTTCTATTACTCTTAATATCTCTTATTAGAAAAGAACTTCTCCATCTCGGTTTTCCCAAAAGCTCTGCACACCCCAAGTTGATTCCCCCCACCTTGCCAAGGTGGGGAAGAGAATAGTAAGTTTCTATTACTCTTAATGACTCGAAATAGTAATCAATGCCTTTTCAGAATTGCCCAAAAGCTCTAGGGGGGGAAAACCCCAAGCCCCAAAACCTGCAACCCCCTTGATTTCCCCACCTTTGTAAGGCGGGGGGCAGGGGGGCGGTAAGAAAGCAGTACCAATCACACCCCTCAAAACACTTAGTCCCTGAATAGAACAATTTTAACAATGAAACGGGGGCGGTAAGAAAGCAGTACCAATCACACCCCTCAAAACACTTAGTCCCTGACAATAACAGCTTTAACAATGAAACGGGGGAGGCAGGAATAAATGAATCCTGTTAACTCAAGGAAGCACTTTTATTGCTTGGGTTCAATTCTTTCTGCTTTAAGTTTCTCTCGTATCTCTTCTATCGTAGGTGGCATGTTGCCTGAAAGCAGTGGAAACCATCCTCTTATTCTTTCAACAACCCTGTATGGACTTTCATAAACCTCATGGTTTGTAAACCTGACAACAGTAATACCCAACGATTCTAAAAACTTCTGTCGAACAGCGTCATACTCACTCGCCTTCATCCCATAGTGAGTGGGACCGTCAATTTCAATACATAATTTTAATTCAGCACAATAAAAATCCAGGATGTAGTTGCCGACACTAAATTGTCTTCTGAATTTATACCCGGTTTGTTTGTTTTTTAACTCAGCCCAAAGCAGTTTTTCAGTGGGAGTTGCGTTATTGCGGAGCTCTTGTCTCCGGTCTTTCAGGTATTCTCTGTTGTAAATCTTACTCATTTTCCGATGCAGAAGTGCATAAAGATATTGTTAAGAATGTCGTCAGTGGTGATCTCACCGGTAATTTCAGCAAGAGAATTTTCTGCATTTCTAAGGTCAACCGCTATAAACTCACCGCTTAAATTGTTATTACATGAATCAAGTGCCGCTTCAAGATTGGTTTTAGCCCGTTTCAGACAATTGTAGTGCCTTAGATTGGAAACTACAGCCCCTTTTTCAGAATAAGATTCAGAGCCCAATGCCTTTTCTTTCAGAAGATCAAAAAGAGCATTAATTCCTTCTCCCGTTTTTGCCGAAATTGCAACATCTGCTTTAAGAAGGGAGGAATGTTTAATATCAACTTTATTCAAAACAACGATAATCTTTTTTTCATCGGTCAATTTACTGATCTCTTCATAAAGATCAACTGAGATGTTTTGCACTACATCGTTTATAAAAAGAATAAGATCAGCATTTGTTACCGCTTCCCGACTTCTTCTCACACCTTCTATTTCAATTTCATCTTGTGTTTCTCTTATACCTGCGGTATCAAAGAGTCGATAGAGAACACCGTCGATTACCACCTCTTCTCGAATTATATCACGGGTAGTCCCGGGAATAGAACTGACAATTGCCCGATATTCTTTAAGAAGATAATTAAGAAGAGAGGATTTACCAACATTGGGCTGTCCAACCAGTGCAACATTAACCCCGTCTCTGACTACTCTACCAAAGGCATAAGTGGAAAGCAGATTGTCGAGTTCGTGAATTATATTAGTAATCCGTTTTATCAGTTCGGAATGATCAACAAACTCGATGTCTTCTTCCGCAAAGTCGAGTTCAAGTTCCACCAGAGAGGAAGTATTTACCAGCATGTATCTAAGCGAATTTACTTTGGATGAAATCAAACCATCCAACTGATTCCTTGCTCCTTTTAATGAAGCATCCGATCTTGCAGAGATAAGCTCCATTACAGCTTCAGCCTGTGAAAGGTCTAATTTCCCATTTAAAAAAGCTCTTTTGGTAAATTCTCCGGGTTCGGCATTTTTTATCCCAAGATCATACAGAAGTTCTGTGATTCTCCGTGTGATATTTGGATTTCCATGGCACGATATCTCAACAGAATCTTCTCCTGTATAAGAATGTGGGGAGCGAAAAACCGACACAACCACATCATCAAGGATTTCTCCCTCTGCGGTTACAATTTTTCCATACTTAAGAGAGTGCGTCGGGGCTTTGGATAGCGATGAGGTTCCGGAGAATATCCGGTCAACGGCAGAAATAGAATCCTTGCCGCTGACACGAATTACCGAAATTGCACCAACTCCCGGGGGAGTGATGATTGCAGTGATTGTATCTTCTTTGAAATTCATAAGATACAAAAATAACCAATTTTAACGGCTTCAAAAAATAAGCCGAAAATCACAAACTATTATAATTTATTTTATATTAAACAGCGAATACTCTGTGGTATATGAAATCAAAAGAAAATGATTTTGTGTCCACTTTTTTATCAATATATTCAGCGACCTGTTTAAGTCGTTTAGGAATGGCGAGAAGCTTTTCCTGTGCTTTTCTGCCTGTTTCATTTAGTCCCGTCATGCTTTCGATTTCCCAGAAGTCGAGGACATCCTCAACGATTTTTTTGTAATCCCAGGGGCCATAAATTCCTGACCTTCTCACCACATCAGCCATATCTTTGAAGTTTGGCATGCTTAAACCGGGCATTTCGATCGAAGGTAAAATTGCCAAAGCAGACTCAAGTGCGCGATTGGGATCAATAGCGAGGATCATTTTCATCACTTTACGATAAAATGCATAATGACGCGCTTCATCAGATGCGATACTTGAAAGAATCCCCTGCAAAGTGGGGTCGTATTTTCCCGCAGCTTTACCCGTGTTTCCATGGGTTACCTGCGTGGCTCTTTCCTGAAGTGAAGTGTAAGCAAAAACACGATACGGATCTTTGTCCCACTCAGGATTAAAGCCCGATTCCTGATATGCATATTGCATTATTTCAACACATCTAAAATTAAAAAGTCGGGAATCGCGTGCATAATCTCTAAGTATTCCACCATGACGGTCTTCCTCTGCGGTCCAAAGAGAATTCCATTTTCTCCAAACGCTTTCATAACCCAAATAAGTGGCAATAAGGCGGTGGAAATGGGGAAGTCCCTCCTCTGTTAAAAGGCCCAGAGTGACTGAGACTCTTACGGCATCATCCATTCCTTTTGCTCTTTCTTGTAGAAGGGTACGGTTTTTTAGTTGATCATCACTCATAATTTCATCTGACGGCAGAAAATCACTTGGAAACCAAAGCTTCCTTTTCGCCAGATGGTCATCCATCATCTCGGCCACTTCATTCTCAAAAGAGGAAAGAACTTCAGCTTTGCTCCGGTTCTCACTGTCTTGAGAAACTGCGCCTTTGATAATAACTTCCATTTAACTTACCTTTCGGGAGATATGGGATTTCATAATTATTTGTAAATAGTATAAATATCGGGAATTTTTTTAGGATAGAACCCTAATATAACTATATGTAAGAATAAATAATATGAACAAAACACTGAATAGTGTGAAAATAAAGGATTTTATAGCATCTTTTATTAAATTTGGGTTCTTATTTTAAGGAAAAACGATGAACCCTGTAGAGATAATAATAAAAAAGCGTGACGGTCTTGAACTGTCTGACAAAGATTTTGAATTTTTATAGGAGCCTATACCGCAGGTGAGGTTCCCGATTATCAAGCTTCCGCACTTCTTATGGCAATCTTTCTAAAAGGGTTGACTCAAAAGGAAATACAGTCGCTTACCAAAACGATGCTCTACAGTGGCACCATCGTTGACCTGTCTGACATCCCGGAACAAAAAATCGGAAAACACTCTACAGGCGGTGTCGGCGATAAAACAACACTTATTCTCACTCCAATTGTTGCAGCTGCCGGGTTAAAAGTTCCCCAGATTTCAGGCAGAGGATTGGGCCACACCGGCGGTACCCTCGATAAAATGGAAGCGATCCCAGGCTTCAACACACGGCTTAGCATTAAAGACTACAGAAACATGATTCGTCATCCCGGGGCATTAATTATCGGACAAACAGCAGATATAGCTCCTGCCGATAAATTGCTCTATGCACTTCGCGATGTTACGGGAACAGTTCCCTCTATGCCTTTGATTACTGCAAGCATCATGAGTAAAAAACTCGCTGAAGGGACCGATGGACTGGTACTCGATGTAAAAACGGGTTCCGGGGCGTTTATGAAAAGTTTTGAAGATTCTGTGAAACTCGCAGAAACATTACTTGGGATAGCTAAAGGTTTTGGTAAAAAAGGAATTGCACTCATAACGGAAATGAGTCAACCCCTTGGCTATATGTCGGGTAACTGGAACGAAGTTCACGAATCGATTGATGTACTCAGAGGGGAACACATCGAAGATCTTTGTGAAATTACTTATGCCATCTCAGGAGCCATGTTGAAGGTCGGTGGAAAAGTTGAGACCATTGAAGAAGGGGCGGATATGGCTAAAAAACTTGTACTCTCAGGTAAAGCATTTGATAAATTCCTTGAGATGGTTTCAGCACAGGGTGGTGACATTTCTATTGTGGTGAACCCTGAAAAGTACCCAAAATCGTCATACAAAGAGCTGATCGCGGCTCCGGCAACGGGATATGTCCATTCAATCGACGGATATGAAATAGGTATGGCACTTATAGAACTTGGTGCCGGAAGAATGAAGAAAGAGGACGACATCGATTTTAAAGCGGGGCTCTGCCTTAAAGCCAAGGTTGGCGATTTTTATTATAAAGGGCAATCGATTGGCTACATTGAAGGTGAAAACGAGGATAAAATTCTTTCTGTAAAAGCCAGGATTTTGAGAGCCATCAACTTCAATCCGGAAAAGTGTGAAAAGTTGAAGCTCATCAAACAAATAATCTACTAAGAAAAGGGAAAAATTTAGTAATTTTCAACTTGTATTTATCTATATTAGCGGAAGTCTGCTCTTCTGCTATTTGAACATTGAAAAGTTGAAAATTTGGAGTTTAAAAATGATCTTACGGCTACGGGAGATACACGCAGGATGCCATTTGGGCAATTCTGTTCGCAATTTTCATGTCTCTAAAGATGCCAGAGTAAAATATGAATTTGAGGAAGAGCTTTTTTCTCAAACCGGTATTTTAATTGTTGCTAATTTTGCGGCATCAAGGCAACTTGCAGCCAGGATCAACAAAAAAAGAACCGAAGAGAATCTTACAGATAAACTTGTAACACCCGGCCAGATCAATGCGCTTGGTCTGCTCCACGAGTTGATACATATTGTATTGAGAAATTATGAAGAAATTCAAAATCCGGGTGTCTTCTCAAGAACGGTTAATCATCTTTCAGAAATGCTGGGTGGCGACGATTTTGTGAAGGTTCTTGAAAAATATGTAGAGCTTTTCCCACCCCTCCCTGTTTTCAAAAAACAACTTACCATTAAAGAATATCTTGCCGGATCAACTGAAGAAAAAGCGAATAAAGAGATAGTTATTGAAGAGTTGATAATTCTTCATCTCGAAAATCTTAATCCTGCCTTTGAATCTCTTAAAGAATTATTTAACAGTGCTCCACTTGAAGAAGAAACAGCCTATAAAACCTTAATTCAGGAGACCAAAACATTCTTTCAAAAAGAGGAACCCGCTGCTTTTTTTGGAATCTCGCTTTTAGATGCGCTTGAATCGGTTATCCTGTCAAATCCTTATCAAATAGTTGAACAACTAAAAAGTTTTAAAGCTTTTTGGCCCCTCGATATCGATTTTCCATTAGAAGATCTTGTGCTTCTTGGAACCGATTTGTTAAAAGAGGATGCAAGATTGTTTCAGGGTGGTGGTGGAAAGGGAACACCTCCCGTTCCAAAATATGATTTTAACAAAGAGTATGCCG
The DNA here is from genome assembly GCA_016707285.1 of Ignavibacteriales bacterium. Taxonomy (GTDB): domain Bacteria; phylum Bacteroidota; class Ignavibacteria; order Ignavibacteriales; family Ignavibacteriaceae; genus UTCHB3. The sequence continues at coordinate 57,260 of JADJIA010000010.1, forward strand.
ATCGCCTCAAAGCTGCATTAAAAAAAGGACAAAAACCACCAGTCGAGCTTGATGATGTTGAACTCAGCTTTATGGTTGAGGAAGAAAGATTCACAGAAGATATCGACTGGATGCCCAATGTTGTAATGATTGCCAAAAACACTCTCGTGTGGCTCGATCAGCTATCGAAAAAATACAGCAGAAAAATAGACACACTCGATAAAATTCCCGATGAAGAGCTTGATCAGCTCCAGCAATGGAATTTTAATGCTCTTTGGTTAATTGGAGTCTGGGAACGATCAAATGCATCTGCAAAGATTAAACAATTTTGTGGTAATCCCGAAGCAGCATCCTCTGCCTATTCACTTTTTGATTATGACATTGCGAATGAGCTTGGTGGCGACCGGGCTTATGAAAACCTCAGGGACAGATGTGGCGCCCGTGGAATAAGACTTGCAAGCGACATGGTGCCAAACCACACAGGTATCTACTCAAGATGGATTGTTGATCACCCGGAATATTTTATCCAGGCACAGGAACCTCCATATCCCAACTATTCATTTACCGGTCCAAATCTCTCGGATAACCCCGATATTGAACTGAGGATAGAAGACAGATACTACACGCGTCAGGATGCGGCTGTTGTATTTCAACATATCGACAAAAGAAACGGAAAAATTAGATACATCTACCATGGAAATGACGGTACAAACATGCCATGGAATGATACAGCTCAACTTAATCTTCTCGACCCTGTGGTTCGTGAGGAGTTGATCAAAACAATTCAAAAAGTCGCAAAAAAATTCCCGATTATCAGGTTTGATGCTGCGATGATTCTTAGTAAAAAACATTATCAAAGATTGTGGTTTCCGCAACCGGGCGCCGGTGGAGCAATCCCGTCCCGCTCCGACTATGCAATCTCCAAACAAACATTCCACAGAATGATGCCAAAAGAATTTTGGCGTGAAGTGGTTGATCGTTTTAACGAAGAGATGCCCAATACACTTCTTCTCGCTGAGGCATTTTGGCTGATGGAAGGATATTTTGTTAGAAGTCTCGGAATGCACAGGGTGTATAACTCTGCGTTTATGCACATGTTTATGAAAGAAGAAAACGATAAATATCGTTCTTTAATCAAAAATACAATTGAGTTTGATCCCGAAATTCTGAAGCGGTATGTTAACTTCATGAGTAATCCTGATGAAGAAACTGCTGTTAACCAATTTGGAAAGGGAGATAAATACTTCGGCATCTGTGTTATGATGGCCACTCTTCCGGGTCTTCCAATGTTCGCTCACGGACAGATGGAAGGGTTCACTGAAAAGTATGGAATGGAGTATCGAAAAGCTTATTACGATGAACATGTTGATTCCCATCTTGTAAAACGGCACCAGCAGGAAATATTCCCGTTGCTAAAAAAGAGGTACCTCTTCTCAACTGTTAAAAACTTCGAATTGTTCGATTTTTATGATGACTACAGACATGTTAACGAAAATGTTATCGCCTTTACCAACAAAATTGGTGATGAAAGAGCTCTCGTTTTCTTCAATAATTCCTTCTTTAGAACCTCAGGAATGATCAAATATTCCTCAGGTAAAAGAATCAAACCACAATATATTGACGGGAAACCGGGCGAAGACAACTGGGAAGCATCGAATGTTGAAGACCAGAAAGTTTCACCAAACGAACTTGAGTACAAACCTCTTTCAAAAGCTCTTCAGCTAAAACGGTTTGATGGTTATTTCTACACTTTTAAAGACATGATCACAGGGCTTGAATATATCCGACCCGGTCGCGATTTTGATGATGAGGGTTACAACATAACTCTTAATGGTTATGGCTATCATGTTTTTGTCGGCTTTAAGGAAATTTTTGATATTGATGGAAGTTACAGTCGCTTAAACAGTTTCCTGCATGGACAGGGCACACAGTCACTTTCAATTACACTCCTTGAACTTAACCTGATCAATGTCCATCACGCAGTAATGGAATTTTTAAGCAAGGATATTCTGCTTGAGTTGAAAAAATATGCAGGACTTGAAGCCGATCCACAACCCGATGGAGAGTTCAGTACCACTTTTGCAATGAGATTTGGAAACATCTTAAACCATGTTTCTGATTACAAAAAAGTGAACATCAACAACAACACAGTGATGTCGGCTCTGAAAAAAGATCTTATGACCCTAAAAAGTTACTCAAACTTTATTACCCAGCTCGAAACAGGAGTGAAGGGTCCCTCACGACTCGACAATTATTGGCTGTTGACTCAAAAAGAAAATCGGCAGGTCTATTCCGACATTCTTGTGCTTTATACAACCGTAAAAAGAATCCTCATTACTGTTGAAGAGCAAACGGGTGAAAAACCGATTGAACTCTACGACTCATTATTGCTCGAAAAAGCTCTGTGGCAGTCACTAATCAGGTTGGGCGATAAATATCACGAAGCAAAATATGAATTTGATCTTTTAAGAATTTTGGAATCCACTGAGAATGTTTATACCCGAAAAGGAGTGTTTAATCCCGATGGCAAAATCGAAACTCTCGACGATCCACTCCCTACAATTACTCTCCTTGGGAGAAAAGAAGTGCAAAGTTTTATTGGGGTAAATGATTATCATGGAATCAAATATTTCAGTAAAGAACAATTTGTTCAATTGATGATTTGGGTTTATACTCTGAATGGATTAAGACATGCAGAGCGTACGGTAAGGAAAAATCCTGATAAAGCAAAAGATGCTGTAAGTGCATTTAAACTCTTTAAAACCAAGGAATTTAACTCGGTAATAAAAACGATGGCAATTTATGTGGACGAATTGATCGATTCCGCTCTTCATTCCGGATTCAGGCTTGTTCCATTTGTGCAATCAATACCAATGATTCATAATAAACTGACCGATAAAAAAACCGATGCACCAAAAACTGTTAAACCCGTAAAAAAAGGGAAACAATCTGCAACGACAAAACCGGCAGTTAAAAAGACCGTTAAACCGACTGATAAAAAAGCGAAAGAGAAATACTCGACTCCAAAAGTGGAGAAACTGAATCAGCCTAAAATCAAAAAATCGACTGCCACAAAGAAAAAGAGTTAGAAGTGAAAACCTTTACGGTAATCCTTCTGATTTTTGTTACTGTAGCGATTTTTTCACTGGTTTTTATCATACGAAAAGTCAGGAATGACTCGGAGGATGAGGATAAATAGTCTTCAGCGAACAATAAATTAGTCAAAATACACTATAGCAAGGAAACCGGCTATCCCGAAGTTCGCTGCAACGCAGAAAACCTTCCAACCGGACTATATTTCTATAAATTGCAGGCCGGTACATTTACACAAACAAAAATAATGCTTTTGATAAAGTAATATATGCTTATAAAAAAAGCCCGATTGTCAGTCGGGCTTTTTTTGTTTAATTATGAAGAGTTTTACTTCATCAAAAGCATCTTCCTTACGGATGAGAAATCACCTGAACGAAGTTCGTAGAGATAAAGTCCACTCGGAAGTTCGGATGCATTAAATGAAACCTCATGATAACCTGCTGCCATCTCTTTGTTGATAAGAGAAGCAACTTTTTCACCAAGGGTGTTGTAAATATTTAACGATACTCCACCGGCAACAGGAAGAGCAAATCGAATAATCGTGTTTGGATTAAAAGGATTTGGGAAGTTCTGATCGAGTGTAAACTCAGTTGGAATTCCCATATCAACTTCAACTTCCTGTGAATAAGCAGTAGTACCATCCAGATCAATTTGTTTTAATCTGTAGAGATACTTCCCTGCAACTAATTTGTTTTCGCTGAATGAGTAAACCGATTGCGAAGTTTTTGTTCCGGCTCCGGGAACAAAACCCGCTTTTTCCCAGATTCCATTTCCGGATTTTCTTTCCACTTCAAAACCTGAATTGTTGGTTTCGGTGGCGGTAATCCAGTTCAGATTAACTGATCCGTTTACAAACTCACCTGTAAAAGAAACCAGTTCAACCGGTACTTCAACTGAGTTGATCATTGAAACCTTAACCGTATCAACCGGTTTTAATGGATCGTTTGATCTTATCACAAGATCCATTGAATAATTTCCAAGTGGGATCTCCACTGTTGAAAGATTCAACTTAACGGCAGATGAATTTCCATTATATAGCATTCCTGAAAGACTGGTTGCAGTAATCCAGTCAGGCTCAGCTTGAAATTGGAGAGCAAGATTGTTGGCTATGTAAGTGGCATTATGTGCAACCGTGAGCCCAACTGTTCCGGTCTGATTTTCAATTCCAACAGTAGCTGAATTGAGTGTGCCAGTCATTGTCTGATACTGATAAAGAATCTTTCCTGACGAAAACAATATAATCTGGAAATTAAGATTTGAAGTTGAGGCAGAATATTTTTGCCAGTTTGTGTACTGAATAATGGTTTTCCCGGGGTAGTATTTGTAATAAACCTTTCCACCGTTTGTTCCATCAAGATCGTCCCACATAGCTGCCATTATACCGTTTGGATTTGGAGAACCCGGCATGGTTGCGTTTGTGAATGTGCTTCCTGTAAAAGGTGCCACGGAGATAAATCCGTTTGAACCCACATAAAGTGTATTATACTGTTGACCGTAATATTTGAAAGTAGATCCCGGACTAAACTGAGCATATCCTTCATCTTTTGCGCCAAAAGTGCTTGAAGCAACCCAGTTGGTAAGTTCAGTTCCTGTAGTGGAAATATCCTCCCACTCGAATACGGGTCCGTTTGGTTCATAACTGTCGATCCATTTATACCCTGCTGAATCAGGGCCGCCCATTCCGTCTATTGTATAACCAAAACGGGGTGTCGGGTTCTCTTTATCGGCAAATTTGATCAACTGCGGCACATTTTCAGTTTCAACCGGAACAAGTGACATAAACATGCTTCCCTGCGGGAAAGTATTGTTTGCCAATTCCACTGTGTATGAAAGTGTGGATGCATAAGCAGTTGTGTTGCTTATCATAATCGAATCTAAAACAGAGGAACCCGGTGTAAGAGTTCTTACAAGGTTTCTTGTTGAAAGCCCTATTGCTGGTGCTTGAAGTGTTGTTCCCGAAGGAGAATTGGAGATAACGGAGGTGTTACCCCATGTATCCTGTGCTCTGACGGCAAAATAATGAGTGGAAGCAGGAGCAAGTCCGCCAACAACAAAATTCTCTATTCCGCCTGATGGTTGGGGAGTTCCGCTCCATGCTACAGGTGATGCATTGTCAAAATCAGTTTGTGTAAGAATTGGAGAGTTTGATTTTCTCACTATATATGAAACCACACCATTTCTTGAAGTATCAAGAGGGGCAGTCCATGTCAGTTTCACACTGCTTGAAGTTGGCTCCACAACTGCAAGGTTATTGATTGCGGTTGGAGCAACCGTATCAGGAGGAGTTCCCACTGCAAGAAGTGCCTTAAAAACATTTAATCTTCCACCGGATACAGTCTGTCCCTGAAGTGCAGCAACTGGATCAGTTGCTTCAAGGAGATACTGTTTAAACAAAAGTGCTGTTGGACCGGGGTTTGTTTTGTACGCCTGAATGAGATTGGCATTGGCTCCCGATATCATAAGTGCGATGGCACCGGCAACAGTTGGTGTTGCCATCGAAGTTCCTGTTTTGCTTGTATATGTATTAGTCTGATCAGTGGAAAGGATTGAACTTCCGGGGGCACCGAGATCAATAGTTGTTAAACCATAACCTGCTCCCGAATTTCTTGCATCGCTACTCGTGGTGTTTGTAACACTAACAAGCCAGTTACTTGGGCAGGCAGTTGGGATATCACCTTGAACATCAACATTGATACCCAGGTTTGCAGTAGCTCCACAACTCAAGATGCCATATTTCCCAAGCGAATCATACATTGCGCACCAGATTGGGTAGTTTGCCGGCTGACCATAATCGACTCCAAAACTGGAGTTGGTTGCGACAACAAATGCTCCTTTGGCTCCATTGGTTTCGTTATATGTAGCTCTGTGTTCAAGTGCAAACGCATAAGCTGCAACCACAGTTGCTTCAGAAGATGAAGAGCCTGAGATTATCATCACTTTTGTGTTCCAGTTTACTCCAGATACACCGGCACCGTTATTTCCGCGGGCAGCTACAATTCCTGACACATGGGTTCCGTGACTGTCGCCATCAGGTGTTCCATTGTTGCTATAGGCATTCCAGCCAAGATAATCGTCAACATAACCATTTAGATCGTCATCAATTGAATTGTTGGGTATCTCAAATCTGTTGACCCAAAAATTCAGGTCAGGGTGTGATAACTGTGCACCACCATCAATTACAGCAACAACAATTGTATCACCAAGGGCGGTAAGTCCACCTTTAGCAAGATCCCATGCTTCGGGAGCATCAATATCTGCATCCGGGGTTCCACCACTTTGACCGGTGTTGTTAAGAGCCCATTGCTCGTTAAATCTTGGGTCGTTGGGGGTTGTTCCGCGTGAATCGAGAGTCAGATTCTCGATTGCTTCCGGATTTCTTTCGCTGTAATTTTTATCATCCCTAAGATCCATAACATGATTGTACTGGACAATACTAACGAGTGGATGGCTTCTGAGGGCAAAAAGCAGATCGTCGCCGTTTGCTTTTTTTGTATCGTAGCTAATCAGCCAGATATTCATTCTTCTTGAAAGAAGGCGTTCCGATTTTAGTCCTGCCGCACTAAACTCGGATAATATGTCCGAGGTTTCTGCTGCAGGTCTCATTTGAATAATTATCTCTCCGGGGACAACATCACCTGCTCTTTGTGCAACCAAAGGGGTGGTTGCGAGCAGAAGAAGGAGGAAAACAAAACTTACAATGGATTTTGTCACAACTTCACCTAAATAAATGATAATACTTTACGAAATTAAGGAAATTCCGCGGAATACTCGTTAAATTCCGTTATTTAAAGTGCAGGTCGGGAGAAACCGTGAAGTTGGTTAAGATTCGACAATAACCGGTTACAATCAGCAAACTCTTCCTACCTCACAACTGAAACCTTTTGTGAAATGATTGATTGTTCGCCCGACGAGGAATTTATAACTGCTGTTAGAATGTAAATACCTGTTGGTAGATCATGATTAATGGAATAGTCAGTTGTTCCGTTTTCAAGTGAGATATCTCCCGAGATAAAAACCACTTCTCCGAGAGTGTTATAGAGTTTAACCGAGGTGCTCCCTCCGGATTTAGAATTTATTGACAAATTTAATCTGTTTTTGGATGGATTTGGATATACCGATATGGACGCCTTTTTAACCATTGTTTCTTCAGAAACTTCCTCTTCAACACCAACAAGAATCCCTGTTGTGAATCTCCTGACTTGTGACCAATCCCCTTTCCCGGCGAAATTTTTCCCTAAAACCCGCCAGAAGTATTCAGAATTGCTTTGCAACTGGCTGGATTGAAGATTATACTCAGACAGGACAAGAGTTGAATCATTTATTATAATGTTTGAGAAAAGTGAGTCTGTTGAAACTTGAAGTGTGTAACGGTCGGTCGTAAAAGCAGTATCCCAGTCAAGTTTAATATCTGATATAAGCCCTGTTGTATCATCATTTGGTGAAATCAATTTGACCGTTTGTGGTGGCTCCACGGGGTAGATGGTTTCGTAAACACGCTGATGAAAGGCTCCATTTGCGAACAAGTGTCCAGTGGGGCTTGTTTTTAAATCATTTACTTCCTCGTATGCCCCCATCCCGTTCATGAATGGTTGCCAGGTTAATCCACTGTCAGTCGAGAAATATACTCCCCGTCCTGAGGTACCAGCATAAATGTATCCACTTTTTGCTACATAGAGGCAGTAAACCCAGGCATTTATAGTTGAAGCCGGTAGCACATTTACAAAGCCTTGTGGTGACACATTATCCATTCTAAAAAGCCCATCGTCGGTACCGGTAAGTACATGACCATCAGGATGTTCTACAACACAATATCTAACACCACCGGGAAAACCTAATACCGTACCGATGCCGGGCGAAAAATTAATAATTCCATCTGAGCATGCTGCGAGGATGGAGTTATTATCCCGAATAAAAACATCCCCACAGAGGTATCCTGTGTGAACCCCCTGCCATGAGGAGCCCTGATCGAAAGATTTGTGTATTCCCATTGTTAAATTCATACCCGGGTTGTATTGATCAATGACAATGTACACCACCCCCGTTGAAGGAACGACATCTATATCCTGCACTCGATAATTTGAAAAAGCAATTTTGATCCAGGTTCTTCCGCCATCAAATGATCTGTACAAACCGGCTTCGGTTCCCAGGTAGTTGACTCCATGTAAAGTATCAGAGGCGATGCTTAGAATTTTTGGGAAACCACTAGCAAGTGTGGACCAGGCACTGATGTTGCTGTATCGTATTCTGACTTTACCATCAGATGTACCGGCAAACATAACAGACGGCGAATGAACCAAAGAATTACTGTCTTTTCCTGATGCCGGGACCCCAACAGTAGTAATACTTACACCAAGATTGGCGACATGCCATGAATTTTGAGAATACCCGTCAAGTAAATGACCCAAAACAATAAAAGAATTATCGATGTGGTTTTCATTTCTTTTCCTAAAAAACTCCTTACCCCGGAGTTCTTTTTTATGTCTTATGGAAGTACTCATTTTGCCAGCAACAATCAAAATTAAATGATTGTCTCGATGCTTTGAATTGGTATCGCAACGATTTCACACAACTAAAATACCAACTGAAGAAACTTATGAAAATTTTTTGAAATCTTCACCATTTCATAATTCGAAAATTTAATCCCCCTCCGCGTTAATCCGCATAATCTGCGTGTATCCGCGTACTCTCAACCTCTTTTTCGCTCTTTTTTTGTAATTTTAAAGATTGTTTATTACAAAAAACCCAATTATGGATCAGTTATGACTTCAAGACACAAAATTTTATCAGTATTAGTGGTGTTGTTTATCATGTCGCAAACAGTGGTTAAAGCTCAGAAACAGGATGAATTCCTGAATGCCTATTCAGACAAAAAACTGGGCTCTTTCGTGGAGAATGGAAATACCATCTTTAGAGTATTTGCACCAAGAGCAACCGAAGTGGCTCTCAGGACATTTAAAAAAGTTGAAGACACCGACTACATTGAACTTAAAATGACTAAAGATAAAGATGGTGTCTGGGAAGCCCAACTAAGCGGCGAACAATATGGTCTGTTTTACGGCTACATTGTAATTAATCCCGAAGATGATCCCGTAAAAAAAGGACAGATACTGATTCTCGATCCTTATGCCAAATCAGTGGCAACCTACAATACTTATATGAACCCAAGAAAAGGGATCGTTGTAAAAGATGGTGGTTTTGATTGGGGAAAAACCAAATGGATTCAGCGCGACTGGCGTGATCTTATAACCTATGAAATGCACCTCCGCGATCAGACAGTTCATCCAAGTTCGGGTGTAAAAAACCCGGGCACTTATAAGGGTCTTACCGAAAAAGGGAAGAAGGGTGGACTCGACTATATTAAATCCCTCAATGTGAATACAGTTGAACTCCTCCCTGCACAGGAATTTGGAAATGTTGAGATACCCTTCCGCGATTCCGCAGCCAACAGGTTTAACACATGGAACCCCTATGAGAGAAATCACTGGGGATATATGACCGCTGCATTTTTTGCTCCCGAAGCATATTATGCCGAAAACTGGGCAAAATTGAGGTGGAACCAATGGATGGGACATAGTGATAAGGCCCGCCACGATTTTAAACAGATGGTTAAAGCTTTCCATCAGGAAAAAATTGCTGTTTTAATGGATGTGGTCTATAACCATATCTCTGAATATGAGTTGGGAAGTTTTAAAGAAATTGACAAAAAATATTATTTCCGACTTAACAGCGACGGCAGCTTTAAAGCCGAAAGTGGATGTGGAAACGATTTCAGAACCGAAGCACCAATGGCAAGAAGACTGATAATCGAAAGTTTAAAATACTGGATGACCGAATATCACATCGACGGATTCAGATTTGATCTTGGCAAACTTATTGACTGGGTAACAATCGAAGAGATCATTAAAGAACTGAGAAAAGTTAATCCACAAGTCGTAATAGTTTGTGAACCATGGGGTGGCGGTTATGATCCAAAAGGATTCTCTGAAAGAGAGTGGGGTTCGTGGAACGATCAGATAAGAAATGGTGTGAAGGGTGAAAATCCCCGTGAAAACCCGGGGTGGATATTTGGAAAATGGTTTGGTGACAATACACCTCAAAGACTTCAAAGTTATGTGAATGGAACCCTGCTCAGAGATGATAAAGGATTATTCCGCAAAAAAGAACATTCAGTAAATTATCTTGAATCACACGACGGTTATACTTTGGGTGATTTTATCAGAATTGGGCTTGGTGACCTAAAAGAAGGCACAACAGTTTTAGATGTTGATAAAAATGCAAAACTGACGCCAACCCAGTTAAAACTGAACAAACTTGGGGCGCTATTCCTCTACACCTCACAAGGTATGACGATGATCCACGCAGGGCAGGAATATGGCAGATCAAAAGTGGTTCCTGCAGATGTGGATGTTAACGATCCCTACAGAGGCAAGGTTGATCATAACACCTACGACAAGGATAATGAAGTTAACTACATCAATTATGAACATGTCGATCTGAACAAAAGTCTTGTCGCTTATTATGCCGGTCTCGCAAAACTTCGCTCAACCTACAGTGCTTTTCGTCGTGCTGAATATGAAGAAGTTAAGTTCATGGAACTAAAAGATGAATTTAGTTTGGGTTATGAATTGAACCATGGCAAAGATCATTTTGTTGTTCTTTTTAATGCCAACAGAGACAAGAAGGTGGAATTCACCCTTCCAAAAGGTAATTTTGAAGTGCTCGTTAACGCTGAAAAAGCCGGAGTCAAGTCGCTCGGAAAAGGAAAAGGAAAAGTTATCCTGCCACCTTCCACCGGGATGGTGTTAAAGAAAAAGTAGATATATGTACGAGTCAACAATTGTGCTTTATCTCTATATAAGTGTATATTTGTAGCAAAACATAAATATTTGGAGTTAAAATGCCTTCACCTAGGGCAACAAAAAATAAAACGATAACTCTCAGCGAAGACCAGATTGAGAAGTATTCCAAAAAACTAATTGATCTCGAGGAACCGGTTTCCGTTGATAAGATACTCGATAAAACAATCAACAGGAACCTCTTCGACATAATGAAGTATCTGCCTGATCAATTTGTTGACCTCTTAATCCTGGATCCACCATACAATCTTGACAGAGAATTTGGTTCATCCAAGTTTAGAAAACTTCCCGTTGAAGAGTACTCCGCATATTTAAGAAGCTGGCTGCCCCAAATGTTGCGCCTTCTTAAACCGGAAGCTACTATCTATATATGTGGTGATTATATCAGCTCCATTTCAATTTTTGCTGTCGCAAATGAATATTTTAAACTCCGTAACAGAATCACATGGCAAAGAGACAAGGGCCGTGGTGCCAGCAAAAACTGGAAAAACTCGATGGAAGATATCTGGTTTTTCACAATGGGTAATGATTATACATTTAACCTTGATGCTGTTAAAGAAAAGAAAAGCGTCATTGCCCCTTACAAAGAAGACGGGCAAGCCAAAGACTGGAAGGAAACAGAAGAAGGCAGATTCAGAATGACTCACCCTTCAAATATCTGGACAGATATTACCATTCCTTACTGGTCGATGTCAGAAAACACTGATCACCCCACTCAAAAACCTGAAAAACTGTTGGCAAAATTGATTCTTGCCTCTTCAAACGAGGGCGATGTGGTCTTTGATCCATTTCTTGGTTCCGGTACATCATCTGTAGTGGCAAAAAAACTGAACAGACACTATGTTGGTATCGAAATTGATAATACTTTTGCTGCTACAACAGAATATCGCCTTGAACTTGCAGAAAACGACAGTGGAATTCAAGGATATGTGGACGGTGTGTTCTGGGAAAGAAATTCTCTGAAGTACCAAAAAAAATCGAAGAAAAAACAGGACGATGTTGAGGAAGAAGAAGGTGGATTTTTTAACTTTATGTAACCTTATCCCTCAGAATGTACTCTTCAAAGCAGAATTAAACCTTCGGGTACACAGATTTATCGTCTCATCTGTGTACCATCCTAATAATCAATACAACCTTTCTCCGTGAAATCCGTGTTCAATCCGTGAAATCCGCGTAACTATCCTTTCCATAGCGATCAATCGTGTTTAGAAAAGGACCCTGGTTGTAAAATGATAATTGGTATATTCGTTTGAGAAACCAATCGTTGTTGCAAGAATCAGGGCTCTGTCGAGAAATGAAAGATAAGCACCTCCTCCGCTGCTCAAATGCCAGATATTTGAATTTTCACCATTCTTAAAAACTCTTCCTGTTTCAGTAAAGGCAAAAACTCCAACTCTCGAATAAATTATTGTTTTAATCGAACCCAATTCAACCCTGATTTCTGCGGTTCCGTATAGTGATGCATCTCCCGAAAATCTTTCATTTCTGAAAGCCCGAAGATTTTTTGATCCACCAAGAAAAGCCGCCGCGAAAAAAGGGTATTCACCTCCCACTTTTTCGCCACCGAATCTAAAAGCGAGTGCAGAATTCTTTAAAAATGAGATTGGTAAGTATGCCCGAAGATCAAATGTTGCATTGTAGTAAGATTCTTTGGTGTTGAACAATTTTGGGTTATAGTTCCCCCCAAATTTAAGATACCATCCTTCAAGCGGAAGATCAGTATTATCTCTTTTATCAAATATAAATCCTGTTCCAAGAGTTAAAACCGACAAATCTCCATCACCATAACTGCCATGTGGCAAACCTTTAAAAAGTGATGCCTCCGGAACGCTTACTTCGAAGAAGGAGAGCCTTGCCTGATAATAATTTTTTATTCCGTCCCCAATGTGGAGGTCAACCCCCATTTCTCCACTCGTGACGCGCCTTTTGACTCTGTAAAATTCACTTTCGAAAAGTTCATTATTGTAGTCGGTTTCGTTACCATGTCCATAATAATTGTTAAATTCGATGTTAATTCTGTAAGCTTTAAAACTTACCGTGGCATCATCCAGAATTGAATTGAAGTAACTTTCAAACACAAAATCAAAATCCCTCGGCCTGGTTGCATAAGCTGCTGTTACGGTTAGCCATGAATCCCACGGCTTTTTACGATAATCGTAATTTATTATGATTGGTCCCCCGCCAAATTGAAGTCCCGTTGTAGAGGAGAGATCAAACACAGGATTGATGCCATAACCTCTTCCCTCCTGAAGCCAGGCGGGTTCAATATATTCTTGTGGATCCGACGCAACAAGCAGTTCCTGAACTCTAAATTTTGTTCCTTTTCCATATAAAACCTGCGATGACGGGTCGTTGTCAAAAAATCTGTTTTTGTTCTCCGCTCTTCTAATCGGAAGAAAGTTAAGGAACCAGCCTTTAACGAGAGATGAATCGATAAATTGATCTTTTCCCTCTCCTCCGTCAATTCTAATGAGGGGACCTGATTCAACTGTGCCTGTAATTTTCACCTGATCGTCACCCCCGGAAAGATGGATTCTTATATCAGAAGTAATTTCACTGTCAAATTCCTTTTGATACAATACTTCCCTTGTTTCACTCCCCTTTTTCTTTTTCCCTAAAAGGGTGATAATTGTTGAAGTGTCGGTTCTTTGAATATCGATATGATCATCTTTGTCGGAGGCATAAACATTCACAATTTTGTTGATATGTCGATAATATTCATCCGAAAAAGCAGGGAGTTTTTCCCTTCTTATGATTAGCCTTTCTTTTATTTCGGTGAGAGAAAGTGGCTTATGTTCCTCGGGGAAACGGGAAAGAGAAAAATCAATCAGTTCATTTGTCAGTTTTGAAATTACAAAATTTGTAACCGAATCCCACTGATTTCGAGTGAGTTCCGAAAGGAATCTTCTGTCAAGGTATCTTCCACTCCATGTGGCAAACTCTGCCGGCGGGTAGTCGTAGTCAAAATCTTTCCATTGAGGAATAATCAGAGTGGAAAGCCATGGGGCAAGTCCGTCAAACTTTGAAAAGGCACGGTCTCTGTCCTTGGGAATCGGTTTCCATATTTCTTTCCCGTTGATGGTATATTTGGCCCACTTCCACTGCCCCATGTGGCGATCCCAATCATTCACAAACACATCAAAGAGTCGGGCAGTTAAAAATGCCGCGGCGTCAACTTTTTCATCCCTTTTATCGAGGAATCTATACACTAATTTTTCGGAGGAGACTATTTTTTCTGCATTCGCAAAAGGAGTTCCACCATCTTCATTTTCATCGGGATTCACCTCCAGCATCCCCGCGAGATTCTTAAATTCATCGCGAAATTCCCCCAAGATTGGATCATCGGGAAGGAACCAAATATCCGGTGGAGCATTTAAAATGCCAAGGGAATCCATAAACGGTGTGAGGACAACAGCAGCGGCAGGGTGTGAAGTACTTATTTGATCCTGGATAAAATCTGCGACGAGTGTGTTTTTAATATCATCAGGAAGAGTGGGCCTGGGGAATTTATTTAGTGATCTGAACTTCCAGGTTTGTCCATCAGCTCCCTTAAAATGGAGGGTTTTGGTTTGCATTCCTCCCCCCTTTTTTTCAGGCACAAGTCCACCCGCAAAAGTTTTCAGGTCAAGGACGGGGATTTTAATTGGCGTTGCCCATACATCTCGCCACAAGTCACCAAATATCGTCCTGTGGAACCCGCCTGCCCGATATTCGCTTCCGGAAATAATTACAGTATCCCGCTGTTGCGGGTATGCGGAAAAAACAAAAACTATAAAGATTAAAAACAAAAAAGTTTTGTTCAATGGTCAACACATAATTTTATAAAACAGACTTCAAATATACAACTCCATAATTGGTTATCCCTTCGTGAAAATGATTTTGCCCCTTTCATCCACTTTGGCTATTATTGAGTCGCCATCTGAGAAAGCACCGGCGATCAGTTCCTGAGCCAGAGGGTTGATGATATGTTTTTGGATAGTCCTTTTTAGGGGGCGGGCGCCATATGTAAGGTCATATCCCAATTCGGACAACCAATCGGCAGCTTCATCTGTGATTGAAAATGTAATATCTTTTTTTGCCAACATCGCAGTTACGCCATCAAGTTGGATTTTTACAATTTTTCTTATTTCCGACTGTCTCAGCGGCTTGAATAAAATAACATCATCAATTCTGTTGAGAAACTCGGGTCTTATCGTTTTTCTTAACAGATCGCCAATTTGCATCCGTAGAATTCCCATGACATTATCAATATCCTCATCCCTGCTGTTCATTAAACTTTCCTGGATCAACTGGGAACCAAGATTTGATGTCATTATGATGATTGTATTCTTAAAATCAACGGTTCTTCCCTGATTATCGGTTAGCCTTCCGTCATCAAGAACCTGAAGTAAAATGTTAAATACATCGGGATGTGCTTTTTCGATCTCATCAAGAAGTATCACCGAGTATGGCTTCCTTCTAACCGCTTCAGTAAGTTGCCCGCCTTCTTCATAACCAACATATCCCGGGGGTGCACCGATAAGTCTGGAGACGGAAAATTTCTCCATATACTCCGACATATCAATTCTGATCATGGCGTGTTCATCGTCGAAGAGAGCCATAGCGAGGGCTTTTGCAAGCTCTGTTTTGCCCACACCTGTAGTTCCCAGGAAAATAAATGAACCTGTAGGTTTGTTGGCATCCTGAAGTCCGGCACGGGATCTTCTGACAGCGTTGGAAACAGCAACAACCGCCTCATCCTGTCCGATAACCCTTTTATGAAGCTGATCTTCGAGGTGGATTAGTTTGGTTCTCTCACTTTCAAGCATTTTAGTGACGGGGATTCCGGTCCAGCGAGAAACAATCTCAGCCACATCCTCTGCATCAACTTCCTCTTTTAAGAGTCGTTTTTCCTTCTGAACTTCATTTAATTGAACAGTATCTTCAACAAGTTCTCTTTCAAGTTCGGGAAGAGTTCCGTATCTAATCTCAGCAACTTTTGAAAGATTTCCTTCTCTCTCATACATTTCAGAATCTGCACGAAGTTTCTCTATCTGAGATTTAATCTCGCGAATCTGACTGATCTTTTCTTTTTCCCGTTCCCAATGGACTCTAATTCCACTTCTCTCCTCGATCAATTCCGAGAGTTCCTCATTCAGGTCTTCCAATCTTCTTTGTGAAGCATCATCTTTTTCACGGGTGAGAGCCACTTTCTCTATCTCAAGCTGTTTAATTTTTCTTTCAAGCACATCAAGTTCTTCAGGCATTGA
Source organism: Ignavibacteriales bacterium (assembly GCA_016707285.1). Classification (GTDB taxonomy): domain Bacteria; phylum Bacteroidota; class Ignavibacteria; order Ignavibacteriales; family Ignavibacteriaceae; genus UTCHB3. The sequence goes on from JADJIA010000010.1 coordinate 73,437, forward strand.
ATCGATCTCAATCCTGAGTCGGGAAGCCGATTCGTCAATAAGGTCGATCGCTTTATCGGGGAGGAAACGGTCGCTGATATATCTGTTCGAAAGTTGAACGGCAGCAACAATTGCAGCATCGGTTATCCGCACGCCATGATGCACTTCATACCGTTCTTTTAATCCTCTAAGAATCGAAATTGAGTCTTCCTCATTAGGTTCTGCGATGATTACAGGTTGAAATCTTCTTTCGAGAGCAGCATCTTTTTCGATATATTTTTGGTATTCATCAAGGGTTGTGGCACCGATGCAGTGGAGTTCACCCCTCGCCAAAGCAGGTTTAAGGATGTTTGCAGCATCCATCGCCCCTTCGGTTTTTCCTGCTCCCACAAGTGTGTGCATCTCGTCAATAAAGAGAACTATCTGCCCGTTCGAATTTTGAACTTCCTTTATCACTGCCTTCAGTCTCTCTTCAAACTGCCCGCGGTACTGCGTTCCCGCAATAAGTGACCCAACATCAAGTGCAATAATCTGCCTGGTTTTTATTGTCTCGGGAGCATCACCTGAGACTATCCTTTGAGCAATGCCTTCAGCGATTGCAGTTTTACCAACTCCCGGCTCACCTATAAGGACAGGATTGTTTTTTGTCCTGCGCGAGAGCACCTGCATTACACGCCTGATTTCATCATTTCTTCCGATAACAGGGTCAAGTTTGCCTGCTTTAGCAAGATCATTTAGATTTCTGCCATATTTTTCAAGTGAGGCGTAGGAATCTTCCGCATTTTGGGAAGTTACCCTGTTTCCACCCCGGATATGTTCAACAGCTTTTGAGAGGTCATCTTTTGTAACACCGGCATCTTTTAACAGTCTTCCGGCGTCGGTTGTATCCTCAGCTAAAGCAAGCAGGAGATGTTCGGTTGAAACAAATTCATCTTTATAATCACTTGCAAGTTTGGAAGCTCTGTCGAATACCGCAGAAGAATTTGTTGATAGTTTAAGATCGCTTGCTGCCGTTCCGCTTACTTTAGGAAGTTTATCCATCTCTGCAGAGACTTTAATTCTAATTCGGTCGCTGTTGGCACCAGTTTTTTGAAGGAGAGAATCGGCTAAACCATTCCTTTCTTCAACAAGTGCAGCCAAAATGTGAAGTGGTTCTATAATTTGATTTTGATAACCGCCGGCAATTTCTATTGCCTTTTGAACGGTTTCTTGAGCTTTTACCGTAAATTTATTTAAATTAAATGACATTTGATCTTTTCCTCCAAAAATTATTCAGGTTTTACACCACCGTTTTTCGGGAGTGTAATACGAAATGTGGTTCCAACTCCCGGTTCACTTTCTATTTCTATCAAACCATTGTGCTTTTCTATAAATTCCTTACAGAGTCCAATTCCAAGTCCTGTCCCTTTTTCACCCCTGGTTCCTCTCTGTGAGCGAACTGCATTAATGTTAAATATATTTGCCTTGGTTTCATTGTCCATCCCGATACCATTATCTTTAATCGAAAAACATACAAATCCATCGGAATCGCAAGAATCAACGGTAATTTCCCCTTCTTCATGTGTATATTTTATCGCGTTGCTCAAAAGATTTCTGAATACAATCTCGAGCATGTTTGGATCACATGATATGTATTGACCACCACGAACATTCGATTTAAGCGAAATCTTTTTCCCAATGGCTTGCTCAGAGTGAAGCGATAAAGTTTTTTTCACAATTTCTGAAACATCAACCTCAACAGGATCAAAAGATAATTTTCCCATCCTTGAAGCAGAGAGATTAAGGAGGTTTTCAAGGAGTTCAAAGGTTTTTCTGCTTGTCTCTTCAAGTCCAACAATCAGATGAAGTTTTTCGTCATTCGTCAATTCATAAAAATCTTCCTTGAGAATTCCGGTTATTCCGAGAAGTCCCTGGAATGGACTGCGAAGATCGTGGCTGATAATTGAGAAAAGTTTGTCCTTCGCATCATTCGATTCAACGAGCTGCTGGTTTATTACACCAAGTTCCTTCGCCTGACCCTCTATCAGTTCATTTTGTTGGTTTAGAAGCCGATTGGTATTTTTAATCCTTTTGTTCACTCGATAGAGTAAAATAACAACAAGTATGACGAGGATGAGCATTATTGCAGTTGCAATTATTGTTATCCGTTGAGTTCTGTTTTCATACATCTGTTTCTGTAAATCGAGTTCAAATTTTTCGAACTGAAATTTATTTTTGAGCCCGATTAGTCTTCTGCTCATTTCCTCACCCTGTATCTCCTGAGCATATTTGAGGTGAATCCTCAATGTGATAAGGGCACTGTCTTTATCACCGAGTCTCTCAAATATCTCACTCTTCAGTTCACTAACATCTCTTAACAACACCTTGTTTCCAAGCCGCGCGCCAATCGATTGACTCTCTTCGAGGTAAGATTTTGCTTTGTTCACCAGGTTTTGGGCAAGAAAAACCTCGCCAAGCCCCTTAAGCGCCTCAGCTTCCCGTAATTGTATTCTCTCCCTTACTGCAAGTTGATACATCTCCTCAAAATTTCTCCCGGCAACCTCATAATCTTTTAGCTTAAAATAGAAATCACCAATTCCCCTTAAAGCAAGAATAATTCCCGGTGGATAGGAAGCACTTTGGTATTTCGCCAGCGACAATTTAAAATAATAGATGGATGAATCAACATCTATATCTTCAAACGCATAACCCAGTCCATGATATACATATCCAACCACATTGGTATCTTTTGAATCCACGGCATGAGGAAGACTCTCTTTATAATACTGAATTGCTTCTTCGTGTTGTCCGGTTTCATTATACACGAGTCCAATGTTTGTGAGGCTAATCGCAATTCCATAATCGTTTTTTATCTCTCTCTGAAGAGAAAGCGATTTCATATAATATTCAAGTGATTTGTCGTAGATAGCCCAATTAAAATATATAGTCCCAAGATTGTTCAGAGTTGTGGCATGATGATCGGTGTTGGGAAGTTTACTCCTGATTTCAAGAGCTTTGTTAAAATAGATTAGTGCACTGTCGAACTCGGTTTGCATCCAGTAAACAAATCCGGTATTGTTAAGCGAAGACCCCAACCCCACCGAGTCCCCCGTCTCTTCCCTGATGGTGGCAGATCGTTTAAATGAAGAAAGTGCATTGGTATGGTCTTTTAATTTGTAGTAGCTTTTCCCGATATTTTCAAGATCTTTGCCAAGGTGTAAACTTAAACCAAGCTCTTCGGCAAGCGAGATTGATTTTTTGAAGACCAAAATGGCTTCCGGGAATTTTTCTTTAGTGTTTAGATATTCACCCCTGATTGAAAGGGCGTCAACCATTAATTCGAGGTCTTTAGTACGATTTGCCGACTTTTCAAGAGAGTCGAGAAGAGATGGATATTCCGGAGCATCCGTTGATGTATTCCTGGTTTTTTCCAAAAGTTTTACAAATTGTGTGGATTCCGGCAGTTGCTTTTTGTCGGTACATGATGAAAATGCCATGACAACGATAATAGACAAAAAAGTTATCAGGAATGTGGCTTTAGTTTTCTGCATGAACTACCGGAATATGGAATTTTCTAAAAATAAATGAATCTATCGAAGGAAATTACACAAATTTTAAATCAATGTCCATTCAAAATTTTGGGCGCATTGAGAAGTGATATATTACCTGATGCTTTTGGGCTCTCATGAAGATTTAGTAGTAATTAAATTTATTTCGATATTATGAATTATCGAATATTGACCCCAACGATAAAGAGCCTCCGAAAACAAAACTGGATGTCCAGCTATTTGTGATATTTGATGCTCACAAAAAAAGTGTATCAATTTTTGCCTTTTTATTGTCATTAGTATTCATTCATTTAGTTAAAGAGTCTTTTGAATATAATTTTGATTCAAAAACCGTGTATTTCTTTGGGAGTAAACTATATCATGGGCAGGTCGTTCCGTAGCGTTGTATTTCATCAGTACAATGATACCTTGGAAGTATTTTTATATCCAATCAGGAAAAAATCCTCAATTACATTTTGGGTTTCTTTCCTGTCATCACTTCTCATTCCAAATAACAAAAATTTGGGATACCCAACTTTTATGTGCCTTCTTGTAACTCTTCTTTCTAAATGCTTATTTCTTGATCAACCAACACAAACTTCGTGTGAGGAAAGTCTATGTCCAAACTAAACCAAAACTCAATTCAATTTGGCTTCCTGCTTCTTATGTTTGTTGCGACTGATGTAAGTGCCCAATACTTTGATACACTGATTTTCAGAACAAATGGGCTTTACTGGAAGGAATCAGTTATTTTTATGGGGGACCAAAATGGTGACTCATGCGATGATTTTATGATTACGAAAATGGACACAACTGCAGCCGGTTCAGAAGGGAAAGCATATTTTTATTACGGAGGTAACCCCGTCCCTGATACACCTGCGTTTTACATAAAAACTTATAATCCCATTACCATCACAGCCTGTGATATAAACAGAGATGGATTTAGAGATGTCATCAGGCATAGAGGAGTAATAAATACATATCCTATAAGTTATGATGTTTTTCTTGGGGGTCCTGATATTGACACTATACCTGATTTCGTAATTTACCATCCTGATAGCAATCATATTTCTATTCTCTACGGTAGAGATTGGCCCATTGACTATGATGGTGATGGATGGGAGGAATTTGTTACATTTTCATATTCGTGGTATTTCTATTTCTTAATGTCCACTGCTGAAATCCAGCCTGTTGAGTATCATGTCTTGAAACCCGATTCGGCATATTCAAACTATCAATTCCGGTACAATTATTTATCGTTTGCTGATATTGACGGTGACGGCAAAACAGACTTTTCTCCATTCCTTCAAAGAACCAATCCGTCGAATGACCTCCGCCGTTTTTACTTTGGTAACAGTGATTTTTCATTCTCTGATTACCACCAATTTTCATCTGACACAACATTCCAACCAGAAAACATCTTTATAGTAAATGATATGAATGGGAATGGAAATGGAGAGTTAATAGTGTTTAGGGGAACAGCAGGTGGAGATATGCCATACGCGTTGTCATTTGGAACCCGCCCTCCGAACATAACACCAGAAGTAAAAATCAGTGCCGGAGGGCTTTCAGGGGAAGGAATCTCACCTGGGGATATAAACGGAGATGGTTACGGCGACTTGTTAAAATTTATACCTTATGAGAGTTATGCATTATACCTTGGAGGAAGCACAATTACAGGACTCGTCGCAAAACTTTATTTTTCCAATGTTTTTTTGAGGGAAATAAATTTTGCCGGGAGAGTAGGAGATGTAAACGGAGATGGGATAGATGATATATGTGTAGGTGAAAATGCATCCACAAATCACCAATCGATACCCGACGGTGATGTATATATCTACAAAGGAACCAGAACCCCTGCTTCAGTAGAGGAAGAAGTTGTTGAGCAAACAGGTGAAAAAAACATTGAGGTCGCAATATCACCCAATCCAACGACTGGAAAGGTTAATATTCATTTCACGCTCCCTGATTCAGGTATGCTGAGTTTAGAGATTTTTGATATTCTCGGGCAGTGGATTTACAACACTTCATCAAAAGAAGAGAAAGGGGTTTACACAAAAGAGTTAAATATTCAAAACTTTGCCGTAACAAGCGGTATCTATATTTTTCATTTCACCCTTGAAACAGGTGAAAAAACTTTAACTAAAAGTGTTAAGGTTCAATTAATTAAATAGACAAACAAAACAACAGCTATAAAAAGAGAATTGACTATGAAAAAGTTACTTTTTATATTGTTACTCATTAACGGAATTACATTTTCCCAAATGAAGCCAGGCATTGATTATATGCCGCACATCGGTTTTTTTGATTTTGTGGTCAACTATCTAAGTAACCCAAATGACCACTTAGCAAATCAACCGGCAATTTTTATTAGATACAATTCAGACAACTGGTATTTTGATTCACTCATCTCGCTTGGGCTTACTAATCTGGTTACAGATGCACAATACCATCAGAATCTTAATCACACGCTTGATAATTTTTACCTCAATGACATGGGATTTGCTTGGAAACATGATCCAAGTTTAAATCCACCGTTAAATTTTTTACCGGCTCGATTCATGAATTCGCTTGGCCACAAAGAAGAGAGTTATGTTCTTCAGTTAGGTAATGACAATCAGGTTTCAACAATCAGTTTCGATCATAATTTTGGTTTCGGGGTGTCTTCTTCTCAAGCCAACACTGCAAGTTACTGGGTATTAAAACCCGGTGTAGGTCAACCTTTGGGAATCGATAGTACTGGAATAAACGGCTCGGATAATCAGGTAAATCCCCCTGTCTATTCCAGAATGGCGCTCACCCAGTATCATACACCAGGAGAAGCAATAATGTGGGCTAAACTTCCTACGGCTCAGTTTCCAATCAAAGATTCATTGAAAATCCGGATATTATTGCGAAGAGGTCAAGCCCCCTCAAATTCAGTGACTCTTTTTACAATTAACGCGACGAGTATTCAAGGAGAACCGAAACAAGTGTATAATATTGAAGGAAGGAGGGATCACCGAAAACTTGAAGTTGAACCTGAAACAACTCCGACTTTGTTTGTGCAGGAGGTAACCGCTAATGATCTTAATAACGGTTTCTTGACAGCCTATGACTGGTTTGAATCAAATACGATATTAATAGATAAAGATAAAAACTTTGAATTTAATATAATTTGGAGTGGAAATGCTGATCTGTTTATAGATAAAATCATGGTTTATAACACAGCATATGACGTACTATATGTTGACAAAACAATAACAATGGATGATATTAATGATGACCTCAAGAACAGGTATTTAGTAGGGAGTATTGTGACTGATCCATATTTTCAGAGTTTCTACTTTGATGAACCCTTCCAACTGTCAGCACACTTTAGGGGTAAACTTCAAGACACTATTTCTACGATTTACTCTGGAAGTCGAAATTTTGAGTTAAATAGTGCAGTTGGTGGTGCTCCAAAACACCTCCTTGATTTTGACAATAAATATGCGAGACCGGAAGAAAACTCGCCTATATTTAAAAACTACCTCTTGTATAATATGTATCCAATCGATAAAAATACTACAACCACAACATCTTCTATTCAACATAGATTTGACGTTTTCTGCAATTATAATAATGTTGGCGATTCATTGGGTGATCCATACGAATTACAGAGGTATAAATATGTTGGTCTGTTGAATGCTCAGTTGGCTGCGAAGGAGGCGGGAATTCCTTTTGTTATGACTTTAGGTGTTCATTCTGAACAGTACATTTTGAATACGAATGGAAAACTATCCATAGTTGATGGAGATCATAAAAGACGACCTCCAACTAAAGATGAGATTTTTGCTATGGGAAATCTTGCACTTGCTTATGGTGCAAAAGGGTTCATGTATTACATGATACCAACTCGCGCCCATACCCCTGTTGCAGCAGATGAAACAGTCTGGAATACTTATGGACTTTTTGATGAAATCGATAAAGCCTTTAGTTTGAACAATCCAAGCTCTTGGTGCCAGAACCCGGCAAATCCACAAGTACCAAACAATAGATTTTATGCGGTAAAGGAATTTATTCAGTCAACAAAGCTGATTGAAAATACACTTCTTGGACTGGATTGGCAGAGTGCGCACAATTGGTCGAGATACCCTCTCGAAAGTGATTGGATAAGTGATGTTTCTTCCTGGTACCGGCATATTGATACAGCTGATTCTTGGGATAAGACTTTTGTAGAAACAGGAAATTTTAAAGGGGATGAATCTGGATCAGGTAACATCGAAGCTCCAAAGTATATCTACATGGTCAACAGAAGGTGCAATATACAGCCGAAAAACAGCTTGGATAACATATATGATTATGCAGACACTTCTTCTAGATACATTAAATTTAATTTAAACTTCCCAAATTCTAACTGGGATTATTACACAGTTAAGGACCTTAAGACTGACTCTCTGTATTTTACAACCAAAACAGGGGATGTGACGATTTTCCTCGGTGCAGGAGAAGGAACTCTCTTAAAGATTGAACCACAGATAACTTCTATAACACAAAATGATACTCTGGGTTACAACACGACATTTTACAGTGACTTGACAGTATCGAACAATGCAACTCTTACTATAGAAGATGGCGTCACTTTGACATTTGAGAATCATTCACGGTTATTGCTCTCGAATGGAAACTTGACAGTTAATGGTACGGCTCAGAAGCCGGTAGTGTTTGATTTTGTTACTCCTTATTGGCAATCCACAACAAACGGGATTGTTAATAACTATGGTAGCGTTGTATTAAACCATGCAAAGATCAAAAATGCAGCCGTTGGCTACTACTCTTATTCCACTGACAATGATGACATCCAAAATAGTGAAATATTCAACAATCAGTGGGGAATTGTGATGCATTGGACTCACAGTTATGGTACAGAAAAAGCAAAGATCATTAACTGTAACATCCATGACAATTCAACCTGGGACAATCAGGGAAGAGGTATTACACTATCCAATTCATCTCCTAAAATATATGCAACCACAATCAGAAAAAATGATTACGGCCTATACTGCGTTACAAATTCAAACCCCTATGATACAATAGATGAGGTCAATGGATACAATGTAATAGACAGCAACGATGTTGGAATAATAACCCTCAACTCAACTCCGATGCTTGGTTATGTGGATGATGAACAAGGAGGTCTATTAATTTCCGGTGGTGGAAACACGATCAAAAACAACTCAGTATTCAATGTAGAGGCAGATACAAACAGTATAGTCTATGTAGAACGGAATTACTGGGGTACAAAAGACCCGGCGTTGTTTAACTTATATTCAGACAGCACCAGTATGATATACACTGACTATTATCTGGATGATCCACCATCAGGTTCAATACAATCCGGATTGGCAAGTAAAACAACAATGAAGATAGATGCCGAATGGATGCCCCCGAGTCAGGGGAACTTCACTTCTGGAGGTCAATCTAATTTGTTAAGAGCGGCAAGAAAACAGATAAAACACGGAAACATGATTGCTGCAAGAGCTATATTACTTCCATTACTCAACAACCCTGAAAACATGCAAATGTCTTGTGGCGCATTAGAACTGTATGGAAAAACCTATAACCCAGAAGATATTGAGAGTTTCTTCTCAGTGCTTCTTACAGTAGGAAACCGACCTGTTAAAAACGATCTTACAGCAAAGGCTTTGTTTTTGCTTTCAGAATATCAAACCGACAGAAAAGAGACTCATCTGACAAACCTGATCTCAGTTTATCAAGGAACTGATCATGCAGCGAGAGCATCTTATCTGAAAATTGTTCACTTGATTGGTGAAGGAAATCCAATGGAAGAGATTTATGCTCTTAAAAATGATATGAACAGATTATATCCATTGAGTTCATATACAAAAGAAGTCAATTACCTGATAGTTTCAGGCACAAACATGATGAAACCTTCAGCAGCAACAACAACTGAGATTCTACCATTGGAGTATCAACTCTTCAACAACTTCCCCAATCCATTTAACCCTGAAACGATGATAAAATTCTCGTTAAAAGAGAGAAGCAATGTAACCCTGGATGTTTACAACATTGCAGGTCAAAAAGTAGCTGAACTGGTCACAGGCGAGATGGAGAAAGGTTTTTATGAGAAAAGGTTCAACGGAATAAAACTCTCTTCGGGAGTTTATATTTTCCGTTTGAATGCTCAATCATTGGAGAGTACAACATTCTACACCAAAACGATGAAAGCTCTGTTGCTTAAGTAGCAGAGTCACATTTGATTCTGTAATCTATAATTAATATATTTAGGCTGTCTCGAAAGGGGCAGCCTTTTATTGTATGTTGTTATTAAGTTTTCGGGGACAACCCTCCGGCTACAAAAAATTGATTTTTTCAAAACAGATAAACTGTCTATCCTCGACAATCGCTTTACCCGTAACCACGAATATTTTTAAATAAGCAAAATTGGAAACCAGGGACAGAAAAGCTGTTTTAGCATTAGAACTGTAGAAAATGTGTAAAACAGCTAAATCGGCTGTAGATTTATTACACAGTGTTAACTTGTTGTAAATAAAGGGGTTATCTCGATTTGGCATTTTGGGTGTTGAAATATTCAACGGTTATCCAAATATCAAAAATCCGGGGAATGGGGATAACTCATTTAATAACAATGAGTTACGGGTGGTGAAAATAGTATGGCACGCTATTTGCATATATAAATGCAGATAAATGTTGAATAAGATCTCGGGAAGGAGACACAAAATGGTAGTTATATTAGTATTATTGACATTCGCGGTTATTATCGCACTTGATGGCCTCAGACACCAAAAGAAAGCGGCTGAACACAACATCATTATGGATCATGGCGGTCTTGGACTTACCATGGCTGACGGAAAGCCTGAAGAGAAGAAGAAGTAAAAAGTTTATAAAATAAACCTGCCTGATTAATTAATCGCATTGGAGCAGGGCGGTGGTCTCCGTCCTGCTCCTTTTATTTAAATAACCACTTCTACTTCGCCAGAACCATCTTTTTGGTTTGTGAAAAAGCGTGAACTCCGTTTAAACCAGCCACTGAAAGTCTGTAAAAATATACACCTGCAGGAAGATCCATTGCTTCAAACCGCACTTTATGTATTCCCTTGTTCATAAACCCGTTCACCGGTTCTCCCATCTTTTCGCCAATCGAGTTATAAACCACAAGATTAACCATTCCATCCTCTTTTAGATCAAAAAAGATGTTAGTGGAAGGATTATACGGGTTTGGATAGTTTTGATAAAGGCAATATTCAAATTCCCCAACCGCTACATCAACTGAAGTGGAAAGAGTTGATGTACCATCAAAATCCACCTGTTTTAATCTGTATGAGACAACACCCATACCCGGATTTTTGTCGATAAATGAATATTCTGACCGTGTTAAGATGGTACCTTTTCCGGGAATTGAACCTGTTACCATCCACACATCACTTCCTTCAATTTTCTTTTCAACAATAAACTCTCTGTTGTTGAGCTCGGTTGCGGTTACCCATTTCAGAATTACTTCTCCGTTTTGTGAATAACCATCAAAAGAAACAAGTTCAACCGGCAATGGTTCGTCAGAAGTAAATACATAATAACTTGCAGGAGCAGTCACCGGTTTGGTAATTGTTCTTGATGAAGTTGTTGCCTCAAAATAGTAAGAAACTCTTGTTCCAACAGGAAATTCAGGGATATTACAAGACATTGTATCTCCACTCATGGATGAAAGTGGAACACTTTGCCAGTCACCACCAGTATTAGTGGAATAAAAAGATTAACCGAAGTGAGTGGGCGTTTACTTTTTACAAAGGCTTTAATTGTATAACCCGTTCCCGGGTTTGATCTTCTGAACTGTACAGGATCGTGCGCTATAAAAACAGGATCGGTAACACCAATCTCTTTTGTGATACAATGGATGGCGCCACTGGCAGGGATGATTGCATTACTGTTGATTCCAACAACATTATAACCGGGCAGAGATTCTCTATAAATTCTTAATGCAGTGGAATCATATCTCAGGTCGTAAGTTGGTACGATAACCGTTTTATTTACAAAAACCGAATTGGTGAAGGTTCTGTAGTCACCCCCTTGTGAAGGATATTGATTGTTTCCATCTGGTGGCATGGGTATCCTGACCACTTTATAGGGTCTTCCGTAAGGAGTTAAAAAGTTGTTGAGAATATATTGTAAATTGAGTTCAATTTGTGGTCCATCGGAGACTCCCGACGGATATTGTCCCACCAAAAGGGTTTCTTCGTCAAGGAGTTTCATGTGCATATCGATATGGTGAATCCCGTCGTAAGGGAGCACCGCCATTTTTATATACCTGTTTAAACCCATATAATCAGACATGATCTGATTTATCTGTGCTTCTGTCTTATTTGTATTTTCGTTGGTTACAAGATGTGAAGAAAATCCCGTTCCCAATCCATCAACCATAAAATTTCCGCCTGTGGCAACAAGTCGTGTTGGTTCGTTAATTGTCTGATAAAGGGGATAATTCATGGCAGTGGCAAAAGCCTGCGAAAGAGCATCATCGCTTGGGCGAGGACGGTTGTAAACCCAATCAACCAAAACCATACTGTCAACATCATTACCATATACAGTCCATGGACCATAATCCCTGACCCAAATCGAATTAAAAGGGGCAATTATAAACTTTAAGTTATTGTGTGGAACCCCGCCCTGTGTGAGGTAGGTTTTTACACTGTTTGAATCGCTACAAACGATATAAACGATACATTCCTCTTGAGCAAAATCAACAATCTGTCTTAAGATCGACTGATAACTTGTCCAGGTGATGATTATTCCACTCAACTGTTCCCACTCAGCCATTGTTCTTACAGGAAATGGTGGCGGGGTGGTGAATGCCTCCGGAGACGCCGAGGGGGAGACATAAGACTTCATCAGTTCAACTTCGGCTTTGGTTAATCCCTTTGGCAGTTCCTGTGAATGGATTGTACCAATAAAAAAGAGGATAATGGTTACAAGGAATAATAAGGTTTTTGTCATGCTTCAAAGTTTAATTTAAGAATTGAAAAATCATCAGGCAGATTGTCATCTTTATTCAGGTCCTGCAAATAGAGATGCAATTTTTCCAGTTCATCATTATTATCAGTCATTTCAGCTTTTAGCAGGTCTCTCATCTCTTCGAGTGTCCACATTTTTCCATGTTCCACTTCCACTTCATAAACTCCATCGGAAAAAACATAAAATTTTGAACCAATGGGCACTTCAATTTGTGCTGATTTGTAGGGGAACTTTGGAAGATGACCCACAATCAGATTTTTAGTAATCAGTTCATGAATTACTCCATCAGGAGTGAATAACAACGCCGGCGGATGTCCAGCACTTCCATAATTTAATATTCTCGTGTTTTTGTTAAAAACCCCGTACCAGATCGTAAAATAGAGGTTGTTTTGTTTCTCCATCACAAATGTTTCGTTTAGTGTATTTAACACAGATGCAGGGTCACGGAAGTCGGTGTGTGGAAGTGTCTGGCTTCTGAGAACATTTAATGCAGAAACAGAAAGGAGAGCGGGACCCACCCCGTGGTCGCAAACATCAAGCAGGTAAACAGCAAAGTGATCACTGTCGATCCAGTGATACCCAAAGGAATCCCCCCCAAGATCAGCCGAAGGCACAAACATCCACTCAGAAAGCACCATCCCTTTTTTGAGAGGAGCGGGCAGGAGAGAAATTACATACTCGGCAGCTCTGTTTAACTCATGAGCAAGAGCTTCCTTGCTTTCGAGCAGTGCCTGATACATCTCATTTCTTTCAAGAAGTGCGATATAACCTTTGGAGTGATAACGAATGCGAGCAATCAACTCAATTTTATCGGGAAGTTTCACAAGATAATCGTTGGCTCCAACCTCAAAAGCATCAGCTTTGGTGATTGCCTCCTCTTTTGATGAAAGAACAATAAGGGGTACATCTTTTAATTTTGGATGCCCTCTAAAAAACTTAACAAGAGTTAACCCGTCAATGTCAGGCATTACAAGATCCTGCAGAATGACGGTGGGCTGAATTTCAGAAGCCATTGAAAGCGCCATTGCAGGCTGTTGGCAAAAATGGAACTCAATGTCTTGTTCATTTGCAAGCATCATGCCAACGGCACTTCCCACAATCTGTTGATCATCAATTAACAAAACTTTAATTTTATACTTTGAAAGTATCTTTTCTGTCTGCTGCATCACTTAAATTCCTTTTTTTGCATATAGATTTATCAATTCTCCGGCGATCCTTTCAGGATCGAGCACCTTAACAGCAGCATTCAGTTCAATTGCTGCTTTTGGCATTCCGAAAACAATTGATGATTTCTCATCCTGGGCGATTGTCATCCAACCACTTTCTTTAAGGCGTGAGAGTCCGTCTGCTCCATCCTTTCCCATTCCGGTAAGGAGAACTGCGGCATCTTTTGCACCCCAATTATCAAGAAGAGAATAAAAAAATGTGTCAACCGAGGGGCGATATGGATATTCTTTTGGTTCAGCCACATAAGCAAACCTTCCATATCTGTCGATTATAAGGTGATCATTAGTTCCGGCAAGATAAACATTGGAAGCCGCAGGTGACTGCCCTTGCACTGCAATGGAAACAGAAAGAGGAGTCTGTTTATTAAGCCAGGTGGCAAGTTCTTCGGCAAATCGTTGGTCAACATGCTGAATTATAACTAATGCGGCATTAAAATTTTGTGGCAAAAGGGAGAGAATTGTTGCCAGAGCTTTTGGTCCACCGGTGGAAGATCCAATTGCCACAAGAGGGAAAGCCGTTCTTGCAGCCCGCTTTGCGATTACAGGTTTAAAATAACTTTTCCCTTGTATCAGTCGTTTTAGTGAATTGATTTTAGCAATCAGTTCATCCGCACCCGTTGCATTTCCGGAAAAATCGAAAACGGGAGTAGCCACTGCATCAAGTGCACCATGCCCCATAGCTTCAAAAACTTTGGATGAGTTTCCACCCACAGATGCCGTTACAACAAGAATTGCGCAAGGCGATTTTTTCATAATTTCGGCTGTTGCCTGAACTCCATCCATTACAGGCATAATCAGGTCCATCAGGATCAAATCAGGTCTGTCTTTTATTGCCAGTTCAACAGCTTGTTTTCCGTCGTAGGCAACCCAGGCGATTTCAAGATTTTCAACCATTAAAATCACACGTCGCAAGGCTTCAACAGCAAGTGAAAGATCGTTTACAATTCCAATTCTCATGTAGCCTCTCCTATGAGGTCGATTACAGCATTTATTAAACTCTCGTCGTGGAAAGAACTTTTGGTGAGATAATAGTTTGCACCTGCATTTAAGCCAAGCAGACGATCCTCTTCCCTGTCTTTGTAGGACACTATCATTACGGGAATATCCTTGTAATTTGGATCAGATTTAATTTTCTCAACAAATTGAATTCCGTTCATTCTTGGCATATCAACATCTGTGATCACAAGATCAAAATCCTCTTTTTGTAGAGTATTAAATCCATCGATTCCATCAACCGCTGTTACCACAGTGTAACCACTGTTCTCCAGCAATTTTCTTTCAACCTCCCGAACTGTAAGGGAATCATCCACAACCAGGATATTTTTTGTTTTACCGGCTTTAATCAGGTGAGAGGTCACTTTATCGGGTCGGGCTCCCTTGATATGAGCTTCGATCGAGTGGATCAGATCATCGGGATCAATAATTAAAGCTATTGAACCTTCCTCAAGTATCGCCGCCGCTGAAATATTGGGGATTTTTCCAAGTTTACCGTCGATTACCGAGACTACAATGTCTCTTTCACCAAGAAAAGCATCAACTGCCACGGCATATTTC
This sequence comes from Ignavibacteriales bacterium, assembly GCA_016707285.1. GTDB lineage: Bacteria > Bacteroidota > Ignavibacteria > Ignavibacteriales > Ignavibacteriaceae > UTCHB3. The sequence continues at coordinate 88,732 of JADJIA010000010.1, forward strand.
CCTGTTCGATCTCCAACAACGGCAAGGTTTATGAACTCACCTTTACTTCCCTCATCTGTAAGTCCCATCAGGCGGGTACAATTCACTATTCCAAGGTTTTCACCGGCCCATTTATAATATTGACGGTCTTCAATGGTGTACATTTCATCCTCCCTGATACTCAAAAGTGTTTCAACTCTTGCGAGAGGCAGTGCATACAATTCAGAATTAACTTTGAGCAACAGGGCTCTTAAGATAGAGAGCGTAACAGGGAGTTGAAGTGTAAATTTACTTCCTTTGCCCGGTTCCGAGTCAATTTTTGACTTTCCGCCCACCTGATGGATCAGGTTCATAACAATATCGAGACCCACTCCTCTTCCCGAAACTTTTGAAACTCCAACTTTCGTTGAAAATCCGGGAAGGAAAAGAAAATCAAGAATTTCAGCTTTACTGAGGTTCTCCGACATTTCTGCTGAAACATAACCTTTTTCAATAATTTTTGATTTGATCACCTGCTCATCAATCCCTTTGCCGTCATCTTCCACAGTGATAGTCAGGAATCCTGCTCTGTGACCGGCTTCGAGCACTATCCGTCCTGTCTCCGGTTTTCCCGCGGCGATTCGCTCTTCCGGAGTTTCAATACCATGATCTACTGCGTTGGCGATCAGGTGTGAAAGTGGTGCTTCAATCTTATCGAGAATGTCGCGATCGATCATTGTATCGTCGCCAAAAATTTCAAAATTGATTTTTTTACCCGAGTCGCGGGCAAGGTCTCTAACCATTCTCGGGATTCCATGAAGTCCATCAGAAACAGGTCTCATTTTAGAAGCAATAACCTGATTTCCAAGCGATTCCGACAATCTTTCGATATTTCTTGAGAAGATCTCAAAACGGTCGATAATTGTATTCAGGTTCCACTCAAGCCTTTCAAGTGCCTCTTGTGAACCGTCTAATCTGTCAGCTAATTTTTCAGTGAGGCCCATCTCTTCAATTCTTGAAGTGAGGCTTTCGTGAAGTCTTGATGCCTCTCTTAAAGTTTGTTTTGATGCAAGAAGGTTGTTTTGGAAAGGTTTTGTGAACTTTGCCTGAATTTTGATCTCACCTGCAAGCCCCAACAGTCTGTTAAGATTATCAGCGAGCACTCTTACAAAAAGGGCATCCTCTTTTTTCTCTTTGTGAGGAGTTGCAGCCTTTTGTGGTGTCTGTGCAACTTTTTCATCAGACTTTGTCTGCTTTGGAGCCTCTCCACCTGAAACCACCCCCGAAAGGGAAGCTGAGATCGAATTGATTTTGTCAATATTTTCAGCGATTTCCGATTCAATCTCTGATGCAGAAAGTCGCGAAATAAACTTAAATAGATCGTTCCCTTGAAGCAGGAGATCGATATGTTTATCGGAAAGCCTTAATTCGCTTTTAAGGGCAAGACTTAAGACATCTTCCATTGAGTGTGCAAGCCCTACAGCCTGATTGATCCCGACGATTCGGGCGGCGCCTTTTATTGAGTGGGCTGCTCTCATCAGCGGTTCAAGTTTTTCTTTTGAAGTTTCCCCTTCAGCATCAACAAGTCCTCGCTCAAGCACTTTTGTGTTGGATTCGAGTTCTATTTTAAATAGATCAACCATCGAAAGGTCAAGTTTTGTTTCAACTTTTTCTTTCGGAGGTTTTGGAGGCTCCGGTTTTGGAGCTTTAGGTTGTACGGGAGTTGATTTTGCTCCATCCAAAAGGGATGTTAATTTGCTGATGAGTGTTATATCAGAGGCTTTCGCCGGGATTTCGTCATCAGGGGTGTCAACCAAAGAGTGGAAAAAGGATGTTACTTCTTTATACTTATTGACCAACTCATCAGAAATTGTGGCTTCGCCTGAAATCAGAGTGTTAAAATAATCTTCCATTCTGCTGGCAAGCCCGGCTCCCGGATTAAAACCGGTGATCCTGAACGCACCCTTTATTGAATGGGCAGCCCTCATAACCGCGCTTAGATCATCTTTGGTTGCGGAGGTTCCCTTCTCCAAAACATCAAACATCACTTTTGAGTGGGTTGCCATCTCTGATTTAAACAATCCTATGAGAACGGGATCAACTGTCGATTTGGTTTTACTGACCACAGGTTGAGGTGCCTCGGGCTGCACTGTTTGTAGCCGGGGTTTGGTAAAATATGTTGTTAGATCGGCAATCAAAAGGTCGCTTGAATCGGTTTTTTGTGGGATTTCAGCAGGATCAACATGAGTAAGTTCCTTCATAAGTTCGCCGGCAGTGAGGAAAAAATTCCTGTTTAACTCACTTATCGGTTCATTTAATTCAAGGCTTCTCGTAAGAAATAATTCCATTGAGGCACACAGTTCAACAAGCAGTTCGAGTGATACAAGCTTTGCGGATGATCGGATCGTCTGAATCACAGTCATTAATGGCTTAATATCTTCAACCGAACCTGAAGCCACAAATTTCTCATACTTTGGAAGATTTTCCAAAAGTACGCTACGAAATATTTCAAGTAAAACCATGTTCTGCATAATCACTGATATTTAAGAGACGACCTGAACGACTCACTTATTTTAGTTTCGTTTAGCAAACCTGCCGTTAACTCTTCTGTTTCAAAAATTCCGTTGGAGAAAATCTCCGTTGCTTTCTGTGCGGTTGCCGGTAGCGGTTTTATAGCCGAAGAGGAGATTCGCTTAACTCCGATGATTTCATCCACTTCAAATACAATCCGTTCGCCGCCTGTTTTTATGGCAATCATTCTTTTGTAAACTGCTTTTTCCGTCACATTTATGAAGTCACCTCTGGAGATATTTAACAGTGTCTCCAGATTAAAACAGAGGAGCAGCTCACCATCAATATTAACCAAACCTCTGAATGATTTATTCGTTCTGAAAGGGACAAAATGAACCGGCTTCACCTCAACCGCAACGAGGAAACAATTTGTATCTATCGCAAGATATTCAGTTCCGAGCCTGAAAACGGTGACTGACATATCCCCCCGTTCTCTTGTCTCTTTCTGTTTTGAGAGGGTTTTTGTCCATGAATCGAGAAATTCGGCGGGAATTTCACGATCGAAAAATTCTTTAGCTGAATCGGAGTAAACGGGGCAATGTTTGCAGTGGAGATATTCCGTGAGACTCTCACACGATTTATCTCCAAATACACCAATTACCTGCCAACATTTTTCTCTTACTTTGGGTTTCATCTCGATCTTTCACTCACTCTTTTAAGCCGCTCTTTATAGAGAACCGATTTGGTTTGATCCCCCTTCTGCTCATATAACAGGCTGATATGCACCAAAGCCAGTGTGTGGTTGGGTTCAAGATATAATACTCTAAGAAAACTGTTCTCGGCTTCGTCAACTTTACCACTTGCGAGGCTAATCTCACCCATAAGACAGATCAACTCTTTATTTGCCGGGTCTTTTTGGAGCAATTCTTCACATTTTCGTCTTGCCGTGGTTAGTTCACCTCTGTTGGCAAGCTCCTGAATGTATTCATATTCAAATTCAGGGGTGGCTGCCTGTGGTGTCTCAATGGTTTTTCGTTTCCCTTCAACTTTAGAGGTTGAAAATTGCCTTTTGACAACAGGAGGCAGTGGAACATTCCGCTCGATAGATCCTCTTGAAGCGGGGCGTCTAAGAGGCTCCGGCTTTGGTGTATCAATATAGAGGGCAAACGACTTTGGATGAGAAACGGAACGAAATCCATTGGATGAATAAAACATCACTTCAGTATGCCCCGAGAAGAGATAACCATCAGGTCTGAGCAATCTTTTAATATGATTAATAGCAGTTTCCCTGGCTTTTCCATCGAGATAAATTATGAGATTACGACAAAAAATCATGTCGTATGGAAGCTTATATTGCATAAAAAAAGGATTTGCAAGGTTTTCGTTGTGGAATGTTACAGGTTTTTTTATCTCTTCTGATAAAACAAAACTTTCACCAGCCACTGTAAAATATTTGTTTATTATCGATTCTTCAACTCCCCTGAATGATGATTTGCCGTAAACTCCTCTCATCGCTTTGTCGGTTGCCACAGAACTTATATCAACGGCATCAACGGCAAGAAGCTGGAGAGGGTAGTTTATCTCATTCAGCGCCATCACGATTGAATATGGTTCTTCACCTGTGGAAGAAGGGATCGATAAAATTCTTAACGGCTGAGTTACAGTGCGCATAAACTTTGATTTTACTTCTTCCTGCAGAAACATAAACGGTGATTGATCTCTAAAAAACCATGTTTCGGGGACAACAATCATCTCCACAAATTTTTGCAGTTCAGATTTGTCGTTTTCAAGAGAATTCACATATTCAAGTGCACTATCAGAATTTACTTGCGAAAGCCTTCTTTTAAGCGTAAGTTCAAGACTTTTGATTCCAATGGTTGAATGATCCAGTCCAATTGTGCGTGCAAGAAGCGGCAACAGAGCAGCGAGCCCGGCGTCAAAATTACGCATTATCAAGCTCAACAAAAAGATTTTTTCTCACAAAAGCGGGCAAGAGGTCGTGAATGGTAACAAGTTGAACAATTCCGGTTCGCAGATTAATCAGCTTACCGAGGTAACTCGTTTCTTCCGTTACATATCCCGGAGTTTGCAGATCTTCTTCTTTAATTCTGATGATATCCATTACTCTTTCACACAAAAGTCCAAGCAAATGTATTTTGTCATCAACATAATAGTTGACGATAATTATTCGCGTGCTCAGGAGTATTTTGGACGGAAAACCCATCATAAGCGATCTTAAATCAATAACCGGAACGATGACCCCCCTGTAGTTAAACCTTCCGGAGAAATAGTCGGGGGCTTTTGCCATTGCAGTAAGATTCACAGGAGGAACCACTTCCATAACTTCCTGTGCTTCAACGGCATATTTATTTTCGCTTATTTCAAAAGTGAGACAAAGCATATTTTAACCGCCGAATCTGAATTTTGAAACCACATCCCTCAAAGATTTTACTGCACCTTCAAGTCTGCCGGTAATCTCACTAAATTCCGAAATTGATTCTCTTGTGTGAACGGCACCGGCATTCAATTCATTCATAGCATCACTAATCTGCTCGGCTCCATCAGTTTGCATCTGCATTTGAGAACTTACTACTTCAAAACTCGGGAGTACATCTTTTGTGTAAAGAATAATTTCGTTGATACTTTCTGCAATTCCTGAAATTCTTCCCGCGCTGCTTCTTGTGGTGCCTGCGTAGGTTTCAACCCCGATTACACCCTCTTTCACTGCTTGTTGCATTTCATGGATCATCTCCTCAATTTCAAGAGCTGCAAGTGCTGTTTCTTCTGCAAGTCTTTTGATCTCCGCAGCAACAACGGAAAACCCGGTTCCATATTCTCCTGCTTTTTCTGCTTCAATTGAGGCATTAAGCGATAGAAGATTAGTCTGGGTGGCAATCTTTGTAATTGTGGTAATTACATTTGTGATATTGCCGGTTTTGTGGTAGAGCAGTTTCAGTTTTTCTGAAATATCTTTTGAACCCGATTCAAGTGACGACATTGAAGTGGTTATTTCAGCAAGTCCGGCTGCCCCTTTATCTGCAAGAATCAGAGTTTTCCCCGATTTATCGGATACCTCCTCAACCGTCCTTGAAAGATGGATTGAACTGCTGTAGATTTCCTTTCCTGTCGCATTTACTTCGGCAGTGGAAGCTGCCTGTTCATTAATTGCTGCATTAAGTGACTGAACAGATGAAGTGATCTGCGTTACCGATGAAGTAACCGCAATTCCGGCTTTACTTACTTCACCCAGAAGAGTTTCAAGATCGTAGATTGTAGATCTTACAGCTCTAAAGAGATTCCAAATCTCGTCCCGGTCTTTTGAAGTTCTACCCGAGGGGATGACAAATTTCTCCTGAATCACTGCAATCTCTTCTTTGGCAGCCTTGATGTCTCCTGCTGAAAGGTTGTTGGCAATGGCAGCAACTCCCCTTACGGGATTCATAATGCCCCGTGCAGTCAGGAAGATGAAAACGAAAGCAAAAACAAACGCAGCAATTGCTACAAAAAGGGTTATAAAAATGTTTGCATAAAAATAGTTGATTCTGGTATCGATTAAAATCTCGAGCTCTGTGAGCGTGGCATTCCAAAAAAGCAGACTTTCGTTTAATTGCTCTTCAGTTTTACGGGTCAGTTCTTCCACCCCGGCGGGTTTGTTATTCCGAATAATATTTTCGAAGACTTCTATCAGCGAGCCAATTCCTGTGCGATATCTTTCAACAAGAGGAATAAGCGTTTTGGAAAGGGACTCTGATTTATCATGAAATTTTGGGTCCTGTTCTATTGAACTGTTTATTGAGCCGGGGATATCTTCAAGCACCGCTTCTCGTAGAGTACGGTTAAGATAAATTATCTCAGCCATACGGTCATAGTTGAAAACAGAATCCTGTTCATCCTCAATGGCGAGTGTGAATGCCGAAGTGAGCAGCTCCTGAACCTTTGGCATGCGCAACAAGGCAACATCCATCAAGTAGTAGGAGTCTCCCTCCGGATCAAGTATCAGGTTTGATTTAATACCAACAAGTTTGGTCAGTTTGCTGATATCGGCAATTATTTTGTTATAGTCCTGATCCGAAAGTGAACTGTGTTGACCTTTCTGAACCGTTACAAGTTTTTCCCATTTTGAGAGGAGGGTGCGGGGTGAAAGATCATATTCTTCCATCTGTGACAAGGTTTTTTCATCAAGCTGAATCTGTTCGCCTTCTTCTTCCGAGAGAGCTATGAGAACATCAAACTCTTCTTTAATCTGAGCATTAAGTTCAGTCAGACTTTTCTGGAAATCAGTTTTTGCAGCACCGGCGGCAAAAGTGAACGATTTGTGTTTAAGTATCTGAACTTTTAACACACTCAAAGGTCTGATATACTTTATTCCGCTTTGTTCCTTTTCGGCGAAATCAACCCCCTCCATCAGGTTATTAAGACTGATAACCAGAAGGATGGTAAGCGGAACTCCCAGAACAAGCCCTATGAGGGAGAGCTTGTTCATTACAGTAAGCCGCCTCAAAAGGAGATTGATCTTTAATTTAAGTTTTTCCATGGTCAGCTTACTTTAAATCTGTGAAGTTCTTCGTTTAATGTGGTTACGGCAGTGTTCAACTGACCTGTAGCCGATTTAAACTCCTGAAGTGACTCTTTTGTCTGCTCGGCAGCCACAGAAAGCTGTTGCATTGCTTCGCTAATCTGTTCGGCTCCCTCTGTCTGGCTCTTCATCCCTGAATTTACACTTTCAAAGTGAGGTGCAAGAGCATTTACATTATCAATAACTTCGCTTAATCGTTCAGAAATGGAAGAAACGGTTACGCTGTCCTGCCTTACTTCTTCAGAGAACTTGTCCATTTCCATCACACCTGAAGAAACTGACGACTGCATTTCTCTCACCATGTGTTCAATATCGTGGGTGGCAACAGCGGTTTGATCAGCAAGTCTGCTTATTTCACGGGCAACAACTGAAAATCCTTTTCCAAATTCGCCGGCTTTTTCAGCTTCTATCGCAGCATTTAGTGAAAGCAGGTTTGTCTGGTCAGAAATTTTATTGATTGTGGTAACCACGGTTGATATTTTGTTTGCCTTGGCATTAATTACTGCGAGTTTTGCAGAAATAGAACCGGTGGCTTTAATCAACTGGTGCATGGCATCTTCAAGTGTGTTAAGGTTGTTCCTTCCCTCTTCTGCTGTTTCAGCTGCAACAATTACACTGTTACCGATGTTGTCATCAAGAGTCTTCATCAATGTATTTGAAGTCTGTAAGATCTCTTTTGCTGTGGCAGTCACTTCTTTAATTGAAGCAGCCTGCTCTGCAACCGTTGCTTCAAGTTCTCTGGCTGAAGCTGAGATTTGAGATACTGATGAACTTACCTGAACACCGGAATGACCCACCTGACTGAGGAGAGAAAAGAGGTTTGCCGCCATCTTTTTAACCGACATTACAAGAATATAAGATTCATCCCTGTCGTCAAGCTTCAACTTTCGGGTGAGACCCAGGGCACCCTTGTGTTTCATTTCATAGGCAACAAGTTCATCGTTACCACCTTTAAGGTCACCCAGGGCTATCTTTTCAACACTGCCAATAAGTTTTGTAATTGGATTTGTAATTCTGTTGCTGAAATAATATGCAATAATGAGAGTGAGGATTAGAATTCCACCCGTCCAAAAAAGCATTCTTCTTGTGAACCACTCGGTAATTGCCTCAACTCCTTTTTTTGCACTGTAATATTCTTCTTCAAAAGTTGATGCCGTAATTACCCAGTCCCACTGAGGAAAATATACCGAGACGGAAACCCTTGTTTTGGGAGGTTTACCCGATCCGGGTTCCGAAAATTGATAAGAGTGAAATACTGCATCGTTTGAATTTACTGCGTCGTTAATTATTTTCTGAACATAATAGTTTCCTTCAGAATCTTTAACAAACCAGGCATTTTCACCTTCTCTTTTTCCGTCGCTGGTTATTAAATATTTCCCTTTTTGATCTCCTGATCCACCATAAATCGTAACTTTCCCTGTTTCTCCAACATTCACATTCTGGATATTTCGGCGGAGTGAGGGAACGGACTCAAGTTTTTCACCAACATACAGGATACCGATGATGTTATTGTTATCATCAAAGACGGGTTCATAAGAAGAGACATACCACGCATTAACCACCCAGGCAACACCTTTATAGGGTTGACCTTTTAACACGGTTTCGATCACAACATCCTTTGTTCCGTCGGGTCTGATTGCGGGGATGTAGGTGCCAATTGCTCTCTGCTGATTTACAGTTGCAACATTAGTGGCTACTCTTAACATATCGCCCGTTTCATTCATCCGCTGGAAGATGGTTGTTGCAACTCCAAGAAGTTCTTTTACCTCATCAACCACCGCCATTGGGGTGTTGAAGCTTGGAGATTGTCCCTGCCACTTCCCGCTTATTAACATCTTGGGAAGGGTGACACGGGTGTTTTTTTTCGAATATTGGTCTGTGGCGCTCCACTCAACTTTCTCGGCAGCAAATTTAATCCCGCCCGTTTCATTTAAAACCGACCAGGCAACTTTTTGTGCCCTGTCAACTTTATCCTGAATGAGATCATTGGAAGTGATACAGAGTGAGTACATGTCGTACACTATCTGTTTTAATGCCTCTCTGCCAAGAGTATCGAGCTCAGATTCGGTTCTCTCCGAAAGTGCTGCTTTAAATTGGAACACGGCAAATTGTGTTACAAGAAGTGGCACCAGAGCGGCAAACAGTACCAAGGTGATTACCTTGCGTCTAAGAGTAAGCTTCACGGCTTCTCTCCTGTAAATTTTAATTGATGATGATGAGTCTCAAATGAAATATTTCTATTAGACAGACATTTAATTTCTTGAAAAAATGGGTCATATACAAATATTAAAACAAACTAAATGATTATTTTTTACTGTTATCTTTAAAAATTTCCCCGGTCACACCATTATTTCACAATTTTAAGTGTAATTTAAGCAAAAACAAAGAATTATAACAATTATGTCGCAAACACCTTTAATGGCTCAATATTCAAAGATCAAACTCGCTCATCCCGATACGGTGTTATTATTCAGGATGGGTGACTTTTATGAGACATTTGAAGAGGATGCAAAAATCGCTTCAAGGGTGTTGGGGATTACACTTACCAAAAGAGCAAACGGTGCCGCAGGGGATGTACCTCTTGCAGGATTTCCTCATCATGCAGTTGAAAGTTACCTCCCCAAACTTGTAAGAGCCGGTTACAGAGTAGCGATATGTGAACAAATTGAAGACCCCAAACTTGCAAAAGGTATCGTTAAACGGGAAGTGATCGAGATTGTCACCCCGGGTGTGGTTTTTTCCGACAAGGTGCTCGATCACAAAAAAAACAACTACCTTATGGCTGTTAATTATGGTGACGGGATAGCCGGAGTTGCGTTTTGTGACATCTCAACCGGTGATTTTTTTCTCTTCGAAACAGAGACCACCCGGTTAATCGACCAAACGGGGATTATCGCCCCTTCAGAAGTGCTTTCACCCAAACGGTTCCGTGAAGAAGTGGCTGCAACTCTAAAATCTGCGGGCAGTGAAGCAAGAATTACCAAAATTGATGACTGGGTTTTCAACAAAGAATACGCAAAAGAGACTTTGTTAAAACATTTTGGAACCATCAATCTGAAAGGTTTTGGAGCAAGTGAACTTGAGGTTGCCTTCCCTGCCGCCGGGGCAATACTCCACTATTTGCAGGAAACTCAAAAAGCCAACCTGTCACATCTGAAAAAATTATCCCTCTACAACCCCTCTGAATATATGGTTCTCGATTGGGCAACGAAACGAAACCTTGAAATCACTTATTCGATGGCTGATGGAGGGAAAGATGGAACACTTTTTGCCGTTCTCGATAAAACTGAAACCCCAATGGGAGGAAGACTCCTTAAAAAGTGGATCACCTCACCCCTTACTCAACTTGCGCCGATTATCCAACGACAGGAATCGGTTGAAGCTCTTTATAACAGCAAAAAAACGAGAGAAAAGCTCAAAAAAAGTCTGGCAAACATCGGCGATATCGAACGGTTGATCTCAAGAATCTGCACAGGCAGAGCCGCTCCGCGTGAAATTGTTGCACTTAAATATTCTCTTCTCGAAATCCCCGAGATCATCAAAATTCTTCACGAAGTTGACAATGCAACAATCAGCAAACTGAAAGAATCTCTTGTCACTCTCGAAGATGTAACTTCAAAAATTGATCTTGCCATTTCCGACAATCCTCCAATCTCACTTGCAGAGGGGGGCGTAATTAAAAGGGGTTACAGTATTGAACTCGATGAAATGAGGGAAATTCTTTACTCCGGAAAAGACTGGATAACCGATCTCCAAAAAACTGAAAGGGAACGCTCGGGTATCCCCTCTCTTAAAATAAGTTACAACAGGGTTTTTGGTTATTACATCGAAATCAGTAATGTTCATAAAGAGAAAGTTCCTCCCGAGTATATCAGAAAACAAACTCTTGTGAGCGCTGAAAGGTATATCACCCCCGACCTCAAAATTTATGAAGATAAAGTTCTGAACGCCGAGGAAAATGTAAGGACTTTGGAAACCGAACTCTTCAACGATGTGAGAATTTACACCGCCTCCTTCACTGAAATTATCCAAAAGGATGCAAAACTGATTGCGATGCTCGACTGCCTTCTCTCATTCGCTGAAGCAGCCGTGGAATATAATTATATAAAACCTGTGGTAAACGAGTCATCTAAAATTGAAATTTACGATTCTCGGCATCCTGTTGTTGAACGAATCCTGCCACCGGGTGAAAAATTTACTTCAAATGATTATAATCTCGATTCGGCGGGTGACCAGATAATTATTCTTACCGGTCCTAACATGGCGGGAAAGTCGGTTTATCTCCGTCAACTTGGTTTGTTGGTGCTTCTCGCTCAGATAGGCTCTTTTATCCCTGCATCAAAAGCGGAAATCGGGATAGTTGACAGGATTTTCACCCGTGTGGGGGCAAGTGACAACATCACCGCAGGAGAAAGTACATTCCTTGTTGAAATGCAGGAAGCTGCCAATATCTTAAACAACGCCACAAGTAAAAGTCTGATCCTTCTTGATGAAATCGGGAGGGGAACCAGTACATTTGACGGACTTTCCATTGCCTGGTCGATGACTGAATACCTTCATGAAAATCCAAATTGTGCAGCAAAAACCCTTTTTGCGACCCATTATCACGAGTTAAACGAGCTTGCAGAGATTTTCACCCGTATTGTAAACTATCGCGTTCAGGTTAAGGAATATGATGATAAAGTGATTTTCCTCCACAAGGTATCCCCCGGAAGTGCCGATCATTCCTACGGAATTCAGGTGGCGATGATGGCGGGTCTCCCATGGGAAGTAACCTCAAGAGCAAAAGAAATTCTTGCAAATCTTGAAGGGAAGGAACTAACTCCCTACGAAGTGAAAAAAGCAAAAAAGATCAAAAAAGCTGCGGAAGACCAGGGATTTTATCAGATGAGCCTCTTCGAATTCACCGATGATGCCCTCCGCAAAGAGATTTCCGACATCAAAGTTGACGAGCTCACCCCAGTTCAGGCACTAAACAAATTAGACGAACTTAAGAAAAAGTTGAAGGAGTAGAAAACTACCCGACCTTTTTTACTATTCTGAAACCGAAGGTTGCAGATCTTGAGTTGGGTGAGGTGTAAAAACGATTTGAATTACGGGCGGTTTTTGATTCATAGAGCCAGGATCCTCCTCTGAGAACCCGTCCGGTTCCTTTTTCGGGACCTTTTGGATCGAGCACTTCTGCGTCATCGTAGGGGGCATACCAGTCCCAACACCACTCCCATAAATTACCCGACATGTCAAAAATACCAAGCTGATTGGGTAACTTTTGTTTTGGAGGTCTCATCTTCCCGTTGGAATTTTCTTTATACCAACCCACAATAAATGGATCGTTGCTTCCGCTAAAAAGTGTTAGAGTTCCCTCTTTTCCACCGCGGGCTGCATATTCCCACTCCGCCTCTGTTGGAAGTCGATAACCATTTGCGTTAAAATTACATGTAACCTTTTCACCCCTGATCGAATAACAGGGATTCAATTTTTGTTTTATACTAAGGCTGTTGCAAAATTTAACCGCATCAAACCAACTGACATTATTCACGGGAAGTGTTGGTTCTTTAACGGTGGAAACATTATATCCCATTACATCATCCCATAATCCCTGCTGAATTTCCGTGGTTGAAATGTAAAAACCATAAACCGTTACATCGCGAAGGTTTGATTCATCGTCATCACTTTCGATTGAAGGATCAAAACTTCCCATCACAAAACTTCCACCCTCCACAAATATCAGGTCAACGGGTTGTACCAACTTCTCAACCGGAACAAAGGCGAATGAAATAACACCCAGCAAAAGGGTAGTATAAAAGATTTTCATGACATAAAACCTGTCACCTAACGACTTGATCTTGCAAGTCGAAGTCCTGTTGTCGATTTCCTGGCTCCCGTTCCGTTCGATTCTCTTGCCGAGATTCTTGCTTTCCCGTCCGTTGAATTCCAGCTTCCGCCACGGATGCTTATCTTTTTCCCTGTTTGAGCTCCTTTTGGATTCAACAAATCGGAGGGATTATATCTGTCAAAAAAATCGTTACAAAGTTCAGCGACATTCCCCGTCATATCATAAAGTCCATTTTTATTGGGAGATTTTTGTGCCACGGGATGAGTTTTTTTGTCCGAATTCGATTTTATCCAGGCAACCGCATCAGCATTTCTGCTTCCGGCAAACCTGAACTGAGCCGTTGTGTCATCACCTCTTGCGGCATATTCCCACTCGGCTTCGGTTGGAAGGCGGAAACCATTTGCCTCAAAATCACATAAAAAACTGTCATTTTCAATTTTGTAAGCGGGGGTTAATCCCTCTTTTTCGCTCAATTTATTGCAAAATTTAACCGCTTCAATCCAGGAGATATTTTCGACGGGAAGGGAACCGGTGGCTTGATCGGCTTTAAAACGGGAAGGATTTTCTCCCATGATCTCGCTCCACACTGCCTGGGTAACTTCTGTGGTTCCGATGTAAAACATATTCACTGCAACTGTCCTTACGGGAAGTTCCATTCTCGTTCCACTTCCCTGATCCGGGGTGGCACCCATCGAAAAATAACCACCGTCAATCTTTTTGAGGAAAACCGGCGTGGCTGTTGTTTCGGTTCTAAGAATCTCATCAACCCCCTGCTCCAATTTTAGGTCAAGAACATAATTTTTGTTCTCCTTAATCACCATCTCACTTCTTACACTTTTGTGTCCGGGCGATTCAACTGTCACAACATATCTCCCAATTGGAAGCTCTTCAATTATTCCTGTTCCCTTAAATTCAAATTTGGTCTCTCCATTTTGAAGGAGTTTTACTCTCGTGTTGAAAGGAATAGAGTTAAAAAGAAACACACCTTTCCTTCTTTTTACATCAACTTTCAAATTTGTGGTCTTGTTTTTTGAAACAGTAATGTTTTCCGCAAATGGATAATATGAGGAATCGACCTCAGCCCTCAGCAGATAACTGCCCGAACGAAGTTCAATTTTGTCTGTTGCCCCATAGTCTTTTCCATCAATTAAAATTTTGGCAGTTTCGGGTCTCCTCATCAAAGAAACAAAACCGGCATTTTTTACCAACTGCACATTTAATCTGTTGGTTTTCCCTTTTTGAACAACAAGATCAATGGTTTTTGAATCATATAAATCGGATGAAAGATGCATCTTATAACTTCCAGGCTCAAGTTCAAATTTTCTGGCATTTTCATAATTTGCAACGCCGATCATCACTAATGCATCGGAAGGAATTACATTAAGAATAACTTCCCCCGTCAGTTTTTCAAGATTTGCCTTGATTGAAGTGGTTTTGCCTCTCGCAATGGTAACTTGAGTTGAATATTCCGAGCAGTTGGCTGCGGTTACTCTAACTGAATGATTGCCCGACACAAGTTCATACTGTGATTGTTGATCTGTCACTTCCCCGTCTATTTCTACAATCAGGTCTTTCATATTTGAATTAATCTTCAAAAATCCGGTGTTTTTTTGCAGTTTCAGGTTGAGTGTATAAAGCTTTGCAGGCTGAGTTCCGTCAATTTCCTGTTCAACAGGGAGGTATTTTTCCAGTTCAACCTTAACCCTGTATTTTTTAATCGGAAGCAGAAACCCCGCATCGCTTGTCCCTTTTAATTCGCCATCAATATAAACAGAAGCACCGGGAGGATCGGTTTTCACCAAAAGCCCCGTAATCTTTTCCGGTTCCATAATAAAAAGGAAGTGGCGGTTATCATTTGAAACCTTAAACTTGTTGGAATACGATTTATAACCGTTTTTGTTAAGAATAACAGAGTAATCGCCCGCCGGCAGTTTCTCGATTTCATTCGGAATCACAACCGAACCATTAATTTTACACTCGGCATCAAATGGGGAAATCTGAATGGAAACATTATGGATTGTATCTCCCAACTGTTGCACTTCATCCCCGGCAAACAACTGTGATCCAAAAAGAACAAAAGACAATACTATCAGTTTTATCGAATTAAAATAAAGTTTCATGGTAACCGGATTGATCTTGATTGTAAAGATTAATTAACAACCACAAAATTTAACCATTAATGGGATATTAGACAAATTGAGAACCCCGGAACCTCAGAACCTCAGAACTTTAGAACCTGAGTACTCGAGTACTTGAGTGACTTTATGTCGCAAGAGTGAGGAGAGGTAATCGTCCCGATTGCCGTCTGCAAAATGAAAGGGGGAATAGTTACACGGAAACCACGGATTTTCACAGATTCCACGGAAGAAGGGGGGCCGCAGATACACGCAGATTAGACAGAGTTTCGCTGAGAGGGATTTTTTATAGAACCCGGATGATACGGGTTTGTTGAAAACCCGTCTCTGGCATGTTCGTAGAAACTGATCAATCCCCAACCCCCAAAACCCGTCTGGACGGGTGATATGTTCGTAGAAAAAAATGTTCTGACTATATCCAAATTAACCAGCCTCGGCGGGTGATATGTTTGTAGCAAATAAATTTAAAAATTGTCATTCAATGACAATAAATTATCGTGGAAAATTCTTAACTTAACCAACATTAAAAAATCAGTTTTGAAATTGATACAATGATATTATTTGAATGGAAAAAATATGAACGATAGAGCAGTCGTTGCTTTAGGCAAAATCTATAAAAACGAGCTTCAGGTTTCAGAAGAATGGGAGCTTTATGCCGAAAATATGTTCCCAGGTTCCCCCCACACAATCATCTCCCCGGTATTTACTATCAATATTAATGCAAATCAAACAACAGTTTCCTTCACCGAAATAGATGTTTCACCATACGATGAAAGATCATATAAAAAGTATGCTTACAGAAAGGGCGCAAGCAATGGGGGTGATATTACCGTTACAACAAAATTTGGTGCATTTGATGATGCTGTAAATTACAGAAATAAAAAAGTTGATACAATTCTTAACAATGTTTTTACAAAATCCATTTCAATTGGGGAATTGATTAAAAGTCCCGAAAAAGAAATATTAATCCTGATTAAAAATGAATGGATGCAGAATGTTTCTGAGATAAACAAAAAACTTTATGATACATACGAATCCTTGGATAAAGAAGCCAAGAAAAAGTGCGGGCTAAGCATCATTGTGCAAAAGGGACCTGACAGTCTTTTTGTGGCAGATTTTGAGATATTTCGTACTGCTTTAGTAAAAGATGCAACCCAAGGCTTAAGTGAGTTTGGGGGAGTGGTATCGGAGGGGTTTAACAACATCTGTTCGATCTGTTTAACCCAAAAGGAGCATCTTCACGGATTTGCTTCTCCTTTTAAATATTATACTGTGGACAAAAAAGGTTACATCTCAAACTACTTTAGTTTAAAGCTCGCTTGGAAAAATTATCCCATTTGTGATGAGTGTGCTGAAGGGGCTCTATTAGGTGCTCGTATGATTGAGGAAGAATTAAACTTTTACTTTTATGGTAAACCCTATATGGCAATCCCCCGACTCTTAATTGATGATGAAGACCGTTATTTGGAGGTTTTTGATGCCTTCCGACAATTTAGAAATAGCGAAAGAAACGCTCAATCAGCTTATGAAGATGAATTGATGACTTTTGTGCGGAACAAAAAAACTATTTTAATCTCGATTTGATATTCTTTACAAAAAATCTTACCACTGGTGCCATACGGCTCAAAAGTCACATAGAAGAAGTATTTCCTTCACGCTTTAACAAAATTTTTGTTGAGGCAAGAGAGGCAGTGGATAATCACCCGACCTTCTTAAATCATCTGAGGTTTGAAGAAACAAAATACGAAAAAGAAACAGGCACAAAAAAAGAAAAAAAGGAGATTTTTACCCAAAAGTTCAGGTTTGGAAAACTGTTGCAATTTTTTGATAAGGAAGACTATTCAATTATACAGTCGGTTTTCGATGGGAATACAATAGATAAGGCAACTTTATATAACAACTTCATCGAATATTATAGAGAAAATTACCGTAAAAAACTGGAAGGGAGCGGGTATCAATCATTAAGAAAAACAATTATAGATGCAATATCAGTAATCAATTATTTAGCTTATCTCAAATTGATAAGTATAGAACCACTAAATTATGAGGTAATCATGGATTCAGAAAATGAGTCGGTAAAAAAAGAAGGTAAATTTGATTTAGAAAAACTTCAAACCTTTGTCAAAGATAATCCGGAGTTTTTTGATCAAAAATATAAAGTCGGTATTTTTTGTCTGGGTGTTCTTGTTCAAATGGTTATGAACATTCAACAGGCAAATTTAAAAAACACTCCTTTCGAGAAAAAATTGAAAGGCTTTCATTTATCTGCCAAAGATGTAGAAACCGTATATGTTGAAGCTCTTGCTAAATTACAACAATATCAAGGTAACTATGCTTATGGTACGCTTCGGAAATTTATGACAGAATATTTTAATTTAGAGATGCCCGCAATAAAAAAGGCTTCAACTGCAGAGATATCATTCTATTTTGTCACAGGAATGGAATCACAATTTGTATTTAAAACTTTAACTCAAACAGGAGAAGACCATGAGTAGTACAATCAATAAAAAAACAGAAATCCTATTTTTATATGACATCGAAAATGCCAACCCAAATGGCGATCCAATGAATGAAAACAGGCCAAGATTTGATGCTGAAACAGGCACAGCACTAGTTTCGGATGTCAGACTTAAAAGGACTGTTCGTGATTATTGGTTTGATTATGAGGATTTAATGGCAAAGAAGGCAAAGACATATTTGTTCGGGAATTGATGTACAATGACGACAAAGACCCTCAGAAGAAATATGTACAGGATGGCAAAAGAAGAGCCGATAACTTCAAATCGGATGAAGAAACAATTCTGGATACCTGTATAGATATCAGGGTGTTTGGTGGTGTAATACCTTTAAAAAAAGACTCAATCACTCTTACAGGCCCTGTTCAATTTCAAATGGGTAGATCATTAAACAAAGTTGAGATCGTTACCGAACAAGGGAACAGGCGCTTTTGCCGCAGCCGATAAGAAAAGTCAGGCAACCTTCCGTACAGAATATAAACTTCCTTATGCAATCATAGGATTTAACGGTATTGTAAATGATAAAGCCGCTGAAAAATCCAAAATGACAGAAGAGGATTTACAACTTCTGCTTAAAGGCATTTGGGAAGGTACAAAAAACCTTATTTCAAGATCCAAATTTGGACAACGCCCGCTTCTTCTTCTTGCAGTTACATTTAGTGATTCTTATTACCTCGGTGGAATGAGACAAAAATTAAAATTAGTCTCTGAAATGAATGAAGAGGCAATCAGATCTGTGAACGATTATTCAGTTGATGTGACGGGATTGTTTGAATCATTAAAAAAAGTATCTGATAAAATCGAGTCATTGTATGTTGTAGTTGCCGATGAACTCAAACTCGTTAATAATGGTGAAACGGTAAAATTTGCGTCTGGTGTTTTATCGTCGGTTGATAGTTTGTTGGCTTAACGGAGCCTAAAATGAAAACTCTTATTTTTGACGTAACCGGTGAGTTTGCTCATTTCCGGAAATTCAACACTACAAGTTCTCCACTTACCTATTTGATTCCAACGAGAACTGCGGTTGCCGGATTGTTGGGGGCAATTGTCGGATTCGGAAGGGAGGAATTTTATGAATATTTTCTCCGGGAGAAAGCCGAAATAGCGATCCAGGCAAAAAACAAACTTACAAAACAGGGGTACGCTTTTAATCTGATCAATACCAAAGAAGGAATGAACAGAATAAAAAGCCGTACCCAGGTTAAGTTTGAGTTTGTGGCTCAACCCCATTATCGGGTATTTTTCACACATGAGGACCCATCGATATATAACGACATTAAGTCACGAGTTCAAGAGAAACGGTTTTTCTTCCAGCCCTACCTTGGGTTGGCACAGTTGACTGCTGACCTTGCTTTTGTTGATGAGGTGGAGAGTAAGGAGAAAAAATCGAGTGGATTTGTTGAAATTATTTCCGCTGTAAATCTAAAAAAATGCACTGGGACAAAGATTGAAATAGATCCTGACTTAAAATATTCTTCAGCGATTATGCCGATAGAAATGTCTCTCGACCTGCTTGATCCCCTCAATGCCAAAATGGGAAAAACAGGATTACCAAAAAACCGAAAGACTGATGAGTATGCGGAGGTGGTTTTTGAAGTATCCGGTAAACCGGTAAAAGTTGAAACAGAAACATATCATGAAATAGAAAATTATGGCAACATCCTCTTCCTATGACACCGAAAGCTTCTCTCATCCCAATGAGAGGCTGGGCAATCACCTTAAAAGGGTTGCATGTAATGCGATCGGCGCCATCGACAGAGTGGATGCAAAATTCACAATAATCGAAAGTGATCTTCTAAGGAGGGCAGTGGCACTCGCTGCTGCTCTTCACGATCTCGGAAAAGCCACAACATTTTTCCAAAATTACCTGCTGACAGACGAACCTTTTGATAACGATTTAAAAGCACATGCAAAACTCTCTGCAATTGTAACGAGAAGTTTGTTATCAGAAATGATAAAAAACAGTGTTCAAGACCCGGTGCTGAGGTTTTATCTCCCTTTGATCACTTTCCTTTCAGTCAAACGCCATCATGGAAATCTTGAAAATATTGGAGACGAAAATTATGTATTAGACAAGCAAAGAGAGAAAGAAGTCTTAACCAAACAATTACAGTCGCTCAACCAAAATGATCTCAAATTGATTTCACAGTTGGTGAATGAAACTACAGGATGGGAGATTTCTCTTCCAACTTTGATTCAAGACTTTGACATTAAAGGTTTACCGCCTCAATTAGGATAGCGTTTCAAAACCAAAATTCAATAAACTTGAATCAAATAAAAACTTGAATACTATTTTCTGGTTTTAACGATTTATTCCACTCTTTTATACTCTGACAAAAGAGATGTTATAATTGGAGAAAAAGAATTTTTCCTTGCCGGATTACCGGATAATGTAGTTGAGAATTATAGAAAAAAGATGGGTTTTGTTCATCCCGGTCACGGCATAAATTCATACAAAGAAAAAGCCTATTTTGGTGTTCTCGATCAACTCAGCAAAATATTTGATGTCAATAAAAGAATTTATTCGATAACCCTTCCAACAGGATTGGGAAAAACTCTCACCTCTCTTAAGGCAGCACTGGCGATAAAGAAAAATTGGGTGATCAATATAAACTCGTTTTTACGATTCCATTCACATCCATAATCGACCAGACATATACAATTTACAGTGACATCTTCGAAACCACCAGGTCTGATGTTTTATTGAAACATCATCATCTTTCCGAACCTGTTTATAAATCGGGAGATGATACTCTAGATGTAAATCAGAGTGAATTTATGATCGAGACATGGGATTCCAATGTTGTTGTAACAACTTTTGTGCAGTTGTTTGAATCTTTGATCACCAATTCAAAGTCAAGACTTCTGAAACTTCCAAATCTTGCCCATTCAATAATTATTCTTGATGAAGTTCAAAATATTCCCTACAAATATTGGAGATTAATCAATAACACTCTAAAAGTTTTTTCAAGTGTTTATGATGTCTATTTTATTCTTCTGACGGCAACTCAACCGTTGATTTTTACCCCCGGAGAAGAAATTGATGAACTTGTACCGGAATATGATGATTACTTCAAAATCTTCAACAGAACAAAACTGTTTCAGCGTCTTGATCAGCCCATTGATACGATTGATGAATTGTTGGAGGAGATTATTTTGTTTGATCAAAATAATCCCAACAAAAACATTCTTGTTATTCTGAATACCAGACCCAATAGTATGGAGCTGTTTAAGCTAATTACAACAACTTTCCCGGATGATGAGTTATATTATCTCTCATCATCAATCTCACCTTTTGAGAGAAAAATTATTATCGAACAAAAAATCAAAAACAATAAAAGTAAAAAACGGAAAATTCTTGTTAGCACTCAATTGATAGAAGCCGGTGTGGATATTTCATTTGATGCGGTTTTCAGAGAAGTTGCTCCTGTTGATTCCATACTTCAATCCGCAGGAAGAGCTAACAGGTACGGTAAAGAAAGTTCACCTGCTCCGGTAATTATTTTTCAGTTCTCAAAAAATCTTGATAAAAGTTCACTGATTTATGGTACCGAATTGATAAATGTCTCCAAAAATATTCTTTCAGCACTTGTTCCGGAAGCAGGACTTGAAGAGCAACATTTTCTTAATCTTATTGGCGAATATTTTAAGAGTTTAAAAGGATTTTCTGATAACCTCGAATGTCCCGTTCTTGATGCTGTTGAAAAACTCAACTTTAAAGATATTGGTGAATTCAGCCTCATAAGTGAAAACAA
The DNA here is from genome assembly GCA_016707285.1 of Ignavibacteriales bacterium. GTDB lineage: Bacteria > Bacteroidota > Ignavibacteria > Ignavibacteriales > Ignavibacteriaceae > UTCHB3. The sequence goes on from JADJIA010000010.1 coordinate 110,019, forward strand.
AGATATGGTTTCAGTCTTTTTGTTTCTCAATAAAAATGCTCGAAAAATCTGGCAAACTTATAAATCAATCAGTTGTAAAGATATCCCATCCTATGAAAAGAAGAAAGAATTTGGTTTCATTAAAGCAGTGTTTTACGAGTTTGTAATAAATGTTCCTGTAAAGGAAAAGGAGAGAATTAACATCTTCAATAAAGAACCTGAATTTGGATTCTATCTTTGGGATCCGGAGTTGGAAGATGAATTCTACCAATATTCTCCAACAGATTTTAAACTTAATACAGGTTTCCAAAAAAAGGCTTCAGCCGTATTATGAAAAAAATAGATTATTGTGTGTTTCATTGTCCCGGCATCCACTTAAAAGTGAGAGATGCTGTTAAACTTCGTGGATATTTTGGTAATCTTTTTATAGAAAGGTCTCCGTTGTTACACAATCATTTTGAAGATGGCACTCTCAGGTACAAATACCCGCTTGTGCAATACAAAATAATTGACGGTGAACCCTTTATTGTTGCGATTGACGAGGGCGCAACTCTTCTTCGCAAACTTTTTTTTGAAATCCGGGAAATTGTAATTGAAGGCGAAACTTTTCCAATAACTGAAAAATTCATAGGTTCCGATTGCAAATACATTGGTGTTGATGATGAACTCCACACTTATTTCTTCACAACTAATTGGATGGCGCTTAACGAGGAGAACTTCACCAAATATAAAGATATGAGTCATAATCTTGAACGAAATGATTTTCTTAAAAGATCCTTATCGGGAACTTATTGAGCCTGTTTAAATCTCTTGGACACCATGAAGAACAAAAAATTATGGCAATTGTTGATGTAAGAGGTGACCATTCAAACTTTAAGGAAAACAGGATGCTTGTTTTTAAAGGAGAATTTACCACAAATGTTCTGCTTCCTTCTTTAATCGGAATCGGGAAAGCCGTTTCCAGGGGCTTTGGTACAATCAAAGAAAAAGGAATTGAAAATGTACTTGACAATTGACTCTTATGGAGCTTTTATCCATGTTAAAGATGCCATGTTTGAAATTGTGATAAGGAGTGGTGAAAAAGAAATAAAAAGGCTCTTTTCACCAAAAAAAATAACGACACTTTCACTTAATCAAGGGGCATCGTTATCAGGTTCTGCTGTGGAATTGGCACTTAAAAACAACATTGACATTATCTTCCTCGACAGGTTTAACGACCCTGTTGGGAGAGTCTGGTTTTCAGGTTTGGGTTCAACTACAAAAATCAGGAAAGCACAATTATTTGCATCAGTAACTGAAACTGGTTTATACTTTGTTAAATCCTGGTTAACCACCAAAATTCAGAATAGAATCGACTTTATAACAAAACTGAAGAAACATCGTCCGGAAAGTAAAAAGATTATTGAAACCTGTCTAAACCAAATGGATTTTCATCTGGAAAAATTCTCCATGATCAGTGCTGAAAAAACAGCGGATGTTGCTGATGATTTAAGAGGAATAGAGGGAACACAAGGCAGGTTATATTTTCAACTCCTCTCCGAGCTTATTCCGGCTGAATTCAAATTTGAGGGAAGGAGCTTTCGCCCCGCTAAAGATCATTTTAATGCTTTTTTAAACTACAGTTATGGTGTTCTTTACGGCAAAATTGAGAAAGCACTCATCATCGCAGGCATTGATCCCTATTTGGGTTTTTTACATAGAGATGATTATAATATGTTAAGCATGGTATATGATTTTGTTGAACCTTATAGAGCATTCTGTGAGGAAACAGTATTTAAGCTGTTCTCTCAAAAAAAAGTTGCTAAAAAACATGCGGATCCTGTCTTAAACGGAATCCAATTGAATAAAGAAGGTAAAGCACTTCTGATTGAAGAATTGACCAAAACATTTTCAGAAACCAAATTTAAGCATAAAAACAAAAATCAAACCCTTGACAATATCATTCGACTTGAAGCTCATGCGTTTGCAGCAAAATTATTAAAAGAAAATTTTGATTATGCTGAATTTAAACATCTTTTTCATCAAATTTTCGGAGGAAATATGATTTGTTGGGTACTTTATGATATCGAAAGTGATAAGGCAAGAACAAAATCCGCCAAGGCTTGCTTAAGAGCAGGATTAAATCGAGTGCAATATTCCTGTTTTGTCGGAGATATTGAAGAAAGTGAAAAAGATGCTTTAAGAGTTGTTCTTGAAGATTTGATTGATGCAGATACCGACAAGGTCTATATCTTCCCCATGAACAGAAATGAATTTAGTCAAACAATCCTCCTGGGACAGGCATTCGACAAAAAGTATGTCTCCGGAGGTGTAAAAAATATGCTGCTTTAGCCATGTTTAGTATCACTCCATCGGTTATTATTGAATATCTCTACTGCCCAAGGTACACTTATTTTGAACATGTTCTAAAAATTCCACAATTTGAAGAAAAGTATTCCAAGGTGCTAAAAGGGAGAAATATCCATGATGAAAAACTTGAACGGAACAAAGAATATCTGAGAAAAGATTGGTGTAACTGAAAAATTTCTTGATGTATTTCTCGCTGGTAATGTGATTAGAGGGATCGTCGATGAAGTTTTGTTTCTTAAGATGGCACAGCCGCAGCTTTGGGTTACAAATTTGCGGAATTTAAAGGCGAGATTTATGACACATATCTCACACAAATATATTGTTATTCGCTTTTAATCAAAGAAAATACAGGCAGGGATGTTAACAGAGGTTATCTTGTTTATACAAGATCAAAAAACAAACTTGTGGAAATCCCCGTAACCTCGGTTGATCTTGAAAAAGTTGAAAAAACGGCAGGTGAAATACTGGAATTAGTTGAAACGGGAATTCTGCCGGACACAAAAGCGAACATTAAAAAATGTAATCTTTGCACCTATTCAAACATCTGTGTAAAATAGTTTTGTACCATATTTAGTGTCTTCCGCAGTCAAAATTATTAAATTTTTCGAACTACCTCCTGTTAACCATAAACAATACATAAAGTTACAACATTTTTTGGTTACGGAAACATTTAAAAAATCATCAATTTTAACCAATATCATAGAGTTGTTATCGAGTTTTTGATAGTGATTAATTCTGCTAAATTCATTAGTTTTAAGGGGTTAAAAAATCGACTCTTTTTGAGCTATATCCACAATAACAAGGATTGAAACCATTATCCTGTCTGGTTGGGCTTGGGAGAGTTTTTTGAGCTATATCCACAATAACAAGTTGAAACTTCCAACGATAATAAGTTCGTGGACTGCTTTTATAATCCTTTTTGAGCTATATCACAATAACAAGGATTGAAACGATCAGATTTGCCTGGGCAGATAAATGGAATCTGGCTTTTTGAGCTATATCACAATAACAAGTTGAAACTGTAGTAAACGGGGGCGAGTTATGGAATAAGTGCTCTACTTTTTGAGCTATATCACAATAACAAGGATTGAAACCTGAAAGGTACTCAATCTGTTTCTGCATAAATAATACTTTTTGAGCTATATCCACAATAACAAGGTTGAAACATAAATTACGTCCTCTAATGTTGGATGTATAAGATGTTACTTTTGAGCTATATCCACAATAACAAGGATTGAAACTCGAAAGTCTATTAGGTCTATTAAACAAACAATCGGACTTTTTGAGCTATATCCACAATAACAAGGATTGAAACATCCCATATCAAGATTTTCATCGTTGGGACTCTCACTTTTGAGCTATATCCACAATAACAAGGATTGAAACAGAACTTAAGCCGACCTTGGTGAATTGTGTCTCTTTTTGAGCTATATCCACAATAACAAGGATTGAAACTCGTCTTTGTCTTTTCTCTCTCGGAGCCCCTATGCTTTTTGAGCTATATCCACAATAACAAGGATTGAAACCGCAAGGCATGATACAAGTACTTCAGGTAAGACAATCTTTTTGAGCTATATCCACAATAACAAGAAGTTGAAACACGTTCTTTTAGCTATTCACTTCTCAAATATTCCAAACTTTTTGAGCTATATCCACAATAACAAGGATTGAAAACTTGACTATGCTAATCATATGAAAACATAAGTTCTTTTGAGCTATATCCACAATAACAAGAGACATGGAAACATGGATTTATACACTCAAGTCTGCATTTTTATGAATACCAAAGCTTTTTGAGCTATATCCACAATAACAAAGTTGAAACAGAAAGTAAATTCAGAGCAAGTTTTTCTTAATCCTTTTGAGCTATATCCACAATAACAAGGATTGAAACAGATTAAAGGGCAGATTGTACAAGATGTAAAACTTTTTGAGCTATATCCACAATAACAAGGATTGAAACATTAAGCGGTGTAGATATACTTGGCTGTTTTGGTACTTTTTGAGCTATATCCACAATAACAAGGATTGAAACAAAGTAAAGGACAAACCAAAAGTCGCCAAACTTTTTGAGCTATATCACAATAACAAGGATTGAAACCCGAAAAACTGTTTTGAGCTGTGTTCCTGAAGGTTGCTTTTGGGCTATATCCACAATAACAAGAGATTGAAACCACAGAATGGATACAATTTGTTCTCAGTAGATCTGAAATACTTTTTGAGCTATATCCACAATAACAAGGATTGAAACGTAAGTGCATTATCCCCAATTAAGCTGCTCGGGTGTTCTTTTTGAGCTATATCCACAATAACAAGGATTGAAACAAGAACCCATTCCACCGCCTCGTTTAAACCAAATAACTTTTTGAGCTATATCCACAATAACAAGGATTGAAACTTCATTTTTTCCGAAAATACTCCATTTAGAAATAACCGGTGACGCTTTCGAGCTATATCCACAATAACAAGGAAGTTTAAACATGTCTTCTCACTTACCACCAACTACAAGACCTACCTTTCCAAGCTTTTTGAGCTATATCCACAATAACAAGGGATTGAAACATATATCAGAATAAACCGGCCCATGTTCAAGCTGGTGACTTTTTGAGCTATATCCACAATAACAAGGATTGAAACACTACATGAAGATGTTTCAAATTACTTTCGCAAGCTTTTGGAGCTATATCCACAATAACAAGGAGTTGAAACCCAGAATTTTCCTTGAATTCAAAACCTTAACGCAGACAGACTTTTTGAGCTATATCCACAATAACAAGGTTGAAACTACCTTTCAGCTTCTTCCAGGTTTGTCACCTGATCTAACTTTTTGAGCCATATCCACAATAACAAAGGAGTTGAAACTATCTTTGACAAACAACGTTGAACCTTGGCCCCAGAGACTCTTTTTGAGCTATATCCACAATAGCAAGGTTGAAACCAAGCTACAAAGATTTAATGTCTCAAGAGCTTTTCTTTTTGAGCTATATCCACAATAACAAGGATTGAAACTGCAACTTAACAGACCAACACAGACACAAAGAACACTTTTTGAGCTATATCCACAATAACAAGGATTGAAACTGCAAGCCAATAGGGAGATGGACGCCGCAAGATTACTTTTTGAG
>JADJIA010000011.1 GCA_016707285.1 Ignavibacteriales bacterium
TATATGATGTAAATGGAGAATTAGTTACAATGCTTCAAAACGGATGGCTTCCTGCAGGAGAGTATGAAAGGGAATTTTCTCCGGCAACAATCGGAACATTAAAAGACATTGCATCTGGAGTATATTTTTACAATTTGTTGGTCAGAGACAAAAATTTGATCCCATTATTCGTAAAAACCGAAAAAATGATGTTTTTAAAGTAGAACTTGAGAAACTTTAGTGGCATGAGAGACTTGAGTTCATTAGCATCATATTTCTGAAATTGGCAAAAGCTTTAGGATCATATTGAGCAAAAAACTAATCCAATTGCCCTGATTCTCTTTGAAATTCAACGAGCGGAAATCATCCGTCAGGAAAAACGGCAACTTCCTCCAACAAAATCGTCTGCTTTTATTTTTTACTTCTTGGATTTGGTTATTCTCCTGCTAAAATGTCACTTTACTTTTTTGCTACTATTTTTTTCTGATGAGCAAAAATTTGTTTCTCAGTAAATAAAAAATTAATTTTGATGACAATTTTATTCAATTTAGAGAACCAAAAGAGTTAAGCAATGAGTATAGAAGAAATCCGTGAACTGTTTCCTTACCTCAATCTTGGGAAAATCTATCTCAACCATGCTGCTCTCTCACCACTGCCCCAACCGGTAATCGATCATGCAAACCTGTTCCTGACAAGGCGTAGTCAAACCAGTATTGACGATATGAACCAATGGGCAGCGGATACCCATGAAGCGAAGGCAAAACTTGGTATATTATTAAATGCTCAACCGGAGAGGTTCGCTTTTTTTGAAGCTACAGCAACAGCCCTTAACATACTTGCTCAGGGGATTACATGGCAACCCGGTGATCGTATTCTGATCGACCATGTTGAACTCCCATCGGATATTATGCCACTGCTTAATCTTAGACATTACGGAGTGGAGATTGATTTTCTCCCCTCAACCAAAACAGTCTCCAGTACGAATAATATCATTGCAGCAATAACACCAAAAACAAAACTTGTGCATTTAAATGCTGTCCACTACCTTAACGGGTACAGAACAAATCTCAAAACGATAGGGGAATATACTTCACAAAATGGCATTATTTTTTCAGTAGATGCCAGCCAGGCAGTTGGAGCACTTCAAATAGACCTTGAGGATAGTAAGATTGACTTCCTCTCATGTGGTACTCAAAAATGGTTATTTGGATTGATGGGACTTGCTTTTATATATATAACGCCGGAACTACAGCGCAACATCACTCTAAAATTTAATCACTGGTCAACATTCGGAATGCATTCATCTCTACTTGACTACAATCTCGACCATAACAACTCAGCAGATTCTTTGCAGAACGGAACAATCAATATAATCGGGGTAAATGCTTTGATTGGTGCCCTTAACATGTTGTTGACTTATGGACCGTCAAAAATTGAAAATCGGATTATCGAACACACCATTTATACGATCGAACAATTTCATCAGATTGGGATAAAACCGGTTTGTGGAAAATACAAAATCACAAACCTTTCGGGAATCATCAGTTTTAAGTCGCCTAAATCAAAATTGATTTATAAAAGACTCACAGAAGAAAAGATCAGTACCTCACTGAGGGAAGGGTATGTCCGCCTCTCTCACCATTTTTATAATACAACCGGTGAACTTGATCAGGCGATAGCTATCATAAAATCCTGTTAGAGCTTTAAATCAAAAAACAGACATGTTTTTCCCGATCGAAGGTCACACGATTGCACTATTTTAATACTTTTTAATCCTGAGTTCACCCATGCTGACATTTATATCAATTATTCCACCACCACCATTGAGCACACATGAAAAGTTTACTTTGCCACCCGACTTTTTCGAAGCAACCAGGTAGTCACTCTTAATTTCGTCACCCACCAGGTCACCCCAATCGAAGGAAGTAACTGTTCCCTTTATCGTTGATTTTAACGTTGGAGGGATTCTAATTTCCACGTCTCCTGAAGAATTTTGGATGTTGATTTTTCCTGTATTCGTTGCAGCAACTCCAATTTCCACCTCCCCGGCTGATGTTTTAATTATTGCATCAGAGTGAACGAGGCCAATTAATACTTCTCCCGCTGAAGTCTTTGCATTAATTTTCCCGATTGCCGCATCAACCATGAGAGACCCACCGGCTGTTGTTAAGACGCTGCTGCCTTGCAGAGATGCCACCTTTATGTTGCCGCCTGCAGTTTTGAAATTTGCACCACCGGCCACATTCCGCACCAGGATATCACCACCGGCCGTTCCCAGAGTGGCACTTTCAGCAAAATTTCCACAAACAATGTTTCCTCCTGAAGTTAAAAAGTTTGCTTTTCCTTTTACATCTTTAACCTGGATGTCGCCTCCGGCAGTTTTGAGTGTACACTCTCCAAGAACATTTCCAAAAACGATATCTCCGCCTGAAGTTGAAGCGTTCATACCTCCGTTAATATTTTTTCCTCTGATATCTCCACCTGCAGTAAATAACACATGATTTCCGGTGATTTGATCCAGAATTGTTATTTCACCGGCTGCGGTGCTTAAATTCAAGTTGAAGTGTGAAGGTACGGTGATAACAAATTTTATGTAGTCACCCCATTTTACAGAATTTGTAAAAACGATATATACCGAATTTCCCCTCTGATCGGCGGTAAAATTGGAGGTTCCTTCTTCAGAAACTCCTTCTCCGAGCACTAATACTTCATTTTTATTCCAGACTTTCACCACCACTTCGCCGTAATCTGAATTCAGATTTAGAGTACCACCCGGAGTGACATTAAATGTTGCCTTAAAATCCAGGTCACCGCCAAAAGTTATGGTGATTGAACTCAGGATTAATATTACTAATAAAATTATCGTTCGCATTTTTAAAGTTCCTTTGAATCTAAAATGGTTTTTGCTCTAATCTTTATGTACGGATTTTCTTCTTGCTCAAGTTGGTTCTTAAAGACAGAGAGTATCTCATCGTCGGCTTTGAATCCTGATTCAATGGCTTTTACCAATGAGTTTATTGCTTCTATGCGGTTACCCGGAACTTTGTCGTTTACAAGTACATGGAGATATGTTTTTTTAATCTCATCATCAAACGGGAGTGATGCCAGAGTTTTTAGAGCCTGAAGCCTCACACCGGGATTTTCGTCGTTACTTGCGGCTGATACAAGTGCTTCTTTGATTCCCGTTAATTCATTTTTAGTATAGTTATTGCTGACAAGATTTATTGAATTCAGTCTTGTCCCGGGGTTTTTTTCATTCAGAATTGAGTAGGTTAATAGCTTTTGAATTTCAGGATCTTCGGGAGAACCGGAAATTGTTACTCTTTTTGTAGCATCAAATGTAAAAGTGATATTTCCGTCTTTGGCGTCTTTATCGTCAAATCTTACATTGGTTATGCGCGGTTGTGCATCTTTATTATCTGAAACGGGGGTGAATAATGGATCAATTACCGAATGTTTTTGACTGAAAAATAAAATCCCGACCAGGAGACCGGCTGCTATTCCAAAAGACCCTGTCAGGGCAGGTACTGTCCACCTGAGACCAAAAAAATCTTTGATTTTGTCAACAAAGCTCTTTTTGTCATCCATGGCATACAAAGTTTGTCTTAGTTCTCTTCTTGAGTCAACCAACAACTTTTCCACATTAAACTGAGGCATGTCATCATTGATATCGGAAAGCAACTGAGTTTGTAACTCATATTCAGACTTGCAGATATCACAATTATCGATGTGTTTTCTCAGTTTCTGTGCATCAGAATCTGTAAGTTCGCCACTAATCAGCAGAATAATATCTTCAGTAAAATCTTTATGTTCCATAATCATAACCTAATTGTAGAAATGCCGAAGGGCATTTTTCATTTTAATTGTTGCATCAAAAAGGTAGCGTTTCACCGTTCCTTCGTTAAGTCCGGTGATATCCGCAATCTCTCTGAGTTTGTAACCTTCAAAGTGTTTCATTGTAAAAACAAGTTTTTGTTTACCTGTGAGCTGTTCCACGGCTTTTTGAATTCCTGCTTTAAGCTCCATATTCCGCAAGTTTTGTTCGGGATTCAGATCATTGCTAACGATCTGTAACGCCGGAGCACTCTCCTCGTCATCAGGATTGATGCTTTCAAGTGCATCAACTGTTTGATGTTTACCTGTTCTTTCGACATGGGTAAGGCAAACATTTGTTGCTATTCTAAAAAGCCATGTTGAAAACTCACTCTTGAACTCAAACTTTGGCAGACTCCTGTAAACCCTGATGAAGACTTCTTGATATATATCTTTAGCATCTTCTTCAGAGCGGGTGTAACGCAAAGCCAGAGTAAGGACTTTTCTGTCATACTTTTTAACGAGGACTTCGAAGGCATCTTTGTTGCCAGCTTGAGCCTCTTTTATGAGATTGTAACCGTCTTGAGCCATATTTTCCGTTTACTTAATTGGTTAGACCTCGCGGTTCAAAAAAAGGTTGTAGTTGAGTGGTTAAAATTAGGAATTTTCTTGTAGTGGGAAATAAATAACGAAGCACATCAGTATTTAGGTAACAAATCTTTGGGTGAGAATTTTATTCAGGTTTGTTCTCTTCAATTGTCTCCATAATTGCTTCAGATTTTATTATATTGCCTCAATGGATTATTTAAAATCACTTAAAAATTTTACATAAATGAACGATGAATCGTTGGAAAACAGTCAGGTGAAGCCCTTTTGAATATGGGATTAAAATTTCGATTGAAAATAGGATTGTTGTTTCGGCGCGGAAAATTTGCTTAATAATTACCTCTCGCCATGTTGGCAAATCTTGAAGTTAAACAGCGGTTTCGAAGAGGCCGTCAGTCTTTCTCCCAAGGAAGTATTTGCTGGCAAGTTGGGAATTTGGATAAAGGGAAAATTTCCTTGGATATCAATTACCAGATTCAAGCAGGGCGACTGTAAGGATTTATGGCATTTTGGTCATGGTTTCTGCTCAAAAGGTTCAGGGGAGATATGAGACGAACTTGGTTCACTAAATCAGATAACTATATCTTTAATGGTGGTGGAATGGACGGCACTTTAGGCAATAAAGGACTGCCTTCAGGAAACCCCATGGGGAAAAATCCAAGTGATATATGGGAAATAATTGTTGAGGACTGGCAAAACCTTTTATGGGATATCCCAAATGTAAAATCCAATCATCCGGAGAAAACTTATGTGAAGCCAGGGGGATGGATGTTAATCTAAAGTGAGACCTAAAAACCAATTCATTCCTCAGGCATGATAAAATCTCAAATATCCCACCTGAGTGGGCGCTTTTTGGTGGCAAGGAGCGAGGAGGAATACAATGAAAATTGCTCAAAAATATTCACATTTAAATGGCGAAGAATATCTCATCGTTCACCATAAATCCAATTATGACGAGATTATTGAGATAATTGAATCCATTGAAGTTGATTCATTTCTGACCAAGATCAGTAAAGAAAAAACCATGCCAGGGAAGATGCTTTTTAGTCCGGCCGAATTAAACGAAGCTTTTAAAAAGAAATTTGTGAAATTGGGATGGAATGAAAAAAGGTATCAATATTACATTTCCACCGACAGAAAAAAAATTCCAAAACTGTTGGAACTCCCTTATGATAAACAGGAAGCCTATTTGATTGAATCCGGTGAAACCTTACCGATCCATTCCTATAAACAAACTGATTTTGTGAAAGATGAAATCGCAGTTGAGGTACAGTTTGGAAAGTATGCATTTGTTGCTTTTGACCTGTTTGTGAAACATTTGTTGTTTTATTCAGGTGGTCTGATTAATCTCGGAATTGAAATCCTTCCTACAAAAAAAATGCAGTCCCAAATGAGCAGTGGGGTAGCTTATTATGAAGGAGAAGTTTATAATGTACTTCGTCATGGAAGGAGTAACCCACCGGTTCCTTTATTAATTCTTGGGATTGAGTGACGCAAATAGTTTAAGTAGTCAGTTTTTTCATTCAAAATCCTACACCGAAAAATTGAAGAGAGCAACACCATTTCTCAATAAAAAATAGATCACTCCTCCCCAAAAAGTGAAGGAGTCTCCAACGATGGATTTTTGCGTTCGGGAGTTGTGATTCCTTCGGGCAGATTTGTTTCGTTTCCATTCACATCCACAGGTATGGCACCTTTGGTGAAGAACTCATTGTTGGCGATATTTTCACCGGGTTGCGATACCCTCACAAATATTTTCCTTCCTCTTTTTAATCCATCGTGAACTCCCTCCCATGTACCCCCTTTGTTTGAGGATTGTGCCACAAAGATATTCTCTGCGAGTCCATATATTACCGGATTTCTTGCCATCGCCAACCCGACACTCCATGGTGCTTTTGGGAAAAAAGTACTTACCACTAACACATCACCTTCAACAATTTGAGGATAATATTTTTTTATGCCTGTGCCAAATGTCATGATTCCCTGCGGTAGGACTATAATACTTCGCCCTTTCACCTTGAGAGTACTTTCGAGAGCACGCTGATCCACCCCTTTTGCAAAACCGCTAACAACCACTCTAAACTCTTTGGTAGCGTTGAGGCAGACATTATCCGTAAAGTTGAAGGAAATTTCTGATGCATCCCTTGAACCGACCACCGCAATTGATCTTTCCTGAAGCATCTGTTTGTCACCTTTGATATAGAGAAGGGGAGGGGAAAGACTCACTTTCATATTATTTTTAAGGATTTTTGAATAGTCAGGAGAGTTCAAAGTTATTATTTCAAAGCCTTGAGAAAGAATATCTTCAACCAAAAAAGCGAGATTTGGCAGCTCTTTTCCAGCGGTGCGTATCGTTTCAATCTCTTTTTCATTCAAAAGGAATAAACCGGCAATTTGTGAATCATCCAATTCATAAAAATCTGACAACGAGATTTTATTTGTATGGAGTATGTTAACAAGAAGTTTGTTTATTTTTTCATTTCCCCATCGTGGAAGGAAATGGGTGAAAGCAAGCCAGTAAGGTAGTTCGTTTTCGAATTTCATGAATCATGTCCAATCGTTTTTGCAATTACAATAGGTGAAATAACTTTTGCTCCGTGTTGTGTTAGCATCCTTCCGAGTTCTTTCATGGTTGCTCCGCTGTCAAAAATGTCATCAATAAGAAGTATTGATTTCCCGACAACTTCCTTTTCATTTTTAAGGGTGAATGCGTTTTTAACATTATCAGTTTTAAGAAGTCCCGTTTTGAATGATTTTTGGGCGTCGGTTGTTCGTGTTTTAATTATTCCATCAGAGACTGGTGTATTAAGTGCTTTTCCGATTTTGACCGAGAAATTTTTTACCAGATCGCCCGACATAGTTGAAGGGACAAACATAATAAGATCAAATTTTGTAACACCAAAAACACTTTTAAAGGCTTTTAGGGTGAGGGACACCAGAAATTCCGGGAATTCGCCACCTTTACCATACTTACAATTGTGCACAGTTTCACCAACATTAGAGAAACCGTAAAACGAAGCTGCAACGCCGTTTGTTAAATTACTTTTGGTTGTTTCAACCTCAAGAACCGGATAAAAGCTCTCCTTGAACTCAACAAGTTTATTTTTTACCAATTCTGAAATCGGTGGAGTGATGGAAATTCCGGTGTCGTTGTCACATTTCCCACAGTTTTGTTGTGGTTCATCGCCAAGGAACTCACACAAATAGTTCATTCTGCAACCTTTGATGTCGAGGTATTTGATCATTTTATCAAATTCGAGCAATTTTTGTCGGCGTTGTTGTTCAAATGTTTTGGTGCTTAGAGTCGCTGCACCAAAACGATATTCATATTTTTTCCGACGATCAACCATCACTTCATTGATTATTCCCTGATCGATTAAATCGGCTTTAATAACATTTACCTGAGTAACAGTAATGTTAAGTCTTCTTGCGATATCATATATCCCAAGGCTCTCTTTTTTTAGAATCTCAATCACCTTTTCATATTTTTCCATGGGTGGTTTGGAGGTTTCTATAAACCTTCGGGGAAGTGAAAGGTCTTCCGCCGGATTAAAAAAGAGAAGTATCAACGTTTTTGCTCCATCCCTTCCTGCTCTTCCAATTTCCTGATAATAGTGGATTGGTGAAACCGGAATCTGGGTATGAATAATAAATCTAATATCAGGTTTGTCGATTCCCATTCCAAGAGCGTTGGTTGAGACAATACATTTATATCCGTTGTTAATCAATGCTTTTTCAACGTTGACTCTGGTTTCTTTGTCCATACCACCGTTATATGCCGCTGAATTTATTCCGACATAATTTAACCATTTTGAATAGATGAGAGTATCAACCTGTGTACCGGTGTAGATTAAACCTGTCCCGTTTATTTTATTTAGATTTTCCGCCAGCCAAAGCATTTTTGCATCTTCTGATTCCGTTTTAATCACATAAAGAGAGAGGTTGTTTCGTAACAGATTTCCCCTGATAGATGAAATATTTCCGCCAACTTGAATTTTAATATCTTCTTCAACCCGTTTTGTTGCTGTTGCTGTGGTGGCAAGTACCGGAAAATTTTGAGGCAACAATTTAACAAGATTCAAAATTCTTTTAAAAGATGGCCTGAAGTCGTGTCCCCAAACTGAAATACAATGTGCTTCATCAATTACAACCATCGAAATGTTAATTTTTCTTGCGGTCTCGATCCAATCTAAATTGTCCATCCTTTCGGGAGCGATATATAATATCTTTACACGATTATTTTCCACATCCTCAAGGATGTCTCTATTTTCTTCCGGAGTCTGATTCGAGTTTAAACATCTTGCAGAAATCCCAAGTGACTGCAGTTTCTGAACCTGATCGCGCATTAGAGCAATTAGGGGAGAAAACTATTGTTGTCCCTTCAAACACGGTGGCCGGGAATTGAAAACAAAGCGATTTTCCAAAGCCTGTTTTTTCAATCAGGAGTACCCTTTCTCCACGAAAGAGCCTCTCAATAACCATCCATTGAGTATCGTAAAAAGAATTTAGCCCGAAATAATTGAGAAGGTGTGATTCTGCTTTGGCTCTGTCCATTTTTGCCCGAAAAATAATAAAGGAATAGACTAAATTTAAGAGAATAAATTTGGAATTTTGCAGGTTTTTGAATCAGGAGTTTAAAATGGCTATCAGAAAGAAAATTTTATTAGCAACAAAAAACAGAGGGAAACTTATAGAGATACGGGCTATCCTGGGAACCGACCATTTTGAATTTATTCCGGTGGATACCATAAGAATGTTTCCCGAAATTCCTGAAACGGGAACCACTTTTGAGGAAAATGCGATTATAAAGGCAAAGGAGTCTTTTAAATTGACAGGAATTCCCGCACTTGCAGATGATTCCGGCCTGTGGGTTGATTGTCTCGACGGAAAACCCGGCGTTTATTCCGCAAGATATGCCGGCGAAAATGCCACGGATGATGAGAATACCGATAAGGTCCTGGAGGAAATTAAGGCGTTTAATCCACCATACACGGCAAAATATGTTTGTGTTTTGGCTTATTATGATGGAAAAGAGACGATAACCACTGAGGGTGAATGTAACGGAGAACTTTTGCTTGAAAAAAAGGGGTTTAATGGATTTGGCTACGATCCCGTATTTAAACCAACCGGGTACGATGAAACGATGGCAGAATTGGACCCCGGAGACGAAGAACAAACTTAGCCATAGATTTAAAGCGCTTGAAAAGATGAAAGAGGCACTCACAAAATGAAATTTGGAAAAAATTTAATTCTTTTAACACTCCTCTTAAGTATGTTGTTTTTAACATCCTGTAAGGAGAGTATTGATCCACCAAAACCGGAGGTGATCAAAAACTATTTTACTTTACCCAACAATGCAGTAAACAAATATCTCGTCGATTCAGTATCGACCGGAAATGAGTATTTCCCAATCGGTATAAAGACAGTTCTTTGGGGACCTGAGGTAGTAACAGCCGGCACACCATATTACGCCCAAATCGAGCAATTGGATTACGCAGACGGGGGAGGAACCCTTCAAAGAATGAAAGTAAGGAAAACGGAACGGGGTTTATACTATTATCTCGATACCACTGGATTTTCGGCCCTTATTCCTGATACAGCAAAACCATTTATTCAAATCGACAGGGAAATAACAGCGATTTCACTTCCATTTTTTGCGGGTCAATCGTGGTCGGCTTTTAAGTTTAATGTTGTGATAATTCCGGTAATCAACTGTACGGCAAGTTATTTGGGAAGTGTCGCCTATGATCAGACAATTCAAGGGCACACCGGAACCGTGACTGCTGAGAGAATCAAATATACACTCTCAATAACGATTCCAACCCCGGGGCAGCCGGCAGTTAACATACAATATACCGGTGAAGTCTGGTATGAGGAGAATATTGGCGTAGTGAAGAAGGAAGGCGACTACTTCCTTTTTCAATTCCTTGGAGGGAGTGAGGTTGATCTCTTGATGCCAAATTACCATGTAAGAGAGAGACTAAACGAGATTATAAAATAATTAGTGAATGGGGTGCCGGGAAACGGACACCCGATTGGATAAATAAAAATTGATTTTTAACTATTGGAAGTGAACGATGAGATATAAATTATTAGGTAGAAGTGGACTAAAAGTTTCGGAACTTTGTCTCGGAACCATGTCATTTGGAACCGAGTGGGGAACCGGAGCTGAAAAAGAAGAGAGTAAAAAAGTATTTGATCGTTTTGTTGAAGCAGGTGGAAATTTTTTAGACACAGCAAACAGATATACCGAGGGAACAAGTGAAAAATTCCTGGGTGAATTTATGGGAAAAGAACGCGATAAGTTTGTTGTAGCCACAAAATACAGCCTTTTTACAAAGAGGGGTGATCTGAATGATGCGGGTAACAGCCGTAAAAACATGTTCAAATCGGTAGAAGGAAGTCTAAAAAGATTAGGAACTGACTATATCGATGTTCTTTATGTCCACATGTGGGATTTTACAACACCAATGGATGAAGTGCTTCGTGGTCTTGATGACCTTATCAGGATGGGCAAGGTAACTTATATAGCTGTTTCAGATTCACCTGCATGGGTGGTTTCTGCTTCGCAGGTGATGGCAGAACTAAAGGGATGGTCACAGTTTGTCGCTTTTCAGGCTGAGTATAACTTAATCAAGAGAGAAGCTGAAAGAGATATTCTTCCGATGTGTGAACAATTTGATATTACATGTACTTCATGGGCACCGATAGCCGGGGGAGCACTTTCAGGAAAATACTTGAAAGATGCCGATGCCGAGGGAAGAATAAAACCTGAAAGTGTAAGACGCAATGAACGGAGCAATCAGATAGTTGGTAAAGTGATCGAAATTGCCAATGAGTTGGGAGTTTCTGCTACTCAGGTTGCCATGAACTGGCACAGACAAAACCGATTTAGAATAATTCCGGTAATTGGTGCAAGAAAAGAGTCACAGATAATTGACAGTCTTGGGTGCCTCGATTTTGAAATTCCTGCCGATAAATTGTCAATCCTTGATGAGTTAACACGGATTGAACCGGGCTTCCCACATGATCTGTTACACAGTGCACAGGCAAACGATTTGTTATATGGTGGTTTGGTTGACAAGTTCGACAATCACAGGAGTAAATAAGCGATTTCAAGTTGCTTAACAAGGTAAATCTTTTGTATTATGTCAACGAGACTTTCGCGAGGATGGGGGTGGCTGTTTATAATCACATGTGGGGACCCGCGAGTTTAAGGCAACCGGCTCACTCAAGAATCTGGAACTTGTCGACAGCTTAAATCAGATTAATATCCCCTCAATTTTCATCTGTGGTGAATTTGATGAAGCAACACCTGAGTCCACTGCATATTATAGTTCCAGGATGCCCGGCTCAGAATTCCATGTTATCCTCGGGTCATCCCACATGCATCATGCAGAAAAGAAGGAAGAATTTCTCACAATTGTTAGAGATTTCCTGAGAAGAACGGCTCACCGGTAAGTTTGGTGGTATCAGGATAAAAAATATTTCTGACCGGGTCAAAAACCTCTTGACTTTAATTTTAAAATTTAGTAAGTTCCTGCATCAATTTAGGGGACTTCTCCTCTAAAAAGTTCAGAACTATTATCAATTGGAATTTCATCATGCTTTCCAAAAATATATTTATTGTAGTTTCCTTTTTAACGGTAGTCTTCACTTCCTCAATTTCCGCCCAACAACCCACTGAGATACTTTTTGGCACTTACCTCCCTTCAAGTAATTTTCCGGAAATTACTTACCATCGATTTAATGATTCCAATCTTGTGAAACTTGGGTTTAATACAATTTTGCAAACAGTTATGCATCCCGATATCCATAAAAGTTTATTTGATACAGTATCAAATATTTGGTGGGATAACAGATCTGATCTCGCCAATTCAACATTTGATAATATTGTAGCGATGAATGGAAATTGGAACCGGGCAGATCAATCCTTGAAACAGGTTGATTGGATTAAAATTTTAACTCATGGGGTTTTTAATAATTGGGAGGCAGAAGGTGGTGATGGAGGATTTTACTCTGATCAGATAAAAATGGAGAGAGATACTTCTCATACTGAAATATTTGAGATGGATGGTATAAAAGGGGTAAAAACAAGAGTCCCAATCGACACAATGCTCATTGAATCTGAACGATCTTTGTTAAGAGGACCGTTCATGTATCAAGATCAGATTTATAAAGTTGGTTTTAGATACGGAAATGATACAATAAGTTATAAAGCTAAATTCAGTATGAAAATAGGTCATAAACCCGAACAACCGCTTGCAGTTTGTACATTAAAAGTGAAGATTATTTATCCAATATCTGACAGCACTTATTCGGAAAAACTTTTGACTTCATTACCTGTCACCTCTGCTAATTTTGATTCTGAAAATTTTTCTACATTTGTTCTTGGTTATAAAATCGAAGGATTACCCGTCTCCACCCCAAAGGATCATCTAATCTTACAGGCGATTATTATTTCCTCCTAAATCAAATTACTTTTGATAATTTCACATTGGATCCCGAAGTGATATCCACCTATAATAGTTTGCATGTTGGTATAAATGTAAGTGTATTCAGAAACTGGAGATTTTATGATATTGAGGGAGGGGATGATTTAAATTGTTAAGTTGAACAACCTACGGGAAGTGATTTTACTGCAATTATTCCCATAGGAAAGGGCGATGGAAGATTATTCAGACTTATCCCAGGGCTTCACGGGTACTTTTTAACAGATGAGGTAATACCATCCGGCGAGATAATATCGTCCGAAGGTGCAATTACTGTACCAACGGGAGTGACACTAAAAATTGAAGGAAATTACACTCTTACCGACAGTCTGATAATTGAGGATGGAGGAGTCCTGACTCTTGAACCGGGTTCAACACTAAACCTTGATTCTGCAAGCTCGGTTTATTGTGCAGGTGATATTTATGTTAATGGAACAGAGACAAACAAAGTTACAATAAATTTTCTTCAATCAAATGAAACAAAACAGAACTCAATTTATCTTGGAAGAGAATCCTCGGCGATAATAAAATATGCGCAGATAAAAAACGGATACTCGGGAATAACTGCAACAAATGGATTTGATACTCTAATCATTGATAACTGTAACTTCACTAACATAAGTCATTCAGCTCTCCTGTTAAATGGAAATGGTTACGATAATGCAAAAATTAAAAACAACACTTACACTAATTGTGACTATGCCGGATTTTTCTCCAATCTTGCAACTGTTGCAGTAAACTCTGATTCAGCAAACACAACATCAGGTTACTACTTTTCAAATGTGTCAAACCTTTGGTTTGGTAATAACAAACTAACAGGCACACAAGAAGGACCGGGGATGACCTTAACAGGTTGTTTTGGAAACATCTACAACAATAAAATAACAGATCATACGGACGGTATTCTGTTAGCACATTCTTTCCCTAAAATAGGAGGAAATGAGATAATCAACAACACACAAAGAGGGTTGGTATGTGAATACGGTTCAACTCCTGATCTTGAGACATTTAGTGAAGCTGGTGTCTGTGAACAAATTAATACATATCCACTCTCAGGGGGAGACACAACAAATGCAATAACAGAAACAGAACAATATCATGCACAAACTGAGGAATTGACAATTGCATTAAGAGGAACTACCCAAAACAGAAACATGAAAAATGATGTTGGTTCTATAACAACACTAAACAAGTCAGGGATGAACAACCTGATGAAGAGACACGGAAACAAGTTCACAATAAAGAAGGAACCTAAACCGGTAGAAATAATCACAGAATATTCATTGTCCCAGAATTATCCAAACCCGTTTAACAGTTCAACAATAATTGAGTATGCACTTCCAAAAGATGGACTCGTATCAATTAAACTGTATGACATAACCGGAAGATTGGTAAAACAGTTGGTGAATGAACAAAAGCCATCAGGACGACATAAAACGACGATAGAGTCAGGCAACCTTGCCAGTGGAATCTATATTTATTCGCTTAGAGTAAATGACATAAATATCAACAAGAAATTGGTGATACTGAAATGAGGGTCGCAAAGTCATTAATTCATATATACAGCAAGGCACTTATTGGCAGGAAAGTCCCAACAAGGACATTCTTGTACTCAGCCATCTTGATTTTCTTATTGAATGTCCCTGGTTATTCTACAATCCGATATGTCAAAGCTGGAAATACTACTCCGATCCCTCCATATGTAACTTGGGCAACGGCCTCGGATTCAATCCAAAAGGTTGTTGATATTTGTCTAAGCGGAGATACAATTCTGATAGGTACTGGCGTATATTCACAAATTGTTAATTCCGATCATTTTGGAAGAGACCTCACCATTTTTGGTGTAGATGTTGACAGTTGTATAATCGATTTGACAACCTTTCCTCAACTATCTGTGTTAAAAGCTTTTATATTTCAAGACAATCTGCACCTCGAAAACATTACTTTTAATACATATCCCGGTCGGTCAAAGCATATAGCACTCTTTTTGTCAGGGCCATTTAACAATAATGTTGTGAAAGTTCAAAATGTTAAATTCTTAGGTGCATTTTCTCCCGGCATCGATCTTTTATTTTCAACAGGCGAAGTTTCATCCTGTTATTTTTACGAAAACTATAAAGCAATAAATGGATTCGACGATAATAGTGTAACTCAAATCGGAATTATTAGAAAGAATCTTTTTTCGTTCGTGTCCGAGGGGATATCTTGCAATTATGCAAAAATAACAGGAAATTCATTTATAAATATTACAAATGTTGCGATATATATTGGCTCTCTTTTTGGATTTTATACCGAGATTCAAAACAATTTTATTCATAGCTTCACTCAATGGGATCCTGCTATAACAGATATCCCGGATCTGGTAACTAATAATATTATCACAAATTTTCGTCGAGGTATCAGCACACCACCAGGCGCGAAAGTGGTAAATAATGTGATAATGAACTCAAGTGAATATGCGATTTATGTGGATCAACCTCTCGACACTGCGATTATTAACTACAACGCTTTCTATAATAACAGAGAAATATCTAATAATACTGCACTCTACGACCCCGACACTACAACATACTATACAGCAGACCCAATGTTTGAAAACCCGGACAGTAACAACTATCTTCTTCAGATGTTTTCACCTTTAATAGATGCTGGAGATCCCAATATTCTTGATGTTGATGGTTCAAGGAGTGATGTTGGCTTATATGGTGGGCCTTATGGCCAAAGTTATCAGTATAAAGATTTACCTCCAAAGAAACCAAAAGTAATTTCAGCCACCAAACTTAAAAATAAAGTGAATTTTCTCTGGCGGGGAGGTACAGAAGCTGACTTTAATTCTTTTTCGCTTTACAGAGACAGAGACCCTCAGTTTATCCCGGATGACAACAACAAAATATTCACAGGAATTGATACACTATTCACAGATTCACTTACAGACCCGACAGGCAGTTACAGTTATAAACTGACTGCAAAAGACAATCAAGGGAATGTCAGTAAACTCGATAGTGTAACTGTGGTAATAACAGCTATTTCTGATGAAGAAGTAAGCCCAACACCGGAAAGGATATATCTTTACCAAAATTACCCAAACCCCTTTAACCCTTCAACAAAGATAAAATTCTCACTTTCAGAAGAATCAGAAGTAATCCTTCGTGTATATGATGTAAATGGAGAATTAGTTACAATGCTTCAAAACGGATGGCTTCCTGCAGGAGAGTATGAAAGGGAATTTTCACCCACAACAATTGGGACATTAAAAGATATTGCATCAGGTGTATATTTTTATAATTTGTTGGTTAGGGACAGAAATTTGATCCCGTTATTCGTCAAAACCGAAAAAATGATGTTCATCAAATAGTAGCGAAGAAGCGTAATAACATTGGTTAAAGCAAAATGAATAGTCCTGATTGAGAGGAAGTTCATTCGGAGATCGTTCTATAAATCTAAAATAGAGTCCAACCTCACATCTCGATCCCCCACAATTCTTTGAATTCATCGTATATTTAAAATTAGATTTTTTTTAATTATCGGATCATTAATGATAGAGATAGACAAAGCTTATAGTCCCTCCCCGGTTGAAGCCAAATGGTACAAATACTGGCAGGATAATAAATTATTCAAGTCTGAAGTTGACGAAACCAAGAAACCTTACACTATAGTAATCCCTCCCCCAAATATTACGGGAATGCTCCATCTGGGGCATGTCTTAAACAATACAATTCAGGATATTTTGATCCGGTACAAAAGAATGCAGGGGTATAACGCCTGCTGGGTTCCCGGTACAGATCATGCATCCATTGCCACAGAAGCAAAGGTTGTAAATCATCTCGCTTCTCAAGGAATAACAAAAAAAGATATCGGCAGGGAAGAGTTCCTGAAACATTGTTGGGAGTGGAAAGACAAGTACGGTGGAATAATTATCAGCCAGCTTGAAAAACTTGGAATAAGCTGCGATTGGGACAGACTTCGCTTCACAATGGATGATGATTATTACAAAAAAGTGATCGAATCATTTGTTAAACTCTACAAAGATGGTTTGATTTATCGTGGCTACAGGATGGTAAACTGGGATCCCGTAACTCAAAGTGCTATTTCGGATGAAGAAGTTTATTATCAGACGATGAACATCAAACTTTATCACATCAGATATCCATTGGTTGATGGTAGTGGAGAGATAGTGGTTGCTACCACCAGACCTGAAACGATGTTTGGTGATACTGCTGTTGCAGTTAATCCTGATGATCCAAGATATACAAATTTTATAGGTAAAAAACTGATTCTCCCGTTGACGGGTAGAGAAATTGAAATTATTGCAGACAATTATGTCGATTTAACATTTGGAACTGGAGCAGTGAAGATCACCCCCGCCCACGATGTGAATGACTATGAAGTTGGATTACGCCACAATCTGCAATTGATAAATATTTTGCATCCCGATGCTACACTTAACGATAATGCTCCCGCTGAATTCAGGGGACTCGATCGTTATGATGCCCGTAAAAAAGCTGTTAAAATGCTTGAAGAAAAGGGATTTCTACTCAAAAGTGAAGACTATACAACTAATGTAGGCTTCTCTCAGAGAGGACATGCACAGGTTGAACCCTACATGTCGGAGCAGTGGTTCATGAAGATGGATGAACTGGCTAAGCCAGCTCTTACCCACATTGGGTAAAAACCTACGAACACTGGATGTCAAATATCAAAGACTGGTGTATCTCCCGTCAGTTATGGTGGGGGCACAGGATTCCGGTTTGGTATCACAAAACAACCAAAGAAATTTATTGTGATGTTAACCCTCCTGTTGATGCTGAAAACTGGGTTCAGGACAACGATGTTCTTGATACATGGTCTTCGAGCTGGCTTTGGGCGCATGATGTTTTTAAGACTGAAGCAGAGCAAAAATATTATTATCCAACAGATGCTCTTGTTACTGCTCCCGATATCATTTTCTTCTGGGTAGCAAGAATGATTATGGCAGGATATTATTTCCAGGGAGAGATTCCATTTAAACATGTTTATTTCACTTCTGTTATCAGGGATGATACAGGAAGAAAAATGAGTAAATCACTCGGTAACTCACCTGATCCTTTGGATGTTATCGACCAATATGGAGCCGATGCACTCAGGTTTACGATGATGTTTCTCGCACCACTCGGACAGGATGTCAGGTTCAGCGAAGATAAATGTGATTTGGGTCGTAACTTCGCCAATAAAATTTGGAATGCCGGAAGATTTATTCTAATGAATACTCCGGAAGGATTTCAATATGATGAAAACTATATTCCTGAGAATGAAGATTTTGTTGACAAATGGATTACTTCAAGGTTAAATTCAACCGTTAAAAACCTTAATAAAGCTCTTGAAGATTTTGAGCTTACCAACTCGTCAAAAATTATCTACAGTTTTGTCTGGACAGATTTCTGCGACTGGTATATCGAACTTATTAAAAACCGTTTCTACAGTGATGATCCAAAGGTTAAACTTGATACTGCACAAAAAGCAGTGGGGCTTTTCGACAAAATTTTGCGATTACTCCATCCGTTTATGCCCTATATCTCTGAAGAGTTATGGCATCTGATAAAGACAAGAGGTGATGGAGAATCAATTTCTGTAGCCGTTTTCCCCGAGTTTAATGATACTAAGGTTGATATTGCCGGGGAGAAGCAGATGGAATTCCTTCAAAATCTTATCACGGCAGTGCGTAATATTAGAGGTGAAATGAAAATTGCACCATCTAAACCTGTTAAACTCCACCTAAAAACTTCAATATACGACCCTCTCTACGGCGATCTCATTAAGAAATTAGCAAAAGTTGAGGAAATTACCTCGGGAACTGATACCGTTCGCCCCGCTAAAAGCGCCTCAGCGGTCATAAAAGACTGCGAAATCTTTGTACCTCTTGAAGGACTGATAGATATTGAAGTGGAAAGAACCCGTCTTGAGAAAGAGATTGATCGACTTAAAGGTGGTTTAACCGGTCTCACAAAAAAACTCTCAAACGAAGAGTTTGTTTCGCGTGCTCCCGCAGACATCATCGAAAAGGAAAGAGCCAAGAAGCGTGACTGGGAGGAAAACATAGCCAAACTTCAGGCTATTCTCGACGATCTGACTTAAACAGATAAACAAATATTCTCTTAAAGCTGCCCCATTAAAGGGCAGCTTTTTTTTTGTTAATAGGCAAAACCACCCGGATTTACAGGAATTAATAGTCGATGAAAATCATGCGGCTCAAAAACAAAATGATAAAATTGCATCCAAATTTTATTAAAAATATATTAATGTGTTACATATGATAAAATGACTTAATAAATTTTTAAGAAATAAATTAACCACTTGTAGTTAAGGTTATAGTTTAATATAAATATTTAAAAAACTATCTTGTTTTTATAAGTATTTGAATCATGAAAATCCGGCTTGGGATCAGCATGGTCAACTGCCCAAAACGAAACTTTATTGTCGTTGGTATTAAGAACTACAGATGCGAGGAAAGTAAACTCTTTCCCCGACACATCGATATGCGGGAATATCTCAAAATCAAAAACAATTTTATTTTCTGACTCAATTTCCATCCTGGAATCAACCAAAAAGTTATTTGTCTCAGCCAATGGAGCACGATAATCGGGGAAGTGAAAGATATTATAGTCACTGTTCGAGGAAAAATTAAACTCATAATAGTCAGGAGAATTCTCCTCTTTTAAGAAAAACTCAAAACATGTATCAAGCCATAAAAATGATTGTCGTTTGGCACTCCTGCCTTCTTTAAGACTTAAATTTGTTATGTTACCATTGATGATATAACTGCATTGAAGTGATTTGCCATTCGATTTGATGTAAAAAGTGATATCATAATCGAAATTTGTTTCAAAAGGTGTAAGTTTTAGTTCCATAAATTTTATAAAAGTGTTGACAAGGGTGTTAAAATTGGTAAATTTGTAATTTAAGATTGTATAAAATAACAATTCATTTGTTTTTCAAGCATTTAATCAATCGGATTGATATTGAGTGATCACGAACTACTTGTAAAAATCGCCGAAAAAGATGTCGAAGCGTTCAAAGATCTTTACAAAAGATATTCAAAATTAGTATATGCTCTTGTAACCAAGATCGTTGAAGATGAGATAATTGCAGACACCACTTTCGAAGAAATATTTCTGATAATCTGGAATAAAGCCGGAAAATATGACAGAAATTCTCAAAATGCCTATTGCTGGATAATAACCCTTGCAAGAAACAAGGCAATTGACACCAAGCGACGGAAATTAAATTCCACCACGCTGGATGAATACACAGATGATTATGAAAACTATATGGTTATTCCTCATCTAAGCCCTCACATAGATCCTCTTGATCTGGAAATGGCTGTAAATATAAGTGAAAACATCGAAAAGGCTTTGATGAATTTAACCGAAGCCCAGCAACATGTTATCTATTTAGGGATGTATTACGGCTTTACACAGTCAGAAATCAGCAAAAACCTTAATATTCCCATTCAAACTGTCAGTTCCAAGATAAGGCTGGCACTCAGTTCGTTAAGAGACAATTTATTGCATGGTGAAGCATGACAGTTGAAGAAAAAAACAGATATCAAAACCTGATTCAGGCGTTTGCACTTGGTGCACTCGACAAAGATGACTTTATCGAGATTGTACATGTATTACAAACAAATGAAGATTTTGCGACACAGGAATTGGGCGAATATCAAAATCTTACTGCACTTTTGGTATCGTTTATTAATCCAAAGGAAGTTCCATTACACTCCCTTGACAGAATACTCGCAAGAATTGATGAGATAGGTGCTTCTGCAACAACAAGATCGAGCGACAGGAAAACGATCAGTTTTACAAAATTAACAAGCTTTGTGGATGAAACTGATGCTCCCAAAGATGCTGATGCTCCCGAGAGCCCTGAAATTGCCGGGAGCACCGATGTACCTGAAGTTCCTGAAGATGTTGATCCTTATTCCCTGATTCGCAGCCAGCAGTCGAGGCCTGTAAATAACAGACAACCCGGTTTCCAGAGGCCTGCTCCAATGACCCAAATTTCAGCTCGTGGGGGAGACACTCCACCAAGACCCGGTCAACAGGGAGTTCCTGACGCTTTTCCTGATTCATCCATAAACGGGAAATTTGAAGAAGGAATTGATGACGATTCCGGTTTGATTCCCCACATAGGAAGACAGGGGATTCCGGCTGTTCCGGAGTATTACAACGAAGATGATGTTCAACCCGGGATGCCTGGAACAGATCTTGAGATGGAAATTAATGAACCTGCTCCGGATGAAGCTCCTGTTCATCCGATAAGTCCTTTAAGAGCCCGAAGGAAGCAGCTAATCGAACAAGAGGTTAATGAGGAACCCGATTCATTTGAGGAAAATATTGAGGAAACAACCACTGAATATGATGATGATCCGATTGGTTCGGAGAAACAAAAAAGAAAATTAAATCCTGTCAGGGGAGCAGTGATTGATGTTTCCGGAAGTGTAACTGCCACAGCCTTCTGGGGAGTAATTGGAATAATGGTTATCTGTTTTTCAATTGTGGCTTATTTCCTGTTTTCCATGTTCTCAGGAACGGAGGAGAGGCTTGAAGCCAAGCTGAATGAGTTGGGAGCCACGCAGGCAAAAACCGAGCTTTTGCGCAATACAGTGATGATGAATCAAAACCTTCTGCTTTTTATAAGTACAGTAAAAACAGCCGGAATAGTCAATTTTTATGGTACAGAGGATTATTCTGAGGCATTTGGCAAATTGTTTTATGCAGTGAAAGAGAAAAAAGGATTTCTGCAATTTTCGAATGTGATGTCGTTCAACTCGGGTAAGGGATTCCAGTTGTGGATTCAAAAAGACGGGGGATATCTTAAAGCGGGTGGGATAAATCTCCCAAAGCAGAATGTCGAATTTTTCGAATTGAATGATCTTCCTGATTTATCACAGACGGGAACTTTTAACATTTTAATGACCGAGGAAAATGCGTCGGGCGCTGAAACTCCGTCGAACAATGTAATTCTGACCGGTCTTTTAATTATGAAAGCTCAGGCTAATTAAGAAGGTCGTCTTCTTCTTTTTTGGGATTTTTATTCTGCAGAAGCAGAAGGATAACCGAGATTGCGGCGAGAAAGATTATCAGCCAGTATTTTTCCGCCATCGAGACTATAGCCTCGAGTAGTGAAATCATGGTCATAGACCCCTCTATTGAGAGGAAAAAGAATGGAAATCCGACAAAAACCGATGAAACCAGCAAAAAAGCAGGCACTTTTGGGTTGTCGAGAAACAAAACAATCAGATTTATCCCAATCATAAACATCGCCGTGGGAAGAAGCAAAGTAGCCCACGGCACTGAATCAAAATTCTGGTTTAAATAGATCAAAATCCCCACTAAAAACATGGTTGTGCCGATAATTATCGCTGGTACATCGTGTTTGCCAAATACAACAACAACCGTAGCCAATCCGATAAGTATAAACAAAAATGAAAAAATGAACGGGAAAGTTATGTCGAGCACCTCAAATGCTTTGAGACCCCACATAACAGAGCCGATCAATAAAACATAAGCAAAAAACTGCTTGATATTATCCATGTTTAAAGAATTCTCATTCCCATGCTTGAAGCCACAAGTTCCACTGCAAAAACGGCACTTGCGTTTCGGTTATCTAAAATTGGATTAACTTCAGTGATTTCCAAAGAAGACATACACCCGCACTCGGCAATAGTCTCCATCAAGAGATGAGCCTCGCGATAACTTAGTCCTCCCGGGACCGGAGTGCCCACTCCCGGAACTATTGTGGGTTCAACACTGTCAACATCAAAACTTACATGAATATGATCCACATTGTTTTTGAACTGTTTAAGAACTTTTGAAGTAATCCGGTGGATTCCAATCTTATCAATGTCGGACATTGTATAGACGGTGATCCCCGTTTTTTTAATATTGTTTTTTTCATCGGTATCGATGCTCCGTGCTCCGATAATCACAGTGTTTTCAGGGAGCACCTTTGGAGATGGTGAATAAATCTCAGTGAGTCGTTTTGAACCAAGCCCGATTGAAGCTGCAAGGGACATTCCGTGAATATTCCCTGAAGGTGTTGTTTCGTCAGTGTTCATGTCGGAGTGAGCATCGATCCAAATGACGCCAAGCCTGAGCCCTCTTTTGTTGCAGTAGGAAGAAATTCCTGCAAGAGTTCCGAGTGCCATGGAATGATCTCCACCGATACAAAGTGGAAATTCATCATTTTCGAGAGTTTCTTCCACAACTTTGGCAAGCTTCAGGGAGGTTCTTTCGATCTCGTCCACATACTTGAGTTTGTCGTTTCCCACCTTCTGAGTTTCCATAATTTCGATAGAAATATCCCCCAGATCTTCAACTTCATAACCAAGTTGCTGAAGTTTTTCATTGAGGTGTGCAATTCTCATTGCAGATGGGCCCATGTCCACGCCGCGTCTTCCGGCTCCAAGGTCCATCGGAAAACCGATAATATTGACTTTTTTCTTCATTTAAAATACTTTTTGTTTGAAGTTTACAAAAATAAAAAAGATAATTGTATAGAGTAATTAAAATTTTATAAACGGTTTTGTATATTAACGAATTAATTTCGATTTACATTGTAAGGAACATTTTATGGACGAGCCTCTAATCATTGTCGGGATACTGACGGAGGAGGTAATAAACTTCACATTTTACGGTGATTATTACGCAAACAATCAGGAAGATTTTTTCAGTGGAGTATTTCAAGCATCAGTAAAGAATGGTAAACTTGTAGTTGAGGGTTCCGGCAAAAAGCTAAGTGACGATGTCAGCCTGGTTTTTACCCCGAATTCTCCCGAGAGTGAACATTTTATGATAAGAGATGTTGTGATAGGTGTAAAATTTCACTGGGAGCGAAAAGAGAAAGAGAGCTTTAAGGGAGCATTAAAGCTGCTCCGAAAAGGAAATAAAGTTACTGCGATTAACATTATCAACATTGAAGAATATCTTAAAAGTGTAATTTCATCCGAGATGAGCGCAAAGAGCAGTCCGGCTCTCTTAAAAGCACATGCTGTTATTTCAAGGAGCTGGCTTCTTTCTCAGATTGCACAATCTGAAGGGAAGAAAAAACTTACTCCCGAAGAAAAAGGAATTGTTGTATCGGAGGATGAGATAGTTCGCTGGTATGACAGAGAAGATCACGATGACTTTGATGTTTGTGCAGATGATCACTGTCAAAGATATCAGGGAATTACCAAGATATTTAGTGAATCTGCCAGGCAGGCGGTTGAAGACACACACGGGCTTGTTATGAAATATGGTGATGAAATTTGTGACGCCCGGTTCTCAAAGTCATGTGGTGGAGTCTCCGAATCGTTTGATCATGTTTGGGAAGATAAAAAGGTACCATATTTGGACAGGGTAATCGACTATAAGTTTGAACCTGAAAATTTTGATACAAATCTAAAAGATGAAAAAAACGCAACAAAATGGATTCTCGGAGAACCTGAGTCTTACTGTAATACAAAAGATAAAACAGTGCTTTCGCAGATTTTACTCCATTACGACCAGGAAACGGTGGATTTTTTCAGATGGACTTTGGATATCCCCCAGGAAAAGGTTAAATCATTGCTAAAATCAAAAATGGAACTCGATCTTGGAAATGTAACTGATATTGAACCTTTGGAGAGAGGTGAATCAGGCAGGATTTACCGACTCAGGATAAAAGGAACCAAAAAGAGTATTATTATTGGCAAGGAACTTGAGATAAGACGGGCATTGTCGGATTCGCACCTCTACTCATCAGCCTTTATTGTCGAAAAGATGGATGTAAAAGAAGGCATCCCCGGCAGTTTTCGGCTCAAGGGAGCAGGGTGGGGGCATGGTGTTGGATTATGTCAGATAGGTGCGGCGGTAATGTCTGAAAAAGGATTTTCATTTGATGAAATACTTACTCACTATTATAGAGGAATTAAACTCGTTAAAGATTATTAACGGACACTTTTTGGGGTGAGATAAACTCACCCCAGGAACATAAACGCCAAAATTGTTATTACCGAACCGCAAAGCAACAGCAGACCCGGTTTTATTTTGAAAAATACCAAAATGGTGATGCCGATCCAAAAGAGAGGATAAAATATACTTTCAATTGAGAACATCTGAGACGGCTGCAAAATCACCCCCGGTGGCGGAGCAAGCAGCAGAAAGTTTTTCACAGGTATCACAAAAAAACCAAAACAGATAAATACCATTGCCGGCATTAACGCATAAAGTCTGAATTTTGGATTTGGATTAAAATATTCGAGCCCGCCCCTGACTGCAAGCAAAAGCCCCAAAAAGAGCATAAAGGGGTATAAAGTATCTATTATGATTCCCGTTTTCCCCGTAACAAGAGTTGTAATTTCGGTGTTGTAAGGCACTTGAGTAGTTTTGTCTCCGTATCTCAAGAATACAGAGTATTTAATTTTGGTTCCGGGCGGAAATTCACCTGTTGTTCCGGTCAACAACTCCTTTTCTTTTTTTAACTCAACCTTTTCTTTTTTCCCGTTTCCGGTGTCGAATATAAAATATCCTGTAACTGTAGGGTGATCATTTCTGATCAAAAAGGAATACGGTTCACCCGATTGTGTGGTTTTTGGGAAAAGGTAAGTAATTTTTTTTCCTTCAATTCCAATTGTTCCCGAAATGGGATAGTTTTGGTTCACAACTGAGTGAGCGAGACCAAAAACAAAGATTATAACTGCAGAAACGATCCAAAGGATAACGTTTTTATTCATTCAATAAATCCAATAATTTGATTTTTAGAGGTTTAAGATATAATTTTAAATAATAACACTGTTAAAGAATCAAAAAAGTGACATAAAAAAAAGGTGAAAAATCACTTTTTTATAATCAAAAAGGTTCTTAACTTGTTTGTTGAAAGATTATTTTCTCAATAACTAAAGAAATCACAAATAAGTATTGGCAAATAAAATAAACAACGGCAAACATGACATAGTTGGTACGGTTGTTTACTACCGTCGTTTCCGGAGCCGTTATCCCATTTTGGAGAGAGATATTTTAGTCTGGCTGCCACCCTCCTACAAAAAAGAGAGGGGGAGATATTATCCTGTGCTTTACATGCACGATGGGCAGAACATACTTGATCCAACCACTTCATACGCCGGACAAGACTGGCGAGTCGACGAAACCGTAACAAAACTTATTAAAAGTAATCAGATCGAAGAACCGATTGTAGTGGGGATATATAATACACCTGAGAGACTTCAAGAGTATTGTGTATCGGAAAAAGGGGATCATTATCTCAAATTTATTGTGGAAGAGTTAAAACATTTTATTGACAGCAACTTCAGAACTCTGGCTGACAGAGAGGCAACGGCGATCATGGGATCATCAATGGGTGGGCTCTGTTCACTCAGGATGGTTTGGAGATATCCACATGTTTTTGGAAAAGCCGGTTGTCTCTCATCCTCATTTTATTTTGGGGAGGATGCAATTTTTGATATTATTGAATCCACTCACGAAAAAAAGAATGTAAAAATCTATTTTGACAGTGGTGAAGATGGAAAAAAAGATGCTCAGAGGATGTTTTGTCTTTTGACTCAAAAAGGACTTGTCCTCGGTGAAAATTTTGATTATTACTTCGACCGGGGTGCGGGACACAATGAATGGTCTTGGGCGAATCGCCTTGAAAGACCGTTAAAATATTTTTTTGGAAAATAATAAATTTTAAACAAACCGGATTTTCCGGTCAATTTAACACACATCAATTTGAATTTAAGAATTTGGCATTAGAAGATGAAAGACAATAAAGAAACCAGACGAATCATTAAGATGAACTCATCACTCAAAAAGATTTATCGCCCCTTAAAAGATTTCAGCGATAGAGCTGTGGTCAAAACTCTTGATCAGTATAACAAACTCTACAGGGAGTCGGTTTTGAATCCCGAGGCATTTTGGGGCAAAGTGGCTGATGAACTTCACTGGTTTAAATACTGGAATTATATAAGGCAGGGGTCATCCTACGAATCCAAATGGTTTGTAGGTGCCAAAACAAACATCAGTTACAACAGTCTCGACCGTCATCTTACGGGCCATCGCCGCAACAAAGCCGCTCTCATTTGGGAAGGAGAACCGGGTGATACAAGAACGATGACATATCTTCAACTTCACAGGGAAGTTTCCAAATTTGCAAATGTTCTCCGTTCAAGGGGAGTTCAAAAAGGGGATAGAGTAATTATCTATATGGGGATGGTTCCGGAAACTGCGGTTGCCCTTCTCGCATGTGCAAGAATCGGGGCAATACACTCTGCTGTTTTTGCAGGGTTTTCTTCTGAAGCTTTAAAGGACAGAATTCTTGGCTTAAAGGCAAAAATTGTAATTGCAAGTGATCTTGCCGTAAGACGGGGGAACAATATATATCTTAAACCGGCAGTTGACTCTGCTCTCGAGAGTTGTCCTGATGTTAATACTGTGATACTTTTTAAAAGAATGCATGAATCTTCGGTTAAAATGGTTCCGGGACGCGATATCTGGTGGCACGAAGCAATGGACAATGTTTCCGATGAATGTGAGGCAATGCAACTCGACTCAGAGCATCCACTTTTTGTACTATATACCAGTGGAACAACAGGGAAAGCCAAAGGAATAATGCATACCACTGCCGGTTACATGACGGCAGCTTATTATTCTTTTAAACTGATCTTTGATATTCAGGAAACCGATGTTTACTGGTGCACAACAGATATCGGATTTTCAACAGGTCATACATATGGATTATATGCACCGCTACTTAACGGTGCAACCCTTTTTATGTATGAAGGAGCCCCGACCACACCTGAACCCGACAGATTCTGGAAACTTATCGATAGTCACAAAATTTCCATCTTTTTCACAGCTCCCACATTTGTAAAAACTCTGATGAGGCAGGGGGACGGCTGGGTAAACAAACACAGACTCAATTCATTGAGAGTATTGGCTTTGGGTGGTGAACCCGTTAATCCAAAAGTCTGGTACTGGTTTTATAAAACTGTCGGAAAAGAGAAATGCCCAATCATTGATGGTTGGTGGCAAACAGAGACGGGTTCTTTTATGATAGCCCCCATTCCGGGTGTTACTCCATTAAAACCGGGTTCAGCCACTTTACCACTGCCCGGAGTTTTAGCCGATGTCGTGGATAAAACAGGCAAGCCTGTTAAACCCGGCGAAAATGGATTTCTTGTTCTAAAAGACAGTTGGCCTTCAGTTGCAAGAACAATTTTTGGCAACAAAAAACGCTATAAAGATGATTATTGGAACGGTTTTGGCGGCGACTTTTTCACAGGTGATGGCGCCAGAAAAGATAAAGACGGTTATTTCTGGATACTTGGAAGAGTTGACGATGTCGTCACGGTTTCGGGTCATCGTTTGAGCACTCTCGAAATTGAAAATGCTCTTCATACACACAAAGATGTGGCAGAAGTTGCAGTGGTTGGAAGACCCGATGATCTTAAAGGAAATTCCATCGTGGCTTTTGTCACTCTAAAAGAGAATGTTCAGGCATCACTCCTCCTGAAAGAAGAGATGAGAAATCATGTAATGGTGGAGATTGGGCATATTGCGAGACCGGATGAGATTAGATTTACAGAAGCTTTGCCAAAAACCAGAAATGGAAAGATTGTAAGGCGACTGTTAAGAGAGATCGCAGCCGGCGGTGTTGTTCTCGGTGACCTTTCCTCAATCGAAGATATTTCGGCTATCGAATATTTGAGGGAAATAGACGAAGAAATTTAGTTACAAAACGATTATTCGCTGCCGGTAAGAAATTTTTTAATCGACCTCTGAAAATCAGATTTGATCAAAGGTTTTGAGATGAAACCATCAAAACCCTCCTGGAAAAATTTGTTTTTATCAGAGGTTGCCGTGTAAGCTGTAAAAGCAAGGATTGGAACTCCTTCAAATTCCTTCATTTGTTTCATCCTTTTTAGAACAGAGATTCCTGAAGGTGAACTTCCAAGATTTATATCGAGGAGCACCAAATCAATCTTCCTCCTTAAACCAATCCTTATAGCTTCTTCACCGTTAAAAGCAAAATCGACATTTGCTATATTTTTTGAGAAAATTTTAACTAATGTGTGAGTCGGAACATCGTCATCAACGAGTAATATTCGCCTAAGTTGAGTGTCCGTTTGCACAATGAGTGGGTGTTCACCGATGTCATCTGATGAAACGGCAGTTCTTCGAGCGACAACCGGGAAACTGATTGTGAATGTTGAACCCAATCCAACCATGCTGTTCAGCGAGAGGGAGCCTCCCAGTTTTTCCGTGAATTTTTTGATGA
The DNA here is from genome assembly GCA_016707285.1 of Ignavibacteriales bacterium. Lineage (GTDB taxonomy): Bacteria > Bacteroidota > Ignavibacteria > Ignavibacteriales > Ignavibacteriaceae > UTCHB3. The sequence continues at coordinate 29,166 of JADJIA010000011.1, forward strand.
TGGTGAGTCCAAGTCCAACCCCTTCAAAAGCCCTGTCGAGCCCTTCGGAAACCTGTCTGAATTCATCAAATATCACATCCATAAAATCTTGTGATATTCCAATTCCACTATCCCTTACTATCAGGTTTATCACCGAAGACAAACCTTTTTTTTCAGTTTTGACAATAACATCAATTCCACCCTCATGAGTGAATTTGATTGCATTGCTGAGGAGGTTATCCATAATTGTTAAAAGCATTCTCTTGTCAGATTTTAACAGCGGGATTTCATCCGGAGTATCGATATTCAGGAAAAGCCCTTTTTTAACAATCTCCTGGTCGAAATAACTTGTAGATTCAAGCACAACATCAATAAGATCCACATCCTCAAGATTTAGAGTCAGTTTGTCAGCCTCAATTCTTGAGAGATCAAGAATCAGACTCAGGGAGTTACTTAGTCTTTGACCCGCCTTGTAAATGCTATCAGTCAATTTTTTAAAGTAGGGATCCTCAACTTCCTCTGAGAGGATTTCGGCAAAACCGAGGATACCTATTAGAGGTGTTCGCAACTCATGCGACATATTAGCCAAAAAGATCGACTTAAGTCTGTTCATTTCTTCAGCTTTGGTTTTTGCCTCATAAAGTTGCCGGTTGGTTTTTTCCCTTTGAATCGCACCACCAATGGCAATAGCTGCTGATTGTAACATCGATTCCTCGGCTGTACTGTATTTTTTTTCAGAAGTGCAGTTGTCAAATCCGATAAATCCCCACCATTCATTCTGCAGATAGATTGGCACAGCAAGAATTGCACGAATCTCCTGAGGTTCAAGCACAGCTCTTTCGTCGGCAGGAAGGTCTTTTACCAATTCATTTATGAACCCTTTTTTTAACATAATATCACGCCAGCGTGGATTGCTGTCACTATAGTTTAATCTCTGTAGAACTGTGTTATTAATCTGTTTTGTTATCCCTCCCCTTACCCATTCAAAGGTTTGGGTCATAAACCATTCGTCGGTTTGTTCATTGTAATCATTTTCAAAAAGATAGATGCGATCTGCATAAGAAATGGAGCCCATCAAAGAGAAGGAATTATTGATAGCAGTATCAAAATCCTGTTCGGTAAGCAGGATTTCGGCAACTTTTGCGGCACAGTAGAGATAACCTTTGTGTTCTTCAAGTTCTTCCTGGAAGCGTAACTCATCGCTGATATTTTGGACTATCCCCAACCAAAGCGTAGGTTTTCCTCCCTTGTCTCTTACGATAGTTGCGTTAACTTTTACCCAAACATCACTCCCGTTTTTGTGGATATATCTTTTTCTGAGTGTTACACTGTTCCCGGTATCATTCTCCATCGCCATCTGCATTCTGGAGAATTCAGTAGCTTTTTCATCAGGGTGGGTTATATCGAAAAAATTTATTCCAATTAATTCTGCAGGCTCATACCCTAACATTTTGGCAAATGCATGGTTTACATCCAGGAGCAATCCTATCGGATCAGTCATCACAATGCCGGTGTCAGCCGAGTTATAAACAGTTCTGAATCGATTTTCACTGTCCGAAAGTTTTTCTTTTACAACCGTTAACTGCGATACATCCAATCCAATTGCCCATGAAGCCCATCCTTCAATTTTATGTTTCCCGGAGATGTTCGACCAACTTATAGCCTTCTCCGTACCATCCTTACATCTTACTTTCCACACCTGATTGTAATAAACATCTTGTTTTTCTTTCCAGAATTCTCTGAGAGTTGCTATATATTCGGGGTCGGGGTAGAGGATTTTATCAGGGTGGGGATGGTTGCTCATTTCTTCTGCGGAATAGCCGGTAACCCGTTCACATTCATGATTCCACTCGATAAAAAGATTATTTTCATTAATCGCGGTTACCATAACAGGCATAGTGCTGATCAATGATTTCATGGATTGATCATCCTTCGACTTTGGGAGATTTTTATCAGGGATTTGTGTCATAAATGGGTGTGTTGTAAATTCACTTTAGGAAATCGACAAATCAAATTAATGATCAGATAAAAACATTTAAATAAATGATTACTATCTTTGCACTAAAATAATCATAAAATCCAATAAAAAAAAGAAGACTGTGATGAGTGACATTCTTATTTTCAATGATGAAAATTTTCTGAGTCAGCTTTCATCGGTTGAGTATGCCGGTGGCAGATATAAACTACAATTTTATTCAGAAAATGGCAGGCCCTCCTCTGTCGCCACAGAAGTTGTTGACACCTTCTACTTTTATCCGAGTGGTGGAACCATTCGCGATAAAGAATACAACATTATTGAGTATTTCCCCAAATATGACACCTACAGGGGATTTAAACCTCCACACATGATGGAGAATAAATGAGTGGAGTTCTAAGCATTGTCGCCACTCCAATAGGTAACTATGAAGATATAACTTTAAGGGCGGTTAAGGTGCTTGATGCAGTCGATTTTATTGTCTGTGAAGATCTAAAAGAAGCCAGAAGATTACTCTCCAAACTTGATATTAAAAAAGAACTGGTTACTCTAAACGAACATGATGAAGCTGCGAACACTCCTGAGATAATCGATCGGCTCCTTGCGGGTGAAAATGTTGCTCTCATCTCCGACTGTGGAACACCAATGTTTGCGGATCCGGGGCATATACTGCTTGATGCAGCACTCTCAAATCAAATTCAGATTGTTCCTGTGCCGGGTGTTTCATCCCTTACAACTGCGCTTAGCGTATCCGCACTCAGAGCCGAAAAATTTTATTATTATGGATGGCTTCCCGTAAAAAAGGATATCAGGAAAAAAGAATTATACCGACTTTCAAGAATGAATGAACTGATAATCTTTCTTGAGACCCCCTACCGGTTAAAAAATATCATGAAAGATATTGTTGACAATTTTGGAAGGGGTACGGAAGCTGTACTCGCTTATGATCTTACACTACCCACCGAACAGATATTGCGAGGCTCGGCTGGATCGATTTATGATAAAGTGGTTGCCCAATCCTTAAAAGGGGAGTTTGTTTTGTTGGTTGATAACAGGAAAATGAAGAAGTAATTAGCAGGGGATGGTTACGCTGATTACACTGATTTAACGCGGATTGCCACAGATCCGCGTCCCCCCTAACCGTTATTCATCTTGCAGACGGCAATCGAGACGATTACCCCTCCTCACACTTGCGACCAAAAGTCACTCAAGCACTGAAGTTCTGAGGTTCTGAAGTTCAGAAGTTCTGAAGTTCTGAGGTTCTTAATTGTATAAGAAATGAATATATAGTAAATTAAAAGTTTAATTTTTTATTGTTTATAACTTGGCAGTATTGTGTCTAAAAGGAACAAATGTTAATAAAACAACGCACTATTGGTAAAGAAGTTTCGATGTCCGGAATTGGAATCCATACAGGACACGAATGTAAAATGACATTTAAGCCGGCACCCGAAAATTACGGTTTGCGTTTTATTCGTACTGATTTGGGAGGGAATCCCGAAATTCCGGCAGTTGTTGATCATGTAATCGATATTTCCAGAGGAACAACGCTGGGAATTGGAGAAGCAAAAGTTTACACAGTTGAACATGTTTTGGCTGCGGCTTACGGTCTTCAGATTGATAATTTGATGATTGAGCTCGACGGAATAGAACCCCCGATAGGGGATGGAAGTTCGTTGCCTTATGTTGAACGACTCCTTTCAGCAGGATTTGTGGAACAGGATGCACCCAAGGATTACCTGATCATCGATCAAACTGTCACTTATCACGAAGAAGAGAGAGGTGTCGATATTGTTGCTCTTCCTCTCGATAATTACAGAATTACGGTGATGGTGGATTATCAAAATCCGGCACTTGGAAGTCAGCATTCAGGACTTTTTGACCTTGAAAAGGAATTTGTCTCAGAGTTTGCTCCGGCGAGAACTTTTTGTTTTCTTAGTGAAGTGGAGATGCTCGCAAATCAGGGTTTGATTAAGGGTGGTGACCTTGAAAATGCCGTGGTTATTGTTGACAAAGAGCTTGAAGTTGATGAACTTGACAAACTTGGTGAAAAACTTGGGATTGATGAAAAATTTGTTCTCGGCGATACAGGAATTTTAAACAACAAATCATTTAGATTTAAAAATGAACCTGTAAGACACAAACTGCTCGATCTAATTGGGGATTTGGCGCTTATTGGAGTTCCGATTAAAGCTCAGATTCTTGCTGCGAGACCGGGACACAAAGCCAATGTTGAGTTTGCCAGGATGGTGCGTAAAATGTACCAACAGAAAAAACTTGTTAAAAAATATCAACATGCGAATAAAGAAGGTGTTGTATTTGATATCAATGCGATCAGAAAAATACTGCCTCACCGATACCCTTTCCTCTTGGTTGACAGAATTATTCACATGGAGCTTGACAAAAAAATTGTTGGACAAAAATGTGTTTCAATTAATGAACCGTTTTTTGATGGACATTTTCCGGGAAATCCAATTATGCCCGGAGTTTTGTTGATTGAGTCGATGGCGCAAACCGGTGGACTTCTCATGTTGAATTCACTTCAGTCGCCCGAGGATAAAAATGCATTGTTTATGCAGATCAATAATGCGAAATTCAGAAAACCCGTCACGCCGGGGGATGTTCTTCGCATAGAAGTGGAGATGAAAGAGATGCGGAAAAAATTTGTAATGATGCGTGGTGAAATTTTTGTTGATGGCGCACTTGTTGCCGAAGCTGATTTCACAGCAGCAATAGTTGACAGGGTGAAAAATGACTGACATTCACCCGACTGCGATTATAGATCCCAAGGCAAAGCTTGGAGAAAATATTAAAATTGCTCCTTATGTGGTAATTGAAGGTGATGTTGAAATAGGAGATAATACAAACATTGGACCTCACACCTGTATATACGACGGGGCAAGGATTGGTTCAAATGTCACAATTTTTCAATCGGCATCCATTTCAAATGTCCCGCAGGACTTGAAATATGCCGGAGAGGAATCGCATTGTGTGGTGGGTGATAACACAACCATACATGAATTTGTTACTCTGCACAGAGGAACAGTTGAGACCCGACTTACATCAATCGGCAAAAATTGTTTGTTGATGGCTTATGCACATGTAGCACATGATTGCAGAGTGGGTGACAATGTAATTCTTGCAAACTGTGTACAGCTCGGTGGACATGTAACAGTGGATGATTACACAATTATCGGAGGTTGTTCACCAGTGCATCAATTTTGTAAAGTTGGCAAACATGTAATGATAGCCGGTCACTACAGAGCTGTTCAGGATGTTCCGCCTTATATTCTTGCCGGCCATGAACCGCTTCGATATGAAGGATTAAATCTTGTAGGACTAAGACGCAGAGGTTTCACAAATGATGAAATAATGCGAATTAAGGGCATTTATGCACTTATTTATCAGTCGAATCTGAATCTTACACAAGCCAAAGAGCAGATTAATCAGAAGTTTGCCAGTGATAAATATGCAATTGAGATTCTGGATTTTATCGCAAACAGCACTCGCGGATTGATCAGGTAACAAAATCAGTTTGATGAAGAGTTATTTTATTGAAACCGGTGCCAACACCGGTGAATATAACATGAAATTTGATCTCCGGTTGGCGGATGAGAGTGAAGCTGAGTCGATTAATTTAAGGCTTTACACCTGGGATCCTTATTGTATCTCACTCGGGGCAAATCAGTCGTTTGAAAGTCTGGATATTAAAAAACTGACTGCTGATGGATTTGAGTGTGTAAAAAGACCAACGGGTGGAAGGGCAGTTTTTCATTCGGAGGAACTGACCTATTCAGTTGTGATCAATTCAGGGGCTTTCACCCCAAAGGGTGCATACAAGCAAATAAATGAAGCATTGTTGCTGGGGCTTTCTTTTTATGATTCCCGTCTTACCGATGCAGGACTTGAAAATGAAGAAGTGAATTTTAAGCAACATTATAGTTCGGGTTTAAGTGCTGCGTGTTTTTCAGTTCCCTCCCGTTCAGAAGTTAAGTTTGACGGCAGGAAACTAATCGGCAGTGCTCAGCGTAAAACGGGGAATGTGATTCTGCAGCACGGGTCGATAAATACAGGTGATTTTCATAAAAGGATTGTGGATTATTTGATCCTTTCAGGTGAAGAAAAAAGCGACCTTCAGACACTTCTCGATAATAAAACCTCAGATATCAGAAGCATTACTGGTCAGGAAGTTGACATGCAAAAATTAAGTGATGCAATTGTAAAGGGATTCAGGCAGGAGTTTAAACTTGGATTTGAGAATTTGATAAAATTAGAAGAAAGTTTGGAAAACAGATGAGCACATTTGGTAAATTTCAACGCGTTTCAACAAAAACGCTGAATTTAATGAAGAGAGAAGGGAAAAAGATTGCCGCTCTAACAGCATATGATTACATCACTGCAAAGTTGCTTGATGATGCGGGTATCGATCTGATTCTGGTGGGTGACTCGCTTGGGAATGTTTTCCAGGGAAATGAGACCACGCTCCCCGTAACCATGGATGAAATGATTTACCATACAAAAGCAGTTGCCAAAGGCGTTTCAAGATCGATGTTGGTTGTTGATCTTCCGTTTATGGCTTATCAGTTGAGTATCGATGAAGCATTCAGAAATGCAGGAAGAATATTAAAAGAGACACCTGCAGGTGGAGTAAAAATTGAAGGCGGCAAACGGGTTGCCGAAACGATAAGGAAAATAACCGAAAACGGAATTCCGGTTATGGGGCATCTGGGACTTACCCCCCAAAGTATTCATCAGTTTGGAAGTTATAAACAGAGGGGAACCGATGAGGATGAAGCCAACGAAATTTTAAAGGACGCAAAAATTCTTGAAGAAGCGGGTGCTTTTTCGATTGTGTTGGAGAAAATCCCGAGAGAACTTGCTAAAAAAGTAACTCAAAGTGTTTCTGTTCCAACAATCGGTATCGGAGCCGGTCCCTATTGCGACGGGCAGATACTGGTTACCCCCGACATGCTTGGACTCAACAAAGAATTTCACCCAAAGTTCCTTCGCTATTATGCAAACCTCGCAGATATACTTGACGGAGCTTTTAAAAATTATATTGACGATGTTCGTGAAAGTCATTTTCCGACTGATGCAGAGAGTTATTAGTATGGTGTCTATTATCAGAAGTTTTATTTTTTCAGTTATCCTCTTATCTTCAGTTTTTGCAGGACCGCCCGACTTTTTCCAAATTGCCGGGGGAGCAAAAGTTACCGCATTTGTTAAAGATGGCACCGATTTTTGGCTCGCCACTTACGGAAACGGGATATTCAGATATGATACAAAATCGAACGAACTGATTTCCATGAATGAGGAAGAAGGGGGACCCAAGGACAGATTAATCGATTGTATTGAAGCGAATGACGACTTCGTTTGGGCGGGAACCAGTGATGGCTTGCTCATATACGACAAGGAAAAGGAAAGCTGGAAAAAAAGAAAATTTGCTGAGGGTGGCGAATATGGCAACTGGATTAGAGGTCTAAAATATGATGAATCAACCGGTCTGCTCTGGATTGGAAGGTTTATCAACATGACCATACTGAATGTAAAAAGACAAAAATATGAAGACTTTAACTTAGCCCGCGGTAATGAGTCTTCAACCAATAATGTAAAAAGATTTTTTATCGAGGAAGACAGATATGTCTGGATTATCACCGAAGGTGGAATATATAAATTTGATAAAACTTTTGGTGATTTTGAACCTTCAAGATGTGAGTTCATCTCCAATAAAGATGGAGCATTCAGATCGGAGGGGATGAAAGTCTCGGTGAATTCGATCCTCTTTGATAACGAATTTATCTGGTTTGGGAATCAGGATTTTCGCTCACTCGAGATGCCTGATTATAATGTTGGTGGTGTTTACCGTTTTAACAGAATGGCAAAGTGGGATAAAGTTGACAGCCGTTCAGGGCTCCGGGGCGATGGTGTTTACTCTATGATGAGGATAGGGAACACAGTTTGGGCAGCCACTTATGAATTTGACAAAGAGATAAAAAAAGAATATGGCAGAGGGGTCACAATAATTGACAGAAACACTGCAAAAGTAATTTCTTCCAATCCTAAAGACTTGAATATCCCCGCAAATCAGTTTTATGCAATGGAATTTGACCAAAAATATATCTGGTTGGCATCGGAAAACGGTTTGTGGCGGATTGATGTTTCAACTCCTCTCGCATCATGGGGAGGAAAGAAAAAAGTTGATCCCAAAAAAGAACCTAAAGGGAAGAAACCGAAAAAATAATCCTGAAAAAAGACTTAAAAAATGATAAATATAAAACAAGACAGATTAAACGAGTTAAAACAAGCCTTTAACGGGAAAAGAATTGCCATTGTTGGTGATATGATGCTCGATGGTTATATTATGGGCGGAGCAAAGCGTATTTCGCCTGAGGCACCAGTGCCGGTTGTGGATGTTGAAAATGAATTTTACCGTTTTGGTGGTGCAGCGAACTGCGCCAATAACATCCTGCATCTTAAAGCCGAGCCGTTCCCCTTGGGGATAATTGGCAATGACAGAGCCGGTGAGATATTTACTTCACTTCTCTCGGGATTAAATATCCATCCCGGTGGACTTGTAGTGGATGGTTCAAGACCTACCACCCTTAAAACGAGAGTGATTGCCGGATCACAACATGTTGTCAGAATCGACAGTGAAAAAAAAGAGTATATCGGTAAAGACACCGAGGAAAATCTTTTTAAGATACTTGAGAGTGAAATCTCATCAATTGATGCTGTAATTCTTCAGGATTATAACAAAGGTGTATTAACCCCGACGCTAATTACTGAAATTATCGGACTGTGTCGTAAAAATAAAAAGCTTGTTACTGTTGATCCAAAATTCAACAATTTTTTCTCTTATAAAGGTGTCACAGTTTTTAAGCCAAACAGAAAAGAAGCGAGTGATATTCTTGGATTCCGGATTAAAACAGTTGAAGATGTTATAAAAGCAGGCGAGATACTTCTTGATCGGTTGGAAGCAGAGAATATTTTATTAACACTTGGTGAAGACGGAATTGCCGTTTTTAACCGCGAAAATGAGCCAAAAATGATGCCTACCAAGGCAAGGAAAGTTGCTGATGTTTCGGGTGCGGGAGATACTGTAATCTCAACACTTACACTTGCTTTAAGCGCCGGTGCCAACATTTATGAAGCTTCTTATATAGCAAATTATGCTGCGGGCATTGTGTGTGCCGAGGTTGGAATTGTACCTGTTGAAATTGAAAATCTGTTTGAAACAGTTCTTGGAGGTAATAAATGAAATATCTTTATGACTGGACAGGCCTGGCAGAAATTATTTCCCGACTAAAAAGTGAGGGAAAAAAAATCGTTTTCACCAACGGTTGTTTTGATTTAATTCATGCCGGACACATCGATTACCTGACAAAAGCGAAAGCACTTGGTGATGTGTTGATAATCGGGATCAATTCTGACGAATCGATAAGAAGGTTGAAGGGGGATAAAAGACCTCTTTTGCCACATGAAGAGAGAGCATTTGCAATTTCCAGTCTTAAACCTGTGGATTATGTAACTATATTTACAGAGGACACCCCCTACGAATTGATAAAAATGATTGTGCCCGATGTTTTGGTAAAGGGTGGCGACTGGTCAATTGAAAACATTGTCGGAAGAGACATTGTTGAACAAAACGGTGGACTTACCACAAATATCCCGTTTGTTGTTTCACGCTCCACTTCAAGCATAATTGAGTTAATCCTCGAAAAATACTGTTAATAACATGATGAAAAAGATACCGGCGAAGGTACTTAAATATTTTAGAGGTTTTCTCTACTTCCTCTTGATATTTGTAGTTGGCGTGCTGGTATTCTCGCAGACCTCCCTTTTTCGCTCCATTTTAAAAGATCAACTCACTTCGATTCTTAATGAATCTTTGCAGGGCAGAGTTGAAATTGGTGGAATAGAGGGGACACTTGTCACATCACTGATGGTAAACGACATTAGGGTTTCCGACACACTTCATAATGAAATTGCTTTTATTAAAAGGTTGGAGGTTTATCCAAGATTGTTAGAAATTCTCAGCGGAAGAATCCATGTCCATAAGATAAGAGTTGAGGGATTATGGGCTGATCTTGTTGTGGATTCTGCGGGGGTCCTAAATGTAATGAAGATTCTTCCCAAGAGCAAGGAAGAGGTTAAAGATACTGTATCAAAACCATTCCCCTATGTGTTAATGGCGGAAACCATTGAAATTGTAAACAGCAGTGTTTATTACCGAAAATGGGATAAAATTTATTCAAAAGAGGCATTTGTCTCCATGAATATGGATGATCTCAGGATTCCAAAATTGGACATCAAATTAAATGATATAAAGGTTGATTTGGCGAAGGGATATTATGCGGTTGATATCGAACAGTTTATGATTGAGCCAAATTTCAAGAATACACCAAAATTATCGATTACCGGAGAACTGAAACTTGATGGAAGGATAATTGATGTAAATGATTTAAGTATCGTAACAAATAAAAGTGATATCTCTCTTGATTATTTTACGGATGAGTTAAATCCTTTCAACAATTTCACAACGGATTCTCTAAAAGCAGCAAAGTTTGCATTAACTATCGAGTGTAAACCGTTCCACTTTGATGATCTTACAACAGTTTTAAATGGGTTTGATTTGATTAAGGGACCTATGCAACTTGGACTTCAAGCTTCCGGTGATTTGAAAAACACAAAGATAACAAGTCTGTCACTTGAGGCACTAACCACGAAGCTTTATTTAACCGGTAGCATTCTTAATTTGCTCGAATTCGACAAAATGAAAATTCTGGCAGATATTAAAAAATCTGTTTTGAATCCGCAGGATATTCACACCATCATGCCCGGTCTGAATCTCTCAAAATTTCTCGATTTTCCTACAGTTACTATCGACAGTCTCGGATTTTATGGCGCACCACTTACCTTTAAGGGGGGGGTGGGTCTCCGGTCGGACAATGGAAATATTAGCGGGAACTATTCGTTCGATTTCTCAAAGCCTCAATCTCTTTATGAAATAGACCTTAACACCGAAAATCTCAATATCAGCAAATATATCAATTTCCCGGTGAACCTGACATCAAAAATCAGGGCTAAAGGTTCAGGTTTTAATCCTGAAAACGCAGTTTTTGAATTGGATTTTGACGGTACAAAGTCACTCGCCGGGAAGTATCTTTTCGACAAACTTTCTCTAAAAACCAAAGGGTCTTCGGGGAAGATTGGACTTGAACTTAAGACCGTGCTTGGAGTTCAAAACGGCGAATTAAGCGGTGAGATAGATTTTTCAAATATGAAGCGACCTCTTTATTCCATTACATCGGCATTTAACAATGTTGATCTTGAATATTTTATTGGTGATTCTTCCCTTTCATCAGCCCTCAACTTTACTTTTGATGCGGAAGGAGAGGGATTTGAACCCAACGATATGATTCTATCGGCAAATCTGAACCTTCTCGATACACGAATAAAAGGTGACTCACTCGGAGAAATTGATGCGTCAATAAAACTTTTTGCCACACCTGATATGCAAAAAGATATATTTATTACTTCGAACCTGTTTACCATCTCTGCTGCAGGAACTTTTGATTATGGTACTCTGGGTAACAGTCTTTCACGAGAGTCCAACAAACTTGTAGCAGATGTAACTCAAATATTGCTGAATTATTATCCCGATTTTTTTGAGGACAGTAATGCAACCGTTGCTGCTAAATCGGTTGTTGATTCTCTCTCAAGTTTCAGTATTACAACAAATGACTCGCTGGCATATTCATTTCAAGTAAAAGATCTTGGTCCTTTACGGAATTTTCTCAAATTAAAAACCTTTGATATCGAAGGTTCTGTTTCCGGGCATATAGTGCTTGATACTCAACGGGTTTCTTATTACCTGAAAAATGATTTGGACAGGTTCAGGTTCAGAGCTTCAGACACTTCCAGCATATTTATTTTATGGGGGTCGCAGTCGGAGATAAAACTTGAACATCCATCTGACAACATCAGTATCGGCAGTTTAAAAGGTTCTGTAAAAAGTTTGACAAAAAAAATATTTTTGCTCAATAATGGCAAAACGGACACTCTAACAAACACTGAACTGGTTATGTCGCTCGAAAAGGCAATGCTCGATCTCGAGAGGGTGGATATCAACTACAACGACATGTTAAAAGCGAGAGTGGCGTTGGTGGTTGATTTTATGAGAGACTCTCTTGAACTCGACATGTATGAAACGAGGATCAATTACAAAGGATATGAAGTCGAAAATATCGAAAATACGGTTTTAGCTTTTAGTAACGATGCATTTTTTGTGAAGAATTTTTCTTTGGGGCAAGGGGATGAAAAAATGTTCACTTTGGACGCAAGAATAACCGGCACGACCCTCGACACAAAAATGAGATTAGAAAATCTTACACTTCAGGAATTGATGAGAGATGTGTTGCAGCAGCAATTTAACCAGCCAGTAGATGCAAATTTGAATTTTGAGGTGGTTGCTTCAGGTACCTATAATGATCCATATATCACCACCAATTTTACGGTAAATGATTTTAAATATAAAAATGAACAATTGGGTAAACTTATTCTCACAGCCGTTTATGAAGATGAAGTTATCACTCCGGTAGGTAAGTTTTACAGCGGAGCCACTACAGGAAACGATTCACTTCTATCCCTGACGGGAGTGATACCTTATAAGATTTCCTTTTCGGAAGGAGTATTTGACTTTATAAAGGATAAAGAGACCGACATCAAACTATCATCTGATAATTTTTCACTCTCCGCATTAAACGGATTTGTTCCCAATGTTGAAGGTTTGCAGGGTATTCTTCAGGCACAAATTGAGATGAAAGGATTTTATCCCAATCTTGTAAGAAATGGCAGTGCTGAAATTAAAAACGGATTGTTTAAAGTCTCGATGACAAAACTTTATTACGGGTTGCAAATGGGGGTAACACTCTCGGATTCAACCGTATCGTTGACCCGGTTTCTTCTGACAAATGAAGGAGAAGTTGGCATTTACGGAAAGTTGACAGGTTCAGGAGATCTCCGGCTCCGTGGGTATGAAGTTGTTTCCGGTGATCTTAAGTTTGGTGGGCAACTGACCGTTCTGGAAAGTTTGCAACGCTCAAAAGAGATGCCTGTGTTTGGGAAAGTGGTAATTTCAACAAATCAGGACATTCTGGTGAAGTTAAGTCCTAACAACCTTTATGTTAATGCTTCAATAAATATTGACAAAATGGATGTGACAATGCCCCCGACTCAGAGTGGAGTTGCAAATGCAGGGGATAACTACATCTATAGATATAAGCGTTATGATCTACCCGGGTTACAAGGTGATTCGGCTATTATCGCTCTATTTGATGATGTGGAAGTGGATAATGATACAGTTGTTGTTGCAAAAAAGGGTCTCCCTTTTAATCTGGATTATCAGCTTAAAATAACGATGTCAAAAGATTCAAAAATGACGATGATTTTGTCACAGGAAGCAAACCAGAAACTGACAACATTGCTTGAAGGAGAACTTGTTTACGAAAAAATGAGGGGATTTGAGAATGTTCAGGGTGAACTGACTGTATCTGATGAATCGCGGCTTGAATTTCTTAATCTAAAAACCTTTGTTGCATCGGGTAAATTAAGATTTGAGAAGGAAATATTTAATCCGTATCTGGATATTGTGGCAAATTACAACTCCTATTATGTTTTTTCGTCGAAAGGGGCGAGTAATGAACAGCCTGTTCAGGTTAAGCTCAAACTTAAAGGGAGCATGGACGAACTCTCAACAACATTCGCAAAAGAGAGTGATAATATAGCCGTTTATGTTGGTGAAGATAATATAAGAAATGAAGTTCCTTCTCCACAATATGACAAAGCGGATGCAGTGTGGTTTATCCTCACCGGAAAATTTAAATCTGATTTAACAGAGGCTGACAAAAACTCAGCCGAGGGACAAATCAGCTCCATCCAGGGAACTGCAACCTCTCTTGCGGGCTCATTGCTTGGAGGTCTGCTTTCAAGCTATCTTGGTGATTATGTAAAATCACTCGATGTAAGAGCGGCAGGAGGAGAAACAAAGTTTAACCTTTCCGGGCAAATATCCAACATCAAATATTCATTTGGTGGTACAACTAATGTTTTTCAGGACCTTTCATCAGCCACTTTTAAGTTTGAGATCCCTGTCATTAAAAATTTTCTTTTAAGAATCGAACGGAGAGAATCAATAAATGAAGGATCATCAAGCAGCACGATGATAAATGAAATGGGTCTTAAATATAAAATTGAGTTTTAATGAAAAATAAGATAAAAGCATACTTTCAAAGAAATGCAAACTTCTCCGTAAAGGCGAAGCAATTAGCAAAACATCTCGATATTTTTACCGAGCAGGATTATGAGGCGATGAAAGCCTTTCTTCATCAGCTTGCTGAAGAGGGATTTTTGGCGCAGGATGGTAAGAGATTTAAATATATCCCCCGAACTGTTGACAAAACGGTAAAAGGTGAGTTCAATATTCAGCAGGATGGTTCCGGATTTGTATTCAAGGATAAGGTTCCGGGTGGTGGGTATTATATTTCTTCCCGCTATTTTAACACCGCATTTCACGGTGATACCGTGGAATTATCTGTGGCAGCCAAAGAATTAAGAGGCGGCAACAGAGTTTTGATGACAGGTCAAATCATCTCTGTAATTGAAAGAAAATGGCATGAAATTTCGGGAAAACTGAGCAAAGAAGGCTCTTTCTACATCGTAAAGCCGGATATCCCGGAGATTCACAGAAACATTTATGTCCCTGAAAGTGGGTTAAATGGTGCAACCCCCGGCGACAGGGTTTTTGTTGGAGAGATCGAATGGTCAAATCCAAAAATCAATCCCGAAGGAAAAGTAATTGAGGTAGTCGGAAAAGATGAGGGCGTTGATATTGATGTAATCACCATCGCTCGTGAATACAATCTACCGATGAAATTCTCCAAAAAAACCATGGAGGAAGCTAAATCGATTTTGGATGAAATTCCGGAAGAAGAGATAGCAAAAAGGGAAGATTTTAGATCAAAAAATGTTTTTACCATTGATCCCGACGATGCCAAAGATTTTGATGATGCCCTTTCCATCGAAAAATTTGAGAATGGAAATTATGAAATTGGCATTCATATTGCCGATGTAAGCCACTATGTAAAGCAGGATTCATCTCTCGATAAAGAGGCGTTGGAAAGAGGAAACTCCGTTTATCTGGTGGGTGGTGTTATCCCGATGCTTCCTGAGGAACTTTCAAACGGCATTTGTTCGTTGGTACCTTATAAAGACAGATTAACCTACTCGGTTGTGGTTGAGATGAGTCCCAGAGGGAAAGTATTAAACTACAGAATCGTAAAAACTGTCATAAACAGTAAAAGACGGTTTACTTACGATGATGCCCAAAAGGTGATTGAGACAGGGGCTGGTGATCTGGCAGCTGAGATCACAACACTCAATAAGATTGCAGTAACTCTCAGGGCGAAAAGAATGAAGTCGGGGAGTATCGAGTTTGGATCTGATGAAGTTAAATTTGTTGTTGGCAGCGGCGGCGAAATTCTGGGAGTTCAGAGGAAAGAACTGAAGGAAAGCAACAAACTTGTTGAAGAATTTATGCTTCTTGCCAACAGAATTGTAGCTGAACATGTGAACAAAAAGAAACGCGAAACTGAGATTATACCTTATGTTTACAGAATTCATGACAAACCCGACAAAGAGAAGATCAGAGAATTTGGAAGATTTGTAAAATCCCTTGGGTTCATCGTTAATTTCTCCGATTCACCAACACCACAGCAAATAAATGCGTTGATGGAAGCTGTGAAACAAAAAGAAGAGGAAGTGTTGATTAGTGAACTTGCCATTAGATCGATGGCCAAGGCAATCTATTCAACCGAGAATATTGGACACTTTGGATTGGGATTTGTTTTTTACACCCATTTCACTTCACCAATTAGACGATATGCCGATTTGTTGATTCACAGAGTTTTACACTACTACGCTGAAACCAAAGGCAAATCGCTTTATCTTGAGGTTGCACTACGAGGGATGTGTTCACACATCTCACTTACTGAAAGAACGGCTGTCGAGGCTGAACGACTTTCAGTGAAGAAAAAGTATTTTGAATATCTGAAACCGCTTGTGGGAGAAGAATTTGACGGAATTATTTCCGGTGTAACAAGTTTCGGATTTTTTGTTAAACTTGCAGAGTCCCTGGCAGAAGGTTTGGTTCATGTGAGAGATATCGATGGTGATTATTTTACATATGAAGAGAAAAACTATCGTTTGCGAGGAGAGCGGAGCGGAAAAGTTTATCGCCTTGGCGACAAGGTTCGGGTAAAACTTATCCGTGTTAATCCTGAAAAATCAAATGTTGATTTTACTATTGCTTAATAAAGTTCTATTCAGTTGAGGCAGAGACGATGAAAAAAACTGCAATTTTATTTGCTTTCATTCTCATTTTGGCATCCCAGTCATTTGGTCAGTTTGGACGAAACAAAGTCCAATATAAAGACTATGACTGGTATTACATACAAACCAAACACTTCGATATCTATTTCACGATAGAAGGGCAGAATATTGCCGAGTTTGCCGCAACTGCAATTGAAGATGCTCTGGCTCAGATCCAATCTTCCATTAATTACAAGATTCAAAAAAGAATCAGCGTGGTTCTCTACGATTCACAAAATGAATTCCAGGAGACCAATGTAATTGATGCCTATCTTGGAGAGGGGACCGGTGGTTTCACCGAATTATTTAAAAACAGAATAGTTCTGCCCTTTTCAGGCAACTACAAAATGTTCCGTCATGTAATCCACCATGAGCTCGTTCATGGTGTTATGAACGATCTGTTTTATGGCGGAGCTCTGCAAAACATTATCTCCAATTCATCTGCTGTTAATCTGCCCCTCTGGTTCTCAGAGGGTCTGGCTGAATATCTCGCCCTTGGGTGGGATACAAATACCGACCAGTTCATCCGGGACGCCGCAATTAATGAGTATCTCCCCGATATTAAATATCTTGATGGATATTTTGCATATAGAGGCGGTCAGGCTGTTTTCTACTATATAGCAAAAAAATATGGCAGAGAAAAAGTGGCAGAAATTGTGATGAATGTAAAAGGGAAGGGGGGTGTTGATCAGGGACTAAAAGCTTCGATCGGGCTGACGGTTGATGAACTTAGTGAGAGATGGAAAAAGGATATAAAACGGGTGTTCTGGCCCGACATAACCGAAAGAAAAGACCCCGATGAGTTTGCAAAAAGGATGACCGATCCCAAAAAGGATAACTCATCCTACAATATCTCTCCTGCAATTTCACCTCAGGGAGACAAAATCGTTTACATCTCCAACAAAGATTACTTTTTTGATGTCTATTTGATGGATGCCAACACGGGAAAGGAAATTTCGAGACTCGTAAAAGGAAACAGAACTGTTGACTTTGAGGAACTGAACATTTTAACTCCGGGTGTTTCATGGTCGCCGGATGGTAAAAAGATTGCCATTGCTGCAAAAAGTGGACTCGATGATGCAATATTTATTGTTGATGCCGAGAGTGGCTCTGCGGATGATGTTCCCGTTAGATTTCCCGGTGTTGAGACCGTTGACTGGTCGAAAGATGGAACAAAACTTGTTTTTGCTGCCCAAAATTACGACGCATCCAATATTTATACCTATGAATTTGCGACAGGTAAAATTGAAAAACTGACCGATGACCTTTTTTCCGATTCTGATCCAAGGTGGTCTTATGATGGTAAAAAAGTCTATTTTTCGTCTGACCGTGACACTATAACCGTTAGAATCAATGATTATGAAGGTTATGAAATGTATCGTCACGATTACAGTCAGATGGATCTGTTTGAATATGACATTGAAACAAAACAGGTGAGACGACTTACCGATTATCCTTTTAGTGATGAAAAATATGCACTGCCCTCACAATCGGGTGACGAGTTATTGTTTGTTTCAGATTATAATGGTATCAATAACATCTACAAAATTAAACCTGATGTTAACTGGAATCCAACAAATGCTCCAACTCCTGTAACCAATTCGCTTAATGGACTGGATCAGATCAGCACTTCGTATGACGGTAAAAAGCTTGCTTTAACGGCGATGTATAAATCTTCATACAATATTTTTACTCTGAACAACCCGTTTGGAATGACTTTAGAAACCGACTCTATTCCATTCACAGAGTATATGAAAGAAGTGGTGAATGGCGGGACAAAATTTAGAGGCGGTAACCGAAAAGATCCATTTGACACCACTTATGTTGTTATGAAAGTGGACACTGACATTTCAGACTCACTCAAAACAGATTCCACTGAAACAAAAGTTGAAGTGTTTACCGGTGTTTACAGCGATACTGTAAAAAGTTATGGTGACTCTGTAATGATCGATTATTCCACATTGGTTTTTGGTGAGGATGCTCCAAAACCAAAGGATACAACAAAAATACCAAATCTTGAGTTTCTTCTGACCGACAGACTTGAGGACGACGGTGATTTTAAGATCAGGAAATATAAAATCAATTTTTCACCCGATCTCGTTTATGCCAATGCCGGTTACAGCACCTATTATGGATTACTCGGAACCACAGTGTTATCTTTCAGTGATGTTCTTGGAGATCACAGATTGATTGGTTTCACTTCACTTCAGATCGATCTAAAAAACAGTGACTACGGGCTTGCTTATTATTACCTGAAGGGAAGGTGGGATATTGGAGTTTCTGCGTTCCACACCGCACGGTTTGTTTATTTGCAAAGAGGACAATTCCTTAATTTCTTCCGATTTAGAAATTTTGGTTTGGTTGTAAATGCCAGTTATCCGTTAAACAGATTTTACAGGTTCGATTTTAACCTTGGGTTAACAAATGCCACTCAGTCGAATCTCGACAATACCATGGAAGCGCAGAGGGAAAATACATTCCTTGTGCCTTCAGTTGCATTTGTTCACGACAATACAATCTTTGGTTACACTGCCCCGATTGATGGTACCCGTTATCGTCTTGAAGTTATGGCAAATCCAATAATTCAAGCAGATAAATACGGGTTTTATTCAGTTCTCGGAGATTACAGAAGATATCTTCGGTTCTGGGGTGACTATTCACTCGCTTTAAGAGGTTCTTTTGGTTATTCCTTTGGTAACAATCCACAACGATTTTTTATCGGTGGAACAGAAAACTGGATTAACAGAGACTGGTCAACGGGAAGGCTTCCACTCGATTCACCGAGCGATTTTGTGTTCCTTTCCACTGCACTGCCAATGCGTGGTTACAATTACGCCGAAGTTGTTGGTACCAAATATGGTCTCGTGAATGTGGAACTTCGTTTTCCATTTATTCGATATCTGGTAACCGGTGGTCTTCCATTGTTTTTCAGCAATATTATGGGTACCATATTCTTTGATGCCGGAGCTGCCTGGAACGACAATAATAAACTCCAGCTCTTCACAAAAGATGAAAAAGGGAATAACATCACCAAAGACCTGTTGATGGGTACCGGGTTTGGACTCAGAACCTATTTCCTCTATTTCCTGCTTCGGTTTGATCTCGCCTGGGCATACAATGTGGATGGTTTCAGCAAACCGATATTCTATTTTTCGCTGGGAACCGATTTTTAGACAGGTATTAAGTATCAGGTATTAGTTTGAATTATTTAGAGCTGTCAGAAATGGCAGCTTTTTTTTTATTTGATTGATCTTTTTATTAGATTTGATAATTATGATGAGGAAAATATGGAATTGAAAGACAGAATCACCCTGAATCACAGAATTATGGGTGGAGTTCCTTGTATCAGAAATCTTAGGATGCCAATTTCGACTATATTGGCACTTCTGGCAGAAGGATACGATGAGAAAAAGCTACTTGAGGAACATGAAGAATTGGAACCTGAAGATATTCGGGCTGTGCTTAAATATGCATCTGACTATTTTCGTACAAAGGAATTCCCGCTGGCAGTCTAATGGAGTTTTTAATAGACAATAATATCTCTCCAAAAGTTGCAGATTCTCTTTCACAGAACGGGTTTGGTTCGGTTCATGTGAAAAAATTAGGTATGAGTGCTGCGACTGATGATGCCATATTTGGATATGCCAATGAAAATAACCTTACAATCATCTCGGCTGATACCGATTTTGGATTCATCCTTTCCACATGGCAATTCAACAGGCCATCTGTTATTTTATTACGACACATCTCACCTCTTCCCGAGATTCAGGCAAAATATCTTCTGAATGTTATAGATAAATTTGCGACTGAAATAGAAGACGGATCATTACTTGTAATCACTCCTGAAAAACTACGAATAAGAAAATTACCTCTTTTTTAGCCTGAGTATATCCCTCAAAATGGTCTTTTCTGCCGAATTGCGTTTATAACCCGCAAAAAAGCATGACTATTTGTGGGTTATAAGCGCAAAAAGGTAAAAATTCATTGTATGTTCTCAATTTTGGGTTTTTATTGTCTCTCATTTTCATGAGTTTGAACCCCATGCTATTGGTTTAAATTGCAGGAAATCATTTACCAATAGCCTGTGAATTCATTCACAGGAGCATAAAATAATATCGATATTTGGGTTCTGGAAACCTTCCCGATTGCCCGTTTTTATGAATAGAAATTTCCGAATAGCATTCCATTTTCATGGGGTTGAAACCCCATGCTATTGGATTAAATTCGCCAAATAAACCAAACCAAAAGCCTGTGAATTCATTCACAGGTCAAATCGATAAAACATAAAATTTATCTTTATTGAATATAATAACGAATCCATACCATCTCAAACTGCCTCTTTACAAATAAAAGCATGTTTTTAGTCACAAATGGCATGTTTTTGCGAAAAAATAATATTCCAACCTATTGCAACAAATCAATAATAATTGTAATTTAGTATGCGGAAAAGAGAGGGTTTTATTAACATATTGTTAATTTTCTGACAAAAGGTTTGGTTAGCAGTGATTATCAAAAATCAGTTATGATTTTAGAGAAAATTTGAAAATGTTCATCTTATAATAGCGGAGAAATTTTATGAAAAAATTGTTTACAATCTTGATTTTGTTGGGGGTAACTGCGTTTGGGCAGATTGAAATATCAGAAGGTTTAAATATGCCTGGAGCATATAACGGTTGGGTAAATCCTCCAAGCATCAATGCGCTAGGAGGTGTTCAAAAATCCGGCGGAACCCTTCTTGTTATTACGACAGGGACAAGAAGATATAAGACTACAATTAAAGTTGCTGCTAGTGGTGGTGACATAACTGAAGGAACTTATGCCTGGAAGTTTTCAAGTGGCCCAACTTCAAACTATTGGCAAAATTCGTGGGGAAATGTCAATGTTAGTTTTAACAGCCTTCAGAATTATACCAAAGAAAGTCCTAATAATAACTCCGTTACAGTTACAAACGGTAAATGGTATTCAGTAAATTGGAAGGACATTGGTTATGTCAATACTACGGCAATTTGGATGGAAACTACCGGTGAACCTGTCACAATCACAAATGTGCAAACCGAGGATCCCTCCGGGCGCTGGCGATTAAGTCGAGGTGCCAATAACAACCAGCGCACCTCCAGCTACTGAAAACATTCATCTATCTTAGGTACACTACAAATAACTGGGCAAATTCCTCTTTCGTTCAAGCATCTGGTACAGGAACATCTTGGACTGCCACCATCCCAGGCTCCGGTAATGGTGGTAACAGTCAGAGTTGGTATTATGTTCTCACGAGTACAGTTCCATTAGGAAGTTTGACCCACGCAGATGCTGATATGCAGACGATAAATTTTACAAATAATAGTGGTTTGAATTATCCCCTCCCAGTCGAATTAACCTCCTTCAACGCTGCAATCAGAAACGGGCTTGTTGACTTAAAATGGGAAACTGCAACTGAAGTTAACAACTACGGTTTTGAGGTTGAAAGAAAATCGACAAATGCTGACTGGAGCAAAATTGGATTTGTTGAAGGACATAATTCCACCAACTCACCAAAATACTACAGCTATTCCGACAAACCTGAAGGAACAGGAAAAATTGCTTACAGATTAAAACAAATCGACAACGATGGTCAGTTTGAATACAGTCCGGAGGTTGAAGTTCTGGTTGACAATCTTCCTAATGGATTTGTTTTGGAACAGAATTATCCTAATCCATTTAATCCTGAGACTTCAATCAGATTTGCTCTGAAAGAGGATACAAAAGCAACCTTAAAAGTTTACAATTCACTTGGTGCCGAAATAGCTACTTTGTTTGACGGTACCGCTGAAGCAGGAAGATATTATGATGTAAAATTTGGCGGCAGTGAACTCGCTTCCGGATTCTATATTTATAAACTTGTTGCGGGTGAATATGTGTCAGTTAAGAAAATGCTTTTGATGAAGTAGAATACCTCATCCCCCTTTTTGAACAGGATATTCACGATTCAAAAAGATGGTCACGATACTGCGATAAAATTTTGCGGTAAGTTTTTAAGGCTCCTGAGAAATCGGGAGCCTTTTTTTTGTTTTGTGGATATGTTTCAGGAATTTTCACAAATAAAGGTAATTTGCTTTGAATCAATTATGTTTGTTAATACTGATTTTAATTTAATCGGAACAACAAAATGACTCTGACAGAAACTTTTCGTGGTAAAAAGCTTGGATGGAAACAGGATAGTTTTTTCTCCAAAGATTACAAATTGTATGCTGATAGCGACCTCATTGGCAGGATCAATTTCCCAAAATTCTTAAGTACAAAAGGCGACATTTCCGTTCTTGGGCATGAATTGGAAGCAGATTCACCAAGTATGTGGAAATCCCGTATGGAAATGCGCGAAAAAAAGAGCGGGAAATTGGTGGCGGAATTAAAAGTTGAAAAATTTATGGGTGAAAGTGAAATAACAATTGGTACCAAATCTTTCCGATTTGCAACTACTTTATTTCAAAAAAGGTTTTTAATTAAAAGTGAGGCTGGAGCAACATTAATCGAGTTTGCCATGACGGGATGGTTCAAGACTGAATGTGAGATAAAACCTGAGCCAACCTTTATTCATGAAGAGGAATTCCCGATTTTGCTGGCTTTTGTCTGGTACCTGATAATCAGAATCAGTAACAGACATGCTGCAGCAGGAGTTTAAATTTATCCGGAGATAGTTATGTTACTAAAATTGAAATACAAGAATTTATCAGAATCAAAATTTAATAGAGCAATAATCCGGTTATCCATATTTTCAATCTGTTATCTGTTTTTTGCATTTCCTGCCTATGCGGGATCAACCTCAGCAAGACACCTCAAACACCGGAAATGGAACAGAACTGCTTCAAAGATTGGATTCAGTAAGAATTGCCGACTCCCTGTATAAAATTAAAGTTGAGGCAGAACTTTTATCTTTAAAGACCACTGACAACCTAAAAAAAGCAGAGTTGTTGAAGGAACTTGAAGTTCTTAAAGCTGCTGAAATGAAAAAAAAGGAGATATTGCAAAGGCAGGTTGACTCATTAAAGTCGGTTTCGAAGGGATATCCTGTTGCCCCATTTGGTGATACAATACTTGTTGTATATACAAAGATTGGCTCATTTTCAGCTGAGGCAAGGGCAAAATTAAACACTGAAAAAATCGAAAAGCTTGCTGATGATTATTTTTTTGAACCTGATTCCATAAAAATAATTCCGACTGAAACTCACATCGAGTTGGTGTATGGCGAAAGTATCATACTTAGTGTAACCGATAAGGACGCTTTGTGGATGGGTATCTCAAAGACTGAATTAGCAAAAAAGTATAAAGATAAAATAGCTGCATCGATTGCAAATTATCGGGATGCAACAAGCATTAAAACGCTGACGATTAAAGCTGTGCTTGCCATTCTCATCCTGGTAGCACTCTTCTTGATAGTAAAATTTATGAACAAGGGATATCGTTATTTTAGACTAAAAATGTTGCAAAAAAGACACAGGTGGTTTAAGGGATTTAGTTTTAAGGACTATGAACTTGTTTCATCTTCAAAACAGCTTGAAATCTTCTTTTTTGCTTCAAACATATTGAGGCTCTTTCTGATTTTGCTGGTCGTTTATCTCACTCTGCCGCTTGTCTTTTATATTTTCCCCTGGACGGAACATCTTGCAACCGATTTGTTGGGTTTTGTATTAAATCCTCTTAAAAAGATCGTTTTTGCGATGATCGATTTTTTACCAAATCTGTTTACAATTCTGGTGATTACAGTCGTTTTCCGTTACATACTTAAAGGGATCAAATATTTAACTGACGAGATTCAGTCAGACAGTCTGAAGATACCCGGTTTTTATCCCGATTGGGCACAACCGACTTACAACATTGTACGAATTCTGGTTATAGCATTTGCAATAATTGTGATTTTCCCGTATCTGCCGGGTTCAGATTCACCTGTCTTCCAAGGAGTTTCAGTTTTTCTTGGTTTTATGTTTACACTCTCATCAGCCGGATCGTTGTCGAATATCATTGCCGGAACGGTATTAACATACATGCGCGCTTTTCAACTTGGTGACTTTGTCAAGATAGGGGAAATTAATGGAGATATCGTTGAGAAGACTCTTCTTGTCACACGGATAAAAACCCGCCATAATGAGATAATCACAATTCCAAACTCCACTATTATGAACTCGAATACTATCAATTATTCGAGTGAAGCGAGGAACTTTGGACTGATAGTGAAAACAACCGTCACTATCGGTTACGATGTACCCTGGCGGAAGGTTCATGAATTGCTGCTTGAAGCGGCAAAAAGAACTGATTCAATATTGGAGAGTCCCAAACCCTTTGTGTTCCAGACGAGTCTTGACGACTTTTATGTCAGTTATGAGCTAAATTTATTTACTCGAGAGGCAAATACACAGGCAAAAGTATATTCCGATTTACATCAGAATATTCAGGACACTTTTAATGAATCAGGTGTGGAAATCATGTCACCCCACTATCGTGCTGCGAGGGATGGTAACCTGACAACAATTCCTGCTGATTATCTTCCATCTGACTATGTTGTTCCATCGTTTAGTGTGGAATTTAAGAGTAAAACCAAAGAGGGAGAATGAATTTATATTTTATCACAACCAAAAAAATAGTTATATTGCAAAACTGTTTTGTAAAATTCGTTAACTAAAGACACGAGTAAAATGAAAAAAGGCATTCATCCTCACTATAGGCCGGTAGTTTTCAAAGATTTTTCTTGTGATTTCGCAGTTTTGTCGAAATCCACAATTAAAGCTACTGAAACGATCGTATGGGAAGATGGAAATACTTATCCGTTAGTAAGGCTTGAGATTTCCAGTGGTTCACATCCGTTTTTTACCGGTAAACAAAAACTTCTTGATACCGCCGGTAGAGTGGAGAAGTTTATGAGAAAATACTCAAAACCAGGGAACTAAGCCCTTTAAGGTTTTTGAATCAAGCTATCCCGTTAATTCGGGATAGCTTTTTTTGTTTTACTACTAAACACTTTGCTTCCGTTTATTTATATTGCATTTTTATTAGAATCTTTTAATTGAGTTATTAAATGCAGATTTGTCTTTTTGAAGATATTTACTACGATCATTTTGAACCAATGATCCTTACACGACCTACTTACAATCTTTTTTGTGGGATTCACACTTTAAGAGATAAAGTAAAGAGAGCATATCCCGGGGTGGAAGTGGTTTTTCATACCAGAGGATACCTCAAAGCATTCATAGGATTAAAAAATCCCACATATAAAGTGAATGTTATAGAGCACGACGAATGTTTGTTTGTTAACGGCAGAGTTATTGCTCCACCGGATATTGCTGACATCATCAAAATAGATCTACCCGGTGACAGACTTTACCTGAATGGTGAAACTATAATTGCTGCAAAAGTCTCCGGTAAAAAACTTGAGGGGATGAAGGAAGGGCTTGATGACCTCCTTACGATTTCCAATTTTGACGGAATTCCGGTTGAACAGGTGGAGGTAAAATACGCCACTTATATTTGGGATCTGATCCATAATAATGACAAAGAAATCGTAAACGATTTTTATGCATACATGGACATTCATGGATTTGCACCCAAAGACAGGGTGAGAGGGAATGTTCATGAGAGTGCTGTACTTATTGAAAAGGAAAACATTTATATACACGAAACTGCAAGGATAATGCCCGGTGCAGTGATCGATGCAACTGACGGTCCTGTATTCATCAACTCGGATGCGATAGTTTATCCAAATGCCGTTATCGAGGGTCCTGTATGTATCGGAAAAGGCACAAAAGTTAAATCAGGAGCAAGTATCTATCATGGAGTAACCGTTGGTAAAGTTTGCAAAGTTGGCGGTGAAATAGAGGGAAGCATCATTTCGCCCTACACAAATAAACAACATTCAGGTTTTATGGGGCATGCTTATATTGGAAGTTGGGTAAACATTGGTGCCGACACAAATAACAGCGACCTCAAAAACAACTATGGTACTGTAAAGATCACCGTAAACGGTGAACAGATAGACAGCGGACAACAATTTCTCGGTTTGATAATGGGGGATCATTCAAAAACTGCGATTAATACAATGTTCAACACAGGAACTGTTGTTGGATTCTCCAGCAATATTTTTGGACCGGGATTCCCGTCAAAATCAATTCCAAGTTTTGCCTGGGGTGGTGCAGATATGATGACCACTTACGACATTGAAAAAAGCATTGAAACCGCAAAAAGAGTTGTTCAAAGAAGGAATAAATCAATTTCTGAAACAGAGGAAAAACTTTTTAGAAAAGTTTTTGATTTGACCCACAAACAGAGAAGAAAGATGGGATTCCCTTATTAAGACAGGTATTAATTATTATTTTGGGGAACGGTTAGTTGGAGATTGGACAATTAGATTGGAGTATGAGACAGAAATCAGATGGATATTGAAGAACACAGAGTAAAAGACCTTTATTCAGGAGTGCGGGGAACCGCTGTAAAAATTCTTGACAGGATTGAAAGAACCGATTCTTATTTAGATAAATTATTGGACAATGAGTTAAAAAATTCCGATCTGGAAGGTCCTGACAAGGCATTACTTTATGAACTTGTTCACGGTGTGGTCAGATGGATGGGCAGACTCGATTGGATTCTAAGCGGGTTCTATAAAGGTCAATTTTCGAAGGCGATTCCTGTATTAAAAAATGCACTTAGAGTTGCGTTATACCAGGTTATGTTTCTCGACAGAATTCCTGAATATGCCATCGTTAACGAAGCCGTCGATTTTGTGAAAAAACTTCAGGGTCAAAAACCGGCAGACATCACAAATGCTGTTTTGAGGAACATTATCAGATCAAAAAACGGTTTGAGATACCCCGATCCTAATGAAAATTTAGTGAGTTATCTTGCTGCCTATTATTCTCATCCAACCTGGCTTGCCAAAAGGTGGGTTGAACGATATGGCAGGGAGAATGTGGAAGCTTTGATGGCTGCAAACAATGAGCGACCTGTTCTCACATTACGCATAAATCAATTAAAGATTGACAAACATGAGTTTGAATCACTGCTTCAATCGGTGAATCTTAAATACTCACCCGGTGTTTATAACAACGATTTTTACCGTTTGCAGATATTAACAAATATTCAAAACTGGCAATATTTTGCAGAAGGTTTTTTTACAATTCAGGATGAAAGTACGGGAAATCCTTGTCTTCTTCTTGATGTAAAACAGGGGATGAGGGTGCTTGATATGTGTGCTGCTCCCGGAGGTAAAAGTGCTTATCTTGCCGACATTATGTGTAATGTTGGTGAAATAATTGCGACTGATAAATTTGAGAGCCGCATCAGAGTAATGGAGGGTAATCTCGAACGACTCGGAGTGGCGATTGTTAAATTTGTACATACCGATGCACTTGAATATGAAGCGGAGCCGTTTGATCGTGTTCTTGTGGATGCTCCGTGTTCAGGTTTGGGCACACTTTCCAAAAAACCTGACATCAAGTGGAAGAGAGATTTGCTCGATATAAAACGACTTACTCCACTCCAGAGTGAATTGTTGGATAAGGCAGCCGAACTCGTAAAGCCCGGTGGTGTTGTTGTTTACAGCACATGCACCATTGAACCGGAAGAGAATTTTGAGATCGTATCAAAATTTCTTGAAACTCACACCAACTTTAGACTCGATGATGCGTCTAAGTTTGTGAACAAAAACATAGTAGATGAGAATGGGTGCATCTCGACTCTGCCACACAGGGACAAGATGGACGGTGCATTCTCTGCAAGGTTAATAAGAATAGAATAGTTAGAGGAACAAATGACCCATCAAGAATTAGGTCAGCAACTTAAAATTGCCCGTGAACAATTGGGTTTCGAGATCAAGGAATCAGCCGCCTCGATAAAAATTGACGCAAAATTTGTCGAAAAAATGGAAATTGGTGATTTCACCTTTCTTCCCGATGTATATGTACGCTCATTTTTAAAAGAGTATGCAATAGTCTTGCATCTTGATCCTGATGAGGTTCTTGAAGCTTACAAAGGACTAAGAAAAGCACCCGAAGTGAAACACCCTCCGGTTCAGGCTCCGCCTCCAACTCCGGTTCATACGCCACCGCCACCTCCGCCACCACCACCCTCACCGGCGCAGGCTCACCAATCATATTTTGATGAACCCGTGGACTCAAAGCCACAGCAACCACAAGTTGACTTGCAACAGAAACTAAGAAACTGGATTGAATCTTTCATGGCAAATCAGGATTCAAGTTTCTTTAAAAAGCTTATTGCCATGAAAAAAAGTTATCTTGCGATTGGTGCTGTAATAGTTGTTTTGGCTGTGGTTCTTTATGTCATTTTCTCCGGAAAATCGAGTGATAATGAAATAAGAACCGATGGTCGTCAGGTTGATGAACTCTTGAACGGTGTTCAGGATACAAACAACAAGTTTCAGGCAAACGGTTTAGCCGATATTAAACTTCCACCGGATGCTGACACTGTAATTCTTGTGATTAATTCAAAAGATACCACAAAAATAAGAGCGATAATCGACAAAAAGGATACATTAAAATCCACAATTGTTGATCCCACTCAACCTGTTACTTACAATGCAAGCAAAAGAATCGATCTAAGAATCGAAAATGCCTCACTTCTGAGTGTAACCCTCAACGACAAATCCCTTGAACTCCCCAAGAAAAAAGGTGTTCAGACATTAAACATTGACAAAAACGGATTTATCAAGGCTGCAACGAAGAATGACAAACGACCCAAGAAAAAGAATACAACAACTAAGTGATGAATTAAAATATCACGACCACAGATATTATGTTCTCTCTGATCCGGAGATAACCGATCTCGAGTACGACATGCTCTACAAAGAGCTTGAACGGCTCGAGAGAGAGAATCCAGAACTTGTATTGCCCGACAGTCCTACACGCCGGGTGGGGAGTGATCTTGAAAACGAATTTAAACCCGTTCTTCACAACTACCCCATGCTCAGTCTTGCAAACACATATAATGAGGAAGAACTTTTTGATTTTGACAGAAGAGTCAGAGAGAGCCTGCCTCCCGGTGAAAAAGTTGAATATGTTGTTGAATATAAAATTGATGGTCTTTCGGTAAGTCTTAGATATCAAAATTGTATGTTGGTTACGGAGCAACCCGTGGTGATGGAGTTACGGGCGAGGATGTTACTGCGAATGTAAAAACCATCCGCTCAATCCCTCTTTCAGTGGATTCATCAAACTTTTCGAGTGAAGCAGATGGAAATTTTGAGGTGCGTGGTGAAGTATATATGGAGAAAGCCGTATTTGAAGGTTTAAACCTTGAACGCCAAAAGAAGGGCGAAAAACTTTTTGCCAATCCCCGAAATCTTGCCTCAGGCACATTAAAACTTTTGAATCCTGCAGATACTGCCAAACGACCTCTTCAGATATTTACATATTATTATCTAAGTAATGTCTCCTCACACAAAACTCAACACGAAAATCTTAAGTTTTTGAGCAAACTCGGTTTCAGAGTAAATCCAAACCATGCTTTGTGTAACTCAATTCAAGAAGTGCTCAATTTCTGTAAAGAACTTGAAGAGAAGAGGGATAATCTTCCTTATGAAGTGGATGGCGTTGTAATTAAAGTTAATTCATTTCGTCATCAGGAACTTTTGGGAAGTATTGCAAAATCACCAAGGTGGGCATGTGCATTTAAGTTCAAAGCCAAACAGGCAAAAACCAGATTAAATGACATCACATGGCAGGTTGGCAGAACAGGGGCAATAACCCCTGTTGCAGAACTTGAACCCGTTTTTCTTGCCGGCTCAACAATAAGCAGGGCAACCCTCCACAATTTTGATGAAATCACAAAAAAAGATATCAGGAGGGGTGACACTGTTATCATCGAAAAAGGGGGAGATGTTATCCCAAAAGTTGTATCGGTGGTTATCGAAGAAAGAGGAGCCAATACAAAGCCTGAAACCGCACCACTAACCTGTCCCGTTTGTGGGTCCGGTGTGTTCCGTCCTGAAAACGAGGCGGCTTATTATTGTGAAAATGGAGAATGTGCTGCTCAGGTAAAGGGCCGTATCGAGCATTTTGCCTCAAGAGGGGCGATGGACATCGAGGGATTGGGAACCTCGATCATCGATCAGTTTGTTGATGCCGGTTACCTGAAAACATATGCCGACATCTATCGACTTAAAGAAAAAGAGAGAGAACTAAAAAGTATCGAGCGCTTTGGGGAAAAGAGCATCGATAATCTGCTAAATTCTATTGAACTGAGCAAAAACAAACCGTTTCATAAAGTCCTTTTTGCGATTGGGATCAGATATGTTGGAGCCGGTGCAGCGAAAAAACTTGCTGATCATTTTGTGTCACTCGAGCGTCTGATGCAAGCCGGTGAAGCAGAGATAACTGAAGTTTATGAGATTGGAGAGGCGATAGCCCGGAGTGTTGTAAAGTTCTTTTCAGATGGACACAATCTTCACCTGGTCTCCGATCTTAGAGAATTTGGACTCCAACTCGAAGGCGAACAAAGAAAAGTGGCGGTTGATAATTTTTTCAAAAACAAATCTTTTGTGCTCACCGGAACTCTTTCATCCATGAAAAGGGAGGAAGCTGCCGAGCGGATTACAAACCTTGGCGGGAAGTCGGTTTCATCTGTCAGTAAAAACACAGATTTTGTTATTGCAGGTGAGAGTGCCGGTTCAAAGCTTGACAAAGCGCAAAAACTTGGGGTTGGCATCCTTACAGAAGAAGAATTTTTAGAAAAGCTTTTATCGGCAGAGAAATTATAATAAGTTTGTAGTATCGTAATAATATCTTTTGGAATTTATTAGCGGGTAGTTTTTCATTTATTTCCGTAATAAATTTAAGTTACATGAACTATACAATCAATAAAATCGACGGAATCGCTATTTTCACACTTAACGAGATTCGGCTTGATGCCAACATATCAGGTCTGGTTAAGGGTGAATTTACTTCAATTGTGAAAGAGAATTCAGTCCGAAAAATGGTGATCGACCTTTCCTCCGTGGAAAGTTGCGATAGTAGCGGCTTAAGCACTCTTCTCGTTGCCAACAGGCTGATGGGGAGTGTCAGCGGTAGTCTGCGAATTGTATGTCCATCCAAAAAGATATTAACCCTGATAAAGATAACGCAGCTCGACAAAGTATTAAAACTGAGCAACTCTTATGAAGAAGCGATGTCTGAGCTAAAACTTTTGCACTAACGGGATCGGAACCGGTACCATATCGGTTAATTAGAGTATATATTGAATTCATTCTCATTTGTTGACTACTCAATTGTTGTCATATACCTCATATTTGCCGCACTTTGGGGCAGGTTTGTTGGTGGGAAGCAGAGAAGTGTAAAAGACTATTTCCTTGGAACGGAAAAAGTTAAATGGTGGTTGGTTACATTTTCAATTGTTGCAGCCGAGACCAGCACTCTTACATTTATCTCAATTCCCGGTGTGGCATATCTAACCAATCTACACTTCCTGCAAGTTACCGTTGGTTATCTGTTTGGTAGAATCATAGTCGCTTACCTCCTGCTTCCACAATACTTTAAAGGTGACCTTTCCACTGCATATGCTTTTTTAGAGAGCAGATTTGGAAAAAACACCCGTACAACTGCTTCTATTGTTTTTATTTTTACCCGTGTTGCCGGTGACGGAGTTCGCCTTTTTGCCACTGCCGTCCCCGTAAAACTTCTCCTTGATATCGACTATCCCTACGCGATCCTGATAATTGTTTTTGTAACATTGATCTACACCTACACCGGTGGATTAAAGGGTGTCATTTGGGTGGATGCGATGCAGATGTTTGTATATCTCGGGGGTGCAATCATCTCATCTCTTGTGATTTGGTACCTGATTCCCGGTGATTTTTTTGCAAAACTTGGAACAGAAGCCACTTTGGGGAAATTGGACTTTTTAAATCCCGGATTTAACCTCGATTTCCGGACTTTTTTTAATACGCCTTATACTTTGCTTGCGGGGTTGACAGGCGGGGCATTCCTTTCGATGGCGTCGCACGGGACTGATCAACTTGTTGTTCAGCGATTGTTGGCAACAGGTGAACTTAAAAGTGCACAAAAAGCTGTGATTGCAAGTGGCTTGATAATAGTTGTTCAGTTTGCAATCTTTTTAATTCTTGGCGTTTTGCTTCACATCTATTTTGATGGTAGAGTTTTTAACAAGGCTGATGAGGTTTTTCCGTTTTTTATAATTAATCACCTTCCATCCGGGCTAAAAGGAGTGCTTGTTGCGGGGCTAATGGCTGCCGCTCTTTCAACTCTTGCCGGTTCCGTCAGTTCGCTTGCCTCCTCTTCATTTTATGATGTTTACTCCATCCTCGGGAAGAAAAAGCTTACTGAAGAGAGGCAACTATTAATCTCAAAAAGATTAACCATCTTTTGGGCAGCTGTGTTGGCAGTCTCTGCATTCTTTTTCCTTGAGATAAAGGGAGCAGCTGTGGAAGTTGCGTTAAGCATTGCTTCTTTCACTTCGGGCGGGTTATTGGGAACATTCCTGCTTGGGATAATAAACAAAAAGGCTGACCAAAGGGATGCCATCACCGGATTTTTAACTTCAATTGCCGTTATGATCGGTGTGATTTCTTTTAAATGGATGGCATGGACTTGGTTCACACTTATTGGAGTGTCGGTGTGTTTACTTGTAGGGAGTATCTCGGCTTTGATCCAAAATCGTAATAAAATCAAGAAAAATGAATTAAATTGAAATATTCTTCATAATTTTACCAACTATAAAGAGACAATTCCGTTTTAAGAGAGTTCACTTATGGAATTTATTGATTATGTAATTATTGCAACTTATTTTCTTGTCAGCATAGGCATAGCCCTGTACTACTCAAAAAGGGCATCCAAAAGCAGTGAAGAATTTTTCCTTTCGGGAAGAAATCTCCCGTGGTACCTCGCCGGATTATCAATGGTTGCCACAACATTTGCGGCTGACACCCCTCTTGCTGTAACAGAACTTGTTTGGAAAAATGGAATTTCGGGTAACTGGGTATGGTGGAATTTTGCCTTTGGTGGAGTATTAACCGTCTTTTTCTTCGCTAAACTTTGGAGAAGAGCAGGAATAATGACCGAGGTGGAATTTGCTGAAATTCGATATGCAGGAAAACCCGCAAAATTTCTCAGGGGATTTAAAGCGATTTATCTTGGTCTATTTATGAATGTTATCATAATTGGCTGGGTGAACAGTGCAATGATTTCAGTACTTACAGGTATATTTGGTGTTCCGCCCGAGGATGTTATCCTCTATGTTTTTTTATGTATGGGTTTGGTGGCTGTCTATTCAGCTCTTTCAGGTTTATGGGGAGTTGTTGTCACCGATGCATTCCAATTTATACTTGCCATGTCAGCTTGTATCATTCTTGCAATGATTGTCATTAATTCTCCCGAAATAGGTGGGATCGAGGGACTTAAAACAAAACTGCCCCCCTCTGCATTCGAATTTTTCCCAAATCTTGGCGATTCTCCAGTTGAAGGCGCTAAAATATTTTCACTTTCCATCTTTTCATTTTTTGCTTTTATTGGAATCCAATGGTGGGCTTCGTGGTACCCCGGTGCTGAACCCGGTGGTGGTGGATACATAGCCCAGAGGATGATGTCTGCAAAAAATGAAAAACATTCAATATTTGCAACTCTCTTTTTCCAGGGAGCACATTATGCTCTTAGGCCCTGGCCCTGGATTCTGGCTGCACTCGCTGCGGTGGTGTTATATCCCGAATTAAATGCGTCAAATTCAAAAAACGGCTATATTATGTTGATTAACGACTTTATGCCTGTTGGTCTTAAAGGCTTGATGCTGGCAGCATTTTTTGCAGCTTACATGAGTACCGTTGCAACCCAGTTGAATTGGGGGACTTCTTACATTGTAAACGATTTTTACAAACGGTTCCTTCAACCCGGAAAAACAGAAAAACAATATGTAGTTGCTTCAAAAGTTGTTACAATTCTTTTAATGATCGTATCGGCTTTTGTTACTTTATATATCGACCGTATCTCGGGCGCATGGGAGTTTATAATTGAATGTGGAGCGGGGTTGGGACTTGTGCTCATTCTGCGATGGTATTGGTGGAGAATTAACGCATGGAGTGAAATTTCAGGCATGGCAACTCCGTTTATCCTTCTTCCCGTGGTTAGATATCTGGGAATTCCTTTCCCCGACAGTCTTTATGTTTTGGTGTTTGGAACTACTTTTGTGTGGCTGGTGGTTACATTCATGACAAAACCCGAACCCGACGAGATACTCCTCTCATTTTATGACAAAGTGAGACCTGACGGAAAATTGTGGGACAAAATAAGAATCAAGGGGGGATTTCCTCCAATGCCGACCATGATTAAATATCAGTTCCTGGGTTGGTTATCGGGTGTGGTTACTATCTATTCTCTCCTTTTTGGGAGTGGAAGTTTAATCTTTGGTGATTTGGCTAACGCTCTTATATATGGAGTTTTTGTTATATTAGGAATTACAGGTGTGGTTTTCACACTCAACAAAATGACAGGCACAAATAAAAGTCACGCATGAATTTTAGTAAAGTTAAATTAGTATTATTAGATCTCGACGGCACTCTGCTCGACGACCAGGGGAATATTGGTGAACAGAGTAAAAAATATGCCCGGTTATTGAGGGAAAAAGGTGTAATTGTTACTTTTGCAAGTGGCAGGATGTTTTCAGCGCTCGATCATTATGCTGCAGAACTCTCAGTGGATGGTCCTTTGATAGCTTCAGATGGGGCTGTTATAAAAAACTATCCGGGTGGTGATGTATTTCTGAAAATTGGATTAAAAGAATCCAAGGTAAAAAAAGGAATAGACCTTTCTGAAAAACATCTGGTTAAAATGGTAATGTGTACCGATTCAGAGGTTTTATACACAGAACACAACGAGGCAACCCTTCAGCTAATCGACAGATTTGGTGCGAAATTTCGAATGGTTGACAACTACCGGGATGTGACGGGGGATATAATTGAGCTCGTTTATGTTGGCGAGAACAGACAATCATTTCAAGAAATCAAAAAACATTTTTCGTTTCCCTATTCGTTTGGGCTAAAGCTGGCTTACTCAAAAAGTCAGTCACATTTTCAATATTATCTTGAAGTTAAAAAGGGAGAAATCTCCAAAGCATCGGCTCTGAAAGTTTTGTTGAAGAAATTTAAAATTTCTATTCAAGACACTGTAGTGGTTGGCGACTGGTATAACGATGTTGCCCTTTTTAAAACAAATGCAATTAAAGTTTCACTTTCAAACGCGGTTCCGGAAATCAAATTTTTATCGGATGTTAAATTGGAAAAAAGTAATAACGATGATGGTGTTGGCGAATTGTTAGAGAGAATCTACAGTCAGAAACAATAAGGCAAGTGTGTGACTTACGAAAAGTTTAAATCGAGCCGTTATATAAAACTGATCCTTTGGTTTGGTACTGCGTTGCTTATTGCCCTGCTGTTTCCCAAGGCGGAAGTGGTGGATATCGAAGCTGAAGCAGGGAATATCTGGCTTAAAGAAGACCTTATTGCTGATCGAAGTTTCCCTATCCTAAAAAATGACAAGGTTTACGCAGCAGAAGTTGACAGTGCAATTAAAGCCGTAAAACAGGTTTTTATTGTCACTGAATCCGACAGTTTAATAAAAGACACAATAAGAAGTTTACAAAGAGCGCTCGACAGGGCATTTATGGATCATTCCCGACTCGAAAGTGATCGGGGACTCGCAATTTTTACTCCCTCCACCAAAGCATATTTAATCAGCTTTTATGATTCAACTTCGAGTAAAACATCTGAGATTTACAAAAATCTTGATAACATAGAAACGATACTGATCCGGGTCAGTCAATCGGGCACTCTCAGTCTGAATTATGATCAAATTCCCAAAGACACTATTGCAATAAGAAGGGGTAATTTCCAGGAGAATAAAAGTAAATATGATTATGCTGAATTAAACATCGCCAAAAAGAGAATTGCGGTTGACCTCGCAAATTATTATACAGATTCTCTCGAATATCAAGCACTTACCGAGGTGGCAACCAAACTTTTTGTCGCAAAACTTTCATACAGCAGTGAACTGACTGCAGAGGAGACAGACATTGCTCGAAACAAGGTAAGCAAAAACTCCGGCATCGTGGTAAATAATGAAAGGATAATCAGCAAACATGAGAGAATAACTCCTGAAATTAAGATGAAGCTCGATTCCTTCAAATCCGCAAGAGTTCAAGACCTTAATCTCTTTGACAAATCGAGACAGTATTTTGGGAAGTTTCTTCATATCGCAGTTTTACTCGGTTTGTTGGGTGCCTTTTTATTCAATTTTAGAAAAACCATTTTTGAAGACAATATAAAACTTGCGATATTTTCGGTACTTTTCCTTTCCATTTCCTATTTGACATATCTCACAAATGCCTTTAACATTGGCGGTTCGTGGCATTTACTGATACTTATTCCTACTGTTTCTCTTCTTTTGACAATCATGTTTGATTCCAGAGTTGGTATTTATTCCACTCTTATCATTTCGCTGATAAGTGCAGGACTTGGTGGAAATGATTATTCAATAGTTGTTTTGCATGTTGTTGCGGGAACGCTGGGAGTTTATTCTGTCAGGGATATAAAAAACAGACAGCAGATTTATCGCGGAATGATTTATATCTTTCTTGGGTATTCTTTGGTTAATCTGTTTTTGTCTTTTGAGAGTCTGAGTGAATGGTCAAGACTTCTCGAAAGCGTTTTATATTCCGGAATTAATTCACTATTGAGCCCTATTCTTACTTATGGTTTGCTGATCTTTTTTGAAAAGACTTTTAAGATTACAACAGATCTTACACTTGTTGAACTTTCCAACACTGACCATCCTTTGTTAAAAGAGATGTACCACGCCTCTCCGGGAACCTTTTACCATTCACAATCGGTAGCAAGGTTAGCGGAAGCGGCAGCTGAAAAAATCGGGGCTGATACACTTTTAGTTAGAGTTGGTGCCCTCTATCATGATATCGGGAAATCGATTTCTCCTTACTATTTTATTGAAAATCAAGGACCCGCACAAAATCTTCATAATGAGTTAACCCCGGATATCAGCGTTAAAGTAATAAAAGATCATGTTATCATGGGAATCGAACTTGGGAAACGCCATCACCTTCCACAGGAGATCATCGAATTTATTCCGACTCATCATGGCACGGGTTTAATTAAAGTTTTTTATGATAAAGCTGTCCAGTTGTACGGTAAAGAGAATGTGAACAAAGACGATTACAGATATGCGGGTCCCAAACCACACACTCGTGAGCAGGCAATTTTAATGATGGCTGATAAGTGTGAATCTGCATCAAGAAGTCTTACAACTCCAGAACCGCAAAATCTTGAAAATCTGATTAATAATCTGATAAATCAGACACTTCACGAGAAAGAACTTGATGAAGCTCCGATTACATTATCTGAAGTGGAAGAGATTAAAAAAGTCTTTTTTAATTCATTAATGACTTCCAAGCACAGCAGGATAAGATATCCTGAGCAGGAAAAACTTGAAAAAAACTCAAAAGACTGATCAAATTGAGCAGTTTCTTGGTGATTATCTTAATGAGTTACGCTATGAACGCAATCTTGCAGAGAACTCACTCGAGTCATACAGCAGGGATATAAAGTCTTTCCTCAGTTTCCTTTCAAATTCATCAATAACTGATTTAAGTGAGGTTACCGTTGAAAACGGAAGAGAGTTTTTTTTACAGCTTTCACAATCCGGGTTAAACGAAAGATCTCTGGCCCGTTTTCATTCCTCCATAAAAGGATTCTTTTCATTTCTTGTTGTCTCTGAATACATTACAAAAAATCCCATCGCAAGAATAAAACCCCCAAAATTAAAAAAGAAACTGCCGGAGGTGCTCTCTCCGGCTGAGATCGATTCCCTGATCGCCAAAACTGACGATGATACTCCTGCGGGACTTAGAGACCGCGCCATTATTGAGGTGTTATACGCATGCGGAATAAGGGTATCTGAGCTCGCCGGGATGAAAAAAAATGATATCTTTTATGATGATGAGATGATTCGGGTTTTGGGGAAGGGGAGTAAAGAACGGCTTGTCCCAATCGGCTCTTCTGCTATAAATGCTCTTAAAAACTACCTTACATTTGGCAGACCAATTATCGCAAAACCCGGAAGTGGAAATACTCTCTTTATTAATGCGAAAAGGGGTGGGGGGTTGACTCGCGTTGGAATCTGGAAGATTATAAAACAGTATGCAGAACTCGCCGGACTTTCAAAACGAGTTTATCCCCATATCTTCCGTCACTCGTTTGCCACTCATCTAATCGAGGGTGGTGCCAATATCCGTGCTGTTCAGGAAATGCTTGGGCATACAGATATATCAGTTACCCAGATTTACACGCACATCGACATCACTTATATTCGTGAAGTTGTGCATCAATACCACCCTCGAGGATAGTTTCACACCTTGAATATCTTCAAGGAATTATTAACTTTAAACTTGAAATTACCGTGTTTTGTCTCGTGGATGATAAATCGATTTAATAAATAATCCAAACACAATCTGAACTCCGAATGAAAAAAATTCTCTTAATACCGGTGCTGATTCTCTTTGCTCTTATTCTCCACTCGTGCGGAAACGGGGACGAAGGTAACTCAGGACTGATTGGTGAAGATGCTTTCCCAATCGTTGGTGACGAAGGTTCAGGTAAAAAAGTTTTTGTCCATAATTTAAGTGATGGAAAGACCGAAGTTTTTGATGCGCTTAAAAATCTGACTCCTTTTTTAATTACGGGAACAGGAGAGCGGGGAAACTATTTTTTTGTCACAGGCAATGAGTATAACAAAACTGAAGGTTACATCGATTCGATCGTGGTTTACATTCATAATTATCAAGGCACAAGGGTTGTTCTTGGGTCTCCCAAGGTCTCGAAAATTTTCTCAAATATTCTCGACGGTAACACAATGAATCTGGTGCTTTACCATCTTGAACTTGTAAATCAGAGGATATACAGAGATAATTATATTATCGACAGCACGGGTAGAATCGTAAGCAAAGGGAAAGAAAAATTTGATTTGCTTCAAGGACAAATCCCTGATGTTCCGGCAATTAAGGTGAACAACACCTCCCCTGATGGTCTAAAAACCATCACAATCGAGCAGGGTGAACAAAACAAAATTCTCCTGATGGATAACAAGACGACACAGGTGAAACAGATTTTGTCAACAACTCAGAAAATCGACAGGGTTTACTGGACACCCGATAAGGAATCGATAATTCTCCTTACTTCCAATCTTGATGTTCAAAAAACTGATAACGACACTTCGTCAACTCTTCTCGTCTATTCTTTAAAAAAGATGGATTATACAGCGAAGTTTTCCGGAAGAGGTTACAGAAATTTTTCAGTTAAAAAAGATAAACTTGTGTTCGACGACCTCGAAAATGAAAAAAGGTATGTTAGAATTTATGATCTGAAAAGCATGCGCGAACTCAGGCAAATTCGGATGAAAAACGGATGCAGTATCAGATTTTTACCATTTTATTGACTCAACATTGAATACATATTACAGATTATTACGCTATTCGTCAAAATATTGGAAGTATCTTTCCCTTTCAATTGTTTGTACAATTATATTTGCTTTGTTGAATGGTGCATCGGTTTACCTCTCAATTCCTCTGCTCGATACTTTGTTTAATTCGGGGGCAGCTACCACATCAGCCGCCGGAGCGGGAACAGTAAACGAGGTTTCAACTTCAATCTTACCCGATTTTATCCTCGATATTAAAGAGGGTTTCTCAAATTCCTTTAATGATTTTATTTTTGCCGGAGGCAAAACAGAAGCTCTATTCAGAATTTGTATCATAATTTTCGCAGCATTTATCCTTAAAAACATCGCGGGTTATTTCCAGGCATATTTTCTCAACTATGTTGAGCAGGGGATAGTAAGAGATTTAAGAGATGCAGCATATGAGCAATTGCACAAACTTCCCATAAGTTATTTTAAAAGTGAGCGGGTCGGAAATTTGATTTCGATCATCGTTAATGATGTAACTGCTGTGCAGAACAGTGTCTCTGCAACTTTTTTAAACTTGATCAGGGAACCCCTGTCAATTATTGTTTTTCTTGGCATTGCAATCAGTATAAGCTGGGAGCTGACTCTCATTTCCCTCGTCACCCTTCCGTTTAGTGCAGGGATTATCTCCTGGATCGGAATTAAACTCAGGAAATACAGTCAAAGGATTCAGGAAAAAATTGCTGATATCACCAGCGTGATTCAGGAAACAATTTCAGGGGTTAAGATAGTAAAAGCATTTGGAACCGAGAATTATGAGAACAACAAATTCAAAAAGGAGACAGGGGGCTACTTTAGAATGGTTCTCAAAATCACAAGAGTGAGAAACCTTTCTTCACCTATAACAGAAATTCTTAGTGTGGGTGTTGGAGTTGTTATCATCTATTACGGTGGTACCATGGTTCTTAATAATAATGAAATTAAGGCGAGTGAGTTTCTGGGCTTTTTATTCGCGATTTTTCAGTTGTTACCACCAATCAAGGAACTGAGTGGAGTAAACAATCGAATTCAGGAATCTTCAGCTGCAGGTGACAGAATATTTGAAATAATCGATACTCAGCCCGATATTGTGAATAAAGAAAATGCCATTCCTGTAACTGAATTTAAATCTGAAGTGGTATTTGAGAAGGTTGGATTTGCCTACCCCGACGAACCCGGTGAAAAAGTATTGGAAAATATTAATTTTTCCGTCAACAAAGGGGAAGTGGTAGCGCTTGTAGGTCCCAGCGGTGGTGGAAAATCAACACTTGTTGATCTATTACCCCGTTTTTATGATGTAACTTCGGGTGCCATAAAGTTTGACGGAACAGATATCCGCGATCTGAAAATTGAAGACCTGAGGAAATTTATTGGAATTGTTACTCAGGAGACAATTCTCTTTAATGACTCCATTAAAAATAATATCTGTTATGGAAGCACCAACTTCAGCGAGGAAAAAATAGTTGAAGCTGCTAAAATTGCCAATGCCCACAATTTTATTGTTGAGATGCCTAACGGATATGATACAGAGATCGGAGAGAGGGGAGTTAAACTCTCGGGCGGTCAGAGGCAGCGGCTTGCAATTGCCCGTGCACTTCTGAAAAATCCTGAAATAATGATATTCGATGAGGCAACAAGTGCCCTGGATAACGAATCCGAAAAACTTGTACAGGAAGCTCTCGACAGATTAATGAAAAGCAGAACTGTGGTTGTGATTGCGCACAGACTTTCAACCATTAAAAATGCCGATAAAATTTTAGTGCTTCAGGATGGAAATATAATCCAGTCAGGAAGTCACGACTCACTACTCGAACAAGGTGGTCTCTACAAAAAATTGTATGAGATGCAGTTTCGGGATAAATAAATTTTCAATCATCAAACAAAAGGTAAAAAACATGAAAAAAATCTATTCATTACTTGGAATCATCGCACTTGTAACCCTGTTTTCAGGTTGTGCATCTTCAGGGACCGATCAAATGGATGTTCAAGCAGGTGCACGAGCAAAAGTTAACGAGTTCCTTACAATCATGTCTTCAGAATCAAGACCTGCCACGATGATGGATTTTATATCACCATCATACATCAAAGCAGCAGGCTTAAATCCGAGTGAATACACCGTCAACACCTACTATCCAAAATCATTTGTGATCGAACAGGTTTTCCCTTCACCCGATCTTACAAATTCAGTTAATGTGGTGGCAACCATCTATGGTGAAAACAAAAGCTGGGCACACAGATTAACATTTGTTGTCCTCAACGAAGGTGACAAACTTGCCCTTTTCCCCGGCAAACATGCCACCGATACCAAATATGTTGATCCCTGGTATAAAATCGAAGAATATGTGAAATAATGCAGTAATCCAATAATTCAGTAATCCAATAATATATGTTGGAAAGACTATTATTGAGAATTTTGGCGTTAGTGTGAGGAGAGGTAATCGTCTCGATTGCCCTATGCAACATGAATTGGCATTAGAGTTGAATATTAATCGGGCATGAATTTAACTTCGTGCCCATTTTTGTTGTCTGAAAAAAATCCGCGGCCATCCGTGCTAAATCTGTGAAATCTGCGTAACCATCCTCATCGGCGAAAATCCGCTTAATCCGCACTCTATCCCCAAGAATCAAAAAAACAATTATGAACAATATTCATTTTTAATTATATTGGGATTGAATAACTTTTAATTTAATTTGTTGTGGATAATCCAGACCCAAACAAAACTCCGACATTCGACGAGATCGAAAATATAATCGATCAAGTTCGTGGATTGATCAATCAAAACCTCTCTCGAGGATTGATCTTAAGCGAACTTGACCGTCTGCTTGTCTCACTCTTTAACTTCCCCAACCAACTTCTAACAGAATCCATCTTTCTTGAGTTTTTTCCACACTATTTAAAACTTCTTAGTTGGTACCATCCGTCAGGACAACTCCCCAAAAGAACCCGCCAACTCATAAAAAATACTCGCAGGATATACAACTTAAGTTCCGGAGTATTCAGGAAAAATGATCTGAAGTTGGAAATCAAAAGAATTGA
Source organism: Ignavibacteriales bacterium (assembly GCA_016707285.1). Taxonomy (GTDB): domain Bacteria; phylum Bacteroidota; class Ignavibacteria; order Ignavibacteriales; family Ignavibacteriaceae; genus UTCHB3. Next base: position 72,067 of record JADJIA010000011.1, read on the forward strand.
GGTTGAATTCACTGAAGTACTCCACATGCCTCAAA
>JADJIA010000012.1 GCA_016707285.1 Ignavibacteriales bacterium
AAATTTTCGAAAAATAATTTTGAGGCGTCGTACTCATGATCTTGAAATCCGTGATGCACAACCTTGATAAGTTCCTTGTTTCTCAATAAAGACGAATGAATTAATAGATTTTCATAAGAACTTCTGATACTAAACACAACCGCTATATATGGGAATTTTTTTACAGCTACAACGAATCCCGCAAGATAATTTTTCCAAAGACTTTTCCCTTCACCTTCATTGATTGCATCAATAAAGATTAAAATTCTACTCCCTTTTGTCTCTGCCTTCGCACTAAGAGCAGAAAGAAATATATCCCTTTCACAACTAATTTGGAGTAACTTTTTTATTTGGTTCCATGGTTCTTCAACCGTAAAATGTTGGCCCAGTAAAAGAATGGAGAATTGATTCCGGACATTTCTCTTACTTGCAACATCAGCAAGCAAATGTGATTTGCCAACTCCTGCTTCACCTGATAAAAGCAAAAATGGATTGTTGGATAACAAGACAGTTGGACTTTTAAGAAATTCGATAAAGTCATTAATAGAATAGTTGAGGTCTTGAAAATTCCTAATTTCGCCGTTTAACCTGGCTTTATCACTAATAAATTCCCACTTGGGCTTCTTATTTTTGTCAGAGACTGAAATCAACTCTCTGTATTGATGAGCCACCTCCTTAATAATACAACTAATTTCCCGTAACTCTTCAGTCAGTTTTTCAATATTGATTTGTGTAACTTCATCAAAGTCAATTTGTTCACATTCCTGCCTGAACCTTGAAATATTTGAGACAATTTTCCTCAATAAGATCCTGAACTTCTGGTTCATCTATCTGAGAAACAGCCTTACTTTGTTTTTAAGCAAATCATCGAGATAAGAAATAAACTGTTTCTCGAAATTTTCATCTCGTGCGATTCCGTCAAAATTTTGCAATGGGCAAATCGAAATTCAACTCCGGAGTATATCTTCTGTCAAGATTTCTAACACTTACATCAAGTTGATCTTTGAACCATTTGTCTGTAAATTCTTCTTTATTAAACCAGAAGTAAAATCTGCCTTCGTTTTCTTTTTTCGACAATCGGTCAAACAATTCAGATTCACCCCAATACTCAAATTCTAAATCTCGACCTTTTGATTTTGCAAATTCTTTCCATCTCGCCACATTTCATTCCATTTGTCCATGAAATAGTAGCATTTAACATCATTTTTATCAATAATCCGTGGGTCTTGCCTGTCGAGTGGAATACAGATAAAATACTTTACTAAATTTGGATGTTTTTCAAATGCTGTCATAAATGACTTATCTAATTGAGTCCATTGTGCGCGACCCATTGAAGAGAAAAACTTGGCTTGCCAACCATATTCTGTGCTGTCATTAAAATCCAATATGCTTCAACTCCGCCATCCGGGCAGCCACTCTGATAAATTTGGATTTGTTGTTTATTTGTTCAGCTCTTGCTAATTGACAAACAAGTTCTTCAAATCCGTATTTAACATCTCCGTTGAAAGCTCTTAATTTATTCCATTCTGTATTCATTATTTGCTCTATGGATCTATAAATTGTTTTTATTCATCCTTGCGGAAACAATATCTGAAATAAACTTTGCGAAGTCATCAATGTTCTGTTCTACACTCGCTCTTTCCAAGGCATTCATATATTCTTCACGCTTTTGAAGTGGTATTGTTGTCCAGGGAAATCCTCCGGAGGCTAACATAACATTCATTAAAAATCTTCCAATCCTGCCATTTCCATCCATATATGGGTGAATATACACAAATATAAAATGCCCCAATACAGCACGGACCGATGGTTCACTTTCGTTTTGTAGCATATCGAATAAAACCGGCATTGCATCTCTGACTCCCTGAGCACTGACCGGAATATGAGCAGATTGACTGATAAATACCTGACCATTCCTGTAACCGGCAAGATCCGACGGTTTTAATATTCCTGCGGTTACACTTGGTGCAAACATTTGCCTGTACCATTCACTGTGATCTTCATCGGCTGTTTGTCCCGGGTTCTGTCCGGCAAATACTTTTTTTATACTTTTTTTCACAGATTCAAAGGCCAGGTAATAACCTCTTGCTGCCATGGCATCTATATGAGACTTATCCTGTTGGTTCCCCACCGGATCCCATTGCCCATGCATTACCCGTTCAATGAGTTCAGGAGAAACTTTATAACCCTCAATTGATAACGAATGGTATGCGTCAGTTTTATAGAAATCTTCCAAACTCTGTAAATAAGTCGTTTTATTTTTTGGAATGCCCTGTGACTTTGGAAAAAGTTTAATTATGGAATCACGATTTTGCTGCCACATCATTATGATTCTGTTTCCATAAGGTGAAACATCCCGGTTTGTGAGAGTAAATTGTAATTTACTGGAAAATGGGTCATTCTCGCGAATATCATAACCGGCAGATTTCATCGTTTGGATAATATTGTCAGCAATTCGTATTCTACGAATATTTCTGAATGCACCGGCCATCTTCCCTGCTACAGTACTGTTTCCACCCTCAAGAAGGATTGCAAGGATCACAGAATCATCCGTTATGGTGGTTAATGCAGTCCGAATATCAATCGGGCTTTTAACAAAGAAGTTTGATGTACAAGATACCAGGGCGTAGGCCAGTGAGAACAGGCGGATACCATTCTTCTCAACTGTTTCTTTTTTTGGAGGCATTGTTAAATTTACATCAACTATGGAAGTATCAAAGACCAAAGAAGTTACATTGTTACTCCCTTTGGTTGACCTTACCAGAAGTTGTTTTGGAATTGTCCAGTTACCACTATGTATGGATAAGGATTGTTCAGGAGATAAACACCAGTTTTTCCCAAATCTCTTGTTTAAATATTTTTCACAAAATTTCCAGTATGCAGTAAACCACGAAGTGCTATCTGCCTTTTTCTCGGCGGGATTAGCAGAAATATACCAGCCTTTTATTACCTCTTTGATGAATCCATTTTTTTGCAGACGCTCTCTATGAGTTCTCGAAAGTTCTGAAGATTTAAAAATGGCTATTCCATCATTGTCCTGAAGGTTTTGAAGCAATTTAAGTGAATTTGCTAATTTTTCTGTTGGAGATGGCATATTTTTAGTTCCAAAGCAATTTTGGTTTATGAATATTCTGCTGTGCGATTTTTAGTTTATTATGCTGTGCGATTTTTAGTTTATTATGTTGTGCGGTTTTTAGTTTATTATGCTGTGTAACTTATAGTTTATTCTGCAAATAAACAAATCTTCATTAAAATAAGATTCCAACTAAAATTTAAACTCACAAAAAACGGCAACCTGGCTTAAAACAAATTGCCGTTTTTAGGTAAAATTAGAGGTTCCAGTTTTTTGATTGACATCAATAAAGTTTTACAAGTTAAATCTTCCTGCCGATGAAAAAGACATAACCGTAGAACTCTTTGTATTTGTTATACATTTCGACTTCGTGTTTCATCTCTTCAACAAGTTCTCAGCATTTTGGTTACCCGGATGTTTTTTGAGGAATTCCTCCTGGATATTGCTTTGTGGTTCGTAAAAATTTTCGATCCAACACCCTCCGACCAGATTAAATCAAACTCCTCATCTTTATATGGAAGTTCCATCATCGTCCCAACAATTCCCTTTACTCGCTCCTGCAAGTTATTCATTTTTGCATTGGCGTTAAAGAGATCAATAAATTTAGGGAACATATCAAGACCTTTAAAATTCCCCGGAGCATTTTGTGCCAATACCATTGTTTGGCCACCGGTTCCACATCCAATATCTATGATAGATGATTCGTTATTCAGATTATCAATAAAGCTTAGTGCTTTAAGTGTTGCCTCGGGACTTCCCGGTCCTTGTCTCTCGATGTTTGAAAAGTATTCACAGATCAAATCAAAATCGAAATCGTGTATGGATTTATCTTCGTTGCTCATGGTATTTGTGTTATTATGTTTTTTTATCCACCCATTTCAAGTGGTGTGGAAACTCTTCAGGAATGTGAAGAGATCCATGATTATTTGCACTGTAAATTTAATATTTTCTCAATGAGTCGCAAACTCTATCTACTCATTAATAAGAGCATCATCCCGCCCATCATAACAACACCGCCTATCATATATGGTGCATAACCCATTATTCCGGAGTGTTCACTGTGATCCATCACGGCTTGCTGTTCTATGAATATTTCTATCGGGATTTGAAAATGCTCGCTGTTAATGGAGTGTATTTTAAAACCGATGAGTTTTGAATCTTCAGTATCAAGTGTGTAGGAAGCGGAATATTCACCGGTGAGATTCTGATTAAGTTTTGTTTGAGAAAACTCAACTTGTTTGTTTTCGTCGCCTGTTACGAACCAAACTTCGGCAGACTTGATGTTTTGTTTTGTCTCACGGTCAGTTATGTTAAGTGTATAATCGGCTTGTCCGTTTAACACCGCCGCAGGAAATTCCGCAACAAGACTGTAGTGTGAAACAATAACCTCCTTTGTGGCAGAATTCATTTGTGAATTTTTATTACCTTCACTACCATGTTCCATGCCTCCCATCATTCCCATCATACATCCTTCAAAAAGCAAAGATGTAATTACAATTAACAGAATTATCGTTTTCATTTGGGTTTTCCTTTGGGTTACAGATATCTTAATTAATGCTCAACAATTATCCGGTATGTCCAATATCGTATCTTGTGATATACGACGCCGGGCATACCGGAAGAGTTTAGCTATTAGATTTACAATTAATGGTGCCCACGATCACCCGATCATTCTTTGGTTTTGAAGTGTAACATCATATGTCCCTTTGCAACAGATCCACCATGTCCGCCCATTCCGCCCATACCACCCATACCACCCATATTTCCCATGCCGGAGTGCATCATGCCATTCCCGATATGTACCATATAGTTCGTATTTGATTTTAATAATGAATCGGGGGTAAAAGTGCATAATTTATTGCCATCAGACCATTCGAATTTTCCTCCTGTTGCGTGATATTTATCCATATGGTCCATTTTCATGGTATCCATCATCGACATACCCATATTTGAATGAATCATAAGGGAGTCATAACGGCAATTTGAGTCAGCGAATTCGAATTCAGAGATAAGATGGAAATTATTCTCCACCAACTCGGGATCAGCGGGATCAACGAATTTGATTTGAATCTTTTGATCTAATGAAACCCCCGCCTGGTTATCTGTGGGGGTAATTGTGAAATTTGAAGATGCATCTGATACTGCATCCTGAGGATTTGAACTCATCCTGGTGCATCCTGTTAAAAGCAGAATAACCGGGAGTATTGAGGATAGTAAAAAGAATTTTACTGATGTTTTCATTTGTTTTGTCTTTGTTTTACGATATATTTCGAATTGTCACTTAACTTTAAACCCGTTTTTCTTGAGGTTTTCTTTGGCTATTTTAAGCGTGACTTGTTTCAGTTTCATTTTGCAAATTGGGCATTTTCCGGGCTCATCCGAAATCACATTCCAATCCATCTGATCCTGATATACTTTGCCATCTTTATTTTTATCAATTGACTTTAGATCGATCACTCCTTTTCTGATCAACGGATTTTTATCAGTTTTATCCTTTTCATCCCCATTTTATTTGCCATTCCACTGATTTTCGTTTTTTTATTGTTCGAATCTGAATGATCATGTCCTTGAGCATAAGTCCCGATAGTGAGGAAGCCAAATAGCACAATACAATGCGCCGAAATAATTAATTGTTTTCATTTTTTCTCCAATAGATTGATTAATGATTTTTATGTTCACTTGAATTGTCTTTTGGTTTACTTGCTGGAGCGTCCTTTTTTAGGCGTTCTGGTTTCTCCATGCTGATGACCGGACTGCAAACCGGATTTTAATTGACTTTCCGAATCTATAAGGAAACCTCCTGTGGCGGCAACTTCCTCATTCTCTTCCAAACCCTCAAGAACCTGGTATTTGTAGCCATATTTGTTTCCTATTTTCACATCACGCCCCTCAAACATACCGTCTGAAGCTTTGACCCAAACAACTGTTCTTTTACCAGAAAATATAATTGCCTCGGCAGGTACCAACAACCCTTCGCCGGCAGAGGTTGAAAAGAGGGTTTCACCGTACATTTGGGGCTTGAGCTTCCCGCCTTTGTTTGAGAATCACTCCTGATCTTAACGGTTCTCGTTTGAGAATTAACCACCGGATAAATAAAAGTAACTTTACCTGTGAATTCTTCCTGGGGATATGCCTTTAAGGATAATTTGACCGTGGAACCAAGTTTAACAAAAGCCAGATCCTTCTCATTTATCTCAGAGATGTTCCAAAGAGTTGAAAGTTCTGCGATCTCAAAAATAGATGTCCCCTCGTTCACATACATACCTTCTTGTACCTTTTTTTCAATAACGCTCCCACTGATCGGAGCATAATAAGTAAGAATATTCTGTATTTTGCGCGTTTCTTCTATTTGTTTAATCTGTGAAGTCGTCATCCCAAAGAGTTCGAGTTTAATTTTCGCCGCAGCAACCAGGGAACTGTTGTCAATCTGCTGAAGACCATTTAACGCAATAAGAAAATCATTCTGAGCTTGGACAAGATCAGGGCTATAAATCTCGAAAAGTGGTTGGCCGATCTTAACATATTGACCGGTTTGATTCACATAAAGTTTTTCTATTCGACCATTAAATCTTGCTGAAATTATTTTTCTGCTCTGTTCAGTAAAATCCAGATAACTGTACACTGAAATTTCCCTGTTCAGTTTTTCGCGGGAAACCATCACTGTTGAAACATTCGCCAAGACCTGTTTTTTACCTGTAAGCGTAACCATATTGACCATGTCAGAATCATTACCGGCTGCGGGTTCCTTAATATCCTCTGTTTTCTTAATGAGGTCCATTCCGCATATAGGGCAGGCACCGGGCCCATCCATTCTAACTTGAGGATGCATCGTGCAGGTCCAGTATTCCTTTGTTTGTTTTTTATCTCTCTCGTCTTTGTGTTTATCATCCTCCGAACAGCCTGCAAATAAAAAAGTCAATAATATTAAAGTTAGTAACGAGTATTTAATTTTTTCCATTTTTATAGTCCTGATTTTTTTTCTGACCATTTATCATTTAATAATCCGTCAACTTTCCGCCGACCATCATTTCGATTTCCGCGAGTGACATCTGAGTATCTGCCTTTGCCATGTAATAATTCATTTGAACCATCAATAACATCCTGTAAGAATCTATAACTGCTGTTATAGTACTTTTATTGTTCTGATAAGCTGATACTTGGGAATCTGTAGTTTGTTTATAAAGTGGAATTATCTTTTTATCATACAATTTTAATAATTCAGAAGCTGTAGAGTATTTCACCGTGGCTTCTTTCAGTTTCACGCCCATTTCTCTCTGCATATTTGTCCGTTCTAAGGCAATACCGCTTATCCCTGCGGCTAACTCTTGAGATTTCGCCTTGTATTTGTTGATTGACCAGGGAGCAAAAGGCAGATTAATTGAGACCATTAGTGAATACATGAATTCCACTTTGGAATCGAGCATTGTCAAATCCGATTGTGAAGTCAAAATCATTCCCCGGGGCATCACCATGAACATACCTTGCAGCATTAAATCCGGGATCAATTCCCTGTCATTTGCTTCGATCATTGCACGATTCATTTCGATCATGTTATTCATTTTTTTAAGTGTGGGATTGATCTCTGCCAGAAGGTTTTCAAGTTTGGACTGATTAATTGTCAAATTAATTCCCTCTAACTCTTCCGGAATTGAAATACCGGTAGCATCCAATTCCCTGCCGAGGAATCTATTTAATCTGTAGTTTTCTGCATCTCTTTGTTTGCCAAGAATTAGCAGTTGTGTCTCGCTTGATGCAATTTCGCTCTGAATAGTAAGTAGGTCAACCTGATTGATTCGATTGATTGTTAAGGCAGTCTCCATGGATTTCATCAAATCTGCCAGGAATTGAATACTTTTCTTTTGGATAACAATTTTGCGGTCAGTAAGCCATAAAGTGTAGTATGACATTTTTATTTTTCCGATAAGATCCACTTTATACTCGGCGTAACTGTCCCCCTCGATTTTAGAATTTCGTCTTTCAACCTCTGTCATTGCACCAAGTTTGTCGCCAAGAGGAAACATCTGAGAGAGCCCAAGATTAATCGATAAAGCCTGGGTCGGGAAAATCGGATTTGTTATCGGAACCTGAGAAAATTCGAGAGAAGCATTAGGAGCCGGATAATTGTTGATTGATTCTGCTCTAAATTCCGAGGCTTTAATCTTGAATTGTTGAGATTTTAACTGCGGGTTATTTGTAATTGCTTCTTCGATCAAAGAATCAAGTGATTGCGCAGTTGAAAACGATTGCAACATAATAACTGATATGATGAATACGAGTAAATTCTTAAGACTATCGTATCTTAAATTCATATACCTGAATAATTTCATTAGTCTGCCTCCTTCATCCAGTCAGCCATTTTAGAAATGTCAAGAGTACCTTTCTTCAGGGCATGCTCTTTCATCATGGCAAATAGTATTGGGGTAACGACAAGTACATGCACAGCAGAGGTCAAGAGACCACCTATCATGGGTGCAGTTAGCGGTTTCATTACATCCGCTCCTGTGCCTGTTGACCACATAACAGGGATCAACCCAACCATGGCGGTTGCCACGGTCATTAGTTTGGGGCGTAATCTGAGCACAGAACCCTCAACCGTAGCATCATATATATCTTCTTTTGTAATCGGACCTCGTTTGCCTTTATGATAATCGCGTAATTTTCTGTCCAATGCCTCATGCAGATAAATAACCATAACCACACCTGTTTCTACAGCAATTCCATACAGTGCAATAAAACCCACCCATACAGCGACTGAAAAATTGTAACCTAAAATGTAAACCATATACATTCCACCGATGAGTGCAAATGGAACTGAGAGCATAACCACACCTGCTTCTACATAATTTTTTAAGGTCATATACAGTAACAGGAAAATTATCAGAAACACCACCGGCATTATCATTTCCATTGTTTGTTGAGCGCGGACTTTGCTCTCATACTGACCACTCCAGGTATAACTGTATCCGGCAGGCAATTTCAAATTTTCTTCAATAACCTTCTTTGCATCTACCATTACATTTCCCATATCTCTTTCGCGAGTGTTCATAAAAACAATGGAACGCAACATTCCGTTTTCACTGCTAATCATTGGGGGACCTGTTAATGTTTTAATTTCAGCCAGTTCAGAAAGTGGAATATAAGAAACTGCGTTCTGATCTGATGCAGTAAGTGAATAGTCATCTGAACTTTCCGGTGCAGAGGGGATCACGCTTGCACTGCTGGTTTTACCCATTGATGACATCCCTCCACCGGCTGAATTCCCACCGTTCCCACCATTCGGGGTATTCATACCTGTGGATGTCGATGGCATTCCACCTGATACTGCAACGGGAACAATCAAATTCTCAAGTTCTTCAATATTGCTTCTGTAATCTTTTTCATACCTCATACGGATTGGAAATCTCATTCTGTCTTCGATTACCACACCAAGATTTTGCCCCCCAATTGCTGTTTCAATTATATCCTGAAGGTCTCTAATATTAACTCCATACCGTGCTGCAGCTTCCCTTTTAACTTTTATATCGAGGTAATAGCCATTTTGCACACGTTCTGCAACTACATCTGCTGCACCTTCTACAGTTTTAAGCAATTGTTCTGCCCTGATTGCGTATTCTTCGAGTGTATCAAGGTTTGATCCAAATATTTTAAATCCTACATCGGTTCTCACCCCTGTTGAAAGCATGTTTATTCTGTTGATTATTGGTTGAGTCCAACCGTTTCTGACTCCGGGGATTTGAAGTTTCTCATCCAATTCGGCAACGATATCCTGCTTCGTAATTCCGGGACGCCATTCACTTTTTGGTTTTAACAGGATGATGGTTTCAATCATACTTAGTGGTGCATTGTCCGTGGCTGTCTCAGCTCTTCCCGCTTTTCCAAGTACATGGTGTACCTCGGGTATGGACTTTATTATTTTGTCCTGTTCCTGAAGGATTCTGTTAACTTCTGTGATTGAAGCACCGGGAAGGGTGACGGGCATATACAAAATGGACCCTTCATCCAGTGGCGGCATGAATTCACTTCCCGTATCGAGAATCATTGGAACTGTAATTAATAATGCAAGAAGATTGATTGCAATCGTAATTTTACGATGTTTCAGTACCCAGTGGATTACCGGTTCGTAGAGCCTCTTAAAAAATCTTGTGGTTATGTTCTTGTCTTCAGGTTTGAAATTTCCCCTCATAAGCATGGTCATCAGGACAGGTATCAGCGAAATTACTACGATTGCCGAGCCAAGCATCGCAAATGATTTTGTAAATGCCAGCGGCTGAAACATCTTCCCTTCCTGCCCTGTCAGAAGAAAAACGGGAAGAAAGGAAACTAAAATTATCAGTTCGGAGAAGAAGATCGCCCGACCAACTTGTTTTGCGGAATCGATCGATATTTTTGCATATTCCTCCTTGGTGAGTGTCCCCTTTTCAGTAATGGCTTTTGCTAAATTACGATAGGCGTTTTCTACGAGCACTATAGAGGAATCCACAATTACCCCGACTGCAAGTATTATGCCCCCCAGACTCATAATGTTGGATGAAATATTAAAAATATACATCAGGATAAATGCAATTAGTATTGCGATGGGAAGTTCGATCAGTATTCGTATAATACTTCTGAAGTGAAGTAAAAAAATCATAACCATGATAGCTACAGTAATTGAGGCTTCGATCAAAGCTCTTTCCAAAGTGCCTACTGCCTCATGTATGAGTGTGCTCCTGTCGTATGAACTTACAATCTCAACCCCTTCAGGAAGTCCCGGGGTTATCTCTTTAATTTTCTCTTTTACCCGTTCAATTACTTTTTGTGCATTTTCCCCTGTTCGCATGACTACGATGCCACCGACAACCTGCCCCTCACCATTCAACTCAAGTGAACCTCTTCTGATATCTCCACCCAACTGAACCTTGGCAACATCTTTTATCATGATTGGAATTCCGTTTGGACCACCTCTGATAACTGTGTTTTCAACATCTTCAATCGTCTTAATGTAACCCTGCCCCCTTACAAAATATTCAGCATCATTCACTTCCAATATCTTGCCACCAACTTCATTATTGCTTCTTTGTACTGCATTAACGACATCACTGACTGTCAGATTATATCCACGCAAATCTGTTGGATTTACATCCACCTGATATTGTTTTACAAAACCACCAATACTTGCAACTTCAGCAACACCATCAACCGATGATAGTTTATACCTTATGTACCAGTCCTGGATTGATCGCAAAGTTCCTAAATCGTGGTTTTTCCCTTTCAATGTGTACCAAAATACATGACCAACACCTGTTCCATCAGGTCCGAGAGATGGAACTACACCTGATGGCAATTGTGCCTGGACAGTATTCATTCTTTCCAACACCCTCGTCCGTGCAAAGTAAAGATCGACATTATCTTCAAATATCACGAATACAAAAGACATCCCAAACATTGAAGAAGCTCTAACTGCCTTTACATCAGGTAATCCCTGAAGCCCTGAAACGATTGGATAGGTGACTTGATTCTCAATTATTTCCGGCGAGCGACCCATCCATTCCGTAAAAATTATAACTTGATTCTCTGAAAGATCAGGAATTGCATCCACGGGTAAATTAATAACACTATAAATTCCAACACCAACAACCACGATATAGATGAGAATGACGAAAAAACGATTATTCGCCGACCAATCAATAATTTTCTCTATCATTTAACCCTCTCCATGTCGGGTGATTTGGATAATTCTTTGTTGTGGCGAGTGATGTGGGGTATCCCGATTGAATTCATCGGTTTGTGCAGTTCTCTTCCGCTTTTCAGAAGTGACTATCAAATGGCAAGAGTATAGAATTATTCCAACAAATATCAGATAGAGGGTATAAATTGAAAGTTGAATTAACATATTTTTTATCTTATTAAATGATATTGTTATTCTTCAACTATCATGCCATTCGAATTATGGCGATTTTATCGGTTTTTTACACCTCCTACAGGTGGATATTTTAAAATTTATTAATTTCATTTAAAAATTTTTAATTCTGTTCTTCAATTTTGAAGATTTTGATCTTGTTATAGAGTGTAGGGAGAGAAATCCCCAAAGACTCCGCAGATTTTGTTTTGTCCCACTTAAAGTGGGTTAAAACTTTTGCAATATGCCTTCGCTCAACCTCCTCGAGACTAAGCAGTGCATCTTCGGATCCGGGATCGGTATCCCATTGTTTTTTGATCAGAATGTTCTCCTTTAGCAGCACATCACCTTTTGTAAGCACAATTGCTTGCATCAGGAGATTTTCCAACTCACGAACATTGCCAACCCACGGGTAGGACTGCAGGTATTTAATCACTTCATCCGGAATTTTCCGAACCGTTTTATGGAGTTCAAGATTAATTTTACTCACGAAGTGGTTAACAAGAAGTGGAATATCTTCCATCCTCTCTCTTAAAGGAGGCAGTTCAAAATTGACCACATTAAGTCTGAAATAGAGGTCCTCTCTGAATCTTTTCTGTCTTACCAGTTCTTCCAGGTTGTTATTAGTGGCAGCTATAACTCTTGCTTTCATCGGGATAGTATCATTTCCACCAACAGGTTCAAATTCTCTTTCCTGAAGAACCCTCAACAGTTTGGCTTGCAGATTTACCGACATTTCAGATATCTCGTCGAGGAATATTGTCCCTTGATCAGCTAATTCGAATTTTCCTTTTTTATCTTTTTGTGAGCCCGTAAAAGCACCTTTGACATGACCAAAAAGCTCACTCTCCAACAGAGTTTCGGTGATCGCAGTGCAGTTAATGGCAACAAATGGATAATTTTTTGTAACTCCCCCATGATGGATAGCCTTCGCCACCAGTTCTTTGCCTGTTCCACTTTCACCCCTGATTAAAACGGTTACCCGGTTATCAGAAACCGAGCCAATTTTCTTAAATATCTCCTTCATCGTCTCGGTTTTACCGATAATTGTGTTTTCCACATTGAATTCCGATTCTGTGGAAATTCCTTTTATTGTCTCGCTTAATCTCTTATTTTCAAGTGCCCGTTGAATTGATACCCGGAGCCGTTCAGTTTCAATCGGTTTTTCAACAAAATCATAAGCCCCCTTTTGCATCGCCTGAATTGTCGTGGACATATCATCATGTGCTGTTATGATAATTACACGGATAGCAAGTTTTAATTTTTGAAGTTCATCCAATACATCAAGTCCACTCATTTTGGGCATTCGAATATCGGAGATAATAAGATCCGGATTCTCAGATAATGCAAGATCGATCCCTTGTCTTCCGTTTTCGGCAGAGATAGTTCTGTATTTCCACCTGCTTAACAGGTTAACAAGAGACTCTCTGATCGATTCATCATCATCAATAATTAATATTTTTTCCATTTCTTAACTCCTCAGGATTGGCAGTATGATAGTAAATTCAATCTGATTTTCTTGTGCGAGGCTGAGTATTATTTCTCCATAATGCTGTTCCACAATGTTCCTTGAGATCGACAAACCCAATCCCGTGCCCGAGACTTTATTGGTATAAAACGGTACAAAGATTTTCCCAATGTCGGGCATTTCAGTGCAACCATTTTTAATTTTCAAGGAAAACTTGTTCCTCTCCTCATTTACTTCTGAAATTAATTCAATTATTCCATTATCATCGCTGGCTTCTATAGCATTATCAATCATATTCAGCAAAACCTGTCTCATCTTATCAGAATCGATTTCGAGTTCGACAGTTTTTACCATATTTTTAACCTGAAGACTTTTCTGCTGCACTTTGTTTCTAACTTCTTCAATAATATTTTCTGTAAATCTGTTCATCATAACACTCGAATAATTTAATACATAAACCCGGGACAACTGTAAAACATCATTGACCAAACCATTCATTCTGTTTATTTCTTTTTGAATAATTCTGAATGATGAATTATCCTCTTGAGATAAAACCAACGACTCCAACAACATTTCAACATTAAGCTTAATGGATGTCAGTGGTGTTTTTATTTCATGTGCCAATACGGTTGACATCTTCCCAAGTGCTGCAAGCTTTTCAGAATGAGCGAGTTCTCTCTCCAGTTTTTTTTGTTTTGTAATATCCAAACCTACAAACATGAAGCCTGATGTATTGTAAACAGTCTTAATCTTGGACAAAGAAACCAAAATTATTCTGTCTTCAACTTCACCGGGGAGTGTAATTTCTTCGCTGTGTTGACCACTGTCTGCACTGGCTTTTACCCTCTCCCTGATTATTTCCCTCCCGGCAAAAACAGGGAGAGTATCCAAAATTTTTCCCTTTATGTTTTGCAAATCATCACCAACCAAAGTTACAAATTGTTGATTTGCTTCCAGGATTGTCAAATCTTCACTTATCAAAACAATTGAAGCCGCTGATTTGTCGATCGCATTTAATAGAATGTTTATCCGGTTCTCTTTGGCTGTTAGCTCCAGAGCGTTTTTCTTCAATGAATTTGAGAGTTTATTAAAAGCTGCCGACAATTCTCCAATTTCATCATTCGACGGGTATTCAAATTGGACTCCCAATTCTCCTGTTTCAATTCGACCAGCCTGTACTTTAAGTTTTCTGAGAGGGTTTGAAATGATCTGGATTACGGCGAATGTCATGCTTAGACTAACAATGATCCCCACAAATAAACTGATCAAAAAATAACGGATCAAATCAACATTTGTATCAATACCAAACAATATTTTCCCCAAAGGTATCTGGATAATCAGAATCACCATCGGAACAATGATTACAGCACTAAAAAACATCTTCCGCTTGATGCTAAAACGATTGATCTTATCTATGGTTGCTGGAAACATATTGTATTTGTCTATACTTATCCCTGTAAACAGAATTACTCCGGAGAGAAATGCTAAAGGACTGACTTCAACCAAATCGTAAAAACCATTAACCCAGGGTAATAACAAACCAAATGTGAATGTGAACAAATTTGTTATGACCACCCCCAGCAGAAAAACTTTTAACCGGTTTTTTAATTGTTCGTCTTCTTCTTTTAATATGTTTTGGACAGTTATAAAAATTGAGTAAAAAATAAGAGTAACATACCAGATTAAAATAACGGATAGCCATACTCATAATGTGCGTCAAATGTACCAAGGTGAGAGTGAGACCATTGTATCAACCTGCCGGACCATAAGAACCCCAGAATAATGATTGATGGCACTAAAATCAGTAAACTCTCAATTTTTCCTTTTGTTCGTTTTTTTGAAAACCCCGATGACAAAAATGTCATCGTGATAAGAATCAGAAGCAAAAAAGAGTGGCAAGATATGTCAAGTATTGTTACATCCTTGTTATACATTAACAAAAAATGTATCCCGTGCGATATAAGATATCCAAAAATCAGGATTAACATAAGGATAAAGAGTTTACTTGTTCTGGTAGCCGTATCCCTTGTCCAAATCACAAAAAGTATCCCTGAGGCACCTAAAAAAGTTGCAACCAAAAAAAGAAGATGGAAAAACATGTCTTGCATTGGGAGGACTGCTCTATTTAATTTTTAGAAAGGATTATGGATAAATTAACAAATTTTTCCATAAAATTTCGAGATGTTTATTTTATCATCGCGAAAGTTTTAGAATAAATGTTTCTTGGAAGGAAGGAATAATACAAAAAAAAGACCTGATTTCTCAGGTCTCATTTATGGCGGAGAGCCAGGGATTCGAACCCCGGATACCCGTGAAGATATAACGGTTTTCAAGACCGCCGCATTCAACCACTCTGCCAGCTCTCCTTTTATTTTCGGTTATTCCGAAAAATTTAGACTGTAAATTTAATATTTTCTGATTAGACTGACAAAAGATTTTTTCAATCACCTAATTTTTTGTTAAAAAATGTTCTCGACAGCTATATTTCAGACAAAAACATCTTTTATCACTTGAAAATATTTTTTAATTCGTTAAGTTTGAATGATTAAAGGACAGTTAATTTATTTGTGGCTCCGGTCGCTTTAGAAGACAAAAAAAATGCCCCAGACAGAAGAACTCAAACGAATTATAGCCCACAAAACCGGACTCATCGAGTTGGGCAGAGACGATGCAAAACTCCATTCATATTTTCTTGGAAGAATGAAAAGTTTTGGCTTCAACTCTCTTCATCAATATTCAGAGCTAATTTCAGGCGATTCTCCAGGAGCAAATGCCGAACTAAAACGAATTGCAATCGACTTCTCCAACACAGAATCCTTTTTCTTCAGAGATCACGGACAGATGCGACTCCTGAGAGAGACGATTCTTCCGGAGCTTGTGATAAAAAACCGGAACACTCGAACTCTGAATGTCCTCAGTGCTGCCTCTTCTTCAGGTGAAGAGCTCTATTCGATTGCCATCCTCCTGTCAGAAATTCTTCCGGAGTATAAGACCTGGAAGATAACACTTCTTGGAGTTGACATCAACCATGATGCAATCAAAAAAGCTGAAAACGGAGTATATTCCAAATGGTCTTTCCGCTCGGTGCCCGAGGAGACCATTTCCAAATATTTTGTCAGAAAAAACAACGACTTTATGATCTCAGAAAGCATAAAGGAGATGGTGCTTTTTAGATATTTTAATCTGGTTGACGATCTTTCAACTTTTCCATTTGGAAGAAGTGAATCCACCTTTGATCTCATTGTTTGCCGTAATGTTTTTATCTACTTTGAGAGTTCCGGTATTAAAAAAGCAGTTGCCAATTTCGCTCACCTTTTAAAAAAGAATGGCTACCTGTTAACGGGGCACTCGGAACTCGCGAACATGCACTTCCCCGGATTAAAACCTGTCGCTTTCCCCGATTCTTTCATTTATCAAAAAACAGATTCCAGGCAGGAACCGAATATCGACTTATCTCATCTTGAGGGTCTTTTTCCTTCTGAATCAAATAAGCCTGCAAAACCTCATATAACTAAAAAAAGAAATATTACTGTGGATCTACCACCATTATCCGGTAATGGGAACAGATCCCCTGAGCATGACACTGCTGACAAGGAGGAAAATTTAGGTGAATTCCCGGGAACTGAGGTTGAAAAACTGATTTCCGAGGGCTCAATTTCAGAAGCTGAATCGATTACCCGTAAATTCCTTAAAAAGAACCATAACGATATTCAAGCTCTCCTCGCACTGGCAACCATTTGCGCAAACCGCGGATTGAAGGAAGAAGCCCGCATTTGCTGCGATCTGGTTCTGGAAACTGAAGCTTTTAATCCTCTCGCATATTTTGTTTTAGGGCAACTCGCCAATGAAGATGGAGAGATTGAAAATGCGCTCCTGTTGTTTAATAAAGTCTTATATTTGAACCATGAGTTTTTCCCTGCTCTAATTGAACTTGCCACTATTTACGAATTCCAGGGGGACAACAAAAAAGCTCTTAAACTAAGGGAAAATGCCATCGGAAAAATCTCAAAACTAAATCCTGAATCTCCGATAGTCTTTTATAAAAACATGAAAGCCGGCAGGTTAATCGAAGAATTGAAAAAATTGACAGAACATTTATGAACACACAATTGAAAGTGTTTTATTTCGGATGAAAAGCTCAAATTATCTCGTTTTTGGATTAAACGGACTCTCCTATGCCCTGCCCGCAGAGATTGTTCAAGAGATTATTCCTCTTCCCGAACTCTCCCCCACTGACGAGATGCCATCCTGGATCAGAGGTGTTTTTTTCCTCAGAGGCAAGTTTATTCCCGTAATCGACCTTAAACAAAGAATCACTAATCAACGGCATAGCTGCCTGACCACAGATAATCTTATAATCCTCTCTAAAGACTCTTTCCAACCTGCAATAATTGTCAGTGATGTTTTTGATGTTGTTGAGATAAATGAGAATGAGATAAAGAGTATCGACACAGTTTTCCCCGAGACTGGTAATTATTCCTTTCATTTTGTTGAGGGTGTCACCAATACGGGTGGGTCGATAGTCACATTGTTATCAGTCGAAAATATTCTTTCTTTATGGGTGGATCCATCCGAATTTCTTGATCTGCCAGAGGAATCAGAACTTTCGGAGCAACCTCAACTTCACATGACCGGAGATCGTTATTTTTCGCCCGAATCTTCTCAGGAAGAAAGACGAATATTTAAGGAGCGGGCTGACTCTTTTAGCGGGATCATAGAGGTTGAAGATTCATCAGAAAAAACCGCTTATGCGGTTGTTAAACTCGGAAATGAATTTCTGGGAATAGACCTTAAAACAATAAGCGGATTCAGTGAAATCAAAAAGATTTCAAAGGTACCCTGTTGTCCGCCACATATCCCGGGTCAAATCAATTATCATGGTAAAATCATTACGCTCGTGGATATGAGTCCCGTTTTTAAACTCAAAACTTCCAAAAATTACAAGGGTTCTAAAGTAATTATAGTTAATCTTGAAGAGGGAGAGGCAGGTGTTCTGGTTGACGAGGTTGAAGATGTAATCTATCTAAAAAACAGTGATATTTCGACATCACAATCAACCATAAATCTGATAAACGACTCTTTTCAAAAAGGGACGGTTCACTACAAAAACAGAATCTTAACTCTTGTTGATCTCGAAAGAGTGTTGCTCTTTGGCAGTCTTTCTGTTAATGACGAAGTTTAATTTTTTTTCAAATCTTAGCACACAAGGAATTTTATCATGTTAAACTGGTTTAACAAACTCAAATTAGGAACAAAGATCAGCCTGGGCTTTTCAATAATTGTTTTTATTTTGATTATAAACGGAATATTAAATTACTTTTATATGGCAGAATTTGAGAGAATTAATGTCTCCCGCAACAGTGCAACCGAACTGATTAACGCCGTGGATAAAACTTTTACCGATTATCTTTCCGCAGAGTCGGCTCACCTGCAATATCTTATCGGAATGAGGCAGTCTTCTCTTGATATCTACATGGCAACGGAAGAGCAATTCAAAAATGATATTAAAAAACTCGACACCTTGGGAAATGAAACTGCAGAAAACCACACCAGGCTTTCCAATATCAGCAAACTTACCGACGAACAGTTTAGACTAAACCATGTTTCGATTGAAATTATCAAAAAAGGGGAACAGGAGAAGGCACTTCGCACCGAATTGGAAGGGATCGACAAGAGTTACACCTCCGACATTAAAGCAGCTTTTAATGAGATTAAGGAGAGTGAACTCAAAATAATCAAAGACCTGCAACTTAGACGGGATGAAGCCGTCGGGAATATGATTATGGCTGCGGTGATTGGTTCTCTTAGTGCAATAATCCTCGGAATTCTTCTTGCGTTTTTTACAAACAAGAGTGTTCTTACAACAATTAGAGAGGCAGTTGCAGCTATTGCAGCCACTTCCAATGAGATGGCGGCAACAATAACAGAGCATGAAAAAGTGGCTTCACAGCAGGCAGCTTCCGTTAACGAAACCACCTCAACCATGAATGAACTTGATGTTACCTTCAGCCAGACTGCTTCAAAAGTGGGTGAGACTGCAAATTCAGCGAACAAAGCCTCGGAAATTGCAGAGGACGGTGCAAAAACTGTAAAACTTGCAATGACTACCATGGCAGGTCTAAAGGATAAAGTTACTCAAATTGCAGACCAAATATTAAAATTAAGTGAACAAACCAGTCAAATTGGCTCCATTACCGGACTGGTTTCCGATCTTGCAAATCAAACCAACCTGCTTGCACTAAACGCAGCAGTTGAGGCTGCAAGAGCCGGTGAGCATGGGAAGGGATTTGCTGTTGTTGCTTCTGAAATCAGAAAACTCGCGGATCAAAGTAAAAAATCGGCTGATAAAATAAATACTCTTGTTGCTGATATACAAAAAGCTACAAATTCAACTGTAATGGCGACCGAAGAGGGTACTAAAAATGTGGAACTCAGCATGACTTCAACAAGACAAACTGCCGAGTCGTTTAACGAAATTGCTTCATTTATCAGCAATACTTTTGATGTTTCGCAGCAGACTGTTTTTACCGTGAAACAGCAGGTCGCAGCGGTGAAACAAGTGGTTGAGGCAATGAATGCTATTAATCTTGGTGTGAAAGAAACGGCATCAGGACTCTCACAAACAAGAGTTGGAGTACAAAAACTGAACGAAACTGCATCTGCTCTTAAGGCGCTTGTGTAATCATGCGAAATTTAATGGATTTCGAGGTTTAAAGTGATCGACGACCCTGAACTCAGAAGTATTTTCAAAATTGAATTTGAAGAGAACATTCAGACTCTCAACAGTGAACTGTTGAAGCTTGAATCTGATGTTTTTAACACCGACGCTCTAACAAAATTAATGCGCACTGCCCACTCAATGAAGGGGGGCGCACGGATGATTGGCCTCCCCGATGTGGTTACCCTCGCACATTTTTTTGAGGACATGCTTGGTGCTGTTAAAAAAGAAGGTGTGGAGCTAAAAAGGCACGACTTCGACAGAATGTACAAGGCTATTGATATAATCAAATCGCTCGTTAATGAGGCAGTAACAGGTGAGGCTCCAAATTTTGTCGCTGCATCGGTCATCGATCAAATAATTAATGGCAGTGGTGAGCCAAAAACAAACGATGAACCGGACTCCGTAATACGCCAAAGCGAAATTGCTGCTGATTCGCAACCTGTTACTCAGGAACTCCAGGGAGATATAATTCCTGCCTTTTCAATCGACACAATAAGAGTTGCATCAACCAAACTTGATACTTTGATGGATCTCTCGGGTGAACTCACTGTTTCAAAGATTCAACTCGCGTTACGCCTTGGAAAAATTAACGACCTCTCTCTTCTGCTCGAAGATTCAACACGGGAATTAAATTCCATTGAAACCGCACTCCTTCCACAAAGAAGTGAAAACCCCGGACTCTTTTCGGAAGTTGGACTAATAATCAACAGACTTAAAAACAGATTCGATTCTGCTTCCGTTGAAATTGGCAATCTGAGTGACGGAATTTCCGAAGATAACTCAAGACTCAATTTTGTCGCCTACGAATTTGAAGAGGTGATTAAAAACCTCAGAATGTTAAAACTCTCCAATATTTTTAATCTTTATCCCCGAATGGTTCGAGATATCTCAAATGAACTCGGCAAAGAAGTGAATTTTATTATCGAAGGGGGAGATATAACAGCCGACAAAAAGATACTGGAAGAGATGCGTGACCCCCTGATGCACATGATCAGGAATTCCATCGACCACGGCATCGAACTGCCTGATGAGAGAGAGCAACAGGGAAAGCCGAGGGCAGGCACAATTAAACTTTCGGCTAATCACTTCGCCGGTCACATCACCATCACACTTGAGGATGACGGAAAAGGACTAAATGAAAAGTCGATAATTGAAACCGCTCTACGGAAAAAACTTATTGATGAAGAAGCCTCAAAAAACCTTACACATAAACAAATTCATAAATTGATTTTTACTCCTGGATTTTCAACATCAAAGATTATTACTGATGTCTCCGGTAGAGGTGTCGGCATGGAAGTGGTTCAGGCAAACATCGACAAACTTAAAGGTAAAATCAATATTGAATCCGAGACGAAAAAAAGCACAAGGTTCATAATCGAACTGCCACTTACTCTTGCCACTTTAAGAGTGATGACAGCATCAGTTGGCAACCACATCTTTGCAATTCCGGTAGATTTTATCGTCTCAGTCATCATTGTGGATGTAGCCGAAGTATTCTCCATGGAAGCGAGGGATACAATCGTCTTTCGGGATGAACCCATAACAATTGTAAATCTTAAAACTGTCCTGGAGTTGGAAGATATTTCCGATTCCACAAGGAAGAATGTCACCACTTTCCAGTGCATTATCCTCTCTTCGATGGGAGAAAAGGCCGGATTTATAGTTGATTCTCTGATCGATGAACAGGAAGTATTGGTAAAACCCCTCGGGTTCATGCTTAAGCGGGTTAAAAATGTATCAGGATCAACCATTCTCGTTTCCGGTGATGTGTGTATGATTCTAAATCCAAACGATCTGTTAAAAACTGTGAAATCATTGTCTGCATCTGAAATCCTTGAAACCTCGACACCTGAGAGCCTCAGGAAAAAAAGAATCCTTCTCGTGGAAGATTCAATTACCACAAGAACCCAGGAGAAAAGAATTCTCGAAAGTGCCGGATATGATGTTGTTGTTGCCGTTGACGGACTGGATGGATATCAAAAACTGTTGATAAATGAAATTGACGCTGTGGTCTCCGATGTTGAAATGCCCAATCTGGATGGACTTTCACTCACAGAAAAAATTAGAGCTGAAAAAAAGTATTTATCTCTGCCCGTGGTTCTGGTCACTTCCCTTTCTTCGGAAGAACAGAAAAAACGGGGGCTTGAAAGTGGTGCCAATGCTTACCTAACAAAGTCAGGATTCGATCAGAAAATATTGATCGAAACTCTGGATAGACTTTTATAAAATTATAAAATCTTTCATCAGGTAATTACGATGACTCAATTAAAAAAAACGGTAAGAGTGATGTTGATCGACGATTCACCTGTCGTTTTACATATACTAAAAAAACTTTTGGTGAATTCACCGGCAATAGAGGTTGTTGGGGTTTTTACGGATGGATTCGAAGCTCTTGCTTCAATCTCCACTCTGAAACCCGATGTTGTTTGCACTGATTTTCACATGCCAAAAATTAATGGTCTTGAACTGATCATGCAAATAATGGAAACAGACCCTAAACCTATCCTCGTGATCAGTTCTGCTGTGCAGGCAGAGGGGGATGAAAATACCATTTTTGCTCTTCTTGAAGCCGGAGCTGTGGATGTTTTCCCAAAACCTCTCGTTCAAACAGAGGAGGAGTTTAGGAAAACCGGAGACAGGCTCATTAAAAAAATAATTCTGCTGTCGGGGGTATATACTTTCAGAAGGAAAAGAAAAGACCGACCCGCCGGTGACACATTCGAACAAGTTCAGCAAAAAGAGTTTAATCCCGGAAAATCCTTTAAAATAATTGGTGTAGGTGCCTCAACCGGTGGTCCACAAGTTCTCACCGAGCTATTCGATTTTTTCTCAATACCTCAGCAGTTGCCCGTTGTTTGCGTACAACATATAAGTGAAGGATTTATTGCCGGGTTTGTTGAATGGTTTGACAGAACCACTTCCCTAAAAGTGGGGTTTGCTACCGAGGGAGCGTTACCTGAACCCGGAAATATCTATTTCCCTCCGGAAGATACCCATTTAAAATTTGACAAAAGTGGAAGATTTAGATTCTCAAAATCGCCAAACATTAATGGTCACAGACCTTCTGTAGATGAAACATTTAACTCCCTCGCAGAGTCTTACGGCTCAGGCACCCTCGCTATTCTGCTTACAGGAATGGGCTCCGATGGTGCTCAAGGTTTGTTAAACATAAAAAAAGCCGGCGGTTTTACAGTAACACAAAGTGAAAAAAGTTGTGTTGTTTACGGAATGCCCAAAATTGCTGATGACCTCGGTGCGAGTGACTTATCACTTTCTCCATTGGAAATCAAACGGTTGTTAAATAATTTAAAAAGTCTTAGAACAGAGGTAATTGATGACCGAACACATAATTAGAATTTTATTAGTTGAAGACAGCCCTATCGCTGCAAGACTTATATCACTTCTGCTCAAGGAAGGGATGCCCGAAGGAGAATATCAACTGTTTCAAAACTCCAATCTGACCGATGCAATTAGAACCACAGCTGAAAAGGACATTCATTTAGTGCTGCTCGATCTTGGGCTTCCTGAAAGTCAGGGTCTCGATACTTTTAAGACATTTTTTACACAATTTCCATATATCCCCGTAATAGTTCTTACCGGAAATGAGGATAAATCACTTGCCTTAAAAGCTGTTAGGGAAGGTGCACAAGACTATCTTGTCAAAGGTGAAGTCCATAGCTCTCTCCTCGCAAGATCGATATTTTATGCAGTGGAAAGAGGCCGGCTTCAACACGAGAAGATGTTAAATCAAGAGAAACTGAAAAAATATTCAGAGGAACTTGAGGTGCTTAACGCAACCAAAGATAAATTCTTTTCGATTCTGGCTCATGATCTTAAAAGTCCTTTTAATGCTTTTATCGGAATCACTGATATACTCGCAGAAGATATTGATATTCTCGATAAAGAACAGATAAAATCGTTTGTGCTCGACATTAACAGGTCGGCACACAGCCAATTTAAACTTCTCGAAAATCTCCTTGCCTGGGCACAGATGCAAAGAGGATTAATGAAATTTGAACCGATTGAACTTGAAATAAATACAGTTATCAACGATGTTTTCCAGCTTTATCTCGACAACGCCATGGAAAAAGATCTCAAATTGATTAACGAAACTCCGCTCGGAAAAACTATTAAAGCAGATCATAACATGCTCTATCTTCTACTCAGGAATCTGGTTTACAACGCAATTAAGTTTACTAATCCGGGGGGTGAAATCAGGGTGGGTGAAAACGCGACAAGTGGATTTTCAGAAATTTATGTCGCTGACAGCGGAGTGGGAATAAACCCTTCGTCCCTCTCGAAAATGTTCAGAATTGAAAGTCAAAGTACCACCCTGGGCACTGCCCATGAAAAAGGAACAGGACTCGGCCTTGTTCTCTGCAAAGATATGGTCGAAAAAAACGGTGGAACAATCCGGGTTTCTTCGGAGGTGGGCGTTGGCACCACTTTTTATTTTACAATTCCACAGGGAGGCTAAGATGTATTCCGGATATTTTATTGCAAAAGATAACACCAAACTTTTTTATCACATCACAGGTTCAGGGCAAGATCATGTTGTCCTGTTGCATGGTGGATTGGGCGATAGCAGAGAGATGGCTCCTGTTCTTTATGCTCTCGATCGTAACAAATTCACTTTTATTGCTCCCGAATTCAGAGGGCATGGCAGGTCATATCATGGTGAGCTGCCTCTAAGTTACGAACTGTATGCTGAAGATGTTTTTGGGATTCTCGACCAGCTTGGAGTGGAAAATGCATCCGTCATCGGGTTTAGTGATGGAGCAATTACAGGCATTGTAATGGGATATCAACAACCTAAAAGAATTAAAACAGTGGTTGCGATTGCTCCTGATTCCGGTCAAACAGGGTGGAATGAAGAGATAAATCTTCACGAAGCATTTGCAGAAATTGCACGGGATGAAGAAATGAGAAATGATTATAAATCACTTTCCCCCGAGCCTGATAAATTTGATAGCTTGCTGGATAGCTTAAAATCCCTTTGGTTATCCCCTGTTCACATTAATCCTGAAAAAATGGGTGAAATTGAAGCATTTTGCTGGTTTGTTGCAAGCGAGAGGGATGAATTTATGAAACTTGAAGACATCAAAATGTTGTGTAACAAAGTTCCAAAAGCGGAAATGGTTGTGCTCCCCGATTTAAAACACGGAGAGCTCACACCTGTTTTGGCTGAGCTCTCTCGAGGAAATCGTCATGTGCTTTCGGACATGTTGGAACGGAGGAATTAACCCTTAATTCATTCCAAAATTTTTATTGTGAAGTTCATCAATCGCTCCCAAAAGTGAATTGACTTTTTTCAATTCTTCCTTTGCCCATGAATTGTTGGGATCAAGTTTTAGAACAGCTTCAAGTTCAGTTTTTGCGGCTGAATAATTCTTCTGTTTGATAAGTTCTTTTGCTGCAGAGATGTGTGCCCCCAGGGTCATTTCATTTTCACCAGGAAGTTTTTTCACTTTAAGTTTTTCACCACTCTCCTTAACTATCTCTCCTCTGAATTGTTCAGGGTAGCCAACATTTACTGTCTTGAAATGTTCGTTCTTTTTAACTCCATCCATGTATTTTAACAAAAGGTCTTCACTTAGTTTTCGCCAGGTTGTGTAAACAGATTTTCCTGCTTCTTTTGAATAATTTGTCAGGAATAACAAACATTCAGCTCTCGATGAAGAGAGAAGTTTCACCGCTTTTTCTTCCACTTCCTTTTGGCGAAGTAAAAATTGTCCTTCAAGTTGATTTTGCACCGTTTTGATATCATCTACCACAACATTATAACGGGGATAGGCAAAATTGGCAACAGCATTAAACACCCAGAAAGCAGAATCCCAGGTAAAATGAGAAAGTGATCCGAGTCCTTTTCTGTAGTTTTCAGGGATATCAGTTACTGCTGCGTACATTGGAAACCAAACAGTTGTATATGTATCATCAACACCATACCACAAAACTCCACCAACTTCATTGGGAAGATTACTGCGTGACTGACTTATGAACGACCATCCTGTTTGGGGAGTGGAAATTGGTCTTTCGTTAAAATATTCTTCACCATTATATTTCCAGGTCAGCGGTCTGGCTCTCATCGGGTTACCATAAGGACCTGCGCCTATACCCGTAGTCATGTCAAGTTCGGTTCCATTATAATGATCACGCATAAGGGACATCACATCGTGTACCGAAAGTTTTTTATCGGGCTTTATATAAAGAGGCATTCTCTCGAGAGTTTCACCCTTTATATATGGCAGATATTTATCCATTGTGGAATTACATCTGCGGAAAAGTGACCAGACTCTTCCATCGCAAAATCTTATACCACCAAAATCGAGTGGATTGTAAGCAGCCGCGAAATCAAAATCGGCATCTTTCCCTGAAAAATATCCCTTTTCTCTCGCAAATGTTATTACATCCGGAGCATAAAGGCAGTTGTCGGGGTCATTTAGATTTATTTTTGTAATTCTTGCCTGGTTAGCGTGACCCGAAATATATCCATCCGGAATTTTTACAGCCGCCCAGACTGCTCCCATAACTCCGGGACCTTTGCCCGACATTTCGAGTATCCATGCTTCATTTGGATCGGCAATTGTAAATGATTCACCCGAACTGTAATATCCATATTCTTCAACTAATTGAGTCATTATTTTAATAGCTTCTCGGGCAGTTTTGGCTCTTTGCAGAGTGATATAAATTAAACTGCCATAGTCGATAACACCTTTTGGATTTACAAGTTCATTCCTGCCCCCAAAAGTGGTTTCACCTATCGCAAGTTGATGTTCATTCATATTGCCGGTTACATTGTAAGTTTCTCTAACCTGTCTGATTTTGCCAAGAAACTTGCCTGTGTCCCATTCATAAACCTCAAGCAGTGCACCCTCGGGGTACTTTGCTGCGGGAAAATGGTACAACTCTCCATACATATTGTATGAATCAGCGGTATAGGTGATCATCGTAGAGCCATCAGTGGATGCCCCTCTTGTAACGATAAAATTTGTGCAGGCATAAATTGCTGCGGGTGAAAGGAATAGAATCAGCGTTATAAGCGTTGAAATTCTCTTCATCT
The DNA here is from genome assembly GCA_016707285.1 of Ignavibacteriales bacterium. Classification (GTDB taxonomy): domain Bacteria; phylum Bacteroidota; class Ignavibacteria; order Ignavibacteriales; family Ignavibacteriaceae; genus UTCHB3. The sequence goes on from JADJIA010000012.1 coordinate 27,180, forward strand.
GGTCTCCGGATATTTAAAATAATAGTCAAACAAGATAATAAAATCGATCAACCTAAACAGAGATAAATAAATGATCATTTTCAATTATATTTAGGATAAATCTATTTTAGAATCTTTATTTCCACTCATAACAAGCGATGAAATATGAAAAGTCTTCTTAATCCTGTTGATAAATCTGAAATGTTAAAAAGAATTGCAGAAGTTACACCAAAGGACCCCCCGTTATGGGGAAAAATGAATGTTCACGAGATGCTCGTTCATGCTGCAGATCAAGTGAGGTTGTCATTTGGCGAAAAACGCTCCCCTTATCGCGGAACCATGATGACTTCAACATTTGTGAAGTTTTTGATCCTCCTCGGAATGCCAATTCCTAAAGGTAAAATTGAAACCACGGATGAACTAAAACAGGGAGTGGGTGGTACAAAACTCACTGCTTTTGAGTTGGATAAAGGAATTTTAGCTGATATGGTGACTAATTTTGAAACCCGGTACGGTAATGAAGAGTTCAGAAAACACCCCGTCTTTGGTGATCTCGATAAACAGCAGTGGGGTCGTCTTGCATATCTTCACCTCAATCACCACCTTAAGCAGTTTGGGAGATGAATAAATTCAACACTTAAAATAATAATCTGTTTTGTTATCTGGTCAAAGTTTTTTAGTTTACCGTTCTTAATTGAATCCGTTCTTCACTTTATTTTGGAGTATCAATGAAAACAACCAAGCAGGAGGCTTTAGACTACCACAGTATGGGTAGAAAAGGGAAAATTGAAGTTGTCCCGACTAAGCCCTGCATCACTCAGAGAGACCTCTCTCTCGCTTATACCCCGGGAGTAGCTCAGCCATGCCTTGATATCGAAAAAGATCCTTCGCTGGCTTATGAATATACTGCAAAAGGTAACCTTGTGGCTGTTGTCAGCAATGGTACTGCAGTGCTCGGACTGGGAGACATAGGACCCCTTGCCGGTAAACCGGTTATGGAAGGCAAAGGAGTTCTTTTCAAAAGATTTGCAGATATTGATGTTTTTGACATTGAACTAAACACAAAAGACCCTGATGAAATAGTCAGATGTGTACAACTCCTCGAACCAACATTTGGGGGTATCAACCTTGAAGATATAAAAGCACCGGAATGTTTTTATATTGAAGAAAAATGTAAAGCCACAATGAAAATTCCGGTGTTTCATGATGACCAGCATGGAACTGCAATTATCAGTGGTGCTGCTCTTATTAATGCAGTGGAAATTTCAGGAAAAAAGCTTTCTGAGGTTAAAATTGTTGTTAATGGTGCCGGTGCATCGGCAATTTCGTGCTCACGGCTTTATGTAAAACTTGGTGCTAAAATTGAAAACATTACACTATGTGACTCAAAAGGAGCAATCTACAAAGGCAGAACCGAGGGGATGAATGAATTTAAACAGGAATTTGCTCACGAGACTGATGCCAGAACCCTTGCAGATGCAATTAAAGGAGCCGATGTTTTTGTAGGACTTTCAAAAGGAAATGTCGTTTCGAAAGAAATGGTTGCAAGCATGGCACCAAATTGTGTCGTTTTTGCGATGGCTAATCCTGATCCCGAAATAACTTACGAAGATGCTACCTCTGTAAGAAAAGACATAATAATGGCGACCGGAAGATCAGATTATCCTAATCAGATCAATAATGTTCTGGGTTTCCCATTCATTTTTAGAGGTGCCCTTGATGTTCAGGCTTCCGCAATTAATGATGAAATGAAACTCGCTGCTTCTTATGCCCTCGCGGCTCTTGCAAAAGAGGATGTTCCCGATATCGTTAAAAGAGCCTACGAAGGTCATGAAATGAATTATGGCAGGGATTATATCGTCCCCAAACCTTTTGATTCAAGAGTTCTTACATGGGTTGCTCCTGCCGTTGCTAAAGCTGCAATGGATACAGGTGTTGCTGCAAAACCTATCACAGATTTTGAGGCGTATAAAGAACAACTTCTCGAAAGACTTGGAATTTCCCAGGAAATAGTGAGACATACCATTCATGCAGCACAAAGTTACAAAACAGGAAAGCTCGTTTTCTCAGAGGGTAACAATGTCAGGATACTTAAAGCTGCACAGATTATCCAGGATATGGATATAGCACACCCAATTCTGATCGGGAATCCTGAAGAAGTAAATGCTCTGATGTCTGCCAATAATATCGATCATGAAGGTTTGACAATTGTCTCCCCGACCGATTGGGACAAATCAGACTTTTATGTGGATGAATTCTATAAACTCAGACAGCGGAAAGGTATTACCCGTGAGGAAGCTTCACGCTTGATGACCCGTCACCGTCACAAAAATTATTTTGCTGCGATGATGGTCAGAATGGGTGATGCCGATGCTATGATTGCAGGTATGACATCACACTACCCTGAGACGATTCGTCCTGCTCTTGAAGTACTCGATCTGCAACCCGGTGTTTCGCGTGTTTCAGGGATGTATATTCTTATCATAAAAAATCGTGTATATTTCTTCGCAGATACAACAGTAAATGTTGATCCAAACGCAGAACAACTCGCCGAAATTGCCATACTTTCAGCAAAAGCCGCAAGGAGGTTTGATATTGAACCCCGCGTGGCAATGTTATCATTCAGCAATTTTGGAAGTGCAGTTCATCCCCATAGTGTTAAGGTTAAAAAAGCAACCGAAATAGTGAAACAGCTTGAACCCGATCTAATTGTTGAGGGTGAAATGCAGGCAGATACCGCGATGATCCCAACGATTATGGAAAATCTTTATCCTTTCTCTAAATTGAAGAAAAGGGCAAATGTTTTGATTTTCCCAAATCTCGATTCAGGCAATATTGCTTACAAACTTTTAAATAGAATCGGCGGTGCCGAAGTGGTTGGTCCAATTCTCAATGGTTTAAGCAAACCTGTATATGTCCTTCAGCGTGGTGCCGAAGTTGACGATGTAGTTAATATGGCTGCATTTGCAATGGTTGAGGCAAAAAGAAAATAACCCAATAATTCAATAATGCAGTAATGCAATAATCCAATAATATTTATATAAATATCTGTTTGAGGTTGTCCGTGAGAGTGTTTCGGACAGCCTCTTTTTTTGATATCGCCTTGATCTTTAGTCAACTTTACCTCTCAATTAACTAAATTAGTGGTTAGAATTTTTTGAATTTTTCAACTTTGGGAAAATATGTGGAATAATATTGTAGATGAACTTGAATGGCGTGGACTTGTTTACCAGTCAACTCCGTTGGATCAATTAAAAGAACGGCTTAAAGAGGGACCAGTCACTTTATATGCAGGGTTTGACCCGACTGCAGATTCACTCCATATTGGGCATTTGATCCCGATTCTTGGCTTACGCAGATTTCAGCAAGCCGGTAACAAAGTTATTTGTGTTGTTGGTGGAGCAACCGCTCTTCTTGGTGATCCTTCCGGAAAAGAAGCCGAAAGAGAACTTAGTGCCGATGAACTTGTGAAAAACTGGGCGGTGATTTTTGAAGAACAACTTTCACAATATCTTGATTTTTCGGGTGATAATGCTGCTCTGATGACCAATAATTACGATTGGATCAGCACCATTTCGGCATTTGAATATCTCAGAGAGATCGGAAAAAAATTCTCCGTGAATGTCATGGTTACAAAAGAATCTGTTAAACGCAGACTGCAAGATCCCGACAAAGGCATCTCATACACCGAGTTTAGTTATATGGTTATGCAGGCTTTTGATTATTTCATTTTGAATGAAAGACATAATTGTGAACTCCAAATTGGTGGAAGTGACCAGTGGGGTAATATCACCGCAGGGATGGATCTGATTTGGAAAAAGAAAAACAAAAAAGTTCACTGTATGACTTTCCCGCTCATTCAAACAGCTGATGGGAAAAAGATTGGTAAAACCGAGGCAGGAACTGTATGGCTCGATAAAAAGCGCACTTCCCCTTACGAACTTTATCAATACTGGTTAAATGTTGACGACAGAGATGTAATAAAATTCCTTAAGTTTTATACTTTCCTTCCAAAAGAAGAAATTGAGGAGCTGGAAGCGATTCACAATTCCGATCCGGGAAGAAGAGTTGCACACAAAAAACTCGCCGAAGAAGTAACTTCTCTGATTCACGGAAGAGAAGAAATGCTTGGTGCTGTCGCTGCGTCAAAAGCACTTTTTGGTGAAGCTGAGATAACTGAAATTGGTGAATCAACACTTCAATCATTGTGTGATACAACTCCATCAGTTGCACTGAGTTCATCAGAGGCAATTCCATCTTTAGTTGATCTTCTCGTCCTTGCTGGATTTTACACAAGCAAGGGTGCTGCAAGAAGAGACCTAACCGGTGGAGGTATCTACTTTAACAATCAGAGAATTTCCGATCCGGAATTTACACCCAAAGCTGAAGACCTCTTGTTTGGAAAATATTTTGTCCTGAGAAAGGGCAAAAAGAACTTCAAACCGGGTTTTTACAAATAATTTACCGGGTTCACCGTGTCAACTCTTGAAACAGGAAAGTTAGGCGAAAAACTTGCTGAAGAATTCCTGAAAAAAAACGGATTCAAGATTCTTGATAAAAACTGGCGAGAGAGCCACGGTGAACTCGATATTGTTGCCCTCGATGGAACAACCCTCGTTATTATTGAAGTAAAATATCGGAGTGACGAAAATTTCACCGATATCCAACATGCCATCTCCTGGCAAAAAGCCAAATCTCTTAAAAAATATGCCCAAAAATATCTCTATAAATCGGATGTATATTTTGAAGAGATTCGTTTTGACTTCATTGGCGTTCTCCCCAATCCCGATGGTACCTACCGCATAGAGCATAACCCCGACTATATTGACTGGAGAAATTAAATGAATGCAGTAATCCAATAATTCAATAATGCAATAATTTTGCATCCTCCCATTTTGTTAAGAGAAAATAAACGAGTATATTTGAATCGGACTTATTTATCTGTTTTGGAGAATAAAATGCTTAGAAAAATAATAAATATAAATGAAGAATTGTGCGATGGTTGTGGTGATTGTGTACCGGCATGCCACGAAGGTGCACTGCAAATTATTGACGGAAAAGCAAGACTAATCAGCGATCTATTTTGTGATGGTTTGGGAGCCTGCCTCGGTGAGTGCCATTCAGGTGCTTTAACCATTGAAGAACGCGAGGCTGAACCATACAACGAATATAAAGTAATGGACTATATAGTTAAAGGGGGCCCTAATGTGATCAAAGCCCATCTTGAACACCTGCTTGATCATAACGAAATCGAATATTTCACTGAAGCGCTGGATTACCTTAAAGCACATGACATGATAAATCCGGTTGCTCTTCAGCCCGAAGGAACAGATACTCCTGCTCCCGCAGAACATCACCATGGTGGTGGCTCCTGTGGTTGCAAAGGTTCTGCTCCACAGGAAATTAAAAAACCTGAAACCGGAAAAAAAATGGAATATGTTGGTGATGAGCAGCCGAGTGAATTAACCCATTGGCCCATTCAATTGCATCTTTTGAATCCACAAGCAGGATTTTTTAGAAATGCCGACCTTTTGCTCGCCGCCGATTGTGCGGGATTTGTGTCAACGGCTTTCCATCAAAAATACCTTGCAGGGAAAGCGATGGCGATTGCATGCCCCAAATTGGATACCAACAAAGAAGCATATCTTGAGAAATTGGTTGCCATGATCGACTATTCAAATCTCAACTCCATGAATGTTGTGATTATGAAGGTGCCATGTTGCAGTGGGCTTGCACAATTGGCAATGAAAGCAAATCAACTTGCAGTCAGGAAAATTCCTGTTTACATCACAGTTCTTGATCTCGATGGATCGGAATTAGAGACTTACAGAGCAGCCTGACGGATAATTTGTAAAACCTGTTCGTGAAGGTTCTGATTCCCCGTTACCAAAACATCCCCTTTTGAGGAATTGGTGAGTTCTTCTCCATTCCAATCGGTAATTACGGCACCGGAACCTTTTAAGACAGGAACAAGCGCTGCCCAGTCGTAGAGATTTAAACCCTTTTCAACTACGATGTCTATATGTCCTGATGCACATAAACCATACTGATATGCATCCCCTCCAAAACTTGTTATGTGAACCCTGTTCTGCAGTTCCTTAAAGAAGGCGGCAGACATTGGGTCTGTAAACATACCGGGAGAAGTAGTACTCAGTTTTGCTTTTGAAAGATCGGTCAAAGTGGAAGATTTGACAGGTTCCTCGTTAAGCATTGTTGTGTTTCCTGAGACCCCGACCCATCTTTCTTTGGTGATTGGTTGATCTATTATTCCAATCAAAGGAATTCCATCTTTCATTAGTGCAATAAGTGTGGCAAATACCGGTTTTCCACAACTGAATGCAATAGTTCCATCAATGGGATCAATTACCCAGGTATAACCGTTTTTGGATTTTCTCTCTCCAAACTCTTCACCAATTATACCTGAATCTGAATCTTCAAACTCTATTTCTTCACGCAATTTTTCTTCCACTTCCCTGTCGGCAATGGTTACAATCGGTGAGGGCGAATTTTTATATTCTGCACGGATGTCGCCTCTAAAATATCGCTCAATCGTTGCTCCTGCAATATCAGCGAGATGCTCCGCAAAAAGAACATATCCAAAATAGCTTTTCATTCTTTATCCCAATTGGTTTTGATTGTTGCGGGTCCATACCAGGGGTGAATCTCGTAGGCAAGACGACCGGCAATAATTGCAGGATCCTGCTTTACATAACTTTCAGCTTCCTCAATCGTTTTACAGTCCATAATAAATATTCCACGCCAGTTACCGTTATCGATAAATGGTCCTGCTATCCTCAAGACTCCGAGTTCTGCCATTTTGTTTATGTTTGCCATATGCCCTTCCATCAGTTTTGCAGCTTCAACTGAATCCTGAGAGCGGTTTTCACCTCTGGATAACATCACAAAAAACCATTGTTTCATTTTTTCACCTTCCGGTTTTTCCTGCGAGTAGGAAACGCCGGTAAGAATAAAAACCAGTGTGAGAAATAAAAACATTTTCTTCATTTCAGAGTCTCTCCGATTTTTTTGATTTGTGAATCTGCTAATTTAAACAAAATTTCTTCTATCTTAACATACTACACTATTATGGTTGTCAAATCTGACATCAGGGATTCGAGATCAGGGTGATTTTACAAGGAACTATACGATACCATCGGATGATTTACAAGCTTTTTATACGATACCATCAGATGATTTTGCGGGAAACTATACGATACTATCGGATATCTGCAAAGAAACCAGGTGGTTTTTGAGATTTATTGATTAATTATACGGACAAAAGTCACTTCAGAAGTTCTTTTGCTTTGGCCGGATCATTTCCAAAAAATTTGTCATCCCAAAGTGTTGCACAGGCGATAATATCTTTAGGATTTTTCTTCTGAACTGCTATTTCGGTAGCCATTATGAGGATATCTTTCCCGGTAATTCTGGCTTTTTTACCCGAATTTGATTCTTCAAGGAACAAAATAATCGCTGCCGAGAGAAGAGCCTTTACATCATTTTGATCTTTACCTCTTTGAATCATCTCACCAATTTTTTTCAGAGCCTTGTTTTTTGAACCCAGCTCAATCTGAAAATCGATTGTTAGGGGACTTACCAATGGTGCATTTTTTAAGACAACATCAGGTTGTTTTTCCATCGGTTTCTCTTTTTTGTCAGGATAGGGTTTTTGATCAAAACCTTGAGAGAACCCGGTGAAGACCAGAATAATAAGAAAGATTGTTAATTTATGCATTAATTCTCCAGTTAAAAAAACCTTAAACTGCAATTTATACTATTCAAATGAAAAAAAGTTACAAAAAAAGGGGTTACCATCAGAAACATATTTCTGTTGATAACCCCTTTGAAATTTTCAGGGTGATCTAAAGTGCATCTTCACATTTAGTGAAAAATGAACTAAAATATCAGCTTTTAGATCTGAACATCCGCGAAGTTGTCCATTATTCTGTTAGTTCTCAAATGAACAATTTTATCAATCGCAGCATCAGCTGACATTTTGATCTGATCCTGGACACAGTATCTTCTCCAGGTAATTGTGCCTTCGGCTTTTTCATTTTCGCCGATGATCCACATATTTGGAGTCTTTTTAGTTACTGCCTTACGGATTTTTTTATTGAATGAATCATCAGAAACATCGATGTCGCATCTGATTCCCAGCTCTGTCATCTTCTGTTTCATTTCCATTGCATAGTCAACAACTCCCTCATTCACTGGTATCAGCATCACCTGATTTGGTGCCATCCATGTTGGGAACGCTCCACCCCAGAACTCAATCAAAAATGAAATCATTCTCTCATGTGTTGAAAGAGGTGCTCTGTGAAGTATGTATGGCTGTTTCATTGTACCATCTTTGGCGGAATACCAGAGATCAAATCTTTTTGCCATCACAAAATCGAGTTGACAGGTTGATACAGTCTCTTCCCTGCCGAGCAGGTTTTTAATCTGGATGTCAACTTTGGGACCGTAGAAAGCAGCTTCACCGCGTTCTTCGATAAAGTCGATCTTGTTTTCATTAAGAATTTCTCTTACGATATCCTCACTAAACTGCCATTCCTCTTCATCCTTGACATATTTATCACTTTCGGAATCATGCAGGGAGAGTCTTACTCTGAAATTTCCAAGTCGGAGGTAATCATAATAATATTTGTAGAGGTCCATAACCTTCGCAAATTCCTCTTTTACCTGGTCATATTCGCAATAGATATGAGCATCGTTCAGGCACATGGCTCTTACACGGAGTAATCCGGAAAGTGAACCGTGTTTTTCATAACGGAACATGTCACCATATTCAGCAAGACGATAAGGGAGCTCTCTGTAACTTCTCGGTCTAAATCCATAAATTTTATGGTGATGCGGACAGTTCATCGGTCTTAAATAATATTCAGTATTCTCATCCAAAACCATCGGAGGGAACATCGATTCTGCGTAATAAGGAAGATGCCCCGATCTCAGATATAGTGTGGATTTACTAAGGGACGGAGTTGAAACATGGTGATAACCGGCTTTAAACTCCACATCTTTTGCCCATGCTTCAAGTTCTGCTCTTATAACAGCTCCATTTGGAAGCCACAGAGGAAGTCCGGTTCCAACTTCATCATCAATAAGGAAAATCTCAAGTTCTGCACCGAGTTTCCTGTGATCACGCTGCATAGCGAGTTCACGCCTTCTGATGTAGTCTTTTAACTCTTCTTCATTTTCAAAAGCAAGACCATAGATTCTGGTGAGCATCGGTTTTTTCTCATCACCACGCCAGTAGCTACCCGATATCCTGTCTAATTTGAAACATTTTGGGGGTATTTCACCGGTGTTGTTTATATGTGGACCTTCACACATATCAGTAAAAGAACCATTTACATAAAAACTTAATCCCTGATCTTCAGCCTGCCCCGTTTCCACAAGTTCCTTTGCATACTCAACCTTGTATGATTGATCCATGCCTGCAAGAAGCTCAATTGCCTCATCCAAAGGTTTGTAGTAAATGCTAAATTCCTGTTTTTGATTGATGATTTTGTACATCGATTTTTCGATCTTCTTAAAATCTTCAGAAGATATTTTTTCGGTACCAAAATCAAAATCATAATAAAAACCGTTGTCAACCGGGGGGCCAAAACCCATTTTGGCTTTGGGATAATGCTCAAGAACCGCCTGCGCCATAATATGCGCCAGCGAATGTCTTATTTTATATAACTGATCCACTTCTTTCATTTTGTCCACTTTTTTATAATTACAACCTTCAATTTAGTCATTTTTTGCGATTTTTTTTGTGGCATAAGAGAGGGAAAGAAGCTGACAGAAAAACCCGCCGAGGCGGGTTAATTATGGCTGGGCGGGACAAAAAAAATTGGTTACACATGCCGAAACATGTGTAACCAAAAAATGAAATGTTATTTGAAGATTTCTTCAAGTTTCTTTTCCAGACCGCCATCTCTAAGAGTTTCTTCATTGGCGATGATCTTTCCATCAGGACCAACGAGAAGCATTTTAGGGATGTACTGAACATTATAAAGCATCGCAAGCTTGTCAGCATCTGCATCACTCAACAATGCATGCAGCCATGGCATTGGGGTTTTTTTCCTCTGATTTTTGAAATCTTCCTCGGGGGAATTAAACGCGAGGCTGATGATCTCGAAACCTTTGGAGCTAAATTTTGCATAAGCTTTTTCGATACTTGGAATCTCCTCGATACATGGCATGCACCAGGTACCCCAGAAATCGATAAGGTAATATTTCCCCTCAAGTTGTTTTGGGGAGAAATCTTTACCATCAATCATTTTTACCGTAAAATCTTCAACTTTTTGTTCACCAAGCGGAATGGCAGGTTTAAGATCGGTTAAAGAGTACGCATATTTTTCATCGGTCGCAATTTTTTTGTATTCGCCAAACATCTCCGCATATTTTTCTTCACTCACGAGTTGTGGTTTACCTTTTAAATAGTAAAGGATATACATCTTAAGATCGATACTTGCCGTGTTTTCAAATATATCGGACACAAACTTTGACTGTTCAGCCTGAGGTTTTTGCTCGATGATATCGGTTAAGCCGTAGAAGTTTCTGCTCCATGCAATGTTATCAGCAGTTATTGCATTAATCACTTCCTCAATGTTTTCTACACCGGGATATTCTGCTGTGATGTGATAAGTAAAAAGTTGAACAGCGGCAATATCTTTTGCAGCTTTAGATTTCCCGTTTTTGAACAAGTCTTTGTAATAGTTAAATGTTTGAAGATTAACCTCTTCAAAATTTCGATTTGGTTTTTCAGCAGCATCAAACGCCTCTTTTATGTTAGCCGGATCACTAAGAAAAACAATCGATTCAGTATTGTTCCCTGTCAATTCAGGAAGTTTTGTTGGATCAACACTAATCGTGAATCCCGGTTTTACATTGTAGAAAACGGTGTGAAACCCGCCAAGACTGTCTGAAACATATTGAGCTCCCGGATACTCAAATCCTGCCGGAGTGGAGTATGCTCTGCCGGTAAGTTGAACTAAGAGTGTATCGATTTTTTTGTCAATTTTGAACGAATATTTACCGTCACTCCCTTTTTTTACAAATTCAGGAAGAAAAAAATCAATTCCTGCATTTGATTTAAACCCCATTACATTAGGAAACAACTCTGTTTTTGTAACGGAAAGTTTTACTTCAATCTCTGTAACTCCCTTAACATCAAATACAGGAATTGAAGCCATATACATTGTATGCCCCAGGCCACAAAAAGCTACTGAATAATATCCGGGGGTTTTGAATTGTAACTCGAAAGAACCGTCACCTTTAACCGGAACGGGGGTGGTTGATGCAAAAAAAGACATTGCATCTGTGAAAACATATATATCTGATTTCGGCATTGGTTTGCCGTTGCTTCCAAGGAGTTTACCTTTTAGAGTAAAATCTATATTTGATTGGGCTGATACACCAATTATGGATACAATACTGAAGAAAACAGCCAATGCTGTTCTGCTTATCTTAGACATCTTTGCCTCTGATGATTTTTTTTGTGTGATGATTAAAAATTTACTACTCTAATTAAACAATTTATTTGACCACATGTTCCATATCAAAACTTTTATTTTTTACGATTTATATTCATCCCATCCTGTTATTGCAATCTGATCAACAGTATATCTGTTCATGGCTTCAATAAAAGCTGATGCAAGTCTTGCATTGGTGATAAGAGGGATGTTATAATCAACCGCACTCCGCCTGATTGTGTAGTCGTTGTTAAGTTCATCTCTTGAATTATTCTTTGGAATATTTACAATAAGATCAAATTTTTTCTCCCGAATCATATCAAGCGAATTGGGATGTGATTCTTCATCAGGCCATGAAACGGTAGTACACTCAATATTGTGGTCTTGAAGAAATTTTGCTGTCCCGGCAGTTGCAAACAGTTCAACACCTCCGGATTTAAGCAGTCTGCAAGGTTCAAGCAACTCAACCTTATCACGAACAGTACCTGTTGAAAGAAAAATCTTTTTAACGGGCAAACGATACCCTACCGATAACATCGCCTTGAGCAACGCCTCATAAAAATCGTCACCTATGCAACCAACTTCACCCGTGGAAGTCATGTCAACACCTAAAACGGGATCGGCACCACTCAACCTGTGAAATGAGAACTGTGACGCTTTCACTCCTATATATTCGAGATCAAACGCTGATTTTGACGGTTTTTCCACCGGAAGTCCCAAAGCTGCTTTGGTCGCCAGTTCGATAAGATTAACCTTAAGCACTTTAGATACAAACGGGAATGATCTCGATGCCCGTAGATTACACTCGATAACTTTAATATAGTTATCCCTTGCAATAAACTGGATGTTAAAGGGACCTGTGATGTTTAATTCCCGGGCGATTCTTTGGGCAGTCTTTTTGATCAACCGGCTGGTTTCCACATAAATTTTTTGTGGCGGGAAGATAATTGTTGAATCACCCGAGTGAACACCTGCAAACTCAACATGTTCAGAGACTGTATAAACTACAATTTCGCCATGGTTTGCAACAGCATCAAACTCGATTTCCTTCGCGTTTTCAATGAATTCGGAAACCACAACGGGATATTGTTTTGAAACTGTAGCAGCTTCTTTAAGGAAATATTCCAGGTCTTCCCGGTTGGAGACAACATTCATAGCCGAACCTGCCAGCACATAAGAAGGCCGGATCAAAAGTGGAAACCCGGTCGTATCTGCAAACTGAACAATATCATCAATGGAGGTAAGCTCTTTCCATCTCGGCTGATCTATCCCAAGCTGATCGAGCATCTCTGAAAATTTATGGCGATTTTCAGAACGGTCAATCGATTCAGCTGAAGTACCAAGAATTGGGACATTTTGATCATTTAATCTGGTGGCAAGTCCGTTTGGAATCTGTCCGCCTGAATTTACAATCACTCCAAAAGGAGATTCGAGGTCAACAATATCCATGACTCTTTCAAACGAAAGTTCATCGAAGTAGAGCCGGTCACAAATATCATAGTCGGTACTCACGGTTTCGGGGTTATAGTTTATCATTATCGAACGATACCCCTCATTCCTGACTGTTGTTAGTGCGGAAACCGAACACCAGTCAAATTCCACAGAGCTCCCTATTCTGTAAGCCCCAGACCCAAGCACTATTACACTTTTTTGATCATTTTCATAGCTAATATCATGTTCGGTTCCGGAGTAGGTAAGGTAGAGATAATTTGTCTGGGCAGGATATTCCGCCGCCAGAGTGTCAATTTGTTTTACCACGGGCAGAATTCCGCGCAGTTTTCTCTCATTCCGAACCAGCATAATATCTTCTTCAATCAGCCGGTCATGTGATTTTAAAACAAATCGTGCGATCTGGAAATCGCTGAATCCATACCTTTTGGCTTTAGCGAGAAGTTCATCGGGTAAGTTAGACAGTGTATCAAACTTCAACAGTTCGTTTTTTAGATCAAATATATTTTTAAGTTTTCCAAGAAACCAATTGTCAATTTTGGTTAATGAATGGATTTCTTCAACTGTCATCCCCTCTTCAAATGCCTCAGAGATGTAAAATATCCGTTTGTCGGTGGGTTCCTGAAGTTGTGCTTTTAAGTCGGTAACAGGAGCTTCTCGTGTTCCCACAAATCCATGTCGCGCCTGACGAATCATACGCAATCCCTTTTGAATCGCCTCTTCGAAGGTTCTGCCGATTGCCATTACCTCCCCGACACTCTTCATGGAACTTCCAATTTTCTTCGAAACCCCCGAAAACTTGTCAAGATCCCATCTGGGAATTTTTACTACAATGTAGTCGAGTGCAGGCTCAAAAAGTGCCGAAGTTACTTTTGTTACATTGTTTTTAAGTTCATGAAGCCCATAACCAAGGGCAAGTTTTGCAGCCACAAATGCAAGAGGATATCCCGTCGCTTTTGATGCCAATGCGGATGAGCGACTTAATCGTGCATTCACTTCAATCACCCGATAATCCTGTGATTTGGGATCAAGTGCAAATTGTACATTACATTCACCAACTATTCCGATATGCCTGATGAGTTTAATCGAAATATTTCGCAAAAGCTGATAATCATCATTTGAGAGAGTCTGAGATGGTGCCACTACAATACTTTCTCCGGTATGGATTCCAAGTGGATCAAAATTTTCCATGTTGCACACTGTAATACAGTTATCGTATCTGTCGCGAACCACTTCATATTCAACTTCTTTCCATCCCTTAAGAGACTCTTCTACAAGAATCTGGTCAGAATAAGAAAATGCCAAATCTGCCATCTCTTTTAAAGAATCAAGATCGTGACAAAATCCACTCCCCTGCCCGCCCAATGTATAAGCTGCCCTTATGATCAAAGGATAACCGATTGTTTCAGCGGCTTTAACTGCATCATCCACCGAAGTAACAGCAAAACTTTTTGGTGTTTTTATGTTTACAGATTCAAGTTTTCTGGCAAAAAGTTCTCTGTCCTCCGTCTCAATTATCGCCTCAACAGGGGTTCCCAACACCTCAACGCCATATTTTGCCAAAGTACCTGCTCTGTAGAGTTCAACGCCACAGTTCAGTGCTGTCTGACCACCAAAAGAGAGAAGAATTCCGTCAGGCTTCTCTTTTTTAATTATTTCCTCAACAAACCATGGAGTAACGGGTAGAAAATAGACTCTGTCGGCAAGGTCTTCCGAAGTCTGAACGGTTGCAATGTTTGGATTCAACAAAACGGTTTTAACACCCTCTTCACGGAGTGCTTTAAGCGCCTGTGAACCACTGTAATCGAATTCACCCGCCTCACCAATTTTTAATGCACCGGAACCGATGATCACAACTTTATTCAATTTTTTCACTCTTGGGTTCATTATTTACTCCCTCTTTTCACCATATTCATAAATTCATCAAAGAGAAATTCCGTATCGGTTGGTCCGCTTGAAGCCTCAGGATGGAACTGAACCGAAAAGTATGGGAGAGATTTGTGATAAATTCCTTCATTTGTTCCATCATTTAGATTCACAAAATAGTGTTCCCACTCAGCCGGAATTGTGGGGCTATCCACAACATATCCATGATTTTGTGATGTTATAAAAGCGCGGTCTGTGTTGTAAAGAAGGACAGGTTGATTGTGACTTCTGTGGCCATATTTCATTTTTAATGTATCCGCCCCGGAAGCAAGCGACATTAGTTGATGACCGAGACAAATTCCCATAATCGGTTTCTCTTTTTGAAATGCCTTTTTGAGATTGTCAATTATAAGCCCTGCTCTTTTGGGATTCCCCGGACCATTTGAAATAAAAAGCCCGTCATACTCCTCGGTTGAAAAATCGTGGTTCCATGGAACCCTGATAACTGTGGCATCCCGACTCATTAGACACCTGATAATATTGGTTTTACTTCCACAATCAACCAACATGATTTTATATTTCCCGTTACCCAATTCGTCAATTTTTTCAATTGTCACCTTCTGAAGAAGATCATGTTTATCGGGATCAAAAAATGGAATATCCTCATCAATTACAATTTTACCAAGAAGAGAGCCTTTTTCTCTGAGTTTTTGGGTTAATGCCCTGGTGTCTATACCTGTTAAACCGGGAACACCATATTCCTCAAGCCAGTCAGAGAGACTCTTCTCAGCGTTCCAGTGGCTATACTCGGGAGAGTAGTTGTTTACTATGAGTCCTGCTGCCTGCACTTTATCGGATTCAAAATATTTTGCGATATTTTCATCCCGTGCCTTACCGGGTATCCCGTAATTCCCAACAAGCGGGAAGGTAAGGGTTAATATCTGACCGGAATAAGAAGGATCAGAGAGACTTTCGGTATAGCCGGTTACAGCAGTGCTGAATACAGTTTCACCTGCGGATGAGTGAGCTGCACCAAATACGGTACCATTGTATTCGCTGCCATCTTCCAGAATAAGTTTTCCAAGCATTTTGTGTGGGTCTGTTTTTTTTAGGAATTGAAAAAGATTGGAACGAAATATAAGCTTTTCTTGTGCCACTTCTAAATCGACAACTTCACTAAATTTCTTATTTTTGTATTTTATTTTACTCAGTTAATCCATAACAAAGAGAAGTTTTATGCGATCTTATACTATTCTCCTCATTATATTGTTTGTTTTTTCAGTAAAAGCTCAAGAAATTCCGGATTCTATGTTATATAAATGGAATCCATCACTTACCGCCGGATTTAATTTTTCACAAGTAAGTTTTTCCGACTGGGCAAAGGGTGGAGAAAATGCAATTGCCTGGAACAGTTATGTTAATTTTGGGTTGGTTTACAAATCAGAACACTGGGTTTTCAAAAATCAGTTAAGAGCTATTTTTGGCAGGACTCAAGCAGGCGATCAACCTAATAAACAAAATGAAAATGAAATATTTATGGAAAATCTTGTTGCGAGAGATCTTGGATGGATATTCAAGTTTGCTGCTTCGAACACTTTCCTCACACAAATTACAACGGGGTATAATTATAAAGTTGACCCTGCACCAAAGATTTCCGATTTTTTTGATCCTGCCTATATTACTCAAGGTATTGGCCTTTTATACGATAAATCCGAATATGTTCAAACCCGTTTTGACCTCGCAGCCAGAGAAATAATCTCAAACGAATACTACTTCGAAGCTGATGACCCCACAACTGCCGAGATTGAAAAATTTAAGTTTGACCTCGGATTAAACAGCGTCACTGATCTAAAAATCCCGATAGCCGAAAATGTACTTTATGTGAGCAAACTCTCTCTTTTTTCACCCTTCAAAAAACTTGATATTTGGGATGTCCGTTGGGAAAGCCTTGTTACAGCACAGGTTAACAAATGGCTCGCTACAAATTTAAGTTTTGTTCTCGTTTATGATGAGGATCAAATTAAGAGGACACAAATAAGACAGGCATTCCAGTTGGGATTGGTTTTTTCGATACTTTAGTTTGAATTAAATTCGAATCGGAGAATATATTACTCATAAAGAACAGTTAGACATAAAAAAAATGACTGTTGTTAGTCTTATCAAAAGCAACAACAGTCAGTTTAAGTTCGATGAGTATAAACTAAATATCGATTTAGTGATTAAACAAATCTCATTTTACCAACAACATCTTCACCATTTGTTGTTTAGTCCCTGAGCGAAGTTGACAGAAATAGACACCACCGGAGAGATTTCCGGCTTCAAAATTTACTTGATGTTCACCGGCAGGAAGATCTTTGTTCAAGAGTGTCACAACCTTTTCACCGAGTGAGTTATAAATATCCAAAGTTGTTGTTCCTGCAACGGGTAACGAGAACCTGATGACCGTTGATGGATTAAACGGATTTGGATAATTTTGCTCAAGCTTAAAATCATACAGATAATCTGTCGGTGTTTCAATCTCTTGTGAATATGCAAACGAACCATCATAGTCGGTTTGTTTTATTCTGTAAAATGCTCCGGGAGTTGGAGTATTGTCGGTAAAGTTGTATGAATTAAATTGTGTTGAAGTGCCGGCTCCGTTCACATTCCCAATCGCAAAAAAACCTTCACCACTGTTTTTCTCAACTGTGAATAAATAATTGTTTTTCTCGGTTGCTGTTACCCATTCAAGAACCACTCTTCTGCTCATGCTTCTTGCAGTAAAAGATGTAAATTCAACAGGGCTGAGCGGAATCGGTATATTAAAATTTGTAAAATAAATTGTACTTGGTAAAGTCTCATATGCTCCTCCATTCGGAAAATAACCTTCATACCCCGCAGGATAATTATATATCAGTCTTGCATAATATTCCGAATTTGCTGAACTGAAAGAGATTCGGGGACTCATGTGATGGCTGTTTTCATTTTTGCCCGGAGTTTCAGTTAAATTGAATGGATAAAAATAATAAGTTCCTTCAGTTCTGGTAGCGACATAAACATCACAGAGTGAATCAAGCGGATTGTTTAATGGTGGATGTACAAAGGAAACCGCATAAACACCAATGGATCTTCCTGCAGCGATATTAAGACTATAAGCCATCTGTCCCAAGGCAGGGCCCATCAAGTTTTGACCATGAGATGTCACTCAAATTTTCAGCTACCATTGCCGCAGACCAGTAACTCCCCGTTTGCAAAATTTCGGCTATCACATTCCGATTTTGTCCAACAGCCATGTTGGTATCCTGGAGTCCAAGTGCAAAATGTACTCTTCCGTCAAATCCGACCACCATATCTCCTTGTAATTGAAGGAATTGATCATCAGGTGTATAATCCCATAACCTGTCAAACCGGGTTGCGCCAACAGCCTGCCTAAAATCCACCCAATTTACAGGTGACCAGGTGGCTCCATTATCAGTTGAAGTTACATAAGCAGGCATATAAACCAAAGGAGTGCTGCTATCGGGTTTGGCTGCGATAAAACCAAAATAGAGTTTCCCATTGTATGAATCACCTTGCAGCGGAATAAATTCCCCTGCAATATCTGATAAATTTATAATTGGGAATGATTCAATATTAACAAGATCAGAGGTTCTGAACAGGGTATGATTCCCATTGGAAGGATTTTGACCAACCCAGAAAAAACGATTTTCTGTGTCACTCGCCCAGCATAATTGCCCTAATCGTGAACCTGTCATCTGGTTAAAGGCTACGGAGGTGGAAGTTGCATTAAAAATATCAGAAACCAGTGCCGCTCCCTGATCTATTTCGGGTATTGCTGCTACATGCCCAAAAGTTGAAAAAGCCTTTGCGGTTTGTAATGCCTGTCCGGAATCCAATTTGAGGGTTAGGGTTGGGTATCTCGCACCAAAACCGATTTGCGTATTGATCGGTGGGAGTTTCCTGCTCCATGTATTTCCATTATCTGTCGATAAATTATATACCAGGGCACTTGATGATGCATAAGTGGACTTCCCACGATGAAGAATCATCACCAGAGGAGAGTAGTGGCTTGTGGCAATTGGACCCAGATTAGGCAGCGCAGTGCCAAATGTATTTTGCATCGTATCCACAGGTATCCATGGAGTCATCTGTGACATAACTGATACAGAACATGCCAAAGTGATAATCAGGGTATAACTGATTTTATGGCATATATTTCTCATATTGTTTCTCACAAAATATTTTTTGTATAGAAGTGAATGATAACAAAATAACTGAATTGTCAAAGTGCTTTATAATTTTAAATTCTTTTACAGGGCTACCAATTGTTTTTCTTTGTTCGATTTTATTACTATTTTAGGCAAATAACTTTTGGAGTATTTATGCGATACCAATCCAAATCGTTGACCGGGTTGATACAATTAGTTTCACTGATTTTTATTTTTATAATGTGGTAATTAATGCCCAGTTTTTGAACAATTCCGGGCTCTCATCCCTCGTAAGAGAATATATAATTCTCGACAGCTCAAAACTTCCATCAAATCCATCCGCTTTTCTTGGGGACACTTCCTATTTCCCCTGGGATAAAAGAAATCAGTGGCAATATCACTGGGAAATGGACTCCGCACCCAGGATATCACAAATAAACTCCAGAAGAAATAAACGGTAAGTACCATGTTACACTTTTCCCTAAGTATCAATGTTTGTCCATTATGAACCAAGAACTCAAAAGGTTTAAACTCAAGTGGAGTGGCGCTGGATTTTGTGTGAGGATAGCTCTTGGCAAAAGTGTCTTTGCCCTTGAGCTAATGAACATTATCTTGTGAATACTGAAACTCACACGTTGGGAGACACATTCAGGTTGCAAAATTATGCAGACTACTATGAATTTGGACTCGCAAAGGGGATTGGTTATTCATATTATGCTGAACGACCTGGTTGGCCCATGCCATATCTTTGGATTGGCGTCCGCCAGGCAAAAATTTATGATTCGGTTGGAGTAACCTTGTACTATGACCCAGCAATCAAGCCGGTCAATCAGTTACGATGCCCAATCCTTACTGATTCTGCTTATTTTAATCCACCTTGGAGGTAAAGCACCCTTACAGTACAATTTTTCCCAATTCTTCTTTAATTTTATCGACTCTATTGACTCCAAAGGTTTTATGTTGGTCCCCAAGATACAATTATGCCTGTAATCCACCCAATTTATTTCGAAGAACTCTTACATGTAAACTTAAACTCCACTTAAATGATTCTTTGATGAGAAAAGGGTATGCGTTTAAATATAATATCAAAGCGGTAGATAAAGGATTATCCCCATCAACCACCAAACCCGGAGTAAATACATATTATTCTGTAAAGTATCACCCAAGCGGAATTAAAAATGAAGAAGCCAAAGAAACAGATTTTAATCTATCGCAGAATTACCCCAACCCTTTTAATTCTGAGACCCTGATTTCTGTTGAATATTGATGGAAGAAGGGAAACCAAAAAGATGATTCTTCAAAAATAGAGTTCGAATTAATTGTCAAAGGATATAATGAGATTTCTATGAACTATACAAAAAAAGCCGTTCAACCTTTAGAGTGAACGGCTATATTAGAATAAATTTTTCATGTTAATCGACCAGAAAAAGTTCTAAGAGTCGGATTCTGTGCAGAAGATTTACTTTTCTTGCAGTATCTCCTTAAAGAATAGATCTTTATCAAGACCTTCCTGCCATTGACGGTGTCTTTTAACAGAATCCAATCTTTTTGATTTAACCACAGATAAGAATCTGGAAGCTTCTACTGGTCCTAAGTTCTCATATAACAATAGCATTGCTTTTCGATACAATTCATTTTCATCAATAAATTCACTTGGTTTCATTTCAGGTTCTCCTTTATGCAAAATGTTAATGGATCGGTCACGGAAACTTTTAATCTAAGTTTGGCTGCCTTTTTCAATAGTTTGTCATCACAAGTAATAAAAATGTCTGAACACTGCTCTGCCATCGCGAGGTGAGTGGCATCTGCTATTCCTAAACCTCTACGAATGAGCTCTTCTGCTCTTTGTAGAACAACCGGTAGGTCATAAAAATGATTTTGGTCGTAGGTCCTCAACAAAGTTTCAACTTGTATCTTTTCAAAAGAATCAGAAATACTCGCAACTTCCCGATAATGAACAGGCGAAATATTAAGTTGGTAAAGTCCTTTGTGAACATGGCTCAAAATCAAATATAATGCCGAAGTCTCCATCCGAACTCTTATTTGATTTTGATCATCAAAGGGGCGACAAATAGTACAAACATCTAAATACAACTTTTTCATAGTGTAATATACAAAAAAAAGCCGTTCAACCTTTAGAGTGAACGGCTAAAAACAATACAACTTACAGCTGTCAAGCTTCGGGATTAAAACTCGATATTACCCCATCCACAATTTGTGACCGGGCATGGATCTCATTGAGTTTCTGAATTATTTTTAACATTTCAGATCTCCTTGATTCAATAATATCCGTCAGGAAATTTTTGATTTCGGGAGAATTGCAGTCTTCCATCATGTTTTCATAAAAATGCACTATGCTGGTCTCTTTGCGAAGTGCTTCCTGTAGTGATGCACATGAGTTTTTACAGATTTTATTGCAGTTGAAGTCTTTATCGGTCATTTTAATTCCTGCCTTGCTGTTTTAAACCGGTTCTTTTAAGTACTCAGAAATTATCTCTTTCCCCTTCAACAATGCCTGTTCGTTGATTGGGATGAGATGATGATGCCTCTCGGGAAGAACTTTCTTTAAAGCCGCCAGGATAGATTCAAACTGAACTATCGGCTTCACTTCAAGAAATGCTCCAAGCATAACCATATTGGCAACTTGCTTTTTGTTTAACCTTTCGGCTTCCCTGAGGGCACTTATTCTGTAGATGTTAATGTCTGTCCTCATAGGAGGTTGAATTATAGTGGATTCCTCATAAAAGAGGGAACCGCCCGGTTTAACTGCCTTTTCGAATTTCTCCATGGAAGGCTGGTTAAGGATTATAGCGGTGTCATACTTACTTACGAGTGGTGAGCTGATTCTGCTGTCTGAAACGATTACCACACAATTTGCAGTTCCACCACGCATTTCGGGGCCATAAGATGGCATCCAACTGGTTTCTTTATTATCTATAAGAGCGGAGTAAGCGAGCATTTGTCCCATGGAAAGGACTCCCTGACCACCAAATCCGGCAATAATGATCTCTTCTGTTTTCATATCTATTCCTAAACCTTAATTATTTTTAACCATGACAGGATCGCCCGTTTTTGGATCGGGAACCTTGATGTCGCCGAGTGGGAACATGGGAAGCATGTTCTTTTCAATCCAGTCGATCGACTGAACAGGACTCATCTTCCACCCTGACGGGCAATTTGAGACCACTTCTATGAAGCAGGTGCCCCGGTTTAATTTCTGATATTCAAACGCATTTTTAAATGCTTTTGTTAATTTACGAACTGCATTTGGGGTATGCACTGCGTGGCGAGCTACATAATATGCCCCCGGCAACTGTGCGAGCAGTTCTGTAATCTTTATGGGGTTACCCATTGAAGCTGCATCCCTTCCGTAAGGAGAGGTAGCAGTTTTCATTCCGATGAGTGATGTGGGAGCCATCTGGCCGCCCGTCATTCCATAGATTGCGTTATTTACAAACACCATCAGGATGTTTTCACCGCGGTTTACTGTGTGGATTGTTTCTGCGGTACCAATTGCAGCAAGATCGCCATCTCCCTGATAGGAGAAAACATAATTTTGTGGTCTTACTCTTTTGATTGCTGTGGCAACTGCACTTGCTCTTCCGTGAGCTGCTTCCTGCATATCAACATTCATATAGTGATAAGCAAAAACTGAACAACCAACGGGAGCCACGCCAATTACTTCTTCCTGGATACCAAGATCACGAACCACTTCCATAAGTACTTTATGGATGACACCATGCCCACATCCTGGGCAATAGTGAAAAGGTTCACCTGTTAGAGTAACGGGATGGTTGTCATAAACCATACAATCGGGGTTAATTAAAAATTGTTCCATCGTGTATCTCCCGTTATTTCATCATTGATTCAAGTTTTGTTAAAATTTCTTCCGGATTAGGGATCATTCCACCCATTCTTCCGTAGAATTGAACATCAGCTTTACCGTTTATTGAGAGTCGAACATCTTCGACCATCTGACCGGCATTCATTTCAACAACGAGGAATTTTTTTACACGGTCGGCAGTGGTATTAAGAACCTCTGTTGGGAACGGGAAAAGAGTGATGGGTCTGATAACACCCACTTTTATTCCTTTTTCACGGGCAAGTTCGGCAGCTTTCATACAAATTCTGGCAACTAATCCAAAAGCAACAAGGATCAGATCTGCATCTTCTGTATTGATAGATTCTGATTTAACCTCTATTTCCATCGCTTTATATTTAGCCTGGAGATCAAGATTTATCTGTTCCATTTTTTCAGGTTGAATGAAGAGAGAAGTAATAACATTCTGTTTTCTTCCTTCTTTTTTACCTGTGGTTGCCCAATCAGGAATCACATGAGGGAATTGACCCTCTGCGGGTAATTCCACTTTTTCCATCATCTGGCCCAAGGCACCATCTGCAAGTAGCATTGCAGGAACCCTGTATTTTTCAGCCATTTTGAATCCTTCAAATACAAAATCAACCATTTCCTGAACGGTAGAAGGGGCAAGTGTAAAAAGTTTATAGTCGCCGTGGCCACCACCTTTTACTGCCTGAAAATAATCTCCCTGTGAAGGTTGAATGGTACCCAATCCGGGACCACCACGCATAACATTAACCAATAAACATGGCAATTGTGCAGATGCGATGTAGGAGATTCCCTCTTGCATCAGGCTCATTCCGGGTGAAGAGGAAGAAGTCATAACTCTTGCTCCTGCTCCGGCAGCTCCATAAACCATATTGATTGATGCCACTTCACTTTCTGCCTGAAGGACAAGCCCCCGGCGAAGGGGAATATTTTCGGTAAGATATTCCATTACTTCTGATTGTGGAGTGATAGGGTAACCAAAATAAGCATCAAGTCCTGCTCTTATAGCAGCCTCAGCCAATGCTTCGTTTCCCTTCATCAACTTTATTTCTTTTCCTTTTAATTCTTGTTTCTCCATCGTAGTCTCTCTTTTTAAACCGCTTTAGCTTTTTTCTCGCGATAAACGGTTATTGCCGAATCAGGACAAACCAGTGCGCAGTTCACACAGCCGGTACAGTTATCCATATACAATTCAACGACGCGGTATCCTTTTAAGTTAATTTTATCAGAAAGGACCAATCCTTTCTGCGGGCAAGCCATTACACACAGCTCGCAACCTTTACAGAGTTCTGTATCAATAATTATTGTGCCTTTTATAGCCATTTTATGTGATCTTTCCGTTTAAGTCCATATGTCCCCTTCCATTCAACTACTATGCCAAACTATTTTGTGACTTAAACAGATGTATTAACAACAATTAAACGGAGAGATTACCAATTTATAGAAACATCTCTTTTGATAATTCTAATAAGTGAGAAGGAAGAATAAAATGATACTCAATTTATCAGGTGATATTTTTTACCCGTTTTGAACTTAATATTAAATTTATAAGTTACAACATCAATTAAACTAATGGATACAATGAGAAAATATAAAATAGCCCTGCTGATTCTTTTTATGCTTTCACCCGTGATGGTTTCTGCCCCTCTTTCGGGTGTGATTTCAGGTAAAGTAATTAATATTGCAACTAAACAACCTGTACCTTTTGCCACTGTTGTTGTGGTTGGAACCCAAAAAGGTGCTACAACATTTGACGACGGCTCATTCTCCATTGATGGACTTGAACCCGGAACTTATCAAGTCAGAGTATCTGCAATCGGTTTTGCCACTATAACAAGAGCGGATGTTTTGGTAACAAACAACAAACCCGCAGAGATAACATTTGAACTGCAAGAGACTACCCTGCAATTAAAGGATGTGACGATAACATCAGATTATTTTTATACACCACCCACAGATCTAAACTCAACCACTACCTTCTCTTATGAAGAATTGAGAAGAGCTCCCGGCGGGTTTGAGGATGTTATCAGAGCACTTTCAATTCTCCCGGGAGTGGCACAGGCTTCAGCCGGAAGAAATGATCTGGTTGTTCGCGGTGGGGCACCCTCTGAAAATTTATATATTCTTGATGGAATTAAACTCCCGACAATTAATCATTTTGGTTCGCAGGGAGCAACAGGCGGTCCACTTTCATTTGTGAATCTCGATTTTGTAAAAGAATCGGTCTTTTCAACAGGCGGGTTTTCATCATTATATGGTGATAAACTTTCTTCAGTATTAAAAATTGATTTAAGGGATGGAAGAAGTGATAAAATAGGTGGAAAAGCAACTATTTCAGCTTCACAATTTGGTTTTAACCTTGAAGGACCTCTGTCTGAATCATCAAATTTTATCTTTTCTGCCAGAAGAAGTTATCTCGACTTCATCTTTAAAGCCGCCGGTTTTGGATTTGTGCCCGAGTATTACGATGTTTTAACAAAATTCGATTTTAACCTCGGCAAAAACCAAAAACTTTCATACCTCTTTATCGGAGCATTCGATAATGTAAAGTTTTTTAACGATACCGAAGACCAGCGGTATGACAACTCAAGAGTATTGGGAAGTGACCAAACCCAGTATGGAACAGGGCTTACTTTCACAAACCTCTTGGAAAAGGGTTATTTCAAAGTTGTATTATCACGGAGTTTCATCGATTATGATTCCCGTCAGAGCGATTCGCTATTAAATCCTATCTTCAAAAATGTTTCAAGAGAAGCTGAAAACAAACTTCGTTTTGAGTTTTTCCACCAGTTCTCAAAAATTACGGAACTCACTTCAGGAATCCAGGGTGAATACATCACAACCCAGTATGATGTCAGGTTACCCCGATTCAGAACTTCCTTTGGAGAATTGTTACCCGTGGATTCTGTAAACACTTCCAAAAATTTCTATAAATACAGTGCATTCACAAATGTAACCCACAGATTTTCGGCCGGACTTCTTTTTAATGCGGGATTTCGTGTGGATGACTTCAGCGGAATTAATGATGGGCTCCGTTTAAGTCCAAGATTCTCGGTTGAATATAAGTTCAATCCTGAAACGGGTGTCTCCTTCTCAACCGGAGTTTATTACCAAACACCTTCATATATCTGGTTGATTGCAGATTCAAGAAATACCGACCTGAAACCAATCAGAGTTGATCAATATGTACTTAGTCTTGAACACAGAGTGAGTGAAGATGCAATTTTGAAGTTGGAAGGATTTTACAAAGATTACAAAAACTATCCCGCAAGTCTTGTAAGACCATATGTGGTACTCTCAAACACAGGTGCAGGCTTTGAGGGATCAGATAATAATTTTGAATCATTTGGATTTGAACCACTTACAAGTTCAGGTGGTGGAATCGCAAAAGGAATCGAATTTTCCGCACAGAAAAAGCTTTCAACAATTCCACTGTACGGTTTAATGAGCCTTACCTACTCGGAGATCGAAAACACTGCCTTTGATGGTGTGCCGAGACAAGGGAAATTTAATCAAAGATGGCTCTTTAATCTTTCGGGTGGATACCAGTTCAACGAATCCTGGGAAGCAAGTTTTAAATTGCGATATGCATCCGGTGCACCCTACACACCTTTTGAATCTGACGGTTCCCAACTCGTCTCGAGATATAACACAGGAACACTTCCCGATGTACACAGCCTCGATCTCAGAGTTGACAAAAATGGTTCTTTTTGAAACCGTTACCCTTATTACCTATATAGATGTGCAGAATGTTTACAACAAAAAGAATGTTTTTGCATACAGATGGGACAGACGCGATAAAAAAGAAGACGGCGGAGGCAATATTGGAATATTACCTTCGATTGGCGTAAGTCTGGAGTTTTAAATAAACACCCTCGCTACATCAATCAGTAACCCGGGATTGTGAATCAGGGCAGTCTTAAAGAGATTGCCCAGACTTCGCTTGTCATTTGGTACTTTTGCAAATGAATGAGCAATGGAGTTAAATTTCTCATCGGAGAAATTGTAAATTCCATTTTTAATTCTGTCAAAAGTTTCGTGCCGTTTGCCGAGACGATCCATCCATTCCTTGTCATAAGTTAACAGATGTTGTGGTTTCCCCTTTTTAATCGATTCCGCGGCAATTCTTCCTCCGATACTTCCCCCAATCATTCCCGAAGCTATACCACCACCCGAAAGCGGATTTACCTGTCGTGCTGCATCACCAACGAGAATGATACCGGGTGCAGATATTCTTTCAAGTGTTACACTGCACGGAACACCTCCGGCAATGGAAGTTAAAATTGCTGCATCAGGGTAATGTCGCTCCATGAATTCTTCGAGAAATTGCAGAGCAGATTTCTTTTTGCCGATTGCTCCACTGACTCCTAATCCGATGTTTGCTGAATGACTCCCCTTCGAAAATACCCAAAGATATCCCTCCGGTGCCGCATTACTTCCAAAATGGAAATAGATGGTATTTGGATCAACATCAATTCCCGAAACGGTATATTGAACACACGACTCCATATCCCTGAAATCGATATGTGTCTTAATTCCTGCCCATCTGCCAACCCTGGATTCAACTCCGTCGGCAGCGATAATCACATCAGCTTCTACCTCATGCTGCTCACCACGATAATCAAATTTAACACCGGAGACTGCATCACCATCGAAAAGAAGTCCATTAACATACGCTCTGGTGAGTATCTCTACTCCGGCATTTGCCGCAGATTTGGCGAGTTCATAATCAAAAACTCTTCTCTCGAGCACAAATCCCTCTTCGGGAAGAGGAAGTACCACTTCGGTGCCATCAGGGGCGTTCATCGAAAATTTGGTTATGTGCGACGCTATCCATTTTTCATCCGGTTCGATGAATTCCTCTACACCCTTTCTACTGACAGCTTCTCCACACCTTACCGGATAACCGATATCCCTGTCTTTTTCAAGTATAAGTACTGAAACACCCAACTCTGCCGCATATCTCGCTGCCATAGAGCCGGCGGGACCACCACCAACCACCACAACATCATAATATCTTTTCATCGTTTAACCACCCCTTCCTTGTTGAATTTTATCACCTCAATGGGACAACTCCAAACACATTTTGAACAGTTTGTACACCGCGGATCAATTATATATATCTCTGCTTCCTTCAGTTCTATTGCATCCTCAGGGCATACCCCTACACAGCAACCACAAAAGTCACATTTATTTGGCAAAATATCTATCATAAGTTTGCCGGTTTTCGCCATTCTATATTCAGGGGTATTTGTCATAATCTTTACTTTATCTATTAGAACTTTAGAACCTCAGAACTTCAGAACTTCGGAACTTCAGAACTTCAGAACTTCGGAACTTCAGAACCTCAGAACTACAGAACTTTACAACTTTAGTGACTTGAGAAACTCAAGTACGGTATAATAAAAATTTATCTGCGAAAATCTGTTTAATCTGCGTGTATCTGCGTCCCATTTTTATCCGTGGAATCTGTGTTAAATCCGTGGAATCTGTGTAACTATTAATTGAATCTCCAAGTTCTTAGAACCACCCCAGGTTAAGGTTTTGTTTTCCTTTCCAGATTTCAAAGTGGAAAATATATCCTTCGAGGCTTTTACCTACAGTACCGATAACGGAACCCGCAGCAACTTTGTTTCCTTCACGGACGGAAATACTTCCAAGGTGTCCATAAACAGTGCGGTAGCCTTCAGTGTGAGTAATTATCACAACGCTGCCATAACCGGGCAGCCATTCAATTGCAGAGATGATTCCGTCTGCTACACATTTTACTGACTGTGCACTTTCAACCTTAAAATCGATTCCGTAGTTCACAGTAACAGTTTTTAATTCTTCGTTTTTATTTTCACCAAAAGGTCTAAAAATCTTTGCGGAACCCACAGGTTTCATCAGGTTCCCTTTAAGTGATGAAAATGACTTCCCTTTTACCACCTGCTCTTCATAATCTTCAACAGGTGATCCTCCAATAAACTCTTCATCATCCTCCAAAACCGGGGTTTTATCTTCAGTTTTGGTTGGAATATCAGTTTTTTTTCCGGGTTTTGGTTCCGGTTTTGTTTTTGGTTTTGGTTCCGGTTTTTTAGGAGTTGGTTTCTTTTTGGTTTTGTTCTTTTTTGCCAGTTCTTCTTTGGCAATGAGTTGATCGATCAAAGAGCCGATCTTTTTCTCGGATTGTTTTTTGGCTTCAAGTTCTTTTTTTAAGGCATCCTTGTTTTTGCCGATATCAGCAAGCAGATCTTTTTGTTCCTCGATACTCTCCTTCAACGATATTTCTTCACCCTCTTTGAGAGCGATTATTTTCTCTTTTTCATTTTTTTCAAATTGAAGTGAGATTTTTGCCGATTCCAGTTTTTCAACCGAACTTTTGAGATCAGCAATAACACTCTCTCCCTTGTCAGAAAGAGCTTTTAGATATCGATATCGACGAAGTGCTTCATCAAATGAGCCGGAATTGAGGATATAAAGCCATTTATCCTTTACCAATCCTTTATAAACAGCAACAACATATCGAGCGTAAAACTGTCTGAGTTGATCCATCTGCAACTCAATCCCGGAGATTTCACTCTGAAGTCCGGATATCTGTCTCGATTTAAGTAGCTCTTCCGCCTTTAATTCATTAACTAATTTGTTAAGAAGAAATACCTGTTTGTTAAACTTCTCAATCGATTCATACGAGCGTTTTTCCTCTTTTGAAGCCTTTTTAAGCTCATCTTTTATCGCTTCAATCTGACTCTTGAGTTTGGAAAGTTCATCTTTTTTTTTCTTGATATCCCCCTGTTGAAGGTGACCATCCGAAAACAAAGTAAGGGCAAAGACAACTATCAATAAAAATTGTTGCCACCCGGAGACTCGAAAAGACAAACTAATACTCAATCACCGTTGCGTCTGCGGGTGGTGCAAACTCGATTATCAAATCTTTATTAACGGTTATGCTTTCATAAACGATTTTTAATGCCTCTTTCAGTTTTGGAGATTGCACATCGATCTGTTGAGGAATTAAAACACCTTCCACTTTTTAAAGTTGGAATAATTACCATCCAGAAGCAATTCTCCTTTTTGGTTTTTACTGGTAGTTCTCAACAACAAGACCATCTGCCTTGATTCTATATGAACTCTGGTTCCCTGAAACTGAATCAAGATAGGTTACGGAAAAATAACCTTTGTCGAATTTAAATTCCACTGGTTCGGTATATAACCTTTTTGTCATGTTTACTGCACCGGCGAAGGCATCCCGAATATCATCAAAACCAAGATCCATCTTAAAAATGTTACTCAATGCAACATCGTCAACACCCCCTTTGTAAAGAGTATTGTTTAAGGACTCATAAAACTTAAACTCGGTTTCGGTTAACAGGACATTTGCAAGTTCGATTCCAAATGGACCATAAACATTGATATTAAGAGAATCAGGTCTTTTTAAGATAGCCTGGAAAAAAGCTGTGTTGTCAAGCTCGGGAGTCACCACATGCATCTCCCCTTTACCGTCAAAAGTTCTGATTTTTCTTCGGTTGGCTTCCATCTTTTTCATCAGTCGTTCAGGTTTGATATTCCCGTCAACAATTTCTTCATCATCAATCGACTCTTCAACGGTGGCACATCCCTGCCATACAAACATAAGGGGAAGTGCAAAGAAGAATAAAAACATCATCTTTTTCAAATTTCGCCTCTTTCAATTTTTCTTTTAATTGTTTCATTTTCTTTATTTAACTCAAGGGCTCTTTTCCA
Source organism: Ignavibacteriales bacterium (assembly GCA_016707285.1). Lineage (GTDB taxonomy): Bacteria > Bacteroidota > Ignavibacteria > Ignavibacteriales > Ignavibacteriaceae > UTCHB3. The sequence goes on from JADJIA010000012.1 coordinate 57,695, forward strand.
ATATTTTTTGGCATTTTCTTTGTCACCCAACATAAAAAGTACATCCCCGATATGATCGAGAAGTTCGTGATTGTCGCCATCCATAGTCAAAGCTTTTTCGATATAAACTTTTGCTGTGTCATAATTTCCAAGTTTAAACTGAACCCAACCGTAAGTGTCCAGATAAGATGGACTGTTTGGATCAATCGAAAGTGCCATCTCTGCATATCTCAAAGCATCATCAAGCCTTACATTTCTTTTTGCAAGAGAATATGCAAAATTATTACATGCGAGAGCATTTTTGGGATCAAGTTCAAGCGATTTTGTATATAAACTGTCACTAACCGTCTGGGCACCCATCCCGTCATAAACAATTGCAAGGGAATTTATCAATTCAACATTTTCGGGCTCAATTTGCAATGCTCTTTTATAATTTTCAATAGCAAGATCATTCATTTTTAATCTTGAAAGAGTGAATGCATAAGCTGAAAAAGTGTTCACTTCTGCAGGATTTAATTGAGTGGCCTTGTAAAGAAACGGTTCCGAAGCTCCATAATCACCCGTGAGTGCGTATGAAAGCCCAAGTAAAAAATTGATAATAAAGTCTTCAGAAAAACTTTCCCATGCCCTCTTTAAAACAAAAGATGATTCTTTGTAAAGCTTCCCGTCATATAAAACTCCGCCAATTCTCTGCCACAATTGGAGATACATATAAGAATCACCCTGAATTTTCCCAAATCTTTCCTGCGCAGTGAGACTATCCTTTTTCAGAACAGCGTTAGCCCCGGTATAAAAATGTGTAAACCAAAAAACGGTATCTTTTTCTATCGCAGTAAAAAGCGTATCCACAATCCTGATGTATTGAGAATCTTTGACTGCCTGTTCAAAATATAATCCCCCGAGGTTCAGCTTAAATTCAAGATTTACACCCGGATTTTTAACCAATCTGATGTAAGGTTCACTTGCTCCGAGATAATCCTCTTTTTCTACAAATATCCTCGCCTTTGCTTCAAGAGTAGGGATTCTGTCGGGAAACAACATCAAAATTCCGTCTAAATGTTGAAGAGCAAGATCATATTTTTTTTGTTCAACATAGTTGTTTATCAGAATTTCCCGCAATTCAAGACTGGAGGGATTATACTCTAAAAACTCTTCAAGTATTTGAGTTGATGCCTCTTTATTACCTGTTTTGTCATAAAGATCGGCAAGTCTGATGTAGGCATTCCAGTCTTCCGGCTCTTCATCAAGAATTCTTTTGTAGATTTCAATTGCTGAAAGTGGTTTCGACTTTTCGTAAATTCCGGCAAGGCGATATAAACAATTGTAGTCGTTTGGATATTTTTCAACTAATTTTTCGATCACAGCGGCTGCCGAATCCGGTTGTCTTGCAGAAAGATGGATATCAGAGAGGAGATAAAAATACTCCATCGTTTCTCCATCATTTAAAGCGGCTGCCCTTGCATAAGGAAGAGCTTGCGACAATTTTCCGAGGAAATAATAACATCTGCCTATTGCATAACTTATCCCGGGTGAAGGATCATATTCAAATGCTTTTAAATATGCATTTACTGCAAGAAAATAGTCTCCTCTTGCTTCAAACCCTGTTCCTGTGATAAAATTTTGTAGCGCTTCCTTCTTTGAAGGTTCAATTACAGGTACCTGAACCACTAATTTTGGATCATCCTTTCCCTTTTCTTCGACAACAACGGAGCTACACCCTGATGTTATCAAAACAAAAGCGCACACAATCGAAAATTTTAAAACGGATAAATAAATGTTCATATTGGTTTGTTTACAGGGAGATTCTGTTGATTGTTCCTGAAAAAGAGGAATAACACGGCAATTTGTGAAAAATTTGTGACAATAAAAGTCCAAAAATTTACATTCCAAAGTTAACTATTTTGAAGGAATTGCTATTTTATATTTAAATTACGAATAATTAATTAAGATCATTATTTTGCCGGAAACAAAGAACAGTTTGAACATCCTGATAATCGGAGGAGTAACTTTTGTTGTCCTCATCATCATCTCTTTTCTCATTTTCAATTATTACTTCTCAATTTATGAAGTGACCTTTGGAAAAGTGCCAGGGAAAGTAAAAATCGGCGATTCGGTTACGATCTCCCTTACTCCAATCAACGGGGCTGGCACAATAGTACCCTTCCGCACTTCTCCATTCGAAATCAAATTTATCGAAGGAGAATCGATCATAAAAGTTGTTGATGACAAATCAGCCGAAGGCGAGTTTGTTTTCAAAACCACCTCCCCCGGAATCACTAAACTTTTAGTCACCCCAAAACATGCTTTGAAACCAACAATATTCGAGATCATAGTTGAAATCCAATAATTTAAGATAGAACACGGATTTCACGGATTACACACTGATTTTCACGGATGGGATTTAAAAGTCGAGAGAATTTTCAATCGTAATCCTCCCCTCGCCTTTTAGGAGAGGGGCCGGGGGTGAGGTCTTTTTGTGGTTTATCCCCTCCTTTGCGTTCTTGGCGGCCTTTGCGGTTTAACTCCTTCTCAACTTCCCTTGTCCCATTTATCACGACCTTTTCAATTTATCTCAATATTTTTTGTAAATTAAGGGTTATAAAAAATAAGAAATTGTTGTATGAAAAAGATATTCATCATCGTCTTTTCCTTTTTGTTATCCATTCCTGTTTACTCCCAAATTCTTGCCGGAGAAAAGCTTGATTTTGAGCCCCGGTTTCTTGTGGATATGCCCACTGCGGGAGTGTTAAAAAGAGGTTATGTAAGTGTAGGTTCCGACCTGATGCCGGGAGGTGTCCTGCTTACAAGGCTTGATGTTGGTGTATTTGATAACTTGAGTTTTGGGATTTCTTACGGTGGTGAAAATGTGATCGGTTCAGGTGATGTTTTTTGGTATAAATATCCGGGTGTTAATATAAGATTTAAATTAATTGATGAGAGTCTCTCTCTTCCTTCCATTGCTGTTGGGGCAGACCTTCAGGGAAAAGGGAGATATTTTGATTCCGAAAGTAGATACGAAATAAAATCTCCCGGTATCTTTGCGGCTGTGAGTAAAAACTACAAACTGCTCGGTTATTTAAGTCTTCACGGAACCGTAAACTACTCCTTTGAACAGAAGGATGGTGACGGTTTTGCCAATTTTATGGTCGGAATCGAGAAAACTGTAGGTCCAAGTGTAAGTGTAATGGTGGAATACAACTTTGGATTTAATGACAATTCCAACGACCGTTACGGAAAAGGTAACGGATATTTACACGCCGGTATAAGATGGGCAGTCGCAGAAGGATTTTCCCTCGGCTTCGATTTCCGCGATCTGCTCAACAACAAAAAATGGTCACCCTCAACCGCCGACAGAGGCATAAAGTTTGAGTTCACCCGACGGATACTTTAAAATAGTTACATAGATTCCAGGGATGGGCCCAAATATTCATGGTCTCACGTTTCTTTAATCTCTGAGGTTCTAAAGTACTCAAGTCACCGAAGTTCTGAGGTTCTGAAGTTCCGAAGTACTCAAGTCACCGAAGTTCTGAGGTTCCAACTGAAGTTCAGGAGTTCCGAAGTTCCCCCTGAATCCTTTTTCAATTCCCTACATCTCACCAATAAAGAAAAAGATTTTTTTACCAACGGAGAAAACATGACCGAGCATCTAACTAAAGAGACCTTCCTTAAAAAGGTTTTTAATTTTGAGGAAAACCAGGATTGGAAATTTGAAGGTGACAAACCTTGTCTTATCGATTTTTATGCTGACTGGTGCGGTCCCTGCAAAATGGTTGCACCTGTTCTCGAAGAACTGTCGAATGAATACAAAGACCAGGTAAATATTTACAAAATAGATACAGAAGCCGAGCAGGAACTTGCTGCTGCTTTTGGAATAAGAAGCATCCCTTCACTCCTATTTGTCCCTATGAAAGGACAACCAAGAATGGCTCAGGGAGCTCTTCCAAAACCTTCCCTCGTCGAGATAATCGACAAACTTCTTATAAAAGAAGAAGAATTAAACTAAACCAAAAAGGCTGTCCCAAAAGGGCAGCTTTTTTTTTTTAACCACTATTAAATAATACCTTCCTTGCCCATTAGGTTTTAAAATTTCTTCTTTTTATATTAAGTGGTCAAATGGAACTCATTATGAGAAGTTTTTAATTATTATAGGCATGGCAAGTTCACTCCTGTTTTCGCAATGGAGCGAATTAAAGATTTCTCCTTTTAACGGGAAGATCAATGGTTTTTACCTGACCGATTCACTGAATATAACTGCGGTTTTTTCCGGTGACTCATGTTATGTTATTAAAAGCAGCGACGGAGGCAGAAACTGGTTTATCTCTGTGGTTTTTAAAGATGCAAATTAGATAAAATGAAAAATGATAGGATTAAAATGAAAAAAGAATTATATCCCCTCCTGTTAATCAGCATATTTCTACTGATTCCGGTTCTCTCATTCAACATTTATGCTCAAACCACTCCATTTTTTGTGATGAGCCTTCAGGATAAGGATAAGTACATCCAGACATCTGAATCCAGGGTGGGTGCAATTATAACAACCGAAAAATCTTTGTATGAAGCATCAGTGGATTCCATGGTGGTCCATGATGGTATTAAATTCTACCGGGGTTATTTCATCTCCCCAACTTCTTATCTCGGAATGGATGAAGCAAATAATAAGTTATACTTTCTCAAAGATGGTAACAAGTATATGATGTTAGATTTTAACATCCCCCCTCAGGGTACTTTTACCGGATATTTGTTGGGAACAACTCCTGTTCAAATTTTTGTGGGTGGAACTGATGGGGCAAGATATTATACTTTTACAGAGAGTAACCCTATGGGTAGCTCGTCAACAACATATTGGGTTCAAAGGAGTCGCGGTTTTGTAGAAAAACATTCAGGCTTTTCAGTTTCATACTATGGGTCTTCAAGTCACTCCTGGTCTTCATTTGATCAAATTCGTTTCAATAAAAATGGCGATACGATCTACAAAGCTGAAACCTGGGCACCAAAAATCTCCTATACTACGGGGACGACTACAAAAGTTTTCCTCAAAACCTTTTCAGTCAATACCAATCATGACCTGAACACTCAGCTTTCAAAATATATCCCCGCAATAAATTTTAACGATTCCCTTTTCATCCGTTACTTCTACACAAACGGGATCGATTCTACCGCTATAGTTGTAAAAGGAATTGCTGCTGCAACCCCTGTCACAACCTTTAACCTGCAACTCGATAGCGTAAAAATGAAAGCCGGCTACAAATTTAAGTACAGATTTACTCTGCGCGATAAATTTTACAGACCCAAATTGGTCTTACCATCCTTCTTCAACCGGATACAATACATTAAGCTGTGACTCAAGTCTTCTATTGAGCCCGGCCAGTCCCCAAATTCCAGCTTCGATCGATTTGGAAGCTTTTCCAAATCCCGTTTCAATAAATAACAATTCCGGGAAAAGTTCTGTCACAATCCGGTTTAATATGCCCTCGGCCGGTTATGCCGAGGGAACAGTTTATGATATCTTGGGCAGAGATGTAACCAAAATTGTTGATGGTGTTTTACCCGCAGGAGATAATTTAATAAAATTTGATACAGCAGGGCTTACCTCCGGAGTTTATATTTTTAGGTTAATAACCAAATCTAATATAGAGCATATAAAAATATTAGTAACGAAATGAAAAATGAATTACACCATAGCCTGTTAATCAGCATATTTACACTAATGCTGGTTCCCTTTTTGAACATTTATGCTCAAACAACGCCATTTTTTGTGATGAGTCCAAACGATAAGGAACAGTATGTGAAAACAAAATCTGCTTGGGAATATTCTATGACAACATCAACCACCAAATCACTTCATCAAACATCTGTGAACTCCATGATTGAGGTTGATGGTATTAAGTTTTATAAAGGTTATTGTGTTTCGCCCGAAACTTATTTTGGGATGGATGAAGTAAATAACAAATTGTACTTCCTGAAAGATGGTGCTAAAATTATGATGATCGATTTTAGTATCCCACCCGGAGGAAGTTTTGTTGGACGGTTTCCAGGATTTTCATCTGACATTACTATATCTGTAAGCGGAAATGACTCTGTAAGAAACTATGGTTATTATGTAACATATGCGCTGGGTAGCCAATCAATTGATTATCGCGTTGAAAAACAACTGGGTTTTCGCCAATGGCATAGAGTTTATTCATATTCAAACTCGAGAGGGTCTAGTGATGACTATTCCACTTTCGATCTGATAAGATTCGATAAAAATGGTGATACACTTTATAAAACTCAAACCTGGGCACCTGTTCTTTCATATACCCCGGATTCGGTTACAACTGTATTCAAAAAGACCTTTACCGTTAATACTACACACAATGTAAACAACCTCTTCTCCACATATATCCCTGGCATAAATTTTAACGATTCACTTTTCATGTTGTATTATTATTCAAGTGGTTCAGACTCCACCACTCCGGTTTTAAGGGCTGTGGCAGCTTCAACTCCCGTCACTACCTTCATCCTGCAACTCGACAGTACAAAAATGAAAACCGGCTACAAGTTTAAATACCGTTTTGCTTTGCGTGATAAATTTTACAGACCCAAATTGGTTTACCATCCTACTTCAACCGGATACAATACATTGAGCATTGACTCAAGTCTTATAACGAGCGGTGACTCGAGTCATATTTTGAACGGTGACTCAAGCAATGTAACGACTCCACCCACCAACACACAAATCCCTGTTTCGATCGATTTGAGGTCATTTCCTAATCCGGTATCTCTGAACAACAATTTGGGAAACCAATCTGCCACCATACGATTTAATATGCTATCTGCCGGTCATGCCAAAGGAACACTTTATGACATCCTTGGCAGACCCGTAGCCGACATTGTTGATGGTAACTTCCCTGTCGGCGAAAATTCAATAAAGTTGGATGCTGCAGGACTTCCTACGGGTATGTACATTTTTAGATTAACAACAAATCCGGTATAGAGCACATAAAAATATTAGTAACCAAATAGCTGCCTGATAAAACTAACTATAATGTATCAGGTTAAAGAAAATTTTTTTGGAGTAAAAATGGAAATCATTATGAAAAAATTATTTATCATACTTTTAGTGTTTAGTTCTCTATTGTTCTCCCAGTGGGGCTGTTAAAATTTACCCATTCCAAGGCAATTTCCGCAATTTCCATGTGAAGGATTCTTTACATATCACTGCTGTTATTATGCAGACACATCAAAAGTGGTAAAAACGACGAATGGTGGTAGAGACTGGCAAGTGGTAAACGGAAATCTCCCGCCATTGATTTCTAAAGCCATTTTCTTCGATGAACTCAATATTCTGATCTTTGGTTACAATGCGCCAATGGAGGGATACCGCTCGACCGATGGTGGTGTAACATGGGTCTCCATCCCGATTCCTCAAAGATTTGACTATATGACGGATGTCCAGTTTTTGGATTCCAATTTGGGATATGCTATTGTTGAAGATAGACAAACAGCAGGAAATCCAAAACGACTGATAAAAACCACCGATGGGGGCTTGAATTGGGTAATCATGGATTATTCATTTGGTCAGATGTATTATCTGCATTTTGTTAATCCACTACGTGGATGGGTATACTATGACAAGTTATATCAAACTACTGATGGTGGTGTTTCTTTTTCGTTGATGCAGAAACCTGTAAATATGCAACACATCGTATCCGCAGATATTCTTCATGACACATTAATGGTAATCGGTGGATTCAGGATTTACTACGATTCTCCAAACTATTCATATAAAAGTCCTCAAGTCGCTTTTTCTTCAAACAGTGGTCAAACCTGGAACTATAAGGATCTCCCTGCTTGGACAAACGGTTCGATACACGATATTACATTTATTGATCCGGAAAATGTTGTGGGGGTTTGTTCCGAAGGCATTGGGGTTGTTTATACAACTAACGCAGGAACCAGTTGGGGCTTTGGGGAAGGAAGGATAAGTGAATTCGGAATTTCCTCTATTGAGATCAAGGACGGGAGTGTATACGCCGCCGGTGATAACGGTACTTTTTTTTCGACCGTTACCTCTCTTTCACAACCATGGAAAGTGGTGAGTGATTATTCATCAGCAGACATTCGAAACGCGTATTTTCGAGATCCTGGATTCGTGATATTAGGTACAGATAGCAAGAAGATTCTTATTTCATCTGATAAAGGTAACACTTGGATGTCGAAGATACTGTATGGGGGGGTTCCATATGCTGTTGCCATGGGTCCTGACTCAGTTATCTACGCGGCTACAAACCGGGCGTTTTTCCGTTCAACTGACATGGGAATAAATTTCGATTCGATAGCTGCCTCTCCTCTACTTTGCCTTTGGGGCTTGATGTGCTTCCTGACAACGATATATGGCTTACCACTCCATTTGGCATTTATTACATGAGTAATGGCGGTTCAACACCGGAACTCGGTCGCCCCCCAATGTTGATGTCAATGCCCCGGTGAGTATTTTTGAAGGTGGTACAATCTACTTTTGTGGTGATGGAAAGATTCATAAATCAACAGATTTTGGACTCAGTTGGAACATCATTCTCAGCTCACAAGTTAGATATTCAACTGTGGATTTTTACGATATAATGAACGGAATTGTTACAGGTCAGCAAGGGGTGATGCTTCGAACCCGTGATGGAGGTGTGACATTTGAACAGTTTGTTATTCCCGGTGCTACCTACCCTTATCGACTTCCTTTTTTCTTCGACTCGTTAAATATCTTTATCAATACATCAAAACTTTATTCAAGTTATGATGGTGGTTATTCATGGAGATCAAACGAATTTTTGGTTTCGGGCTTCCAATCATACCTTGAGTGGATGCACATGTATGACCATTTTGAAGGAATTGCTGTGGCTCGAATAAGAGGTGTTGCCAAAACCTATAACCGGGGCAACACACCTGTTGAGATGTCCTCATTTTCCGCAATTCCATTAGGCAATAAAGTCACACTTCAATGGACGACCGAGACCGAAACCAACAACATGGGTTTTGAGATCGAACGAAGATTCAAAAATGGTGACTGGCAGAAAATTGGTTTTTCTAAAGGTCACGGAACTGTAACACAAAAGGTCTTTTACACATTTGATGATCTAACTCTCTCAGAACAAGGAATCGTTTATTACCGCCTAAAACAAATAGACTATAACGGTGAATTTGAATACTCAAATGAAGTGGAAGTGTTATTGGGCGAAATACCCGAGAATTATTCAATTCAACAGAACTACCCAAACCCGTTTAATCCTTCAACAAAGGTGACATTTTCACTCCCCGAAGAAAACAAAGTTGTGATAAAGGTCTTCAATGCAATGGGTGAACTAGTGAAAGAAATTGATAAGGGAAATCTTAGTCATGGCTATTTTGAGCAGGATTTTGAAATGGGCACCGAATCTTCGGGAATGTATTTCTGTCAGGTTCTTTGTACAAATACAATCTCAGGTAGAACAAAATCGCTTACGATTAAAATGGTTTTGATGAAATAAAGATGCAAATTAGATAAAATGAAAAAGAAAAGTATAAATATGGAAAAAGAAAAATTTCCACGCTTGATAATCAGCATATTTACACTAATGCTGGTTCCCTTTTTGAACATTTATGCTCAAACAACACCATTTTTTGTAATGAGTCTTCAAGATAAGGAACAGTACATCTATAAATGGAATCAATTTGATAATTGGAGCAATAGTACTACCATTTCTAATTCGCAAACTTCGGTCAAGTTAATGATTGAAATCGATGGTATCAAATTCTATAATGGTTATTGTGGCAGTCCGTTTAGTTATTTTGGGATGGATGAAGCTAATAATAAATTATACTATTTACGAGGCAGTACAAAATATATGATGTTAGATTTTAACATCCCTCCGGGTGGAAGTTATGTCGGACACCTTGACAATCTTGGTGGACCATATACTGTTTATGTTAGCGGAACTGATTCAGTAAGAACTTATAAAGTCGAAGTCACCAACGAGTCTACAATCAAAAAAAGCGAATATCAAGTTGAAAGAGGACTTGGGTTACGCCGAATCTACTACTACCATTATTATCTGACTTTTTGGGGGTATAGCAGGGAGTACACTTCATTCGAAATGTTAAGATTTAATCAAAATGGTGACACTATCTATAATGTTCAAAACTGGGCACCTATTCTTACTTATTACTCGAATCCAAATATTTCCGTATTCGAGAAGACTTTTACTGTTAATACGACACACGATATGCACAACTACTTCGCCCAATATACATCAGATTTAAATTTTAACGATTCTCTCTTCATTTGGTATTATTATTCAAATGATTCAGTCTCCACTACACCTGTTTTGAGTGCTGTGGCAGCTACAACACCCACCACTACATTCACAATGCAACTTGATAGCACAAAAATGAAAGCAGGGTTAAAATTTAGATACAGATTTATTTTGCGTGACAAATTTTTTAGAGCAAAAACGGTCTCAAATCCCTCTCCGATTGGGGTTCATACTTTAACTTATAAACCAACTGTTGGCTTGATTGAGGATGATCCCCAAATCCCTGTTTCGATCGATTTGAGGTCATTTCCTAATCCTGTTTCACTGAACAACAATTTGGGAAACCAATCTGCCACCATACGATTTAATATGCTATCTGCCGGTCATGCCAAAGGAACACTTTACGACATCCTTGGCAGACCCGTAACACATTGTTGATGGTAACTTCCCTGTCGGCGAAAATTCAATAAAATTTGTTCCAGTGGGGCTTACTTCCGGTGTGTATGTTTTTAGATTGACAACTAAATCCGGATTAGAGCATATAAAAATATTAGTAACCAAATAGCCTCCTGATAAAACTAACTATAATGTATCAGGTTGAAAGAACTCTTTTTTTGGAATAAAAAAGTGGAAATCATTATGAAAAAAATATTTATCACACTTTTAGTGTTCAACTCAGTTTTGTTTTCGCAGTGGGAGGAGGTGGATATATATCCATTCAGTGGTCAAATCACAGCTTTTCACTTGACAGACTCACTCAACATAACAGCGGTCTATCATGGTGATTCCTCTGCGATCATCCGAAGCAGTGATGGCGGGCAGACCTGGTCTTTGGTTGCTAAAACGCCTCTATCTTATGCAGATGAGGTTTCTTTTATTGATAAAGATACATTTTATATCGCTGGAGGCAGACCTGCACCGATGTATAAAACTTTCGATGGCGGTTTGACCTGGAGTGAAGCACCACTTCCTTCCTGGTACTCCTCTGTCGGACACATACAATTTTTCGACTCAAAATTTGGGTACGCTCTCCTATATCCAGCTGCAAGCAGCTACACTGTGTTGGTTAAAACTACCAATGGTGGACAAAACTGGATGATGATCGACTCAACTTATTATTCAAACCGCAATTTCAAATTCATTAATCGACAAGAAGGATGGATATTTGGTTCCCAATTGCGACACACAACAAATGGGGGCTTAAGTTTTTCTCAAATCAACTTACCACCGGGTCTCGATAACTGTGCCTCTTTAGACATAATTTCGGACAGCTTCATCGTAATTGGAGCCTCCAAAATTGTGGAAATACCCCCTTATTTCCATGAGTATGCACCTTATATGGCTTTTTCAACAGATAAAGGTAATAATTGGAATGTGCAGGATTTTTCCGGTACATATTTAAGAGGAATACCCTACGATTTATGCTTCCTGGATGAGAATACTGCCATTTCTATTCTGTCAACCGGTACAGGTGTAATCTATACCACCGACAGGGGAGTGAACTGGAGCGGTGGTCTTCCACC
>JADJIA010000013.1 GCA_016707285.1 Ignavibacteriales bacterium
GACATCAACCTCCCCTAACCTCAACAAAAACAAGAAGGTTACAAAAAATCATACGACAAAAAAGTTGTTGATAGATGTCGTTACGACATGATTTGGTACATTGCGGTTTGAAAATCGTCAATTATTTGTCATGAAAGTGGTAGAATATGTCGTTAATGAGAATTTTTGTTGTAGCTGTTATGTTGGTGGGTGGTCTGTTTGCTCAGACAGTTTTCACTCGTGTTGATCATCCTGTATATGGTCTGCTCTCCCGTCTTGATGCGCGGCAGATTATTGATTTTAATTCTGAAGTGTTGCCCCTCTCGCGTATGGAGGTTGCCCAACTCCTCCTCCGGATCGAAGATTCCCGCGATAAGCTTAATCCACTTGAACTTCAGGAACTCCGGTTTTTCCGGGAAGAATTGCTTTGGAATTGGCGAAGTCACGAAGTCACAGAGTCACAGAGTCACAGAGTCACGAAGTCACGACCCGGGAAGTCACAGAGTCACAGAGTCACGAAGTCGCTTCTTTAATCCTCCCCTCTACTTCTAGGAGAGGGGTCGGGGGTGAGGTCGGAGAGGGTTTTGCAGGTGAGGTCGGGTCTCGGGGTGAGGTCTTGGAACAAGAACGCTGGTGGCTGTTCGCATACACAGACGATCAATTTGCATTACGGGTATCACCGTTGGCGGGATATGGCGTTCGCTCGGTGGCAGGGGAGACAAATACGATTCGCTGGCCGGGATTGAAGTTTTTTGGATATGGTGGCGACTGGTTTGGTGCATCGTTTGAATATGTGGATTTTGGTGAAACGGGCAGCAACACCGACCGAAATAAAAGATTCTCCCCCATTACAGGTGCTTATGTGAACCTTCAATCGGGCAGCACATTTGAGTATAGTGATGTGAAGGGTTCCGTTTCGTTCAGTTGGAAGTGGGGCAACATTTCGATTATTAAAGATTATCAGACCTGGGGACACGGACAGTTTGGTCAGGTGATTCTGTCAACAAAAGCGCCATCGTTCACGCAGATCAGGTTTCATGCAAATCCCGTAAGCTGGTTCAGGTTCAACTATTTCCAGGGGTGGGTAAATTCCCTGATATATGATTCTTCCGCGGCGTTTTGGAGTCATACGGAGAGTGTTAGTCCAAGTCGCATCATCCCCTATAAAGACAAATTCGTAGTTGCAAATCTGGCTACTTTTAGTGTGATGGATGAGCTTGACCTCTCGATAGGGAACGCATTTGTTTACGGTCCCAATTTCCGTTTTGAAACCCTCATTCCTTTCCTCTATTACAAGGTGATGGATCATAACACGGGTAGAATTGCAGCCGACGACGGGAACGGGATGATTTTTTCCGATTTTAAGGTGCGCTTCCCAAAAGATTATCTTTTCTACGGCTCCACTTATATAGATGTGATCAACTTGCGCGATCTTCTCAACGGCAGGTTCGATAATCAGTGGCTCGCCTTCACAGTTGGTGCCAAACGGTTTAATCTTTTTATCCCAAATCTTGATGTGTCGATCGAATATTCCCGCGTGAATCCATGGAACTATGAGAACCGGAACGACCTGGCAAGCTACAAACATCTCGGTTATCAGTTGGGCCACTGGATTGGACAAAATGCCGACCAGCTCCGTTTTCAGGTGAATTACAGCCATATCAGAGGTCTGCGCCACTTCGCTTATCTCGAATGGGTAAGAAAGGGTGTTGAAGGCGACATCGCAATTGCGTACAACACTGCAAAATATGGCATCGTCGAATTCCTGCAGGGACCACTCAGAAAAGATTTCCGCTTTGGTCTCGAAACCACCTGGGAGCCATACCACGAAGTTAAGCTCAGAGGCTACTACGAGCTTTCGATGATCTCAGATGAAGACCCCGCTCGCACTCCCAACCTATCTTAGGGGAACGCAGCATTCATTTGGGCTTATCGCGAGTTATGGGTTCTGAGAAGTCACGAAGTCACAGAGTCACAGAGTCACGGGAGAAGTCACGAAGTCACAGAGTCACGGGAGAAGTCACAGAGTCACGGGAGAAGTCACAGAGTCACGGGAGAAGTCACGAAGTCACAGAGTCACAAATTAATTATTGGAAGGTTCTATGATTAATCATTTTACTGATATGATTGTTTGGCAGAAGGCCAGACTGTTGTTTAAGGAGTTGTATGAATTGATGAGAAACAGCAAGGATTACTTTTTACGAGATCAAATATTAAGGGCTACTCTATCGATCTCAAATAATATTGCTGAGGGTTTCGGGAGATATTCTAAGAAAGAGTATATCCAATTCTTAAATATAGCACGGGGTTCTGCCAACGAGGTGGAATCCATGCTTTTTATTCTGCAAGATGTTTCCTCAATTGAGAAGACAAAATTAATCGAACTTCAGGGCATATTGTCCGACATCAGGAATCTGCTAAATGCTCTTATTCAAACTCTGCTCCGAAGAATAAGTGAAGAAGAAACCTCGAGGAAAAACCATTAATATTTGTGACTCTGTGACTTCGTGACTTGCTTCCCCCGTGACTCTGTGACTTCGTGACTCTGTGACTTGCCCCCTCGTGTTCTATCATATATACTTAAGCAGCCACTCACGCCTAAGCTCATCGACGATTTTCTTTTTGCCTTTGAGGAAGTGGTCGGCTTCTTCGAGGAGGACAAGGCGGAAGTGAAGCCTTTGTTCTAATAGTTTCTCTGCTATTTTGATTGCCTGGAGGGGGGAGACGGTTTCGTCTTTTGTGCCGTGGATGATGAGATATTTGCAGTCTTTTGGGAGTTCATCGGCGAAGTGTATGGCTGACCGTTTTTCATATACTCCAATTCCTTCGATTTCCACGAGTTGTTGAAGTGTCTCCTGGATGCGCGGGACATTTAAACAACATTCGGCCACATCTGTTATTCCACCTGAGATTATTGCGGCTTTTACATCGTGTCTTTTCCGGAGGGCGAGGTAGGTCATCATTCCACCGCGGCTCCAGCCTTCCATTGCCCAGCGGGAAGTGTCGGCGAACGGGATTTCCTTGGCGATTTCCATCAGGTTCAGGATATCATCCACATCACTTCCACCAAATTCATCGTGCAGTTCATTATTAAATGATGCCCGATACGACGAAGCAAACACCACAAATCCCCATGATGCAAGTTGTCCAAACATCCCTCTTGCTGTGAATTTGTCAATCGCCCCACGTTCCTTTGATCCTCCGCGGTTCCAGATGATGCAGGGGAGTACCCCGACCTCACTTCCCGACCCGACCTCACCCCCGACCCCTCTCCTAGAAGGAGAGGGGAGGTTGATGTTAGAAGTTTGATCAGATGGCAAAGAGTTTTTGGTATTTCCATTAGGAGAAGTAACAAAATTCTGCTTGGGTGGTAAAGAAGTTAAGGAATCTTGATCAGTCGATTCGCTTCGGTTCCCCTCTCCTTTTAGGAGAGGGGTCAGGGGTGAGGTCGTGACTCTGTGACTTTGTGACTCTGTGACTTCCGGTCGAGGGGTCAGGGGTGAGGTACCTTTGTGACTTCGTGACTCCGTTACTTCTTCGGTCGTGACTTCGTGACTCTGTGACTCTGTGACTTCCCTGGGATACGCAATATACCCCTGCACTTCATATCCATCGGACAGATAAACAATGGATTCTACGATGGTGTTATCGATGGCGGCGGAGCCCCAGCCGGAGCGGAGCATTTGCAACTGCTTTTCGGGAAGGACTATTATCTCACGATGGATTATATTTGAGTTCATAAAAATTTGGTTTTGAGTTGAAAAAACAAAATAACAAGAGCAAAAATGTAACTAATTCTCCGCAAAAAGTTGTGCGAGGGAATATTTTCATGAAAATTGGGATTGCTGTGCTGATTGTGGCGGTGGTGGTTGTGTTTGTGGTTCCCGGTTTGACGGATAGAAGTTACAAAACTGAGACAAATGAGCCTGAGGAGGTCATGTTTACTAAAGAGGGAAGTGTAGCCATTTTGGATTCACTCGGAAAAGAGAGAGTGAAGATTGATGCCGAGTTTGCTGATACGGAATATGACCGGCAGCGCGGATTGATGTTCCGTAAAACGATGCAAGAGGGACAGGGGATGTTATTCATTTTCCCGGTTGAGGAGATGCAGTCTTTCTGGATGAGGAATACCTATATTCCACTTGATATCCTTTTCATAGATGCAAATAAAAAGATTGTAACGATTCATAAAAACACCAAAACCTTGAGCGATCAGAGTTATCCGAGTACCGCTCCTTCGAAGTATGTTCTTGAAGTGGTTGGTGGGTTTTGTGTGAAACATGGCGTTGAAGTTGGGGACAGGATTAGTTATTAAACCGCAAAGGACCTCACCCCCGACCCCTCTCCTAAAAGGAGAGGGGAGGAAGAAATTAAGAATTTTGTTTTATGAAAGTGCCACATAAGATTTATACTGAAGCCACCTCACGAGCTAGAGAGCTCCGAAAGAAAGCTACTGAGTCGGAAGAGATTCTATGGGAAATTCTCAGAGATAAAAAGATTGTTGGTACCAAGTTTTACAGGCAGCGACCGGTTTATTATTCAGTTAATGATAAAATTTTCTTTTTTATAGTGGATTTTTGTGCCGATGAGATAAAACTAATCATTGAAGCTGATGGGGGATATCACGACGAAATTGAAGAAAAAGATCATTTGCGTGATAATATTTTAGAAGGGATGGGATATAAATTACTCCATTTCACAAATCATCAGATACTTAAAGAGCGCGAAATTATTGTTTTAACAATAAAATCGACGATAAAAGGATTAAAAAGTCAAAATGTTTAAAAACGAAACAAATTGCTTCATGAACTCCACATTTTTTGCATTCTTCTTCCCCTCTCCTTCTAGGAGAGGGGCCAGGGGTGAGGTCCGAGGGTTCTTCTTGTTCTTCGCGGTTCTACTTACAACAGGTTGCCGGCCGCAGGTTCCTTCGAATGATATTCTTCACAAAGTTGAGAAGAACGGGAGTACTTTTTACATTCTTGGGAGTATGCATTTGGGGAAGGGGTTTGTTTTGTCGGAGGAGGTTAAGGGGATTATTGAGCAGGTGGATGAGGTGTATTATGAGATTGACATGAAGGAGATGATGGATCCGGCGAATACACAGAGGTTGATGCCATTGATGATGTTGCCGGATGGGAAGACTCTTGAGGATTTATATCCGATTGAAAAGATTGCGGTTCTGAGGCAAAAGTTTAATAAAGCGGGGGTGCCCTGGATGATTGTGGAGAAGCAGAAACCGTTGTTTGGTGCGATGACTGCTATTGCGATGGCGGGGATGAAACAGGGTATGCAAGCAGACAAAGGGACGGAAAATCTGGTGTATGATTATGCCAAAAAGTACGATAAACCCTCTGCCGGATTTGAGACTATGGAATTTCAAATGTCATTGTTTGACAGTGTAAGTTATGATATGCAGTATGAGATAGCGGTTTCAACTCTGGATCAGTTGGACTCTTTAAAAGGGGACCTTTCGGAGCTGTTGGCTGCATTTCAGTCGGGGGATCCAAACGAGCTTGAGAAGTTTCTGAAAGAGGATTTTGGAGATGGAGATGCACTATTTGCAAGGGTTTTTCTGATCAACAGAAACAGGGACTGGGCTAAGAAGATTGAAGAATTGTCAAAAAATAAAAAGAAATATTTGGTGGTTGTGGGTGCCGGGCATCTGGTGGGGACATCAAATCTGATTGAGCTTTTAGATTAGGTCACAGAGTCACGAAGTCACAGAGTCACGGATTGAAATGGGCACGAAGTGATTAATAGTAAGGGTGTTTATGAAGTATTTAAATGAAAATTATGAAGCTATTTTGTGAAAGATTCTCGGTATCATGGTGTCTTTGTGACTCTGTGACTTCGTGACTTAAAAATAAAAGGACTAAATGAAGAAGATATTACTTGTAGTTGGAGCGAGGCCAAACTTCATGAAGGTGGCGCCGGTATATAAAGAGTTTAAAAAACATCCTGAGAAGATTGATGTGCGGTTGTGCCATACGGGGCAGCATTATGATGTGAAGATGTCGGATGTATTTTTTCAGCAGTTGGGGATTCCCGAACCTGATTATTATCTGGGAGTTGGGAGTGCTTCCCATGCTATTCAGACAGCAAATATCATGATCGGATTTGAGAAGGTTTGTCTCGAGATGGAGCCTGATGTTGTGTTGGTTGCGGGAGATGTAAATTCCACGATAGCATGTGGATTAGTAGCAGTAAAACTTGGCATCAAATTGGGACACATCGAAGCAGGATTAAGAAGTTATGACCGCACAATGCCCGAAGAGATCAATCGTCTTTTAACCGATGCGATTTCTGATTATCTTTTTGTAACTGAGAAGAGTGGACTCGAAAGTCTTAAAAAAGAGGGTGTACCCGATGAAAAAGTGATATTTACCGGGAATTGCATGATTGACACATTAGCAAGTTTATTGCCAAGCCTTCCCCTTCATCTTTTAAGGGAGGGTCCTTGGGTGAGGCAGGGGTTGAAGAGGGGAAATATATCCTGCTTACTTTCCACCGTCCCGCAAATGTGGATACAAAAGAATTTTTTGTCAGTTTGAAAGAATTTGTTGAACGATACGGGAAAGATAACAAGATTGTGTTCCCGATTCATCCCCGCACAAAATCGAACATGGAGAAGTTTGGAATTTCGATTGATAACCCAAATCTGATTTTAACCGAGCCGTTGGGTTATCTTGAGTTTCTTAACATGATGCGTCATGCAAAAGTGGTGGTTACCGATAGTGGTGGTGTTCAGGAGGAGACTACTTATCTTGGGGTGCCTTGCATAACCGTCAGGGACAATACCGAAAGACCAATCACTGTGGAAGTGGGTACAAATATCCTTGCCGGTACCGATTTTAAGAATGTGTTCTCGGCTTTGGATGACTTGATGGCAGGGAAGATCAAAAAAGGGAGAATCCCTGATCTTTGGGATGGCAAAGCTGCTTCAAGAGTGGTTGAGGTGTTTTTATAGCGGAAACCCCGGGAAATCCATAACTCTTTGTGCCTGAAGGAGATGCCGTTTTTCGTGATAGGTGAGGATTAGAAGCACCTCGCCGAGTGAAAATTTCATCAGGGAGGTGACAGGGGATGAAATCTTGTTGGCGTTAAGATCAAGTTCGCGGCTGTTTTCCACCAGTTCTGAAAGTTTGTTGTGAGCGGAGAGAAAATCTTCGAATACACGGCGGGTAAGGTTGCCTTTTGTGGGTGCAAAGGAGGATGGATTAGGCATTTTAACTGCTGAATCGGGGTGCATTGTTTTCAGGAAAATTCCACCTGTAAGTGAAGTGTGGAACATCATTTGTCCGGATGATTTTTTAGGGTCGGCCATAACCCGGTCTATTTCTTTGCCGTAAGATCTAAAACTTACAGCGATATGATCGAGGCATTCGGCGATGCTCCACTTCTTCTTCTCGGGTTTCCAGTTGATCTGAGTTTCGCTCAAACCTGTAAAATTATCATTCACAATTTTAATAGATTCGGTCAAAAGTTCATGCAGGTCTTTAAATAAAATGTCGATTTGAGTATTCATTTTGCCGTTCCCGGGAAGTGGAAAAAACGCTAAATTGCCAAACAATAACAATTAATTAAATAAGTTCATGAAAAATATAAAAACTTTTGTTTTTTCCGCTATAATTCTTTTGCCTCTACTCTTAATAATGCAAGATTTGAGTCCAAGATTCAAAAAAAGCTTTGACTTTCGGCCTTCAGAGTGGTTCCACGGTCAAAGAGCTTATCCATATGATGATTATCCCCTCGAAAGTTATCACAAAGCAATTTTTGTAAAAGAGAGAATGGAAGTGTCAGGTGATGCAATTTCGTCGGCAGCGTGGGAGGCAGTTGGTCCTTCCAACATCGGTGGCAGAATTACGGCGCTTGTTATTGATCCTGCAGATACAAACACAATAATTTTGGGAGCTGCGGCGGGTGGTATATTCAAAAGTACCAACGGCGGTGCCTCGTGGATGCCAAAAACAGATCAATGGAAATCACTTTCAATTGGTGCCCTGGCGATGGATGTCAACAATCCAAATATCATCTATTGCGGAACAGGTGAAGCGAACATAAGCACCGATTCTTATGCAGGATTTGGAATGTTGAAATCAACTGACAAAGGGGATACCTGGATTCCATCCGGACTTGAAAATTCAAGGCATATTGGTGAAATAAAGGTTCATCCCTCCAATTCCAATCTGATTTTTGCAGCAGTAAGTGGCGGGCTTTATACAAAAAGTCCCGATCGCGGAATCTATCGTTCAACAGATGCAGGTGCAACCTGGGAGAAGGTTCTTTATGTATCAGACTCCACTTCGGCAATTGATGTAGATGTTGATCCCGATGATGTTAATATAGTTTATGCGGCGATGTGGGAGAGACTTAGAAGTCCAACCTACAGAAAAGCTGCCGGTGCCTCCACTGCATTTTACAGATCCACTGATGGTGGCGCAACATGGTCAAAAAATATTACAGGATTGCCTATAAACAACAATCGCCTGGGCAGAATAAGTATTGCTGTAGCGCCATCTGATCCAAATATTGTGTATGTTCTTTATAAATCATCCACAAATGCGAATGGAAACGACCATAAATTTTTCGGATTTTATAAATCGACTGATAAGGGAGCAAGTTTCACCAGAATGCAGGATGGGATACTTCCCGGTGAGTTTTCATCTTTTGGCTGGTATTTTGGTCAATTAGACGTAGCACCCGACAATCCCAACAAGGTATATCTTGGTGAAATTGATGTTCTCTATTCCTCGAATGGTGGCACTTCATGGGCAAACATTACCAATGCTTACTCATCCTGGACATGGGATATGCAACATCCCGATCATCACACCCTTTGGATAAATCCATATAATACCAATAACATAATAGTTGGAAATGACGGCGGTGTATTCAAAACCTGGCAGGGAAGGGACAGCTGGTATAAACTAAAAGACCTTCCGATTTCACAGTTTTATGCTATGGAGGTGGATTACTTAAATCCTGCTCGAGTACTTGGGGGAACACAGGACAACGGAACCATCATGACCCGAAGTGGCGGTATCGACAATTGGGAAGAGATTTATGGTGGCGATGGGTTCCATTGCAAAGTTGATCCAACAAATTCACAAATAATTTATGCATGTTCTCAGAATGGTGGTTTGGGCAGAAGTGACGATGGCGGATTTGGTTTTATGGGGATTACTGATGGAATTGATCTAAGCAGGTCAAACTGGTCATCACCCTATATCCTTGATCCTGTTACCCCGCAAACTGTCTATTTTGGAAGTTACAAATTACATAAATCGACAAATAAAGGAGACACCTGGACCTCCATAAGTCAGGATCTAACCAAGGGAGCAAACGGTGTTCTTGGAACGATTACTGCGGTTTCAGCAGCACAATTTGGGAATTCGCGTGTACTCGTTACAGGTGCCAATGACGGTTCTGTTTATGTATCCACCGATTGGGGAACCACCTGGAATAACAGAACAGGCGCTCTTCCAAACAGAAGTGTAACTGATGTTGTTGTGGATCAGGTTAATCCAAATGAGATTTTTGTTACACTTAGTGGTTATAATCGTGATCTGACAAATCCACATGTTTTTATGTCAACAAATTTTGGCGAAAGCTGGAACGATATATCAGGGAATCTTCCCGATGTTCCCGTCAATTCCCTGATTATCGATCAGGAGAGAGATTCTGTTTTGTTTGTGGGAACTGATGTGGGTGTATTTTTTACCAAAAATCTTGGTGCCACCTGGTATGTTGCAGGAACGGGACTTCCCAATTCGCCGGTGTTTGATCTTGTATATCATGCCCCCACTCAGATGCTTTATGCCGGAACTCATGGGAGGTCGATTTTTGCTCTGGATGTGTCTATTCTTACAGGAATCAAGGACAATGAAACTACCCGGCTCGATTTTCAGTTAAAAGGTAATTACCCCAATCCATTTAATCCGTCAACAAAGATAGAATTTGCTGTTGGAGTGAAGGGGGACTATACATTAAGTGTATTCAATATAAATGGAGAATTAGTGGCAAACCTGTTGAATGGCGAGTTTGAACCGGGGAAATATTCGGCTCAATTTTCAGGGAATGGCTATCCATCAGGCGTCTATTTTTACCGTTTGCAGGGAATGGGGAAAACTGCCACGGGTAAGATGTTGCTACTGAAGTAATTCGGTTGGATCATTGTTAAGGAAATAGTAACACGGATTTCACGGATTATACACAGATTTCCACGGATTTTTTTGGGACGAAGATTTTGGCCGTAAGAGTGAGGAGTGGTAATCGTCCCGATTGCCGTCGGAAAAATTAACAACCGTGAGAGAAGGAATGGGAAGCGGATACACGCAGATTAGACAGATTTTCGCGAAGTGAGATATTTTAATTCTCTCCCTTTGTGTTCTTCGCGAGCTTTGCGGTTTAACTCAAAACCCTGTGTGGTTTTAAAAGCTTTAAGAAAGAAAAAATTGATAGATATTAAACAAACGAAGATTGAGCGGGCGATCCTGGTTGGTGTACGCATAGGGCAGACACCGCGGGAAACGGCTCAAGAACATATTGACGAGTTGGAAGAACTTTTGGCGACTGCCGGTGGTGAAACTGTAATAAAGATTCAGCAGGACAGGCAACGGCTTGATTCAGCTTTTTATGTCGGAAAAGGGAAAGCCCATGAGATTCTTGACCTGATAGAACCCAATGAGATTGATCTGATAGTTTTTGATGACGATCTTTCCATGATTCAGGTTCGTAATCTCAGTAACCTTTTCGATAAAAAGGTGATCGACAGAAGTGGACTCATACTCGATATTTTCGCTTCAAGGGCACGCACCAAAGAGGCAAGGACGCAGGTTGAGCTGGCACAGTTGAAATATATGCTTCCCCGCCTTACAAGAGCCTGGACACACCTTTCAAAGCAATATGGAGGGGTTGGTACCAAAGGACCGGGTGAAACACAGATCGAAACAGATCGTCGTATCATCCGTGATCGAATTGCCATGCTTTCTGAGAAATTGAAGGAAATTGAGTCGAACAGAGAAACCCAGACCAAAAACCGTAAAGATAAAATCAAAATATCTCTTGTTGGTTACACCAATGCCGGTAAATCCACGATATTTAATCTGCTTACTGAGTCTGATGTGTTTGCCGAAGATAAACTTTTTGCAACACTTGATTCAACCACAAGAGTTTTTCAGGTTGATAAAGCCCATTCAGCGCTACTTAGTGATACTGTCGGGTTCATCAGAAAACTTCCGGCTCATCTTGTGGCATCGTTTAAGAGCACACTGAACGAAGTAAGGGACGCCGATATTTTGCTCCATATAATTGATATCACACATCCTTTTTATGAAGATCATATTAGTGTGGTGAACCAAACCTTAAAAGAATTAAAATTTGAAGACAAAGTGATCTTGCATGTCTTTAACAAAGTTGATATTCTTGAGGACAAGGATGTGATTGAACATGTCACCCGGAAATATGAAAATGTGGTAATAGTTTCTGCGATAAGAGGATTCAGGATCGAGGAACTTAAAAACATGGTGAAGGATGTAATCGAAGAAAAGTTTGGTGATGAAACCATTGAACTTACTTATGCCCAATCAGGGGTTGTTTCCTCGATTCACAACCTCGCAAAAGTTAATGATCTAAAATATGAAGATGATAAGATCATTGTAAAATATAGAGCAGATAAAATGAATTCAGAGAAAATAAGAAGACTTATTGAGAGGAAAAAAAAAAGTCTTGAATCCCCGACCGCCGGAATTCATACAAAAAAAGCTGTCATCTTTGCAGGTGACAGCTTTTTGAATTTTAAAGAGACAGGAATTATCTGAATCTGTGGAAGTAGTTGGATCAAAATCAGACATATCCGAGGCCTCAGTTCTCCAGTAATTCCTACTAAAGGGGATTCTTCGTTTATACATTTGGGGGGGGCCCCCCCCAAAAAGGGTTTTAAAAAACCCCGGGGGAGGGTTCACCGGGGGGGGGGGGGGGGGCCTGTTCTTATATTTTATTGGGGGGGGGGGGGGGGGGGGGGGAAAAAAAAAAAGGCGGGCTCCGGGGGGGGGGGGTTGGAATCCCCCATTTGGGGGGGTAAGGAGAACTTCCAAAAAAAGGGGAAAACTTTTGATCTTAAGATGCTTCGGGGGGGCGGGGGGCGCTCCGGGGTGTAAGTCGTTTACGCCCTCCTGATGTTTCAGGGAGGTTCAAGAAGTCCACAAGTTTCAAATATTCTTCAACTTTATTGGATATCTCACGGGAGCAATCCAGGCTCACTTCATTTTTCCTCACAGAGAGAGTCAAACCATTAAATTCTTCAAGAACCTTACGAATTCTTGCAAATGCCACATTTCGGTTGTTTTTTATGTTTTCACTTTTGATATTGTACCAAAAAATCTCTTGGAGCAACTTAAAATTTACACCTTTTGTTTGACTGTTTTTATCTGTAACATTGTAAAAAACTATCATCGCCAGCAATTCTTCTAATTTCGGAGATAGCTTTTCAGCATGGTTAACGCCATCTTTGTCAACAATCTTAAACTTACAAAAATTGAAAGGTAATTTGTTTTTGGATAATCTTTGATTATTATCTGTCTTTCAAAGTCTTCCCTCTCCTTTGCCCAAAATTCCCTTCTCCGTTTCATAGTTAATTTTCCGAAATATCCGAAGAAGAGCAAAATCATAATTCCAAACCGCCAAAGCCCAAACAACAAAATATCCGAAGAAAAGAAAAACAAAAATCCCAACCCCGGAAAAAGAACCCCAAAAAAGGGTTTTTTTTTCTGGGTCGGTTTATCGTGGGCGAGTTCTCATAAAGGTCGTTATACTGAGGTGCTGTCAGAGTGGGAATACGGACAAATGATATCTTAATTAAAGTGCTGTCTTTCCCCCCATATTTATGTAGGAAATAACGCAATTTGTTTCGCTTATCCTCTTTAACGAAAGAAGATGAATCCCAATTTTCAGTGTTAAGAAAAGATTCGACCGGTAAATTATTGTTAAGTATGGGATTTATCGGGATGTAACTAAATGTGTGGAAGGATAAATCGTAAATCTTAATTGTATCTGCGAGCTTTATTATCAGCTCATTTTGTGTCTTGTGGAGCGAAAAGGCAAGGATGGCTGTAGAATTCACATAAAAAGAATCTTTTTCGTGAGGGAAATAATGTTGGTTAATCAACCATTCGTGATTGGTAACAAGTGCGTCAAGATTACCTTCAGAATCATAAGCTGTATTTCCCTCCATTTCTGTAAACAGGTAGTGGTGCTCAAGTTTCCCATCAATTGATATTCCAAGGTCTTTTAAAATCATCGGAGCACAATCTTTTGTAATTCCCTCCGCACCAAAAGCTATATCACTGCCTTCCTGCCAGTAAAACGATTTTGTTTTGAATTCTTTTGATACTCCGTTGATTTTTCCTTTTATTATTCCTTTGAATTCATCAATGTCAAACTGACATTCAAACCACTTCCCATCGTAGATTTCACTTCTTTTGAAGCGAAAGGTGACAGGTGTGGATTCATTGTTAAATGCAAGTGACAGATTAATATTTGAAGAATCGGGATGGTGATCAAAGAGGAATTTTATTGAGTAGTGTTTATTGCTTATCCTAAAAATAGATCCGTGAGAGAAATTATACCAAAAGGCTGTTTTAAATGAAATTGAGTAATTCCCTTTAAGATTGATTTGTTTTTCATTTGTCAGAAGTAGTTTGGTTTTCTCTTTGAGTTTGTCGCCATCCTTTGTTTTGTAGGGGCTGATGGGGAATTTATGATTGCCTGAAAAAACCAGACCTCCCAAATAATTTGTATCGAATTGCTGCCCAAAACCAACTGACGGGAGGGTAGATACAAGTCCGATGACCAAAATGGCAAAAATTTTCAGGAAGTAGGATTTATTTTTCACTGGAAGAAAACGGTTAATTTTTTAACAAATCATTGAAAGTAATTGGGAATTTTTCACCAAAAAATGATAGATATTTATTGCAGAAGTTGTTATAAACTTCCAAGGCAATTGAATGCCTGCCAAGAGATTCTGTTTAGGGACGGTATTGTCTCCATTTTTCGTATTTACCTTCAGAGAACATTTTATTCAAAAAGAGTGAGATGATTTTTATTATCTCAAGTTCCTCTTCCCTTTTAATTCCTTCAGCCCATTCGGAATAGAGGTTCTCCAGAAATTTCCCTCTTCTGACAATTTTCAAAAAATTATTAAATGATTCTTCATCGCTGATTTTCTCTTTGTTCGAAAAATATCGTTTAAGTAGAAAAAAAATAAATCTCATCACAAAGTTTTAAAGATAACTCCACAGAAGTGTCATTAACTATTAAAGAAATGCCATCCACTCCCTTTAAAGCGGCCTTTTGGGGCGTGTTTAGACTGTTTCAACTGTATCGTGCCAAATAATTTTATCGATCTGATCGAATTCAATCCCGATTTTCTTAACACCCTTGTAACTATAATAAGCAATCAGTGAAATTGTCTCATACTGTTTTGGCGTTAACTGTTTTGCAACATCTAAACCATTTGAATCAAATATCTTTAGACCGCCAAACAGAGTAATTAAATATTTTTCCGGTTCTTTAACTGTTTCAAGTAGCTCCAATTTCTGATGCTCAATTCGTATTGGAAATTTTGATTTTTGCTTTTTTCTGTATTTGAATATATAGACAGATGCAGCAGGAAATAGTAGAAAAGCTGCGAGAGCAATTCCCCACCGTGACCATTCAAGTCTTCTACTTCTAACCCCATGAGGCGAAGTTGCATATAATTCTTTATATTCCATTTCGGAGAGAATTGGGGTTTTAACAGAAAAAAGATGTATTGTAACTGTTGAGTCGTATTCGGTGGTTAAAACGGAAAAAAACTTATTCATCGAGTAATCGATTAAAAAACTTCCTGATAAGGGACGGTGTGAAGCGATGCTTCCTGTGTCTCCAACCAGGATCAAAGCAGTATCCCCAAACACTACTCTTGCCAGATTTTGGGTAATAACTTTTTCTTCAGTCGATTGAACTAAAGTGTAGATGCCACTCCTATTACTGTCTGCCCACAAAGCTTGATAAAATACATGATATTTATCCTTTTTTCCCCAATCGTAAATTTTGGTGTTTGTGAGGGTTTTGAGGTCAAGTTTATGCAGATCCCAAAGGTTATAAAAGCCGTCTTTTTGATTTCCGGATTTGTTCCCATATCCTCCTAAAATGTAATAAACATCCCGCTCAGGAGAAGGCAACACAGCTTGCATATACCTCGCAGGGAAGAAATCACCCGTCACTTTCTGTTCTTCCCATTTTTTTGTGTTTATATTAAATTTTGTCAGTTGATTTCTTGTTTTATACCAGCCATATCCACAGAATGAGTAAACCGATTTATCCCAACTGTCAACAAAATTTATACTGCCATAAACATAACCCTCATCTGTGTTTTTGGTTAATCTCCCTGTCAGTTTCCCTTTCTTGAAGTCAAAAACAGCCACTTCGTCATCAGGAAAAGCTGAACAATAACCAACTAACAAATCATGATTAGGGAATCCCCCTATCGAAACCATTACCTTGTACTGTTCCAAATATTTATTTTGACTGAGGCTGCCATCCTTAAAAGAATAAATCCCCATCCCCTTATTAGTAATAATCCCCAGTTCATTGGTATAAGGATTCGTCCAAAGCCTGCTAAATTCCTGTTTCGCAAACGAGATTGAATCGTGATAATTCCAAAAGAAGTGGTGGTTAATCAACCATTGATGGTTAGTCGCAAAAGCATCAAGACTTCCTTCCGAGTCGTATGCAACATCCCCTTCCATTTCATTAAAAATATATCTGTGTTCCAATTTACCGTCTATGTGAATTAACAAATCTTTGAGAACCATTGGAGCGCACTCGTTCCCGCCGGGGAAAGCTCCCATAAAAAGTTCTGATTCATCACTTGTGGTAAATGGAGAAATCTTAGATGTCTTCTTTTGACCATTAATGGCTAAGGAGATTATCCCTTGTGATTCATTAACGCCAACTTTGATGTTAAACAGGTTGCTTTCAAAAATTTCACTTTTATTAAAAGGAAATTCCAAGCCAACTCGTTTGTTTTTAAGGGTTAGTTTTAAGAATATTGTATCACTGTTTTTTATAGCAGTATATTTGAGATTTAAATTATAAGCAGGGTTTTGAACAGTTAATAAATTACCCGAGGCAAAATTATAGCAGAAGGATACTGTGAAGGAAATTGAATAGATTGAATTGAGATCAAGTAGTTCATTTTTTGTGATTTGTAGCGAAGAGATTTTGTTTGTATTTAGCTTTATGGCTCTTTCGGGGTTTACTACGGGTCGCTGATGATTTCCGGAGAACACAATACCCCCCGCCATTTCCAAACTTTTATGCTGCGATACTGAGCCGAAGAAAGAAAACAGAATAAGGAGAGAAAGTGTGTATAAACCAAATTTTAGGGCACTCACCAAGCGATAATTTCCAAAATTAATGATTACCAAACACTAAAAATAGAAAAAATTTATGTGATCTGATTAATTGCAAGGGAATAGAATTTAAGAGGAGAGGAAAAACTTCTGTGACTGCCTGAAAAAAAAAGCTGTCATCTTTGCAGGTGACAGCTTTTTGAATTTTAAAGAGACAGGAATTATCTGAATCTGTCGAAGTAGTTGAAATAGCGTTTTCCGTCGTAAACTTTCATTACGGGGTAAACCATTTCACTGTTATCGTGGAAAGGAGATTTTTTGTAGAAGAAATCGAGCCTTGCAGCAGGATCATTCTTAAATTCTTCATCTTCTTCGATGTTGAAATAAAAATCTTCTCTCAGATGTGGATCTTCTTCCATCATTTTCGCAGCGATTGGCTCAAAAACGAAGTCTTCAGCATATTCCTTTTTCTCGAACAGAGCATTAAAATATCCCCAGCTTGCAATTGAATCAGGAGCAAGAGGTTCAAGCAAATTAAGGATAACTCTAATGGTTCTCTGATTTACAGGGATAAAGAAAGTGCCGGGCGGTACTGTAACTTTTTCTGTGAAAGGAGTTACATCAAAAGTGGCTCTGAACTTGCCTTCATATGGTTTGGTAGCAAATTCCACATTAGAGAAGCGGTATTTTTCCACTTCAAGTTCAAGTTCTTTATCGAGATGTTTAAAAATGATGCCGTGAAGTTTTAGAATTCTTGGCAACCATTTGTGTTCCGCAGGAATGAGATAAGCGTCCGGAACCTTAACAGTTTTCGTGATTTCCATTTTGTTAAATAATGGAATCTCGATATCGTTTGGCTCTTCGGTATAACCAACAATTGGTCCGCCGGTTATTTCACTTTCTCTTACTTCGCTCTTGAAGCCTTTGAAGACGATATTTTCACTCTCTTCATTGCCTGTGAGCTGAATCGGAAATCTTTTTTTCTCCATAAAGAATTTTTGAATCGATCTTCTGTCGGCGAAGCGACTGAGGTCTTTCAGTTCTTTATGATTATTGTTAATGAACTCAAGAGATTCGGTCATTATACATTTGGTTGCGTAAACTCTTTCTTTGTAAGGTTTAAGCGAATGAGTTTCCACTAAAAGCGCCAATCTGTTTTGAAGGGCGGCGTAACCGGTTGAGAATCTTGGTTCATACGACCAGGTTTTGATACCTTCTTCAATCGTAGTGCCCACCTTATCGATGTATGGAGCAGTAACATAACCTTCCCTTTCAACGGCATCAATTACATTAGGAAGGAACACTTCATTACCCCAGATCGAAAGTCTTCTTTCGAGGTTTTGATGTTTTTCCATTCCGTAAGTCAGGTTATACTGATAATCCATCCCGTTTGTTGTGTGGGAATCAATCAGAAGATCGGGAGCCCAACCTGCATAAAGTCTTAAAAATGATTTTATTTCAGCACTGTCGGCTTTCATAAAATCACGATTAAGGTTCAGATTCAGGGCGTTTGTTCTCCATCCTTGTTTGAGAGGCCCATTCTGATTTGGACGGTTGAAATGGCTCATTCTTTCATGACCATCAACATTAAGTACAGGAACCACAAGAATTGACAAATTTTCGAGTAGATACTCTTTTTCCCTTGTGATCAAAATATCACGTAACAGCATCATTGAGGCATCCTTGCCTTCAATTTCGCCTGCGTGAATTCCATTATTCAGCAGTACAATAGCTTTAGGACTTTTCCTGGTTCTTTTTGGAGTGAATTCTTTCGTTTCAGAAACAACCAAACAAACAATATTTCTGTTTTGGTGTGAAACTCCAAAAGTAACAAGCTTTGCATAAGGAGATTTCTCCGCTAAATTGCGGAAATATTCTACCGTCTCGGCGTAGGACGGTGTGGCCAAATAGTCACTTTTTTCAAAGTATGTCAGCCATTCTTCGCCAATGTTTTCTGTGTTATAGTATTGCATTCCACTTTTCTTTAAATTTAAAGAGTATTCTTAAAATATTATGGATTAAGTTCTCTAAATTAGAGATATAATTTTTTTAAAACAAGAGAAAAAACAGAATTAATTTAAATTTGTAATTTTATTGATTAAACTGACAAAAATTGAATGCAAGAGAAGAAAATAGCAGTATTGGGAGCCGGTATATCAGGTTTAAGTGTCGCCTACTATTTAAAGAGGAAGGGCTTTACTGTAAATGTATATGAAAAAAGTGGCAGAGCAGGTGGTCTTATCGACACAGAGAAGAAAAATGATTATCTTCTCGACAAAGGAATTATCTCCGGAATAGAGACAACATCGTTGATTCCTGAACTGGTGGATGAGCTTGGTCTTCGGGATTCTTTTTTGTATGCAGGCGAAAAAGCAAACTTGAAGCAGGCTTACATAGGAGGCAGGATTTATGATCTGTCAATGAATCCAAATAATCTTTTAAAATTCCCGCTCTTCACCTACAAGACAAAACTGAGGTTCTTTTTTGAGCCATTTCTTCCCCGGACATCAAGAGGTGAAGAAGTAAGTGTTGCTGAATTTGTGAAAAAAAGACTCGGTAAAGAGTTTCTTGACTATGTAATTGAGCCCTTTTCTGCAGAAGTTTATGCCGGTGATCCAAAAAAATTGAACATTAAAGCAGCATACCCGAAGTTATTTAAGCTTGAGCAGGATTATGGCAGCATAATCAAGGGGTTTAAAAAAGCTCCATTTGAGCAAAAAAAGAGGGATGAACTTGAGGGGAGTGGAAGACTTTTCAGTTTCAAACAAGGAATGAGCCAACTTACAGAATCTCTCGCTTCAAATTTAAATTTAAGAATCAACTATCTACATGATATTCTAAAAATTTCCCATAAAGGGGAGCAGTTTGAACTTTTAGTCAACAAAAAAGGGGATACCCGGGTAGAGTTGTTTGATTTTGTAATATCCACACTTCCTGCGGGTGTCCTTTCCGACGCAATAGTTGACATTGACAATTCTCTTGCGGAGACACTTGATAAAGTTGAATATGCACCCCTCACCCAGGTTTATGTTTCATATTTGAAACAAGATCTTGAAATCTCTACCAAAGGTTACACCGTTTTAATTCCCGCAATAGAGAACAGGGAAGTGTTAAATATTACTCATGTTTCCGGACTGTTTGAAGGTAGATGTCCAGGAGATCGTCACCTCTTCTCGGTGATGATGGGAGGAAATCGAAACGGCGACCTTACTGCAATTGATCAGAAAGAGATCAATAAAAAGGCAATAGCCACTCTTTCTGAGATATTTAAGGCAAAAGACAAACCTGTGTTTGTTACTGCAAAGAGTTGGAAAAAGGGTGTACCGCAATATGGCGGTGAGTATTTCCAATTAAAAGACAAAATCGAAAAATTTGAGAAAGAAAATAGCGGTATCTTTATATCGGGTAATTTTTCCGGTGGGGTCTCCATCGGGGATTCCATTCTAAACGCTTACAAAACATCAGAGCGGGTAGCCCGCTTTATTCAGCAAAATTAAAATTGGACAGATAATGCGAATTGCTTTTGTTTCATCCGAGGTGTTCCCATACGCAAAAGCCGGGGGACTGGGGGATGTCTCCGGTGCACTGCCAAAAGCCCTTCAAAAATTAGGGCATTCAGTTAAAGTTTTTATCCCAAAATATTCTGCCATCAACTTTGAAGGGATTCATCTCGAATACTCATCCGAGATTGGTGAAATGCCGATCAGAGTTGCCGGTCAGGTGCATAATACCCGTGTATTTAAATCCATGATGGCAGATTCCAGAGTGGAGATCTATTTTGTTGATTGTCCCTGGTATTTCGAAAGATGGGGGCATGATGGTAAACCTTTGATCTACACCGATCATGCAGATGAAGATGAAAGATTTATCCATTTCACCAAATCGGTGATCGAAGCTCTTCAAAGATTGCAGTGGGCACCGGATGTTATCAATGTTAACGACTGGCCCACGGCGCTGTTACCCCTTATGATTAAAGACAATTATAACTGGGATCGTTTTTATGACCGGGTAGCGACAGTTATTTCAATCCACAACATTGGCTATCAAGGGAGGTTTCCCAAAGAGACGCTGGGAAAAGCTGAATTGCGGAAAGACCTCTTTTTCGACAACAGTCCCATCGAAGTGTGGGGATCAGTCTGTTTCTTAAAAGCAGGTTTGATGTATGCAGATGCGATCAATACTGTAAGTCCAACTTATGCCATGGAAATAACCACTTCAGAGTATGGAGAAGGGCTTGAGGGAGTATTACATTACAGAATTAATGATTTTTGGGGGATACTTAATGGAGTGGATTATTCGGTCTGGAATACTGATAAAGATGAGTTAATTCCTTACGCCTACACTAAAGAAGATTTGTCGGGTAAATACGAAAATAAAAAATATCTTCTTTCAAAAACGGGACAACCTTATCACCCAAATGTTCCACTGATTGGAATAATCTCTCGCTTAGTGAGTCAAAAAGGTTTTGATCTTATTGCTGATTCCATCAACGACCTGATGAAATTTAATGCACAGTGGGTTATTCTCGGGAGTGGTGAATACAAATATGAAGAACTGTTCCGTTATCTGGCTCAGACCTACCCTGAAAAAGTTTCATTTCTGAACGCAAAAGATGAACGAGCCGCCCACTTGATTGAAGCAGCGAGTGACATCTTCCTGATGCCTTCAAAATATGAACCTTGTGGGTTAAACCAGATTTACAGCCTAAAATATGGAACTGTGCCTGTTGTCAGAAGAACCGGTGGTTTGGCTGACACTGTTGTCGATTGGGATGAAAGCCGTCATCATGGTTCTTTCGCCGGAAACGGTTTCAGTTTCTACGATTATACGGGTCAGGCATTAGTCTCGAGTCTTGAGAGAGCACTTAAATGTTACCATCAAAAAAGTGTCTGGAGTCAGATAATCTATAACGGAATGATCCAAAACTATTCATGGAAACAATCTGCCCGCCACTACGAAAAGATGTATGAACATGCAATAATGAAAAGACGAGGATAGTTATAATTATTAATTATTATCAGGTATTAATTGGCGCTCGGGAGCGGGAGTTAATCGGATACTCTATGAAGTGGTATTGTTAAAGATATCTTAAATGTTGAAAATAAATAAAAAAGGCTGCCCGATTTGGACAGCCTTTTTAATTTTGGAACAGGTCTAATTAAGCGGTTAATAATTAATAATTAATACCTGATAATTAATACCTGATACTTATTTAGTTCTTACGAACTCAATTCTTCTGTTTTTCTGTTTGTTGGCATCAGAATCGTTTGGAACCATTGGTTTATCGGGGCCAAATCCTTTAGCAGTCATTCTGCTTCTGGAAATACCTTTTTCGATCATCCAGTTCATTACTGATTCAGCTCTTTCCTGTGAAAGTTTCATATTGAAAGCTCTGGAACCAACATTATCTGTATGTCCCTGAATTTCGACTGAAATTTCAGTGTAGGCGGTAAGAGTTTTAAATGCTTTGTTAAGAGTGGCTTCAGAAGCAGGTGAAATTTTAGCACTTCCTGTTTCAAAAACGATTCCATCAAGAACCATTGGAACATTCATTTTAATCACATCATCGCCAGCATCGAGAGGATCAGTACCTCTGTCAACTTCGACTTTATCGTTTACTGAACCGGCATCGGTATCAGCAAGGAGAGGATTGGTTTTGTAGTTCATTAATTCTTCAAAGTCATTAAGTCCATCACCGTCGGTATCCATTTTGAGAGGATCGGTTTTGAACTGACTAACTTCTTTACCATCTTCAAGTTTATCACCATCGGTGTCAGCTTTAAGAGGATCGGTTTTATACTGTTTTAATTCGTCAGCATCGTTGATGCCATCACCATCTGTATCAGCTTTTAATGGATTGGTTTTGTGGGTCATAACCTCATCATAATCAGAGAGAGTATCGCCATCGGTGTCAACTTTAAGAGGATTGGTGTTGTATTTGGTAACTTCATCAAAGTCATTAAGTTTGTCACCATCAGTGTCGGCTTTAAGAGGATCAGTTTTATGTTTAAGAACCTCTTCTCCATCCTTCAAACCATCACCATCGGTGTCAGCTTTAAGAGGATTGGTGTTGAATTTTAACAATTCTTCGCCGTCATTAAGTCCGTCGCCATCAGTATCAGCAACGAGTGGGTTTGTTTTATGTTTCAAAACTTCGTCGCCATCGCTAAGTCCGTCACCATCGGTGTCAGCTTTGTTAGGGTCGGTTTTGTAAACATAGATTTCATCTTTGTCCAAAAGTCCGTCGCCGTCAGAATCTTTGTTGGTATTGGTTCCACCGAAGATAATGTGGAGACCGCCATTAACATAAGTATCTTTTGGATCGCCGTCTCTATAATGATTGAGGTTATCTGTAAAAGAATAATTGAATCCACCGGTAAGACCAACCTGGATATTTTCTGAAACGGCATAATCAACACCAAAACCGCCAACTCCAAGTCCGGTCCAACCTGTTCCTTCTACTGATTTTACAGGATTCTGGAATTTTCTTGAATCAGGGTCTTTTATTACATTATAATGTAATGCACCACCACCAACATAAAGGTATGGCGAAAACTGCTCGAATCCAAAAGGATACCACAATAGTCTTAAATCTATGGGCACCACATCGGTTTCGTATTCGGTTAATCTGAAATCTTTTCCGGCATACTTAACATAACCGGCACCGAATTCAAGTCTCCAGGTGTCATTAAATCCATATCTGAAGAAGCCTCTAAAACCACCATTAATCGAGGTTTCGGTAAACTCATTCATAGGAATAATAGCATTTCCTTCTACACCAAAATGTACTTTGGTGCTGAGACTTTGTGCAATTGTTATCGATCCCGCAGAGTAAATAACAAGAGCAAGCATCACAAGCAGTGCTTTTCTCATATTTTTTCCTTACTATATAGTTGTTGAATGTTTAATAGTGCAAACTTAAGCAATTTAAAGCGAAAAATTTGTGCATTATATCTCAAAAATATTAGTAAAAAATGTAATTCCCGGAAATTGAATAAACTTTTATTATGCCTTTTATCCAAAAAAATGGGGAAAAGGGGTTAATTAAATTGTCTATAAAATTGATAAAACATAAATTATATGAATGAGATATTTTAATTTTTGTAAAGTTAATGGTGCCGGCAACGATTTTATACTAATCGACCTGATTTCCAGAGGCGAGGAATCGTTTTCCCGTGAGGAGGTAATTCATCTATGCGACCGTAGAAAAGGTATTGGTGCAGATGGTTTACTCATTTTATATCCGGCCCAAGATGCCGGTTTTTTTGTTGATTTTTATAATGCAGATGGAAGCAACGGGTCACTTTGTGGTAATGGCGCAAGGTGCATAATCAAGTACGCATTTGAGCAAGGGATGGACCGTGACGGCGAGGTAAGATTCCAATTTGGTGAAAAAATATATCGTGGGGAGCTCCCGAACGGAGGAGAGCCTGTTTTTCACCTTAACAGACCCGCTCGATTAAAAAAAGGATTTAAGATAAAGGCACACAACAGCCTTTTCACAGCACATTTTTGTGACACAGGTTCACCACATTTGATAGTGGATATCAATGATGTCCCTGTTGACCACCGTTATCCGGGCAAAACCTTCAGCGACTTTACCGGTTTTCCTGTTGACGGGTTAGGGAGGGAATTGCGGTGTCATCCTGATTTTGCTCCACAGGGGCTAAATGTAAATTTTATAAAAACCGTGGATGAACATAATCTGATTATCAGAACCTGGGAACGGGGGGTTGAGGGGGAAACAGATGCGTGTGGAACTGGATCAACTGCGGCTGCAATTGTGATGTTCGCTCTTGGGAAGGTAATTCCACCTGTAAAACTTCTGACAAAAAGTGGTGATACTTTAATAATAAATTTTGAAATTTTAGATAATAAACTGGAAAACCTTAGTTTAACCGGTCCTGCCGAAATAAACTTTCGTGGTACCGTTGAACTGTAAATATAAGGAGTAGAAATGGCAAAGATTTTGTTTTTTGTATCTTATGAGATCGATCCAAACAAGCGGGGCGAGTATCTGGATTCAATTAAAGAATACAAATCATTGATTAAAACTGAAGGACTGTTAAATTATTCACTTCTCGAAGAGAAGGGAAAATCGAACAAGTTCCGTGAGATTTTTGAATTTGAGTCTGAAGAGGCATTCGACGATTTTGATGATGCCGGTAACGAGAGGCTCAGCCTTCTGAACAGGAAACTTGAGTCGCTTAAAATTGCAAAATCAACCAAATCCCGTACACTTATTGAAGTGGAAATCTAATCTTATTGAGTCAAGTCATTTTTGATGGCAAAAGGAATTTAATTGAGTAAATTTTCACATGCTATCTATATATCCCTTTTTTTCATTGTTGGGATTACTTCAACAGTTCTTCTGTATTTCAACGGCAGGGACTATTATGCAGCACCAAAAGAGGCGAGACCGCACACAGAGGCCGATCTTCTTTGGCGTCCTTCTCAGATTGATGAAATCCCCAGATATCAAAAAAAACTGGGTTATCACAGTGAGGCACACATAATTCTTGAACCGAAGGGATATCTTGGTCATGCACTTGGAATAGCAGGTACACTGATGATGATTATAGGGGTTTCAACCTATATGATCAGGAAAAGAGCCCGGATGTTTTTCAGATGGGGAATATTAAAACACTGGCTCGAATTTCATATCTTTCTGTGCGTTGTTGGTCCCATATTTGTATTATACCACACTGCATTTAAGTTTGGGGGAATCGTTTCCATTTCGTTTTGGTCGATGACGGCAGTGGTTGTCTCGGGAGTTGCAGGCAGGTTCATTTATACAAAAATACCCCGGTCAATCAAGGGAAATGAACTTGACTCGCAGGAGATTGCCAGGATGCAGAAAGAAAACACTTTGATGCTTCAGGAGAAGTTTAATCTTGATCAGGCGATAATGGATGAAATTGAGAAAGCAGGTGCATCAGGTGACACAAAAGGCACAGGAACATGGTCGAGTTTACTGACTATATTTAGCGACTGGTTTTTAATCAGAAATTCATTAAATTCACTCCGGGAAAGATTAA
Source organism: Ignavibacteriales bacterium (assembly GCA_016707285.1). Taxonomy (GTDB): domain Bacteria; phylum Bacteroidota; class Ignavibacteria; order Ignavibacteriales; family Ignavibacteriaceae; genus UTCHB3. Next base: position 25,415 of record JADJIA010000013.1, read on the forward strand.
AAAACTCGGGAGTGACCGATAAAAAGCTTGTAAAAGAGATATTATCCGCTGCAAAAGAGAAAATTTCTCTTGACCGAAAAAACAGAATTTTAAGATCGATGCACAAACTTTTTAAGTATTGGCATATATTTCATTTACCATTTGCCATCACGATGTTTATAATAATGCTGATCCATGTAGCTGTGACAGTTTATTATGGAGCGGGATGGATTTTTTAGGAGAATTACATGAAGTTCAATAAAGTTTATGTGTATATCATCATACTTGTTTTTGCTGTTGCCGGAGTTGTTATTTTTTCAACTTTGAGTGGCACAAAAAAGCAGGATCCACCACCAATTGGAGATGGCGCACAGATGCCCCAGGACGGGACACACGAGGGAATGGGCAGTGGAGCCGCAGGTGAACCCGGATCGGGAAATGTAAAAGCAGATATACTTGAGAAGATGGCACAACTCGAAAAAGCTGCAAACGATAACCCAAACGATCCGGCAAAATTGTTGGAATATGCCGAATTTATGGGAATGGCTCATAAGCCTGACAAAGCCATCGATGGATACACCAGGTATTTAAAAATCAACCCCAACAATGTAGAGGTTCTCATAGCTTTAAGCAGTCTCTATTACCAAAAGAAAGAGCTGGATAAAGCATTGGAGACAATTAACCGGGCGATTAAAGTTGATCCAAAAAATTCAGAAGCTATTTTTTACCTTGGTTTTATCGAGCGTGAAAAGGGAGATGTTGCCAAAGCCAAAGCCACATGGCAGAAACTTGTAAAAGATTTCCCCGGTACTCCCGGAGCCGAACTTGCGGAGAAAGAACTGGCAAAATAAAAAGTGGATGAAGTTTTTCTGGAAGAAACGGGCGGATACATATTCGCCCTTCTTCTCATATCTATAGTCCTGTTTTTTTACCTTAGAGGGAAAAGCAGAACCTCAAAAAAAAATGTCAAGAAAATCGAGGAAGCAAAAAACCTCGGTCTCTTCGAACCCGTCTCTCTCCACCCGTTTGTTAATGAAAATATTTGTATCGGAAGTGGTGCTTGTATTGAAGCCTGCCCTGAAAAAGACATCCTTGCGATAGTAAACGGCAGGGCAACAACAGTAAATGCTTCAAGATGTGTAGGGCATGGAGCCTGTTTTCATGCATGTCCTGTTCAGGCAATTGCTTTATACATTGGAACTGAAAAAAGAGGTGTTGACCTTCCGCATGTAAGCCAGGAGTTTGAAACAAATGTGCCTATGCTCTTTATTGCCGGAGAACTTGGCGGAATGGGGCTGATAAAAAATGCGGTTGAGCAGGGGAAACAGGCAGTAATTTATCTTAATAAGAAGCTCAAAAAGGACCACAAAGCCCAATTTGATGTGATTGTGGTTGGCTCCGGTCCCGCCGGGATCTCGGCAACACTAAAAAGTGCGGAATATGGTCTAAAATATAAAACACTTGAGCAAGACACAATTGGTGGAACTGTGTACAGTTTCCCCAGATCAAAGATAGTAATGACCTCACCGATGGATCTTCCACTTCTTGGAAAAGTTAAACTTGTTGAAACAAATAAAGACGAACTTATAACAATCTGGTCGGATGTTATTTCAAAAAACAACATCAAAATTGATGAAAACGAAAAAGTTGAATCAATCGTAAAAGAAGGTGAAATCTTTAAAGTGACGACGGACAAGGGGGATTATACTTCTTTTTCCGTAATTTTGGCAATCGGAAGAAGGGGTTCTCCCAGAAAGCTCGGCGTTTTGGGCGAAAACAAGAAAAAAGTGTTCTATCGTTTATTGGAACCTGAACACATAGATAATCAAAAAATTTTAGTAGTTGGTGGCGGGGATTCAGCAATTGAATCCGCTATTCTCCTCGCACATGGCAGTAATACGGTACATTTATCTTATCGTGCGGAAGCATTTTCACGAATAAAACCTAAAAACCTGGAAAACATAAATTCTTACTCACAAAGTGGTAAGTTACAGTTATTGTTAAGTACAAATGTTGTTGAAATAAAAGATGAATCTGTGGTACTTAACAGAGGCGGTAATTCCGAAGACCTTTTCGAAATCGAAAACGACCTTGTTTATATCTTTGCCGGCGGTGAATTGCCGGTTAAATTTCTTGAAAAAGCCGGCGTGCGGATCACAAAGAAATTTGGAGAAGCAATTTTAAGCCATAAATAATAGCACAACAAAACCGGGATTCCTGTGTATCGTATCCTTTTTGTTTCATTAGTTTTATCGGTTGTCGTCAGAGCCCAGTTCTCTCCCGGTGATCTGAGCAACGCTCACGCCAATCTTGAAGGCATGAGTAATTGCGACAAATGCCACACTTCAGGCGATGAAGTGCAAAATTCCAAGTGCCTTTCATGCCATACTGAGATAAATACTCTTGTTAACAGTGGAAGAGGTTTACACGCCAGAGAGGCAAAAGGGAAGATGTGTTATGCCTGCCATAGTGAACACCACGGTAGAGGCTATAAATTGATGAGTTTTAATCAAAAAGGTTTTGATCACGGAAGGGCAGGATATGTTCTTCAAGGCAAACACCTTCAACTTTCTTGTGCAGGATGTCATCAGGCAAAATACATTAAAGGGAATGCCAAAAAAAGAGCAGGCAGAACTTTTCTTGGGTTGGAGCAGAATTGTCTCGGCTGCCATACAGATGTGCACAAAACTACCCTTGGAAACAATTGTACGGGTTGCCACACTCAAAGTGCTTTTAAACCTGCAACGGGTTTTAACCATGCAAAAACCAATTTTAATCTAACGGGTGCTCATACAAGAGTGGATTGTTACAGATGCCACACCAATACCAACCTCGCAGGTAAAGATTCAAAAGTATTTAAAGGAATTCAGTTTGCATCCTGTACCAACTGTCATAAAGATATCCACAATGGAAAACTTGGCAATGTTTGTACCGACTGTCACTCAACCGACAATTTTAAAAATGTAAGACTTAACGGATTTGACCACGACAAAACGGGTTTTCAACTGCTGGGTCAACATCGGGTTGTTAAGTGTGGCGAGTGTCATGGAACCGATCTAAATTCAAAACCTGAACATAAAAATTGTACCAATTGTCATAAAGATTATCATAAAGGTGAGTTCATCTCTACCGGTAAATCGGGTGAGTGTTCCGATTGCCACACAGTGAATGGTTTCTCCCCATCGTTATTTACTCTTGAACTTCATCAAAAAACGCGGTTCCCTCTCGCAGGATCACATCTTGCGCAACCTTGCCAAAGTTGTCACTATTCAGGAACAGAGTGGAAATTCAAGAAGGATAATTTTGAGTGTGCAAGCTGTCATAAAAATATCCATGGGGAAGAGATTTCAGCTAAATTTATGGGAATAACAACTGTTCAAGTTGCCATAATGTTGAAAACTGGTTAAAATACAGCTTTGACCATGAAAAAACAGAGTTTAAACTTACGGGTAAACATGCACAGAAAAAATGTTATGACTGTCATAAAAAGGATGAAAGTGTAACTCCACCGGTAAGAAAATTTGCTTCTCTCAATACATATTGCGAAAGCTGCCACAAAGAAGTTCACAATTATCAGTTCAAAACGACAGGTGAAAATGACTGTCTGAAGTGTCACACTACTTCCAACTGGAAACCGGAAAAGTTTGACCACAACAATACCCGTTTTTCGCTGACGGGTGCCCATTCACTTATTGAATGTGAAAAATGCCATAAAAAAGCCGAATCGAACGGCGTAATGTTTGTAAAATACAAAATCGAAGATTTCAAATGCGCAACCTGTCACTTTTAATTTCATTTTTGGCATTATTTAATGTTATTGTTGCCCAGTCACCACATGGAGATTTGAAGGGGAAGGATTGTGGAACCTGTCATAATCCACAAAACTGGGTTGTTGATACAAAAAAGCTCGATTTTGACCATTCCATCACCAACTTCCCTCTAAAAGGGCAACACTCATCAGTTGACTGTCAAACTTGTCACACAACGCTCAAATTTGAGGGTACTCCGGTTAATTGCTCAAGTTGCCATACTTCTGTTCACGGGAACACCCTGTCAAATGATTGTCAGTCTTGTCATACCCCGGATAACTGGCTGGTGAAAGAGATTCTTCCACTTCATGAACGAAGCAGGTTTCCTTTGTTTGGTGCTCACCAGACAGCAGATTGTGGTATGTGCCACCAAAATTATGAAGTTCGTAAGTTTGAACCTGTTCAAACAGATTGTTACAGTTGCCACGCAAAAGATTATTTCGCCACTGCAGTTCCCAATCATCCAAATGGTAAATTTTCGACTGATTGTACGATGTGCCACGATGTAAAGGCTGTCAACTGGAGAAGTTCAAATATCATCCACGAATTTTTCCCTTTAACGGGGGGGCACAGCCGCCCAAGCTGTTTTGACTGTCATAATCAAGGCAGCTTTGCAGGACTTTCCAGGGAGTGTTATTCTTGCCATCAACCAAATTTTGAAGCAGCAAAAAATCCTGATCATGTTCTTGGGAATTTTTCAAAACAATGCCAGACTTGCCACAACATAAATGGATGGGTTCCGGCTCAATTTGATCATAACCTGACAACTTTTCCTTTGACAGGAAAACACACCACAGTTCAGTGCTCAAGTTGTCACACACAAGGATACACAGGAACACCAAAAACTTGTGTAAGCTGTCATCAGACAGATTACAACGCCACAAATAATCCCAATCATACAGCGGCATCATTCCCATCCACTTGTGAATCATGTCATACAACATCGGGATGGCAACCGGCACAATTTGATCATGATGGTCCATTTTTCCCTATCTACTCCGGTCAACACCGCGGTGAGTGGAATGCATGCAGCGACTGTCATAAAAATCCTGCAAGTTACGCTCAATTTACTTGTACCTCTTGCCATGAACATAATCAAAATGATATGAACAGTGAACATCAGGGGATTCAAGGCTACAGGTGGGAATCTTCCGCTTGTTATGCTTGTCATCCTTCGGGTGATGCAAATGGTGCATTTAATCATCAGACATCGCCATTTCCACTTACCGGGGCACATGTTACCACTGACTGCGCTCTTTGTCACACATCAGGTTATCCAAATACCCCAAACGACTGTTACACTTGTCATCAACAAGGTTTTAATCTTACAAACAAGTTAAATCATACTCTGGCAGGTTTTTCTCAGAATTGCACTCAGTGCCATAACACCACAGCATGGGCAACAACCACATTCAACCACACAACAACTTCAGGATTTCCGCTCCAAAATTCCCATGCAGGAAAAACATGTGTTGACTGTCATCAGACTTCATATACGGCAACTTCAAATGAGTGTTCTTCATGCCACATGCCTGATTACCAAGGATCGACCAATCCAAATCATGTTGCCGGGAATTACCCTCAACTCTGTTCAAGTTGTCACACAGATGTTGGTTGGGCTCCTGCCACATTCGATCATTCAACTGTTAATTTCCCGATAACAGGAAGACACACTACGGTTTCATGTGCAGACTGTCATACCACAGGATTTACAAATACTCCAAATCAATGCAGTGGTTGCCATCTTGATGATTATCAAACTGCCCAAAATCCTAACCATATTGGTGCACAATTCCCTCAGACATGCGAGACCTGTCATACCAGCTCAGGGTGGGCTCCGGCTACATTTGAGCATGATAATCAATATTTCCCGATAAACAGCGGTAAACATAGAAACGAATGGAATAACGACTGCCGCTCATGCCATAATGTCCCGACTAATTATGCTGCATTTACATGTATCGATTGTCATGAACATGATCAAACATCGATGAATCAGGAACATCAGGGGGTTCAAGGGTATATTTATGCTTCTGCTGAATGTTTTGCGTGCCATCCGGATGGAACCGCAAACGGTGCCTTTAACCACACAACATCACAGTTCCCATTGACAGGTAACCATTTGACGCTTACATGTAACCAGTGCCATGCGACAGGTTATCCAAATACCCCAAACGACTGTTATTCGTGCCATCAGACAGGTTATAACTTGACAAACAGGGTAAACCACACTCTTGCAGGTTTTTCTCAAAATTGTACTGAATGTCACAACACATCAGGTTGGGTATCAACAACTTTTAATCACTCAACCACCACAGGATTTCCGTTGACAAATGCCCACTCCACACCTGTGTGCAGTGCATGTCACGAGACTACTTACACGGGAACGGTGAGTGAATGTTCTTCCTGTCATATTGCTGATTATAATTCAGCGACCAATCCAAATCATCTTGCGCCCCATTTCCCGACGATTTGTAGTGATTGTCACACAAATTCTGCATGGGCACCATCAACATTCAATCACGATGTCCAATATTTCCCGATCTATAGCGGTCAACATCGGAACGAGTGGAATAATAATTGTCTCAGTTGCCACACAGTTCCCAGTAATTTCGCTTCTTTCTCCTGTATCGATTGTCATGAACATAACCAGACTTCAATGAATCAGGAACATCAGGAGTTGCAAACTATCAATGGAACTCTCAAAGATGTTTTGAATGCCATCCTGACGGGGATAGGGCCAAGCACTCAAACAGGATCACCGTTTTATCCAATTTCTGGAAAACACACATCGGTGACTTGTAATGAATGTCATTCCTCCGAGGGTGGGAAACCACAGTGTATCGAGTGTCATCAGGAAGAACTAACATCGGCACACAAACTTGAAGCTTCAAATACCCGGTGTTGGGAGTGTCACAATACATTCTCATTCGATCTTGACGGTCTAACTCCCAAAAAGCTGGAAAGGATAGATTAACAATGAAAAAGTTTTTGTTAATATTCCTTTTTAGCTTCTGTTTCCACACTTTTTAGTCAGAAAACAGGTGAAGTGCGGGAAGGTAAAGTGACATTTGTTTCATCCCAAAATATCTATGTTCAGTTTACAACTACCGAAGGAATATTTGAAAAGATACACTTTGGATGGTTGTTGGTGGGAAGATGTACCGGCTGTCTGGTGAATTTTATAAGTTCCAAATCGGCTGCAGGCAACAAGATAGGTGAAGTAAAAATTGAAAAAGAGATGATTTTAAAAGCTTACCCGTCGGTTGTGGCAAAAAAAGAGGAAAAAATTGTTGAAGAACCGGTTACGCCTGTAATTACAGAAGAGCCTAAAGTATTGCCTGTGAACTTAAAACCGGTTGAAAAAAAGAATTACCGGGGGAGATTTTCGGTACAGTCATCCTCTGATATCAGCAACATCACCGGATCACCCGGAACACAGAGATGGCGATACGGACTCTCTTTTAATGCAGATAAGATTAACGGAGGTAATTTTCATTTTTCTTCCTACACCACTTTCTCATATCTCACTCGTGACTGGGGAGAGACGGACATGACCTTGGCAGGAAACTTAAAATTTACGAATTGAAGGGTGGCTACGCCTTCGACTCCCTCTCCTTCATAAATTTTGGAAGGTTTGTTTACCGCAAGATTTCCAATATCGGTGCTGTTGATGGTTTACTTTATGAACGCAGTATCGGAAAAAAATGGTCGGCAGGTCTCTTTGCCGGAAGCAGACCAAATATGCTTGACTATGGCTACAATTTTAAGCTCCTCCAGTTTGGTGCTTATGTTGCC
>JADJIA010000014.1 GCA_016707285.1 Ignavibacteriales bacterium
TCCAAAAATGTTGATGATAAAGCCGGTTTTGCCATGTCGGCGATTTGGAGTTTACGAGAGCCAAAAACGATGGCATTTGGGGGGGAGTGGCGACGGGCATCGTAAATGCCATGGAGGCCGAGAGCGTGGCCGGAAGCATGAGGAGAAGAGGATCAACATTCCATTCGATGGCAAATGCTGCCAGGATTGGCAGGAAAATCTGAGCTGTTGCTGTATTTGAAGTTAGTTCAGTAAGGAATGTAAACTATCACAAATGGCAAATATTACAACAATTATTGGCATACCCTGAGCAAAATCGAAACTTTTGCCGATTTGGGTTGACAGTCCACTTTTAACAAATCCTTCTGCGAGTGCAAACCCGCCACCAAATAATAAAATCACATCCCAGGGTATATCTCTGATGATCCATGCATCAATTATTGTCCCTTTCTCTTCCACTGCCTTTTTTGCAGGAAGAATGAAGAGAAGCAGAGCTGCAAAAATTGAGACCGTTCCGTCATCGATGAAGGATGCTGATGGGAAAAGATTTGACCATCCGGGGATCATCACAAATCCCGCCTTGATGTCCTCTCTGAAAATCCATAGAAGAGCAGTTGAAGCAAAAACTGTGAGAATGGTTTTCTCTTCGTATTTTATTTTACCGAGTTCAGCATACTCCTTTTTCATTACCGAACGATCGATTTGAAACTTGTCATCACTTTTGAATATCACTTTTGTGAGGAGCCACCAGACAAAAACGGTTAGAACAATGGCAAGTGGAAGGAAATAGATTATCCACTGACCAAAGCCAACAGTGGGTGCGTTTGGAAAGGTTTGAGTATATATTCTTTGGAACACAAGATTGGGTGGCGTGCCGATGTAGGTTGCGACTCCTCCGATTGAGGCTGCGTATGCAATTGATAACATCAGTGCTTTGGAAAAGTTTGAAGTGGCGGCACTTCCATGTTCCTCTTCCATTTTTGAAACGATTGCAAGTCCGATGGGCAGAAGCATAACAGCGGTGGCGGTATTCGAAATCCACATCGAAAGGGCTCCACCGGCAATCATAAATGAGAGGACAATTGTTGAGGGACTTTTGCCAAACCTTGATACAAGTCCAAGAGCGATTCTTTTATGGAGGTTCCATTTTTCCATTGCAAGGGCAATGATAAATCCGCCAAGGAAGAGGAAAATCGTCGAGTTTGTATAGCTGCAGCAGCATCCTTCCCTCTTATCACCCGGAGAGCGGAAACAGAACAAGAGGAACCAATGATGTAACTGCAAGTGGAACAGCCTCAGTAACCCACCATATCGACATCAAAATTGCAATAGCTGCGCAAAATTTCGCTTCATGGCATGGAGGAGAGAGAAATAAACAGAATAAACGCCAAAATCCCCAAAAACAATCCCGTGCGTTTAAATTTATAACTGCAAGGAATTTTGAAACACCGTCGGTTTCCATCGAATACCTCTAAATATGGGCTATGCAAAAAATCTCTTAAACAACGGTTTAAATTAATCTTTCTTTTTGATTTATGGGTAACCTCTCTCGCATTGTTTATTTGAATGCTAAAAATATATAACTACAACTTTTATCCGGTTAAAAAGTTAACAGATTGAGATTAAGTTTACAAATTCCTTTAATTGATTGGGAAAATTTATTTGGTCTTCGTTGATCTCAAGTCCAAAATTTTTATATTCGTTTTGAATTTGAGATTGAAACCAATATTTTTATCGAACAGTAATTTGAGATTTTTGTCCTATCAGTTGAGGATAGAATTAGCGCAAACATAACTCGGGAGTTATAAATGGAAGATCGATTTGGTGGAAATTGGACATTGAAGAAATTAAAGGCACTCAAAGATTATTTGATTGCATATCGACAAATATTTAGTGCAAATGAAAAAGCAAGGCATTTTAAGATACATTACATTGATGTTTTTGCAGGGAAGGGCGAATTAATATTCAAAGAATCCTTTGATGGTACTTTGTTTGAGGTTGAAACGACTCATCCGGGAAGTGCAAAAATTGCGCTTGACATCCCGATCCATTTCATTATTATCATTTCATTGAACTTGAAAATCAAGATGTGATAAACTCGAAGAGTTGAAATCCGTTTACCCATGGGGCAAAGATAGAATTAATATCTATCAAGGCGATGGGAAGAGGAAATTGTTAGAGATTCTTTCAACTTTGAATTTTAATAAGGACAGAGCTGTTGTATTTCTTGATCCTTACGGAATGGATGTTGAATTTGATCTATTGAAGAATATAGCAGAAACAAGGATCGTGGATCTCTGGATCTTAGTTCCGCATGCAGTGGGATTTATGCGACAATTACAAAAAGAGGGCAAACTGACTGAATCAAACAAACAAAAACTCAATAGAGTTTTTGGTGAAGAAGATTGGTTCGAAAAATTTTACAATGAATACACTACCGAGAATCTATTTGGAGATGAAGAGACTTTCCTCAAAAAAGCTATCAATGAGAAAGATCTTATCAACTACTATAATTCAAGATTAAAGGGAATATTTATTGATGTAGCACCAAGTCCTTTGATCTTGAAAAATGACAAAAAATCCCTATCTTCTACTATGCTTCGCCGCCTCAAACGAAAAAGGGTCAACGGCAGCAATCAAAATAGCAAAACATTTATTGGAAGTGAAACATGGCAGATAAGAGTAGTATCGAGTGGACAAGTAACCTGGAATCCTGTCACAGGTTGTGACAAGGTAAGTCCCGGTTGTAAACATTGTTATGCAGAAAAAATGGCTCGGCGACTCCAGTTAATGAATCAGAAGAATTACAAAAATGGATTTGAATTAACCCTGCAGCCTGACGCACTTCAAATACCACTTAAATGGAAAACTCCAAGAATGATATTTGTTAACTCCATGAGTGACTTATTCCATGAGAATGTCCCACTGGAGTATATTCAGGAAGTTTTTCAGATAATGGTTTCTGCCAAACAACATACTTTTCAAGTATTGACGAAGCGACATAAGCGCCTATTGGAATTAAATGACAAGTTGCCCTGGGCAAATAATATTTGGATGGGTGTCAGTGTCGAATCCCAGACATTTGTAAAAAGAGTGGAATTTCTTCAAAATCGAGTGCGAAGATTAAATTTTTGTCGATCGAACCACTTTTAGGAGAAATTTCCTCAATTGATCTTTCAGGTATCGATTGGGTAATAGTTGGGGGTGAATCAGGACCAAATGCCAGACCGATGAAAGAGGAATGGGTCTTGCGGCTGCGTGATATTTGCCAGGGTTACAAAGTACCTTTTTTTTTCAAACAATGGGGTGGAGTTCAAAAACACAGGACAGGTAGAGAATTGCAAGGTAATTACCATAATGAAATGCCACGAAGAATTATCCTTTAGAGTACAGTTAGAATTTTCCGTAATTTTGAAGAGGTGATTTTCAAAAAGAAATTGTAGAAAAAATGACAGAGAAGAAAAGCAGAATTTGGGTTTGGTGGGTGATCGCGGGTGTTCTAACTCTCGCCACGGGATATTACCAACGGGTAACAGGACCCACTTACGACAAAAAGATCAATTTCACCCTTGATGGGAAGGAATATAAGGTTAAACTGCCACGATCACATGGTGACGACAGTAACTGCCCTGTGGTGCTGCCAATTTCGGATCCAAATTATTCAGCAACACTGGTATACAGACGATTTCAGTTTGACAAAGATTATACCGAAGTTCCGTTTCAAATGAGTGATTCCACTCTTACTGCATCACTCCCCAAACAACCACCGGCGGGAAACTTGAATATTCCATTGTTGTGAAAAACAAATCAGGCGAGACAACCCAAATCACAGGACACGAGACAGTTGTTATAAGATTTAAAGGCATGTTCCGCTTTGGATCGTTTTGATACATGTCTTTTTATGTTTGCCAGGATGTTTTATGTCGAATCTTACCGGATTTTACGCATTTCTCAAACATAAATCCTTCACAAAATACGCTCTTATTACAACAATAGTTTTGTTTATTGGTGGACTGATACTGGGCCCATCGTTCAAAAATATGCGTTTGGTGTGTTTTGGGCAGGTATCCCTTTTGGATGGGATCTCACAGACAACAAACTGTTGTTTGCATTCCTTTTTGGCTTGCTGCCTGGGTATTCAGTATCAAAAGCTCGATATCGGATTGGAATTGCGGCATTAGTGCTACTCATGGCTATGTATTTAATCCCTAACAGTGCCATGGGTTCGGAGTTTGATTACAAGTCGAATAAAGTGGGTACCTCTAATAAATTGTAATTTTTGTTGAAAGTGGTTTTAGCATCAACTTTCAAAAAGGAAGTGAACAAAAGATACAATTGCTTTACGCAGACAAAGATATTATTTAGTCCGGAGGACAAAAGATTTTATGAAAAGTTATCTACACATATTTTGATTGCCCTGCTGGCAGTAATTTCATTTAATTTTAATATTATTGGCCAAAGCGATTCTTTAAAAAAAGAAGAAAATAAAGAAGCCAAAGTTGAATATTATAAAGTGGATGAAATCCCCAAATAAAAAGCCATTTCAAAGATTGAGAGTGAGATCGGTCGTCTTTTAGTGCTTCAAAATTCACTTGCCGACCAGGATGTTCAGTCGGAATTGATGTCCCGGAAAGTGGAAGAACAATACATTTCAGGGAAAAGGGAATTGCTCAACAAAAACGCTCCTGCGTTTTGGGAGCTTGAATTCTGGGCAGAAGGAGCCGGCACTCTATTCCAGCCCTTTTGGGTATTGCAGATTCATTCATCAACGCAGCAACATTGTTGTATCTTAAAAATGCAGGCAGTTTTCCGGTCTCACTTATTTACTCATTTTTATTGGTCCTTTTCCTTATTTATACAATAAAATATAGCAGAACACTATCTGTAGATGACTCACGACTGAATAGAATAATGTTGATGTTTGGAGTCCCGGTTTCCACAATAGCCTTCCTGATATTCATCCAGATACTTTTTTCATCTCAAGATATCCCAAGGATATTTTAAATATTATCAAAATACTGGCTCTTATCCCGATGGTAAGGATATTCGCCAAATTAGTTGACCCTGCCTATAAAAAATCTCTCTATTACATCTCTTTTTTGGTGGTTTTGCAACAATTTAAAGTTACCATGGGGAGTGGCACCTCACTTGAAAGAATGTTTTTAACGGTCATCATTATTTTATCTTTGATAATGTTTAACTATATAAAGCTTGATAAAGGGATTAAAAAGGGGACAAATCAATATACCCCAATTGTAATAAAAACAATAAATCTACTTACGATTCTTTTTGCTTTAGCTTTTATCGCCGATGTTTTTGGTTATGTGATGTTAAGTCTTACGATTGTAGATGGCGTTCTAAGCAGTCTTTTTGGTCTCTCAACATTGTATATCCTCGCTCAAATGATTGAAGGTATATTATTGGTTCTGTTACAAACTGATTTTGCAAAGAGGTCAAATATTATCAGAGACCATTCTGAATTGGTGAAGCAGAAAATCCACAAGATCATTAAAATTTTATTTTACATCCTTGCTGTTTCTTCCATTTTAAGGAGTTTTGGACTCTTAATCATTTTGGGGAATTTCCTTGAAGAACTTTTTGGTAATAATATAACGGTAGGCACCTTCTCCTTGAACATCGGCACTGTGGTGCTCTTTTTTCTTCTCAATCTGGTTCGCTGTCACTATTGCACGGTCGATTAGATTTATCCTTGAGACGGATATACTTGTTCGAATGAACTTAAAAAGAGGAGTTGCAGGGGCAGTATCTTCAATGACATTGTATGCAATAACAGGTTTTGGGATTGTATTTGCGATTATGAGTTCAGGGCTTGATCTGAACAGCTTTTCACTTCTCGCCGGTGCACTTGGTGTTGGTATCGGTTTTGGACTGCAAGACATTGTAAGGAATTTTATTTCAGGGATAATTCTGATTTTTGAGAGACCCGTTCAAATTGGAGATGCAGTTGAAGTGGAAGAACTTTCCGGCGTCATCCGTAAAATCGGGATCAGATCGAGTGTAATCAAAACCTGGGAGGGTGCGGAAGTGATTGTGCCAAACGGGAACCTGATTTCTAATAAACTGATAAATTGGACATTCTCCGATCACCAAAAAAGATTGGAGATAAAGGTGGGTGTCGCCTACGGCTCAGATGTACAAAAAGTTATAAAACTTCTTCATGACTGTACTAAAGGGAATGAAGAAATTCTTCTGAACCCGGCACCATCAGTATTTTTTAAAGATTTCGCCGACAGTGCTCTCCTTTTCGAACTAAGGTGCTGGACTGAAAATTTTAACTCATGGTTACAGATTCAAAGTGATCTCAGAGTGGAAATAGAAAAAGTACTCAGAGAAAATGGTATTGAGATCCCTTTTCCGCAAACAGATGTTCATATAAAATCAGGGGATTTAATACCGGCAAAAAAGACTAAATAACCCGAGTCGATTTTTTTTTCGGTAATTGTCATTGATTTCATAACCCGTTTGATTTTGAACAGACAATATTAATCACCGCTTGTCACAAAATAAAATCGATTGTCAGTATTTTGCATCTATCGTTGTCCTTTTGTATAAATTTGCATCCGGTATTTTATCATTGGAGAAAAATAATCATGAAACTTAAACTTTTACTTTTAATTACATTCTTGGCACCAGTTGGTGTTTTTGCACAAAATGACGATTGGGATTGGAGTGACTTTGATCTCGATCTGGGATGGAATCACAAAAACCCTTACATGTCGCTTTCTTATGGAATGTCTGATAATTCTTATTTTGGATTGCAGGGAAAACTTGCAAAAACGGGTTTTATTGAAGGCAAACTTGGATATTCACATACAACAACAAATTTATGGGGACCCGGATTTGAGAAAGAGGCCGGGCTCTTTTTTGGAAGATATGCTTATAACCTTGGAACAACTACAGACGGAAATGAAATACAAACAACTGCATGGAAATTTGGTATGGAAGGTTCTTCCGGGATTGCCTGGACAGCCGGTGATGTAAAGATCATTCCCTATCACAGTCGTGGCTGGCAGTGGGCATATATTACAACCGAAACTCAAAACACCACCGCTCAGGCAAAAGAGATAATGGATCAATTTAACGAATCGGTAAGATTTGGTAACAGATTCGAAGGCGGATTAAAGTTCAGAGTAAAAGAATCACTTGAAATTGGTGCAGGATACCAAAGATCAATTATTTTCCCTAAACACATGTTCTGGTATTGGGCAGGCAGTTCGATAATAGAAGAGATTGGACAGGGACTAATTGACGGGTTCATTTCTCATGTAACCAAAGCTTCCCCCGGCGCGGCTCCTGTTGTCTATTTTCTCCTGAAAAATGCACTTTCTTATGGTGCATACGAACTGAGAAAAGATAAAATGAACTGGCCATTTGAAACAGCACCCCCTTTCTTTTCAGATTCATATAAAGTGACACTCACATATATTTTCTGATTTTTATTATAACGGGCGGTTCGATAACTTTGGGAGTCAAATTTTAAAGTTATGAACCGCCGTCTCTTTTTTATCCCGTTAATTGTCCTCTTTATATTTGCCGGATGTGCATCTGCTCCTGTAACCCGCCCCGGTGATGTTGAGGATTACGACACATTTTATGAGGCATTAACATTTGCATGGGCAAACGGGAAAACAGATGACGCAGTTTTTTTGAAGAAAAATTTCCCCGGTTATTATGCACAATTAATCGATAAACTTGTTGTTCTCCTCTCAACTCCAAACATTTCTGCATTGGAAAAAGAGGCGGCAACTGAACTTTTTTATTGGGCGGAATCGTTAGGAAGAATAAAGGAATTTAAGGAGTTAAAATGATATCAGAAGAATTACTCAGTATAATGTGTTGTCCCGAAACCAAAGCGGATTTGGTTCTCGATGGAAATTTTCTTGTCTCAACAGATAAAGAAACACGCAGGCGTTACAGAATCGAAAACGATATTCCGGTGATGTTAATTGATGAGTCGGAAGTGTTGTCACCCGAAGAGTGGGTCGAAATAATGAAAAGACACGGCAGATAGCTGTCTGCTAATTAAATGTTACTGCGGTGGTTAGAGCCGAGACAAGAAGATTATTATATTCATCTTCGGAAATCTCGACAGCACCAAATAACTCCAGATGTGGATTTAAGAGCTGAACATCAAGCAACACAAACCCTCTTTTAACAAGTCTTTCAATTAAAAAAGCCAGAGCTATTTTCGAGCCCTGGCTTTTTTTTGTAAACATCGATTCTCCAAAAAATGCACCACCGATATTAATTCCATACAGCCCTCCAAGAAGATCATCACCTCTGAACACTTCATAGGTAAACAGGTAACCGAGTTCAAAAAGTCGCCTGTAGGCATCTTTGAGACTTCCGTTAATCCATGTTTCTTCACGGTCTGCACATCCGTCGATAACCCTGTCAAAATCATCATTGATTCTGATGTCGAACCTCCCCGATCTAAGCTCTTTTTTGAGCGATCTGGGGATGTTATAGTTATCAAGTGGAATTATCGCCCGTTTGTTGGGTTTATACCAGTTTACCTCAGGGTCATCTTTGTTCTCAGCCATGGGAAAAGCACCCATGGAGTAGAGTTTAAGCATGTTCCCGGGGAGAGCATATCCTCATTGTTGAATTGATCACTCATCGGCTTTCAGTTCAAACCCAACAATTTGGAATCCTTTGACTGATTCGCGTGCAGCAAAGATGACCCCGGCAAGCACGATGATCATACCGATTACAAAAAAGATCAACGATAGAATGCCAAAATTGATAAATTCTGTTTTGGTCATTATCAATCCAAGCCCGATCCAAATCGATGTGACAACAAAAGCTGCCACTCCGGCTGAATAACAAACCACTGCATTTTTTACAAGATAAAGTCTTTGATAAAGAGATTGCAATTGCATCGAGATGCTTTTTAATCTCATTTCATCAAAATACTCGAACTCTTTTGTATCGGCAGTTTTTGCAAATTTCCTTTTTCTTCATTCAGGGTTCTGATCCGGTTAACAACAAGCGAATATTTGTTGTTCATCCCGAGTATCAGAAGACCGCAGGCGGAGATCATTATCCCCGGCGCGAGCATTGCCTGAATTAAAGATGCAACCTGATCCATTTATACCCCAAAACTTTGTAATCCGGGAAAATTACGCCCAAAAGTGCGATAATCAGATAAAAAGCGACCAACATCGAGATTGAATAGATCACATATTTGTTAATGTTATCTGAATTGGAAATTTTCGCCATTCCAACTCCGGTAAGGTAACAGCTCCAAAGTTTAATTGGGTCGAGTATAGCAAGAACACTCTTAAGTGGCCCCGATTCATATCCCAATAATGATGCAACTGAGGTATCAGCAATCATTTTTGACATGAGCATCGTGAGAATGGTGGTTATAACCATTCCTCCAAGCGGCACTAATGCGGGGAGAGCATAAGCAATCATCATCCCTTTATATGTTATCGGAGATTGTAAAAAGAGTTTGGCAAAAAGCAGATAAATCCCTGCCGCAATAAAAAACATTATGAACCCACCGATGAAAATTGGCAGTCCGGTGAAAACATAACCAAGAGGTCCACTCATCATTTCTTTTTGAGTTTCCATCATATCTTCAACCTGTTTAATTTCTTCGGCGCTTTTATTCTCTTTTTTCAACTGCTCAATGGTCTGAGCTTTTTGTTTTTCCCACATAGCACTTTTAACTTCGGGATCAACAAACTTTAGAAGTGTAAAAATGACTGCGCCGGCAAGCACAATCACAATCGGCAAAAGCCAATCGGTGGTTTTAAGTTCAAATTTTGCAATCGATCCAAAAATCGATGCCGGGTTTGTAACCACACCCACAATTTTGTCACTAAAAGAAAGTTCTTCCTGCAGGACTTCTTCTTCCTGATTGAATTCGTTTTCCATGTTTATCTCTTTTTATTTGATAATGATGATAATCTGTTAAAACCGGATACTAAAAATATGAAAATTGTTCGTAGGAGTAAATTATTTTATTTGGGTGGGTGGGGGAATTGGTTTTGTTTCTCTCAACGGGGTGTCTTCTGCAGACTGCTCCTGCGTCATTTCGTCTTGCAGACGGCAATCGGGGTGCTACTAATTTGTAATCCCGCAGGCGGGTTTATTGATTATGGGGGGCACATTTTTCTATGAACATGTCATTCGTCCAGGCGAATTTACCAATTTCAACATCTTTCTCTAACGGTTAATTGTGTTGCAGATGGCAATCGGGACGATAACCACTCCTCACTCTTCCGCCTATAATTTGCGGGATACGCGTTCTATAAAGAAATCAGTCTTTTTCTTCTTTGTTTAACCGACTTCGTTTTTGAGCTTGCTTGAGTTCATTAGTCTTTTCTGCCCAAAACTTTAACTCTTCTTCCAAAGTCAAACCTGCCAGTTTCTTTTGCAAAAGTTTAGCACCTTTTCTTTTCATCTCAACGCAATCAAATGTTTTATTCATATCTGAGTACCTCCAATGGCGAATATATAGCTATGGGTTGATAACCATTAATTAAATTTATAGAGTTATACAACGGAATTTTCTCAAAATGGACTATATGTTTGAAATTCCAACTCACAATTATAGGGCAATTATTAACTGTTGCAAGTGCAACATGCAAAGCATCATTAGAACTTTTTTTTGTTACAATATTTGCCTTTAAATAATATTCTCTCAATTGAATGGCATCTTCATTTACTTCAATAATCAGAGCTTGTTTATAGATTTCATCAAAAAACTCTTTTACTTTATCAGGGGCAGCTAACAATTCTTCCTCAACAAGTGCAGAGATTACGAGATGGAATCGACCTTCAGCTACCTGGTCAAAAAATATTTTTGTTGCCGTTGCAAATTCTGAATCAAATATGCCTCCAATAATTGATGTGTCAACATACACTTTTATGGTCTTCATAAATATCCAAGTTTGATAAATTAATTTACTGAATTTTAATCTATAATTAAAATTCGAGGCATAATCCCTAACGCCATTTCATTTTGCAGACGGCAATCGGGACGATTACCACTCCTCACACTACGCTTAAAATCGGGAATAAATTTCCCAATGAATCGAGACAATTCGTTTAGTATTAAGAATTGTAAAATGACCAATATCTATTTAGGGATAGATTAACTTCTGCTTCTCAATAATGATACCTGAACTGAAGGAAGTTTACCTTGGTTTGTGAAACGAGATAAACGAGGCGGTGTTTTTGAGTTATTCTTCTTAACCAGATACCGGGTCCTAAATATTTAAGCAGTCAGGCTTTCCGAAAATAATCTTGTTCTGAATAAATTTTATATTACTTTATCAAGTTGCCCTCGGGCAGCTTTTATAGTTTCACTGAAGGAACGATATGGAGGTATAAAATTTCGTTGTTAAAATTGTATAGGACTTAAAAAGGGTACTAAATTTTTGACTCAGATAGATATATTATAACACAATTTATTTTAATTATAAATTGGAAAATTAAGTCCAATATTATGGACTTAACCAATCTTAATTAAGGAAAATAGCAATGAAAATCTTAAGTGGAATAGTTTATTTATTTCTATTTTCGAGTTGCACATTTGCGCAACTTGATACGACTGATTACTTCCCAATGCATGTGGGTGACAGGTGGCAATATTCCTTTCTTGGAACGGACGGCTATGCTATCCATATAACAGGCGATACGATAATGCCAAATGGCAACAGATATTTTATTCGTGAAGTCCGATACGATCCAAATATTCCTGATGATGATCCATGGTATCTGCGTAAACGGGACGATGGTGTGGTGGTAAGATACAATCGGTGGATTGATAAGGAGTATGAGTGGCTTAACCTCAAGGCGCAAAAAGGCGAAATCTGGTTTTTTCTCCCATCAGATTCTACTTCGGGATTTTGGGGTTTAAAAGATACCGGTTCATATTTTAGCTCTCTTGCAGGTTCCATTCTCAAATACAAACTTTTTGATTGTGTTTCGATGCCGGATACAATATGGTGTTCGGACTTCCCTGACACCGAACCACCAACTCTAACTCAGGGACTTGGTATAACTGGTACATTTTTTTCAAGTTGTTATGGTGCGATAATAAACGGTGTAACCTACGGTACAGTGTCGGTCGAAGATGAAACCGAAATTCTCCCTGAACATTTCTCCCTGTCCCAAAACTACCCCAATCCTTTTAACCCGAGACAGTAATCCGTTTCACTTTACCCGCTGCAGGATACACAAAGGGAGTTGTCTATGATGCTTTGGGTAAGGAAGTGACAACTCTGTTAAATGGTGATATGTCAGCCGGGAATCATGAAGTCAGGTTTAATGCAAAAGATCTCTCGTCAGGAGTTTATTTTTTCAGACTCGAATCAGGCAATTACTCCTCGGCTATCAAGATGGTGGTGGGGAAGTAAGTACCTGAGTACTTTGGAATCGCCAAGTACAAGGACTGAACTCCAGAATTTCTGAAAATAATCCAGTTCTGAATAAATATTATCTTACTTTATAAAGCTGCCCTCGGGCAGCTTTTTTCTATTGTAGCCGATACTTATAAAAAATTCGTAACCCAATAGATATTCGTTAAATAAAAAATTCATCGAGGAAAAGAGGGGTTTTGTCGAAAAAACAATCGATTATTGTTCAATTCGAAAAGATTTGTTGAATATATCACTGAATTGAGATTTTGAAATAGTGTAATTTTCAGTTCTTGACGAAAGAATTTTTTTAAGCGATTAAACCAGGGTTAACAATCCGTTGTCGAACAATATGGAATACAATTTATATTTTTTTCACAATTTAATCAAGGAGGCCAAATGAGGCAGAAATTCTCATTTATGCTACTTGTAATCTTCATGATGACAACACTTTCGGTGTTCGCTCAGCTTCAGCCACCAACTGATCTGATAGCCACTGAAGGCAGTACTTTCCATGGAAAATATGTCAAGCTCGAATGGACATATGCAGTCCCATCTCCAATGTCATTTATCCGTTTTAAGGTGTTTAAAAAACATGCCGACAGCACAGGATTTATTCTTGCTGCTTCAAATATCAGGGATAAAAGATTTAATGACATGAGAGTCGTGCCCGGAGCAACCTATCAATATTTCGTTGTTGCTTACAGCAACGGAGTTACAAGTGATCCTTCAAACACTGTTGAAATCACACTGACTCCGCCTCCACCACCGCCTGTTTATGCAAAAATCACCGGAACTGTAGTTGATGCAGCAGGACAACCATTAAAAGATGTATTTGTTAAAGCATTTTCACAGACTTCTCCGTATGTAAGATCCGCAAAAACAAATGCAGCCGGTTTCTTTTCAATAACAGTTCAAACGGGTACCTATTTTGTTCAAACGAGCAAATTTGGCTACTTCTTCGAATATTATGACAATGTAACATCTCTCGCAGCAGCCACACCTGTAGTTGTTAACGAAGGAGATTCACTCTCATTGGCAATTGATCTCGCCACATTTGTTCCACCTGCAAGTTTTACACTTACCGGAAATGTTACCAACGATCTTGGTGCAGCTCAAAGAGCCGAGATATTCGTTTATAAAGTAAGGGCTAACAACTACCACTATATGGTAAAAAGAACCCATACTGACAGTCTTGGCAACTACAGCGTAAATGTTAAAGAAAATGACACTGTGATTGTTTATGCAAGAGTTCCCGGATTTGCCTACTTCCCTGAATTTTACAATAACAAAAGAGTTATTGCTGATGCAGACAAAGTAGCAATCACAGGAAATGTTACAGGAATCGATTTTGTTATGGATCCTCTTCCTGTTTATGCAAATGGTATAAGTGGAGTTGTTGCCGACACACTTGGTGCTCCTGTTATGGGATATGTATCAGCTTTCAGAGTTGAAGGTACCTCATTTGGGCAAAAATGTTATGCGGTTCACACCGATTCACTTGGTGTATATTCATTTGCAAACTTGAATCCCGGTGAATATATCCTTTTTGTAAAACCACAAGGTAATTTCAAACCAACATATTTCCGTTATGATGGAGCTCAGGCTCAAAGAAGAAGAGATGCAGATTCAGTGGTTGTTGATGAAACAAGTTTGATCAACGGAATCAATTTTACAGTGATTGCAAGACCTGACAGTGGTTGGGGTTGGATCTCGGGTAAAGTTGTTGCCGGTATTGGTGAAGCTGCTTCAGGATCATTTGTTTATGCAGTTGATGACATGAATGAAGTTGTTGCCTTTGCAATGACTGATAAAAACGGCAATTTTGTTCTTGATGGAGTTGCTCCCGGTGAATACACAGTTGTTCCCGATAGAGCTGATTACATGAATGCAGTTGTTGCAAATGCAGTTGTTAGCACAAATAACTTTAATCCTTTTGTGAATGTCAGACTCGAAAACGATGCACCATCCGATGCAAAAGATGCCTCTGTGGTTACTAACTACCAGCTTTCACAGAACTTCCCAAATCCATTTAATCCGTCAACAACCATCCGCTACAGCATTCCTGAAGCAGGTGTTGTTACCGTTAAAGTATTCAACATTCTTGGAAAAGAAGTTGCAACTTTAGTAAATGGTTACCATCAGGCAGGATCGTTTAATGTATCATTTGATGCTTCGAACCTTTCAAGCGGTGTTTATCTTTATCAGATAGAAGCCGGCAGTTTCAAAGCAACAAAGAAGTTGACGCTTATTAAGTAGTACTTGAGAGACTCGAGAAACTCGAGTGAATTGAGAGACTTCTGATAGAATTAATCAGGGTAACTGAGGTTTGGCAATGCCAACTGAAGTTACCCTTTTTTTATAGTCACAGAGTCACAGAGTCACGAAGTCACGGATTTTTAATAGAACGCGGATGAAGCGTATTAGGCGGATAAACGCGGATTTTAACCGTAAGGGTGAGGAGTGGTAATTGTCTCGATTGCCGTCTGCAAAATGAATAGTGTAAAAGAAAGATGTGATATTGATGAATTCGCCTGGGCGAATGGCATGTTCGTAGAAAAATGTAAACCCCAAAAAAACTAAACCCGCCTTGGCGGTGTGGCATGCTCGTAGCTTCTATCAAAAATCCCATGATTTTTCATTAAGTTGAATAACCAAAAAATATGATGTTTAAAAATGAAATTGATCATTCTGAAATGAGAATCACAACAAAGCCCATTTTGTACTCACTCCTTCTCTTTCTCTTAATGAGCATTCCCGGCTACTCAACAATCCGTTATGTCAAAGCAGGAAATATTACTCCGGTCCCTCCATACCTAACTTGGGCAACTGCCTCGGATTCAATCCAAAAGGTTGTTGATATTTGTCTAAGTGGAGATACCATACTGATAGGTACCGGTGTATATCCACAAATTGTTAATTCCGATCATTTTGGAAGAGACCTCACCATTTTTGGTGTTGATGTTGACAGTTGTATCATTGATGTTTCGGGATTTCCACTTGAACCTTTGTTAAAAGTTTTCACTTTCATAGATAATTTAGATATTGAAAACCTGACATTTAAAACACGATCAGGTACAACCCACCATATCGCCATCTATACATTGGGATCAACTTTCAATCATAATACAGTTAATATCAAAAATGTTAATTTTTTTGGGATTTTTAGAGAGGCAATAGCATTATTGAACACTTCTGGTTCTGTAGAGAATTGTTATTTTTATGCTAGTAGTGGTGCAATCGTTGGTCCCGAATATACCAATTCACAACCTATGTTAATCTCCAACAATCTTTTTACAAGAGTAACTGTTGGAGTTCAAGCTGACTATTCAAACATAATTGGTAATACATTTATTGATATGTTTGCTTATGCAGTAAGTTTTAATACTTTATTTGGTTGGTTTAATAATGTAAAGAACAATTTTATGCATGGTCGTAGTTACGATGTCGGTGTAAATCAGGTACCGAATTCAATTGAGAATAATATTATAATTAACTTTGCACGGGGTATCGCCATGCTACCCGGAACACGCGTGGTTAACAATATTATAATGGACTCAAGAGAAACAGCGATTTATACGCGATATGCTCTCGATACAGCAGTTATCAACTACAACAGTTTTTACAACAACGGATCGCTTACCATCAATACAGCACTCTATGACCCCGACACTACAATATATTACACAAGTGACCCAATGTTCGAAAATCAAGACAGCAACAACTATCTGCTTCAGATGTTTTCACCTTTGATAGATGCCGGTGACCCAAACATTCTTGATGTGGACGGTTCAAGGAGTGATGTTGGTTTATATGGAGGACCTTACGGACACAGTTATGAATATAAAGATTTACCTCCCAAAAAACCAAAGTTTACTCTTGCGACCTCACCCCCGACCCCTCTCCTAAAAGGCGAGGGGAGCACAAATAGAGTCGTAGAACTTCATTGGCAGGGAGGTACAGAAGCTGACTTTAATTCATTTTCACTTTACAGAAGTAGAGACCCTCAGTTTATCCCAAGTGATAACAACAAAATATATTCAGGTATTGATACACTTTTCACAGATTCACTTACAGACCCGACAGGTAGTTACAGTTATAAACTGACTGCAAAAGACAATCAAGGGAATGTCAGTAAACTTGACAGTGTAACAGTTGTATTTACGGGAATTTCTGCTGAAGAAGAAAGCCCAACCCCTGAAAGGATATATCTTTACCAAAACTACCCAAACCCGTTTAACCCTTCAACAAAGATAAAATTCTCTTTAACAGAAGAATCTGAGGTAATTCTACGAGTATATGATGTAAATGGTGCATTAGTCACCATGCTCCAAAACGGGTGGCTTCCTGCAGGAGAGTATGAAAGGGAATTTTCGCCCGCAACAATTGGAACGATAAAAGATATTGCATCAGGTGTATATTTTTATAATTTGTTGGTTAGGGACAGAAATTTGATCCCGTTATTCGTCAAAACCGAAAAAATGTTATTCATCAAATAAAATCAACTATTTCACTTTAAAGATAAAAACAAACAATAAAATGGTCTTTTTCCCCTTTTGCCCGAGATTAAAATGGGGAGAACCTATTTATCACATGATCTGGTCAGGAGACACCACAGCAATAAACCTGTTTCTAAAAGCTGTCATCAGAAATGTTGGCAGTTTTTTTTTATTTGAAAATATCATCCCCCAAGGTCAAATAATTTTCCTCTTGTATTGAATTGAAAAATAAAACTATCTTGGAATCATGAATTTGAAAAGTACATACAAGAAGTTATCCATAAACACGATCCCCGCCCGGGCAAATTGGTGGTGGCACTCCCCCCAATGAGAACCCGGTGATATGTCCTTTTAAAGAGTTTTATACAACTAAAAGCCCTTCTTTCACCGAGAAGGGCTTTTTTTATGTGCACACAATCAAAAAATGAGTAATAAATGAAATTTGAACAGTTTATAAGCCTGGCAAAAAAATATGATTATATCCCCGTGTATGAAAAAATTACAGCGGATTTATTTACTCCCGTAATAGCATATTTAAAATTGAGGGAAGAGGGGAAACAAAGTTTTCTGCTTGAAACGGTGGAAGGGAAAGAGAGTCTGGGCAGATATTCCTTTATCGGAATAGACCCCATTAAGATAATTTCGAACAGAGGATTAAGTCTTAAAATTTCTGACAGCGATGGTGAAGAAAAACGGGAGCAGAATATTTTTGATTACCTGAAGGAGGAACTTCATACCAGAAACCACCCGACTCTTGAGGAACTTCCTTCATTTACAGGGGGAACGGTGGGGTATCTCGCTTATGAAAACATCTCACTAATTGAGAAGAAGTTAAAATTTGATTCTTCGGTTGATGATCAATATGATTCAATTTTGGGGGTATATGATACAGTTTTGGCCTTTGACCACTATAAACATCAGGTGATCATAATTACAAATGTGGCTGTGACTGAGGGGGTTGATCTTGAAGATTTGTATCATGAAGCCAAACAAAAGATTAAAGAATTGAGAGCAAAACTCTCCGCTCCACTCCATTTTGAATCGGATTTTAAGTTTGATCGGGATGTAAGCGAAAACATTTCAGATGAAGTATTTTGTGAACTGGTAGAACAAAGCAAAAAGAACATTGTGGATGGTGATGTATTTCAGATTGTTCTTTCAAAAAGATTTACAACAAAATATGAAGGTGATCTTTTTAATGTTTACAGGGCATTGAGGATAATAAATCCATCTCCTTATATGTATTTTCTGGAATTTGAAACGGGTCTTACAATCATAGGCACTTCCCCCGAAAACCTTGTTAAAGTTCAGAATGGAATTGTGGAGGTAATGCCGATTGCCGGGACAAGAAGAAGGGGTTCAACCCCCGAAGAGGATCAAAAGCTTGAAATGGATTTGGTAAATGACCCAAAAGAAATTGCTGAACATGTAATGCTTGTTGATTTGGGGAGGAACGATGTGGGCAGGGTGTCGGAGTTTGGAACGGTTAAACTTAAAGAAAAGATGAAGATTCACCGTTTTTCCCATGTAATGCATATAGTTTCCAGAGTTGAGGGGAAACTCAAAGTGGATCTCGACTGTATTGATGCCTTAAAATCGTGTTTCCCTGCCGGAACAGTTACCGGTGCCCCCAAAATAAGAGCAATGGAATTGATTTGTGAATATGAAAAACTCAAGAGGAATGTTTATGCGGGGGCAGTTGGGTATATCGATTTTTCGGGGAATCTAGATGTTTGTATCGCCATAAGGACATTGTTTGCCAAGGATAATTTAATCCACTGGCAGGCAGGAGCAGGGATTGTTGCAGACAGTCAACCCAGGCTCGAAGCAAAAGAGATTAAAAATAAATCAGCAGTATTAAGAAACGCACTTGAACACGCAGAGGTAATAGATGAAAATTCTGGTAATTGACAATTACGATTCGTTCACTTACAATCTGGTACAGCTTGTGGGTAAATTCACCCAGAATGTGATTGTTAAAAGGAACGATGAAATAACCACGGAAGAGATTAAAAAGATTGATCCTGACAGGATACTTATCTCACCCGGACCGGGCAGACCTGAAAACTCCGGGATTACCCTGAATGTGATTGATGAGTTTTGCGGGAAAATTCCCATTCTTGGAGTTTGTCTTGGTCATCAGGCAATTGGACTTCAATTTGGAGCCGATATTGTGCACGCACCTGTTTTGATGCACGGAAAAACCTCGGAAATATCTCATTCCGGGGAGGGAATATTTAATGGGGTGGCTCAGAATTTTATCGCAACAAGATATCATTCATTAATTATTGATGAAGGTTCACTTCCCAGGGGTCTTAAAGTGACGGCGAGGTCGGAAGATGGTATAATAATGGGAGTAAGGCACAGAGAGAACGGAGTGGAGGGGATACAATTTCATCCCGAATCGATACTTACAGAAGCCGGGACACAACTTATGAAAAACTGGATTGAATCAAAATGAAGACATTTATTGAAAAAATGCTCGACAGAGACCACCTTTCATTTGACGAGGCATTTTATGTGATGGATATGATAATGAGTGGCGAGGTGAATAACTCCCAGCTTGCAGCAATTTTGATTGCCCTTAAGGGGAAAGGTGAAACTGCTGCCGAGATAGCCGGATTTGCAAGTGCAATGAGAGAAAAGAGTATAAAAGTTGAAACAAAAAGGAGTGACCTGATAGATGTATGTGGAACCGGGGGAGATGATTCGGGAACCATAAACATTTCAACCGCGGCAGCTTTTGTGGTTGCGGGTGCAGGAATTGGAGTGGCAAAACATGGCAATAAATCGATCTCCAGCAGATCGGGCAGTGCAGATGTATTAACACAACTTGGAGTAAAGATTAATCTTTCACCTTTTGAAACGGGGAGGGCAATTGATGAAACAGGGATAGGATTTTTGTTTGCTCCATATTATCACCCTGCGATGAAATATGCTTCCGTTGTAAGAAAAGAACTGGGGATGAAAACGGTTTTTAATCTGCTGGGACCCCTTACCAACCCCGCCGGGACAAAAAACCAGTTGGTTGGGGTGTATAACAACAAATCAGCGGGTCTGATGGCGGAAGCTGCTGCATATCTAAAGATGAAAAGAGTTTTATTTATCTGTACAGGTGATTGTCGCGATGAGGTGACACTTGATACCACAACTGCGATTTTTGAATATAAAGAGGGGGCAGGGACAACATCGTATAATCTTAATCCTGCTGATTTTGGTTACCCCGGCGTGGCGATTGGCGACCTCATTGGTGATACACCCGAATATAATGCCGGGGTGATTTATGATCTATTAAAAAATCCGGAGAGGGACGGGAAGTTTTTTGTGGTTGCCGCCAATTCCGCACTTGCCTTGTATTGTGCCGGAATATCGGAAGATTTGAGAGTATGCAGCGGGCTGGCGGAAGAATCCATCCTGAGTGGAAAGGCATTTAATAAATTGCAGGAACTTATCAAATTTGGAGAAGGGACTTTATGAGTATTCTTGAACAAATTCTTGAAGTGAAACGGAAAGAAATTACACTACTGAAGCAGAATCGCCGGGTTAAGGAGTATGATGATTCAAGCCTGTTATACAAGCCGACTTTGAGTCTCATCAATACAATAAGAAAAAGCCGGGATATTTCGATTATTGCTGAGGTGAAAAAAGCGAGTCCTTCAAAAGGGATATTTATTGATAACTTTGATCACCTCGACATCGCAGTTGAATATTTTAAAAATGGTGCTGATGCCATTTCCGTTATTACTGATGAACAGTTTTTTAAAGGGAGCATCGATCATCTTCACGATATCGCTTTGATTAAAAACAAACCGCTCTTGCGGAAGGATTTTATAATTGATGAATCTCAGGTTTTTCAGGCAAGGGAGAATGGAGCTGATGCGATCCTGTTGATATGTGAGGCACTGGAAAAAGAGTCAATTCGAAAGTTGACCAAAACGGCTCAACTGCTTGGGATGGATGTATTGCTTGAACTCCATGCGATTGATCAGATTTCCAAGATCGATTTTTCGCTCAACAAACTGATTGGGGTTAACAATCGTGATCTTACAACATTTATTACCGATCTAAAAACCACAGAGGAGATAAGACGGCAACTTCCCGATGACATTCTGCTTGTTTCGGAGAGTGGAATTAATTGCAAGGATGATATCGCAGGGTCCGGGATGCCGGTTGTGATGCCGTTTTGGTGGGGGAACATTTTATTCGGTCGGCTTCAATTGGTGGGGCTCTAAGAGAGATGAAAGAATGGTGTAGGGGATGAGGGTTAAAATTTGTGGGATTACCAATTCTGAGGATGCAATTTTTTGTGAATCAGCAGGTGCCGAATTTCTTGGTTTCATTTTCTACCGCGGAAGTAAAAGGTATATCTATCCTTCTGCAGCCCTCGAAATAAGAAAAATGCTTAAACCCGTGACAAAAACAGTTGGAGTTTTTGTAAATGAAGAACTTGAGGTTGTAAACAAAATTGTTAAAGAATTACAGCTCGATTTTGTGCAGTTACACGGGGATGAGACACCCGAATATACCGCTGAAGTAAAATGCAAAACAATTAAAGCATTCAGGATAATGGACGGATTTGACTACGGGATAATCGACAAATACGGGGCTTCAATCCCGTTGTTTGATACATTTTCCAACAGTTTATATGGGGGAACGGGAGAGAGATTTGACTGGAATGTCATCCCCGGCAAATTAAAAGGACAATATTTTCTATCGGGAGGAATCTCTACAGAAAATATAAAAGAAGTGGCTGCATCACTTCGTCCTTTTGCCGTGGATGTTAACTCTTCACTCGAAAAGGAACCGGGAATTAAAGACCACAACAAAGTAAAAGACTTTTTTGATCTGATTGGATCACTTGTCGAAATTAAAAGAGGAATTGATGATGTTAAACAAAAATGAGTATAATCAGCCCGACAAAAACGGCAAATTTGGAATTTATGGAGGAAGATTCGTTCCCGAAATCCTTGTTCCTGCTCTAAGGGAATTGGAAGAGCTTTATACAGAAGTAAAAAAAGACCCGAAATTCAGGGAGGAGTTCCAAAACCTTCAACAAAAATATAACTGCAGACCCACACCCCTGACTTATGCACAAAGACTTACCAATCACTTCGGAACAGGGAAGATTTATCTTAAAAGAGAAGACCTGAACCATACCGGTGCGCACAAGATAAACAATGTTTTGGGACAGGTTCTCATGGCGCAAAAGCTTGGCAAAACCAGAATAATTGCAGAGACAGGAGCCGGGCAACATGGTGTTGCTGTTGCAACCGCTTGTGCAAAGTTTGGATTAAAGTGTGTTGTTTATATGGGTGAGGTGGACATAAAAAGACAGGCACCAAATGTTTTTCGGATGAAATTGCTCGGAGCCGAGGTGGTTCCTGTGGTGTCGGGGAGCCGGACTCTTAAGGATGCCACCAATGAGGCGATTCGCGA
Source organism: Ignavibacteriales bacterium (assembly GCA_016707285.1). Classification (GTDB taxonomy): domain Bacteria; phylum Bacteroidota; class Ignavibacteria; order Ignavibacteriales; family Ignavibacteriaceae; genus UTCHB3. The sequence goes on from JADJIA010000014.1 coordinate 22,310, forward strand.
CTGGGTAACCAATGTTAAAGATACCCATTATATAATTGGTTCGGTGGTTGGTCCACATCCTTATCCCATGATTGTCAGGGATTTTCAATCGGTTATCGGGGTGGAGACAAAAGAACAGATTTTCAAAGAAGAGGGCAGACTGCCCGATATTATCGTTGCTTGTGTTGGCGGGGGAAGTAATGCCATGGGGATATTCCATCCATTCATTAATAACGAGGGAGTTCGATTAATTGGAGTTGAAGCTGCGGGATTGGGGTTGGAATCGGGTAAACATTGTGCCTCCCTCACTCTTGGAAGAGTCGGAATTTTTCAGGGGATGATGAGTTATCTTTTGCAGGATGATGACGGACAGGTTTCTGAAGTACATTCAATCTCAGCGGGACTCGATTATCCCGGTTCCGGACCCGAACACAGCTACTTAAAAGACATCGACAGATGTGAATATTTCTCCGTTACGGATGAGGAAGCACTTGAAGCCACCTCCCTCCTTGCGAGACTTGAAGGAATTATCCCCGCACTGGAAACGGCTCATGCTCTGGCATACCTGAATTATCTGATGCCCGCGACAACAAAAGATCAAATTGTTGTGGTTAATGTTTCAGGCAGGGGGGATAAGGATTTGGGGACGATAATTGAGAACCTCAGAACTTCGGAACCTCAGAACTTCGGAACCTCAGAACTTCGGAACCTCAGAACTTCGGAACCTCAGAACTTCGGAACCTCAGAACTTCGGAACCTCAGAACCTCAGAACGGAACCTCAGAACTTCGGAACCTCAGAACTTCGGAACCTCAGAACTTTAGAACTTGAGAGATTTTAGAATTATTAATTTGGGATAGAGATGTTAAAGATTTATAAGAAGATTGAAGAGATAAATAATAAAAATGAAAAGGTATTATCGGTGTTTTTGACGGCGGGGTATCCGGACAGGGAGAATTTTGTGGAGCTGGCATTGGGTGTGCTGGATGCGGGGGCGGATATGCTGGAGATTGGGATACCGTTTAGTGATCCACTTGCTGACGGAGCTGTGATACAAAAGTCTTCACATGTTGCGATAGAAAATGGAGTGAATCTTGATACTGTTTTTGAGTTTTCACGGTTGATCAGAGCGAAAACAGACAAACCATTGATATTGATGGGATATGCAAATCCCGTTTTTAGATACGGTGTAAAACGATTTTTAGTTGATGCCGTGGACTGTGGAATTGATGGATTGATAATTCCTGATATACCCCTGGAAGAGTACGATTCATTTTATCCTTCGGATGAAATTTTATTGGACAGAATTCTTCTTACAACGCCACAATCAGGCGAGGAAAGGATTAAAAAGATTGATTGCATAAGTTCCGGTTTTGTTTATTGTGTCAGTGTTTCAGGTACAACAGGGGTCAGGAATTCATTTTCAGATGCTGAGATAAAGTCGCTTCAAAATACCGGGAGCCTGATAAAAAAGAACAAAATGTTGGTGGGTTTTGGGATATCCACCGTTGAAAACATCAGGCAGGTTTCGCCCTTCTGTGATGGTGTTATAGTAGGAAGTGCAGTGATTAAAAAACTGGATGAATCGGGGAGTTCGGGTGTTTTTGACTTGGTAAAAACCCTTAAATCAGGATGTAGAGGCTTAACTTAGTCGCTGTTTCTGAATGTGACGGTGAATTTGGTCCCTTCTCCGGGGGAGCTTTCCACTTTGATGTCGCCACCTGTTTTTTTCAGCAGGTCGTGGGTAATATTCATGCCAAGTCCGGTTCCTTTTTCATTGGCAGTTCCTTTCCTGCTTTTTATTCCCGTGAGAGTAAAAAGTTTTTCAACCATTTCAGAGTTCATACCAATACCCGAATCTTCGACGATGAGAATTATTTCCTCTCCCGATTTATTCGCGGAAACCAAAATGTTTCCTTCGGGATTGGTAAACTTAATCGCATTGCTCAATAGGTTACTGACTACAGATTTAACAATGTTTTCATCTGTAAACACATGGATATCTTCTTCGATCTGCGAACTCAGAATTATATTTTTTTTCGTAATCTGGGGATGGAAGAGTTCTAAAACAACATGGATCACTTTCGCCACATTTACATCTTTATGCTCGGGGACCAATCCCCCAATTTGAAGTCGTGACCATTCAAGCAGACCATCCACAAGAGAAACTGTATTTCGTGAGGAGACAAGAATTTTTTCGACAGTGGATCTTATTTCCTTTTTGTCCATTTCATCAAGTTCATCTTCAAGTATTTCAGAGAATCCGAGAATTGACATAAAAGGACTTCTCAGATCGTGAGAGATGATTGAGAAAATTTTGTCTTTTGTACGGTTAAGATTGTCGAGTTCCAGTGTTCTTTGTTTAACTTCTTCCTCAAGACCGTCTAATGTATGTTTTAATTTTAATTCCGACTCGGCAAGTTCTTTGGTTCTTTTGTTCACCATTGTTTCAAGTCTTGCTTGTTCCCTGTGAGTCAACAGAAATTTATGAACCAGAAGATATAAAATGATAAATATAACTGTCGCAAAAAACATGAACCACAGTTTTAGATAAAATGGTTTTTCAATTATTATGCTTTCAGAAAATACCGGATTACTCCAGACACTCAGTCTGTTTTTTGCCATTACCACAAGTTTGTATTCACCTGAAGGAAGATTTGGATATCTGATACTGTAGAGTTGAGCCTGTTTAAGGGTGTAAAAGTCTTTATCGAATCCTTCCAGTTTGATCCGATATTCTATTGTGTTTTCATTTCTGAAAGAGATTCCTCTGACAGTAAATTGCAGAGTGTTCTCATCGTATGGAATATAGTTTGCCTTGTTAAGGTCGTAAAAGTTTCCGGCGTTTGTTTCAATGGTTGACAGGAACAGTCTTGGGGATGGGATCGCCTTCCTTTCGATGCCAATTGAGTATGAAGACAGGCCCGTATTGGTTCCAATCCAGAGTTTGTTTTCTGCATCGATAACTGCCGCTGAGCGATTCATCTCGTAGCCGGAAAGTCCGTCATCCACAGAATAATTATAAATTGTTGAACTGCCGTCCCATCTTGTGAGTCCGTCAATGGTTCCAAACCAGTAATTTTTTTGTTTGCTTTTTATGATAAAATAGACACTACGGCTGATCGAGAAACCATTTTTTACAAATTTGGTTAATTCACCATCTTTAAATGAATAGAGTCCTGTTTCAGCTCCAACAAGAAGAGACCCGTCTTCTTCCTGGAAAAGTGAAAAAGTACTCGAGACCAGAGGGTTTTTGTCTTTTACCAACGGGATGATTTTTCCATCCAAAAGTTGGAAAATTCCCAACTGACTTGTAAGATAAACCTTGTCGTTAAAAATATAAATTTTCCGAAAATTTTTCAATTTTGTTTTAGGGTCAAATTCTTCGAGTTTCCCGTTATTAAAACTAAAAACACCATTGCTTGAAGCTACGAGCAGACCAAAATCTTTTGAATAAGCCAACGCAGTTACACTACCATTGACGGTTGCCACTTCAGTGTATGAACCATCGCGTGAAATTTTAATTAATCCATAAAAACCTGCGGCTGCCCAGATGTTTCCCTCGTCGTCAACCACCAAATCGAGCACTCTGGCAACAATATCACTACTCCGGTCATTTCGTTGGAAATTTACAGGAGTAAAAATCCTGTTCTTATAAAGTGTAAATCCGGAATTGTGCCCAAAAATGAAATTTCCGGGTTCAAATTCCACGATTGCAGTAACCTCATCTTCGAGCATACCGGAGGATTTAAAATAGTTTGTGAAAGGGTGATAGGTTACTTTGTCCACACCACGATAGTCCGCAAACCAGATGTTATGTTCAGAATCTAAAAAGACGAATGTTCCCCCCTCGGAAGCAAAACCTTTGTTTTTACCAAAAGTCTCAAACTTTTCCGATTTTCTGTCGAAGCAAAATTTTATAACCTTGTTTCCCATGTATATTTTTTTATCTGCATCTTCAACAATAAAAAAATTCAAAAACAGAGCCATAAATTCGATGTTTGCAGGGAGGGAATATTTTTGTACCGAAGAGTTAATAACATCAGCGAACCATGTTCTTGAGAGGAGGAAGAACCGGGGTTTCCCGGGGCTGTCTTCAGTTATGGTGACCGCCCAAACCTTTTCATCCACACCAAACAGACCATTTTGAATCAAGGGGGTTGTACCGTCTTCAAACGATATTTGTGTCACTCCTTCGCTGGTAGCGAGGTAAACTTGTTCCCGATAAACAGTGATACCGTAGATGGATGTTGGAATTTTGGAGTTAGAATTGTTTAGTCTTGTCCATTTACCTTTAACCATGAAGAAAAGGTCTGAGAATGTGGAGAGTACAACCACGGGGGAGTTGTTATGATAAAAAACAGAAAAACCGGTAACAGTTTCACTGCCAATGCCGGTGACATCAGGATTTGGAATCTCAGACCACACATTGTTCTTTAAGGTAAATAACTTGCTTCTCAAATAGAAGGGAGCCACCCAGATTGTGCCATGTGCATCGGTGACGATCGCTTTGTAGCCTGAAAAATTATTGGAATCCGGAAGATTAATGTTTTCCCAGCTAAATGCATCATAAACTGAAACACCGGCACCTGTTGCAAGCCAGATTCTGCCTGAAGTGTCTTCTGTTAATCCGTTTATTCTGTTGGACTCAAGTCCACTACCGATGTTATAATTGGTAATAGAATAGTTCTGTCCGGCTTGTCCCGGTAGATTCGAGACAATAAAAAAGAAGATTATTAAGGTTTTGAGAATAGAGCTAAAAAGTTTGGTCATTATTATTGAAGTAATCTTGCAAAAGCATCTTTAAAAACTAATAAATATTATTGATAAAGAGATGATTATTCTCTTTATTTTGATAAAAACTGTAATTTTAAAGTCTTGATTATTCTAAATAGTCGATTCATACGGAACGGAAGACAACTCGGGAGACAGAAAAACGATGCCGGAATTTAAATTTAAACCTTTTAATGAGATGCGGGAAGAAGATTACCGCACGGTCGGGTTCAAATCGGGACTCGAAATTCATCAACAATTGTTAACTTCAAAGAAGCTTTTTTGCAGGTGCCCTGCGGGGATGTACAGCGATCAGTATAATGCTGAAATTCTTCGGCACATGCGACCAACACTCTCCGAACTCGGTGAGTATGACGGCACCGCACTGATGGAATTTAAAACTCGTAAAGAGATAATCTACAGAATCAGTCGTGAAACCGTTTGCACCTATGAAATGGATGACACCCCGCCATTTGAAATCAACGATGAGGCCCTTGACATAGCTTTTGGACTTGGTATGCTTTACGGGTCATCAATGGTTGATGAAGTTCACATCGCAAGAAAACAATATCTCGATGGAAGCATCCCAACGGATTTCAACGGACAGCAATTGTTTGCCTCGACGGAAGAGTACCTTTAAAGACAGATTTATACAGGTCATTCAGCTTTCGATAGAAGAAGATTCATGCCGTGAAGTTAGCGATATAGGACACAGACGCACCTACCTGACCGACCGCCTCGGAATGCCCCTCGTTGAGACCGTAACGGGTCCCGATATGAAAACTCCAAAGGAAGTGGCAGAAGTGGCAGAGATTTTAAGAAGACTTGCCAGAAGCACTGGAAAAGTTCGCACAGGAATTGGCGCAGCCCGCCAGGATGTGAATGTTAGTGTAACGGGTGGAACCAGAATTGAGATAAAGGGGGTTCCAAGAATTCCTCTTATTCCACTGCTCACATATAATGAAGCGATGAGGCAGTGGAACTTACTCCGTCTGCGGGATGAACTAAACAGAAGAGGTGTAACAAAAGAGACATTTGCAACGGTAACAACCGATGTCACCCGTCTGCTGAAAAAGACCCGTTTTCAACCGATTACCAGTGCAATTCTTGCCGGGATGAAGGTTTTATGTGTCTCCTTAAAAGGATTTAAGGGACTTTTAAGATGGGAAACACAAACAGACACCTACTTCTCAAGAGAAATTTCCGACCGCGTAAGGGTTATTTCCTGCTTGACGACACTCCCCAACATTATCCACAGCGACAGTCCAAGTGAGACGATTGCTTCCTCCGAATGGAACACCCTAAAAAAGGCAGTGAATGCTTCTGAAGATGACACCATCGTTCTTGTTTGGGGAGATGAACAGGATGCCAAATCGGGTGCCGCCGAAATAATAATCAGGGCAAAAGAAGCCACTATCGGAATCCCTTCCGAAACCCGCCAGGCTCTGAGAGACGGAACAAACGGATTTGAAAGAATCCTCCCGGGTGCCGACAGAATGTACCCCGATACCGACCTTCCACCAAAAAAGATTACTCCTGAAAGGATCGCGAAAATTAGAGAAGGTTTGCCTGTTCCAATCTGGGAGAGGGAGGCAAAATACCGCTCAATTGGTGTTCCCAATGAGCATATTGAAAAGCTGGCAATGTCACCTTTTGCAAAAATGTTTGAAAAAGCGATTGATGAATTGAAGATCGATCTCCGGTTTGCCTCAAGAGTTCTTATCGAATTCCCCGCAAGATTAAAAAAGGAACATCTCCCGATTAAACAGATTACTCCTGAAATCTTCAATTCTCTTTTCACGCTGTTAAGTGAAGGGAAAATTGTAAAAAGTTGCCTCTACTTCATTTTAAGAGAATCACTTGTTTCCGGAAAACCCGTAGAAGAGATTGTTCAACCACTCTCCAAACCTGAAGAGATAAAAGAAGTGGTTATAAGGAGTATCGAAAAACTCAAAACATTAAACATTAGAAAACCGGAGAGAACCAATACTATTCTGATGGGGATGATTATGGATCAACTCAGGTTTAGAGCAAGTGGAAGTGAAGTCGAAAAAGTGATGAATGAAATTTTGGGAGGAATGTAAGATGGCTGTTGATAATGATTATAAAGGTTACAGAGGCGAAGCGCTAACTACACTTCAAAAATTTTCAGCTTTAATCTGGAGCGATATAGAAGTTCTCACTGCTGACGGCACCTACAAAGGTAGAGTGCTTCCACGATCAGAAACCGCAGATGACAAACATATCGTTATTAAACTTGTCTCGGGATATAACATTGGTATTGCTTCATCAAGAGTACTCGATATTAAAGTTACCGGAAGAAAAGAAGCCCACTATAAAATTCCTGAAAAAGAATTCCCTTACGATCCCCGTAAACCAAGAGTGAAATTGCTCGGTACGGGGGGCACAATCGCAAGCCGGCTTGATTACAGAACCGGCGCTGTAATTCCTGCATTTTCACCCGGTGAACTTTATGGTTCCGTTCCCGAACTTGCTGATATATGTAACCTTGAAACTGAAAAACTTTACGGAGTCTTCAGCGAAAACATGGGTCCCGAACAATGGATTGGGACGGCAGAAGCGATTGGTAAAGAGATTGAAAAAGGTGTACAGGGAATTGTTATTGGACATGGCACCGACACGATGCACCACACCGCCGCAATTCTCTCATTTATGGTGCAGAACTCACCCGTCCCGATTGTAATGGTGGGTTCACAAAGATCAAGTGACCGACCGTCTTCCGATGCGGCACTCAATCTTATGCACAGCGTAAAAACTGCCGCTGAAAGTGATATTGCCGAAGTGTTGGTTTGTATGTTTGGTCCCACATCCGACGATTATGGATTGCTCCACCGTGGCACAAGGGTGAGGAAAATGCACTCAAGTTACCGGTCAACTTTTAGAACCATTGGTGATATTCCAATTGCGATGGTAAGTCGCGAAAAGATAACTCCACTTCGCCAGGATTATAAACGAAGAAGACGCGATAACAATGTAATCATCAACACTGCTTTTGAAGAAAAAGTCGGAATTGTTTATTATTATCCCAACATGAAACCCGACATTATCGACTCGATGATCGACAATGGTTATCGGGGTATAGTGATTGCAGGAACAGGGCTTGGACATGTAAACAAACCCGTTTATTCCGCACTAAAAAGAGCCAAAGAAAAAAATGTTGCTGTTTATATGACGGTTCAGACCCTCTGGGGTTATGTACAGATGTATGTGTATGACACGGGAAGGGATATGATGGAGCTTGGAGTTGTACCTTGTGCCAATATGCTCCCCGAAGTTGCCTATATGAAACTTGGATGGGCACTTGGACAAAGTGAAGACCTTGAAGTGGTTAAAAAGATCATGCTCACCCCCGTCAACGGTGAAATCACCGAACGCGAACCGAGTAACGGCTACCTGATCCTCCAGGGCGGAATCCCCGAAGTTGAAGAGTTCATTTCCAAGTATAGAAAGTAATGCAGTAATCCAATAATGCAGTAATTTTTGATAGAACAGGGATTATTTAGCCGTTAGAGTGAGGAGTGGTAATCGTCCCGATTGCCGTCAGTAAAATGCTGAATCGGTAGAGGGGGATAGTTACGCGGATATCAAAGATTAACACAGATTCCACGGAGGGAGATTTTTAATAGTTCCACGGATTTCACGGATTTAGCACGGATTTTCACGGAGGGAGATATTTAATTATCTCCCTTTGCGTTCTTCGTGATCTTTGCGGTTAAACCTAAATCCCTCCCTTTGCGTTCTTAGCGGCCTTTGCGGTTAATCACTTAATCCCCCCATTCCAAAGTTCATCGGCGAGGCGAGTGGCTTTGTAAACCTTACGGATTGCTTCATACATTCCTCTGGAATCCACTGCCACTGTTCTGTTGACATCGGGGAGATAGATAAAATTTCCTTGAAGGCTTTCGATATTTCCGTCGAATGCCAGCCCGATAATCTCTGCATTTTTGTTGATCACAGGACTTCCCGAATTTCCACCAACGATATCATTTGTTGCAACAAAATTGAATGGTGTTGTGAGGTCAAGGTCTTTTGGTATCTCTGCCCATCTTTCGGGCAAATCAAACGGATATTTTTTACCAAAAGAGAAAAATCTGTCATACAATCCATAAAAAGTTGTGAAGACGGGAGCTTTTGTACCGTTGTAGTTGTAACCCTCCATCAATCCATCACTTATTCTTAAAGTTCTGTTTGCATCGGGTGAAATGGAGGTTCCATACATTTTGTAAAGAATTTGTCCGGTTAAACCAAAAGTTACATTTTCGGTGTTGATAACTTCTCTTTGTTGTTCTCTCAGTTTTTCCAACAAATCCCAGTTTGTGGCAAAGTGTTTTACAAATGGATCATCGAGAGCGAGTATCTCTTCGGGTGATTTTTCGAACATTGCGAGGACGGTTTCTCTGTCTTTAAATAGAGTCGTGGCAATCAGTTTTTTTGCTGCCACTTCCGAATTTAGTCCGTTAAAAAATGATGAAACAAGTTTATGATCACTGCCCAGGTTAAGAACAAGATAGTCAAGATTAATAATCAACTTGGCTTCTTCAAGGACGGGATCATAGTTTTTAGGAAAAAGATTGTTTCTCATTTCGAGATACCGTTTTGATTTCAGAGTCGTATCTCTCTTTTCTTCGGGGAGCTGCATCTGTTTGGCATATCTGACAAGTTCATTTGCTATCAGCCAGTATCTTGCTGAATAGGTGTTGTTTGCGGTGAACGCTGCGAGTTGTTTATCAATCTCTTTAAGTTCGGCGCGGGTCATTTCAATACTCTTCCAAACACCGCCATAGGTTTCTTTAAGTTCCGGATCGTTGTTCACAAACTCCTTTGCTTTTTTCTCAAAGTCCATTTTTCTTGCAAGAAGATATGGATCGAGAAGGGCTTTGTAGGTTGAAGTGATGCTTTTCCAGCCATTTGAAAAACCGAGTCTGAGTTTTTCATATTCATCTGCTCTTGTAGGATTAACAGATTTTAACTCTTCAAGTTTGTTGTAGAGGCTGTTCATCATAAATGAAAGATTTCTGTATTGTACATCCCTCAAATATTCAAGTTGCGCAACAGTTCTGAGACGATTCGTTGAACCGGGGTTTCCAACCGTAAAAACCAGTTCACCTTCGGCAGCACCGTTTTTGCTCCACTGATAAAAATGTTCCGATTTTATCGGTTTTCCATCTTCGCCATAAACACGATAAAAAGTACAGTCGAGGTTATATCTTGGGAAAGTAAAATTATCGGGATCGCCACCAAAATAGCCGATCGCCTCTTCAGGCTGAAAAACAAGTCTTACATCTTTAAACACTTTAAATCCCTGCACAAAAAAGAGACTGCCATTAAAATAAGTGGTGACATCACATTTTAAGCCTGTCTCTTTTTCATATTTGGATTTTAGATCCTTCATAACTTTTTCGCGAATTGATACTTTTTCAGCAGCATCTTTCCCTTTTTCTATCTCAGGTTGCACTTCGGAAGTGATATCCTTCAAATACACAAGTTGTTCTGCAACATAGTTTGGGATTTTTCTTTCCTCTTCGAGAGTGGTCGCATAAAAACCGGTTTTGGCGAGCTCTTCTCCCTCTTTTTGAACCTGTCTTTGCACCCCTCTGGCGCAGTGATTATTTGTCATCACCAGCCCGTCTCCCGAAACGAATGAGGCGGAACAACCGGGGATTCTTAGTGCTGAGAGGCGTACATCATCAAACCACTCCTTTGCGGCTTCAAAACCATATTTTTCTTTGAGATAATCAAAAGGTGGAAATTCGAAAGTCCACATCTTCCCCGTATCATATTTTCCGGCTTTTACTGTGTCGGCATTAAAATTGAACTGGGAATGGAGGGGTTGAAATAAAAATACAACTACTACAAAAAGTGAGAGGAATCTCTTCATAACTGCTTAAACCTTATTTATTGAATTTATTTTCGTGATTGAGTAACCATTGTTTATTGTCGAGTCCACCACCATATCCGGTGAGAGAGCCATTGGTACCGATAACACGATGGCAAGGGATAACGATGCTTATCAGATTGTCACCATTGGCATTTGCAACTGCTCTAACTGCCTTTGGGTTTCCAATAATTTCAGCCTGTTGTTTGTAGGATCTGGTTTCACCATGAGGAATGGTGAGGAGTTGATTCCAAACCGATTTTTGAAATTCAGTTCCTGACATTTGAATTGGCAGATCAAAATCTTTTCTTTTGCCTGAGAAATAGCCGTCAAGTTGTTTTTTTAACTCCTTGATCAAAGGTGTTTCCTTTTCGGAAAATTCATCTTTAAGTCTTTTTTTGAGTTTGGTTTTTTGTTCATCAAATTTTGATTCGTTTTTGAATTCGATGAACACAATTCCTTTATCTCCGGCGCCGAGATAAAGGGTGCCCACAGGGCTCTCATAAAATGCACATGAGATCATGTTTTTTCCACTTTCTTTTTGTTGTAGAATCCAAGAATTATGCCCAGACAAACCGACCAAAGTGCTGCAAGTCCAATCTGAAAAGGTTTTGGAAGCATAAAGGTAATTGTATGAGCGGGAAGCCAAAACCAGATGAGGGAATAAAATCCTTTGTTGATATTTGCCCAGTTAACTTTACCGGCAATGAGATTGTCCAACAAACGATGAAGCAGAACTAGGAGCAGTCCAAATTGCAGATTCATTGCTGTTGAAATCGCAAAAGCAGTTCCAAAACTTCCCAATTCAGGAAGCAGTCCTGTCGTAACAAGTCCATCCACAAAAAATTTATATCCCGTAAAGGCATATTTAATCAAGACAGCAAGAAAAGCCCACTCGACAAATTTTAAAAGAAGTTCAAGGGGTTTATAAGGCAGAAAGAACTTTTTGTTCACTATCCATGCGGCGATCATATCCCCAAGTGTTCCCAAAATGGCAAACTGTATCATGGCTGTGATGATCGGGTGAGCTGTTACAATATCGACATACCACTGCATCGGGTGCAGGTTCCTTTCATCTGTCAGAAAAATAGATTGTCTGTCATTTAAATTAGTAAAAAATGTTCAGGTTTTATTAAGTTTACCACCTGATTCATTTATTAAAACGAGGATAAAAATGGATAAACAAATAGAAAAAATGGTTAGTGAAAAAACTTTTGCATTAGTTGGAGTTTCATCGGATGTTAAAAAGTTTGGTAATGCCATACTAAAAGAATTGACGGCACGGGGATTTACAATATATCCTGTTCATCCTTCATTACAAATGGTTGAGGGAGTAAAATGTTATAAAACCCTCGACCTTGTAGCGGGGTTAACATCCAATCTGATAATTTGTGTAAAACCGGAAAGGGCGGCACTTCTTGTGAAAGAAGCAGCATCACTTGGGTTCACTTCCGTATGGCTTCAGCAGGGTTCCGGATCAAAAGAAGCAACAGAAAATGGAGTCGCAGCCGGTATTCATGTCGTCTCAGGGAAATGTATCCTGATGTACACCGAACCCGTGGCAGGAATGCACAAGTTTCATCGTGGTATCAACAAACTCTTTGGCAAGTATTGAGTGGGGCTGCTGTTGGATATTGATTAATTGTATATTATTTTTCTTTAATGCTGAGTCTCGGATCATCTTTGTTTTAGACTCTGAGACTAATCCTTTTATCTTTTTTACTACTATATTTTTCAGAATCTTGTAATACCTCTTGACTTTAATTTGAAAATTTAGTAAGTTCCTCTGTCAATTTAGGGGTACTTTCCCCTAAAAAGTTCTAATCAATTATTAATTGGAATTTTGCTATGTGTCCCATATCTAGACTAACTGCAATAATCATTCTCACTATTGTTTTCATTTCTTCTGCCTCCGCCCAGCAAAGCGAGGAGATACTTTTTGGCACTTACTTACCCTCAAGTGAGTATCCGGAAATTACTTACCATCAGTTTGATGATACAAATTTGGTAAAATTAGGCTTCAACACAATCTTTCAGACAGTGATGCATTATATTATTCATTCAGATTCAATTGCTCATTACAGTGACTCTGTAAAGAAAGTCTGGAAAGATAACAGGTGGCATTATCGAATTCATCTTTTAATAACATAGTTGCGATGAATGGAATGTGGGTTAAGGATGATGCATCCCTCCAACAAGTAGATTGGGTAAAGATACTGACTCACTCGATTTACAATATCTGGGAAGCCGAAGGGAAAGGAGATTTTAACTCTAATTCATTGGTTATGGAAAGAAACAGTTTGATAACAAATGAATTTTCTGATGGAAATGTAAAAGGTGTAAAGGTATTTTCAGGGCTTGATTCCAACAGCACAGAACAGGAGATATTCGCAATTCGGGGACCTTTTGTTTATCAAGACCGCAACTATAAAGTGACTCATCGATTGGCAAATGAGGCGATTCCATATCGTGTGAATTTCAGACTGAAACTTGGTATCAAACCGGAAACAAACATGCCTATTTGTTCTCTAAAAGTGAGAGTAATATATAACGATAATTACGGCACACAATGTACAACTCTGCTTGCTTCTCGACTAATTTATTCAAACGAATTAAATGATGTTGAGTATGAAAATTTTGATTTAGATTATGTACTTGACAATCTTCCGGTTTTTTACCCAGATTCTGCATCGGGTCATTTCCCAACGCAAAATGTTGGTTATCGAATAGTTGATTATTCTACCACAAAAGTATTTTATGAGGTTGATATTCCACAGGGTGTGGATTTGGGGATACTTGAAGGACTGTACATTGATAATGTGAAAGTAACTGACGGGGATATCTGGGAAAGTCATGGAAAAAATTACATGTATGATAGATTGGATTCATATGATCAAATCTGGACATCCACAGAGGTGAACAGTCTTTACCAAAACAAAATAAAATTCTTCTACACATTAGATGAACCACATGCCTATGATCGTTTTCATCCCTACAGGTTAGTTGAATCCTATATGAACAGCATGAGTCAGTTTAATAACAAATTTATGCTTACAAAAATTTATCCTGAGTGGTCAGGTGAAAAGGAAGGTCTAAATGTTATAAGGACATGGAATAACATTGTTAATCCAAAGAAAATGATGTTTTGGTACTATACTGTTTTTAACAACAATCCAGGTACTATTCTAACGCACTCCCAACTCCGGACAAGATTACAGGAGGTCAATGAAAAATACGACGATTTTTACTATACCGCTCAAACATTTGGTGCAAGAAGATTATCTTCGATTGGTAACCCTAATCCAACGAATTCGGATTATCATTACTATCGCACACCAACAGGAAGCGAGGTATTGGGACAAACAATTCAGGCGCTGGCTTATGGATGTAAAGGAATATTTTATGAAACATATTACTCATACAAGTCATGGTACACAGATTGGGGGGAATACTTTGCAGAGGGATTGGTTGGGCAGAATTTAATACAACACAATGTTCCCAGGGAAAATGATTTTGGTTTATACGATACAATAAAATCGATTGGCAAAAGGTTGAAAGGTACTTTGGGAAAGCATCTGCTACAGTTGCAATACACAAAAAATGATGCATGTATTGCGTATCATAAGGATTCCGACCCTCTTCCATATAAGGATACTGCCAGCATTTCTGAATTCACAATTTTTGATGACAATTTACCCGAATATCCCTTGGGAACACACTATTTTAATGTCGGTTTTACTAAATTTAAGCCCAAACAAACAAGCCCTCTAAAAGGGGATTATTATTTTCTTTTAAACATTAACTCTTGGGATATAGCTGAACCAGATTCGGAAGTATTTCTGCCCACTTACAATAATCTGCATGTGGGAATCAGAGCAACCGGGTACAAAAACTGGAGATTTTATGATATCGAAGGAGGTAATGACTTCAGATTTGAAAACAACAGTTCAGGATTTGACTTCACTTCCATTATTCCCATAGGTAAGGGCGATGGAAGATTATTCAGACTTATCCCCACATCGGCTTCCACCGGTACTTTTTTAACAGATGAAATAATAACCTCCGGCGAGATAATATCATCAGAAGGTACAATTAAAGTACCTACGGGAGTAACACTTAAGATAGAAGGAAATTACACTCTTACCGACAGTCTGATAATAGAAGATGGAGGAGTGCTTACACTTGAACCGGGTTCAACACTTAACCTTGATTCTGCAAGCTCAGTTTATTGTGCAGGAGATATTTATATCAATGGAACAGAGACAAACAAAGTTACAATAAATTTCCTTCAACCAAATGAAACAAAACAGAACTCAATTTACCTTGGGAACGGATCATCTGCAATAATAAAATATGCCCAGATAAAAAACGGATACTCGGGAATAACTGCAACAAATGGATTTGATACTTTAATCATTGACAAATGCAACTTCACTAACATCAGTCATGCAGCACTTCTGTTAAATGGAGCAGGTTACGACAAACCTCTTATTACAAACAACACATACACTAATTGTGACTATGCCGGATTTTTCTCAAATCTTTCTACTGTAATTATTAATTCAGATTCAGCAAACACAACCTCAGGTTACTACTTTTCAGGAATTGAGTATGCACTTCCAAAAGATGGACTCGTATCAATTAAACTGTATGACATAACCGGAAGATTGGTAAAACAGTTGGTGAACGAACAAAAGCCAATGGGCAGACACAGAACAACAATCGAGTCAGGCAACCTTGCCAGTGGAATCTATATTTATTCGCTGAGAGTAAATGACATAAATATCAACAAAAATGGGTGATACTTAAATGACAGCCTCCAGGTCAATCATCCATATAGATCGAAATATACTCTTTCGCAGGAAAGTCATAAAAAGAATTATCTTGTTCTCAGCTCTCTTGATGCTCTTATTGAATATCCCCGGTTATTCTACAATTCATTATGTTAAAGCAGGGAATGCAACGCCTTCATATCCTTACACAACCTGGGCAACTGCTTCAGATTCAATCCAAAAGGTTGTTGATATTTGTCTAAGTGGAGATACGATAATGATTGGTTCTGGGGTGTACACCGAATTGGTGGTTTCAATTTCAGTAGGAAGATATTTGACGATTTTGGGAGTTGATGTTGATAGTTGTGTAATTGATATATCCGGATATTCTTCCGGAATCCCACCAAATCCGATATATTCAATGGCATTAGTTTGTAAAGATCATTTGACAATCAGAACCTTACTTTCAAAACCAAATGGGATCAACTGAACATAGTGGATTAAGTTGCTTGACGATACTACAATTCTGTAACAAAATGTTAATTGAGTAATTTGAAATTCTTAGGAAGTTTTAGAAAGGATATGGACAGTTAAATTTACGGGGAAAATCGAAGATTGTTATTTCTATGGATGCACACTAGGCATCCAAATTAGTGATCGCCATGATTCTAGGACTATCAATTATTCAAAACAACATATTTCAAGACAAAAATGGAATCAGGAGTGCAGATTATGCAATGATTAGAAACAATTGGTTATTGGAATTACGCTCAAATGGATTTGATTTTACTAATATATTTTTTTCCCACCATAGTTTATGCATATAACAATGGGTGACTGCAACATCATCAAACTCATCCATGGCATGGAATATGGCACTGTGAGTTGGGTGAGATAATAAACAATGTAGTATCAGGATTTGAATATGGAATTGAACCTTATCCCGGTGCAACCATAAAAAACAATGTAATAATGAATAGTTCGGTAACAGCACTAAAAATTTGGCAGTCTGAATTTCAGGCTGACATAAATTACAACTTATTTTACAATAATCCCAAAATTTCAGACAACTTGTCTCGGTTTAACCCCGACACAACAATATATTACACAGCAGACCCAATGTTTGAAAATCAGGACAGTAACAACTTTCTTCTCCAGATGTTTTCACCTTTGATAAATGCAGGTGATCCAAACATCCTTGATGTGGACGGTTCAAGGAGTGATGTTGGTTTGTATGGTGGGCCCTATGGACAAAGCTACTCATACCAGGACCTTGCACCAAAGAAGCCAAAGTTTACCCTCGACCTCACCCCCAACCCCTCTCCCAGAAGGAGAGGGGAGTACAGATAGAGTATCGGAACTTCATTGGCGAGGAGGAACAGAAGCTGACTTTAATTCTTTTTCACTTTACAGAAGCAGAGACCCATTATTTATCCCTGATGATAACAATAAAATATTCACAGGAATCGATACACTATTCACAGATTCACTTGCAGACCCAACAGGCAGTTACATTTATAAACTGACTGCAAAGGACAATCAAGGGAATGTCAGTAAACTTGACAGTGTAACAGTGGTAATAACGGGTGTTTCAGCAGAAGAAGAAAACCCAACGCATGAAAGGATATATCTTTATCAAAACTACCCAAACCCCTTTAACCCTTCAACTAAAATAAAATTCTCTTTAACAGAAGAATCAGAAGTAATCCTTCGTGTATATGATGTTAATGGTGAGTTGGTAACAATGCTTCAAAACGGGTGGCTTCCAGAAGGAGAGTATGAAAGGGAATTTTCGCCGGCAACAATCGGAACATTAAAAGACATAGCATCCGGAGTGTATTTTTACAATTTGCTGGTCAGAGACAAAAATTTAATACCATTATTTGTCAAAACCGAAAAAATGATGTTTTTGAAATAAAATTGACCTTTTTCCTTGTGTTGAAACCCAACGCCATTGGTTTTATTTGCTGGAAATAATCTACCAATAGCCTCCGAATTCATTCGGAGGAAAAATATATAAGGATATAATTATTTTTTATTAGTGTAATCCCCTGATCTCCCCACCCTCCTTGTGTTGAAACCCAACGCTATTGGTTAAGATTTTCTAGAGCAAACAAAACAATAGTCCCGATTCATTGGGAAATTCATTCGGAGGAAAAGCGCCCAAGACCAATAGTCCCGATCTTTGAACAGTATTGAAACCTTCCTTTCTCGGACATCGTTTTATTAATTTATATATTAGGATTCTGAATAATACTTTTTTGTAAAAAAATTGTAATTCAAGTATTTGATTGAAATTAAGTAGAGAAGTAATATGAAATGTCCTGAATGTGGAAAAGAAACACCGGCAAATAAAAGTCATTGCCAGGAATGTGGAGCTAAATTGAAATCTGAATTTAAAACATGTGCAAATGGTCATCAATATTCAGGGGCAAGATGCCCTTATTGTCCTGCTGAAGAAGCACCCGGTGGAATCAAAACCGTATTGGATGTAACTCCGGCTCAGGCTGTTGATGACAAAACAGTAATTGAACAAAAAGGACCGGTTGTCTCATCATACACTCCGGTGGACGACAGAACCGTGATAAGTGGTCATGTTAAATCATCAAACCAGGGAGGCCCAACACTCGCCCCTCTTGGCGCCGAGACTGTAAATCCTTCAGGCAGAAAACTTGTGGGTTTCCTCGTAACTTACGACTTTGATGCACTCGGAACTGTTTACAACCTCTATGAAGGAAGAAACATAGTTGGAAGAATTCCTCCTGCAGGAGTTCTAATCCCAAGTGGAACCGTCAGTGATAAACATGCAATGATCCTTTATCGTGATGATAAATTTTTTATTTCGGATGAATTGTCAACAAATGGCACATTCGTAAATGGTGAATCCCTCGAAGACAAAATGAAACTGACCGACAGGGATGAAGTAAGATTTGGTGATATCAACACGAGATTTATTGTAATCTGATATCATGTGGATCGAAGTTATATTTTAGAAAACAGGAAAATGCCGATATGAAAACGGATAAATACCCTACAGTAACCGGAAATCCGGTTCTACGAATTTTTGTCTTTACAATGATAGTGCTGCTTTTAAGTGGCACTTCATTTGCTCAGGGACTTAACGCCCGACATGTGAAGACCAACGCTAAAGAATTCCCCAGAAAAACAGTAACCTCTCTGCTTGTTTATGATAATTATGACAATCCCGTCAAAGAATTAAACAAGACAAATTTTACGATGTTTGTTGAAGGAAAAAAGGGAGATATAGCTTTTGTCTCGACCCTCGCTTCCACCGGAAAGGGAGTTTATACCGTTTTATGTATGGATATATCGGGCTCGATGAGAGGCAAACCGATGGACAATACAAAAGATGCGGTGTTGAGATATATTGATGAACTCGGCGATAAAGATAATCTCGCTATCTATTCTTATGGTGATGGTGCCAATCTGGTTGCAGATTTCAGTAACGATAAAACTTACCTCAAAGAACAGGTGAAAAAACTTACTGCAAAAGATCTGAATACTTCCCTCTTTTATGGGGCTGATAAAGGACTTGAAAAATTAAGGGGAAAAGCCGCTGAAGATGAACCCGTTATCATGATTGTGATGGGAGACGGCAACAACGAAAATCAAAACGAAGCTTATAAAATTGATGATGTAATAAATAAGGCAAAAGAAATTGGCGTTCCTGTATTTACTTTTGGCTACACATCAGGGGGAAAAACCCAACTTCAGAATCTTGAAAAAATGGGTGTTGAAACGGGTGGAAGGTATTACGAATCTCCCAACAAAGAGCAACTTGACGAAAATTTTAAAAAGATGCGCGAAAACATCCTTAATATCTACCTTGTTGCCTATTCAATTTATGGACTTGAAGGAAAAGGGCAGGATGCCAATGGACAGTTTACCGTCACCAAAGGTGAATTAAAAAGCGAAACCTCGGGTAAATTTAAACTTGCAGTTGCTTCAATGATTACTCCTCCTGAAGAAAAATCGGATATCCCCTGGCTATACATCTTTATTGGTGTTGCAGTTTTGGTTATCATAGCTTCCGTCGTTCTTGTTCTAAACGGGAAAAAGAAAAAGAAAATTGAAGTCGAGAGAAGGCAACGACTTGAGGAAGAATCGAAAGAGGAAGCCCGACAAAACGCCGCGAATTTTTCAGAAGGCCAACGCAGTGAACAGGGACAACGCGGAGGAGACCCCGGCAAAACATTTATCGAAGAACCCTCGGGTGGTGGAAATATTCCACATGATGGCACTGTTATAATGAGAAGTGGATCGGCATCTCATTCGGCAGGGGCAGGGTTAACTCTTGTTCTCGACATCAAAGTTGGTGAACTTGCCGGAAGGCAATTTACAGTAACAACTGCCGGCGCAATAATTGGTCGTTCGGAAGTTGAAGCTTCGCTTGTACTTCCGGTTGCAACTATTTCAAAAAAACACGCAAAAATATCGTTTAACGGAACCTCATTTATTATCGAAGATTTAAATTCTTCAAACGGTGTTTTTGTGAATATGTCAAAGATTTTATCACCCACTCCAATCGTACATGGAAATTCATTCAAAATTGGTGGCTGCGAAGGTCACTTTCTTATAAACAAGGCATGATCCAATGGCAGAGTCTGTAAAATTTGAATTTGGAAACCATTCTGATGTTGGCCAGGTAAGAAAGGCAAACGAAGATTATTTTGGAAGTGCCAGTGGAGAGTTTGGTGATCTTTTTATTGTTTGTGATGGCATGGGTGGTTATAAAGGAGGCAGAGTTGCTTCCACCACTGCGGTTGAATCGATTCAGCGACATTTTAAGACAGTTAAAAAGGATGCCGACCTCAGGATCGAACTTTTTAATTCATTAAAACTTGCCAACAAAGAGATTGTTGAAAAAGCTGATGTGGATGACGAACTTGGTAAAATGGGCTCAACCGCGGTTGTTGCGCTTTTACACAACACAGAACTCTACTTCGCTCACATTGGTGACAGCAGAATTTATCGTGTTAGAGATGATGTTATTGAACGGCTCACACGCGATCATTCTCTTGTTCAGGAGATGGTGGACAACGGCATAATAAACGAAGAGCAGGCGGAAGCCCATCCGCAGAAGAATGTTATTCTTAGATCCTTGGGGCCCAACGGGAATTCGGAACCGCAGGTTGATCCAAGGGATGAAGTTTTATTTAAAGATGATTATATTATTCTTTGTAGTGACGGACTTACCGGACATGTGGAAGACTTTGAAATAAAAGAGACCGTCTTAAAGTATCCTCCTCAGCAGGCTTGTATTAAACTTGTTGAAATGGCTAATGAGCGGGGTGGCAAAGACAATATTACTGTTCAGGTGATTAAGATAACCGACGGGAAAAAACGGGCGACCAGTCTCAGGGACATGGCAAAACTGAAACAGGCTGCAATTGTTGCCGCTGTTGCATTTGTTGTTCTGATTTTATGGTATGCGCTCAGTAATTTTAATCAGGAGATTAAGATAATTGCCCCGGTACAAGATACCACTAAAACCGTAAAAAGAGCGCCTGCAAACATTGAGGAAGACAGCAGTTCAACAGTTGGTGATGATAAAAATGGCGGAGCCGATGCTGCTAAAAAACCGTTGAAGGACCCAAAGGGTAACGAAAAACCAAACCCACAGAATTAATTAAATACAAAGAGATTATGTTCGTAGAGAACCAGATAATAAAAGATGAGTATCGGATAATTCGCAAGATTGGCGAAGGTGGCATGGGAACTGTCTTCCTCGCCGAAGATCTTCTGATGCAGCAGGAAGTTGCAATAAAACTGTTGCATATGGCGATGACCACCGACCCCGAAATCGTTGAAAGATTCAAGACCGAAGCCAAGGCTCAGTATAAGCTGACGCATCCCTATATCGTTAAGCTTACACGGCTTGTACAAAACGGCGAGCATTATTTTATTGTGATGGAATATGTTGAGGGGATGACCCTTAAAGAGATGCTGGCTAAAACGGGGCTGCTTCCCGAAGACAGGGCACTTCCAATTTTCCATAAGATTTTGAGAGGACTGGCTTATGCTCATTCTCAGGGGATTATTCACCGCGATATTAAGCCGGGAAATATAATCATCGACAAAAATGGCAATCCTAAAATAACAGATTTTGGAATCGCTAAAATTCTTGGTGACAAAGGTTTAACCCAGACGGGCACAAAACTTGGTACCGTTTATTATATGTCACCCGAGCAGATTAAAAACCCAAAAGGGGTGGATCAACGCACCGATGTTTACTCTCTTGGAATCACTTTGTATGAGATGTTAACAGGAAAACTTCCCTATAACACTGGTCTCGATTCAGAATATGATTTGATGAATGAGATTGTGAACACACCAATTAAAAATCCACTCGATTTTTACCCACATATCTCTCCCGGTGTGGTCAAAATGATTTATCACATGACCTCCAAAGACAAACTTGAGAGATATGCCCACTGTGAAGAGTACCTCGATTTTCACCTGAAACGGGCGGAAAAAGATGAAAAGCAGAGTGCCGCACAAAATGTTTCGAGTGGTGCAGCTTCATTTGTGCTTCTGCTGGGACTTGCTGCCATAGTTGTGCTTCTTTTTATTTTTGGAAATGATATTCAGAGATGGATACAAGGTTCCAAAGCTACAGTTGACTCTGTTTTTGTGAATCAGGACTCAATCGACAGAGTTGAATATGAACGATTGCAGGATGAGCGGAACAAAGAAAAGAAGAGAAGGGAAGAAAAAGACACTGTAAAACCGAAGGAAGAAAAACCTGTGGACACAGTGAAAATTGAAAAAAAACCCGTTGACGAAGAGACGATTCCACCTGACACTTCAGGCAATTAAGGCGTATTATGTTACAAAATATCGATAAAAATTATATTAATCCTCTGAGGGCAGCATCTGTTATTTTTGTTATACTTGTCATTCTGGTAATCGTTTTCGACTTACTGGTTTTTTCAGGAAAAGATAATGGAATAACCGCAAAATTAGGAACCGCCGATATTAAGATAGATAGTATAAAGAGTGGTTCGCTTTATGTCTCGCTCCCTTTTATTTTGGAAAACGATCTTGCAGCCTCTGTTTCATCTGAATCGTTTGTTGTAAAATTTGGCGGAAAAGAAATTTCTCTGCCTGATAAAACATTTTTACTTTCCTCCGGTGAAACTGACACCTTCTATTTGCCTCTGATGTTTAATTTTTCCGATTCTTTGTCATCACAAAGTGATTCAACATCAATCGAAGTTTCTTTTACCGCCGGGCTTCTTTACAGAACTTGGAGCGGGAACTACTCGGGTTATATGTCATCTACAAATCTGATAAGAGAGGTATTGGAGGAAGTTAAGGAACGACTTGGAACAGATGAAAAAATGATCCAAGGGATGTACACCGAAAAAGGGACAACTGTGAGTTCGTTGATCAAAATCGTAAATTCTTTTCCATTCCCTTTGGAAATCGGATTTGTTCGTAAACCCGTTCTTGGTACCGGTGGAAGAAAAGGCGCAAAGTCATTGTCGGCACCGGATGTCACTGTTGTGAACAGTGGAGATACAGCCAAAATTCCACTCTCGTTTACAATTGAATCTGCCAGGGAAAAAGCCGATCCAAAAGACCCTAAAAACTTCAAACTTGATGGTTTCCTCGCTGTTAAAGTACTTAACCTCTCCGACACAGTTAAAGTATCCATCATCCTGACCGAGCAGGCTAAATAACGAAAGTGTGAAGGATAGTTCCACGGATTAAGCACGGATTCCACGGATGACTTTTAAAGGGGACTGCATGCCGAAGGCATCCCTTTGGGAGATTTTCGCAGAGGGGGATTTGTAGTACTCAAGTTTCTCAAGTCTCTCGAGTCACTCAAGTTTCAATCACCGGGGTTCTGAAGCTCTGAAGTTCTGAGGTTCTAAAGTCCCACGGTTCTTCCTTGCTCTTCGTTATAATTATATTTATCTTAAAGCTCGGATTTAACAAAAAAGTGATAGAAGATGGACTTCCTTACTGGTAAATATCAATTCAATACAAAAGGTAATTCCGACATCGTCGATTTGACTGTATTTGTCGAGAACACAATAGCGGAAAATGGATTCACAGAGGGGAATGTACTCCTTTTTGTCCCCGGTTCCACAGCCGCTGTAACTACAATAGAATTTGAACCCGGGCTTCTTAAAGATTATCCCGAATTTTGGGACAAAGAAGTTCCAGCCGGAAAAATTTATCATCACGATATGACCTGGCACGACGGAAACGGGCACTCCCATATCCGCGCAGCTCTTCAAGGCCCATCACTGCATATCCCTTTCATCGATAAAAAGCTGACTCTTGGTACCTGGCAACAGGTTATTTTTATCGATTTTGATACCAGACCAAGAGAAAGAACTGTTATCTGGCAGATAATTGGAAACAAATGATCGATTATCTTTTCGCATAAAATTGTCGGAAGATAAAGATCGAAACAAAACGATTTTAATAATTTAACTTAAGAACGAATGAAAAAGCTATTTATTGTTGTGATGTTATTAATAAGTGGTGTTTTTGCGCAGGAACTTGAATGGACACCCTATTTTGCAACTCCCGAAGATTCCATCGTAATAATTTATGATGCTTCAAAAGGGAACGGTGGATTGGTCGGTGTTTTTCCGATTTATGCTCATACAGGTGTGATCACCAGCGAAAGCACCAGCCCCTCCGACTGGCGTTATGTGAAAACCCAGTGGGGGCAAAACACTCCCGAAACCCAACTGACCTTTATAAGTGGCACCAAATGGAAAATAGCCTTTAAAATTCGTGATTATTACGGCATACCTGCAAATGAAACAGTGCTTCAGCTTGCTTTTGTTTTCAGAAACTCTGCCGGTACTCTAACCGGTAAAACCTCTGATGGTGGCGACATTTTTCTTCCCTTGTCAACCCCGGGACAAACAGCTGCGATCCTGCAACCTCCTGTTTCAGGTATAATAGCTCAGAACACCAATGTTCCTGTTCTCGCCATCGGTGCTCCTGGTACCCAGACCATGAAATTGTTTATAAATGGAAGTGAAGTTGCTTCGGTTAATAACGACTCGATAACATATCAATTAACCGCTTCTTCGATGGGTAAAACCAGGATCAAAGTCGTGGCAATTGACGGCATTGGTGGTCAGGGTGCGGATTCAGTATATTATGTTGTAAGAGGGACCACTCCCGTTCAGGCTCTTCCCGGTGGAGTAAAGGATGGTATTAATTATACCTCGGCTACTTCTGCAACTATGGTTCTTTATGCACCTTCAAAACAATTTGTTTATCTCATTGGTGACATGAATAACTGGGAGATTGACCCTCTCCATGAGTTATATAAAACACCCGATGGAAACCGTTACTGGTTACAACTAAACAACCTGACCGCAGGAAAAGAATATCGTTTTCAATATCTGGTTGATAATGCAATTAAAATTGGCGATCCTTACTCCGAAAAAGTACTGGACCCCTGGAATGACAAGTATATTGACAGTTTAAGATATCCGGGATTAATTCAATATCCCGTTGGGCTCACATCCAATGTGGTTTCTGTAATGCAACCGGGTCAAACTCCTTATCAATGGCAGGTAACAAATTTCCAAAAACCTGCTAAAGAGAAACTTGTGGTTTACGAACTTCTTATCAGAGATTTTACATCAGCACAAACATATAAATCGATAACCGACACTCTTGGATATCTTCAGAGATTAGGGATCAACTGTCTCGAATTGATGCCTGTTATGGAATTTGAAGGCAACAACAGTTGGGGTTATAACCCGATGTTCCACATGGCAGTTGATAAATGGTATGGTCCCCGCAATGAGTTGAAGAAACTGATTGACGAAGCTCATAAAAAAGGTATCGCAGTGGTTCTTGATATGGTTTTAAATCATGCATTTGGTTTAAATCCAATGGTAAGACTTTATTGGGATGCCGCAAACAACAGACCGGCAGCCAACAGTCCCTGGTTTAATGCAATCCCGCGCCATCCTTACAATGTTGGTTACGATTTTAATCATGAAACCCAGGCGACCAAAGACTATGTGGACAGAGTTAACAAGTTTTGGATTGAAGAATACAAATTTGATGGTTTCAGATTCGATTTATCAAAAGGATTCACCCAGACCAACAGTGGATCGAATGTTGGGCAATGGGGTCAGTATGATCAATCGAGAATTAACCTTTTAAAAAGAATGGCTCAGCAGATTTGGACCGTTGATCCAAATTCTTATGTAATTCTTGAACATTTTGCCGATAACAATGAAGAGATTGTACTCGCTAATGAAGGAATGATGTTGTGGGGTAATCACAATTCAAACTACAATGAAGCAACAATGGGATGGCATGATAACAACAAGTCGAATTTCAGCGGCGTTTCATGGAAAAACAGAAATTTCAGCTCTCCAAAACTTGTTGGTTACATGGAGTCTCATGATGAAGAGAGACTGATGTTCAAAAATCTTCAGTATGGTGCTTCAAGTGGTAATTATAGCATAAAAAACCTCGGAACTGCAATTGCCCGTCAGAAACTTGCCGGTGCTTTCTTCTTTACAGTACCCGGGCCCAAAATGATCTGGCAGTTTGGTGAACTTGGTTATGATCTGTCAATTTTTTATCCATGCGGTGATGACGGTTGTAAAACCGATCCCAAACCGGTAAAATGGGAATACTGGCAGGAAACAAGCAGAGTAAATCTCTACAAAACATATGCCGAACTTATCAAGTTAAAACAGAACTACCCGGCTTTTAGCAGTACCGATTTCACGATTGATGCCGGAACTGCAATGAAAAAGATCAAGATTAACGACGCTTCGATGAATGTGACGATCGTTGGTAATTTTGGTGTTACGCAGGCAAGTTTTAACCCCGGATTCCAAAACACAGGAATGTGGTTTGATTTTTTCTCGGGTGATACAATAATGGTAAGCGATGTTAATATGTCGGTTTCATTGCTCCCGGGTGAGTTTAAGATTTACACAACCGTAAAACTTCCAACCCCGGAGGCGGGGATTGCCACTTCGATTTTTGAAAAAGATGAAAATGAGATTCCGGTTGATTTTAATTTGGATCAAAATTTCCCAAATCCATTTAATCCTTCAACTACAATAAGTTTTACCATCCCAAATTCGGGGATAGTAAATCTTGCGGTGTATAATTCAATTGGTGAACTTGTGAAAGTTCTTGTTAACGAGCAGATGGCGCAAGGGAGATATACGACCAATTTTGATGCCACCGACCTTTCCAGTGGAATTTATTTTTACCGGCTTGTTTCCAACGGAACTGTACTCAGCAAAAAAATGATACTTTTGAAGTAGTCTGTTAATTTTTTAAGTTAGAAAACAAAAAGACTGTTAACTATCCGTAATAGAGAGCAATATTTGAAATCAATAAAAGTATCAATTGTTTTTATCCTTTCTGTCCTTCTGTTGCAGGGATGCAAGACTTCTCCACCGGTTGAAGTAGAGAGTGAAGCGACCGGCAGGGTGGCGGTATCAGGAAGTCCTGAAAATGCCGCAATATTCGTTGATGATGTTATGTCAGGAAGTTTTCTGCCCGATACACTTACATTAAAAACAGGCACTCATGCTATTAGAGTTGAAAAAGACGGTTATGTTTCAGAAGCTAAAAATGTAACAGTTTCCAAAAACTCTTTTTCGGAAGAAGTTTTTAATCTTGCCCCCGTTACGGAGAAAAAGCTTGTACTTCTGGAAGATTTTGCGAATGTAAGTTGTGTACCGTGTGTCCAGTCAAATCTTGTTATCAGGTCTCTGATGGCAGGAACATACAGTAGCGAACAGTTGCTTGTTATCAAGTATCATGTCAGTTACCCTTCGCCTCAGGATCTTTTTTATCAGGCAAACAAAGCTGTAATTGATAAAAGAGCACAGTTTTATAATGTATTTTCCACTCCCACATCGTATGTTGATGGTAAATTAAAACCGATTTCAAGCGATTCGATTCAGATCAAACAATATGTTGATCAGCAGTTGGCAACTTCTGCAAAATTCAGAGTGACGGTGACAGATTCAGTTGGTGGTGGAATGATCTTTGCAAGAGCTGCACTTAGAGTTATCGATCCAACTGTTCTCACACCTGCTCTCACTGGTAATCTAATTCTTCATGTTATGGCAATTCAATCAGAGACATCATTTGCAACCCCTCCGGGATCAAATGGTGAGACAGTGTTTTATGATGTGGTGCGCGGGTTTTTCACAGGCGCTGACGGCACGGCAGCCAATTTTACTTATTTTGGTGAAGAACTCAGTTTCAATTTGTCAATTCCGGTTGGTAACGGATGGGATATGACAAAAATCAAAGTTGTTGCTTTTCTGCAAAACAAACTTACAAAAGAGATATACCAGGCTGCATTTTCAAACTAACTAAATTAACCATGAAAAACACGATATTGGCTTTTTCACTGTTTCTGTTTTTAACATTTTCAGCGGATGCCCAGACTTTCCAATTCTATCCAATTCATACTGTTGTTAACGACACACTTGGAAGCGAAATGATCTTCGATTTTGAATTGAAGAACATTTCCACCGTGCCACAAACCGTTTATATACTTCGAACCCGTGACCAGTTGCCAACTGACTGGACATCTTCTCTCTGTTTTGATGAGGGATGTTTTGCTCCATTTGTTGACAGCGTGGCAACCACACAGGATTATGGGAGTTCACCCATTCTCCCCGGTGAGAGTAGAGATTTTTCAGTTCATGTATTCTCTTATGCAAACTTCGGTACCGGTTATGTTACCGTTAAAGCTGTGAATATGAACAATCCCAATGAGGTTTATGAAGCTGAGTTAACGGCTGCATCCGTTCTTGTATCGGTTGAAGACGAATCCAATATTTCCGGATTCTCTTTGGATCAAAATTATCCAAATCCATTTAACCCCTCTACCACAATCAGTTTTTCACTTCCGTTTAGCAGTAATATTTCTTTGCTTCTCTACGATGCAAACGGGAAAGAGGTTGGGGTGATAAAAGAAGGATACTATGCTTCGGGAAGCCACTCGGTGACAACCGACATGAACCATCTTTCCTCCGGAGTTTACTTTTATACATTAAAAACTGATAAATTCACAGTTACCAAAAAAATGATCCTGGAGAAATAATGAAATATTGCCTGATAGCGATAATCTTTCTGTTTACTACTTCACTTTATGCCCAGGAAGGGAAAATTGCTCCCGGATTCAGGCTCGAAAATCTTGATGGAGAGATCATCACCCTCGAGGAAAACCTTGGTGGAGGTCCAATCTTAATCAGTTTTTGGGCTACATGGTGTAAACCCTGCATCGAAGAGCTTCCCGAAATCGAAAAAATATATGATGAACTGAAGGAAAAGGGGTTAAAAGCCTTTGCTATCTCTGTGGATGGTGAAAAAAGTGTGGCTAAGGTAGAACCATTTGTGAAGGCAAAAAAACTTTCGGTTCCTGTGCTGCTCGATACAAATTCAGACATCGCCAGAATTTATTATGCAACTACTGTACCTTTTACAGTAATCATAGATTCAAAAGGAGAAATTGTCTATTCTCATTCCGGATACAAAAAAGGAGATGAAATTCAGCTTAAAGCGAAATTGGTTGAAATTCTCGGTGCTGTTTTATGAAAAAATCTTTACTCCTTTTACCCCTCATATTATTTACCGGAGTTCTCTTTTCTCAGGATATCCCGGCGCCAAAACTCCCACAGGGAGTAAGCATGTTTAATCAGATGAAGGCTTCTTACGATCTTGAACTCAAAAGAGCGATTTTTGAAGATTGGTTGAATATCGATTACAGGTATGAAAATTTTTCGGCGGGAATAAGATATGAAACTTTCCAGCCGAATGACCCAAGTCCCGCAATCAGCAGGGGTAAAGAAAATTATTCCGATATCGCGTTTAAGTATTTCACCGTTAATTTTGGTAGTAAAAAGACAAATATTGAAATAACCGCCGGCAATTATTATGCGATGATAGGCAGGGGGATGATTCTAAAAAGTTATGAAGACAGAAATCTCAGACTTGATAACAACTTATTGGGAATGCTCGTTAAAGTTAATTATGCAAATTTTAGGATGACTGCACTCACCGGAACTGCAGCCAATTCAGAAAATGAGAGAAAAGATTTCCTCTATCTTGCTGATGTCGAGTTTAGAGGTTTAAAGTGGCTAAAGGCTGGTGCCACTTTTGCATCAAACAAACCTGATTATGACCAGGCTGCAAGGACAGATGTTGGTGCGCTAAGACTACAAACCTCTTTTGAAGGCTTTGATGCTTATGTTGAATATGGTCTTAAAAAGAATGCCGACATCCAAAACAGGATTTTCAACAGCACAGAGAGTTTTATCGGTAAAGGAATATATGCGTCCGCATCCTATTACCTCGGTGATTATTCTTTGACGGGTGAGTATAAATTGTATGATAATTTTGGATTTAAGAGTAACGACCAGACCGTTAACTATAACCAGCCCCCCTCAACAAGAAAAGATTACACCTATCAACTGTTTAACAGACATCCTTCAACTTTGGATTCAGATAATGAACAGGGATTCCAGATTGAAGCGAATGCCAACTTCACTTCCACATCGTCATTACTTCTTCAGTATTCTGAAACCAAAACACTCGGTAAGGATTCGTATAATCAAAGAATATTGGGACAAAATCTGGACCCAAGGTTGCGTCATCGCGAGGTTTCGGGGCAGTATTCCAATATGTGGTCTGATGACCTGAAAACCATTTTTGCTTTTGGATATAATGAAGAACTTGAGGAGAACACTCGAAATTACACAGGTGTTGTTGATGTCAGGTATTCTTTTGATCCGATTAATACACTCCGTTTGATCGTTGAGCATCAGCAGACTGAAAACAGGACAACATCTGCAAATTATTTCACAGATGTTTTGTCTCTTGAATATCTTCGTTCACCACGATATTCAATTGCGTGGGTGATGGAAATGAAAACTTCTGAACCGGTACCGGGTAACACTGTAAGATTGTTATGGAACTACATTCAGGGAACGATCAAAATTGGTGAACACACCGACCTGAGTCTTCTTGCAGGATCGAGGCAGGCCGGAGTTATCTGTATTGGCGGAGTTTGCAGATATGAACCCGAGTTTAGGGGAGTTGAACTTAAAATGGTTAACAGATTCTAAAATTTAATTTGGGAATTTGCTGAATCTTTCTTAATATAGTGGTTGATTCTATTTAATTTGAGTGAAATTGTCTCATTACCCTGTTACAGTTGTGATATTTGCACTAAAGGAACCGATAATTTGATCCGGCTATTTTTAATCTTGATTTTTTCTGCTGCAGCAGCAGGAACATACTATCTCCTTCTTGATGGTTATGGTGGACCCTTTGATGGTTTTATCAATAATTATGCTTTGGAGATTTGTGTAGTAATTGTCGCATATTTTATGAGTGTGTTATTCAAGAAAATTAGCGGTAACAAATTTGCCAAAGCGATAATAATATTCATTTTGGCTTCCTGCATCGAGGTTGCCCAATACTTCGATTTTAATCTGTTTGGAAGTCTTTTTGATCCACTCGATTTTGTGTTTTATGCATCCGCACTTGCTTTTGCCCTCTTTATTGATATTCAGGTGATCCCAAGGCTTGACGGCACTTATGAAAAAATCAAATTTTAAGGAGTTTTAATGGCATCACCACGAAAGATATTTAAATATGTGGGAATAGGTGTCGGAGTCCTGTTCCTTTCGATTCAAATATTTCAAGTTGATCATACTAATCCAGCTGTGAGGGGAGAACCAAATTGGGATTCTCCAAGGACGAGAGAACTTGCCAAAAAGGCGTGTTTTGATTGCCACAGCAACGAGACAAACTGGCCATGGTATTCTTATGTTGCTCCTGTCTCCTGGAGAGTTTACAACCATGTATATAACGGTCGCAGACATTTTAATTTCTCTGATTATCCTCTTGGAACAAAAGAACCTGAAGAAGCGATAGAAGTGATTCAAAAAGGTGAAATGCCCCTTTCTGATTATTTAATTCTTCATGCAGAAGCTGATCTTACAATCATGGAAAAAGCCGAACTGATAAAAGGTCTTCAGAAAACTTTTAGTACAACTCCCACACCCGGAGCCCAGGAATTTAAAGAGATGAAAGATTCATCCAAAATTGAGAATGGCAGGGATAAGCGGGAGAAAGCAGAAGGCGAAAAATATTAAGGTTTTAATTTTATAAAAAAGGCTGCCCGATTTGGAGCAGCCTTTTTTTTGTTTAATTATTTCGATTTATCGGGATATTTAACTTTACCCGGCTTTTTTGGCGGATTATTTTTTAGAGCTTCAAGCATCAAATCGATCGCTTTGTTTAGTTGCTGATCGTTTCCTTTTGCAAGCTCATGAGGATAGTTCTCGACATCAAAGTCAGGATCAACTCCATAACCTTCAATTCCAAGTTCGCCATTTAGTTCTCTGTAACCAAAAGATGGAGCGGTAACATAACCACCGTCGATAAGTCCGGGGGCACCACTGATTCCAACAAGACCACCCCAGGTCCTTTTACCAACAAGTTTGCCAAGTCCTGCAGCCTTGAAGTAGGCAGGGAAAGCATCACCACCTGAACCTGACCAGCCATTTATTAACATAACTTTGGGTCCAAAATGACCGATGAATGGTGTGTGCCAGTCCTCAAATCCATTGCGAGCCCAATAATTGTAGAGTTTTCTGTTCAGGAGTTCGATGAATCTGTCCGGGATTTGCCCACCGCTGTTAAATCTTTCATCTATGATAAGAGCTTCTTTTTCGAGCTGGCCCATAAACTGCATGTAGAGGTCTGTTTGTCCATCTATACCGGTGCTGGGGACATAGATATAACCAACTTTACCATTGGTTGCTGCATCAACTTTTTTACGGTTGTTCTCAATCCATGCACGATATCTAAGAGTCTGCTCGCCGTCTTCAGGTTTAATCAGAATATCTCTTGAACCTGTTTTTTCCGGTTTTGAGTTAATGGTAAGCACGATGGTTTTTCCTGCGAGACCCTGGAATGCTTTCCATGGATCGGATTTCATATCGATTTCAACGCCATTAACTGCAATGATGTAGTCACCTTCTTTTACATTGAGACCGGGTAATCTCAGAGGTGATCTTACTTCAGAGGCATCCCATGGTGAGGGCTCGTAAATTTTTGAGATTTTATAGTAACCTGCGCTATAGTCGGGTTCAAAATCGCAACCAAGAACTCCAACTGATGAAGCTTTGGGACTTTCCATATCACCGCCGCCAACATAGGCATGGGAGACATTAAGTTCGGCAATCATCTCACCGATCACATAATTAAGGTCATTTCTGTGAGCAACATATGGAAGAAGTTTTCCGTAAC
This sequence comes from Ignavibacteriales bacterium, assembly GCA_016707285.1. Taxonomy (GTDB): domain Bacteria; phylum Bacteroidota; class Ignavibacteria; order Ignavibacteriales; family Ignavibacteriaceae; genus UTCHB3. The sequence goes on from JADJIA010000014.1 coordinate 55,051, forward strand.
GCTCTTTCATTTTCTTCCAGTCGAGTCCGTGCATGCCGGGATCATAGAAGAAATCGCGCTCAATTCTCCATGCGTCGTTAAATATCTGTTGCCATTCAAGCTTTGGGTCAACGGTAGCGTTCATGTCTGCAAACTTGAGCTTTCCATCGGCAACTTTCGCGCCGGGTGCTGCATCTATGATTGAATAAGAACGGTCGGGGGTCTGCACCAGAATCTTTTTGCCATCTGCTGAAAGCCTGAACTGGTTTACACCTTTTGTTACCTCTTTGTGTTCTCTCTTGTCAAGATCAAACTGCCAAAGGGTTCCACCTTCGCCATTCCACCCATCGGCTCCTGAAAACGAGATATAAAATACTTTACCTTCGGCGGCATACATTCCACTGGCGATTCCAAGTTTTTTGATAAGAGTTGTTCTGCTTTCGAGGTTGTTAAAATCGATTTTTATCGACTTATCTTCCTTTTTCACATCAGACTTTTCATCTTTTTTAGATTCGTCTTTTTTCTCATCTTTTTTAGCATCGTCCGTTTTTGCCTCCTCTTTTTTCTCTTCTTTTACTTCAACTTCATCGTTTTTAAGAGAGAAAATATCTTTCACAGTATCACGGAGAGTGACTGCATAAAGATTTGTAGAGTTGTTATAAATCCAGGTTGGGTCCTGATCAGAATAAGTGGCATCAAAGTTTTTCATCCCGTAGAAATAGAGATAATCACCTTTTGGGTCAAATGCAGGCACCGAGCAATTGTAGAAATCGGAGAAAAGCTGTTTTGACTCGCCTGAATCCACATTATAAACGAAAATTGTAGAGTGGGCATACTGAGTGTTTTTGTCGTAGGCTACCCACTTACTGTCTGATGACCAGCTTATGCTGAAAAAATAGCCATAATCGTTTTTGTCAATTTTGGTTGTTTTATTGCTCTCGATGGAGTGGATAAAAAGATTGCCAAAATTATCATTAAAAACAAGTTTTTTATTATCAGGTGACCAAAAGATTCCCTGTTTATAACTTTCACCAAGATTGGTTAACTTTTTGGCTTCTCCTTTACCATCGGCAGGTATGATATAAAGTTCATACTCACCGGAAGCATCTGAGAAGTAAGCTATATGTTTGCCATCCGGTGACCATGTGGGTTCTCTTTCGGCAACGCCGGATGTATTGGTAAGATTTCTGGTGACACCATCTTTTACCGGAACTGTAAAGAGTTCACCTCTGGCTTCAAAGGCAGCTCTTTTTCCATCCCTTGAAATCTCGAAGTTACTTATAAATCTTTGGAGATTTTTAAGAGTGGGTCTTACCTGTGGCAGGTCAGATGGGATTGTTACTTTCACTTCGCCGGTTTTTCCTGTAACCACATTAAGAACCAAAAGCTTGCCGCCATTCTCGAAGACAATTTCATCTTCACCGGCCGAGGGCCACTTTACATCATACTCGTCAAAAAATGTATGCTGTTTTACTTCTTTGGTTGTTGTGTTGTAGCTCCAAATATTAAGCTTTTTATTCCCGTCACGGTCGGATAAAAAGAAAATCCGGTCACCCAGCCACATAGGAATACCATTTGAGGCTTCATGTTCAGCAATTTTTTCAGAAGTGTTGTTTTGGATATCGTAAATCCAGATTACACTCGCCATTCCACCGCGGTAGCGTTTCCATGTTCTGTTTTCAACAGCAATTGTCTGGAAGGCAATTTTTTTACCATCGGGACTAACAGAAGCGAACTCGCCATACTCGAGTGGAAGCAGCTCAGGCATTCCACCTTTAACAGGTTGTTTCCAAAGTTTGTTGTATCTGTAAGAAGGGGAGTTTTGTTGTGATCTGAAAAGGATCGAATTTCCGTCAACAAACCATTCATTTACCATATCCGGAGTTGGGTTGTGGGTTAATCTGACCGGTACGCCACCAGATGATGGGATGGTGTAGATATCTACATTACCGTCGTAATTTCCGGAGAAAGCAATTTTATCACCGTTTGGTGAAAATTTTGCGTATGCTTCACCTCCGGGAGCAGAAGTGAGTCGAATTGCGGTGCCACCTGTTTTTGGGACAGAATACAAGTCACCTGCGTAAGAGAAGACAATTTTATCTTTTGAGATATCGGGAAACCTGAGCATCAAAGCATCAGGTGTATGGGAATCCTGGGCATGGATAAAGCCCGAAAGAGCTATTATCAACACAGGGAAAATTGATTTGATCATGAGTAGTGTCCTTTAAAATAAAAAAACCCGTGAGACCTAACTTAATAAAAATTAAGTTTCACGGGTATAATATTTTACAAGAACGGTCAGACTAATGAATGAGTGTTCACTCTTAGTGTTTCAATGGCATTTTTTAGAAATCCGGGTAGGACAGTCTTTTTTGTTTTGTTAATATTTTCCGGATTTTCGAGTTGTGCAATCATGTCATAATATGCTTTTTCTCCATACTGTTCAACAACCTGAATTTTCCTTTCAGGGTGACGGAAGTGGTAGTACATACTTGGTGGATCAGCTTCGGGGTGAAACTGTGTTCCGATGATTTCATCGGATATTCTTATTGCCATCATCGCAGGTTCAACATAAAAAGCAGCGGGTTCAATCTCCATGCTTAATATTTTTGCACCGTGTTGATCAAATTTAGACTTATTTGGGTGAATAACCTGCCAGCCTCTAAAATCGGCACCATAAAAAGGATTTTCCATGTGTGAGAAAATCGGGTCTTTTTTGCCATCTTCCGTGAGTGAAAATGGGATTATTCCAAACGATTTTTTTTCTCTTTGGACAACATCTCCCAGTTCAAAAAACCGTGCCATCATTTGAAAAGAGTGGCAGATAAAAAAGATATGTTTCTTCTCGGCTGAAGTCTGGTTGTTGTTGTAAAGTTTGTCCAACAGTTTAAAATAATCACTCTCCCACTTCCTTCCTTCATCTTCAAATGGACTTCCGGGGCCACCCGAAGAGATATAGATGTCGTGGCTCAAGTCGGGGATATCACCTTTTAACCGCGAATCAAAGATTGTGTATTCAACCGGGACATCCTCGTAGAGAGTATCTATTTCGTAAATATGATCCTGGATACATCGCATCCCCTGATTGGGCTCGCCATTATAAAGGTCGATTATCGCAATCTTTATCTTCTTTTCTGCCAATTAATACTCCGGAATTATTATTTTTTAGTATCCAAATTTAAGAAACCGGAGGGGAATAATCACCGATTATTGCAAAGGATAAATTAACAGTGCGGAAACAATCAAAATCCGGAAAATCATTATATTTGAAAGTGATTTTTATGGAAATTTGATGAAATTATTGATTAAAATATTCTGCTTCCTTCTCCTTTTTCAGGCGATTCTTTTCTCTCAGGCACCCTACACGATATTGATCTCGTTTGATGGCTTTCAGACATGACTATATGGACAGGGGACTTACTCCAAATCTCTGGAAGGTTGCCGCCAACGGTGTAAAGGCACTTTCTTTGATGCCTGTTTATCCTTCAAAAACCTTCCCAAACCATACTTCCATTATTACAGGTATGTATCCTGAAAACCATGGAATTATTGCCAATACGATATATGACCCCTATTTTGACGAGACCTTTAAAATATCGGATCCGGTACAGGTCAGGAATCCCAGATGGTATAAGGGCGAAGCATTCTGGGAGACTGCTCAGCGAAACGGGATTACGGCTGCAAGTTTCTTTTGGCCCGGTTCTGAAGTTACATTGGATTACCGAAGACCAAAATATTTTAAGGATTATGACCATAATTATCCTTACAAACCAAGGGTTGACGGTTTGATAGAGTGGCTAAGCCTTCCACAAAAAGACAGACCCCGATTTCTTACCATCTATTTCGATGCCACTGATTCTTATGGACACAGGTATGGTCCAAACTCCGACAGTGTAAACCATGCAATTTCGGTGCTGGATGGGATGGCAGGATATCTGATGGATAAATTAAAAGAGATTAATCTTCTGGATTCCACAAATCTTATATTTGTAAGCGACCACGGGATGACCGAAGTGAGTAGTGATAAATATGTGAACCTGGAGGAGATACTCGGTGATGAGAAAGTGGACTATTGGAATTGGAGCACATTCTGCTTGATCCAGCCTGAAAAAGGGAGAGTTGAGGCTGTTTACAATAAACTGAAGGCTAATGAAGAACACTACAAAGTTTACAGAAAAAGTGAAGTGCCCGATTTTTATCGGTTTTCGAACAATCCATTCTTCTCGGAATTAATTGTGATTACCGATCTTGGATGGGAAGCAGGCGATTCAAAAGCACAAAAAGGATTTATATCCTGGAAAGCAAAAGGGAACCACGGATATGAAAAAGATGCACTTGATATGCACGGTTATTTTGTGGCGATGGGACCATCATTCAGAAAAAATTATAAAACCGGAACATTGCGGAACATCGATATTTACCCCCTGTTGTGTGAAATTTTTGATATTCCGGTTCGCAATGGAATTGACGGAAACGGCGAAAGAATCAGATTTATACTGAAAAAATATTAGTTTACTATCCATCGAATCTAATATATTGAACGACCCCCAAATGAATTTGGGGGTTATTGGTTTGTCTCTATCCCTTTGTGACTCTGTGACTCTGTGACTCCGCCTCTCCGCTTCTATTTCATCAAAATCATCTTAATCGAAGATGAATATTTCCCTGATTCAAGTCTGAAAAAATATACTCCTGACGGGATACCGGCGGCATTAAATGTTACCTGGTGTGAACCCGCGGACATTTCGTCATTTAGAAGTGTTGCCACTTCTCTTCCCAAAATATCATAAACCACTCCTTTAACAAACCCTTCAGCGGGCAAATCAAAACGGATAATGGTAGTCGGGTTAAACGGATTTGGGAAGTTTTGCTCAAGACTGAAGGATGATGGAATTGCCAATAAGTTTTCTTCCACTGAAACAAGGGTACTGTCAAATGAAATTATCCTTAGTGCATCTGCAACAACTACCTTTCCTGTCGTGGAAACAGCATTCGATATGGAAACACCTTCATCAGATGATCCTGTGAATGTGTAAGTTCCTATTCTATTCCAGGTGCTGCCGTTCAACGACTGATCGAGTCTTACAGTATCCATTCCAAATTTATGTTTAATAATGTATGGAGCATCGGAGGCACGGTTTGAAGCAGCAGTCCACCATGCATAAACATCATAATTTGCCTCCTGTGGCAGATACATTTTCCATTTAACTGTGCTTTCTCCGGAGCCTGAATTTGCAAAAATTGAGGGAGTGTTGCTCCAGTAACCTCCAAGATTTGAAACAGCCCAAGTGCCTGATTTTACAATTCCCGAATCGATATTGTCCAATTTGGCGATATAATAAGTGGGGTCGAGGAGATTAATTGAATCCGGATTTACGATCGCCAGCATAGTGGGAATGGGTCTTTGAAATGTGCCACCGGCAGGAAGATTAACAAGCTGATTCCCCACAGCCATTGTTGAAGAGCCCCCGCCATCAAGATTCATTGCTTCCACACATCCCAGAGAGATCATCAGGTCAGCTGCCTCGGGGAGTGAGAGTCCTTCACTGTCTGCCTGTCTTCCGTCAATTACCATCATAATCACATGTTTATCAGCGGTATATCCGATAACTGTTCTGGGATCACGGTTTGTGTTTCCGACTCCGGAACCAAAAAAGACCTCCTCGGTGTATGTTATGTGTTTTTGTCCATTTTTAACCAGAGTCGGGCCACCGCCAATCCCTGCAAGGATTTCATAATATTGTGTCCCGGCGGAAACTGACGGGGCAGGTGCCGGGGTTGATTCAGTATTTGGTAAGGGGGCATCAAAAGTGTATATGTCGATAGGACGGTTACCAAAATGGTAAATCCAATCGATCGACAGCTCTCTCGTATCAGTAAAACTGAAAAGTGAGCGAGTGGTGTAAAAAGTGCCTGCGGGTCTCACGATTGTTGCAATATTTTTTGCTCTAACAATTCCGGGTTCAATAAGAGCCGAATAGGAAGCATCAGAGCCTGTATCAAAATAGCCTCCATTAATCCCTGCGAAGGCTCCGAGCCTTGTGACAAATGAAGTGAGTCCTTCTTTACCCACGGGATTGAGGTAGGGCTTTATAGCCACATCACTTCTGTTCATATCAACATCAAAATACCAAAGGGCAAGTTTGGGATTTGTGGTGCGTTGTCCTTTAATCAGTTTCACACCTGCAGGGAGTGAATAATTGTTTGTTACATCAGTAAAAGTTATCGGTTGTGCATAAACTGATATGGAAATAAAGAGTAATAATGTAATTAGTATGGAAATCTTCAAGTCAATCTCTAATAATTTTGGTATCTAATGAGTAAATTAATTAATTTTCAGTTCCTAAATATATTATTTGGCTTAAAAATTCAATAGAAATTTGAAAAAGAGATAAAGATGAAACCCAAACAGATAAAGATTAACGGTGGAAAGATTCATTTTGAATGGTCTGAGGGCATAAAAAGGAGTTTTGATCTGAAGTATTTCAGGGAAGAATGTCCCTGTGCAAATTGTAAAGGAGAGACGATTCTCTACACTACATTTAAACCACAGAAGATTACGATCGAAAAACCGGAGATGTATAAAATTGCTGCAATTGCTCCGGTAGGTGATTATGCTATTCAGATAAGGTGGAAAGACGGGCATGATACCGGTATCTACTCCTGGACATATATCGACACACTGGAAGATCAGAACACCGAACAGAAATAACGGACAACATCCTTATGCTTGGAGTTAATGAGTTAAAACTGTTTGCATCAATCCGAATCAAAAAATTCCGTGATGAGAAAGGAATTTTTCTTGTAGAGGGGATGAAACAAGTTGAAGAAGGGATACTCAGCAGACGAAAGTGTGAACTTATTGTGTTTAGAACTGAAGACGGTGATAATTTTGATGAAGTGCTTGCTTTAGCCAGACACAAAGGAATCAGATGTGAAGCAGTTAAAAACAGGGAGTTTGAAAAGCTTGCTGACACTGTACATGCTCAAGGGATTCTCGGTTATTTCAGAATGCCCGAAAAAGAGATATTAGACCGTACTTCTACACCATTAATATATCTCGACAGAATTAACGATCCGGGAAACATGGGAACCATCATAAGAACTGCCGACTGGTTTGGTTTTCGTCAGATTCTGCTTTCTCCCGGCTGCGTTGATGTTTACAATCCAAAAGTGGTGAGAGCGGCAATGGGTTCAAATTTCAGGATGGCATTTCATGAAGGGGTAACGGAACTCGACTTAAAAGGAATTTGTGAATCGGGATATTCAATTGTTACGACTGAACTCGATGGGAAAAACCTCGAAGACTTTAAGCCTTCCGGGAAGATAATAATTGTGCTTTCCAATGAAAGTCACGGAGTTCTCCCCGGGTTGGCATCAATTGCCGATGTTAGAATTAAAATCCCCGGCGAAAAAGGAGCAGAATCGCTTAATGTGGCTGTTGCTGCCGGTATTATTTTTCATAAATTGTTTGAAACAGGAAGTAAAAAATGAGTGAACTTATAAAAATTGCACTTTTCCAATATTCCCCCGTTTGGGAAAATAAAGATGCAAATATGGAAAAAATAACAAAGATGATGGAATCACTTAGTGAAGAGGTCGATTTGATCGTTTTCCCTGAGATGACGCTGACAGGTTTTAGTATGGCTCCCGATGTCCACGCCGAATATTCGGACGGAAGAACTTTTTTGTTTTTCTCTTCAATTGCCAAACAATATGGCGTAAATGTGGTGGCAGGAATAATCGAAAAGGGGAAAAAGAAGTTTTTTAATACCCTTCTGTTTATAAACCGTGAAGGTGAACTTGCCGACAAATACAGGAAAATCCATCCTTTCACGATGGGTGAGGAAGCCAAACACTACACCGGCGGTTTTGCATACATAAACAACGCCACTGAAGATTTCCATATCGGTTTTTCAATTTGTTACGATCTTCGTTTTCCTGAGCTATTCAGGTTTATGGCGATCGATAAAGTTGAGATCTTTGTAAATATTGCAAACTGGCCCGAAGCACGAATTGAACACTACAAAACCCTCTGCAAAGCCAGAGCTATTGAAAATCAATGTTTTTTTGTTGCGGTTAACAGAACCGGGGATGATCCAAAACTTAAATATACCGGCAACAGCTCAATCTTTGGACCAATGGGAGAAGAGATTCTTATGATGGGAGACGAAGAATCAATTGGGATTGCAGAGGTTGATCTCGAATACCTTGAAAAAACGAGGGAAACATTCCCGTTTCTTGACGATATAAAACTCATTTCAATTGAGGATGAAGAGGATGAAGATTAGAAGAGCCTTTTATGTTATCACCACTCTGGCACTGATCACTTTTACAGTGGTTTTCAGTTTGAGGGGTGAAAAGAAAAGTGAACGGCCGAAATATATGTTGGTCATTCATGGTGGCGCAGGTGCAATAGATGCAAATATGCCGGAAGAGATGAAAAACAGATATTATTCAAGTCTTAGAAAGGCTCTTGAGATTGGTGAAAAGATTCTTAAATCCGGTGGCAAAAGTCTTGATGCTGTTGAGGCAGTGGTCAACTTTCTCGAAGACGATTCTTTGTTTAATGCAGGCAGAGGAGCAGTTCTAAACAGCGAGGGGTATGCACAGCTGGATGCATCGATTATGGATGGAAAAACTCTTAACGCAGGAGCCGTTGCAGCTGTGGAGCATATAAAAAATCCCATTAGTGCTGCAAGAGTGATAATGGAAAAGACCAACCATGTAATGATTACGGGTGCGGGTGCGGAGAAAGTTGCAGAACTTAACGGGTTGACACTTGTGGATCGGGCTTATTTTATTACAAGTGAGAGAACAAAATCGTGGAATAAGGCGAACTCTAAAGGGACGGTTGGATGCGTTGCTCTCGATATGGAAGGAAATCTTGCTGCTGCCACTTCAACCGGTGGGATGACGAATAAACTTGTTGGCAGAATTGGGGATTCACCAATAATCGGGGCTGGTAACTATGCAAACAATAAAACACTGGCAATTTCTGCAACAGGTAAAGGTGAAAAATTTATTAAGCACAATGTCGCTTTCAGAATCTCTGCGCTGATGGAATATAAAGATATGACTTTGGAAGAAGCTTGCAACGAAGTGATGTTTAGGCATTTGGAGCCCAACGATGGTGGGGTGGTTGCAATAGATAAAAACGGTAATTTTGCACTTGTATTCAATACGGAATCGATGTTCAGAGGAGTAACGGGTGAAGGACTCACCCCGGAGGTAAAAATATGGAAAACAAAATAAATATCCCTTTCCCGGAACCGGGTGAATATCCTGAGTATTATGCTACTTATTACAAACAAATAAATCCGCAAATACATATCTTCGACATGATGGAGACACAGCGTAATCGACTGATTGCAGCTGTATCCAATCTCTCACAAGATAAGCAACATTTCAGATACGCAGCGGGGAAGTGGAGTGTTCTTGAAGTACTCGGGCACTGCATAGATACCGAAAGAATCTTTGGTTACCGGGTTCTTGGTTTTGTAAGAGGTGAAACCCAATCACTGCCGGGATATGATGAAAATATATATGTGGCAGAGGGAAATTTTGATCAACGGTCATTAGAATCCCTTTTGAAAGAATTTAATGGACTTCGTCAAGCGAATTTGGCGTTGTTTGAGTCGTTATGTGAGGAAGATTATCTGAAGGCCGGAGTTGCAAATAACAAGGAGATGAAAGTGAATGCACTTCTTTATTTAATTCCTGCACATTTAGAACATCATCTGCAAATTCTAAAGGAGAGATACGGAATTAACGCAGTTTAAGGACTTCGTCGATTTTTTCAAGAATAATTTTTGTGGCGCCGGTGTTTCCTTCAACGAAATTCCGGCTTCTATTTCCGGCTTCTATTCGTTTAGCATCTTCACTTATGAATGACCTGAGCGTTTTATACATCTCTTTTTTAGTCCTCACAATAAATCCGCCACCGGAGTCCACAAGTTGACCAGCTTCCTGGGAGTTTCCGGTCTTAGGTCCAAAAACAACCGGGATTCCATATACCGCAGCTTCAAGAGTGTTATGCACATTTGATTTAAAGCTTCCACCAACAAAAGCTATATCAGCATATGAATAGAGTGTTAACAAAATTCCAATCGAGTCAACAATTATTATTCTTTCGTTATTGTAACTGTTGAGGAACGAAAATCGGATCGTTGGTTCAATTCCGGCGAACTCATTTTCAAGTTTTTCAAGGTGAAGAAGAGTTGGTTCATGCGGTACAAGTATAAAAACCACATTATCAAAATATTTAAGTAGTTTTTTAACCGAGGGGAGTAAAACTTCTTCATCCTCTTCCCAGGTACTTCCTGCAACCATAACCTTTTTCCCTGCAAAGATTCTTGCGTTAATCAGGTTTTTTTCTTTTGCAATTGCCGCACGGGTGAAGACCCTGTCAAATCTTGTATCCCCGCTAACGAGGAGACGATCTTCATTCAATCCAAAACAACGGAAGTTTTCAAGATCGGCGGATGATACTGTAAGTACCAGGTTAAAATTGGCAAAGAGCATTTTATGGAATGATCTAAAAAATATCGACCGCCTTGCTGAATCTTCCCGCATTGTGGCATCTACAAGGAGGACGGGTGTTCCGGCTGATCTGACCGCCAACACATGATTTGGCCAGATATCGTATCTCATGAATATTGCTAATTTTGGGGAAACCAGTTTAACGAATTTTTTAGCATTCGCTCCGGAATCGAGGGGAAGATAGGTAACGGCATCCGCGTGTGGGTATTTTACAGAATTTTCATAACCTGAGGGTGAAAAAAAAGTAACAAAAATGTTGAATTCACCTCTATTTTTGAGGTTTTCAATAATTGGTTTGGCTTGTTCAAACTCACCCAGAGATGAGGAGTGGAACCACACGGTGGTTTTGTTTTTGTCGAACCCGGCAACTTTTTTTGTTATCCCTTCAAAAAGGTTTTTTCGTCCTGCAACTCCCTTCTTAATTTTTGAATTAAAAAGAGATGCAATCCTCATGGAGAGGGAGAAAAAAGGGATAAACAGTATTCTGTAAAAAAAGAGTAACAAAGGTTAATCCTCGTAAACCAGTCTTGAGAGACTTTCGTAAACATCCGCGGGTTGAATATCAGTTAAACATTTAAAATGTTTTTGAGGGCAATAACTTTTCCCGATGTGGGAACAGGGTCTGCACGACAACGAGTCGTTTTCGATCACTATACTTTTGTTTTTGTAGGGAGTAAATCCAAATTCCCTGACTGTAGAACCAAATATAACCAGTACCGGAGTTTTAACAGCGCAAGAGAGATGCATCAAGCCTGAATCACAGGTAACTGCGGCTTTACACTGGGCTAAAATTGAGGATATTCTAAAAAGCTCGTTTTCAGAACAGAGATTTATTACACCCGGCTCGGATTCTTGAATTGCCGAACAGATTTTAATATCACTTGTTCCGCCAATCAAAACAGGGATTGCACCAGAGTCGAGAATCATTCTGCATAAAACAGTAAAATGATATTCAGGCCATCTTTTTGTGAAATGTTTTGATCCCGGGGCGATGGCTATATAGTCATTCCGGGGGTCCAAGGGTACTGTCTGAACAGGGAATTTCATCTCAAGTCCCTCGTTATCAAGCTCAAAACCGGGAAGATATCCACTCCGTTTAATTGAGAGGGCATACCTGTCAGGGATCTGTGGAAAATTTTCAAGGAGATTAAGCTTAAAATTGACAAGAAGGAATTTTTTCACATTAGACTTGTTAAACCTGATCTTCTTCTCCACGCCGGAGGTGAGTTTTATCGATTTCATACTGTTCTGAAGATCTATAACCAGATCATATCCACCGGCAGTAAGTTCTTCAAGTGAGGTCTCTTCTTTGAAAATATATACTTTTCTGAGATGAGGATTAAACTCAAGAGTCTCTTTGTTTTCAATTTTTGTAAGATAGTCGATATTACAATCCGGAAGAAGCTTTTTCAACGATCTGATGACAGGTGTGGTCAACAGGATGTCTCCAAGCGAACTAAGTCTTATGATTAAAATATTTTTCATACCGGTTACCTGCGGGGGATCATATTTTTGGATTTAAGAAAGAAGATTAGTCGTTTCATCGGATTATAGGATTTAAAAGACAAATAAAATTTCCCAATTGCAAGATAACCTTCCGGAGATGGAATTTCATCAATTTTCTGCAAATTTACCGGGTTTATATTCAGAACAACATCTAATTTTTTTGTTTTTCCGGTGTTTGTTCCGGCACCATCTGCCCCAAGATGATGAACAAGTGACTTACCGGGATAGAGAGTGAGTTTATTAGCCAGAAATACAGAGGCATCCCATCTTACTGCCCATGAGTCATTTCTACCGGACATTAATTTTTTAAAAATCCCCTCTTTGAATGCTGCCCCATTAAAATTAAATTCATCCATCTGTTTGGAATCAACAAGTGTGTCATAAAGTTTTTTGGATCTTTTTCAAAAAGATTCCAAGCTCTTGCCCAGGTTCCCCATCCAAGACAGTCTGCCCCTTTAATAAAAAAAAAGTTTCAGGGAGTTTCGATTCTGTCGGGTACATATAGCCATGAATTGAAGCAACTTTGTCAGAGTTACGGTACAAATTTAATCCATCGTTCATATATTTCAAGAAATAAGGAGATAACAAAAGATCATCTTCGAGAACGATCACTTCTCCAAATTTATTGATCATTTCATCCACTCCGGCAATGATCGACTTCCCCAATCCTTTGTTCTCAGGCGATTCCTTAATTGAGACTGACTTAAATCCACTAATTGAGTGAATATATTTCCTCACTTCAACTACCCCGGGTTTGTCCTTTTCATCTTTCCACCCATCAGAGAAGATATATAAGTCTGTATCCGCAGCTTCAGCGTTCTGACCGAGTGATTGTATAGTCTGCTCGAGCAGATATTTTCGGTTATATACAAAAACAGCAACAGGGGCAAAACTCATAAAGTAAAATCAATAATTAGTGATGTGTAATTTGGTTTACCATCGATATTTTTCCTGTGATTCAGAAGACACCTGTTAATATGTCCCTTTTCATCATCGTTTTTATAGTTTGATCTAAAAATACCATTTTCATCCCAGTACTCGACTAATGTTGAGGTGTAGCCATATTTTTCAAAAAAGGAAGAGAGTGAACGATAGTTGAGCAGGTGTTTATGATCATCTGCAGCGGGACCGGTTCCTCCGGGTTTTACATGATCGATATATGACTTATCAGAGTGATAGCCATCGGGCACCGCAACTCTTAAATTCACTCCTTTATTGGAGTATTTTTTTATGTTTATTGCCATCAATTCTAAATCGGCAGTTTCGAGATGTTCCAAAACATGCTCTGCAAGTATAAAATCCATTTTTCGTTTTGCAAAATAAAATTTCAGGTCTTTTTCGTTAGTAATATCCAGTGTTTTAATATCAGTGGGAAACCATCCCCAATAAAGCGTATCACCTGACCCGATGATCACTCGGATTTTTTTTGACATCCTTACATAAAAAAACCATGCGGCTTTGGAAGCCGGTTTCAGGATTGGACCCGAGATTGAATAAAGTCGTTTTCTCAGTTTAGAAGGCATAACTCAGATACCGATGCAGTTTCCTGTTTGTAAAACAGTTGTGGCTTTATGATGGATAAATGCCTTACTAGTTTTAATACAGTTGCTATTTGTTTTGAGACGGGCGCCATTTTTCAGACAGTTTAATTATATTTACAAAAATATTGCTTTGATCATCATACCCCCTGATGGGTAGATTTTCGGTGCAATATAATACCAAAAGTAGCAGCAGAGTATGAAATCAGTGTGGCGAGTGCCGACCCTGTAATTCCGAGAATTGGGATCAAAAGAATGTTAAGTGCCACATTCAACACAAGTCCGATGAGGGTTCTCATAAATGAGACTTTGGTCAAGTTTTCTGCAACAAGATATTGTGAACTCGCTACACCCAGGAAAGTTGCTGTACCCGCCCAGATATAAATAGTCAGGACGGGCGCCGCGGGAAGGAATTTTACTCCTAAAAGAATTGTGATAATTTCCTCAGATAATAAGGTAACCGGTATCGCTATTGCAATGGAAATGAATGCCAAAAGGTCATATAGCTTTTGCATCCGTGACCGGTAGAGCTCTTCGCTAACTTCCTTTGCATTTATTATCGCAGGAAGGAGAGAGCTTGAGATAGCCATCGGGATGAAGTACCATGCTTCACATAATCTTACTGCCGCGGCATAATAACCGTTTTGTTCGGGACTGAGCATATTGGTGATAAATATTTGTCCCACTCTTATGTAGATTGAAACAGCAAGACTCGCAAGAATGAGAGGCCAGGCATCGTGAAAAAGTCTTTTTGCTACATCTTTGTTAAATCGCCATTTAAGGATGCTTTCTCTACGAAGGGTAAAGACAAGAACAAATCCAGCGGCAATCAGGATGGGTTCAAGAGCTTGAATGAAGGCGAACCAGACTAATCCACCGGAAAGCAAAATCATCAATAGTCGAAACAAAGATGCAAGCATTGCAGATGACGACTGAACACTTGCCGAGAATTTAGCCTGAACTTTCCCCTGAAAGAAAAATTCAATTACATGGAAAGCCTGAAAAATTGTGCCTGCGGAAATGATGTAGATCAATAGAGCAACATCATCCGATTCGTTGTTGATCTTAACTGCAAACCAGGTAATAATCAGAACTGCTGCCGAACCAACAACTCTCAGCATAAATGCAGAACCGAGAATGGTGTTCTGTTCTTCGGGGAACTTTACAAGCTCTCTGACAAGAATGTTGTCGAGACCAAAATTTGCAAGACTTGCAAAAAGGAGGGCAAAACTTACTGCATAAGAGAGGATACCAAATTGATCGGGACCAAGGTATCTGACGAGAAAAATTCCAATGAAAAAGCTTAAAAGGAGCTTGATCACTCTTTCGGCAAACATCCAGGAAGTATTTACAAAATACTTCCTGAATGATTCAGAACCGAAATTAATTTTGGTTTTACTCTGCAACCTCTTCCTTCTTCTTCGACTTCATGTATCCGATTATCAAGGTGATAATCAGACCAAACACTACAAAAGAACTGAGTGTCAGAGCGGTATATTTTGCGATAAAGAAACTTTCGGGGGCATATTCAAACTTAACTTTTTTAGTCCCTTTTGGCACGACAATACCCATAAAATTATGGTTGGCATTGTGTATTTCCACTTCTTTACCATCTGCATAAGCATGCCATCCTTTTTTATGGTATGTGGTACTGAAGAAGAGGAAATTGCTACCTGAGGTATTTACATCAAGTTCGAGGATTTCATCTGTATATTTTGTGATCTTTGAAGTAACAGTTGAATCGATTGGATCAACTTTTACATCGTGACCTGAAACATAAGCTACATCCTGTGGCTTAAACTTGTTGTCCCTTACCATTTCAAGAATTTCAAGAGGCTTTTTGTTTTCAACTCTGTTTACAAAAAAGGCTCTGGGTAAAGCGTTTTTATTTTCAAGGACAAAAGTCTTGGAAGATGTATCGACAGCAACTGGGACACAACCTTCAAATGGAATACCCGGTTGATCGAGCACAAGGTATTTTGTACCGGTCATGTTTATAAAGGTTTCATTTGCAGGTGTTTTCAGGATATCAAGATAATCCTGATAAGGTCTTGGCTTAATTGCAGAATAGCCATAAACATCTTCCATCAGGAAGTAAGCATTAAAGTTACCGTTGTTCTGAATTGACCCTCTTGATCCATCCATTTTCAGATTCAGAATTCTAAAAGGATTATTTTGGTCATCCTTTTGTGCTTTGATTGCTTTTACATAATAGGGTTCAGCGAATTCTATACTTTTAGAAGGTGCATCTGTATATTCAGCACCTCTCGAGGAAATTCTCCAAAGATCGGCAACACAAAGCAAAACAATAATTGAAGTGAAAACGAGAGCCGAAACCCTCTTTTTGATAAAGAACCATGCGAGCCAAAAGGCAACAGCAACGATGAGGAAGTTGATGATAGCATCGTTTGCAAACATTTCACCGGCTGCATTCCCAACAATAGAGATTGCTTCTTTTGGATACTGGGCAGCTTTTTCGGACAACGCAAAACGGTTTGAAACCCATGAAATCATTCCACTTCTTCCAAGAAGAGAGAAAACAAAGAGAACCGAGGATACCCCGGCGATTCCCATAATAACTTTTTCCCATGTAACATTTTTCTCTTTCCCGAGCTCAACTATTTTCATGAGTCCCAGTCCCGCAAGTATTGGCATTACCATTTGAGGGATTACGAGGATCATCGAAGGAACTCTGAATTTATCAAAATTAGGGAAGTAGTTAAAAAGCAGGTCGAAAAATAACGGGAAATTCCTTCCAAAAGAGATCAAAAGTGCAATAGATGTCAGAATCGTCAGAAACATTACAAATGGTTCACGCCAGCGGCTAACCATACCAAACAGTGCGAGGAAAAAGACGAGTACACCCATATACATTGCCACATCCACAAAAGGCATCTGACCAAAATAGGTGTTTAACTTATACTTTTCACCATTGATAATTTGATCAGAATTTCCAAAGCCATACCATGACGGTATAATGAATGTCATCACTTCACCGGGAGAAAATGACCAGTCGGTATGATATTTGTAGTATTCCGAATTTTTACTTTTATCTTCCTCTCCACCTGACTGGGCGGATTTGTCAAGAATGCTTGCAGTTCCACGAGTTGAGTGGGGGGTATATTCATAAATTTGAGTAAGGTTGTCAGCCTGAATCCCTATTGCAATTAGAGAAGCTCCTGTAAAAAGGAGTGCGGATTTAACTGTGGTTTTCAGCAGTCCATTATCTTTTATTATAAGTGACCGGGTGATGTAAAATAGAAAGAAAATCCCAACAGTGAACAGAATATAAAAGATTATCTGAACATGGAAGCCTTGTACGATAAGCTGTAGAGCTATTGTCAGAATGAAAAAGTCGATAAGCCGGAATTTCTGTTGATTTCGCAACAGAATCAAAAAGATTACAGGGAAAAAAGCCAGAGAGGTCAATTTTGTAACATGTCCGATATAAAGGAAAACAACCAACCCTGTGGAGAGTGCCGTTGCAAGGGAGGAGAAGAGGCTCACCATTGTGTTTTTGGTTAACATTTTCATAAGATAAAATGTTGTAATTCCGAGAACAATCAGATAAAAAGCCCATCTGACAAAGTCGTTACCAAACACCCAAACAAACAATTCACGAATCGATGTAAGAGCTACATAAATAAGGTTAAACCATGTGTAACCAACCGACAAGGCATAGGCAGGCATACCGGTAAAGATATGCGGATTCCATAGGGTAAATCCTTCTCTTGCTTTTTGCAAATAGGAAGTAGCGCTTTCAGAGGCAATAATATCGCCTGACTGGAAAATCTTTCCCTGAAAGAATAGAGGTGACAGGAAGATAAGGAAGATCACAATTATCAAACCAATAACCGAGAGATTCAGATATTTAGCCGGCACATTTGCGTCAAGATCAAAACCGATTGGTTCTTTCTCTTTTTTTCTTATTTCCTTAACAGTAGTCGTCTTTTTAGCCATTAAAACTCCGGGTTGAAATTTGTTTTACTTTTTGTAGGCGATGTAGTTTATTCCTGAACCTTTTTCATTGTCAGAGGAATAATCGGCATACATCATGAACAGAACTGGTAAAAGTGTGAACAAATAATAGAATGGTAGAAGAATAAAAAATGCTTTTGATGCATTTAGCATTAGCATGGGATATTTGATACCAAGTCGCCATGCCTTATCACCCCAAAATCCATAAGTATATTTCGATTGATAAAGTGAGAAGCCCAAAGGCTCCATTTTTTCAGTGATTTCTTCTTTTGAATAACCGTCGCGGGCGTGTTCACCGATAAAACTCTCTTCATCCTCACCGTGAACATCACTGCCACCATAAATTGAAGGAGAATTAATCAGCACATAACCGCCGGGTTTCAGGGCATTGTAAAAGTTATGGAAAACAGTAACATCTTCTGCGATATGTTCCATCACATCAACACAAACGATGAGGTCAAATCTTTCCTTGTGGTTAATCCTGGTAAGGTCTTCCACTCCAAATGTTACATTTTTAATACCTGTGGTTCCGAAGAATTCACGGCAATCGTTTATCCATTCTTCCTTAACATCAACTGAATAAATGTCGCAGGGAGTCATATTTTTTGCCATAAAGTGGGTATATTGGCCAAAACCACTTCCGGCATCATAGATGTTTAACTTTTTACTACCGGCTTTTTCCCGGAGTTTGCGGAGTTCTCTCCTGACATACCATGATCTGAGAAACATAAGATCGAGAGTCTTGTAGAACAAGACTCTCGTAAAGGGAAGTTTTTTGATTACAGCAGCGAATACATTTTTAACCGGATCGTAGTGCATAATCTCTAACCGCGAATATTTGAATCTTTAATCGAATATTCTTTATCGGTCTGGAAATTATGTACCATTAATTCACCAAGTAAACCTGTAGTAAAGAATTGAACTCCAACTATCATTAAGAGCATACCCAACAAAAGCAGGGGTCTGTTGCTCAGAGGTTGATGGTCGAAAATCCACTCGTAGGAAAGATATCCATTGATCGCAAATCCCAGCAGGAATGCAATCGCTCCAAAAAACCCAAAAAGGTGCATTGGGCGTTTAATGTATCGAGTAATAAAAGTTACTGTGATTAAATCAACAAATCCCTTGAAAAAGCGGGAAGCACCAAATTTAGTAACCCCGAATTTTCTTGGACTGTGTTTAACAGGTAATTCAGTTACAGTAAATCCTTTCCATTTTGCAAGGATCGGGATATATCTGTGCATCTCACCATAAATATTGAGATTATCAACCACGGTTTTTTTGTAGGCTTTCAGTCCACAGTTAAAATCATGGATTTTAATTCCACTCATTTTTGCTGTTACAAAGTTAAACAGACGAGAGGTATATTTTTTTATGAAGGGGTCATATCTCGTTTTTTTCCAACCGGAGACCATGTCGTGACCTTCTTCAATTTTTTTGAGGAGGTTCACAATCTCATGCGGGTCATCCTGGAGATCGGCATCCATGGTTACAACCACATCACCTTTTGCGGCTTTAAAGCCAACATTAAGAGCAGCGGATTTCCCAAAATTTTGCTGAAAACTGATGTATTTAAATCTTTGGTCAGTTCTGCAAAGGTCTTTAATTATCCTGAGTGACTTATCAGTTGAACCATCATCCACAAAAATCACTTCCAAAGTTAATGGAAGGTCTTTAAATGCTGATTTTATTTCATTAGCGAGGTGAATAAGTGATTCGTCCTCATTAAACAGCGGAATAACAACAGATACTTTGTTAAAATTAAACCGCAGTTTTGGCTTTTGTGGCGGCTGTTGTGCCTGCGATTGCTGTTGGTTCGATCTGTAAGGCTCTCGGATTTCTCCTGCCCGAGTTTCTGTCTCTGTCACGATTATCAGGACGAGGAGTTATTTCTCTTTCCCTTGGTTCATTTCTTGTAACAGGTTCTTTGGTAACTCTTTCCTGACGGACAACCGGTTCTTTTTCCTCGACAGGAGCAACCGGTTCTTTTTCCCGATTTACAGTCGTGCGGGTATTCTCCGTACGGGTATGTGGCTGACGGGTATTCTCGCGTGGCTCTCTTCTGAGGGGCACCTCTCCTCTTACCCTCGCAGGAGGGGGTGTTACCGTTACCGGAGTTTCGATCTCACCGGGTGTTTTTACCAATCCTTTATCAACCTTAACATTCACGATTGTTGGATCAGGAGTCGATTCTTTTTTTGGTTGTTGAACACGGGTCTGATTTCTGTTCCCAGGGGTTCTGGTGTTATCTCTGTTCTGTCCCGGTCTGCCTCTTTCTGCTCTGGTTTCATTCCGATGTGGAGCTGCAGCTTTAGGAGATTCCTCGGTTTTTTCTTCAGAACTCTCGTTTTCCGGCTCAATCTTTTTCTCGATTGCTTTCAGATCATCCTGAAAAGGGAATTCTTCCACAACCGATTTTAGTTCGTTACTTACCGGAGTAAGTTTTTGAGGAACTTCATCTTTTCCCGCGGCATTATCTGAAGGAACTTTGGGTTCCAAAACAGAGGTTAATCCTGAAGTTGAAGCCGGTTTTTCCACGATTACCTGCTCGGGAGTTGTTTCAGTCGATTTTACCAGTTCAGGTATCTTTTCACCTTGTTTAGCAAATTCCTCTATTTTGTGTACCGGTTTTGTTGACTCTGCGCTTTTTTCTGTTCGTTCCACTGGTTCAGGTCTTTTTTCCACCTGTTTCACAATTTCGGGGATTTCGTCACCTTCAACGCTCTTTGATTTTGTAAACATGGCTGTTGGGGGCTTTTACAATCACTTCTTTTTGCGATACTATTACCGGAGTCTCGGCTGTTTCTGCAGGAATTTCCGGTTTTTCCACTTTTGTAGATTCTTTTGATTCTTCGACTTTTGGTTCAGAAATAGTTTCTTTTTTTGATTCACCCGTTAATGTTTTCTCTATAGTTTGGTCCCCACTGACAGTTGAAACGCTCTCTTCTGCAGGCTTATTAGCGGCAGTAGGTTTCTGTTCGTTCAGCAATTCATTTTTTTGTTCTTCTTTTTCCTTTTCCACGAACTATCTGTGTCCTATGTTATTACTTCAATTTGTTGTTTGTATAAATAAAAATTATTCAACCTAACAATTTACGAAATAATGAGTTAGTGACGAAGAGGAAAAAAGGAGCCTCACGATAGCCACTTTTAGAGTTGAATATTTTTTGAAAAAATTAATTCTGTTGCTATTTGAGATATCATTTTTTATTTGTAATTTGAAGCACAGTTCCTTAAATATATGAAAGGCGGAAAAATGCGAAGAATTTATTCAATAATTCTAACATTTACATTGTTCATATCCTCCTGCACAGTACAGCAACAAGATCCTGTGTCAAGTTCGGGAGAGGGCAAATTGCTATTTAAAGTAGCAAAAGAAAACGCTCCGGCATCTGTTATCATGATTACCATGAAATTGAGCAGAAGCGGTTTTACACCAATAACAGGCAATCTTAATATCTTATCTGACTCAACGGCAGAACTTCTTGTAGAAGGAATTCCCGAGGGAGTCTGGCACCTTAAAGTTGATGGTTTGAATAACAATAACCTTGTTGTTTACACCGGGGAAACCGATGTTGAGGTACAAGCTAATTTCATTTCGCAAGTCAATTTGACACTAAATCCTTCTTCAACCGGACTTGGCAGTATTCAGATAAATGTGAATTGGGGAGTAACTCCGGTTATCACTTTTCCATTTAAAGATTATACCAACAATCCCATATTATTACCAGGCTTTTCAGTTTGGGACAATGATATTAGAGATGCCAATGTGATTTTTGATGAGGGCAAGTATAAAATGTACTATACTTCTCTTAAGCAAAATGGACAGGGGCTATCTCTTATGCTGAATCAATGGACGGGCTTACCTGGACAAGACCCTATTCTCAACCTCTGATCTATCCTGGTGGATCAAATACATTAACATGGGATTCAAAGTGTATAACTTCCGGTGCTATTATCAAAAATGATGGGATGTATTTCCTATTCTATAATGGTTTTAGTGACGCTTATGGCCCATGGGGCATCGGTTTGGCAACTTCTATGGATGGTATTAACTGGCTAAAACGACCCGATCCAGTACTTAGCGGGACATCCGGGAACGAGTATCAACTAATCCCTACCTCAGTTATTAGACGGGGTAATCAGTTCCTTCTTTATTACACTGTCAGGAATTACCCTTCCTACAAAACTTGTGTTGCGACCTCCACTGATCTTGTCAACTGGACCAAATATTCCGGCAACCCAATTGTGACCGCTTCATACGCTTGGGAAGGTAAAATGGTTTCCTCATCTTCAGTTATAGCAGATGGAGATTCGTTACTAATGGTTTATTCTTCTCTTCAGGGGTGATAAAACTTTTTTTGGAATGGCTACTTCAACCGATGGATTTAACTGGGTAAAAAGTTCTACACCTGTTTTTAGTAATCAGGCAACATCCCAAGGTTGGGCTTCCAGTTCAATCGACTATTGTAATCTGATTAAAACACCAACCAAATACTTAATCTACTATGGTGGATACAAAGGCTCTCAAACAACCAGAATTGGCGTGACTATTAAAGATATCTTATAATGGACTAACTTATCCAACTTTAAACGCGGTGTTGAGTTTACTTGTTTCTCTACTCTTTTATCTCCTTTTCCTTCAATTCTCCTTTTATTCACATTTTTTGAATCTTAAATCAGGGCATTTCCATTCTTTTTTATCCTTATTAACACTTGACGTTGAAATTTTTCTTTTTTGGGTTGTTTTTTCATGGGAACGCGAGTTAAATTTCCTTCGCTTTCGTTTATCCCAGCAAACTTTATTTTCTAGATTTAACTAAACACCAAAATTATGTTGAAAAGATAATTGATAAGATTTAGATGCTACAATCTTAAAACTTTTAAAGGAAGATATGTTGTATTTGAATTTATAGACTCTATTAGCGACTAATTCAAATTAAATTACCTGAAGTGGGGCAGGTTAGTAGGTTCGCATTGATTATTAGAGAAAGATACAGTCACATTACTGTAAAAGGGATTGAAATTAACCAGGATTTGGTTAATCTAGGAATCAAGAAGGGACTGGATGTGGTGCAAGGAAGTGTCGAAAAAATGGATTTTTCAGATCAAGAATTTGATCTGATTCACTGTTCTCATGTAATAGAACATTTGAATTACGAAGCCATAACAAACTCTTTAGATGAATTATTAAGAATTTTAAAACCAAATGGATATTTGGTTATTCGAAGTCCACTTCAATATCCTGGATTTTATTTTGACCTTGATCATATTAGACCCTACCCACCTGAGGCTATTCTAAATTATTTTGGGAATGATCAACAACAGAGGATTGGGTCTTCTAGAATATCAGAGATTGGAAGATGGTATAGGCGGGAGGCTGTAACCTTCTTTAATTCAAGTCATTTCCTTATAAAGGCTTTAAATATTTTCTTTAAAATTGCATGGCTTGGATTGAGTTTCCCCAGATCAAAGCCAAATGGTTATGTTTTTATTTTGAAAAAATTATAAGTTTTTCTGCCAGCGATTAAGTGATGTTATCCGATGATGATTTATGAAGATTAAAGTTTGTTAAACTTGGATTGATCACTTCAATGGGGTAAAATTTAATACCTTGCTTTTTTTGTTTTTTTAAGCCTTGCTTTTTAATAATTATAATATTATATTTAACCGTGACATTAAAAAATTAATATAAGGAAAATGTGATGCGGAAAATAGCACCTATTGTTTTAGCTTTGGCTTTAGTCTTTTCCTCCTGCAGTACGCAGCAAGAGAACCCTGTTACTAGTTCAGGAGAGGGCAAAATCTTCTTTAAGCTGTCAAAGGAGAATGCACCAGCTTCAGTAACCTTAGTTACTATGAAGCTTACTCGTGAGGGTTTTAGCGCGATTAACGGGCAATTAAACTTATTGAGTGATACAACAGCCGAATTATTGGTTGAAAGTATTCCTGAGGAACTTGGCACTTAAAGTTGATGCCTTCAACAATAATAACTTCGTTATTTATACCGGCGAAGCTGATGTGATTGTTCAAGCGAATTTTATCTCTCAAGTTAATTTAACACTCAATCCCACCTCTTCAGGTATGGGGAGTATTCAAATCTCAGTGAAATGGGGCACAACTCCAGTTTCTCCATATCAATTCAAAGACTACTTGAATAACCCCATTTTAATCCCAACTGGTGTAAATTTCGATCTTGATATACGAGACCCGGTGATGATTTTCGATGGTGGTAAGTATAAAATGTATTATACTGCAATAACATATGGAGCGCGAGGTGCAATTTCATATGCAGAATCAGTTGATGGATTAAATTGGACCCGTCCTTTAACAAATCCAGTCTTATATCCTGGGGAGCCAGGTTCATGGGATTCGCAATGTCTTGCCTCAGGTGCAATAATCAAAATCGATGGAGTTCTTCACCTTTATTATGAGGGATTTAATGACCATAATGGTCAATGGCACATTGGATTGGCTACCTCTGTTGATGGAATTAATTGGGTAAAAAAAATGAATCCAGTTGTATACGCCGGCTCTGGTTGGCAGTATGAATTGAAACCCACATCGATAGTTAGAAAAGGTAACCAATACTTGTTGTATTTTGTCGGAAGAAACTATCCGGATTATAAAATTGGGGTAGCGGTTTCAGAAAACGGAGTAAATTTTACAAAATACGCCGGTAATCCAATTTTGACCCCAAATTTTGGATGGGAAGGTACAATGAATTCAATCGCTTCGGTGATTGTTGATGGTGACTCATTAATGATGGTTTACTCTACGAGACAAGGGACTAAATCATATTTTGGAGCTGCTGGTTCGCAAGATGGTTATAGCTGGACAAAAAATCCATTGCCAATTTTTGACAACTTAAATACAAGTGGTGATTGGGCAAAAGCTTCGATTGATTATCCCTTCCTTGTTAAAACAGAAACTCAATATCGGATTTACTATGCCGGTTACAAAAATAACTCTCAAACCACAAGAATTGGTGTAACAATTAAAGATATTGATTAATATATAACTTTTAAAACTAAAATCAGATTGTTTACAAAACCCCGTCAGAAATGGCGGGGCTTTTTTATGAATATTTATTCTCTTTGTGATTTAGTAATTTGCGAAGTTAACGCAATAAATTACTGATCGATGAAAAAATCTCTTCTTATTCTCCTTTTACCCTGTTTAACTCTCTTTGCCCAGCCGGTAAAGGAGGTAAAAACCACTAATTTTCCAAACGGGAAAGTTCAAACTGAAGGAGAATATCTCAATGGACAACTTGATGGATATTTTAAGGAATTCTACCCCACGGGAGTTCTCTGGAAAGAGTGGACTTTTGTAACCGGTATTGAACATGGTATTTCAAACTGGTATTTTGAAAATGGAACCCTTAACCGGACATGGAATTATAAATACGGGAAAAGAGAGGGTGAAGGTCTTTGGTATTACGAAACCGGTGAGCTATGGGCACGCGAAAACTATAAAAATGACAAGGTGGAAGGACTCGTCCACACATATTATAAATCGGGGAAAATTCAAGGTGACTGGTATTATTCGAACGGCTTGCTTCAGGGGATGGCGACAATCTATTATGAAACCGGGAAAAAGGAAGTGGAGAGACCCTTCGAAAATGGTCTTCAACATGGGAAAACAACTGTTTTTTACGAATCGGGAAATGTCTCTGCGGTAGCTGACTACAGATATGGCAAAAAACATGGTTATGCATATTATTACGATATACTTGGGAAGGTTCGTGTTCGCGAGTATTATGAAGCTGATCTGCTTGTAACCCGAATCCGGTATGATAAAGACGGAAAATTCACAGAGGAGGAACGGGTTGACAGAAAATTTTATGGTAATGGCGTGTTGTGGGAGGAAGTGCCGGTAAAAAATGGATTTAAGGAAGGTAAATTGAGTTCTTTTTATGAGAGTGGATTTCTTCGACAGGAGATGACTTATAAAAAGGATATTCTAACAGGCTGGGTATATCGATATCATGAAAATGGTGTTCTCCAGGAGGAACTTGAGTTACTCAACGGTAAAGCTCACGGTTCTGTTAAAACTTATTATCCAACAGGTTTACTCCTTTCGAACGCAGTTTATGACGGTGGCCAAAAAAACGGTATAATGCTTGTTTACGAAGAAGATGGATCATTGAAGTTCAGGGCAACCTACAAAGATGACTTGTTAAATGGTGAATACCGGGGTTTTCATAAAAATGGACTCACCCGGGTAATTGAGAATTATTATGAAGGAAATTTAAGCGGTAAACAGGAGCTGTTTCTTGAAGACGGGATGCTCTGGAGAGAGGCTTTTTACAAAAACGGAAAACTTGAAGGCAACCTTAAAGAATTTTATGATGAAAAAATGATTAAAAAAGAGGAATTCTACGAAGGTGGAGTGCTTAAAACAGCCAGGGAATATGATTCATCGGGCAATTTGATTTACACATTTGGATACTAATATGAAAACTTTGATTTTATTTTTTTTGGCGCTGAATTTTGTTGTTTTAACCCAAAACGGTGAAAAAATTGAGAGGTATCCATCAGGGATTCTAAAAGAGGTAAAACATTTTAAGAATAATAAACTTGATGGTATAGTACGGCAATATTATCCGAGCGGTATTCTTGCTTCCTCCATAAATTACAAATCGGGAGTTAAAGACGGTGAGTTGATGAATTACGACTCCACCGGAATTCTCAAAGAACATTTTGTTTATGCCAACGACAAACTCAACGGAAAGTTCGAAACATTTCATACAGATGGGAAACTGAGAGAAGAGGGGAGTTATCTTGATGGAGTTTTCTCAGGTGAATATGTCTCTTATCACGAAAATGGTAAAATAAAAAGTAAATCTTTCTTTATATCGGGGAAACTTGAGGGTATTTCTTTTGAGTATTTTGATTCCAGGCATTCTGAAAGGTGAACTTCTATATGAGAATGGTGTGCAGGAGGGAATCACTAAATGGTATTATGAAACAGGTGAACTTCTTGGCGAATACCCATACACTTCAAGCAAAATTCACGGGACTGTTAAAGAATATTATCCATCGGGAAAACCCAAAGCAGTGAAAGATTACATTGGGAGCAAAGCTGAAGGGATACATAAAACCTGGTTCGAAAATGGAAATTTAAGCAGTGAGATCAGTTATAAAAACAGTTTGAAGGTTGGTACCTCTAAAACCTGGTATGAATCGGGAAAAATCTGGACAGAGCAGATTTGGGTGAATAACCGTCTTGATGGAGAATCAAAAATATATTTTGAGTCGGGTGGATTATGGTCGGTTGATTTTTACGAAAAAGGGGTTCTCAAATCATCAAAAGAATATGATTCATCGGGTAAACTGATCGGCGAAAAAGTTTATTGATATGGTTGAGATGTTTAAGACTAACAAGTTCAAAACCGTTTGGAATTATGAAGAAGGAATAAAAATTGAACAAAAGCAAGTTTAATGTCGGGTTACTTCAGCTTCAGATAGGTGAAAACCTCGAAGCAAATGTAAAACACGCTGCTGAGGCAGTGCGGGAAGCTGCACAAAAGGGTGCAAATGTAATATGTTTACCGGAGATATATCGTTCACAATATTTTTGTCAAAAAGAAGATATTGAACTGTATGATCTTGCAGAGACTATTCCCGGAATCTCGACAGATGTTTTTACAAAAATTGCACGGGAGACCGGAACTTATATAGTTGTACCTGTTTTTGAAAAAAGATCGTTGGGAGTTTATCACAACAGTCTTGCATTCATCGACGATGATGGTGAGATTCAGGGGATTTACAGAAAGATGCACATCCCTGACGACCCTGCATATTATGAGAAGTTTTATTTCACACCCGGCGATTTGGGATTTAAGGCATTTAACACCAAATACGGCAAGATTGGAACTTTAATTTGCTGGGATCAATGGTTCCCCGAGGGAGCCAGAATCACTTCAATGCTCGGCTCGGTTATGTTGTTTTATCCTACAGCGATTGGCTGGCATCCCTATGAAATTGAGGAGCATGGCAAACAACAAAGAGATGCCTGGATGACTGTACAAAGAGGTCACGCTGTCGCCAACGGAGTATATGTAGCAGCTGTGAACAGAGTAGGATTTGAGCAACCCGTTAAAGAACAGCCCGGAATAAAATTTTGGGGTTCCTCTTTTCTCGCCGATCCTCAGGGAGTCATTATCGCCGAGGCACCTTCAGACCGGGAAGCGGTGATTGTTGCTGAAATTGATTTGGAAAAGATTGAATATATCAGACGCAACTGGCCCTTTTTCAGGGACAGAAGGATTGATGCTTACGGTGATATAACCAAAAGATTCCTCGAAAACTGATTTTAACAAAGGTATAATCCCAATGACACAAAAGAAACCTGCTTATATGATGCCTGCTGAATTTGAAAAACACTCCGCAACCATTCTTGGATGGCCTCACAATAAAGAGGACTGGCCCGACAAATTTGAGCCCATCCCATGGGTTTATACTGAGATTGTGAAAAAACTTGTTCCTTATGAAAAAGTTGTTATTATTTATGATACCGACAAAAGACTCGAAGGAATCAAAACAAAACTGAAGATGGCTGAGGTTTCTGAAGAAAATCTGATATTTATTAAATCACCAACCGATCGTGGCTGGATGCGAGACTCGATGCCGCAGTTCGTAAAAGCAAAAAACGAGGTTTTTGGTTGGGATTTTGGTTTTAATGCCTGGGCTAAATATGACAATTTTAAAAAAGATGCAAAATCGTCCAGGGTTTTGCTCGAAATGCTGAATATCCCATATGGAATACCCGTTTATAATAACACAAAAATTGTTCTCGAGGGCGGGTCAATTGACATAAATGGCAAGGGAACCTTGATCACCACTGAAGAATGTCTTCTCGATCCCGTTGTTCAAACGAGAAACCCAGGTTTCACTAAATATGATTATGAATTTGCTTTCAGAGAATTTCTGGGAGTTACAAATGTTATCTGGTTAAACAAAGGTATTGCAGGGGATGATACTCATGGTCATGTTGATGATCTCTGCCGTTTTGTGAATCCCACAACTGTTGTCATCTGTGATGAAAACGATAAAAAAGATGAAAACTACAAAATTTTGAAAGAGAATATCGAGAGGCTTTCATCAGCAACTCTTGAGGACGGTTCAAAACTTGAAGTTGTAGCTTTGCCCATGCCGGAGCCGGTGGTTTTCGATGGAATGAGACTTCCTGCGAGCTACGCCAATTTTTATATTGCAAACGGAACTGTGCTCGTTCCAACCTTTAACGATTCAAACGACAGAATTGCCCTGGGGATATTGGCTGAGCTTTTCCCAAAACGCAAAGTTGTTGGAATTGGTGCGGTTGACCTCGTTTGGGGGCTTGGAACTCTTCACTGCCTCACTCATGAAATCCCGTTTGGGAAAAATCTGAATTTTTAATTTTGCCTGATATCCGGTGTTGTTCTTGGAGTTTATACCCAGCTCAACACCGGGTCCATCCTGATTCTACCCGTTATTCTTCATAATTAGTAATTCATCCCCAACTTTACATTGGAGATTAGTATTGTAATCCTAATATTGTACGATAAATTAGTAAACATCTCTAATTTTAGACAGAATATTAGTAACACATTCCTAATTTTTTACAGAAACTTAGTATTGTAATCCTAAGATAAGTGAACTATAAGACTGTTTCATTATAAATGAAAGATGTTATATGAATCACAATTCATAATATAAAGTGATAATTATGGTACTAAGGTATTGTATGAATGAAGACAAAGGGTTATATTTGAATAATGATTCATAAATTTTTTGTTTACTGGAGATGAGATGAGAGTTAAAGAAGGCACTAAAGAAAAAGATATTCTGGAAGCTGCGATAAAAGTATTTGCTCAGCACAGTTATCATGGTGCAAAAATGTCGAAGATTGCTGAAATAGCAAATGTCTCGATAGGCACACTATACCTTTATTATGTAAACAAAGAGGATCTGCTTGTTAAAGTTTTTGAGAATCTGTGGAAGAAACTGTATGTTGAGATCGAATCCCTTGCGATGAGGGAAGATCTTGGTGTAACTGAAAAACTTGATTATTTGATAGACCTTTTCTTTGATATTTTTTCAAACAATCCCGATCTTGCAACCGTTTTTGTGAATGAGCAACATCATGTGATGCGGAATGCCGAAGTGGATGTTATGTATTATCACGACTTTATGGCAAAAGCCGAGTTGATTATCCTCGAAGGGATAAAAGACAAAAAGATTAATCCAAATCTGAATGTTAAAGTGCTTCGTTTCTTCATTTTGGGTGGCATCAAACTTCTGCTTGATATCTGGGCAAAGGAACCCAAACTGGTGCCGCTTAGTGCAATCAGGATTAATGTAAAAACAGTGATTAAAAAAGGAATTCTTAATTAAATAATTCCCACACCGGAAGATCGGGACTCATGAAATGTGATTAACTGCAATTTTTGAGTCCCGAATCCTGCGGTAAATATAATTTAATTAACAGATAGACGACGCATTAAAATGAAAACTGAATCATATATAATTAAAATTTGGAACAGATGATGAATTTCAGAAAAATATTAGAGATAACGGGGTTATTGATTCTTGGGGCTCTGGTAATCCATCCACAAAGTCAGGGAGAGAAGATCGACCTCGAGTTTGCAGTGGCATCTGCCCTTAAAGGTCATCCCAGGATTAAGCAGATGGAGACTGCCGTCCAAAAAAGCGAGAGAGGTAAAGAAGATGCATTTGGCAATTTTTTACCGGAAATTAATCTTGGGTACTCTTTTACTCACCTTAACGGACCGATAAGCATTGACTTAAGTCCGATAAGGGATGCCATGATAACTCTCCAATCAAAAAATCAGGCTGAGTTTGCAAATATTTACAGATTAATGGGTGGAGGGGCTCCATTGACTGATGCCCAAAAATCATCCCTTGCAGGAAATTATGCCACTCAATTAAATTCACTTCTACCCGAATTTAAATCCACGCTGAAAAAACAGGATTATTGGACTGCCACAATCACAGGTGTTCAACCCTTGTTCACGGGTGGTAAAATCGTTGCTGCCAATAAGATTGCAGAACTTGAATACTCCGCAGCAAATCTGGAATTACAAAGAGTAAAAAATGAGATTACCGCTGAGGTGATCAATAATTATCTCAATGTGGTGTTTTTAACAGAACTTGTGAAGGTAAGAACTGATGTAACTTCGGGGATGAAAAAACACGAGGAGAGAGCGGGAAAGATGCTGGCTGAAGGATTGATTGCAAATTACAATTACCTCCGTGCAAAAGTGGCAGTTTCAGATGCAGAAAGAAATCTTTACAACGACCAAAAAAACCTCGAATTGGCAATTTTAGCCTTAAAAAACTCGATGGCAATTGAAGAGAATCGCGAAATAGTAGTCGAAGACTCACTTGTAACCACCACTTTTCTCGAAACAGAAATAATTTACACTCAACTTGCGAAAGAAAATCACCCACTTCTGAAATTGATTGAGATAAAAAAGCAGATGGCTGCGGAAAAAGTTAGTGTTGACAGGTCAAAATTTATGCCAACGATAGCCGCATTTGGTAAATATGAACTTTATCCTGAATATCTTTCAGCCATTGAGCCCAAATGGGCTGTGGGTGTATCGTTAAATCTTAATCTTTTTAATGGATTGCAGGATAAAGCAAATTTACAAAGCAGCAAACTGCTTGAAAAAGAGATTGGATACATCGAGCAGGATGCAACTTCGAAAATAAATCTTCTTGTACAAAAGCAATATCGTGCCTCTGAGAATTCAGCCGAACGATTTGGAAGAGGATCAACTTCGCTTGAACTGGCAGAGGAAAACCTGCGGCTTAATGAAAAACGATTTGACACCGGACTTGGTACATCCCTTGAGGTGGTGGATGCCCGACTAATGCTTGAAAAGAATAAAATTGAGTTAAAAACGGCACTTTATGAATATTACAAAAATGTTTGTCAGTTGCTTGAAACGAGCGGTAAACCGGAAGATTTTTTAAGGATATGGTTAATGCAAGGAGAAAAAACTAAATGAAAAAGTTAAAATATCTTGGAGTCCTTTTAGTACCCATAACTCTGATAATTGTCGGAGTAATCTTTCTGAACAGAACAGAAGAGACAAACTCAAAGACAGTGGTGACCGGTATGGCAGAAGCAAGGGATATTGATGTTGCATCAAAGATAGCCGGCAGAATTGCAGAAATATATTTTGAAGAAGGTGCAGTTGTAAACGAAGGTGATATTCTTGCCACAATCCAAAGCAGGGAGCTTGATGCTAAAGTTGAACAGGCACAAAATCTTCGTAACGCCGCCAAAGCAAAAATGGATATGGCACATAACGGAGCGAGACCTGAAGAAAAAGAAGCGGTTCAAAAGCTTTACAATCAAGCCCAATTTCAGTTTGATCTTGCATCAAAAACATGGACGAGGATGCAAAATTTGTATGGTGAACAGTTGATCTCAGCGCAGGAACGGGATGTTTACGAATTTCAGTATAAAGCAGCACAGGAACAACTGTTTGCGGCAAAAGCGAAATATGATCTTGTCCTTGCCGGAGCCCGTCCCGAGGAGCAGGAAATGGCAAAAAGCAGTTTTATGCAGGCTGAAAGTGGAGTTAAAGAGGTGCTTGCTTACCATGATGAACTTACTATAAAAGCTCCTGTTACCGGTGAGCTGAAGAAAAAGATTGTTGATGTTGGCGAGATCGCTTCGGCCGGTTACCCTGTTTTTACCATTCTTGACTTGTCTGAAGTATGGATCACCATCCAACTCAAAGAGACCATGCTTGAAGGGATAAAAAAGGGAGGTATTCTGAAAGGAAAAGTTCCGGCACTTGGCAACAAAGAGTATGAATTTGAAGTGTTTTATATCGCTCCGATGGGGGAATTTGCTAATTGGAAGCCTACGAATCAGAAATCAGATTTTGACATAAAAACTTTTGAAGTAAGGGTCAGACCAAAAGACAAGTTGGTGGTGATCAGGCCCGGTATGAGTGTAAAATTCGAATTCTGAAATATAACCGATGAAAAAACCTGAATTTATTAATGAAATGGTCAAAGAGGCGAAGAGGATTGTGGATACCCGGTCACTTATGCTCATAACCGTGGTAGTGCCTCCCATCCTCTTCTTTCTCTTTGCTTACATATATCAGAGTGCATTGGTCAGACAGATTCCAATTTCGATAATTGACCATGATAACAGTGTAATCTCACGAACCGCAATCACCTCATTTGGTGCATCGCCATCCTTCACAATCAAAACTTATTATGCGTCGCTTGAAGAGGCAAAAGCAGGACTGATTTCGGGAGAAGTTGACGGAATTGTGTTTATCCCGAAAAATTTTGAAAGGGATATAAAAAAGGGGAGGCAGGTTCATCCCGTTGTTTTTGCAAATGGCATCAATGTCATAAAAAGTAATTACATAATGAGCGACGCTACAAAGATTTTTAAGATGATCTCAGGTGGTGTACTACTTAAAAAATTCAGGTCTTCGGGGATGACGGAAACACAGGCGATGGAGATAATAAATCCTGTAAGGTACGATTTTCAAACTCTGTATAATTCAAATTACAGCTATATCGATTTCCTTGTGCCGTCTCTGTGTGTTTTTGTCATTTTTATGAGTCTTTCTCTTGCAGGTGCAACGGTTTTCAACCACGAGAAAATTGATGCCGGAGTTTTAACAAGTCAGATAAAATTTCCTGTAGGCTCGGTTTTTGGGAGGCTACTTCCATATGTTTTAATAAGTGCTGCCGATGCAATGGTGATGATCGGATTGATATTCCCGATTTTTAGTATAACGATGAGGGGGAGTGCATTTGAACTAATGCTTTTCACTTTCATTTTTGGGATTACGAGTGTCCTGCTTGGGATGGTTGTATCAGCAATAATTAAAAATTTAATGATGGCAACTCAGGTGATTTTGTTTTTTACAACTCCTGCTTTTGTTTTCAGCGGGTTAACTTATCCTATATGGGCGATGCCGGGGACCCACCAGATATTCGCCAATATAATCCCCTACACTCATTTTCTCGATGGGTTCATCAGAATCTATTTGATGGGAGAATCGTTGGGTGAACTTGGAATGCCGTTAAATTTACTGGTCGGAGGTACTTTAATTTCTTTTGGATTATTGGTTCTGATTTTGAAATTTCAGTCTGTTTGGCATTTGCGGAAAGTTGGAGCAAAAGTATGACTTCACGAATAAAAGGATTTTTTGCCATACTCCGGAGAGAACTTGTAGATCTTGTAAAAGATCGGGACATAATGATCCTTGTTCTGATCGCACCTGTTTTTTATTCGATATTTTATTCAACAATTTATCTGAATAAAACCGAATTTGAGATTCCTGTAGCGGTGTTCGACAGAGATGAATCCACTCTTTCGCGTCAATATTTGAGTGATTTGGATGCCCATCAATTAATTGAGGTGAAAGGTCATACCACCGATATCTCTGAAGCAGAAAATCTTCTTAAAAAGGAAGTTGTTCAGGGGGTTGTTATAATTCCTGAGGATTTTGAGAAATCCTTAAAATCGGGCAGGCATGTTTCAGTAAAAGTTTTGCTTAATACACACAGATTTCTTCACTCAAATGACATCAATAAAGCGGTAAACGAAATCGGATTTGCATGGACAGAGCAGATCAGAATGAAGACCTTTAATCTGAAGGGGATACCAACTCATCAGGCCAGGGAATTGGTAGAGCCCGTAAAAGAGGAAATCAGGTTTATGTTTAACCCGATGTTAACCTATGGTGATTTTCTTATCCCGGGTGTGCTGATCTTGATTCTACAACAAACTTTGCTTTTGGGGCTGGCACAATCAATTGCAAAAGAACGACAAGAGGGCCGACTCGCTGTCTGGTTCGAAAATGGTCATCACAGCACTTCGGCAGCAATAACAGGAAAAACCATAATATATTTCCTCCTTTTTGTTGTTTATTCCTTCTTTTTTATAACTTTTCATTACTGGTTTTTTGATATACCCTCTTATGCACCATTGTTTCAGACACTGATATTGACAACTGTTTTTATATTCATCAATATTTCATTCACAGTTCTGATTGCATCCTTTTTTACAAATAAACCCGGTGTTTTGCAGGTTATTGCATTCACCTCTTACCCCTTCTTTTTCCTCACAGGATTTGCCTGGCCCGAACTATCCTTCCCCCCTCTTATGGTTTGGCTTGGTGATCTGTTACCAATTAAACCTTTCCTTTCAGCTTTTATTAAAACGTTTCGGATGGGTGGGGATTTAGGTCTCATCATCCCTGAGCTCAATCATCTGTTTATTCTTGGAGTGGTCTATACTCTCCTTGCATATTTCAGGATGAGATGGGTGTTTAAGCATTCAGATCATTAACGAACTAAAACCGGTATCTTTTTTCGCTAAATGACCCGGCTTGGGTTGATAACAAAATCCGTGACCGGAATATCAATATCATAAAAAACCGGTTCTTTTTTATTTTTTTGGTGTATTAAATAATAAAATTAATAATTTCTCTTGCGTTTTATTCTTATTTAGACTAAGTTTAAATAACTCTTTAATATTTTTTTGAGACACAGATGAAAACACTTACTAAATACATTGTAACAGTTCTATTATTAGTTTTATTCACAACCAATTTCAAATTACTCGCTGCTTCCACAGGTGATCCTGATACCAAAAGTTTCAGAATAAGTGGAAAAATAGTTGAACACAAATCGGGTATTCCACTTTACGGAGCAAATGTTGTTGTCACCGGAACCATGCAGGGATGTGCCACAGGGATGGATGGTGATTTTAAGATAGAAGGGATCAGGAAAGCCGAAGTTACGCTTGGTATTTCCATGATTGGATATAAATCAGAGAACATCACCATAAATCTGCTTGAAAAAGAGTCAGGTTATGAATTTACACTGCTGCCGTCACTTCTCGAGATGGGGACTGTGGTTATTACGGGTACAAATTCGCGACAACTTTATGAAGATGCTTCAGTAAAAACTGAAATAGTAACCAAAAAACTGATTCAGCAGCAGGGGGCATGTAATCTTGCTCAGTCACTTGGACTTCAGACGGGTGTAATGGTCGAAAACGATTGCAACAACTGCAACTTCACTCAAGTCAGGATACTGGGGTTTGATGGTAAATATTCGCAGATTCTTATCGATGGTGATCCTGTTGTCAGTTCATTGGGTGGGGTTTATGGGCTTGAACATTACCCTCAGGAGATGATTGAGCAGATCGAAATAGTTAAGGGTGGTGGTTCGGCTCTCTACGGTGCCGGTGCTGTAGCCGGGACCATAAACATGATAACCAAACGACCCGCTTTTAACAGGTCAAGAATTGGCTTCTCCGGAAACTCTGCGGATGGAGCTTATGACCAGCAGATTGGTGCAGTAGCAGAACTCGTAAGCGAATCAGGAAATTCAGGGCTATTTATTTTCGGCTCAACTCGTTCCAGATCCCCGTATGACAGAAACAAAGATGGCTTTACTGATCTCGGGAAACTTGACAATGAAACAATTGGAGTAAACAGTTTCTTTAGACCATTTGATGGATCAGAACTTGACATTTCGTTCCACAGGATTTTCGAAGATCGAAGAGGTGGCTCTGATATGGAAAAACCGGTTCACGAGGCAAGGGTTGCCGAATGGACAAAACATTATAAATGGGGTGGTAAAATTAAATGGAATCAAAATATTGGAAGTGATTTCAGGTACAGCATCAACTATGCATTCAGTTTACTAAAAAGAGATTCTTATTATGGCGGATTGGCAGATGACTCGCAGGAAGCCAGGCTTCAAGCCCTCGGATATTATGGTTTCTCGGAAAATCCCCTTCACACCGGTGGCGCTCAATTTCAATATTTGACAAGTGGACACAGTTTCACAGGAGGAATACAGTACAATAACGATAAACTGCTCGATCAGAGTGTCTCATCCGCTGCATATTATGTGGATGAGGTGTTTGAAAATCTGGGAGTTTTCTTCCAGGATGAATTTTCACTTGGAAGAAACAATGAACTGAATCTCGTCGCAGGAGTAAGACTTGATAAACATTCAGCACTTGAAAACTGGATAATTTCACCCAGAATCAGCTTAAAATATCAAATTTTTGAATCATTAAAATTCAGAGCAGGTTACACTTCGGGATTTAAGGCTCCACAAATATTTGATGAAGACCTTCATATTTGTGGTCTTGAAGGAACCCAAAGAGTGATCAGGAACGCCGCAGGATTGCGTGAAGAGAGAAGCAGCACATTAAGTGCCGGGATCGAATTCCTGGATTTTGTTATGGAGATTCCGGTTATGCTTGGAATTACTGCATTTCACACCGGGTTGAATGATGCGTACGCAGATGAACTTGTGTCGAAAGAGGGAAATATTGAGTTCTGGGAGAGGGTAAACAGTTCGGGCGCCTATGTAAGAGGACTTGAGATTGATTTTGGAGTTAAACCGGTGAGCAAACTCGAAGTTAGAGCCGGCTTAACAATTAAAGAAAACAAATACAACGACCCTGTTACCGATTTTAATACCACCGAATTTTTAAGAACACCTGACCATTTTGGATTTGTTAGAGTATCATGGGAGCTCGAAAATGGATTTAGCTTCTTCGGGTCAATGAAATATTCAGGAAGTATGTATGTACCACACGAGATTGTGGTTGACTATCAGAATGATCCTTTGCTTGAGTTGGTGAAAAGTCAATCATTTGTAGAGTTTGATCTTTCAGTTTCGAAAACAATTGAGATTCTTCCCAAAACAAATACCATAATTACAGTTGGCGTTAAAAATCTGACTGACGCTTTCCAGCCTGATCTCGACTTTGGAATTTCCAAAGACCCCGGTTATGTTTATGGTCCCGGTTCACCAAGAACCTATTTTGTTAATGTTAACCTTAACCTGTAGTTCGTAAACAAAAAAAGGCTGTTCGGAATTTTTCCGGACAGCCTTTTGTAATTTAATTAGTCTGAATTAAGCTGTTACAGTTTCCTGCTCAAGAACTTTTGTAAATTCGCGCGCTTCTCTTCCGATGTGGGCACCTTTATGGTAGGCGTAACCCGTGATCAGAGGCATTGCAATGGTTGCTTCCGAGTAAACCATCTGTTCATAAACAAGATCAACCTTGCCCCATGAACTGGCTTCTTTAAGAGTGCTACCGGAGAGGGCTCCGTCTCTTTCATCTGCCACGGTAACCTGAATTGCATATTTATGCATAGGAGCGTCACCTTCGAGAATTTCAGCAGCTACAACGATATCCTGAGTAAAGTTCTTGGGAACCCCGCCGCCAATCATGTAAATTCCGGATTCTCCACTTGCAATCTTTATTTTTGTCAATTCAAGAAAGTCTTTTGCAGCATC
Organism: Ignavibacteriales bacterium; assembly: GCA_016707285.1. Classification (GTDB taxonomy): domain Bacteria; phylum Bacteroidota; class Ignavibacteria; order Ignavibacteriales; family Ignavibacteriaceae; genus UTCHB3. The sequence goes on from JADJIA010000014.1 coordinate 92,924, forward strand.
GAGAGTAACATGTGACTTTGGATTTTTGGTCTGGTGCATTACAAATCCAAATCCAGCCGAGCAGTCGCTGAAAGCCGGAACAAAAATTGGAACATTCTTTTTGTAACATGCATAAATGATGCTGTCGTCGCATTTTGGACCTACTGTATCGAGATACTTACCAAACTCTTTCAAATATTCTCTGGAGGAATAAGCACCCGGTTCCATCGAGTCAAATATTTGAGCTGTTGTATCATCACAAACTCTAAGTTCATCCTCATCGATGTAGGTATCATAAATTCTGTCAATGGCAAGTTCTCTTAATTCGGCATCGCTTACAAATGGAGTACCAATATAATGTTTAAAGCCAAGAGCCTCGAAAAAGTCCTGATCGACCATATTGGCACCGGTTGAGACAATAGCATCAACCATATTGTTCATAACCATGTCATAAACAACTTTTTTTAGACCTGCAGAGAATAACGATCCGGCTAAAGTAAGAATAACTGAGCAATCTTTATCACGAAGCATCATATCATAAATTCTGGCGGCTCTATTAAGGTTCCGAGCCTGGAAAGCCATTTTCTCCATTGCATCCACCAATGGGGCAACATTGTGTTCTTTAATGTCAATATGTTCAATAACACCGTTCAAGTAATCTGACTTTTGGGGCATTTATTGTGACTCCTTCCGTTGAAGTTTGAAATAAAAAAATAATTAACCTGCAATAAAGTAATATCTTTAAGAAAATACAATCAAATTAGATGAAACGGTAAAATTTCCTTATGAATAGTTAAAATTGTTGTGTTAGCAAAAAAAAATTCTGTTTTTCTTACGATAGATATTGGAATTCAAAAAAATTATTACTAACTTGCAAGAGCTTATTGTGATCTATATCAAAATGCCAAATGATGATTTTAATTGTGTGTAAACAGGCAGTTGATGTTTAATTATTAATTAGAAAATTGTTTCCGGGCAAGGATGAAAACCAATCTTCGCACGGTATTAATTAAATAAGAATCTAAACAACTCATCATCAACAAATTAATTTGAGGCAACAAATGAAAAAATTGTTCCTTGTTGTATTCACCCTTTTCTTTGTAACAGGAATTTCCTGGGCGCAGAATGGCGCTGAAAAGAATGTAACGGGTAAAACGTACACAACTGCAGAAAAAATGAAAATTGATCTGCTTGGCTATCCTGCAACCGACTGGTCACAGGGCAACCCTCATCATGTAACAGGTATTGTTAAATGGTCACAGGGATTTGAAGATGCAACTTTCCCTCCAACCGGATGGGCAGTTCATCAGCTTGATGGGGGCGCAAATACATGGCTCCGTTATACATCAGCACCCATTTTTGGCACAGCTTCTGCGTCAGTAAGATGGGAATCCGGCACTTTGGCAAACGACGACTGGTTAGTTACACCATCATTCCTCGTTGATGCGGCCGATAAACTTAACTTTTATGCTGTTGGTTCTTCTTCCTATACTGACTCAGTCATCGTTTATGCTTCAACCACAGGTGGAGTTCCTCCTACAGGATACACAAGGATCGCAGCTTTCAGACCTTTGGCAGCTCCTGCTCAGAGATTTGAAGTTTCACTTGCTGCTTTTGGTGGACAGACCATATATCTCGCTTTCCAGTATAAAGAGCTTGATATGTTGAGACTCTATCTCGACAGTGTTTATGTTGAAACCGGTGTTCCAAACGATGTTGGTATGGTTTCGCACAATGTTGGTGGCGAAATGAATGCCGGAGCTTTTACTCCTATGGCAACCGTAAAGAACTTTGGTTCTGCTACACAGACATTTAACGTTACAATGACAATCAACCCAGGTGGCTACACTTCAACAAAGACTGTTACAGGTCTTGCTGCAGATCAGTCACAGGATGTAACTTTTGATTCATGGACAGCAGGAACAGGTTCATTTGTTGGAAAAGCTTACACTCAGCTTGCCGGCGATCAAAACCCTGCAAACGATACTTTAAGCCGCACTGCTCTCATAGTTGAATACATCTATGACAACGGTCCATTGCTTACAAATCCCGGTGGCGGTTTTGGTGGTGCAGATCTTTCAGCCCTTCAGGCAACTACACTCAATATTCTTGGAAACGGTGTACAAGTTACAGCCAACAACTGGCTTACAGACGACTTTACAGTTCCTGCAAATGAATCATGGTCAATTGATGCCTTTAAGTTCTTCTCATATCAGACAGGTTCTACAACTACTCCAACCTACACTGGTGCCAGAGTTGTGATTTATAATGGCAGACCTGACCTACCAACAAGTACCATAGTATTTGGTGATGAGACAACTGAGAGATTTGTTGGCGCATCATGGACAGGAATGTATCGTGCAACAGATGCCGCTCCCACAGGAAACACAAGACCTATCATGGGTATTCTTGCAAACGCTCCAGTAGTTCTTCAACCCGGTAACTATTGGGTATTGTACGCCCTTGCCGGAACACTCTCTTCAGGTCCTTGGACTCCTCCAATTTCAATTATTGGAACTTTTGAGACCGGTAATTCATGGGCAAGACAATCAAACGTATGGTTGCCATTTAGAGATTCAGCAGTTGGTGCCCCTTCCGGATATGCCCAAGGTCTTCCATTTAAAATAGTTGGTAATGTTCAGCCTGTTCCTGTTGAATTAACTTCTTTCATCGGTACAGTAATTAAAAATGATGTAACATTAGCCTGGACTACAGCAACAGAGACCAATAACATGGGATTTGAAGTTGAGAGAAAATCAACAACCGGTTCATTTGAAAAAGTTGGATATGTAAGTGGTAATGGTACCACAACACAAGCCAAAGAATATGCTTTTATAGATGCAGGACTTGCTTCAGGCAAATATTCCTACAGACTTAAACAAGTGGATTTCGATGGCACATCTGAATATTCAAATGCAATTGAAGTTGATGTTAATGTTCCTTCTGAATATAGCTTGACTCAGAACTTCCCAAATCCATTTAATCCTTCAACCTCAATACAGTTTGCTCTTAAATCAGATGCAAAAGTTACATTGAGATTGTTTGATGCTCTTGGTCAGGAAGTAAGAACAATTCTTAACGACAATTATGCTACCGGCAACTATAAAATTGATTTCAACGCTACCGGCTTAAACAGTGGTGTTTATTTCTATACTATAGATGCTTCAGGTGTTGATGGCAGCAAATTCACTGCTACCAAAAAAATGATACTTATGAAATAAATTTCAGGTATCAGGTATTAATTATCAGGTATTATTACCGAATAATATTTTACTGAATCTGTATTTAAAAGCTGCTCTTGAAAAAGGGCAGCTTTTTTTTGTTTTAGGTGTGTTTATATCAGAATATTTTTTTATATTATTAGTGTATTTCAATGAAAAATTGTAATTTCCGTTACGGATAATGTTCAATTTGTAATAACTTGTTCAAGAATAACTATCTATCAATCACTAACAATGAGGTAAAAATGAAACAGTTTTTTCTGTTTGCAGCTTTTCTTTTATTTGTAGTTACTTCGGTAAACTCACAAAATCAAAAAGAATCGATTAAAACGCCAAAGGTCAATCCGGTTGGTCATGTATTAAGTGCAGGACAACCAACGGGATCGACAGTTTCCTACATAGTTGAGGGCTTTGAGGATACATTGTTCCCTCCTCCCGGATGGACAGCTACAACAACAGTTGGAACGGTTATTTGGGACAGAGAGTACGGGTTCTCTCACACAGGTAATGCATGTGCATGGGCAGACTATTCCACTCCTGAGAATGAAAAATGGCTCATTACTCCACAGATTATGATCACTGCGGGTGACTCACTTTCTTTCTGGATCAGAAGACAATATACAAGTGCATATCCACCTGACAGTCTTTTCATAATGATTTCAACCACTGATGCGAATATCAGCAGTTTCACAACCACTCTTGCATCTTATGATGTTGCAAACGGCATTCCAAATGAGTGGACAAGAATGGCATCCTCGCTGAATGCTTTTGCAGGACAAAACATTTTTATTGCGTTTAAACATCGCAACACAGACGGTAACGGTTTTAACATGGATGATGTTGCCGCCGGTTCACAGGTTGTGCCCGTTGAACTTGTTTCTTTTACAGCTTCTGCCGTCAACAACAGCGTGGTATTAAACTGGTCAACAGCAACAGAAACCAATAATATGGGATTTGAAGTTGAAAGAAAATCAGTCAACGGTGAGTATTCAACAGTGGCTTTCATCAACGGAAACGGAACAACAACAAGCAGCAAACAATATTCGTTCACTGATGCAGGTTTGGTTTCCGGCAAATACAGCTACAGACTAAAACAGATCGATTTCGACGGTAAATTCGTTTATTCAAATGCAATTGAATCTGATGTTAATGTACCTGCAGAATACAATTTAGCTCAAAACTTCCCAAATCCATTTAATCCATCAACTTCGATTGAGTTTACTCTTAAAGCAGATGCCAAAGTAAACCTCAGATTGTTTGATGCACTTGGACAGGAAATCAGAACCATCTTAAACAACAGTTTTGTTGCCGGTCAATATAAAATTGACTTCAATGCAGCCGGACTTAACAGCGGTATCTATTTTTATACTCTTGATGCTTCAGGCATCGATGGCAGCAAATTCACTGCTACCAAAAAAATGATACTGATGAAATAAATTTCAATTATTAATTGTTAATTATTAATTATTAGGTATGGTAGCCCGATAGTTAATACAGTTACAGAAGTTTAAAGCTGCTCTTGAAAAGGGGCAGCTTTTTTTAATGCAGTAATCAAATAATCCAATAATGCAGTAATTTTTATTGTAGCGGAGTAGTAAAGTCACAGAGATTGAATGAATCACTCCAATTTTTTGGCGTGGAAGTTAATTCAATTAATGGTAATTTTGGTTGCTAATTGGTTAAATTCTGAAACAATTGAGGATGTCGGCAAGTTAAATATTTAAGATGAACAGTTATATTGAAGAGAAAAGTAATTTCTCCAAATCGTTTTTTATTTCCCTCACACTTCACATTTTGATTGTGGTTGTTGCTTTTACCGCCGCCGGAGTTACACCACCCTCAAAATACGGAGCCACTACGGTTTTAAATATGGAATTTATGGATGGTGATAAAGAGGAAGTTAAGCCGGAGACTATTCCAGAGGAAAAACCGGAAATAAAACCTGTCGAAAGGGAAAATAATGATCCCGTTTCAGAAAAGGTAAAAGAGAAATCCCCTGAAAAAAGCACAGCTCCGAAAGGAATGATAGCCGGTGCATTCGCCGCGGTAGATTCCACTCTGCTGAATCTTGAATATAAAGAAAGTTCATTGCATGTGAAGATTCGATATTCCGCAGGATGGACATTCCTCGACAATAACGAAAAATCAAAATTGGATGCAGTTACTTTTTGGAACCCAAATATCCCGAATTCACCCTGGGTGCAACTGAAAGTTGTTGACAAGTATCTATTCAGAGAAAATAGATACAAAACAAAAGAAGAACTTGACAGTTATACAGCTTACTACAATAGTGAAGAAGAACTTGAGGGAGAAGTAAAGTTTGAAGTCTATTTGAGAACCGATTCTTCTGAAGACTACATCATAACATTTCGTATTAAAGGACGAGATGCATTCCGACAATACCGCCCCGTTTTTATGGCTATGCTTAAGAGTTTTAAGTTTGGTCTTTTTTAAAACATTGATATAAACCCAAAGTCTGACTAAATTTAGGTTTATCATTTTTTAAATTCCCATAATGAGTATAAGATTAGAGAATGTCACTAAGCTCTTTGGTGAGCAATATGCTGTTGACGACATTTCATTTGAAGTAAAAACCGGAGAGATAGTCGGTTTTCTTGGGCCCAATGGTGCAGGAAAAACAACTACGATGAAGATGATCACCGGGTTTCTCGCCCCCACAGCAGGAAAAATATTTATCAACGACCAACCCGTCTGGGAAAACCCCGGTGCTGTAAAAAAAATTACAGGTTATCTCCCCGAGAACAACCCACTTTATTATGACATGTATGTAACAGATTATCTGGAGTATGTTGCCGGATTGTTGCAGATGGAAAAGGGTTCGATAAATCAAAGAGTGAGGGAAATGGTTGTTGTTTGTGGACTCGACAGGGAAAAACACAAAAAAATTGGTGAACTCTCCAAGGGTTTCAGACAAAGGGTGGGGCTTGCCCAGGCTCTGATTCATGATCCTCAAATATTGATATTGGACGAACCCACAACGGGACTTGACCCCAACCAGATAATCGAGATCAGAAATCTGATTAAAGAAGCGGGAAAAGAGAAAACTGTTATTCTTTCAACTCACATTCTTCCGGAAGTGGAGGCGATGAGTGACCGGATTCTGATTATCAACGAAGGCAAAATTGTAGCAGACGGATCACCTGAAAGTCTCAGAAAAGCATCAGGCGAAGGATTAACCATCAGAGTAAAGGTTGATGCAGAAACTTCAACTGAAACAGTGATCGAAGCACTAAAATCAATTCCGGGCGTAAGTGCAGTCGATTTATTCAACGATAACAACACATTTATTGTAACAGGAGACTCGGGAGATTTAAACAGATTGATCTTTCACTCAGCAATAGCCAACAATTTTGTTTTATTAGAGATGACCACAATTGAAACGAAACTTGAAGATATTTTTAAAGAATTGACTACCACCTGAACATGAATATTATATTAACAATCGCAAAAAGAGAAATAACGCTTTTTTTCGACTCATTGATGGCATATGTGCTCCTGGTTGTTTTCCTGGGATTTAGCGGATTTTTCACCTGGCTCTACGGGTCAGATGTATTTTTTGCCGGTCAGGCATCGCTTCAATCATTTTTTACTGCTGCATACTGGATACTTTTCCTGTTTATTCCGGCTTTGACAATGCGTACGATTGCCGACGAAAGTAAATCCGGAACACTGGAGTTACTCCTGACCAAACCCGTTACTGATTGGGAGGTAATAGCCGGAAAATTTCTTTCTGTTATGGCACTTGTAGGTGTTGCATTGCTGTTAACACTACCATACTATTTTTCGGTGATGATATTGGGTCCGGTAGATCACGGTGCAACAATTATGGGATATCTTGGGTTGTTCTTGATGAGTTCTGCCCTCGCGGGAATTGGGATATTTGCCAGCAGTCTCACAAATAATCAAATAATTGCTTTTATCTCCTCTCTTCTCGCTGGAATCTTTTTTGTTTTGATTTTTAACATCATTTCTCAACAGATATTTGGTCCGGTGGGGGTTGTCATCAACTACCTGAGTATGACGGATCACTATGATTCAATCTCCCGTGGTGTCATCGATACAAGAGATGTTATATATTTTCTTTCTGTCACTTTCCTTGGGCTCTTTTTTGCCAGTGCCTCACTCTCAAAGAGAAATATTGTTGAGGAGGGGAAATAATGATTTCAAAAAAAACCTTTTTAATGATCATCGGAGCAGTTACCGGAATAGTGATTTTGGTAAATATCTTCTCATATTTCTTTTACGCCAGATTCGATTTCACCGCGGATAAATCTTATACATTAAGTGAACCGACAAAAAACATTCTAAGCGGCTTAAAACAACCGGTTACGGTAACTGCATACATCTCTTCAGATCTTCCACCCGACATATCAAGAACAAAAGATGAATTTAAGGATATGCTTGCGGAATATGGATATCTTGCAGGAACAAATTTTATCTATAAAATTGAGGACCCAAAAGACGGAACAAAGGCAGAGGAAGACGGAATTACTCCTGCAATTTTGGATGTCCGTGAAAAAGATCAGGTAAAGCAACAGAAGATTTATCTGGGTGCAGTCATAAAATATGGAACAAGAAAAGAGATAATTCCTCTTATCCAACCGGGGAGTTCCATGGAATATGCACTCACAACTTCAATAAAAAAGATGACGGCAGAGAACAAAAGCAGTGTTGGTTATATTTTGGGGCACGGCGAGCCATCACAGCAGGCTGTGGCGCAATTGATGCAATCTCTGTTGGTCACTCTTGATGTAATCCCTGTTGATCTGTCAGATTCAATTTATATTCCTGAAGCGATAAAAACCATCCTGCTAATTTCTCCGTCTGCGGTTTATCCCGACAAACATCTTGCCCTCCTCGAAAAATTTGTTGCCAATGGCGGAAATGTAGTTGCAGCTATTAACACAGTGGATATAGATCAGCAGACGGGTGAAGCTAAAAAACTTGAGACCGGACTCCAGGATTTCTTTAAAGACAAGGGACTAAATATAAAATCTGACTTCGTCAGGGATTTCAGTTGTGCATCAATTATGGTGAGGCAACAATCGGCAGGACTTGAATTCCAGACTCCGGTAAGTTTTCATTATTTCCCGGTTATCACACAATTTGCAAACCTTCCGCCATTAAAAGGAATTGAGGGGTTAACTCTTATGTTCCCTTCAAGTATTGATGTTATCGCCAGACCGGGGATTAAATATACTCCACTTGCAATTACCTCTGACAGATCGGGACTTGATGTATTACCTCTTAAGATTGATTTACAAAAGGAATGGACGGGGAGTGATTTCCAGTTTTCATACCTGAATACAGCGGTAATGGCTGAGGGTAAATTTGGTAAGGCAGTAAGTAAAATAGTGCTTATTTCTGATGGCGATTTTGTGGTTAATGGTGAGGGGGAACAGGCACAAAGCATTCAAGCCGACAATATCAACTTTCTTGCAAACATGATCGAATATGTTACTGATAATTCAGGGCTTGCTCAACTCAGGAATAAAGGTGTAACACAGAGACCAATCGACCCTTCAATCGGAGAGGGTTCAAAGACTGTCATGAAATATCTCAATTTTCTTGCCCCGGTGTTGTTTGCAATATTATTCGGATTTTACCGCTACAGCAAAAGAAAAACAAGAAAAAAATTACTCTCTGAAGAATCCTGGATTGATGAAGAGAAAGCGGAGAACAGCTGATGCTTTTTGAAAAGTCGGGTAACAGGCTTTACATTTTACTCGTTGTGGTTTTGGTCATAACTGTTGGTGGTATCCTTCTGAAATATTCAGGTAATGAAGGTAATGATGTTGGTGTTGGAATCCCTGCTCTCGACACAACAGGCATTAATAGAATTGAAATGATCCCCAAGGGTGGCAGTCTGGTGGTCTTTGAAAAGACCGGTGAAGATTGGGTAATCACACTCCCGGGTGGAACGGGGAAAAAAGTTGTCGCAGACGGGACGAAAATAAGCTCAATGATATTCACTCTTTCCGAATTAAAAGTGATTAATCTCGTTTCCAGAAAAAAGGATGACTTTGCCGGTTTTGGACTTGACACCGGAGCAACATCTCTAAAACTCTTCTCCAAAGGGGAGAGTGAATTTGAATTGCTCATCGGCAAAAGTGAAATGCTTTCACCTCAGGAGATGGGTACTTATGTAAAGATGGTTAGTGCCGATGAAGTTTATCTGGTCTCGGGATTTCTTGATATGTCATTTAATTCTGACCTGACTTTATACAGACAAACAAAACTCACTTTTGACGGGTCTGAATCGTGGCAGGAAATCAATTTTAGCGGAGTAGAGAATATTTCTCTGAAAAGAGCCGTAACTGACTGGCTTGTGGAAAATAAAAAAGTTGACTCTGCAAAGATCAACGATTATTTAAAACAGCTTACTACACTCGAAGTCAGGAACTTTGCCGATGACATTGATCCGGCAAAGCTCGGAAAACCAAAATCTCAACTGAGAGTTAAAACTGTTTCAGGCAGGGAGTTTGAGATTTCTGCTTATTTTAATGAAACTGATACATTGATAACTTCTTCTTTAGGTCGGGGGAACATCTACAGAAGCAGCAAAGAAGAGCCGTTGTATTTCAAGATATTTCCCGGTTTGAAAAGATTGGAATAATTATGCAAGGATATAAAAGGAGCCGTTTATGGTAACCCTGAGACCCGGAATATTTTCCGGTTTTGACAACATTGTGTGTGGTTTCTCGACTATTATTGACGAGGGAGCCGAGGCACCGTTTTATTTTAATCAGTCCCTCTCTGTTGGAGATGATGAAGAAAAAGTTTTATCAAACAGGAAAAGATGGGTAAGGAGTCTGGGGATAAAACCGGAAAATTGTGCAACACAGAAACAAGTTCACGGCGATAAGATTCGATTTATCACCGAAGGCGGGATGAAAGGCGAAAGCGATGCGATGATAACCGATAAACCCGGGATTGCAGTTTTGATAAGCTCGGCAGACTGTCCTGCAATATTTGTTTACGATACAAAACAGAAACTTGTAGCAGGAATTCACTCGGGATGGAAGGGAACTTCACTAAACATTGTGACCAAGACGATCAATACAATGAAAAACGGGATGGGCTCGAAACCTAAAAACCTGATCTGTTATATTGCTCCGGCTATTTCCCAAATTCACTATGAAGTTGGAGCAGAAGTTGCGGAACTTTTTGATGATAAATATTTGAGACCTCACGGTGAGAAGTTTTTATTAAATGTTCCCAGAGCAAACTATGATATGTTAAGAAACGCCGGAATTCCGAAGGATAACATTCAACTAAGCCGTTTGTGCAGTTATAGATACGATAATCTGTTTCATTCTTATAGAAGAGCAGGAGCCAGATCGGGAAGGGCATCGGGCATAATCGCCCTTAAAGAGATATGAAAAAAGGAACGCCGCTTGTAATATTGGGATATTTGGCAATTTGTTTGATTTGGGGTTCCACCTGGCTTGTTATCAAAGTGGGCATGGAGTCGCTAACTGTCTTTTATTCAGCAGGATTCAGGTTTGTTCTCGCTTCCATTCTGATTTATGGTATAATGAAGATCAAAAAAATGTCACTGGACTTAAGTCCCGTTGCAACAAGGATCTATCTATACGCGGGTTTTTTCTCGTTTTTGGTACCTTTTGGTCTGGTTTATTGGGGCGAACAATATGTGAATTCCGGAATGGCATCGGTTTTGTTTGCAGTTTATCCCTTTTGTGTTGCCATCGTGGCTCACTTTAGATTAAGTGATGAAATTTTAAACAAAACAAAACTTACGGGGATGATCATCGGATTTATTGGGATTATTGTGATTTTTTCCGACAGTCTTGCAATCAAATTTGATCTTATGGAGACTTTGGGAACGGCCGCCATTTTATTAAGTGCGATTATTCAATCATTCATTGTGGTAATGATCAAAAAAGACGGAAAACAATTAAATCCATTTTCGATGAATCTTGTGCCGATGGCGATATCTGCTGTGGGGTTCATTCTGCTTGGCATCTTTTTTGAAGATTTTTCTGCCAACAAATTTGATATGGCAGGGGTTGGTTCTGTGGTTTATCTTGGAGTTTTTGGTTCAATTGTGGCTTTCACATCATACTACTGGCTGCTTAAAAGAGTAAGTGTTCTTATGATGTCACTCGTTGCTTTTATTACTCCCATACTTGCCCTTGTGCTTGGGTGGGTGTTTTATAACGAATCGCTAACGACCACTCATTTATTGGGGAGTGTTCTCGTGCTTACGGGATTGTTTATTTCGCAGTTCGAGATTTTTTTCAACAAAAAAACGACAAATTAGATGATAAATATTATTAGAATAAAAAAAGCTTCCTTTTATGCATATCATGGTGTAATGCAGGAGGAGCAGAGGGTTGGCGGGAAATTTGAAGCTGACATCGATATGTACATCGATTTTAGTGAAGCCGGACTATCGGATAACCTTCAAAAAACGATTAATTACGAAACTGTTTACAACTATATCTTAAGCATTGCGATGACCAAAAAAAGTTACCTGATCGAAAGGGTGGCTTATAAAATATGTGAAGTGCTTTTCGAAAAATATACAGGACTTGAGAGGCTGATTGTAAGAGTAAGAAAAAACAACCCTCCCATCGGTGGTGTTGTAGATTGTGTTGAAGTGGAAATTGATACTACCCGTTCAGAATTCTACAAATCTTTTATCCCGGAAGTTGTTACTTTAGACGGAGTTAAATAAGACGGGAACGATTGTTTATCTGGCTTTGGGGAGCAATTTTGGAGATAAATTAAAAAATCTGCATTCTGCTCTTAATGGAATCAAAGAACTAAAAGACACCCAAATAACGGCGTTTTCAAGGATATACGACACAATACCATATGGTGTTGAAGAGCAGGATGACTTCCTGAATATGGTGATATCGATAGAAACAGATATTGAACCTGTGCAACTTCTTAAAGAAATTAAGATGATTGAGGAAAAAACAGGACGGATCAAGAGGGAGAGGTGGCATGAAAGAGAGATTGATATCGATATTCTCCTTTATGGTGAGCGAATCGTAAATGAAAAGTCTCTTAATATCCCTCACAAAGAGCTCAAAAAACGGGATTTCTTTTTGGTACCTCTGCTTGAAATTAATCCCGATTTAATTCTGCCGGGGGAAGGTATCTTTTTAAGCAGCCTTAAAATAGTGGCGGAGAAATCTTATATTAAAGGTTGGAACAGGAATTTTTTTAGAATGAAAAGAGGCGTGGTTTTTCTCGATGAAAAGTGAGATCAATTATATTGCTGTTGAAGGAGTAATAGGAGCAGGGAAAACTTCCCTTGTCCGTAAACTTCAAGTTCGCTTGAATGCGACTATGATTTTGGAGAACCATGATGAAAACCCTTTTCTGGCAAAATTTTATAAAAACAGGAAAAGATACGCATTTCAGACTCAAATGTTCTTCCTCATCAGCCGTTACAAACAATTGGAAGATTTAAATCAGGAATCAATTTTTTCTGAATTCAGCGTAGCTGATTACATTTTTGAGAAAGATCTACTTTTTGCTTACCTCAATCTCGACAAGGAAGAGTTACGACTTTATAACGAGATTTTCCCCAAACTTGCTCAAAATCTTCGGAAACCCGATCTGGTAATCTATCTTAGAGCAGATGTTGAGCGGCTGCTTGCAAACATCAGAAAAAGACACAGAAGTTACGAAATCGACATCGATGAGCAATATATTTCCGATCTTTATGACATGTATAACGAATATTTTTTAAGATATAATCAAACTCCGCTCCTGATTGTAAACTCTACGGAGATAGATTTTGTTAACAATGAAGACGACTTTGAAGAATTGTATGAACAGATCTTCAGACAAGACAGAACACGAATTGAGTATTTTCATCCTGAAGGCAAGGCATTGTTGTGAGAAAAGTTTTAATTGTATTAACCGGCATAATATTTTTTTATATCGTGAGAGTTTTCTTTAAAAGTATCAGGCGACAAGCTGCGCGAAATTCGAGTAATTTTGGCACACAGGATTCAGATGTACGAGTGAATAACGGGAAGTCTTTTATTTCCGACCGTGTTGTTGAAGAAGCTGATTATGTTGAGATTAGTGGCGATCCCGCAAAATAGTTGATGAACAGATTTGTAAAAGCGTTCTACAGTTTTTTATTTGCACCTCCAAAGTATAAAGAGGAGTATGAGAAAAACCCGTCTAAAATATTGATAATAAGGCAGCACAATCAGCTTGGAGACATGCTCGCCAGCAGTTCTCTTTTTCGTGCGATTAAAAATAAATATCCTCTCTCTCATTTGACACTTATTGTCAGTCCTGCAAACAAAGATGCTGTTCATAAAAACAAATACATCGACCGCGTTGTTATTTTCAACAAAAAACACCATGCAAATCCTTTAGAATTGACGCGATTTCTTTCCGTATTGCGTGAAGAATACGATTGGGTGCTTGTGCCCGTAACTGTTTCGATTTCATTCACGAGCAACCTTATGGCTGGAATAACCAGGGCAAAACTTAAAGTTGGACCCAACTATCTTGATGGTGTTTTTAATGAGTCATCATTTTTCTTCAATAAAAAAATTAATTTTGACTGGAGAATTCATCCCGATTTAAATATCTCTGAACGGATACTTGATATTGTAAAACCACTCGGAATTGAACCTGCCGGTTATGCACCGGAAGTAAGTTTTGATGCAGAAGATGAGATTCAGGCAGATAAATTTTTAAGCAAATTTGAGGAGTATCAGTCAAGATTGGTGGTTGGGTTGCACACAGGTGCCGGCAAACTTCCAAACAGATGGTATTATAAAAACTTTGTAAAGATAATTGAAGAATTAAAAGAGAACTACGATGCATGCATCTACCTGACAGGTAGCAGCGCCGACCACCCCGTAATTTCGAAAATCAGGGAGGATTTAAAGTTTACTGTTCATGAGTTTATTGATAAAAGCATCCCTGAAGTGGCAGCTTTGATTTCAAAATCCGACCTGTTTATCACCAACGACACCGGAATAATGCATGTTGCCGGTTCAACAAGAACACCACAGATATCACTTTTTGGACCCACAAATCCATTTGTCTGGGCTCCGATGGGAGTGGGTAAATTTTTCCTTCACCGCTCGGATATCATCGACGATATTACGATAAAAGAAGTGTCGGAGCTTGCTGGAAAGATACTTTCACAATCCCCTAAAATGAACAAAGATGTTTAACAAAAATTTTGCAGTCCTCGATATTGGTTCCAACTCATTTCATATAATTATTGCTAATTCTCCCGATGGAAGAAGATTTGATGTAATCGACCGTGAAAAGGCGGTTCTTCGGCTTGCTTCAAAAGATGACAAGGGTGTCTCTTTCATAAAAGAACAGGACATCGAAAAAGCGATTAAGCTCATCGATTTTTTCAAAACAAAAGCGATAATGAACAGAGCTGAGATTAAAGCTGTTGCCACAAGTGCTGTAAGGGAGGCAATCAACAGGGATCGATTTGTTGAACGGGTCGCGGAAGCCACAGGTGTGATAATCAATATAATTGACGGGAAAGAGGAAGCTCTATATATCTACAGGGCGGCCCGGCATTTTATGCAATTCAAAAACAAAAATGTACTTTGTGTTGATATCGGTGGAGGCAGCACAGAATTTATTGTGGGTAACGATGTTAACCCGATTTTTTCTACAAGTTTAAGGATGGGTGCAGTTCGTTTTACGAGAGAGTTTTTCCCCGATTATGTAGTAAGAAAAAACAATGTAATTGCAGCATCACATTATGCAGGTGGAATGGTGGAAGCAATAAAAAATGAAGTCCTGACTGCCGGATACGAGACTGCCATTTTTTCAGCCGGCACAGCAAAATCTGTACTTTCGATGGCGGCTGCCAATGGATTAATCAAACCGGAAGAAAAGGTTTTCACATACAGTCATCTAACAAAAATCCACGATCTGGTTCTCTCCAGGAAAGAAATGGATGACCGTCTTGTGATCCCCGGACTCGAGGCGAAGCGGGCAGATGTTGTTGTTGCAGGCGTAATCATCCTCAAAGCCATTTTCGACAAACTTGAAATCAAAGAAGGTTATTATTCTGAATACGCTCTCAGAGAGGGAGTTCTGCTTGCTAATGCAGTAATGCAGTAATGCAGTAATATAGCATGTAAAAGTTCCACAGAGATCTTTAAATTACCCATTATTGGATTATTGGATTATTGGATTACTGCATTAGTCTGAATCTTCTCCGATTTTTGTGCATCTTATTCTAAAAACAAAGGAACAAAAATGAGCTATTTTTTTGAAAAGACTGTTTCGACTGATTTTATTGAGACAGTTGAAGCAGTAACGGCGGCATTAAAAACAGAGGGTTTTGGAGTGCTTAGTGATATTGATGTGCAGGACACTCTAAAGAAGAAAATAAATGCTGATGTAAGAAAATACCGCATTCTCGGGGCATGCAATCCACCATTTGCCAACAAAGCGATACATATCGAGGAGAATGTTGGTTTGATGATGCCTTGTAATGTGGTTATTCAGGAGACTAACGGTGGAAAGATTAAAGTATCGGTTATAAATCCCACCGCAGCAATGCAGGCGATTGGGAACCAAAATCTTTCCGAACTTGCGGTTGAGATAACCGCCCGGCTTGAACGGATGATAAACACTTTGGTCGTTTAATTCATTCATTTTAATATTCCGTGCAATTTAGCTTAACTGATATTTATGCACGGAATATTGATGTATGTTCCTGAACCAGTCTCACCCTCCTTCGAAAATAAAATAGTCTAATCTCGACGATTTCTTTTTGCTATTATTTTTGAATAGCGTAAGTTGCTTGTAAGAAAGAGACGGTTTTATCAAACTGCCACACCTCCGGAAAAAACGATTTATTTTTTGGAGCTAAAATGCGAAACAGATATTCAATTTATACTTTCTTCCTCCTGTGTGTTCTATTCTCACAATCTATGAGTGCACAAACTCCAGAGCCAATACTTTTGGGCACCTACTTACCATCAAGTGATTATCCGGAAATTACTTACCATAGATTTAATGATACCAACCTTGTAAAATTAGGTTTCAATACCATATTTCAATCCGGCTCTCAATGTTTAACAGTTCAACAATAATCGAGTATGCACTTCTAAAAGAAGGAGTTGTAACTCTGAATCTTTACGACATAACCGGAAGATTGGTAAAACAGTTGGTGAATGAACAAAAGCCAATGGGAAGACATAAAACAACAATCGAATCAGGCAACCTTGCCAGTGGAGTATATATTTATTCGCTGAGAGTTAATGATATAAATATCAACAAAAAATTGGTGATACTGAAATGATAATCACCAAAATAATAATGCCTATATGCCTTGGAATCCATTCATAAAAGAATCAGTTAGAAGGAAAACTATTTTATTCTCAATACTCTCTTCTCTTATTAAGTGTCAGGTTTTCCACAATCCGATATGTAAAGCCGGAAATCCAACACCCTCATATCCTTACACCACTTGGGCAACAGCCTCAGATTCAATCCAAAAAGTGGTTGATATTTGTTTAAGTGGTGATACGATACTT
The DNA here is from genome assembly GCA_016707285.1 of Ignavibacteriales bacterium. Taxonomy (GTDB): domain Bacteria; phylum Bacteroidota; class Ignavibacteria; order Ignavibacteriales; family Ignavibacteriaceae; genus UTCHB3. The sequence continues at coordinate 109,671 of JADJIA010000014.1, forward strand.
ATTGGTACAGGGTGTTTATCCTCAGATTGTTAATTCGGAGAATTTTGGAAGGGATCTCACTATTTTTGGTGTGGATATTGACAGTTGTATCATTGATGTTTCTGGGTTTCCAAGAGAACCTTTGCTAAAAGTTTTCACATTTAAAGATAATTTAAATGTTGAAAACCTGACTTTTAAGACACGATCAGGTACAACCCATCATATCGCGATCTATACATTTGGGTCAACTTTTGTTCATAATACTGTTAATATTAAGAATGTAAAATTTTTAGGGATATTCACACAAGCTATTAGAGTATTGAATACTTCCGGATCTATTCAAAATTGTTATTTTTATGCAAGCAGTGTTGCGATAAATGGTCCGGAATGGACAAATTCTCCACCAATGTTAATTTCCAAGAACCTGTTTTATCGGGTGAATCATGGAATTTATGCTGAGTACTCAACAATAATCGATAATTCATTTATAGATACATTTGTCGAAGCAGTCCATTTCCACCCTTGGTTTGGGAAGTTTACAGATGTGCGGAATAATTTTATACACGGTCGTACATATGATGTAGGCATAAATCAAGTACCAAATACAATTGAGAATAATATAATAATTAACTTTGCCAGAGGTATTGTTATGCAGCCTGGAACCCGGGTAACAAACAATATTATTCTAAATTCAAGGGAATGTGCAATTTATACCACTAGTTCACTTGATACTGCCGTAATCAATTACAACTGTTTTTATAACAACACTGCAATAAGCAATAATACAGCTCTATTTAACCCCGATACAACAATATATTACGCATCTGACCCGATGTTTGAGAACCAGGACAGTAACAACTATCTGCTTCAGATGTTTTCACCTTTGATAGATGCCGGTGACCCAAATATTCTGGATGTAGATGGGACAAGGAGTGATGTTGGTCTATATGGTGGACCCTTTGGACAAAGTTACCCGTACCAAGACCTTGCACCAAAAAAACCGAAGTTTACCACTCTAAAAACTCAGAAGGGAGTCAGAAAGAGTAGTAGAACTTCTATGGCGAGGAGGAACAGAAGCTGACTTTAATTCTTTTTCACTTTACAGAAGCAGAGACCCATTATTTATCCCTGATGATAACAATAAAATATTCACAGGAATCGATACACTATTCACAGATTCACTTGCAGACCCGACAGGCAGTTACAGTTATAAACTAACAGCCAGGGACAATCAAGGGAATGTCAGTAAACTTGACAGTGTAACGGTTGTAATAACAGGTATTTCAGCTGATGAAGAAAGCCCAACACCCGAAAGGATATATCTATATCAAAACTACCCAAATCCGTTTAATCCTTCAACAAAGATAAAATTCTCTTTAACAGAAGAATCAGAGGTAATCCTTCGTGTATATGATGTAAATGGTGAGTTGATAATGATGCTTCAAAACGGATGGCTTCCTGCAGGAGAATATGAAAGGGAATTTTCGCCTGCAACGATTGGGACATTAAAAGATATTGCATCAGGTGTATATTTTTACAATTTGTTGGTCAGGGACAAAAATTTGATCCCGTTATTCGTAAAAACCGAAAAAATGATGTTTTTGAAATAGTAGCAGAGTATCGAAGAAGCAGAATAGGGGATAGAAACAAAAACAATTGCTTCTACAAATGAAAATTTAAAGCAGCCATTTTTTTTTGTAAAACTGTTTTTTTAGGTCACTAAATATTTGCAATTTTACATATGGAAGGGTAAAAATTTGTGTAAGAATTTTTACTGCCCATTTTGTTAACAAACACCCCATTATTTCGAGATTAGAAGACATCGATCCGGTGAATAATTTACTTAACGATTTCTTAACACGAAGTTTTAGTATTCCTAAAACTCCCACCCTTAATTTTAAAAACTTGATTTTTTATTTTATCAACAATCAAACAACAATCAGGAGCAAGGTATGAAGTCATTTTACAGACTTTCATTAGCTGCATTGTTTTTAGTCATAGGTTCATTACAGTTAAACGCACAAGTTACAACTGCGACTGTATTTGGAAATGTAAATGATGACAAAAATGCTGCATTACCGGGTGTTGTGATCCGTGCAAAACATCTTCCTACAGGAACTGTTTATGGAACCACAGCAAGAGAGAATGGAAGCTATAATATATACGGCTTAAAACCCGGCGGACCATATGAAGTAATAGCTTCGTATGCCGGGAAAAAAACAGTCGAATTAAAAGGTGTTAACCTCGAATTGGGCCAGAATCTTCGTTTAGATTTTGTTATGGTCGAAACTTCATTAGTAACAGAAGAGGTTTTGGTTTTAGCAAAAAGTGATCCGATAATGACCGAGACCAAAACAGGTTCGGCTCAAACAGTAGCCACAGAGACAATCGAAAATCTGCCTACAATCAGCAGAAGATTTTCAGATTTCTCAAAACTTTCCCCTCTTTTCTCAGGTTCTGATCTATCAGCAGCCGGAAAATCGAGCAGATATAACAACATCCAGATCGATGGTACACAGTATAACGATCTTTTTGGTCTTGGCTCCTCGGGAACACCCGGTGGTCAGGCCGGAACCAACCCCATTTCCCTCGACGCTATCCAGGAATTCCAGGTAGTGGTTGCCCCTTATGATGTTAAACTTTCCGGTTTCACCGGTGGTGGTATCAATGCAATCACAAGATCGGGAACCAACACATTTTCAGGTTCGATCTTTGGTTATGGAAGAAATCAATCATTTGTAGGGAAAAGCCCGGATGCTCTTAAAACCGCATATCCTGACTTTACCGAGTATCAGATTGGTGGAAGAATAGGTGGTCCGATAATTAAAGACAGGCTCTTCTTCTTCGCAAGTGCAGAACTTACCAACTATACCAGACCTTATGCCAACACATCACTTGCTACCGGAGCAGCCGGAATCAGTGCATATGGCGATTCGATCTCAACTATTATGAGTGGTAAAGGGTATGATGCCGGTTCTTACGGTTCTGTTGATCTTAAAAGACCTTCAACAAAGATTTTTGCCCGTTTGGATTTTAACCTCAACGAAAACAACCGTCTTACTTTAAGACACAACTTTGTTGATGGTGCTGATGACATTCTTGCAAACAGAAACAGAAACAACTATTTAACTTTTGGTTCTTATACCTACAGACTCGCTTCAATTACAAATTCGACTGTTCTCCAGTGGAACACAACAATCAGTAACAACATGTCGAACGAGTTGATTGTTGGTTATACCAGAATCAGAGACAAAAGAGAGTTGCCATTTGCAGAATCACCTGAAATCGAAATCAGACAGGGTGGAGTTACCTACACACTCGGTGCTGACAGATTTTCACCTGCAAACAAACTTGACCAGGATATCATTGAATTTACCAATAACTTTACATGGAATATTGGTAATCATATCCTTACTTTTGGTACACACAACGAATTTTACACATTCTCGAACCTCTTCATCCGTTCATTCTACGGATATTATGTGTTCAACAGCTTTGAAGATTTCAAAAATTCAAAAGTTGGATCATATCAGAGAGCTTTTGCAAGAAGTGGCGATTCATACGACAACAGACCTTCCGCTGATTTCAGCGCAAACCAGTTTGGTCTTTATGCTCAGGATGAATGGCAGGTAAATGGTGCTTTAAGACTTACATTTGGTGTTAGAGTTGACATCCCCACATTCCCTAAAACTCCTGCAGCAAACGATTCTGTTTCCAAATATTTCTCAGGTTACAGCACAAGTGGTGTACCTGATGGGAAAATATTGTTTTCACCAAGAGCAGGTTTTAACCTTTCTCTTACCGAAGACAGAGCTGCCCAGTTAAGAGGCGGACTTGGTATCTTCACAGGAAAAGTTCCTTATGTTTGGATTTCCAACAACTTCGCAAACACAGGACTTCTTACTGCAGAGTTATCCGGTGGTAACGGAACAGTATTCTCAATCAACCCAAGAATTCAGCCTAAAGTTGGTGATCCCGGAACAGGCGCACCAAATCTTCAGTCAGAAATCAATATGGTTGATCCTAACTTCAAATTTCCACAGTTGTTCAGAATAAATGCTGCATACGATCAAAAACTCCCTTGGGAATTTGTTGGATCACTTGAAGTAATCTATTCAAAAACTCTTAATGAAGTAATGTATGAAAAGCTGAATATCAGAAATTATTCAACTCCAACCACAATCGCTTCAGAACTTGGAAGACCAGTTTATGGTGGAACTGACAATAAAAACAACAACTTCAGAGATGTCCTTTCACTGAAAAACACTTCAGAAGGATATCAGATGAACTTTGCCATTCAGTTCCAGAGATATGTTGCCAGAGGTTTATCAATCAATTTTGGTTATACCCATGGTATTGCAAAAGATATGAACAGCACAACCTCTTCACAGGCTGTTTCTCAGATGAGATACAACCCTGTTAAAGGTGATCCAAACAATCCTGAACTTGTTACTTCACTTTATGAGATCAAAAACAGGTTCTTTGCTTCAGTATCATTGACACACGATTTCTTTACAAATGCACCAACCACAATCTCATTGTTCTACAACGGACAGAGTGGTGCCCCATTCTCATTCACAGTTAATGGTGACTTGAACAACGACGGTTTTGATCAGAACGATCTGTTCTACATCCCAACCGCTGCTGAACTTTCAAGTGGAGCGTATCAGCTTGGTGCTGTAACCGGTGGTGCTTTTGTACCATCTGCTGCTATGTACTCACAGCTTGAATCATACATCCAGAATAATGAATATCTTAATAGCCACAGAGGGACTATTGCTGAAAGAAACGGCGCAAGAAATCCATGGAGAGACATCTTTGATTTAAGACTCGCTCAGGATATCCCAACAGTTCTCAATCAGAAATTCACGATAACCCTCGACATTTTGAATGTACTTAATCTTATGAACAGCGATTGGGGATACGACGAATCAGTATTCTCAACTTCAAATGTTGTAAGAATGATCAACAGAAGTGTCGGCGGAAAACCTGTTTACTCATTCTCAGCCCCAACTACCAATGTTCCTTGGGCTCCGAGTGACATCAACAGCCGCTGGGCTATGCAACTTGGTGTGAGATATACCTTTTAATTAATTATTAATTATCAGGTATTAATCTTAGTATCGCAGATACTTTAAAAAACAAAAGCTGCCTCGTAAATGGGGCAGCTTTTTTTATTTTAAATCGATTTAACTTTGGTGGGATTATCTGTAAATTTTAATATATGACTTAAAAATCACTTTTTATATTCAAACATTAACTTTTTTACTTCTCACCGACGCTTAATTCAGGACAACTAAAATAATAATTAATAATTAATATTTAGTCCGGAATAACTTCCAGTGCGGGATGTACATCTCTTTTAAGCAGGCTTTCAATTGCCGAGAGGGTTCCTCTTTGTGCACTTGGGCAGCTTCCGCAGGCTCCTTGATAGCGAACCTTGAGAGAATAACCATCAAGTCCCAGAATTTCGAGACCACCACCATCGTAAGCAAGAGCGGGAACAACTTTTTTATTTAATACTTCAGATATCTGTTTAAGAAGTTCACTCGTGTTTTCATCCATTCCTTCGGGAGTGGCTTCTTCAGGAATGAGTGATTGATCAAATTTACTTAGATAAGTGAGAAAAGGTCTTTGGATCTTTCCCCAATCGTAACCCTGTTTTTTTTCAACAGTGATAAATTTATCGGTATAAAACACAGATGCAACTCCCTCGAGGGCAAAAATACCGTTTGCGAGTGGATCATTTACTGCATCTTCGGGTGTGCTGAATTGCCTCGATGTAAAGTGAAGCAATTTCTGATTTAAGACAAATTTAATAGCGTGTGGATTGGGAGTAAGTTCAACATCAACTACATGTAACATATTAACACCTCTGTACGATACCGTACTTTGTTCTGCCTTTGGCAGGCGATTATTCAACTAAACAATTCAAATTTCCGTAATTTGCATTGCAATATAAATAATTTCCGGACCGTAAGATATGAAAAAAATCATGATAGTTTTCACCGGTGGTACCATTTCGATGAAAGTGGATTCACAAACCGGAGGCGCAGTTCCTCACTTGACGGGGGGTGAAATAATTGATATGATTCCGGAGTTAAAATCTCTTGGAAAGGTGGATTTCTACGATTTTGGGAAATATCCGGGTCCTCATATTACACCTGAGTTGATGTTTGAACTGGCATTAACCATCCAGCAAATGATCGATGAAAATGAATATGATGGTATTATAATAACACACGGCACCGACACCCTCGAAGAGACAGCGTATTTCCTCGATCTCTATCTTGAATGTCATATTCCTGTTGTGTTAACGGGATCGATGAGAAACAGTTCTGATCCTGACTGGGATGGTCCTCCAAATTTGATAGACTCAATTTATACATGTCTTAATCCAAATAGCAGGGATATGGGTGTTTTGGTATGTCTGAATGGTGAGATAAACGCTGCAAGTGAGGTAACAAAAACCCATACGGAAGATGAGGAAACCTTTGCTTCGCTGGATTTTGGAAGTCTCGGATTTGTTGACAGAGGGAGAGTAATTCTAAATCGGGCTCCACGGAGACTTGAAACCATCAGAACATCCAAAATAAATTCAAATGTTGATCTGCTTAAATGTTATGCAGGAATGGATGATAAATTTTTTAGATATTCAGCTGATTCCGGAGTTGATGGTGTAGTGGTGGAAGCGTTGGGAGTGGGGAATGTTCCCCCGGCAGTCTTTGAAGGAATCGAGTATGTTTTGGAGAAAGGGATTCCGGTGGTTTTGGTATCGCGCTGCCCGGCGGGAGAAACCGATGACATCTACAGTTACCCCGGAGCCGGGAAATGGTTAAGGGAGTCGGGCGTTATTTTTGCAGAATATTTAAATGGACAGAAGGCAAGAATAAAACTAATCCTTGCCCTCGGTAAAACCAATGATCCCGCAGAATTGGAACGGATTTTTTATTAAACAGCGAACAGCGTTTCTATTTTGCTATAATTACCCGATTTTGAAATTATAAATCGATTCGGGAATTGTTCTTCCACATCTTTGTTGTGCGCGACAATAAAGACTTGATTAAACAATTTTGAGATTTTGTGAAGCGAGTTCATCAATTCACCTCTGCGGTTTTCATCCTGTGAGCCAAAAACCTCATCGAGTGCGAGGAAGCCAAGGTTACCTCCTCCATTATTTTGTATAATGTATTGACTGATTGCAATTCTCAAGCAAACAGCCGCCAGATCTTTTTCACCGCCCGAAAGAGTTTCAATGAGCACTTCATTATCATCACGATTAACGATTATTTCAAACGATTCCTGATCGATTTTGAGATTATCATACCGGTCTCCTGTTATCTGTTTAAAAAGTTCGTTGGCTTTGGCTGATATCCCCGGTAAGGCAGTTGACATAACCTTCATCTTAAACAGGTCTATCATTCCATTATATCGTCTGAATTGTTCCAATTCATTTACTTTTTCCTGATAATCACTCTTTCGGCCTTCATTTTCTCCAATTCTCGTTTCGATTGAATTAATTTCCGTCTGCACAGAGTTAAGTTCAACATTTATTGAGTTGTGTTCATTTACTGCTTGAAGATGTTCTGCATCTTTTATCCTGAAGTGTGATTCAGCAACGGTGATCAAATCTTTGTTAAAATCAAGATTTGATTGATCATTCTGTTTGATAACAAGCTCATTGTTTAATCTATTAAGTTCAGCTTGAATTTCTACAAGTTTTTGCTGTTTTGACGGAAGAGTCCCAACTTTTCCCAGCATTTTTTGGTATCTGTTGTTTTCTGATTTTGTGACTTCAAGTTGTTCAACAACTTTATCATACAGTGTCTGATCAAAATCACGGTTGCCAACAGCATCGAGGTCGTGCACTGCTGAAGTGATGCCCGATTTTGTTGATTCAATTTGTTTTTTCAGACTGTTACCGAGTGCGATGTCTGTCTGCAACTTCGAATTTCTGTTTATTAGAGTCTCTCTCCCGGTTTCAATCCCTTTCTTATCACTCTGTTTTTTTGCCAGTGAATCTTGAAGTTCTGCGAGTCTTCCTGACACCTTTTGAATTTGATCGTTTAGAACCCCGATTTCTGAGTTATATTTTTTGACAAGTAATGGCTTTTGTGTACCAAGTTCTCTCTCACACTCTGGACAGGGAGCAGTCTCATCAAGTCCATTAATATGTTTAAGTCTTTTTTCCTTCTCTTTAAGTTGCGACTTGTAACCGGCGATTTCTCTATCGAGATCACTGATGTTGCTGTTGATGATCATTATGCTCTCTTCAAGAGCAGTTTTTAGTTGCTCATTAGCAGTTAACAACGATTCCACCCCGGAATTGGCATCAATTGATTTCTCGATTTCTTTGAGCTGTTTGTCAAATTCAAGGAGAGATTGTTCCAGCTTTAATTTCCCGGTTTGAATGCTGTTATAGCGTGATTTATTCTCTTTTTTACTTTGCAGGTCAGACAATTCTGCATCGAGTTTTGACAATTGTTCTACAACAGGTGCAAGTTCCCCGGCTTCAATCTGCAGCTGAATCAGATTTGCAATTTCCTGGTTTGTTGAGCTAATCATCTCGTTTGAGTTTTTAATCGATGTTTTTAGCCCGGTTATGATTATCTCAAATGCCGTGTACTGTTCTTCGATTGCTCTCAAAGTTTCCAGATTCATGCGGGCATCTTCTTTTTCCTTAAGTTTTGAAGATACCAATTTTGATTTGACTTTGAGTTGAGATTCAAGGATTGCAAGCTCTTCTGATTTTAATTTTTTTGATTCATTCAGTGATGTCATTACTTCATCTGACAGGAGATTTTGAGAGAGTGTCTGAACAACAACATTCTTTTCCTTGATAATTTCGCCAACTTTTTTGCTGAGTTTATCGAGTCTGTCGAATCCGAGCATTTTTCTTATCTCTATTTCGCGTTCTTTTACTCCGGCAGCGATTAATCCTGCGGTTTCTTTTTGTTTGGCGAAGAAGGAATTGATAAAACTTTTTCTGTCAACTTTTATCACTTTATGAACATCTTTTCTCACATTTATCACCTGTTCACTCGTTTTTTCGTAGTGAGCCGGGGGAGTTAATTCGTTCCATTTATAAAATGATGCAGATGCAGTAAGGTTTTTGTTCCCTGCCAGAGTTCTGACAACCTTATACTTTTCACCCCTTTCCATGAACTCGAGAATTACTTCAACCTTGTCTTTAACACCGGCTTTATCATTTTTAAGAAGAGGAAGTGCAACATCGGTGGATGATCCAAAAAGGGCAAATGTGATGGCATCAAAGATTGTGGATTTTCCGGCTCCATTATTGCCCACCAAACCTGTTAACCCGTCAGGGAAGGTGATAAATTCATCACGATATTGTTTAAAATTTTTCAGAGAGAGAGTTTTAATTATCATTTCCGCCATCCTGTGTTATAATTTCTTCAAACAATTCTTTAGTGATTTCCTCAAATTTTTTGAATTCCTCTTCATCGGGGAACCCGGCCCTGAGATCGGCAAGGAGCCTGTCGACCAACGATTCTCCACCCTGGTTATCACGATCTTCAACGGAAGTTTGCCCCTCCAGAATTTTGTTAAACCTCAGTACCAGACAATCACCTGTGATCTCGTGAATATCATCCCGCATAATTTCGTAGTATCGGGTATCCTTCACATTTTTTAAGACAACTCTCACGATTGCCTCTGAGATATCTCTTCCTCCGGTAATTGCACTAATTTCATCAAGGATATTTTGTTTTGTTTTCGATGAACATCCATCCACTGTTATGTTAAGATACTCTCTTGTTTCCAATTTTTTAAAGTTGATGGTGGTTTCATTGTCATCTATGGTTACCTCCACAAAGCCTTTGTTATGGTCTGCCTCACCGGAGTTGATTCTTTCAGTTGAGCCTGAATAACAGACATTGCCATATTTATTCAGATGGTTAAATCTGTGCCAATGACCAAGGGCAACATAGTTGAATTCTTTGAGTATCGCCAGTTTATCAACAGGGAAAATGCCTCCACCGGGTTCTTCCTCTTTGTAAATTGAGACCGGCATCGAGAGGTGCATCAAAAGAATATTCGGTTTTTTGGTGTCGGTTACTGCAATCTTGTTGATTTCATCAAGATGATTTTGTGAGAAATTGATGTGGGGAAGTGCATGGAGTATAAAACTTCCACAATCGAGCGTGGAATATTTCTGGTCATAAAAAATTTTACAGCCCGGAAACATTTCATAAATTTCATGAATTGCGCGGGTATCTTCCGATTTTGGAAGGTCGTGGTTTCCGGCGATCATATAAAAAGGTATGCCTGCATCTGAAAGCCGTTTAAACTGTTTCCCGGCTTCAATAATTGCTTTGTTATAGGGCGAGGGACGGTGGAAAAAATCGCCGGTGTGGATCACAAAATCGGGTTTTGTTTCGATTGCGTGATCAATAACTGCGGCTACTGTTTTGTAGGCATCGTCTTCCCGCGCTTTTTGAACCGAAAAATCGTCGGAAGTGTAGTCAACAAACCCCAAATGCGAATCTGAAAAATGGATGAACCTTAATTTCATATTGCTTTATTCCTCGTCTTATGTTTTTTTAATTTCTCATGATATCATAGAGTGGAAACTTAAACATTTTTCCAAATCGAAATTAAGAAAAAAGTATCACATCCGTTTTTTTTATTTTTTTGTAATTTGAAGGTTGTATTAATAAAATTATGAATTGTCATTTCCTCTCTAAAAAGAGATTTCTTTCCGGGTCAAACATTTAGCGACCCGATTGGAACCAAAAGGTTAAAAATAATGCTAAAATCAAACTTTATATCGATATTGATCTTGTTAGTGTTGCTCTCTTTGGCTGATGTATATTCACAGCAAAATCAGGTAAACAAAACAAAAGTTAATCCGCCAATCTACATCGCTTTCCTTTGGCATATGCATCAACCGATTTACTGGCCCTACGAAAGTGTGGTTCAAACAGATGCAAACGGGCGATTCCCCTTCTCGGTAACTGACATTCATAACCAGAGAACAGGACCCTACACTTCATGGCCCAAAAATGCCGTTCAAAAAGGTATCAGTGCCAACATGCCCCATTTTGGATCACAAGTCAGTTTCACCGGTTCGTTGATTGAGAACCTGAACGCCCTGGAAGCAAACGGAAACGGCAATTTTTTTAATTGGAAATCCAATTGGAATTTTATCAAAAATCAGACCACTTCTCTTGGCAATCCGAGAATGGACATGGTAGGTTTTGGATATTTCCACCCGCTTATGGGTTTGATCGATTATAAAGATATCAGAATGCAGATTCAGTGGCACAAACAGATATTTACACAAAATTTTCCGGGGGGCTACTCAAAAGGTATCTTTCCTCCTGAAAACGCATTTGTTGACAGGATGATCCCTGCTCTTGCAGATGAAGGACTCGAATGGGTACTGGTGGATAATGTCCATTTCGACAGGGCAGCGCAAGGATATCCCTTCAACACGGGTGGAAACATCTATGAACCAAACAAAGCCGATGTGCTTAATCCCAATCCAAATGACTGGCTGGCGCTTCAGAATATCTGGGCTCCTACAAGAATTTCGGCAGCCTGGGGTCACAGACCACATTATGTTGAATATGTTAATCCCGCAACGGGACAAAAATCGAATATCATAGCTATCCCTGCCTCCCGCTATCTTGGAAACGAAGATGGCAGAGGGGGTTTTGGGGCATTAAACTACGAATCTGTGATGAGTCAGTTTGAACAATTTAACACTGATCCCTCAAAACCGGTACTGATTGTTCTTCATCATGATGGTGATAATTACGGTGGAGGAACCGATTCATATTACGGATCAAACTTCCAAAATTTTGTTAACTGGTTAAGTGCAAATCCTTCAAGATTTGTTTGTACAACAATAGAAGACTACCTCGAAATGTTCCCTCCTGACCCAAATGCCCCAATTCACATTGAATCGGGAAGCTGGTCGGGTGCCGATAATGGTGATCCTGAGTTCAAAAAATGGCTTGGTGATCCGGGAAGTGATGGTTACAGTCCCGATATTAACAGTTGGGGTGTTTTAACCGCTGTGCAAAACCATGTTGCGATGGCAGACAATGTTAATCCGGGAGCAACAAACACATACAATGCCTGGAAGTATCTGCTTGTTAGTGAAGCTTCCGATTACTGGTATTGGGATGGATCACTCGGCGGAATCTGGGATTCAAATCCCACTCGTGGCGCCAATCAGGCAGTAAATTTTGCAAACAGCGTTATCACCGGTGCGCCAGACAATACTAAACCGACAATCTTTATTCCACAAAGAGAGCCTTACAATCCCGGTGCAACCGAGTGGAACCAACAGCAGCCTTCCGATTTTAAGGTTTGGACTTACGCCTACGATGTAAAAGGACTCAAATCTGTAAAACTTTATTATCGTGAAGATCTTGATGGTGAAAACTCACTGTCTTCAGTTCAGAACGAAACTTATGCCGGTGGTGCAGAGGTTGGCGCATGGACAACAATAGACATGCCGGGCGTTACAAAAATATCGATGACCAATCCAATGCCACTCGTAAAAGCAAAAGAATATTCTGCTGTCATCGCCGGTATTTCAAACAAACTTGTGGATTATTATGTTGAAGCCGTCGATAGTAATAATAATGTTGCAACCACTCCCATACAACATGTCTGGGTTGGCGCTTACACTCCCGGAGGAGGAGGTGGAACAGGTGTCAGTACTGTAACATGGATGCCTTCGGCACCCACAAAAAATGATACAATAACGGTCACCATAACCAAAGCTGTTCAGGGAGCAAAACTCCATTGGGGTTTAAATCCTCAAGGTTCAAACTGGACCACTCCAAATCAGGTATATTGGCCCACGGGAACTGTGTTGTTCAACGGAACAGGTCCTGCAGTTGAAACGGCTTTTGCCGGTCCATCAACTGACAGTTTATTGACAATCAAGATTGGTCCTTTTAATAACAGTGCCCAGGAAGTTAACGGGGTTGCCTTTGTAATTCACTACAACGACAATTCATGGAACAACAATAACGGTCAAGACTTTAAGATCAACTTTGGTGGTGGCGGTGGAACGGGCAGTAATTTTGTCATCGATGGTGTGCTCGATCAACAGGCTGTTTCTGTTGGATCAAACAGCGGAGCAAATCTTTATCTGGGATGGAATAATGGCAACCTGTATGTAGCAACCCAGGCAGCTCCCACTCAAGGGAAAGATGTTTTTATCCTTATAACCGACTCCCTAAGAAACCCAATCCCTGCAATGTGGGCAAAGGGTGGAACTGTCCCGGGATGGTCATTATTCCTCGCAAACGAGAGCACCAACAATTATACCGCATGGTTTGATGCTTCCTCAAATCCCGAAAAAGCGTCAGGACAAACTCTTGAAGGACTTGTGAATATTCAAAACGAGTTTGGTTATACTCCTTCGAAGCTTTACATCGCCGTACTTCAATACGGGACACAGGACGCCGGAACACTTCAAAATCAGGTGCCTGCAGGAAATGGTAATGGAACCGTTGAACCGGAAGAACTTTACCAGTTTGACTACACACTTACATCAGTTAAAGAAATAAGTCTTAGTGACCTTACACCATCGGATTATGGATTAAGTCAAAATTTTCCAAATCCATTTAATCCTTCTACAACACTTCAATATTCTGTGAAAGAACCGGGAAAAGTGACGCTGGCTGTTTATGATGTTTTGGGCAGACTGATCACAACAATTGTGGATGAATATAAACCTGCCGGAACTTATGAAGTGAAATTTGAAGCAGGTAATCTAACGAGCGGGGTTTATTTCTACACTTTGACCGTGAATAATTTTAGAGAAACCCGCAAAATGATCCTGAATAAATGATTTGCAAGAGCCAAAAGGAATAGTAACACAGATTCCACGGATTTAGCACGGATTCCACGGAAGGATTTTGTAATAGTAACACGGATGAGACGGATTTAACGGATTAATTTTTAATTGTAATCCTCCCCTCTACTTTTAGGAGAGGGGCCGGGGGTGAGGTCCAAAATTCCCCCTTCGCTACCTTGTGACCAAACGAACACGCCCCAAAAATAATCGAGGGTTCATCTTTGTAGATAGATTTCTACATGTTAAATTTAATAGCTGAATTAAAATAATTCCGCAGGACGAATTCCAAATATATTAACGGAAGAAAAATGGATTTTAATCAAATCAAACTTGCAGTTTTAGGGGTTGGGAATTGGGGTAAAAATCACCTGAAAACAGCCGCATCACTGCTCCCCCCTGAAAACATAGTTGTATATGATCCGGGCTTAAAAACCCGTGCTACTGTTTCGGCAATTTCTGATAAAATCAAAGTTGTTGATACACTCGAAGATATTCTTAATGATCCTGAAATAACGACAGCAATTGTCGCCACACCTGCTCAGACCCACTATTTTGTTGCAAAAAGCCTTCTTGAAGCCGGAAAACATGTATTAGTTGAAAAACCAATCACACTCTATTCAAAAGAAGCTGAAAATCTTGTTCATATTGCAGAAAAAAACAACCTCAGATTGATGGTTGGTCATGTTTTGCTTTATCACGAAGCGGTGAAACACATCAAAAATGCTGTTGGAAAAGAGTTGGGTGATCTTCAATATATCTACAGCAACAGGCTCAATCTTGGCAAGATCCGTTCCGAAGAGAATGCTCTATGGAGTTTTGCTCCACATGATATTGCGATTATTCAGTTTATCATCGGCACAAACCCGATAAATGTTCATGCTCAGGGTTCTGCCGTAATTCAACCAAATATCGAAGACTCAACAGTAACATTTTTGAATTATCCCGATAATATCTCGGCACACATCTTTGTGAGCTGGCTCCATCCTTTTAAGGAACAGAGACTTGTGGTTATCGGAAGTGAAGGAATGTTTGTTTTTGAAGACAGTCTTCCCGACAATAAACTTAAGTTCTACAAAAAAGGATTCAAGAAGGTTAATGGACAGCTTGAAGCCTTTGATCAGTCGTTTGAAGTGGTACAATATGAAAACAAACCACCTCTTGCTGAAGAACAAAAACATTTTTATGAGTGTGTGTTAACAGGAAAAACTCCATTTTCAGATGGTGTTCACGCCCTCGAAGTATTAAAAATTCTTGAACAAGCCCAGGAAAGGTTATCAGAATGAGTGAAAATAAACCCCCCTATGTAAATCAATATGCAGTTGTCGATGATGGTGTTGAACTTGGTTCGGGCACAAAAGTCTGGCATTTTTCTCATGTACAGTCCGGTTCCAAAATTGGGAATAATGTAATTCTTGGACAGAATGTAAATGTTGGAAATAATGTCACCATCGGTAACTTTGTTAAAATACAAAACAATGTGTCCGTTTATGAAGGTGTAACCCTTGAAGATTATGTTTTTTGTGGACCTTCAATGGTATTCACAAATATCATCGACCCAAGAAGCAAATATCCACAGGTAGGTGCAAAATATTATCTGAAAACCCTTGTTAAAGAAGGTGCATCACTTGGTGCAAATTCAACAATCGTTTGTGGAAATACAATCGGTAGATTCGCTTTTGTGGGTGCGGGAAGTGTAGTCACTAAAGACATTCCTGACTTTGCACTTGTTGTAGGAAATCCTGCAAGAATTATCGGATGGATGAGCGAAGCCGGCGTCAGATTAAAATTTGATGAAAACGGCGAAGCCTTCTGCGAAAAATCGGGTAAAAAATATAAATTTGAAAATGATATAGTGAAAGAAGTAGAGTAATATGAAAGTACCATTGTTAGATCTTAAATCGCAGTATCTTTCCATGAAAGATGAATTGGATGCTGCTCTTATCGGTGTTGCCGAATCAACTGCTTACATCATGGGACCTGCCGTTAAAAAAATGGAAGAAGAAATGGCTCAATTCCTCGGCAGTAAATATGCCGTGGGTGTTTCATCAGGAACAGATGCTCTTCTGCTTGCGCTTATGGCAATTGGTGTTGGAAAAGATGATGAAGTTATCATGCCAACATATTCATTTTTTGCCACTGCGGGAGTTGTTGCCAGATTAAATGCAGTTCCGGTATTGGTTGATTCCGATCCTGTAACTTTTAATATCGACCCAACTCAGATTGAAGCAAAAATCACTTCAAAAACTAAAGCTATTATTCCGGTGCACCTCTACGGTCAGTCAGCCGACATGGAACCGATTATGGCAATTGCAAAAAAACACAATCTTCGTGTGATCGAAGATGGTGCTCAGGCAATCTCAGTACAGTATAAAGATGGCAGACAAGTTGGAAATATCGGTGATATCGGATGTTTCTCATTTTTCCCAAGCAAAAACCTCGGTTGTTTTGGCGATGGTGGACTTGTTGTCACCAATGATGACGAACTGATTGACATGATCAGAATCATGAGAGTTCATGGTGGAAAACCAAAATATTACCACAAAGTAATTGGTGGCAACTTCCGTTTGGATTCAATTCAGGCTGCAGTTCTCTCTGTAAAACTTCCACATTTGAACGACTGGTCGGCAAAAAGACGCGAAAACGCTGCTTATTACACAAAACTGCTGATTGAAGCGGGTCTTGCTGAAGAAACCGGCAGAATCAAATTTGACGACAAAAACAAAGTTCTTATTCCAAAAGCGGTTTATGAAGGTCCAGGATTGGTAAATTACCACATCTATAACCAGTATGTGCTCCGTGTTGAGAGAAGAAATGCATTGAGAGCATTCCTTACTGAAAAAGGAATTGGTAATGAAGTCTATTATCCTGTTCCATTCCACCGCCAGGAGTGTTTTGCACATCTCAATCTAAAAGATGAGGATTACCCTGTCGCAAACTGTGCCGCAACTGATTCATTTGCTATTCCAATCTATCCTGAACTTACAAAGGAAATGATGGAATATGTAGTTGCTTCAATTGCAGAATTCATCAAAACATCTGACAATCTTCCGATGGAATGTGGTCACTGCGATTGTATGAACAAATAGTTGTTCAGAAAGTATTTTGACTTCTGACTTATAACTCAGATCGTTAAAAATTTAAAGCTGTCATCAGAAATGGTGGCAGCTTTTTTTGTTTAGAAGCGGAAGTTTCCTTATCGGTGGTTTTCATGAAGGAGATGAATATTCTAAAAAAAATATTAAATTGTAACCGCTTTCAGAAAAAATGATGAAGAATGAAAAAAGAAAAAGAATCAACCATTTATGATGTTGCGCGGATAGCCAAAGTCTCGATTGCCACGGTGTCAAGGGTGTTTAACAAAAGTTCACTTGTGACGGATAGGACAGTGGCACATGTGCTTGAAGTGGCAAAAAAGCTCAATTTTTCACCAAGTGCTTCAGCTCGTGGTCTTAGTGGAGGAAAACAGGAGACAATTGGAATAATATTGCCTGTGTTATATGGCAATCTTTTTTCGGAATTCATTTATTCAATTCAAGCACTCGCTGAGGCAAGAGGATATGATATTGTTGTCGCCGGTCAAAAAGGTTCACCGGAAGAGTTTTTTGCAACAGTGAAAAAGCTGAGCACAAAAATTGACGGGTTAATCCTTATGTATCACATTGAGGGAATTAAAAAGGAGATGGCGCGAAGGTTTCCTAAACTGCCAAACATCGTTCTGAGCAGATTTGTTAAGTATAGAGAGCATGTTGACCTGGTATTGGATAATTTTAGCGGTGCCTTTATGGCAACTGAACATCTGATAACCCAGGGGAACAGGAAAATCGCTTTGATAAAAGGGGAGGAAGGAAACATCGATGCGATTGAGAGAACAGAAGGGTTTCTTTCCGCCGTTCATAAATTTGGAATAAAAAAGACTGATGTCGAAATTCTTGAAGGCACATTCCGACAGATATCAGGCTACAATGCTGTTCAGGAATTGTTTTTGAAGAGGAAAGATATTTCTGCTATTTTTGCCTCAAACGATGCAATGGCACTCGGCGCATTAAACTGGATGCACCGTTACGGTATGAAAATACCTGAAGATGTTGAAATATGTGGATTTGATGATATTGAGTTTGCACAGATGACCAGACCGTCATTAAGTTCTGTGTATCTCAACACTTCACTTTTTGGGCAGAAGGCGTTTGAAATGATAATGGAGATGATTAGTGAAAAGAGGATTGAGGATACACCCAAACAGTTAATAATAGACCCTGAATTGAGGGTTAGAGAATCTTCTTCATTAGACAGGAGCAAATAAAAAAGGGACCGGTCTGGGTAAAGCCGGCCCCTTAAAGACTCTTGTGTAACCGTTTATTACTTCAAGAGAGTGAGTTTTATAGATGAAGAAAACTCTCCGGCTGCAAGTCGGCAAGTATATACACCTGAAGCCAGCTTTGAGCCATCAATTTGCATTTTGTGATATCCCTGTGACAGATCACCCGAAAATATCTCAATAATTTCTCTTCCCGTCATATCATAAAGTTTCAATTCAGCTTTTGTGGCTTCTTTCAGAGTGAATGAAACCGTTGTTACCGGATTAAACGGATTGGGATAGTTTTGAAAAAGAAAAAACCCGACGGGAGATTCTGCCTCCACTTCAACAAGACTTGAATATGAACTTGAACCGTCATAGTCAATCTGCCTTAATCGATAAAAGTAACTTACATCTTTTTGAGCAGAGCCGTCGGTATAACTGTAACTTGACTGTGAAACTGTGGTTCCGGCACCTTCAACAAATCCAATAGTCTCAAAATCAGTCTTGTTTAAACTTCTTTGCACTTCAAATCCATAACTGTTTGTTTCCGTACCCGTAATCCATTGAAGAACAACATCCGATTTTGATCTCGTGGCAATGAAACTCACTAATTCCACCGGGATGAACATTGGCAGGATAGCCTCTATCGCTCTTTCATAGATAAGCCGATGACCTGCGTTATTTAGATGGATGCCGTCACCCGAGTTATATTCAGGAACGATAAATCCATTTGGTTGCGCAAGGGTTGTCCAGAAATCGACTGCATAAGTACCATAACGGGAGTAAACAGAATCCTTCATTGTTATTAACAAATCAAGTTGTGACTGATTTGAAAGATTCCTTGGCTGAGTTGTGGTGATCCAAAGTTTTACATTATTCCTGGTTGCCACTGCCTCCAAAGTATCAAAATTGGCGATCTGTTCAATGATTGGATATCCACTTGCCGCATCATTTGACGGAAGATTAATGAAGATGGCTTTTGGATTGTATTCCAGGGCATAACTGATGTTATTGGTTATTCTTGGAGTCGGTCTTCCACCCGGTGGAACAAAACCGGTTGGCATCACATGATAAGAGGTATATCCTCCAACCGCAAGGTTTAATACTTTATATGTAGTATCAAGACTTGTTATATGTTTCCTTAATCTGTTGACATAAGCGCTATCGGGAGGATTTGCACCCGTGCCGGCGGAAGTTGAAGACCCAAGAACAACTATGTAGTTGTAATCATGGATCGAAGCACCGCCGGTCATCTTTATATCATCAAGGAAGAGAGTGCGAGAAATTCCATCAGCTACTGACTGGCAATAGAAAATTGTCTTAACTCTGGTAAGGTCACAGTTACCCGGATTCCGTTTTAGTGTGTCTAAAGGAAGCCAGAGTTTAGTCCATGTCCCTGCAGGGATTCCCAGCGGGTTATACTGAGAGAGTGGGATTTTGGTTGACCTTTGATTTGAAAGATCTTCCACAAAGATTGAAGGAAGATCAGAGGCATTAACAGCCACAGCGGAATAGACCATAAAGACAATGGAATCCTTAAGTGTGGCATCTCTTCCGGGCCAACCGGGGGCTGCAACTGCTGCTGCCCAATCGCCACCGGTAACTGATTTGTAAAGAAGTTTCAGACCGTTGGTACCTGCATAAAAAGTATCGGTGACCACGGGGAACTTCACACCGTTTACCGACAGGAGTTCACTTGGAGCAGTTACCTGGAGGTAGCTCGGATCGTAATAATTTGGAAGGTCGCTGTCCGAGAAGAAGAGGTAATCCTGCGCATTGACATACCCGCTACCTAAGAGAAGGAGTGTAACCAGGAAAACTTTTATTGATATTCTCATTTTGTTGCCTATTTGTTAAAGATCATTTTACCGGAATAAACTTTGTTGTTCACTTCGACAGTATAAAAATAGACTCCTGAGTTAACAGTCTGACCCATTGAATTCGTGCCGTTCCACTGTAATCTGTTGATTCCGGGAGAAGCGATGCCGTTAAAAATTTCGACCACCTCACTACCAAGAATATCCCTGACCAAAACTCTTACATTTTCTTTCTCAGTGAGAGTAAATGAAATTGTGGTTGATGGATTAAACGGATTTGGATAGTTTCCCAAAAGGCGGAAGCCTTCGATAAGACCTGTATTGTCGGCTAAAACTTCATTCGAATAGTTTATTGAACCGTCAAGGTCAATTTGTTTTAGACGATAATAAACAACTCCCGACAATGGTTTTGAATCGATAAATGAATAAGAATTTATCAGTGTGGAAGTACCATTTCCTTTTACAAAACCAATTTCTTCAAATTCAGAATCCTCACTTCTTCTTTCAACCGAAAAACCGAAGTTATTTGTTTCAGTTGCGGTTGTCCAGTTTAATTCAACATTGTTTAAGGTCACTGAAGCAGAAAATGAAGAGAGTTCAACAGGAACAAGAGAGGAGATGTCATATCTTAAAACGCGGTTGTTTGCCCAATCGGTGACCCAAAGTTTTTTACCTGTGTTGTCAACTGAAGCGCCTCTGGGGGTTCTTAATGAATTTTGTGTTGGAGGATTAAGACCGGTTCCTGTGGTAAAATCAGGCTGACCAATTACATAATCGGCATTTGAGCCATTTGCGAGTGTAGCCGCCTGAAGGAATACTGAAATACGGTTGTTTGATTCCTGAACCACATAAAGATTACCATTGACATCACCAGTTAACCATCTAACATTGCCCATACCATTTTGAGTTGTGTTAGAGGTATTTGTGATAAAATCAGGCTGACCTAATACAACATCTGCTGTGTCGCCATTTACAAGTGTTGAAGCATTATTAAATTTTAGAACTCTTCTGTTGGTATATTCACTTACCCAAAGGTTTCCGAGCCAGTCAACATAAACTCCATTTGTGTTGTTCATTTTGGTTGCTGAGAGTCCGGCGGTTCCGGTAACAAAATCAGGTTGGCCAATCACAAGGTCGGCATTTGAACCGTTAGGCAGGGTGGCTGCGTTCTGGAAGCGAAGCAGTCTGTGAATATTAAAGTTACTCACCCATAGAGTACCATTTGCTTCAACAAAAATACCTGCAGGGCCACTGAACTTATTTTGGCTGGTAGCTGCTGAATTTGTTACAAAATCGGGTTGACCAAGAACACCATCAGCGGTGTCACCATTAACCAGGTTATCAGGATCGTCCCATCTTGTAACACGGTTATTACCATATTCACTCACCCATAAG
This sequence comes from Ignavibacteriales bacterium, assembly GCA_016707285.1. GTDB lineage: Bacteria > Bacteroidota > Ignavibacteria > Ignavibacteriales > Ignavibacteriaceae > UTCHB3. The sequence goes on from JADJIA010000014.1 coordinate 131,002, forward strand.
GTTCCGTTACCATCGATAACCACACAGATAGGGTTGTTCATTTTGGTTGCAGAAAGACCTGAAGTGTTGGTTGTGAAGTCAGGTTGACCAATTACAAGTTCTGCATCACCACCATTGATGTAGGCATTTGTTGATGAAAAACGAAGAACTCTATGGTTGCCTCTGTCAGCAACCCAGATTTTTCCGTTTCTGCTGTCAAATAACACACCATTTGGTCCGTTAAATTTGTTGATTGCAACACCACTTGTTGGTGTAATAAAGTCGAGCTGTCCAAGGACTCCTTCAGCAGCCTGACCATTCACAAATTGTGCAGATGAAACACCTGCCAGAAGTGTGAAAAAAAATATAAAGAAAGTAACTGTTTTCATCTGTTCTCCGATATGATTAAGTGATCAATTGTCTTATGTAAGCGCTTACATTCTGACCCGATGTAAGCGCTTACATTTGAAGTGCAAATATACATTTTTTTGTATTCAAGTCAAATGAATTTTTTATTAGACTGTTTTTTTGTTTGACTCTCTTGGTGTTTAGTGGTATTTAACTCAGATAAAGAGATTGGATAATCTTAATATGCTCTAATTCGATAATTTTCGACCAGCGAACTGTAACTCTAAATTGTTTTGTAAATTGGAACTCTTCGAATTAATGATTTTTGCTCCAAATCAAGGATTGTTCTCTTTTTTGTCATAAATTTTTATCTATTTCCAATTCGTGTCAAATTGTTCAAAATTTATTTTTTCAACCTCTTGACATTATCATATTTTAAATGTAATTTATTTTTGGGAAACTTTATTTTTTATTTTAAGGAAGATCCATATCGATAAGATAAACAATAGACGGTGAATTAGCCTTAGGTGACGATTGTTAATCTTTAAATAGTTTGTGTGTTTAGTAGTCCCGTATTAAAAACGGAGATTGACACATTGCCCCCGCGGACGGTTCGCTGCCCGATGGAATGGTTTTGTGTGAATCTCCGTTTTTTTTGTTTAAAATGATATTAATTGGAGTAACTATGAAAGACAAATATTTTAACCATCAATTGTATTTTACTTTATTTTTTACACTTGCTGTATTTGGTGAAGTTTATGCCCAGTTTGACACCGTTGTTTTTGTCCGCCGGGCATGGCACTGGGATCAATCAGTTATATATCTTGGGGACCAGAACAATGATGGATATGACGATTTTGTACTCGTGGAGCAGGACAGTGCCAATGGGGAATACAAAAAATGGGGATTTGTCCATTTCTTCTATGGTGGCAATCCACTGAGTTCTATTCCTGCATATTCGATCTTTCATCCGGCAGGTGCTTATGCTGTTACCGCTTGTGATGTTAACAGGGACAGCTACAGAGACCTGATAATTGGTCAAAAATCTCAAAGAGAAACTAATCATTGGTACAAAGTGTATTATGGCGGCCCGAATTTTGATACAATACCTGATTTTGAATTCCAGTTCCCTGATACTTCTGCATCTTACATACTGATGATGGGACGGGAATGGCCCGCTGATATTGACGGAGACGGATGGGAAGAATTGATACTATGTCATCAATATTACACAATACCCCCTTCGAGTGGGGATCACACGGGTACGATGTATTTTTTTAAGACATCCTACACAAATCCGTTGCAAGAGGTTTATACCTACACCCCACCGATCCAATTGGATGGATACGGAATGACAGGTCGAGCAGAACAAATCCATTTTGCAGACATAGACGGAGATGGGAAGGCTGATCCATCGTTTATGATTTACAACCCCCAAGGAAATCCTACCACTGTAAGAAGATACCTTTATGGTGATCAAACTTTCGGTTTCACAGAATATTCAGATATAAAAAATGAATTTGCTGAGGCAGCTTGGGCAACTTATTCAGTCCCGGACATGAATGGAGACGGGAAGGGTGATATCGTCACATGGAATGTACTTGATGATATATTCCCCTATTGGTTTAATGCCGTACTGTTTAATGGTTCCAAACCAGTCAACACACATGCAGTTGAAGGGTTTAATCTTCAGAATAGTGGATGGACGGGATTGTTCTCACCGGGCGATGTTAACTCAGATGGTTTTAATGATTTGATTTTTCATATCGCATACACGAGCTCGAGGCTTTATCTTGGAGGTAACCCAATACCGGATGAAAAGGCAAGAATCTATTCCCCCGCAGATCCGGGTTTTTATTCCTTCAATTTTGGTGGGAGGATAGGCAATGTTACGGGTGACGGAGCTGATGATATATGTATTTTGGAGAATGCTTACTACGATAATTCTGAACCTGAGGGTAGCACATTTATAATAAAAGGAACAAGAAAACCCACTGGCATTGAAGATGAATACAGCACAGATCTTGCTTCAGAGTTAAGCGTGTTTGTTTCCCCTAATCCCTTCAACAAAAATATTAAGATCAACTACATCCAGCCGAGTGATGGAGTTATTCGAATAGAAGTGTTTGACATAATGGGGAAAGAAATTTATTCAAAATCTGCCTTTGGAGTAAGGGGTGAACATAGTGAAGATTTAGATTTCAGTTCGCTTAATGTTTCAAGCAGTACATACTTGATCAGGGTTTCTTCCGACATGGAGAAAGGTTCATTTGTCACGACCGTAAAAGTGGCATATATTAAATAAATTCAGGAGTTGAGTATTTTGAGACATGCAAGATATTATCTCATATTTACATCTACTCAGGGACAAGAACCCCTGTATCAGTAGAAGAAGAAAAGGAGGAAACAGACCAAGAAAAAACATTAATAGTAACGGTATCACCAAACCCGACCAATGGACAGATTTCTGTTCAATATACCCTGCCTGATTCCGGGGTACTCAGACTTGAGATATATGACATCCTCGGTCAGAGAATATATAATGAATCATCACAAAAAGAGAAAGGGACCCAAACGGAACAGATAAACCTGGGAAACCATGCCGTTTCAAGCGGTACCTACATATTTCACTTCACCCGTAAAACGGGGGAAAAGACTTTAATAAAAAGTGTTAAAGTTCAATTAATTAAATAGGCGAAAAAACAACGAATTACCCGACTATATTTAGAGTCGAAAACTTTTATTTAAGGTCGACAGGATATCATCTCTCGTTAAATTGTTTATTCCCATGAGTTTAAGCAGATTCACAACCTCCGGCTTTTCTTTCTCCATTATTTGCACGAACATTTTCAAATCAGATCGAATTTTTGAAGGTAAAATAATATCCGTCGTTTTTAATCCTGCGCCAAGGCGGAAAACATCCCTTTTATGTTTGTTTATGTTTTTTTCATCAATATTCTCACCTTCTTCTTTTCTGTTACTTAGATTTAGATAAGCATATGCTTTTAAGCAAATTAATGCCTCAATCCCGGATATATGCAGTCCGTTTAAAGTATAAGAATTTCCAATTGTAAAATTGTAATAGTCATCATCAAGAATGATGGCGGATAAATGAGAAAAGTATTCTTCGGGATCGATAGCTGTCACAGCCAGACCGCCGGGCAGATTGATTGCCTCCGGTTTTCGGCACAGAATTTCGATTTGTTTCGGGAACTCATCATCTCCCGGGTTCAAAAACCGATAGAACTTTTGTTCTGTCACCTCTTTTTGAAGACTGGAATATTTCCCATCGATAAAGAACTTCCAAAGGTGATGGTTGAATTTAATATCATAATTCTCTAATATGATAAGAATATCTATATCTTGAGTTGCTCTAAATCCAAGACCGGCAGCCTGCAAATTCCAAAAACAGGCTGTTCCTCCGATAATTGTATAATGATGATCATAATCACTAAAATGTGCTTTGAATTTATCAAGCCCTCTTACCATATAATATTCCCAATCATTTCTTCCAATGACATTTGTATTCTTTCGTCTTCATCATTTTTGAAGGCAAGATATAATGACAGGGGGTCCACAAAATTTGTGTTGGAAAGTAATCCGGGTTCGTAATTCCAAATTTCAACAGTAAACCTCCCGTCATGCAAATGTATTTCGGGAAGTGTATTTAGTTTCTTCATTAAACGGTATTTTTTTATGGATATGGCGGATTGATTATTTTCACCGCTTGACAGATTGCTATAATGTCCCAAAGCAGCTTCTCCCGATATCATCCGAGGAGAAAGTTCCGGAAGATCGTCAAAGTAGATTTTTCTTTTTACAGGCGAACTTAATAAAGGAAGTGAGATATTCCAGAGTTCTTTTTTTTCAGATGAGAATTTAATGACCTTCGTTTTCGAACCTTCAATTCTGCAAATTCCGGATGCAACCAATTCTCTCGTGGCACGGGTTATGCTCATAGGCGAGCAGGGCAGTAATTTTGTAATTTCTCCGAGAGGAATATTCTCAATTGATTCCTTTTGTAAATGATAAAGAACTAAAAGCTGGCTGATTGCTCCCAGGTTATCTCTTTGAGATTTTGTGCCGGTACCGAACTCTTTCAGGTCTAATAACAGAGTGGGGATAAACATTTGTCTGTTTGGCAAAATAAAGGGAACCCGCTTTTGGATCAACCTCTGCCGTTGATAAGATTCAATCTCTTCAAAACAAAAAACAATGGTAGCAGAAAAATACTTTTCCAACAGTTCTTTTTGCTTTGCAAGACGGTCCGGTGTAATACCTTGAAAAGATTTTCTGATATCAAGTATGACTCTCCTGTTCTCAATATAAAGCTCCTGATAAGTTCCGATACTCAGGTAAAGAGGCAATCCTTTTATCACTTCATCAGGAAGATTTCGCGAAACAACATTCAGTCCGGTTGTTTTTTTGATATAATCAACTATTTCCATTTCATCTTTCGTTGAAGGAATATGATTTGCATACTAACAATCTTAATGATATTATGCAAATATAGTGATAATATAATATTTATAAAAGAGATATCCGGAAATATTTTCCTTACACAACAATGGGTTGTTGTTGAAAGAAGGAAAATACATGGACATAGTGAAAGAGCATTGAAGAGGGATTTACTTGAAACTTGACCGGGGGAAGTTTCCTTCCGGAGTATACATCTTCCACCGTGAAGCCCAATCACTCGAAAGCAGCAACAAGTACACCAAAACCGTAAAGGCTATGCTGCTTAAATAGCCTCCCAATTCACCAAATATTCATATTTTTAGGGTTTGAAATATTTAAAATATTAAGACTTTATAAGAATGAAATATCAAGCAAGCGAAATTGAACCAAAATGGCAAAAATATTGGGAAGATCACGAAGTTTACAAGACTGACCTGAATAATCCTGACAAAAAACTTTACTCCTTAGTCATGTTTATTTATCCGTCTGGGGCAAAACTTCACTGTGGTCACTGGTATAATTATGGTCCCGCCGACACATGGGCACGATTCAGAAAATTGATGGGATATAATGTTTATGAACCTTTTGGTTATGATGCATTTGGTTTGCCTGCCGAAAACTACGCAATCAAGACGGGTGTTCACCCCCTGGACAGCACACTAAAAAATATTAAAGATATCAGAGCCCAGCTTAAAAGAATCGGTTGCATGTATGATTCAAACAGTGAGTTGATGACATGTGATCCTGAATATTATAAGTGGAATCAGTGGCTGTTTCTCCAACTTTATAAAAAAGGACTTGCTTACCGCAAAAAATCACCCGTAAACTGGTGCACTTCTTGCCAGACTGTTTTGGCTAATGAACAGGTTTTGGGAGATGGAAACTGTGAGAGATGTGGAAGTCCCGTAATTCAAAAAAACCTTGTACAATGGTTCTTCAAAACCACAGCTTATGCCGACAGACTTCTTGAAGATCTTGATCTTATCGACTGGCCCGAAGAGACAAAAACCAAACAGCGAAACTGGATAGGCAGAAGTGTTGGTGCCGAAGTTGAGTTTAAAGTTGATGGAAGCGACGAGGTGATAAAAGTTTTTACCACCAGACCCGATACTCTGTTTGGTGTTACTTATGTAACCCTTGCTCCTGAACATCCACTCGTGGCAAAGCTTACCAAACCCCAATATAAAATTTCAGTTGAAAAATATGTTGAACAAACCGCATATTTGACAGACATCGACAGACAATCGACGACCAAAGAGAAATCGGGTGTATTCACGGGATCGTATGCGATAAACCCAATTAATGGTGAATCGGTGCCTGTTTGGATCGGTGATTATGTCCTGGTGACCTACGGAACAGGTTGTGTAATGGCTGTCCCCGGGCATGATGAGAGAGATTTTGAATTTGCAAAGAAGTTTAATCTACCTATAAGAAAAGTGATTCTCCGGGAAGGTACAAATCTTGAAGATGAACTGACCGAAGCATTTACCGAGGCAGGGACAATGGTTAATTCGGGTAAATTTACAGGATTAAACTCCATTGCCGGAAAAGAAGCGATCATAAAGGACCTTGAAAAAACAGGGGATGGATGTGCAAAGGTTAATTACAGATTAAGGGACTGGCTGATATCCCGTCAGAGATATTGGGGTACACCAATTCCCGTGGTTTACTGTAATAGTTGTGGCGAAGTCCCTGTTTCGGAAGAGTCGTTGCCTGTTACACTCCCTTACGATGTGGAATTTAAACTTCAAGGAGATTCTCCTCTGAGAAGACACGCAGGATTTATGAACACAACATGTCCAAAATGTGGTGGTCCCGCTGAAAGAGACCCCGACACTATGGATACTTTTGTGGATTCTTCCTGGTATTATCTCCGTTATCTCAATCCAAAATTTAAAGACGGAATGATTGACACATCGCTTACTGATAAATGGTCACCCGTTGATATGTATATCGGAGGAAGAGAGCACTCGGTGATGCATTTGCTTTATGCCCGCTTTGTTCACAAGTTTTTGATGGATATTGGTCTGGTGAAAACACCTGAGCCATTTATGAGGCTTGTACATCAGGGAACCATCACCAATCAGGGTGCCAAGATGTCGAAATCAAAAGGTAATGTTGTTAATCCTGAACCTTACATCGACAAATATGGCTCTGATGTTTTCCGGCTTTACCTGATGTTTATGGGACCTTATGAACTTGGTGGTGACTGGAATGATTCAGGAATTACAGGTGCTGAAAGGTTTGCCCAGAGACTTTTTGACATGGCGAATACTTACACAGGATGGTATAAGTCACATAAATCTGAAGCCAAATATGATCTTGCAGAATTAAGCAATGAGGAAAAATCGGTTTACAGATATGTGAACAAAACTCTTGCAAAATATCAACACGAGATGGAACACCTGAAATTTAACACAGCAATTGCCTCGATGATGGAATTGAGCAATGAGCTTGGAAAAAATCTTGCTGCATGCAGACCGGGACTTCAGTCATATACAATGGCGAGAGTTACTTCGATGCTTGCCCCGTTAGCGCCACATCTTGCAGAAGAGATTGCTTCTATTCTGGGAAGGGAAAAATCACTTTTTGTGGAACCCGATCAATTTGTTCCTGATCCTGAAGCATTAACTGTGGATGTTGTAACCATCGCTGTGCAAATTTCCGGAAAAATGAGAGGCACTGTTGATATGCCCGTTGATTCAGATCAGGAAACTGTTTTTGAAGCTGCAAAAGGAAATGACAAAACAGGTAAATTCATTGAAGGTAAAGAGATCATTAAGGTGATCTTTGTTAAAAATAAAATTTTGAATGTAATCGTAAAACAGGTATAAAATGTTAGACTTAAAATTTATAAGAGAAAATCCCGTCGTTGTAAAACAGGGAATTGAGAACAAAAACGAAAAAAGCAGAATTGATGAAGTGCTCGAACTCGACAAAAAGAGGAGAGAAATTCTTGTAATCGCTGATGAATTAAAATCGAAGCGAAACAGAGTAAGTGATGAAGTTGCCAAACTTAAAAAGGCAAAAGAGGATGCCACCGCCCTCATTGAAGAGATGAAAGGTGTTGGAGAGGATATCAAGAAGTATGATGATGAACGGATTAATGTTGAAGCAGAGTTGAACAATTTACTTGCTTACATTCCAAACCTGCCACATTCATCAGTTCCTGTTGGAAAATCGGCTGCCGATAATGTTGAGGTGAGAAGATGGCTTCCCGAAGGATATAATCTCGATGATCCAACTGACACCCCCGACCATCTCCAGATTGGTAAAAACCTGAAAATCCTCGATTTTGAGCGTGGAACAAAGATATCGGGTTCCGGTTTCCCTTTGTATATGGGAGATGGAGCCACCCTTGAAAGAGCACTCTTCAACTTTTTCCTCGATTTCCATTTGGAACATCACGGATATCAGGAAGTGATGACACCGTTTATCGTAAATCGTGAATCGATGAAAGGGACTGGTCAAATCCCCAAGATGGAAGAGGATATGTACACCTGTGAAAAAGACGGGATGTATCTGATACCAACGGCTGAGGTTCCGATTACAAATATTTACCGTAATGATGTTCTTGAAGAATCTTCACTTCCGATAAAATATTGTGGTTATTCCCCCTGTTTCAGAAGAGAAGCCGGTTCGTATGGCAAAGATACCAAAGGATTTTTGAGAGTTCATCAATTTAACAAAGTTGAGATGGTGAAGTTTGCCAAACCCGAGGGTTCTTACGATGAACTCGAAAAATTAGTGAATGACGCTGAGGATATATTAAAAGCATTAAATATTCCTTACAGAGTTTTGATGCTTTGTACCGGTGATTTAAGTTTTTCGGCAGCGAAGTGTTACGATATTGAAGTCTGGTCACCCGCTGAAAAGAAATGGCTTGAAGCCTCATCATGCAGCAATTTTGAAGATTTTCAGGCTCGCAGAGCAAACATAAAATACCGCCGTTCAGATGATAAAAAACTTGAGTTTATTCACACACTTAATGGATCGGGACTTGCAACCAGTCGGTTGATGGTTTCACTTCTTGAGAATAATCTCAGACCTGACGGAAAACTTGATGTTCCTGAAGCCCTCAGGCCTTATGTAAAAAAAGAAGTAATTGGTTAGATTTAGAGATAATTTGTTTAGTCAAATAGTGGTCAATAGATGACAGTAACAATTATCGGGTTGGGGCTGATTGGTGGTTCGATGGCTTTGGACCTGCGAAACAGCGGATTTTGTGACACAGTAATTGGAGTGGATTCCAATAAAAATCATGAGGACTCTGCTCTCGCCCTGAATCTTGTGAACAAAATTTTGCCACTTGAAGAGGCTGTGCGGAGTTGTGATCTTGTTATCGTGGCAGTTCCGGTGGATGCTACTGTTTTGGTTTTGGCAGAGGTTATGAAATTTGTTGACAAACAAATTGTAACCGATGTTGGATCCACCAAGGAATTGATAGTAAATTCTCTTGCGATGAATAAAAATCGAGGAAGATTTGTTGCAGCCCATCCAATTTGGGGTACCGAAAAGAGTGGACCCACAGCTGCACTTCCCGGAGGATTTAACAACCGGTTAACTGTAATCTGCAACAAGGAGGAGAGTGACCCCGATGCGCTTTCACTTGTTGAAAAAATGTATAAAAACATTGGAATGAATATTATCTACATGGATGCTCTGAAACACGACATCCATGCTGCATATATCAGTCACATTTCGCATATCACTTCTTTTGCTCTCGCTCTTACGGTTCTCGAAAAAGAGAAGGAGATCGAATCAATTTTTCAGTTGGCAGGAGCCGGATTTGAAAGTACCGTTCGACTTGCAAAAAGTAACCCCGATACCTGGATGCCCATCTTTTCTCAAAACAAAGAGAATCTGTTAGAGGTAATAGATGAACATATCCTGCAACTTCAGAATATGAAAAATCTGTTGGAATCGGGGGATTATGAAGCTTTCCATGCCCTTATGAAAAAAGCGAACCAAATCGGGAAAGTCCTCGAACGTAAAGGCGGCGAATAGGAATGGGAGGATAGTTCCACGGATTACACGGATTTAACACAGATTTTCACGGATGGATTTTTAGAGGACGCAGATACACGCTGATTAAACGGATTAGGCGGATTTTCGCGGATATCTCCATAAATCTATGCTAATACCTAATACCTGATACCTAATACTTAATAATTATTCTCTTGCATAATAAATCAGAAGTATCTATATTTGAATGTTATGAAAATGAAAAACCCAACAATCGCCACAGTTAATTTTTACTGGTTTTACTTTACCGGTCGCGGGTGGCTTTTGTAAAAAATTTCATAATTTTAAGAGATTTATAAATACCGCCCGAACTTGATGTTCGGGTTTTTTGTTTTAAATATTGTTTACTTGATTTTGGTAGCGATAAACCGTCCAAAGAGGACAACGGAAATAGAGATGAAACAGTTGTTGAAGAAGAGACCCCTGATAATATCAGGACCTTGTAGTGCAGAAACAGAAGAACAGGTAATGGATACCGCAAACAGGCTCGCAGCCACAGGTATGGTTGATGTAATGCGGGCAGGGATTTGGAAACCAAGAACCCGACCCGGCACTTTTGAGGGAGTGGGAACCAAAGGACTTCCATGGCTTCAACATGCAAGAAAAGCCACGGGTATTCCCCTCGCGGTAGAGGTTGCAACTGCAAGACAGGTGGAGGATGCACTTCACTTTGATGTTGATATTTTATGGATTGGAGCCCGTTCCGTGGTTAATCCAATGAGTGTGCAAGAGATTGCAAATGCGCTTAAAGGGAGTGATGTTCCTGTACTTATCAAAAATCCGATGAACCCTGATATTGATCTTTGGAGTGGGGCAGTTGAAAGAATTTCGATTGCCGGAATCACAAATATTGGTCTGATTCACAGGGGATTTAGTACTTATGGCAAACATAAATACAGAAATCCTCCGATCTGGCATTTAGCGATAGAAATGAGAAGAAGATATCCTGATTTAATGATGATCTGCGATCCTGCACATATTTCTGGAAGGCGTGATTTGATACAATCAGTTTCACAAAAAGCAATTGACCTCGATTTTGACGGTTTGATGATTGAAAGTCATCGTGATCCCGACAATGCATGGAGTGATGCAAAACAGCAAGTGACACCCGAAGTATTGAAGTCCATTCTCGAGAGTCTGATTTGGAGAGAAAGAACCAGTGATTCTGAACCTGTTATGGCAGTTCTTGATGAGTATAGAGAAGTGATAGATCAGATTGATGACGAACTTATGCAGTTGCTTGCAAAAAGAATGAGCATGGCAGAGCGTATTGGGGAGTATAAAAAAGATAATAAACTTACAATCCTTCAAACAAGCAGATGGAACGAGATACTTGAGCGGGGAATGAATCTTGGGAAAAACCTCGGTTTGAGTTACGAATTTGTTTCAAATTTTCTTGAATCGGTTCACATGGAAAGTATCAATCACCAAAACAGAGTGATGAACTCGTAGGATATTTCATTATATTTAATCTTTTGATATAGAAAGAAATCACTCGATTGAAATTGTATCTGTTGTTAAGTTTGATATTGGTTGGCGGGTTATTTGCCCAGATGCCCGATAAATATGTGGTACTTGTAATAATTGATGGCGCCCGGTATTCTGAAACGCTTGGTGACACTGCCGGCACCTATACTCCAAATATGAAAAGACTGGCACTTGAGGGTTCAGTAATCGATTCATTTTTCAACAATGGCGCAACTGTTACCAGCAGGGGGGTTCCTGCAATCTGGAGTGGGTCGTGGTCAACTCCTAAAGATACTTTTTACAACGGTTTTAATACACAATATGCCACCGTCCCCACACTTTGGGAATATTTCAGGAAGGAACATCAACAGGATTCAACCGAAGCGATGTACATCATGAAATATCTGGGTTCCCCCTGGTTGCAAAGTTTTAGACCCGACTATGGACCGGCTTACTGGCCATGGTATATTCTTCAGGGGAGCAGCGACATTTCCGTTTGGCAAAATGCCAAAAGTAAACTTCAGACACATCACCCAAGACTTTCAGTTCTCTATTTTTCAGATGTTGACCACTATGGACATGAAGGGAATTGGGATGTTTACACAAGGTCGATAGCGGTTGCAGACAGTATTGTAAATCTTCTTTGGAATTTTGTTCAAGCCGATCCCGTTTACAAAGATAAAACAACCATTCTGGTCACTAATGATCATGGAAGACATCTTGACGGAGTGTCAACCGGATTTGTGGGACATGGTGATGGATGTTTTGGCTGTAGAAGAATTATGCTTTTTGCAATCGGTGCAGATGTTAAAAAGGGGATTCACACAAACACCAAAAGATATATCCCTGATATCGTTCCCACTATCGGCAAGATTTTGAATTTTCCGACTCCTGTTGTTTCGGGTACCTCAATGAATGAGATATTAAACCCAACAACAGATATAACCGATTCTGAAATTCCTTCAAATTTTTCTCTAAATCAAAATTATCCAAACCCCTTTAATCCCACCACAGTGATTGGGTTTGATCTGCCCGTTGATGGTAATGTCTCATTAAAAGTGTTTAACATGATGGGGGAAGAGGTGGGTGAGCTTGTTAATGAATACAGGTCAGCCGGTAAACATCAAGTGGGTTTTGATGCGTCGGGGATTCCGTCAGGTGTCTATTTCTACAGACTGGAATCGGGGAGTCATCGATCGATCAAAAAGATGCTTCTGATCAAATAAAAGTTTATTTAAATGTTGAAGATGGCTCAATTTGGGCCCTCTTCTTTTAAACAGAACAATTCTATTTTAATAATATCATCTTGCCTGTGGCTTTATAACTTTGTTCACCTTCGAAGAACAGAGAATAAAAATATACTCCGGAAGAAAGATTATTTGCCTCAAACCTGACCGAATTGTAGCCTGATTTTCCTTCAATAGTTACAGGTGGTCCGACGACACTCCCCCTTGAATCATAAATTACCATCTTCACGATACCATCTTTAGGGAGATTAAAACCAATCATGGTTGAGTTGTTAAAAGGATTTGGGAAGTTCCCTTTTAGTGAAAAATCTGTTGGTTCCAGCGGTTTTGAATCATTTATGTCGGTAGCCATATCGATCGTGATCCAACTGTTACCTTTGTCGGAAGAATATCTCAACAGATTTGAATCCTCTTCTTTGACAACCACACAACTGCCACCGGCTTTGATATCGGCAATTGTATTACTGCCATTTTTATATACTTGTGACCATGTTGTGCCACCATCAGTGGTTCGGATAACTCTCGGATTGCTATAAACTGCCTGATACCCTGTTTGTGGATCGGCAAACCATCCGGCGGGACTTAAGGTTCCCTCTTCCTCATGTTTCATCACCCATGAATCCCCGCCATTAGTGGTTGTATAGACTTTTGACATAGTGCTTAAATGACCAAAGTCTGTATTCACAAAATGGGAAACACCCTTTTCACCGAGTGAAGTTATCTCAGTCCATGTTTTGCAAGAGTCAGTTGACTTAAGATAATGGATCGCTCCCTGGAAAGGATTAAAATAGGGGGCATAAAGATAAACTTTGGAGGCTTTTGAGATACCAAGAAAACTGAAAAAGGAATAGTTGGTTATCGGAAGGTTTACAGTCACGGAATCGAAAGAATTTCCGCCGTTAAATGATCTGTAAAGTTGGTTGTTGTCTCCAAAAATATATATTGTATTTTCAGAAGCAGCCATTCCAGAATTGTTTTTGTTTAATATTTCTACCCAGGTGTTGCCTGTATCGGTGGTTTTGAATATTCGTCCACCTCTTGAGGCATAACCTGTTGTAGAATTTATGAAAAAAAGAGCATTAACTGATTTGGATGTGTCACCAAAATTGATCAACTCGAAAGTTGGTCCGGGACCGGCTTGTCTGAATACCTGATTATTCATGTAAACAAACAATTTATCTCCTGCAAACCCGGGGATTTGTGAGTAGAGCAGGGAAGTGGTAAGGATAAATATAACAACAATTAATCTGTACATTTTATTACTATATACTTATTGGTGGATTAAAACAAAGGAGTGATCAGATATTCTCCTTTTTGGTTGAATAAAGCTCAATTGGGATAATTACAGTAAAAGTGGTGCCAACACCCGGTTCACTTTCCAACAAAATTTCTCCCTTCAATTTTTCGACAAACTTTTTTGTAACAGTCAAGCCAAGGCCTGTACCTTCAAAATTCCTGCCAATTCCCTCACTTACTTGTCTAAATTCTTCAAAAATAAGCATTTGATTATGTTTTGCTATTCCGATACCGGTATCTTGAACTTTAAGAGTCAGGTTCTTTCCCTGATCTGTTGAGACCTCGCCAAGTTCAACCTTTACACCCCCTGAGGTGGTAAATTTCACGGCGTTATTAATCAAATTTATACAAATGTGGCTAAAAACTCTCTCATCAATGATGGCGGGTACCCGATGAGGTGGTTTAATGAGTTCAAAAGTGAGATTTTTTCTTTTTGCCTCTGAGAGGAAAATATTAAAAGATTCAGTAACAATTTCGGAAGCGTCACATTCAAATTGTGATATTTCAAGCTTATCAGCCTCAATTTTTGACAGGTCGAGGATAAGATTAAGAGTATCCATCAATCTTTTTGCACTTTTGTGAATCACCTGCGCATATTCGACCACGGTTGGGGCAAATTCATCCTCGCTTAAAAGATCAGAATAGCCGATAATCCCTGTCATCGGAGTACGGAGTTCGTGACACATATTGGCAAGGAAACTCGTTTTTAACCGGTTCATCTCCTCAGCGGTTTCTTTTGCAACTATCAACTCCTGTTCATATTTTTTTCTTGCTGTGATGTCGGCGATGATTGTCATAATACCATCGGCACCATTGGGAAGGATAATATTGGATTCAATTAATTCCACATTTACAATCTCACCGTCATTTCTGACCCCGGCGGTTTCCTGCTTCAAAATTCCGCCTCGTTTTATCCTCTCGAGATCAGTGTTGATTTGTCCTATTTTTTCAGGAGGTGTGATCTTTGCGATGGAATTACCAACCATTTCTTCCCTGGAATACCCCATGATTGTAGTAAAAGTTTCGTTCACATCAATCACAATTCCATCGGCATTTTGAAGAATTATTGCAACCGGTGAAAGGTTAAAAAGAGATTTATACCGGGCTTCACTTTCAATGAGGGCATTTTGGGCTATAAGTCGTTCAATATTGTGTTTTCTGTCCTCAAGGGCCCGGATTATCGCTGTTCCCAATCTGATAATCTGCTCTTTTATAACATAATTTGCAGCGCCTGATTTCATACATTCCACGGCTGTCTCTTCATCCACAGATCCGGTAACAATTATGACGGGGGTAACAGGGGAATGTATCTTTGCGAGTCTTACTGCCGTAAGCCCATCAAACGAGGGCATGCTATAGTCGGATAAAACAATATCGGGAGCAAAATCTGTAAGCTCTTTTAAAAAATCCTCCTCGGTTTGCACAACTCTGTAGGTGCAGTTGCTGAGAACTTTTTGTACCTCTCTTTTGGTGAGTTCGACATCCGTAGGCATGTCTTCAACTATTAGAATTTTATAGTGTGTGTCATTCATCTCTGTTAATCCTTACAAAAGTTCCGGGCTATTTTGGAGGTTCATTTAAAAGCAACCAATACATTCCCACCTGCGCCACGGCTTTAACAAAATCTTCAAATTGGACGGGTTTTACTACATAGCTGTTAACCCCAAGTTCGTAAGCCGCTTTTATATCGGGGTCTTCTTTTGATGAAGTTACCACCACCACGGGCATTTTGTGGGTCGATTCATTTTCTCTGATCTCTTTTAATACTTCCAAACCGTTAATTTTGGGGAGTTTTAGATCGAGAAAAATTGCTTTAAGGGTTGAGAGTATTGATTCTCCCTCAAACTCTCCTTTGCTAAAAAGGAAATTGAGTGCCTCTTCTCCATCTTCACAAATTTTTATGTTGTTCGAAACATGATTTTTCCTTAGTGCCCTCAGCATTAAGGTGGCATCATTAGGATTGTCTTCAACAATTAAAATTTCAACGGGGGTATTGTTTTCTTCCATGTAGTAATTACTTTCCGGTTTCTGCCTTTTTCAATGTAAAATAAAACTTTGCACCTGCGTTTAACTCTGATTCAGCCCACACTTTGCCGCCATGACGGTGAACAATTCTTTGGACAATTGCCAGACCAACTCCGGTTCCTTCAAATTCCTTAATAGTGTGCAGTCGTTGAAAAACTCCGAAGAGTTTAGCTGCATACTTCATATTAAATCCGGCACCATTGTCTTCCACTGTGAAAACAAAGGAGTCATTTTTTTCGTAAAAATCAATCTTAACGGTTGGCTCTTCAACTTTCCTTGAAAATTTTATTGCGTTCGAAAGGAGATTTTGCCAAACCTGCTTGATCATTAGAGGATCAGCCTTAACAACCGGAAGTATTGGGCATGTAAACTTAATTTTTTCTCTTTGTTCGGGCGTTGTAAGCATTTCATAAAGCGAAGAGATAATGGGGTTTAAGTCAACGGGTAAAAAGTGTAATTCTGATCTTGAAAGTCTCGAAAACTGCAGTAGTTCATCAATCAGTTGCCCCATGGTTTCAGCATTGTCAGAGATTACTTTACAAACCACCCTGCCCTGGTCATCGAGAGTATCGTAATAGTCTTCCATGAGAATTTTACTAAATCCGTCTATTGCCCTTAGTGGTGCTCTCAGATCGTGAGAAACTGTGTATGCAAAAGCTTCAAGCTCTTTATTAGCGGCATTTAGTTCCTCGGTTCTTTCAATAACTCTTGTTTCGAGTGTGGAATTCAAAGCCATAACTTCAGCTTCAGCTTTTTCTCTTTCTGTCTCGTCGTCGATATGGTCGATACCCGAAGTGATATTCATTGCCACTTCGTTTAAGAGTTCAACATCTTTTTTCTTAAAAACATGTTCTTTATCAGAATAAATATTTAACGCACCAATCACCTTTTTCCTGAAATAGAATGGGAATGATGCAGAAGCCCTGAATCCGGCACCATGAGCCAAATCACGCCAAAGAGAAGTTTTTGGATCGTTAAAAAAATCGTTACAGATATATGGTCTGTTCTCTTTTATAGCCGTTGCTGTTGGTCCCATCGTTGCGGGTTCGTCATCCAGATGAATTACGATGTTTTCAGCATAAGCTCTTTTATCGCCTGCAATTATTCGGGGTCTAAGAGTTCTTTCGGTTTCGTTGATTTCCCCTATCCAGGCAAGTTTAAATCCTCCCGCTTTTATCAGGATATCACAAATACGCTGTAAAAGTGAATCAACACTTTTTGTATTTACGAGCGCTTTGTTTGTCTGGCTAAGAACAGTGTATAATCTGTTAAGTCTGTAAATTTCTTCTTCTGCTTTTTTTCTCGAGGTGATATCAGTCATTATTGATATCAATCCCATTCTGTTGTTTTCGAGAGGGAAAGCACTTTCAGTCAGTTGTACATTAATTACCCTCCCGTTTTTGCACTTTCCATAAGATTCCTGGATCAACACCTCCCCGGAAATTACCTTTTGGATGTCGTTGCTGATAATGCCCGGGTCTTTGTCGAGGGTAAGAAAACGCACATGTTTTCCAATTGTCTCTTCTCTGCTATAGCCAAGGAGATTAAAAAAAGCGGGATTTGCGTCGAGGATAAAACCATCTTCGTCTTCAAGCAGGATAGCTTCAGGAGCCAATTCATATAAAGATCTGTATCGCTGCTCGCTGTTTCGCAGTTGAGTAATGTCATTAATCAAAAGGTGAACATATTCTTTTCCATCCATTGTAATAGTTGTGCCCACAATATCGGAATAAAATGAAGTTCCGTCTTGCGCCAACAGGTGCAGATCATGAATTTCAAAAGTGTCGTTTCTTTCGGGAGAATTCAGGCTTTTGATTGTCTCTTGCAGTGAAGAAGGGTGGACAAAGTCGAGGATCGGCTTGCCGATGAGATCGGATTTTGAGGTTGCTCTGAATTTTTTGACTGCTGCGTTATTCACATAAACAAAACTGTTATAATCGTGAATCACCGTAGGCGCCGGGTAAACCTCGAGCAGTTTCAGGGATAATTTTTCGTCACTCATTCAAATTTCTTGGATGCTTATGGTTTTCCGGTTGAAATCCAAATTTGGTTATTTATTTATGGTAATATGAAATATAGCGAAATTCATGGATTGAATTACTCAAAAAATCGAGTTTTTTTGCAATTTTATTGACTGATTATCTGCGTGGGTGTATTAATCTTGTTTGAACGGCAATTATTATGAATTTTTTCATTAAAAGAGTGGATTTCGAAATTATTGAGATATTTTTGAAAGTATTATTAAATTTTTTTGGACAGAGAAAATGAACGACAAAACAGAAGAAACCGGAATAATTCAACAGACATTAAAAGAAGTTACTCAACCTTTTAAAGACCTTATTCACTCACCAAGGGCATTATGGGGAATAAATATTTCATATTTGCTTGAGGGACTGACATATTTTGGGGTGGTAGGTCTTTTGACCATCTTTTTCACAGAAGATATTGGATTAAACGACATTCAATCGGGTCAAATGGTTGGATTCCTGACGGCAGGAATTACACTAAGTATGCTTTTTTTGGGTGCAACTGTTGATATTATCGGTGTCAGGATGTCACTGCTTATTTCTCTGATGGCGATGTTGGTTGGGAGGGTGTTGCTGGCGGTAAGTCCAACTTTGTTCCCGGGGACGGGGCTTTGGGGTTCGGCTCATATTACCGCAATGATCGGAATTGTCGGGATCATCATCGGTTATGGCATCTATCAACCAGCGTGTTATGCGGGGATAAAACGCTTCACAGATGAAAAAACTTCTGCGATGGGTTATGCGATGCTTTATGCATTGATGAATCTTGGGGGATTTCTCCCCGGGTTGATTTCTCCTCCTGTAAGGAAAAGTTTTGGAATTACAGGTGTGTTTTGGGTGTATGTTGTCCTTACAGTCGTAGGAATATTATCCGTTCTTTTTATCCTGACGAAAAAAACCGTAAAGATGGCTGAAGCCAATCTTAGTGATGAGAAAAAAGCTGAAGTTAAGGCAGAAAATGAAATGCCTTTTGGTGACAAGATGAGATATTATATGAAAAATTTTCCGCTTAAAGATATGCGGTTTCTCTTCTTCATTTTTATTTTGATCCCTGTCCAAACCCTTTTTGCACATAACTGGTTGACACTCCCAACATATTGTTACCGTGCTTTTACGGGGGTTGTAAGTGAAAATTTTGAATTTTTTACAAATTTTAATCCTATTCTTATTTTTATTCTTACTCCGGCCGTAGCAGCCTTAACTGCGAAGAAAAATGCTTACAAAATGATGATTTGGGGTACATTTGTGATGGCTTCACCAACATTTATCCTTGCCCTCGGCCCAAACATTTATACTCTATTTGGTTATCTGATTATCATGACAATTGGTGAAGCGATGTGGCAACCACGCTTCCTGCAATGGGTTGCCGAGATTGCTCCAAAAGGGATGACGGGGATTTATATGGGAATAGGTCAATTCCCCTGGTTCCTTACTAAAGTGGTAACATCTCTTTATTCCGGATGGTTCTTAATGAATTATGCTCCTGACGGGGTAGCACCTGAGAAAATGAACACTGAGATGATGTGGTTGATTTATGGATTTATCGCAATTATCAGTCCAATTGGTTTGATCCTCGCAAGAAAATGGATGCTGAAAGGTTTTAAGACAAAAAGCGAGTAGTTTTTTAGGTATTAGGTATTAAATATCAGGTATTATTTTTGTGAATTGGATTAAGTTACAATAATGACTATATTTGGTCTTTAAAAGGACTGTGTTATGAAACTTAGTAATTCCGTGAAGTCAATCAGCTATTTGAAAGCAAATGCCGCTTCATTGATAGATGATATAAATAAGAATGGCAAAACCTTTGTTATCACTCAAAATGGTGAGGCAAAGGTTGTTGTTCAAGATATCAAAATTTATGAACAAATGCAGGATACCCTGGCAATGTTAAGACTGTTGTCGATGACGAGTAACAGTCATGCAGAAGCGAAAGAAATGACTGAAGTTTTTGATGGACTAAACAAAGAATTGGACGGATTTGAGTAAAGTGACTTTTAAAGTCAGGTTTATGATTGCTGCCCAAAACGATCTTCGGAGTATTTACACCTATGTTTATCAAAATGATTGTAAACCGGCAGCAAAAAAACTGCTAGCTGATATTAAATCGGCTTGTGAAACACTTCAATCACTGCCTAAAAGAGGTCATCTTCTCCCGGAGTTACAATTCCTTAACATTAGAACCTATTTGGAAATCCACTTCAAGCATTTCAGAATAATCTACGAAATTTTGGATGATACAGTTTACATTCATGGAGTCTTGGATGGGAGGCGGAGTATTCAGGAGTTGTTAATTGAACGAATGTTAAGATAATTCACTTCATTTACTAACAAAGTAACTATTATCATGCACAAATTGATTGAAAAGCCAACAATAATTGAAGCGGCAGGAAACAAGCCGAAAATAATTGAAGAATATATCGGCAGGGTAAATTCCGGGACAGATGTTGTGAGTATTGCGAGGATGAAATCCCCTGGTGGATGGATTGAGCCGGCACAAATCCCTGAGTTTGATGAATATACGGTTGTACTTAAAGGTGTTCTTAGAGTCGAAAGCAAATCAGGATTTAATGATGTCTCCGCAGGTCAGGCTATTATTACCCCAAAGGGTGAATGGGTAAAATACAGCACTCCGAACGATGAAGGAGCAGAATATGTGGCTGTATGTATTCCGGCATTTTCTCCTGATACCGTTAATCGGCAAGAATAATCTGATTCCGCGGAAGAGGATAAATAGGACGCAGATACACGCAGATTACAACAGATCCTTCGGGGTTTTCAGAGGATTTTTTTGATATGTATAGAAAATCGAAAAATTTATATATATGAAGGCTGATATGTATAGAAAATCGAAAAAATTATACATATGAGGACTCATCAAGCACCGGGCCCCGGCAATTTCACTTCAATAAAATCATCTTTTTGATGTAAGATTCATTTCCAAGAGTTACTTTGTAAAGATATACTTGCGATGGTAAATTCGGCTGATTGAAGTTGAAGAAGTATTCTCCTTCACCGTTAACTTCCATTGAGGTTCTATAAACTTCTGATCCCAGAGGATCATAAAGTGTTAAAATGGCAGTTCCCGCCTGTTTTGCATAAAATTTTATTACGGTTCCATTATTAAACGGGTTTGGATAATTCTGATAGAGTGTGAAGTGCTGTGGATTCAGTTCGATATCCTCCGTCAGACCGGTAGGAGTATAAGTATAGCCGTAATACCCATTTTCTGATGGTATAAACTTGGTTCTGACATTAGGTTCTCTGGTAGTTGCGTAAACCCGGTATAAAACCTTGTCGCCCGGTTTTAATGTATTTGGATCAAAATTAATAATGAAATTTACACTATCGGCTACTATATTTAATTTTTCACTTCTAATTAGATCGGTGGTATCCTCACTAATCACAAATCTGTATTCTACACCAACCTTTTCGATATAAGGAAGCAGATTTAAAAACTCATTTCGATAAAAAGTGTATTCGTGAGAGACTTTGGTTCTTAGGATAAATGAAGTATCATTAAATAAAGATATGTTGTGATAAGGTATTTGGGGTGAAACATTGGAAGTAAATTGAATTACATTTCCATCTCCCAGGTTTACGCTCAATTCTTTTAAGTTGAACTCTCTGCGGGCATTATTATGCAAAATGTCATAACGATAATAATGATGATAGATGAGTCCGACCCCCTTTTTAAATCTGTATTTTGTTGTGGGATTACCACTTAACAAACTGAACACTAATATATCAGAATTTGGCACTAACTTTCTATTAAAATTAACTGTATAATTGAGATTTGGATCAAAACCTTGAAATGATATTTCAGATGTGTCAGAGAGATCAAGAAAAAGTTTTTCAACTCCGGAATCCAGACAGTATAGTTTTTTATCCAAACCATATCGAAAGAATTCATCCCCAAAAGGGCTATTTATTCTATAGTATTTATGTCCATTTGACAATGTATCTCTGATAACTGCACAACCTTCGTAAATGGTGTAGTAGGATATATCACTATCATAGATTGCAAAATAAACTGAGCGTAAAGTCTCGTTTAAATAGAAATAATGGTCATTTTGGGCATTAATATTAAGTTTTAATACAACGCCAAAAAAGAATATAATAAGAAGATATCTTTTCATTTTTTCACCCGACCTTATAGTCAATTTTGTTGCCCTTAAATTACAATTTAAATAATTAAAAAGCAAGAGCTTACACTCACTGATTCTGAAGATTACGAGTTAAGGTGAAAATGGGAATCCATCACCGGGTTTTTGCGAGAGGGGAATGTTTCGCATGATTATTTTGGTTTAATTTTGTAGTTTTTCGACACATTAATAATTCTTTTTGGATGGAAGTTATTTTTGAACCTGAAATTCCGTACTGAATTCGAAGTCTTCGGCGGAATTAGTCAAATGTTTCCATTCATTTCCGACATAAATAGAAACAAAATGAACAAACCTGAACTTCTTCTCCCGGCGGGAGACTTTGAAAAATTAAAATTTGCCTTTCAATATGGTGCTGATGCAGTTTATGCGGGGGTACCGGCATTTTCGCTTCGGGCGAGGGAAAACGATTTTAAGATTGATGGTGTAAAAGAGGCAATCGATTACACACATGATCTTGGGAAAAAAATATATCTCACGGTCAATATCTTTCCGCATAATGCAAAATTGGAACCCCTTAAGAGAGCCATTGCTTCGATGGCAGAGCTTAAACCTGATGCTTTTATTATGGCGGATCCGGGGGTCATCTATTTTGCAAAAGAGATTTGTCCACAAATCCCAATTCATCTTTCAACACAAGCCAATAATATAAACTGGGCTTCAGTTAAATTTTGGAAAGAACAGGGGATATCGAGGATAATCCTTTCCCGTGAACTTTCACTTCGTGAGGTGAAAAAGATTCATGAAATGGTGCCGGATGTGGAACTTGAGTTTTTTGTCCACGGGTCGATCTGCATGGCTTATTCGGGCAGATGCCTGCTTTCAAATTATATGTCGTACCGGGATGCAAATCAGGGAACCTGCGCCCACAGTTGTCGCTGGCAGTACAAAGTATATAAAGGGGAGGAACACAATCCCGAGTTTGAAGTGGTGGCAAATCAAGATGAAATGACCCACGATGGAGTTTACGATCCCGTTTATAAACCGCTTGAAGGGACATTTTATTTAGAGGAGCAACAAAGACCCGGTGAATTCCTTGAGGCGGATGAGGATGAATTTGGCACATATATTATGAATTCAAGGGATTTATGCGCCGTTGAGTATCTCCAGGAGTTGAAAGAGGCAGGAGTATCGAGTTTTAAAGTGGAGGGACGATCAAAGTCAATTTATTATGCAGCTTCGGTTGCAAGAACCTACAGAAAAGCCATTGATGAAATGGAACAGGGGATTAAACCAACATTTGACTATGTGGCCGAACTGGCAAAAACTGCAAATCGAGGCTTTATTCCCGGCTTTTTGGTATCAAATCCTAAAGAAAAAGCGCAGTGGTATGAAAAAAATGTTCAACTCCAAACACACGAATTTGTGGGTGTAATAAGAGAAATGATGCCCGATGGATTGGCAAGAATGGAAGTTAGAAACAGAATTGAGAAGGGACAGGAAATCGAGGTTTTCTTTCCCGATTTTTCCATGGATTTTACTCAGCCAATTGATCTGATGAAAAACAGGAAAGATGAAGTGGTTGAAGTGGCACACGGCGGAGCCGGGGACATCTTTATTAAACTTGAAAAAGAAGTTTACCCGGGTGTATTGATTCGAAAAAAAGTTTGATGAGTAAAACAGAGTGGGACCATCGAATTGATCCCACTTTTTAATATTATTATTTTTTAATCTCTTTGGCAGCTTCAACGGCAGCTTTTATTCCGTCACGATAAGTGGTTGGAGTGTAATTAAAAGCTTTTTTGAATTTGTCACTGTTGAATAGGTAGTCATACTTAAATTGGTAGCTCATTTCTATCATCGACATTATTGTCGGGTTGAACAATCCTGCCATGAATAACATCCCATCGCCAAGTACCTGAATTTTTGGTTCAACACCAATAAACTCCGCAGCAATTTTTACCATTTCTTCCCCTGTGATGGGATCTAATTGAGAAGGGGCATGCCATACCTGGTTGTAAGCTGTTTCAGTGTTTCCGATAAGTGCCGTGGCATAAGCTGCATCGGGTGTGTAGGTAAAGGTATGCAGTGCTTTGGGATTGTTTAACCAGTTCGCTTTTTTACCTTTTAACATATTATCAATCACAAGAAGATTGAAGGCGGAACTTGAGATACCCGGTCCGTAAAAATCGGCACCTCTGATTATCACACCTTGAATGTTTCCACTTGTATATTCCTCGATCATCTTGCTGTCAAGTTTTGCTCTGATTTCACCCTTTTTGCTGCATGGATTAAAGGGTGTTTCTTCGGTCATGGGCCCATCAACTTTTCCATAGGGATAGACATTATCGAAAAAAACAAGTTTTGCACCCTCTTTTTTACATCCTTCCAAAACACTGTCAAATAACCGTGGCCATTGTTCCTGCCAGACTTTGGTTGTGTATTTTAATCCGGCAACGAGGTAAACAACTTTTGAACCTTTAATTGCTTTAAGTGTTTGTTCCCGGTTTGTGAGATCAGCATTAAATATTTCGTCGGAAGGATTAACTTTTTTTGCATTCCTGCTGACGATTCTGATTTTATTGGTATATTTTTTTAATTCTCGTCCGAGTGGTGTACCAATTGCACCACCACCACCTAATATCGTTTGCATACTGCTTTCCTGAATCATTAAAATGAAAATCGAATAAAAACACCTCAACGAATCTAAGTCATTTACAAATTAAAATTTGTCGTTTTGGGATAAGGGCACACTTTTTTATTTAATCGGTAAAATAAATGTGCCGGGAATGTTAAATCCATGAATAAAAAATCAATAATTATATTAATTTTGCACTCAGGTTAGGTGTTTTTTTCTTTCACAAACTACGGAGATGATTTTCTGCAATATTTTAATAGTGTTATACTGCTTGCAGTACTGTGTACTGCTACATCCTTCCCTCAATTTACTGCCAAGGTAATGACTTATAATGTCCTCAATTATCCCGGGTCTTCCGGTCCGGAGAGAAATCCTTATTTTAAGACAATATTAAATGCCACGAATCCCGATATCCTGGTTGTTCAAGAAATATCTAATTGAAGATGTTTTAATACATTTCAGGGATTCAGTCATTAAAAAAGTTTACCGGGACATTATGCCTGGGACCATTCATCGATGGCAATGATACTGATAATGCAATTTTTTTTAAGTCATCAATTTTGAATTTATTTCAAATGATACCATTAAAACAGCGCTAAGAGATATCAATCAATATATTGTTAGATCGAAGTTAACATAAGATACCTTGATAATTTATTCATTACATCTTAAAGCAAGCTCGGGTGGTGCAAATGAAATACTTAGAGGAGCCGAGATTGATCTTCTTCGTAATGTGACAAATAAATTACACAGTGGAGCAAATTTTATTGTAGTTGGAGATTATAATATCTATAAATCATCTGAAGTAGCTTATACAAAATTGTTAAGCACTTCAGGGCAAGGTTATTTCATCGATTATTTAAAAGACCATGACCGGCACCTGGAATAAAGTGAATTATTCCCAGTATCACACGCAATCCCTCAACCAGAAATTTTTACAGCAATCAAGAGTTGGTGGAATGGATGACAGATTTGATATGATTTTAGTGAGACCAAAATTATGGGATATCGGTGGAATCAACTTTCTTCCCGGTTCTTATACAGCATATGGAAATGATGGTAATCATTATAATGACTCGATAAATCGTACTCCAAATACTGCAGTGGGTCAGACAATCGCCGATGCAATTCACTATTCATCCGACCATATACCCGTATATGTTAATTTAAGTTTCGACACTCCACTTCCGGTTGAACTTGTTTCTTTTACCGGAACTAGAGCAGGAGAGGCGGTAAATCTTAAGTGGCAAACTGCAACAGAGATTAACAACATGGGATTTGAGATAGAAAGATCACAAAATGCTTCGTTTTGGTCAAAAATCGGTTTTGTTGAAGGGAACAATACCACCAATTCACCAAAGTATTACAGTTTTGTTGAAAAAACAAGAGCGAAGGAAAAACTCTACTACCGCCTGAAACAAATTGACAATGACGGTACCTCAGAATACTCAAATGTTGTTGAGGTGGCTGAAGTTATGCCCAAAAACTTTCTTTTAAGTCAAAACTTCCCAAATCCATTTAACCCGACGACTACAATCGAGTATTCTATTCCGGAACAGGGATATGTAACTCTTAAGGTTTATGATATGACAGGAAGTGAGGTGGCAAATCTTGTTGAAGGTGTCATGGAATCAGGATTTTATTCCATAAACTTTGCTGCCCTTAACATTGCCGGGGGCAACTATCTCTACAAACTCGTATGGAACAATTCAGTTATCGTAAAAAAAATGCTTTATCTGCCTTAAATCTGAATTTCTTTTAAGCACTTGAATCGATGACCGGAATGATTATATTTGAGGTATAAGTTGAGGAAATATGGAATCGATCAAAGAAATATATAGAATTGGATTTGGACCCTCGAGCAGCCACACGATGGGACCTCGAAAAGCGGCAGAGATATTTAAAGCAAAAAACAGTGATGCAAAAAGTTTTCGGGTTACGCTTCATGGAAGTCTCGCTGCTACAGGCAGAGGTCACCTGACCGATAAGGCAATTTATGATGTTTTGTCTCACGAGAAAACCGAGCTCCTCTGGAAACCGGAAGAGATTTTACCAAAACATCCAAATGCTTTAACTCTTGAATCATTGGATGAAAATGGTATCATTTCCGATAAGTGGACAGTTTATTCAGTAGGTGGAGGAACGATTATTGACGATGAACATGATCCCACCGAAACATCTGTATATCCGTTAACCACGATGAAAGAGATTCTCGACTGGAGCCGTGAGACCGGCAGATCACTTTGGGAATATGTTGAGGAGATTGAAGGAAAAGAGATTTACGACCATCTCGCTGAAGTGTGGCAGGTGATGCAGAATTCCATAAAAAACGGACTTGAAGAAGAGGGGATTCTTCCGGGGCCTCTTAATCTCAGAAGGAAAGCTTCCTCATACTTTGTTAAAGCAAAGAATTATTCAGGCACCCTTAAAGAAAAAACATTGATTTTTGCTTATGCTTTGGCGGTGGGTGAAGAAAACGCCGCCGGTGGCAGAATTGTAACAGCACCAACTTGTGGCTCATGCGGAACCATGCCTGCGGTTCTAAAAAGAATGTATGACAGCTTCGATTTCTCTGACCAGAAAATTCACAGAGCGCTTGCAACCGCCGGATTAATCGGAAATCTTGTGAAAACCAACGCTTCTATTTCCGGGGCAAAAGTGGGCTGTCAGGGTGAGATAGGTACTGCATGTGCAATGGCAAGTGCTGCTGCCACACAACTACTCGGCGGAACACCACTTCAGATAGAATATGCTGCAGAAATGGGAATTGAACATCACCTTGGCCTCACTTGTGATCCAATTATGGGATTAGTGCAGGTTCCATGTATCGAAAGGAATGCCTTTGCCGCAGAAAGAGCTTTAAATACGGCAACTTTTTCACTTCTTTCAGACGGGCAACACCTCGTTTCATTTGATAAGATCGTAAAAACGATGAAACAAACAGGACACGACATTCCCTCAATCTACAAGGAAACTTCAGAAGGTGGAATGGCTCTGTTTTATAACAAAAAAGATCAAAAGTCGAACAAAAACAGTTAGCTGTTGAATTGTTCCGTCTTCTCTTTCAGGGTTGCGGAATATCGTGAAAAGATCACTTCCATTCCGGCAAATATATCAAGATGCTCTTTATAGATATCCATCAGCGTTTTAAGTGTTGTTTTTAAGTCTGCAGAACAGACTTCAACAGACTCATTGATTTCCTGCAAAAACCTGTCGAAATCTTTCTTAAAATCTTCGTGTTTTACTTTGAGATCAGAAGCAATTGCCTGAATTCTTTCGGCAAATTGTTTCCCATCAAACAATAGTTTGTTTTTTAGTAATGACTTTTCCTCGCCTTGCAAGTGAAAGAGTCTGTTTAAGTCAAGTTCAATTTGATCAAACTGATTAATGAGCTCTGAATCGTATTCAGCAAGCCTGTTTCTTAAACTTAACAGTTCATCAACACGCTTTTTTAGAGTCTCCTTAAGCCGGATCATATCTTCAGTTGTATAGCTCTCCATCAAACTTCCTGTGTGTGTTAAAATTCTTTTTTATCTGCTTTAATCTAATAAAACTTCTTACGATATTTCATTGAAATTTCAATAAATTTCGACAAATTTGTTAAGATACTTTTTATTCTTATGAAAAAGATACGGACGAGAGATGAAAACAATAATTGAACCATTCAAAATTAAAGCTGTTGAGCCGATCAGGTTCACAACTAAAGAAGAAAGAACCACTCTTTTAAAAAAGGCAGGATATAACCCTTTTTCAATCCATGCTGATGATGTGTTGATCGATTTACTTACCGACAGCGGAACTTCCGCAATGAGCTCCGAACAATGGGCGGGGATCATGCTCGGTGATGAATCGTATGCCGGCTCGAAAAGCTTTTATAAATTTGATTCGGCAGTGAAGAAGATAACCGGACTAAAAAATGTTATCCCAACCCACCAGGGGAGAGCTTCAGAAAAAATTCTGTTTACGGTGTTGGGTGGAAAGGGAAAATATTTCTGCAGCAATACTCATTTTGACACTACCCGTGCAAATGTTGAGTATTCAGGCGCAGAAGCTGTTGATTTTATGACCGAAGTTGGCAAACATCCCGAAATGAAAGCCGATTTTAAGGGGAATATGGATACTGAGGCACTTGAGAGTTTTATTAAAAAAACAGGTGCTGAGAATATTCCTTTGGTTTTGATGACCGTTACCAACAATTCAGGGGGTGGACAACCAGTCTCGATGCAAAACATCAAGGATGCAAGGAAAATTTGTGATAAATATGGGATTCCTTTCTTTTTGGATGCCTGCCGTTTTGCTGAAAATGCATACTTCATCAAAAGAAGAGAAAAGGGTTACGAGAACAAATCTCCTCTCGAAATCGCTCAGGAGATGTTTTCTTATGTTGATGGTTGCACCATGAGTGCGAAGAAAGACGCCTTTGCAAATATCGGCGGATTTCTTGCAATGAATGATGACAATATTGCGATGTTGTGCAGAAATCTTTTGATTGTTACTGAAGGTTTTACAACTTATGGTGGACTTGCCGGCAGAGACCTTGAAGCCATTGCCCAGGGACTGGTGGAAATTCTCGATGAACATTATCTTGAATATAGAATCAGATGTGTGGAATATCTCGGCGAAAAACTTGTTAATAATAATGTACCAATCCTTGAACCCCCGGGAGGTCATGCGATTTATTTGGATGCCATTCGTTTTGCTCCCCATATCCCTCAATACCAGTTTCCCGGGCAGTCAATTGTGTGTGAACTTTACCTCGAAGGTGGCATTAGAGCCTGTGAAATCGGAAGTGTGATGTTTGGAAAAGATCTTCCTGATGGCACCCACATTTCGCCTGCGATGGAACTTGTAAGAATGGCGATTCCGAGAAGAGTTTATACGCAGAGTCATTTCGACTATATGATCGAAGTAATAATTGATGTCTATAATCAAAGGAAAAATCTTCGTGGAATGAAAATAACAGAGGAAGCCCCGATGTTGAGGCACTTCACAGCGAAATTTGATTATGTGGATTAGCAAACAACTTAAACTACAACAAAAATTTGATTTTGAAGTTCCTGTCTGGAGGTTAATTCTTTCAGACGGGGACTGCCTCCTTGTTGAAGAGAGAGATTCCGATAAAAGGGAAGCCTTCTATCATGTTTTTGAATTGGGAACCGGCAGAATACTTTTGGATAGATTTAGTCCTCCCGATAAATTCTGGAGTGGGGTTGAATTGTTTAAAAATAAACGGGTGATTTTTCACGGTTACAGATCGCAGGGACTCCCTTTCCATAAAGGAATTTTTTGTTACGATCTCGAAAAACAATCATATTTGTGGCAACAACCCGATCTTTCTTTTCTGATCAGTAATGACTATGGGATTTATGCTTTTACACAAAAGTTTGAGTCACAGGAATATTTGTTGCTTGATAAAGACACCGGTCAGATAATCGGTGAACCTGCGTCAGATGATGACTCGATTAATCAGATGATTGCAGAAGCAAGAAAAAATGAATCGTTCGATGATTTCGTTTATCCTGAAAATTTCACGTTATCAAAATTTAATGATGGCGGATATCTGGAAAAATTGATGCCTCCCGGCACTTTAAAGGAAGTAACCGAGGTTTTCTCCAAAGATGGTCTGATTTTTCTAAATACCCACCGAGGAACAAGAGAATCCGGCTTCATTAATGAACTGCTGGCAATTGACATAAAAAATCAAAAGGTGATTAAAAAAATGGTTCTTAATAAAAGAACAGAGAATCTAATTGCCGAAAGTTGTTTTATTTATAAGGATTTCCTCTTTTTGATTATCGACAAAAAAAGTATTGAAATCCGGGAGATAAAAAAATGACAGATGAAGAAAAAAAACTGCTGCTAAAAGTGGCAAGAAACGCGATTGAACATTCGCTTGGGATTACTGATGAAGTGGTTTCAATTCCATATGAGGGCGTCTTCGAAACAATGAGTGGATGTTTTGTGACCCTTCATAAACACGGGGACCTTCGGGGTTGCATCGGTTTTATAAAGGGTGTGGAACCATTAAGAAAAACTATTAAAGAAGCTGCACTTCTTGCGGCAAAAGAAGATCCAAGATTTTCACCCGTGACGGCACATGAATGGAAACATATCTCAATTGAGATTTCGGTACTTTCTCCTCCCTTTGATATGCCCGATTATGACAGTATTGTGTTGGGAAAACATGGACTAATCGTCCGTGATGGATACAGAAGTGGGCTGTTTCTTCCCCAGGTTCCAATTGAACATAATATGGATAAAGATGAGTTTTTAACTGCCCTGTGCAAAAAAGCGGGTCTTCCCCCCAGACTGTGGACACAAAAACAACTACAACTACAAGCCTTCACAGCCGAAGTTTTCAGCGAGGAGGAATTTTATGGGAGAGATTAGAAAGCCGGCGGTAGCAGGGATGTTTTATCCTGCCACTTCCGAGAAGCTTGAGAGACAACTCTCACGACTTTTTAGTGAGGTTCCCGTTCCCACTGTTGAAGAAAAATTAATTCCGGGAATTATTGCCCCTCATGCGGGATATATGTATTCGGGACTTACGGCAGCTTATGCCTACAAAAATATTGCCGATAAAAAATATACTAAAGTGATCATACTTTCTCCCAGCCACAGAGAATATTTTGGAGGAATTTCAATTTATGACGGTGATGCTTATGAAACGCCGCTCGGCAGGATAAATGTTGATCAAAATATTGCACAAAGGATGACTGATATCTCCCCCAGAGTAATGCGCAGCACCGCAGGACACCGCGATGAACACGGGATTGAAGTACATCTTCCATTTCTGCAACATATTTTTGGCAGCGACTTTGAGCTTGTCCCCGTAGTGATGGGGGATCAGTCTCATGCCAACATAGTTGAACTTTCAAACGCTTTGTTGGAAGTGATGGATGACGATACTCTGGTGGTTGCATCAAGCGACCTTTCACATTTTTATCCAAAATCGATAGCTCATAAACTTGACTCCGTTATTGCTGACCGTATTGTTGAATATGATCCCGTAAATCTTGAACAAGATCTTGAAAAACAATTAACCCATGCGTGCGGTGGTGGGCTGGTGGTTGCCCTCATGAAAGCGACAAAAAGAGCGGGAGTAAAAAATTCTTTGCTCTTGCATCGATCCGATTCCGGTGATGTTTCAGGCGATAATTCATCTGTAGTGGGATATCTTTCAGCTTCTTTTTATAATTAAGGATACGGAGGTTATTATTGGAATTTGACGCCGCATTTATTGGTACCGGAAGAGTCGCCTGGTCACTTGCGGATGCATTTGTTGATGTTGGATACTTTGTTCGTTTTGCCTCAAACAGGACAGAGGAACCCCTTAAAAAATTCGCCGAAGAGTTTATGGTGGATGAAATTTCCACAAATATCAAGGATATCGGAAAGTTTACTTCCAAATTTCAGGTATGTGTAATCGCTGTGCCCGATTCTGTAATTAAAGAAGTAGCGGATACACTTGCGGGGCTCCCGCTAAAATTCAAAACCACCCTTTTTATGCACCTTTCTGGATCAAAAACCACTGCAGAACTCAGCTCCCTCAAAAAAATGGGTGCAATGACCGGGTCTTTCCACATTCCACAAAGTTTCCCTGAAAGAAAAGCTACCAGGTTGTGGGACCTTCCCGTTTGCATTGAAGCATCTTCTGTGAAAGCTGAAAAAATGATGTTACAAATTGCCAGGCGACTTGAACTAAAACCTGTCTGCATTAAGCCTGAGTTAAAAATCTATTATCATCTCGCAGCGGTTTTTGCATCCAACTTTTTCCCCACAATCATCGCAGATTCGATGAAAATGTTCGAATTAGCCGGTGGTAACAAAAAAGATTATTTTAAGATATTTACCCCGATTATTGAAACAACAATAGAAAATATCATCGATAACGGACCTGAAAACTCGGTTTCGGGAGTTATTTCCCGCAAAGATTTTGATATAATTCAAGAGCACCTTAATGCCCTCGATAGTGATATCTCTACGCGCGAGCAACTTTTAACCTACATCCGCCTCTCCGAAGAAACAGCAAAAATGCTCGGCATTAACCTCAAAATTACAATTTACCAAAAACGAAGAAGTGGGTAAGTGAGCAGGACTCACCCCAATGTTAAAATTATATTTGGAAACGGTTTCCCTTATGGTGGTGCCTCGACAAAACGTTGTCTACACATCGCCAAAGGACTTCAAGAGAATGGATGTAAGACCGAAATTATAGTCTTTAGAGGTACCGAGAGAGTTGAAAACAGTGAGAACAAACTCACATCGGGTGTGTTTGATGGAGTGAAATTCCGGTATGTGCATAAATCTACTGAATGGCCCACATCTAAACTGAAAAAATTTGTAAACCTCACATCTGGAATATTTAAACTTTCGGGATACCTTCATCGTGAAAACTCTATAAATAAAATTGATGTAATTTTCCTCTACGGTACTTTTTTAAGTGCTGTAAATTTGCTCCTTGCTGCCATGTCAAAAGTTCGCAACATCATTTATGTTTTTTCGCTTGATGAATATCCTGATCACATTATTTATCCCGAAGCAAAACGATTTTATTCCGGGTTTTTGTTTGAGAAAGTATTCATCCGCAGGTTCGATTATATTTTGGTTATCAGCAAGTTACTGATGGAATATTGTGCTTCAATCGGGATCAACAAAGAGAGGATTTTGTTCTATCCCCTAACCGCAACGGATTGGAAAGGAAAAATTACCCTCCCCGAGACAAAGAACTATTTTTTCTATTCTGGATTCAACAGGACAACCAGAGGGAGACACTCTTACGAAAAGGATGAACCTCAAACACTTTTTAAGGCATTTTCCGGGTTGTCTGAAAAATATCCGAATATAAAACTGATAGTGGCGGGACAAATTGATCCGTTGCTTCAAAAACTTGCAGCAGAGTACAAAATTTCAGAAAAAACCATATTCACCGGGAAAATTTCTGACGAAGAATACCATGGTTATCTTAATAATGCGCTTGGTCTGGTAATTCCTCGTCCTGATAATCCCAAATCTGAAGCCAGTGTTCCTTTTCGCTTGGGTGAGTTTCTACTTAAAGGGAATCCGGTAATTGTTGCACGAACCGGGGAATTGGATTCAATCCTGAACGACGGTGAACACTTGTTGGTATATAGTCCGGGAAATGTTCTCGATCTGCAGGCAAAATTGGAGATAGTTCTTGATGATCCAATACTTTCGAAAACAATTGGAGAAAAAGGGAAATTGAAAGCTTTGGAGATTTTTAATCTAAATTCGGTTAATTTTGAACTCATGGAAAAGATAAATAAAAGACTGGAAGAAGTTGGATGAGAATTCTTCTTGTCACCAATTTCCCCGCTCCTTATCGCCTTCCCTTATATGATGAATTGGGGACTAAACTTGGTGAGAAGTTTTTTGTAATTTATACCGACACTGCAGTGGAAGGGCATCGCTGGCAAATCCCTCATCTAAATCATCCACACCATTTCATTAAATTGAATGAAAGTGTCACGCTCATTGCCAAAAAATTTCAACCGGATATTGTTATCCTTGGGGGAGTTAATAAACATACTCTCAAACTTTTTCTCTTCGCAAAGCGAAAAAAGATAAAAATTTCTCTTTTCACAGACATGTGGCAACTTCCGATCTCCAAACTGAGTAAATCCTCACAATTTTTAAGAAAATTACTTTATCGGCATGCTGATCATTTTATAGTCCCCGGAAAAAAATCAGCTCAACACATCAAGGAAGTAATTCCCGATTCCCTGTCTCCCGAAATTCATATTTTGCCGTTTACATTGCAAATCTCAAACTTCCCTTTTATGCCAAATTTCTCAGAGGTCAAGGAATTTGATCTGCTTTTCTCAGGTAGAATTGATGAAGGAAAACTTCCTTTGTTTTTTGTCGAAGTCGCCTCAAAAATTAATATGAATCAAAAAATAAAAGTGCTGATTTTGGGAGATGGTCGTCTGAAATGCGATATGGAGAAGAAACTTGTTATAACCAAGAGATCGATCACACTTATGCCGGATACATAGCCCAAGAGCGATTACAATCATTTTACAGAAATGTAAAGTGCTCTTGTTTCCTACCAGTCTCGATACCTGGGGAATTGTAGCAAATGAGGCACTCTCAGTCGGGGTACCTGTAATCACTTCTCCCAATGCCGGAGCAGCCGATGATCTTATTATTTCCGGCAAAAACGGCTTTGTCCTCGAAAATGATGTTGAACTCTGGGCACAAAATGCTATAGAAATACTCAACGGGCAGCATGAGTTTGTATTTGAAGCGCCCCCTCAGATAGAGATGGTTGTAGAATATCTTTTAAAGTCATTGAAGAACCTGGTGCACTGAATGTTCTCTGCTTTATATACCCTTAAAACATTTAAAATAACAGAATCCGTGTTAATCCGCTACATCAGTCTCATCCGTGTTCTACTATGAAACATCCAACACAATGAAAAAACTCCTTCTTTTGTTAAAACTTCCACCTCCTGTCACGGGGGTTACCAGGATGTGTAGCGCGGTGCTCGAGAACAATGAATTATTTCAAAGATTTAATACAAGAGTTATCGGTTTAAGCTATGCTAAAGATGTAAAAAGCACAGGAGAGCTTAATCCGGTTAAGTTTTTCAGACTCTTGTTGAACATTACAAAAACCAAGTTTACAGTTCTGACTTTTTGGCCCGATCTGGTTTATTTTGTCCCATCCCTCACCGGAGCACCATTTCTTAGAGATTTTCTCTTCATTCTCCTGATGAAATTCTTCAGAAGAAAAATCATTTTCCACCTGCACGGCACCGGATTAAAAGATGCAGCTCAAAAATCAAAATTTTATAAAAGGCTTTACTGCTTTTCTTTCGATAACAGTGAGATAATCACCCTCTCGGAAAAGCTAAATTACGATCTCGATTTTTTATCCCCATCAAAAATCCACATTCTGCCTAACGGAATTGCCCCCCTCCTTGAGACCGCCCCCCCAACCCCCCTCCTTGTTAAGGTGGGGGGAGAGGAAAGCCAAAAATTACTATTCGTTAGCAATTTTTATGACTACAAGGGAATTCCTGAACTAATCGAATTGCTTACCGAAGCTCACAAACATGGCTACGATTTCACCTGTACAATCGCCGGGGAGGAAAACAATATCACCTCAGTGGCTCTCCGGCAACTCATTGATAAAAATGGACTCACAAAAAAAGTTAAATATGTCGGAAGTGTTATCGGAGATAATTTAATTGAACTCTACAAACAATCCAATATCTTCATTTATCCGACAAAAAAAGATGCCATGCCATTGGTGATTCTCGAAGCGATGAGAGCGGGACTTGCGATACTCTCAAATCCTGTTGGTGCCATCCCTGATATGATCGGTAATAATCATGAAACACTTCCGGCACCTGAAAATCTGATATCGCTGTTGACCAATCCCGCAAAAACCCGTAAATTAGGAGAACAAAACCGCAAAACCTTTGAACAAAAATTCACAATTGACAAATTCAATTCGCAACTACTGAAGATATTAATGAGATGAAACCACATAACCTATCCGTGAAATCCGTGTACATCCGTGTAATCCGTGGAACTATCCTGAACCCCCTATGCTGACTAAAATCAACTTCCACGGTATAAACATCTCCGACTTCACCGAAGAAGAACTCTGGAGCGAAATAGATTCCACCATCCACACAGGGGAGCAAAAAGTAGTCTATTGGCGGTCTCTTGGAACACCATATCTGATAAAAAAAACACCCGGACTGCTCGAGATCACAAACAACTTTGATATTCTTCTCATCGATGGCAGGGGACTCTTTCTCTTTATGAAAATGATGGGACAACAATTAAGGAGCGAACTCTACACATCCTGGTTCACTCTCGAACTCCTGAAAAAAGCTGCAAAAAACAACTATTCTGTAATGATCCTCGGAGCTACCGAAGAAGTTAATCGTACCGCCACTTCAAATATAAAAAATCAATACAAAGTTAAAACTGTCCACCCCGGTATCAACGGCTACTTCACACCCGAAGAAGAAGACAAAATCGTGGAACAGATCAACAAGTTTGCTCCGATATCCTCCTCGTTGGAATCTCCACCCCCAAAAAAGAACTCTTCGCCCATAATCACAGATACCATCTAAATGTCAGAGTAATCCACCTCTGCGGCGGGATGGTGGATGTCATCGCCGGAAAAACCAAAATTACCCCCAAATGGATCAAAAAACTCGGTTTTGCCTGGCTCTATCGCATCATGCAGGAACCCCGACGATTGCTCGTGCCTGTTATTTCTATGGTCTGGGAAGGAATAAAGTTTGCACTTAAAATTATTTTTAGAAAAAATAAAATGTCCTCGACAAAATATTTTGGTTATTTATGAATTTTTTTATAATTTTGAAATACAGGTTAGGTATGAGTGGCTATTGAGATTATAAAAATAATCATTCATCAAGGTTCTTTTCGTGAAAACTAATTATACAAAGGTTGCTTACTGCACAATATTACTCTTTTTATTTAACATAACAATATTTTCCCAGGATAATTGGACATGGCTGAACCCCAAACCGATGGGGAGCAGCGTCGAATCTTGCGGGTATTTCCCCGGCACCAACACCATAATAGCAGTTGGAGCCAGCGGGCTAATAATGCGCTCCACCGATAATGGCGCAAACTGGAGCCATATCAATTCAAATCTTAGTTCTAAACTTAATTCCGTCTCTGTTATAAATTCCACCACTGCATATGTGGCTGGGGATGATATAACCCTTATTAAAACCACTGATGCGGGAGTTACCTGGATGGCCGTTTCAACAACTGGCATATCGGGTAGTATTGCACAGGTACAGTTTCTTAATTTATTATCAGGATATGCCCGGATAGCAAATGCTGTATATTATACCTCGGACGGTGGAAGCAATTGGACAGATTTATCAATAAGTACGAATTATGGCAGTCTCACTTCGATACTCGCAATTTCCAATAGCGAACTATATATTGGGACAAGTACTGGGTATGTGTTTAGGTCTCCATCACCCACTCCGCCTGTTGAACCCGTTTGCTCCAGTTCGGTGGTCTCAATAAAACAATTTGATGGCAAATTAATAGCTGTAGGTTATGATCAACAAATAATGTACTCAACAGACAACGGATCAAATTGGTTGGTTTGCTCGGGTACATTTGCTGGCTTAAGCTTTAAGGATGCTGCTGTCCTCGCAAATGACTTGATGATTGCATTCACCTCCACCGCACAGATTGTCAAGTCAACAGATGGCGGCATATGGAGTACTACCTCTACTCTCACTTCAGATGGTTTAAATCAGCATCTGGCAATTTCTCAGGAAATAGTATTCTACTTGGAAGCAATGGAGTTCAATATACAACAGTGCCAATTCAGGATTAACCTGGACAAAAACCTCAACCACCAACTCATCAGGGATACTAAGGTCTATCACCTCTAATGGTTCTAATATTTTGGCATCGGAGGATAATGGTCTGATCCTCCGATCAACTAATGAAGGGACAGATTGGACAACCATCTCTGCCGCGGGTGGGACAACCATCCAGGACATCAAATTTGCGAACTCAAATACAGCTTTTTTTAGTCGCGGTGCCAAATTCTATAAATCTACCGATGCCGGAGCGACATGGAGCCTCAAAAGACTTTCTTCCTTCAGTCACTCTCTATGAATTGGCATGTTTTAATGAAAGTGATATCATAGTCGCCGGTTCGGTACAAACAACTTATCGATCCATTGATGGCGGTGAAACCTGGAGTGATACAAATCAAGTCCCGGTAGCAGGTACTCTGAATACTGTATTTGCTTTAGAGGGCACTTCCTCAGCTTACTGTGCAGGCACTTCCGGGAAAGTATTTAAATCAAACGATAAAGGCGCTATATGGACTTTGGCCGGGAATGCTGCAGGGACCATCAACTCCATCTGGTTTCCAACTCCTGCTATTGGCTGGGCCGTTGGTAATTCAGGTAAAATCTACAAGTCCGTAAATTATGGTGGAAGTTGGAGTACCACAACATCCATCACCTCAAACGATCTCCAATCTGTTCGGTTCTCGGATGCCAACAACGGAATCATCGTTGGATATGGTGGTGTTATCCTCAAAACCACGGACGGTGGCACCACTTGGACAAAATCTGCTCAGGTCACAGGAAATCACTTACTAAGTGCAACACTTATTGATGGCTCCACAACTTTAGCGGTTGGTTATGCCGGCAACATAATCAAATCCTCCAATGCTCCCCTCCCGGTGGAACTTGTATCCTTCACTGCATCAGTAAGAAACAATTTAGTAAACCTCAACTGGGAAACAGCAACAGAAGTTGACAACTACGGATTCGAAATCGAAAGGAAAGACAAAAACTCTGACTGGACAAAAATCGGCTTCATTGAGGGACACTTCACTTCCAACTCCCCAAAATACTATATGTTCTCTGACAAACCAACAGGTTCCTCAAAATATTCCTATCGCCTGAAACAAATCGATAACGATGGCAAATTTGAGTACTCAGGAATCGTGGAAGTTGATCTATCCGGAATGTTACCTAAAGATATCGAAATAAAAAACTTCCCGAATCCGTTTAACCCTGAAACAAATATAAACATCAAACTGCCTGAAACTGCACAAACAACAGTTGAACTCTATAACTCAACAGGTGAAAAGATATTCACAATCTACAAAGGCAAACTCGATGTTGGAACAACACTCTCACTCAAAGTGGACGGCTCAAACCTCCCCTCAGGAGTATATCTAATTAATGTTTCAGCCGGTAAATATCGAAAAACTCATAAAATCCTGCTTATGAAGTAGGACCTCACCCCTGACCCCTCTCCTAGGAGGAGAGGGGAACCATAGCAATTAAATAATAGAGTATAAAACCTGAACTCATCCTCCCTCTTCTTTTCTTCTTTTAGGAGACTGGTAAGAGGTGATGTTCGTTTGCAGACCTAATAGACAATCAAAAACTTAAGCCTAATCCTCCCCTCGCCTTATAGGAGACCGGTAAGAGGTGATGTTCGTTGGCAGACCTAATAGACAATCAAAAACTTAAGCCTAATCCTCCCCTCGCCTTTTAGGAGACTGGTAAGAGGTGATGTTCGTTGGCAGACCTAATAGACAATCAAAAACTTAAACCTAATCCTCCCTCTTCTTTTAGGAGACTGGTAAGAGGTGATGTTCGTTGGCAGACCTAATAGACAATCAAAAACTTAAGCCTAATCCTCCCCTCGCCTTATAGGAGAGGGGTCGGGGGTGAGGTCCGCTCTTTGCCCTTTCACAATTTTGTCGTAACTTTACGACACTAAAATTTAAAAATTCCGAAAAATGATTAGAATTGAACCGCAAAGCAAGATAGATGAATAAAGCAATCTGTGAAAATCCGTTAAATCCGTCTCATCCGTGTTCTAATCCTGATATATGCGTCTCCTAATAACAGGCGGGGCCGGCTTCATCGGCTCACACATGGCGGAAAACTTCGTAAATAAAGGGTGGGAAGTGGTGGTTCTCGACAATTTCCTCACAGGAAAACGCGAAAACCTCTCCCATATCTCCGGAAAACTTAAAATAGTGGAAGGTGATATCCGAAATGCCTCCATCGTAAACGAAGTTATGGAAGGATGTGACGCGGTAATCCACCTCGCAGCTCTCGCATCAGTTCCCGCATCATTTAACGATCCTGTCGGAACTTACGAAGTAAACTTCATGGGCACACAAAATGTACTCGAGGCGGCACATCAAAACAAAGTAAAACGGGTAACATTTGCATCCTCATCTGCGGTATATGGCGATACACAAACCTTCCCCATAACCGAAGAAAACCCCGATAACCCCCTTTCCCCATACGGAGTAAGTAAACTCCTCGGCGAAAAACTTTGTCGGTTTTATAACACAGCATTTGGACTCTCAGTCGTCATCTTCCGGTTTTTTAATGTATATGGTCCCCGGCAAAACCCCTTTTCGGAATATTCAGCCGTAATCCCCAAATTCCTCAGCATCATCAAAGACGGCGGAACCCCCACAATCTTCGGCGACGGCGAACAAACCCGTGATTTTATATATATCTCCGATCTCGTCCATGCTCATGAGAAAGCGTTGGATGAAGTCACGGAGTCACAAGATTATGGAGTCACGAAGTCACAGAGTCACAGAATCACAGAATCCCAATATTTACTTAGAGACTTCGAAACCAACCCGAAGGGTGTGACTTCGAGACTTCGTGACTCTGTGACTTTCCCGGTCTCTGCGTCCCCCCTAAATCTCGGATCCGGCGAAAAAACCTCCCTGAACGACCTGATAAAAATCATCTCCCGGAAGCTCGGAACAACCGTAACACCAAAATATGACCCTCCTCGTTCAGGTGATATACTTCACAGCTATTGTGATATTTCTCGAATTAACGATATTTTAACATTCAAACCTCAAGTTTCCATGGAAATTGGTATTGAAAAAATGCTCAAATATTATAACTTAGCAGACTAAATAAATTAATTTAATTGAAAATGTCAGACTACAAAAAACAACTACTTCAGAAAATAGAAAACAGATCACTCGTCATCGGCGTTATTGGTCTTGGATATGTAGGACTCCCCCTCGCAGTCGAATTTGGTAAAAAATATAAAGTTATCGGCTTCGATATCAACACAAAACGAGTTGAAGAACTCAAACAAGGTGAAGATAAAACTCTCGAAGTTGAGGCTGAAGAACTTAGCGAAGCAATTCACCTGAAATATTCCTACGATAAGGAAGAACTTCGCGAAGTGGATCTGTTTATTGTTACCGTTCCGACTCCAGTTGACGATTTTAAAATCCCCGATCTCACTCCCCTCATAAAGGCAAGTGAAACAGTGGGAAGTGTGATCAAACCTGGGGCAATTGTTGTTTATGAATCCACTGTTTACCCCGGCTGCACCGAAGATGACTGCATCCCCGTGGTTGAAAAACAGAGTGGATTAAAGTTTAACGAAGATTTCTTCGCCGGCTATAGCCCCGAAAGAATCAATCCCGGTGACAAAGAACACCGCGTAAGCACAATTAAAAAGGTAGTAAGCGGAAGCACACCTGAAATTGCTTTTGCTGTAAATGAACTTTATAAAACTGTTATAATTGCAGGTACACATCTCGCCACCTCAATCAAGGTTGCAGAAGCTGCAAAAGTAATTGAAAACACACAACGCGACATCAATATCGCATTTGTGAACGAACTCTCGATGCTCTTTACCAAAATGGGTATCGATACAGTGGAAGTGTTGGAAGCTGCCGGAACCAAATGGAACTTCCTTCCATTCCGTCCCGGACTTGTAGGTGGTCATTGTATTGGAGTTGATCCCTATTACCTCACTCACAAAGCAGTAAATGTTGGCTACCACCCCGAAATGATTCTTGCCGGTCGCAGAATAAACGACGGTATGGGGGCATTTATCGCATCCCAATTTGTAAAGCTCCTCATAAAAGGGGGTTACAAAATTCACGGAAGCAAAGTGCTCGTACTCGGAATAACATTTAAAGAAAATTGTCCCGATATCCGTAACTCAAAAGTTATCGATATCATAAGAGAATTAAAAGAGTTTGGCTGCGAAGTTAGTATATGTGACCCTCTCGCAGACTCTGAAGAAGTTAAACACGAATATGGTGTGGAACTCACAACCTGCGATAAAATGCAAAGTGCAGAATACGACGGAATGATCCTCGCGGTCGCACATGACGAATTTAAATCGCTTGATGTCCCATCCCTGAAAAAGAAAAACATAGTACTCTACGATGTTAAATCCTTCTTCGACAAAGAATTAGTAGATGAGCGTTTATGATTAGGAAAGTCACGAAGTCACAGAGTCACGAAGTCGCAGAGTTCACCTCACCCCTGACCCCTCTCCTAAAAGTAGAGGGGAATAATGGTTTGAACTGCAATATCCCATCCGTGAAATCCGTGTTAAATCCGTGTAATCCGTGGAACTATAAAAATGAAATGGTGGTAGCATGAAGTTTCTCGTAACAGGCGGTGCCGGGTTCATCGGCTCAAACATCGTTCTTGAGCTACTGAAACAAGGGCACAGCGTTCGTGTACTCGACAATTTCTCCACGGGGCGCCGCAGAAACCTCCTCGGACTTGAAAACGACATCGAACTTATGGAAGGTGATATCCGCAGTTACCACACAGTGGCACAGGCAGTGCGCGGAGTTGAAGCTATTCTTCACCAGGCGGCACTTCCATCCGTTCCCAGATCGATAAACGACCCGATCTCAACAAACGATGTGAATGTCGGTGGAACATTAAATCTCCTCGACGCTGCACGCGGTTCAGGAGTAAGAAGAGTGGTTTTTGCCTCCTCTTCATCAGTTTATGGCGATACACCCGAATTGCCAAAACACGAAGGAATGACACCAAACCCGATGTCCCCTTATGCAGTATCAAAACTTACGGGTGAATATTACATGAAAGTTTTTCACCGCCTCTATGGACTCGAGACAATCGCCCTCAGATATTTTAATGTGTTTGGTCCAAATCAGGATCCCACATCACAATACTCGGCGGTAATCCCAAAATTCATAACCGCGATGAAAGAAGACCGTCAGCCCGTAATTTACGGTGATGGTACACAAAGCAGAGATTTTACATTCGTCTCAAATGTTGTGAACGCGAACCTTCTCGCTGCCACAAAACAATTGGACGACTACGGACTCGTGATGAACATCGCGTGCCATGAACGAATCTCCCTAAACGAACTTATCGGGGAACTCAACAAAATCCTCGACAAAAACATAAAACCCATTTACGA
Organism: Ignavibacteriales bacterium; assembly: GCA_016707285.1. Taxonomy (GTDB): domain Bacteria; phylum Bacteroidota; class Ignavibacteria; order Ignavibacteriales; family Ignavibacteriaceae; genus UTCHB3. Next base: position 174,371 of record JADJIA010000014.1, read on the forward strand.
ATCCGCCCGCCCCGGCGATGTAAAACACTCCTTCGCAGCAATTGAACTTATAAAAGAGAAGTTGGGGTTTGAAGTGGGGGTAAGGTTTGATGGTGGAGTAAGGTTAGTAACACAGAATTTTGAAGGCTAACAGAATAACAAATGACAGACTTTTTAAAAGATAAAAGAATCCTTATAACAGGCGGAACAGGCTCATTTGGTAACGCATTTGTTACAAGGGCACTAAACGGAAATGACCCAAAAGAAATTGCTTGATTTTCAGTCTTGATGAAAAAACAACACGACATGAGAGAAATAAATTTAAAACGATAAAAGATTGGCACTTTCATCATTGGGGAGTTCGTGACGGGGAATCTGTATTTCCATGTTATGAGGAATAGATTATACTTTCCAAACAACACTTAAACAAGTGCCAACAGGAGAGTTTTTTCCCTTCGATATGGTCAAAACAAATGTTATTGGCTCCCGAAATGTTTTGGATGCTGCCGAACATTGGAATATTAAAAAAATGGTTGTCCTCAGCACAGATAAAGCCGTTTATCCTATTAATGCCATGGGAATGTCCAAGGCCATGATGGAAAAACTTATGCTTGCCAAAGCAAGGGCAAAATACTCTGATACAGTTTTTTGTGGAGTGAGATATGGCAATGTTATGTATTCGCGCGGTTCGGTTTTGCCTCTCTTTGTAGAGCAAATTAGTCGAAACATGCCATTTACTGTGACTCACGTCTGAATATGACACGATACCTTCTCCCTCTGCCAGTTGCAATTGAGCTTGTAATATTCGCTCTTGAACATGGTGAAAACGGTGATATCCTTGTCAGGAAATCTCCCGCCGCTACTGTTACAGATATGGCTGAAGCTATGAAAAATATTTTCAAGTATGACAAAGGCATAAAGTCGATCGGTATCAGGGAGGGTGAAAAAATGCATGAAACCCTTGTAACCCGAGAAGAATTGATGAAAGCCGTTGAATATGATAACTATTATCGTGTAAAAAATCTAATGCAACTCGACCTACAGTAAATATTATGAAGAGGAGAATCCAATTCAACTTGCTGCAGAAGGCTATACCTCGAAAATACTTACAGATTGTCTTTGCAGGAAACCATTGATCTGATGCAGCAGGGCTTGATGAGATCAAGCTGCTCTCAGCAGTAAACATACTGAAGTGGTGTAAATGTTGCAGATCAGAGTTGGAATTACAGTTTCTGACGGTTTTGTAAGGTAAAACCTTCTACTTTTTACAAAGCAAGAAGGATCAAATTGAGGTTATTGATTTTAGATTGAATGAGTTGACCAATTCAATAAAATGTGTGATTTTGGCACATTCTGATACAATCGTTCACCTTGCCGGGGTAAACCGGCACGAAGATGAAAATATCTTTTGATCGAAATATCCACCTGGCAAAATTACTATGTGAAGCGGCTGAAAAAGTAAATTGTTCACCTGATATCGTTTTTTCCGCCAACACTCAAGGAATCTCTTACATATTAGGGAGTGCAAAGAGAAGCCCGACTTTGATTAGTGGACTGGTGCCAAAGAAATGGCACAAACTTTACAGGTTTGATTATTCCAAATGTTTACGGTCCTTTGCGGTAAACCGTTTTATAATTCATTATAGCGACATTTTGTCATCTTTTGGCAGAGGGTAAACAACCACAAATTCAGATAGACGGGTCAGTTGGACTTATATATGTGTTAGAGGTTATCAATAAAATCTATAGTTTTTATAGTTGCCCCAAAAAGTAATCCGGAACATAACCTTGAAGTTACAGCAAGAACATAAGTTTCTGAAGTATTGGAGAAATTAAATACATTTTGTAAGATTATATGTGAAGGAAGCAGGAATTCCGGAACTGAACAGTTATTTTGATATTACACTTTTTAATACATTAAGAACTTATTTGTTACCGGATTTCTACCCGTTTAACCTTATAAAAAGGGTGGATAACGGGGATTCTTAACAGAGATAATTAAAGAAAACACCGGCGGACAGGTTTTTTATTCCCTTACGAAGCCGGGTATTATCAGAGGTAATCATTATCACACAAACAAAATTGAAAGATTTTGTGTGCTTCAGGGTGAAGCTCAAATAAAGTTGAGAAGAATTTGTGATAGTGAAATTATTGAATACAAAGGTTTCGGGCGAAACCCTGTAATTGTTGATATGCCAAATTTATTACACCGCCACTAATATCCAAAACACTTCGGTCCATCAGACCTTTTAACTCTGTTTTGGAACATAAAAATTTAGATCCGGAAAACCTGGACACAATTTTTGAAGAAGTATAGACGATTTGATTAGAAAACTTAAAGTATTAACCATAGTCGGAACTCGACCTGAAATCATAAGATTGTCAAGTGTTCTTAAAGCATTTGACAAAACTTTCGATCATGTTTCTAGCTCATACCGGTCAAAACTACGATTATGAACTTAATGAGATATTTTTGATGATTTGGGTTTAAGAAAAGCCCGATCATATTTATGAATTCTGATGTTTCTTCCCTTGGAGCAACAATCGGGGATATTTTCAAAGAACGGAGAAATTCTAAATCCGAAAAACCTGATGCCATGGTCGTTTTGGGTGATACAAATTCCTGTCTTTCAGCTTATATGGCAAAAAGACTCCGGGGTACCAATTTATCACATGGAAGCACGAAACAGGTGTTTTGATCTCAATGTTCCGGAAGATAAACAGAAAAGTGATCGATAACCTTGCAGATTTAATTTGGTATATACTGAACATGCCAGACGAAATCTTTGCGGAAGGATTCCCCAGCAGAAGAATATATCTGACAGGGTCACCCATAAATGAAGTGATCAACGATAATCTTCAAAAAATTCAAAGTTCAAAATTCTTGAACTTTTATCACTGAAACCAAAGAGAGTATTTACTTAGTCTCATTGCACAGGAAGAGAACATAGACAATATTGAAATCTTAATCAGATTTTACAGGGACTCTCGAGAAATTGGCGGTATCTTTCAGGGAATCCGGTTATTGTTAGTACACACCGAGGACTAAAAGCGATGGGATGCGTCTCTGCTACTAATTTACCGGAAAATATAATTTTTATGAAACCTTTTGGGTTCTGAGATTATGTAAATCTACAAATGGATGCACAAAATGCACCATCTCCGAGTCAGGCACAATTTCGGAAGAATCGGCAATTCTTGGTTTCCCTGCAATTACCATCAGGAATGCAATGGAAGGGCCGAAGCGCTGGACACGGGAAGCATGATCCTGTCCAGGTTTGGAGGCAGAAGGGTGTGACAAAGTATAGAATTTGTCATAAATAAT